>CAVRTJ010000001.1:0-13832 GCA_963724125.1 uncultured Acidobacteriota bacterium
GCGGAGAACGGCTTCACTATGAAATCCTTGGCGCCGGCCGCGATGGACTCGATGACGAGGGCCTCCTGTCCAAGGGCCGAGCACATGACAACGCGCGCCTTGGGATTTGCTCTGAGGATTTCCTTCGTCGCCTCGATGCCGTCCATCTGGGGCATAACGATGTCCATTGTGACCAGATCGGGCTGGAGTTTCCTGTAGAGGTCAACGGATTCCTGGCCGTTGGAAGCCTCACCGACGACCTCGTATCGGTTCGAGTTGACCAGGATGTCGCGGATCATGGCCCTCATGAACATCGCGTCGTCGGCAATGAGAACCTTATGAGGCATGGTCTCTCCCTGTAGATAGGTGGTGAATGGCTTCGGCCGCGGCGCGAGCGAGTTCGGCCGTCATGGCGGAAGGATTGATCACATTGATCCAGGACTCCCCCCACGGATAAAGTCCGGCCCATATGCCCGAAGCGTTCTCTTCGTGGAGGTTGAGTTCGGTGTACGGAAGGACGGCTTCTGCGGAACGTATGGGAAAGGCGAGGTGGTCGTTGGGCGCGGCGAGCCTCAGGAGAAGACCCTCCTGGGGGTGATCGCCCTCCTCGCCCATGATGGCAAAGGTGTCGATGACCGTGATGAGCCTTCCCCCCACGAAAGCGCTCCCGTGGATGTAGGGGAATGCCTCCGGCAAAGGGTAGACCGGCGGCAGGGGTCTGACGTCGGAGAGATCCCGTGTGAGCCATCCTGAAAACCGTTTTCCGACCCGTGCCACGAGGAGTTTCTGCACCCTTATCTCCGGTCTGTTCGGTTGGTCTCCATGCCCTTGTCCTCGGTCTTTCTACTCGAACGGCGCGCGAGGGCTCAAAGCTTGAACTTTTCCACCAGGGAGCGAAGCCTGTTGGACTCGTCCATCAGGGCCTGGGCCTGCTGGTTGATCTCCTCCATGCTGGCGGTCGTTTCCTCGGTGGCGGCCGAGGCCTCCTGGGTGCCCGCCGCGTTGTCGGTGGCGACGGCCTGGATCGCTTCCATGCTCCTGGTCAGTGTCGACGTGCCCTCCGCCTGGAGAGCGGCCTCTTTGGCGATAGCCCTTACGGCGTCCCTCGTTTCGGCCGCGCTGGCGCTGATCCTGCCGAGCGCCGCGGACACGCCGGCGGTCTTGTCCCTGCCGAGCAGGGCGGCCTGGTTGGTTTCGGCCATCCTGTCGGCCACGTCCTTGGTGCGGCCTGTGATGTCCTGAGCCAGCCGGGCGATCTGCGCCGCGAGATCCTGGGTGTTCTCGGCGAGCCTCCTGACTTCCTCTGCGACAACGGCGAAGCCGCGGCCCGCGTCCCCTGCCCGGGCGGCCTCTATGGCCGCATTGAGAGCGAGGATGTGGGTCTGGTGACTGAGCGTGGTGATGCCCTCGACGAGGGAGTAGATCTCCGTGGCGTGCTCGTTGAAGGTTTGGACCTGGGAGGAGGACTTTTCCACCTGGTCCACGATCTCCTTCATGGAGTGCCGGGCGTCTTCGGCCGCTGCCGTGCCTTCGGATGCCCTTGAAGAGGAGGCCATGGCATGGGACTCGGCCGTCTTGCTGCGGTCCGCTATGGCGGACGCCGCGGAGGCCACCTTTTCGGTGACATCCACCGCGCTCTCCACGTCGGCGGCCTGACTCTCCGCTCCTTTGGCTATATTCTGGATGTTCGAGGCGATCTCCGCCGTGGACGCGGTGACCTCCGCGGTGGACACGGAGAGGTTGGACACGGCGTCGTACATGAGTCCGGTGCTTATCTGCACCTGTCTGACGAGTTCCCGGAGGTTCGTCACCATGGTCTGGAACGACGCCGCCAGCCTGCCGACTTCGTCCGTGCTGTCGATTGTGACCGTCTGGGACAAGTCGCCCTCCGCGACCTTGGCGCTCAGTTCCGCGAGCGCCACAAGCTTCTTCGTCAGGATTCCTGCCCATACGAGGGCCGCGAAGGCGGCCACGAGAATCCCGACGAAAATCTTCAACCACATGTTCTGCCAGGGATCGAAAGCCGCGAAATTATCCAGGAGGATGCCAACAATGAGCGGAATGAAGACGACGAGAATGAAGGCAAGTCCTATCTTCAGTTTCATTCGGCCCTCCCTCGTGCGTAGATGCGTGCATCTCTCACAACCGTCCTCCATCCATGACTGCTTTTCCTGCCGAGCGACTCAACCCGCCCGAGGATCAGGAAGCCGTTTGGAACCAAAGCCCTCTCAACCTCCCCCAAGAGCCTGTTCTGGGCTTCTTCGGTGAGGTAGATAAATATGTTCCTTAATGCTATCACGTGATAGCCCGTTCCCGGTATCCCGAACGTCAAGTCTCCGCACACGGGCAAGATCGATTTCATGAGTGTCGGATCCGCCCTTACGGAGCTCTCTTCCTGCTTAAAATACCGCTCTCTGAGCGCCCTGTCCAACTTTTCTGCATTTTTTGCCGGAAACGTGGCGGCCTGGAGCTTCCTCAGTGCTTTCCTGGAGCGGTCCAGGGCGATGATGCGGCCTTTCAAGCGGGTCTCCCTGAGTAGAATGGCTAGGCTTACTGCCTCTTCCCCGGTGGAACAGGGTGCACTTAGAATCCGCAGGCCGGCCATAGATTCCCGCGCTCTCCAGTCCTGCAGCAGCGCGCCGAGTTGTTCGAAAACCTCGGGATTGCGGAAAAACTCGGTGGTGGGTACGAGCAGCTTGTCCAGGAACACCCTGCGTTCGGCGCCGTGTGTTTCGATGTAGTCGAGGTATGCCTCGACGGTGGCGCAGGCGGTGGTTCTCAGGCGGGGGAAGATTCTTCTCTCCAGAAACGTGCTCCTGTAGTCCACGCCCCGGAGGCCGGAGTGCTCCGTGATCCAGTTCTGCAGCCTGTCAAGAGCTTCCGGGGGCAGGGGCGTCATGGGGGGCCGGCTCCGGGCATCACGGAAACACATCTGCCGAGACGGAAGCGGTTCGGATGGGCCGGTGCACTCCACGGATCGAAGGCGGCAAGCGTGGCCCCGGAGTGGAGAGGGAAGCCGCGAGGCGGGCCGTATGCTTCCAGAATGGTCTCCAGGGAAAGGCGCTCGGCGGGATCTTCCCGTTCCATGCAGGCGGTGAAGTTGCGAGCGGGATCCGGAGGCTCGATCGGGAAATCCGTGCCCAGGAGAAGAGGGATGCCTCGGCGCCTGAGAGTGCCCCACCGGTAAGCGTCGGACATGGCTGCCCCGAGTCGGGCGATGGCCCATTCGCGATCGGAGAGGTAGTGGCACGGTTGTATCGACGCCACGACGCCCAGGCGGCACATGCGACCAACATCTTCGGCCCGCGCGATCTGCACGTGCTCTATTCTCGCGCCGGCTGGGATCTGAGAGAGCTCAACGGCGTCGAGCACCTGCGACACGGCACGGTCGCCAATGGCGTGAACGGCCGGCCTCAGGCCGTGTGCGGCCGCTTCGGCGAGCGCTCCGGCGAGCACCTCCGTGTCCCACAGGAGGAGGCCGCGCTCGTCGGTCTGGTCGGCGTAGTCTTCCCAAAGTGCTGCACCTCGGCTCCCCAGGGCGCCGTCGGCAAAGAACTTCGCTCCCCTGACCCGGAACCGGCGGCCTTCGTAATCGCTTCCCGAAGGCACCACGCCGTCCTTCACCCAGAGGAACCCTTCTACGGATATCGGCAGCGCGCCTTCGCGGTCGAGCGCGGCCAGGATCCGGACGTGGCTCTCCTCGAGCCCCATGTCGGTCACGCCTGCCAAGCCGGCTTCTTTGAGGTCGTTCAGGGCTCGCAGGATCCGCCGACGCAGGTCCGCCTCTTCGGGAGGCGGAATGCACGCCTCCATTCGATTCAGGGCGCCGTCCAGGACGATGCCCGTCAGCCGGCCGCCTTCCCGAACCAGGCGCCCCCCCGAAGGATCGGGGCTATGGTCGCCGAACCCCGCCCTTTCGAGGGCCTCAGTGTTCACCCAGCCCGCGTGGCCGTCTATGCGCCTGAGGAGAACGGGCCTGTCCGGAACGATCGCGTCGAGGTCCCGGCGGTCGGGGTACCCGTTCGACCACTTGTTCTGGTCCCACCCGAACCCCTGCAGCCACTCCGAGGGTTCGTCTCCCGCGGCGGCCGATTCGACCTTCGCAAGCGCCGCGGAAAGGGACGGGCATCCTCGCAGGTCGACCTGTTCGAGGGCGGTTCCGTGTGCCGCTATATGGCCGTGGTGGTCCCAGAGAGGCGGCAGGATCAGGAGAGCCGGTGCCTCGGCCAGCTCGGGGACGCTTGCCAGGATGGAGGGGGGGACCGCATCCGGCGTATCCCCGGTCATCCCTTTTTCGGCCGTCCACCTGAAAATATGCGGCAAGGCGCCTCCTTGTCTGAGCGCACAACCGTCGAGGACCCCAACGTCCAGATGCAGGGCAGGCTCATGCGCCGCACGAGCTGCTTCTGTTCGCCTGGATGAATGACCCGCGGATCAAGTGAGGGCGTCGAGAGCGTCCTCCAGGTCGCCCATGATGTCCTCGCTCTTCTCCAGGCCGATACTGATCCTTATGCCGCCGGGGTCGATGCCGGCTTCGAGCTGGGCTTCGACGGGCAGGGGGGCGTGCGTCATGGAAGACGGGTGCTCGATGAGCGTCCTGATTTGCCCGAGGGAGACCGCGAGCGTTATGGTCAGCGCGTGGTCCGCAAGGTAGTCCATCATTCGGCTCCCCCTGGTGCGGGCCTCCTGGAGGTCGCCCTTGAGCTCGAAGTAGATCATGATGCCCGGCGCGAAATTGCCTTCGGCGATCAAGCATCTGCTTGCGGGCCAGGACGTGCTGCGGATGGCTCGGGAGTCCCGGGTACACGACCCGCTTGACGGCAGGGTGGCCTTCGAGGAAACGGGCGACCTTTAGCGCCGTGTCAATCTGTTGCCTGGACCGGAGTCCGAGGGTCGGAAGACCGTACACGAGGGGCGGCCAGGCCGCCTTGGGCGCCAGCGGAGCGCCGATGTCCTTCCGGAATAGCAGAACGTCGGGTTCCAGAAGCGTTGGGCCGACCCACACGCCGCCCATGTCGGTTCCGAAATCCGCCCACGTTTTTCGTGATGGACTGTACCACCACGTCGGCACCTAAAGTGATGGGCCGCTGGCAGAAGGGCGTGGCGAAGGTGTTGTCCACGACGATGAAGATCCTGCGCTTCTTGCCTCGATTGGCGTTCACGCGGTCAACAGCCGCCCGGATGGCGGCGATATCCACGATCTCCAGGACAGGATTGGAGGGCGTCTCGAAGTACACGGCCACGACGTCGTCCGTCATCATGGCCTCAAGCGCTTCCACGTCCTTGCAATCCACCATCTTGACCGTGATGCCGAAACGGGGCATCCAGTTCTTGAAGAGCGAGTAGGTACAACCATAGAGCGTACGATGGGCCAGAACGGTGTCTCCCGATTTGGCCAGGACACCGATGCTTGCAGAGATCGCACCCATGCCGGTGGCAAAGCACACGCCGCACTCGCCCTCTTCGGCGGCGGCCAGGTTGTCCTCGAGCATGGAGCGGCTCGGTTCGTCGAGCCTGTCGTAGATGTAAATCGGCGGCTGGGTGTGGCGGTTGAATTCGGGATTGGCGAAGCTCTGGAATCCCTTGGCGCCCCGTTCTGTGCTTTCGAGCCGGTAAGCGGCCGAAGCCGAAATGGGAGGCACGATATGGTCGCTGTAGTCCCAGTGCGGCGAATGGAAATCCCCGTGTATGAGGCGGGTTTCCTTGTGGTACGTCCTCTTTCTGTCTTTCTTATCGGTCATGAACTGGCCCTCCTCAAAACATATTTTATAACATGCTTTGTTCAAATGCCCTCCAAAAGGGGGCGCGGAGGTGGGCGGGAAGGGAAATGACCCTGAACGGTCGATCGGCGACGATGGAGGCGCTCCCGCCAAAGAGGGAATATGTTATCGTAGGGCGTTTGCCTGCTCGGCAGAACGCATGGGCCATGGAGTAGCGACATTCGGCCCGGGAGAGCGACAGCCATGGATCTTGGTTTTCTGAGTCAGGTGATTAAGCCGACGCGCTATACCGGCGGTGAGGTCAACGAAGTCGTCAAGTCCGAACATGGCGACATGCTCCACGTGGCGCTGGCGTTCCCCGACGGCTACGAGATAGCCATGAGCACCATGGGTCTCAAGATACTTTACAAGGTGCTCAACGAGCGTCCCGACGTCTGGGCGGAACGTGTATTCATGCCGATGCCGGACATGATCGAGGTCATGGAGGACCGGAGCCTGCCTCTCTACGGGCTGGAGTCCAAGCGGTTTCTCGGCGATTTCGACGTCGTAGGCTTCACGCTTCAGTTTGAGCTGACGTACACCAATATCCTGCACATGCTCCGAATGGGGGGCATTCCGCTGCGGGCCGCGGATAGAACCGCGAGCCATCCCGTCATCCTCGCCGGAGGGCCGTGTGCCTGCAATCCCGAGCCCCTGGCGCCGTTCATCGACGCCTTCTTCATCGGGGACGGAGAGGAGGGCTTCCAGGATTTGTGCGACGTGATCCGCCGGATGAAGGGCGCTCCGCGGCAGGCTCTCCTCCTGGAACTGGCGAAGGTGGAAGGCACCTACGTACCGGCCCTCTACCGTTCGGAAGAGGATCCCGATTCGGGCATGGAGGTTGTTACCGGACCGGCCTTCGCCGGGGTTCCGTTCCCCGTCAGAAGGCGTGTTCTGCTGGACATAGATAGGTTCTCCTTCCCCTCCGATATCCTCGTCCCTCACCACGAAGTGGTCCACGACAGGTACTCCATTGAAATAGCCAGGGGATGTTCGGTGGGATGCCGCTTCTGCCAAGCTGGATACGTATACCGGCCTCAGCGCGACCGTGATCCCCGATCGGTACGCGAAACCGTCAGACAAGGTCTGCGGGCTACGGGATTCAACGAGGTGACCCTTCTGAGCCTCAACGCCGGGGAATACAAGGGGGTCGAGAGGCTGGTTTCGCAGGTGGCGAACGACGGCGCCTCCCAGCAGGTGGGCGTGGCCATGCCGAGCCTTCGCGTGAGCAGCCTCACGGAGGACCTGGTCCGGTCGCTGTCGACGGGGCGCAAGTCGGGATTCACCATCGCGCCGGAGGCCGGGACCCAGCGGTTGAGAAACGTCATCAACAAGAAGATCGACGAGGAAGATCTCGCCAAGGCAGCGCACGCACTCTACGCATCGGGATGGAATCTCGTCAAGCTCTACTTCATGCTCGGGCTGCCCACGGAAACGGAGGCGGACGTGGAGGCCATCGCCGGGCTCGCCCGCCTCGTCGTCTCCAGGGGAAGGGAGGCCGGCTGCAAAAACCCGCGGGTTACCGTCTCCACGTCGTCGTTCGTGCCCAAACCCTTCACGCCGTTCCAATGGCACCCCATGGCGCGGCCTGACGTGCTGGATGACAGGCAGGGAAGGCTCAGAAAATCTCTGAAGAACCCCATCACCTATCGATGGCACGATATCGACAGCAGCGTCGTGGAAGGCGTTTTTTCCCTGGGCGACAGGCGCCTAGCCGCCGTCCTGGAAGAGGCCGTTCAGCTGGGCTGCCGTTTCGACGGCTGGAACGAGTATTTCAGAATGGATCTCTGGGAGAAGGCCTTCGAGAGCAGCGGCGTGGACCCGGAGGGATATCTCTATCGTGAGAGGCCGCGCGACGAAAGGTTGCCCTGGGACGTGATCGACATCGGCATCAGAAAGAGCACCCTCTGGAAGGAATGGGAGAAGGCCTGCAAGGCGGAGACCACCGAAACCTGCGGACGGGAGTCCTGCTATGCCTGCGGTTTCTATGCGCGGGAATGTCTGAGCGGCGCGCTGGAGAAAGAACCGCCTTCGGAGGTCGAGCCATCTCAAATGCCATGGAAGACGCCGCCTTCTGCCAAGTACAGACTGCGATACCGGAAGGAAGGACTCGCCCGGTTTCTCGGCCACCTTGATCTCGTCGATGCCCTCGTTCGTGCCTTCCGGCGTTGTGGGGTCCGGCTGGCCTACTCGCAGGGGTACCATCCGTTGCCGAAGGTCGTGTTGCCCTCTCCGCTGCCCCTGGGCGTGGCGGGTATGGAGGAGTGGGTGGAGTTCACCGGCTACGTGAGCGACGGAGACAGGCTCCTGGCCGACCTCGAGCGAAACCTGCCGTCCGGTATCATCCCCGAGAAGATCTTTCTCATCCCGGCCAGGGCCCCTGCGCTCGCCGAGTTGTCGGTCCAGGTTTACCGCGTGGATTTGGGGTGACTGGATCCGGAATCGCGTTCGAATTGTCATCGGAACCTGGACAGCTTTCTGAAGGCGGAGACCTGGCCGATTACAAGGAACGGGAAGAAGAAGAGCAGAACGTACGACCTCAGGCAGCGGGTCCTGGCGGTGGACCACGGCAGCGACGTCGTGACGGTGGATCTTGACAGAGGCGGATTCATGGATTTCGTAGGCGTTCTGTGCCCCGGTCGCGAGAAGGAAGGCCTCGGTCTCGCGAGGACGGCATTGAAGTTTGCAGGTCAATAACGGGCCCTTCTCCAAAGCCGGGTCGCCCGCTCGGAACGCCTCAGGCGCAGCGACGGCTCTTTTCCTCTCCACTGCGGCGGAAAAAACCGGGCCGGCATGGCCGCCGCTTAACCAATGGCCCAAAAGAGAGTAAGATCAACGGTGTCGCAAGCGTTCGAAACGCGCTGGCAACGACAGAGTGAGGTCATGAAACAGGAACTTCTGATCGCAGTGGACGAGTGGCAGACCCGCGTGGCCGTCATCGAGGATGGCAGGCTCACGGAATTGCATTTCGAACCCCGCCATCTGGATGGCCTCGTCGGCAACCTCTACGTGGGTCGCATCAATCGGATTCTGCCCGGCATGGAGAGCGCCTTCGTGGACATCGGACTCGACCGCGACGGTTTTCTCTTCGAAGGCGACATGGGTCCTCCGGTGCTCGAGGCCGGGTTGGAAAAAAAGTCCGGAAAGAACCGAGGCCTGTCGATCAAGGAACTCAAGGAAGGCCAGCGGATCCTGGTTCAGGTCGCGAAGGAACCCATGGGGCCGAAGGGCGCGCGCCTCTCCACGCAGATCGCCTTGCCGGGGGCCTACCTAATCTACATGCCCAACCTCGACCACGTGGGTGTGTCACGGAAGATCGCGGGCAAGGAGCGGGTGCGTCTGAAGGACCTGATCAAGCGGTACAAACGCGATTCTCTGGGCGGCTTCATCGTGAGAACGGCGGCGGAGGGTGTCGCCGGCGAGGAACTGACAAGTGAAATGCAGGGGCTGGCCGACCTGTGGTCGCTCATCAGGATAAAGAGCGCGAGGTGCGCGCCGCCGGAACTCGTTCACCAGGAGGCGGATCTCATAGGCCGGATCATCCGCGAGATCCTGCTCAAGGGCGACGGATCGGTGATGACCGAAGACGAGACGGTGTACGCCCGCTGCAGAGAACTGCTTTCGGGGCTTGGGCTGGATGCGGGCCGCGTCCGGTTGTGGAAACCGGGGGGCGTCTGCCTCTTCGAGCATTTCCACGTGCAGGAGGAGATCGAAAAGGCTCTCCGCCCGAAGGTGTGGCTTTCTTCCGGCGGGTGCATCGTCATCCAGTCGACCGAGGCCCTTGTCGCCATCGACGTGAACTCGGGACGCTTTACGGGAAAAAAGTCCCTCGAGGAAACGGCCTACGCGATCAACATGGAGGCCGTGGAGGAGATCGTCCGGCAGATACGCCTCCGAAGTCTCGGCGGCATCATCGTGATAGATTTCATCGATATGGGGCGGAAGGCGCATCGGGAGGCGGTGGTCAAAAAGCTCAACGAGGCCCTCGAGCGAGACAGGGCGAAATCCAGAATCCTCAATATCTCGGAATTCGGCCTCGTCGAAATGACCCGCAAGCGCAGCCACAGGAATCTGGAGCGGATCATGACCGGCGTGTGCCCCTGCTGCGACGGGCGTGGACGTATTCCTGCGCCGTGGCGCATCGCCCAGCAGATCGCGTACGCCGCGGACGGCATGAATCCCCCCAGGCAAGGCGTCGTAACCGTGTCGCCGGACGTGTACCGTTACATCGAGGAGAACTCCGACCGGTTCGACTTCGCTCAGACGCATGAGCCTGGAGCGCCTGAACCTCGTCAAGCCGACGCACTTCAGCCTGAGCCCCCTGAGCAACAAAGACTGATCGAGTATCTACCCGCGACGGCCCCTTTTCGCGTTCCCGGCTGACGGCTGCCGCTTCGCAGCGGCCTTGCCCTTCATGTACACGTAGAGCGCGAGGGAGAACAGCAGAACGACCACGAATCCGCCCAGCCAGAGCTGGTAAACGTGATAAAGGGAATTCATCCGGGCGTATCGCTGTCCCGCGCTGTATCCGAGCGCCGCCAGAAAGAGGCCGAAGAACAGGTTCCCGAAGAGAGCCGAGAGGACAACGGGCGCCGGGCGCATCTCCATCAGGCCTGCCGTCGGGTACAGAAACGGCCGGATGAAGGGGATGAACCTGTTAAACAGGAGCGGCCAGAAGCCCCACCGCTTCAATATGGCCCGGACCGAAGCGGTCATCTTTTCGGCCTTTCGGCTTCTCAGGAGCAGCCTCTGCACCGAACTCCCCCAGTAGAACGCGACGAGCGCGCCCAGTGTGCCGCCGATGGTCACGGCCCCCACGACCGCGAGCCATGAACCGTCCTTCACGCCGATCCAGAAGACGGACATGATGAGGATCATGTCGCCGGGAATGAAGGGGAGTGCGTACTTGAGACAGGCCACAACGGCGAGGATCGCGTAGATGGGCCATAAGGGCTGGTGTCCGAGGAAAGCGAAGGCGTCCGCAGGCATCATGCGGTAAGTTCCGGAAGCAGCGACAGAAAGACATCGAAGTCCGTGCAGGCGAGGAACTTGTTATTTTGGATCTCCTCTCCAAGAGACCTCGATTCCCGGCTGCCGTAATGGTGCCCCGGATGGATCACGAGATCGTGCGGAAGTCCTCTCAGCTTGGCAAGACTTGAGAACATGGCCATGGAGTCGCCGCCGGGCAGGTCGGTGCGGCCGATCCAGTCCACGAAAAGGACGTCTCCCGTAAAGAGGGCATTGCCGATCCTGTAGCAAATGCCACCAGGCGTGTGGCCCGGTGTGAAAAAGGCCGTGACGTCCGGCAGGCCGGGCAACGCGCCCTCCGATGCGATGGGCGTCGCGCCGGGAACGCCGGCCGCTTCCGCCTCGTGAACCCAGACCCGCGGTCCTGTCGATCCTCCGCCAAGCAATTCGGGAAGCGAAGCGATGTGGTCGCCATGGGTGTGCGTCAGGAAGATCTCCGTGAGTTCGCAGCCGGCCCCGTGGATCAAACCGAGGATGCGACGAGCCGCGTAGGAGGGATCCACGCACCATGCGGTATTGTCATCCGGATGCAGAACGACATAGGACTTGTTGGCGTCGCCGCCTGCATCTATTGACACGATTTCGTGCATGCCGCTCTTTCGGTTCCCCCGGCCCGAAGCGCTGCCTCGCCCGGTGGAAAGGAGTGCACGCCGGTGTAGTCCGCTCTCGTCGCCTCTCGGGAGGACCCTTTGCGCGCTCAGAAAGGAATATCGTCGTCGCTGTATTCTGGGGCTTTTTCGGAGGTGCTGTTCCCCCGCCCGCTGTCCGAACCTGAGCCGTCGCCTCTGCCGATCATGACCATGTTGTCGGCCCTGATTTCGGTCACGTTCTTCTCGATGCCTTCCTTGTCCTTGTAAGTGCGAGATCTCAAGGTACCTTCGATGTAGACCTGTCGGCCTTTCCGGAGGTATTCTCCGCAGATTTCAGCCAGTTTGCCCCACACCACGATGCGGTGCCACTCCGTGTGCTCCTGTTTCTGGCCGTCTCGGTCTTTCCAGGTCTCGTTGGTCGCTATGGTGAAATTCGCGACCGCGGTCCCGTTGGGCGTATAACGCAGTTCGGGATCACGGCCCAGGTTGCCCAGCACAATAACTTTGTTTACGCTACCCATGGCCCGACTCCTTTCGCCGTTAGTCCTATCCTCGTGGGACCGGATTCCCCTATAATACGAATCTTAGGTAAGAGGTGTCAACGTGAGAATAGTCGGCGGGGCCTTCAGGGGCCGCAGGCTCAAGGCGCCGACGGGACTCAAGACGAGGCCCACGTCGGAAAAAGTGCGGGAGGCGCTGTTCGACATTCTGGGACCGCGCGTGGACGGGAGCGCATTCATGGACGTCTATGCGGGGACCGGCGCGGTGGGAATCGAAGCCTTGAGCCGGGGGGCCTCGGAGGTGGTTTTTGTTGAGAGCGGCCCCAGGGTCGTGGGCGTTCTGCGTTCCAACATCGAGGGTCTCGGCCGTGAAGCGGGGGGCAGGTGCAGGGTCCTCCCCTCATCCGTGGACCGTGCCTTCAAAGCCCTGGCGGAGAGCGATTTCCGGCCCGGGATCGTTTTCTGCGATCCACCCTATGCCGACAAGTCCTGGCCTGCGGTTCTCGGCGCCATGCGTTATTCCCTAGCGTGGCGGCCCGGCGGACTACTGGTTGTCGAGCACGCAGCCAAGAACCCACCGAAATGCCCGGAAGGATTCGAGGCCGGAAAATCATATCGGTATGGAGATTCGGCCCTGTCTTTCTTCTGGTTTGGGGGCGCCGCGTGCCCTGGGAGGCGTGGGGATTCGGCGGTCGGGGAGGCCGGTGGGAACGGTGCGTCTTAACGATCATTCCTGGAGTGGTGATGCGTGATGTGGTGGTAGGTACTGCGGGACATATCGACCACGGCAAGACGCTCCTCGTCAAGGCCATGACGGGGATGGATGCAGACCGCTGGGACGAGGAAAAGAGGCGGGGAATAACGCTGGACATCGGTTTCGCGACCCTCGACTCGGCGCGCGGCAGGCTGCATTTCGTGGATTTGCCCGGGCATGAACGTTTCGTGAAAAACATGCTCGCAGGCGCCACCGGCATCGACCTTTGCCTGCTGGTCGTCGCGGCCGACGAGTCCGTTATGCCCCAGACCGTCGAACATGCCGACATCCTTTCGCTCCTCGGCGTGAAGAGGGGCGTCGTGGCGCTGAACAAGGTCGACCTTGTGGATCGGGAGACGCGCGAGCTGGCCCTCCTGGAGCTCACCGAATTCCTGGACTCGTGCGGACTGACCGGTATGCCGGTCGTGGAAGTGAGCGCCGTGACAGGCGAGGGCCTTCAGGACCTTCTGGCGGCCATCTACGGGGAGGCGGAATCGTGTCCGGCGCCCCCAAGAAATCGCCCTTTCAGGTTGCCGATCGACCGGGTCTTTCCCATCAAGGGATTCGGAACGGTCGTGACGGGAACATGCATCGACGGGTCCCTCGCAGTCGGCGACAGGGTCGTTGTGTACCCGGACGGTGGTGAGAGCAGGGTCAGGGGGTTGCAGATCTTCGGTCGTTCGGTAGACGAGGCCCTGGCAGGTCAGCGCGTCGCGGTCAACCTGCCGGACATAAGGCATGCGGATCTTGCGCGCGGTCACATGGCGGCCATGCCGGGGTCGTGCCGCCCTACGCACCTGCTGGACGTCCGGCTCGGTGTACTGGCATCCGCTAAAAGGAATCTGAAGACCGGCGCCGTCTGCACCCTCCACATTCACACCCAGGAGGTTGAGGCGCATGTCCACCTCAGCGGTTCCGTGGCGCTCGCCCCCGGCGAGGAGGGGCTCGCGCAAATCAGGACCACCGTTCCTGTGGTGGCGTGGCCGGACGACCGTTTCATCCTGCGGTTGCCTTCGCCTGCCCGCACCATAGGCGGGGGAACCGTCCTTACTCCCCGCACGCAGGAAACCTCGCTGGAAAAGGCGGCGGGACATGGTCATTGCCGATCTGCTCCGGGACAATCATGACCTGAGAGCGATAGCTGGTGGAGGCCGGCCCGGCGGGACTGACGCCGGACGACGTTATGGGTGTGATGGGTGTGATGGCGGAACGGCTGGAAGAG
>CAVRTJ010000002.1:0-48334 GCA_963724125.1 uncultured Acidobacteriota bacterium
ATCAGTACTGTCCGGTTAAGAACGCTTCGGCATGCCGTAACCGATTGATGCTCATGGTGTTGCGGCGATTATTAGCTGTTATCGATTTCAACGCTGGGCTCCTGTTCGGCCATGCACCATCCTGTGTGATGGGGAGGTGGATGGTCGATGAATGCAGGGCGCATAGTGTTTTCCCAGTTGATGGATTTCTTGCCACTGCACGCTTTTCGGTCCTGCGTGCGGCGCTACCGTGGAGATTACAGACTCCGCACTTTTTTCTGCCTCGATCAGTTCTATTGCATGGCCTTTGCCCAATTGACTTATCGAGAAAGCCTCCGGGATATCGTGACGTGCCTGAGGAGTTTTCATTCGAAGCTTTACCATGCGGGAATCCGCGGGACGGTGTCCAGGACGACCTTGGCCGATGCAAACGAGACCCGAGATTGGCGCATCTACGCCGATTTCGCCCATGTCCTGATCCGCACGGCACGGGCTATGTACGCACGAGAGGAATTCGGCGTCTCGCTCGAACAGGTCGCCTATGTCTTCGACTCCACTACGATCGACCTCTGCCTGTCTCTTTTCCCGTGGGCGCACTTCAGGCGGCACAAGGGTGCGGTGAAACTGCACACGTTGCTGGACCTGCGCGGTACGATTCCCTGTTTCGTGCATATCACGGACGGAAAAACGGCCGATGTAACGACCTTGGACGAGCTGCCACTGGAGCCTGGCGCTATCTATGTCATGGACCGCGGGTACATCGACTTCGCTCGGCTCTACATCTTCACCCGGAGCCTCTCGTCCTTTATCGTACGAGGCAAGCGGAACCACGATTACACGCGCCGAAGCTACCGCCCAGTGAACCGGAGCACCGGTTTGCGATCGGATCACACTATTGCACTCCGAGGCCCTAAGAGCTCGCGTCTCTATCCGGAGCCCCTGCGAAGAATCACCTTTTTCGACGAAGCGAATAACCAGCGGATCATCCTCCTCACCAACAATTTCGCTTTGCCCGCATTGACCATCGCTCAGCTGTACAAGTGTCGATGGTACGTTCAGATCTTTTAAAGCTGGATCAAGCAACACCTGCGCATCAAGGCTTTCTACGGAATAAGCGAGAATGCCGTGAAGACGCAGGTCTGGACTGCCATCAGCGTCTACTTGCTCGTGGCGATCATCAAAAAGCAGCTCCACATTTATCGCAGTCTCGCCGAAATCCTTCAAATTCTCAGCCTCTCCCTTTTCGAGAAAGAGCCCATTTATCAACTACTTACAAACAAGAGCCCCCAATCTCTGGAGCCTAGTCCGTGTAAACAGCTGATTCTATTCGACTCTTAACCGGACACTACTGGGACACAATACCCAAATTTGTTCTTCCGCCTTCCGCCTTTCCCATGTCCCGCCCCAGCCGTTGTCCAAATCCGAAATCCCAATTCCCAAATCTCTTCTCATCGTCTCACCGCCTCGCTGTTGAACCCAGCTCCGCTTTTCTCGTCAACGCCTTCGTTCTACAATGTCTCCATTAACGCGCTGATCATCGGGATGCCCATTCGGGGAGGAAATCCATGAGCGAGGGTTTCGAAAGGCGCAAGACGTTGGGGCGGACGGGCCTGTCGGTCGGGCCCATGGGTGTGGCGTGCAGCTACGGCGCGCCGCGCGAGGCCTACGAGGAGGCCTTCGACCACGGCGTAAACTACTTCTACTGGGGCTCGCGGCGCACCTGGCCCATGGCCGAGGCCATCGGCGACCTGATCCGGCGCGGCCGCCGCGACGACCTCGTCCTCGTCATGCAGAGCTACGCTCGGTCCGCCAGGCTCATGCACGGCTGGTTCGAGCGGGGCCTCAGGAAACTCGGCCTGGACTACGCCGACGTCCTCCTGCTCGGCTGGCACAACAAGGTGCCCTCCCCGCGCATCCTCGACGAGGCCATGGCCATGAAGGAGCGCGGCCTCTTCCGCTTCCTCGCCCTCTCCGGCCACCACCGCCCGCTCTTCCCCGAGCTGGCCGAGGACGCGCGCTTCGACGTCCTCCACGTCCGCTACAACGCCGTCCACCGCGGCGCGGAAGAGGACGTCTTCGCCCGCCTCCCCGCGGAAAACCGCCCCGGTGTCGTCACCTACACCGCCACGCGCTGGGGCGACCTCTTGAAGCCCAAGAAGATGCCCGGCGGCGAACAGCCCCTCAGCGGCGCCGACTGCTACCGCTTCGTCCTGTCCAACCCCGCCGTCGACGTCTGCATGACCGGCCCCGCCAACCTCGACCAGATGCGCGAGGCCCTCAGAGCCCTCGACCTCGGCCCGCTGTCAGAAGAAGAGATGGCCCGCATCCGGCGCATCGGGGATCATATTCATGAGAACCACCGGAGGATGTTCGCGAACTGAAGCGGCGGAGCCGCTTCAGTGAGTAGGTGAGTAAGTGAGTCCGGGAGTAGGATGCGGGTATAGCTTCGAAGGCCGGCATAAATCCTCATCACCTAATCCCCTACTCCCCTAATTACGGCGCCGCAAGGCGCAAACCGCAGAGACGCGGAGGGCACAGAGAAGGGCTAAGGGCTAGAGTAGGGTGGGCATTCATGCCCACCTTTTTTTGTAATTGGAACCCGTCCCGTTCTTTCAACATCGTGCGGGCCTGCACGGCGGTGAAGGTGGGCACCGCCCCTTCGCGGCTAGTGCCCACCCTACGCGATCAATGCTGCGCGGGCGGTTGCAGCGGGCTGTGCGCCGTTGATACGATTGCCGCATGGCAAATTACCGGCGGGTGCGCATTTCGGGCGGGTGCTACTTCTTTACGCTGGTGACGGAGCAGCGCGTCCGCATGCTGACGGAGGCGCCTTTTCTGCGCGCTCTGCGAACTTCGCTCGTCCGCGTACGGGGCGACCACCCCTTCACGCTTAATGCCATCGTCGTATTGCCGGACCATCTGCACATGCTTGTCACCTTGCCCGGAGACGACGATGACTACCCCCTGCGCATTCAATTGATCAAAAGATATTTCACGCGTCTCGCCGTGCCTGTTCTTGAGAGCCAACCATCAAAACGCTCTGAATCAAAGCGGGCCAAACGAGAGGCCGGCCTCTGGCAGCGGCGCTACTGGGAGCACGCGATCCGGCATGAGACTGACTTCCGGCGCCATCCGGAATGCATCTTTTACAATCCGGTCAAGCACGGCCTCGTGCACCGAGTCGTCGATTGGCCCTATCGATCATTTCACCGTTACGTACGGGAGAGAAAATACCGGCCCAATGGGCCGGAGACGGGAATCGTCCAATTCAAAGCCTGGAAGCGGGAGAATAATCGGTGGCCGGGCGGCTCACGACCTGCGCGTGTGCGAAAATAGGGGTTGGGGCTTTACTCTTGATCCTCATTTTCTCCTCCCGACGATCCTGCTAACGGTATAGTAATAAAGGCCGGATAATTCCGGGGACGCGATACTTAACTTGGAGGAATACGAGCTGGATTCAGCCGTATTCGTGGACGCAAAATAAGAGGAATGAGAATCGGGTGCCCGGTAGTCATAAAGGGGGTCAGAATTGAAAAGGGGCGATCATGGCGATTGAGAGCGGAGAGCTAGCTTCAGTGCTTCCTTATGCAATCGCCCTGGGCGCGGTATGCCTGTCGCATCTGCACCATAAGCTCCTCATTATAGATTGGTGGATGAATACGATGGTTGATTCACGCCAGCGACTTGTCTTTTATAGGAAGATAGGGACATGAAGAGGGCCCTTGTTGTGTTATCGCTCCTTCTTGCCCTGGCCGCGGGGATCGCATATTATTCGTGGATTTCTCAAACGCTCATTGTGATCCTCTGCCGATCCTGCCTAGAGACTTGTGTTCCATCCACATCCTCATCTGTTTCGGGTGGGGGACGTTGTTGATGTTGTCGGCCAAGTTTGGCCTTCTAAACTAGCCAGCCCGGTCGTCTGCTGCATAAAAACCGATTCCCAAGACACCTATCTGCTGGCTTGCGTCAAACTCGAGAGCTTTCTTCGAATTCGTAGCCACCGGGCCATTGAAAGGCGGCGTTTTCGCGTTCTGATAGACAGTCCGGCTTGAGAATTTGGGCGCATGGAAAGGTTCACGGAGACGCGATTGTAGATCCATTCGGAAGATTGCCTGTGGATTAACGTGACAGATTTCGCCGTTCTCCAGGTGGTCAGGATGCTGCTAAAATCCATCTCGCGTTGGAGAAGCAGCTAGTTCCCTGGTCAACTTACTGAAATAAAAGAGGAGCCGGGGGTCAGGTCTGTTTCTTTAGCCTCCTGATGGGGAGTTTTGGGGGGAAGTGGGGGCAGAATTTACCTTTCAGCCTTTTTCAAAGATGGCGACGGAGCATTGTCCGCGGAATTGACGATTTGTAGCGGGCGGCGGCGAACGTCGCTGCGCCGTCCTTTACACCGCTCGTCATGGTGACGGGCGTGCTGGGAGAGGTCCCGTTCCTCCTGTGGCTGCTCATACGGGGAGCCCGGTACCCGGAGCCGTCCGCGGCGGCCGCCGGACCATCCGTTGATCATTGGACTCAAGGCTTCTTCTTCTCCGGTTTCCGTTCGATGCCCAGGATCTTGTCGTAGTAGGCCAGCCAGCGTTTCATGCGGTCGATCTGGTGCTCGGGCTTGCGAAAGCCGTGATTCTCGCCCGGATAGGCGACCATCTCCACCTGCTTGCCGGTGGTCTTCAGCGCCCGGTAGAGCTCCAGGCCCTGGGAGTACGGCACGCGGGTGTCGTCCTTGCCGTGGAGGATGAGCACGGGCGTCTGCACGGAGCGGATGTGGAAGATGGACGAATCCTTCATGTAGTTTTCGGGGTTGTCGTACGGGTTGCCTAAAAACTCCCATTCGCCCGCCAGGCCGTGGTTGATGTCCGATTCGGCGTAGTTGGAGATGTAGTCCGACACGCCGGCGCCCACGACGGCGGCCTTGAAGCGATGGGTCCGGCAGATGGCCCACTCCGTCATGCAGCCGCCGTAGGACCAGCCGCCGATGACGAGCTTGTCGGGATCGGCGAGATTGTGCTTCACGCAGTAGTCCACGCCGGCCATGATGTCGTCGTAGTCGGCGAAGCCCTCCTTGCCGCGGTTGGCTTCGTAGAACTTCATGCCGTAGGAGAGGCTGCCGCGGAAGTTCACCCGCAGGACGCTGTAGCCGTGGCCGGACAGGTAGGCCACGAGGCCGCTGAAGGACTCCTGGTCCATCCAGTCGGGGCCGCCGTGGGGCATGACCATGACCGGCGCGATTCCCGGCCCGGCCTTCGCCGTGGCCGGCGCGTAGAGCGCCTCGATCGTCACGCCGGGGGCGGACTCGTAGTGAAATTTTACCAGGTCCGGAACCAGCCAGTCTTTGACCTGGGGGTTGAGGTCCGTCAGCTGTCGCGCTCCGGATCCATCCGTCTGAACGGTCCAGGGGTTCCCGGGCGTGCGCGGATCGGTAAAGGCATAGGCCATCCTGTCGCCCGCCTTGTCCATGCTGAATCCGTAGGATACGCCCGCCGGGGCGAAGACGAGGGGCGCCTCGCCGGTGGCGGGATCCAGGCGCCTGAAGCAGGCCCGCGTGCCCTCCATGGTCAGGGCCATGAGGCTCTTGCCGTCGGGCATCCATGCGATCTTGAAGAAGTGGACGTCCACCTTCGACGCGGCGTTCCTGAAGGAGCCGCCGTCCGCCGAGGCCACGGCGACACCGTTCATGTCGCTCAGGCCCTTCGTGGCGTAGCGCCAGGCCACCTGTGTTCCGTCGGGAGAGAAAACCGGCGGCCCCTGGGCCGGCCCCGGCTTCCTGGAAAGCACGGCGAGCGTCTTGCCCTGGTCGTCGATGACGCGCACGGACGGTTCGACCATGTTGTCGTAGAGAAGCTGGCTCCCGGCCGTCATCAGCGCGAAGCGCCGGCCGTCCGGCGCCCAGGAAAATTCGGAGACGTTGTAGTCGCCGGGTGTCACCTGGCGGACCTCGCCGCCGGGGTAGGACATGACGAACAGCTGGGTCATGTTCCGCGGCGCTTCGACGATTTCCACGCCGCCCGTCCGCTTCTCTTCGGCCTTTTCTTCCTTCGTGGGTTCTGGCACCGCCAGGAAGGCGATGCTCCTGCCGTCGGGCGCCCATTCGAGACGCGATTCGGGTGAAATCTTCAGGTCCCCGATCTGCCGGCCTTCCCCGCCGTCCACGGGGATGACGAAGATCTGCACGGAACCGTTGCGCCGGGACAGGAAGGCGAAGGACTTGCCGTCCGGCGCCCAGGCCGGGGCGGCCTCGCCCTTCTTGCCGGCGGTCATCTGCCGGGGTTCGCCGCCCTGTGCAGGCACCATGTAAACATGCGAAACGTACTTGTCCGACTGGGGGAACCCGGTGTGGCCGGCGGTGTAGAGCACCAGCCTGCCGTTCGGAGACAGGTCCACCTCCTGAAGGCGCACCATCTGCACCAGTTCCTCCGCCGTCACGGGATGTTTGGCCTGCGCCGCCTGCAGCGCCGCGGCGCCGAGTATCAAGAAGCCCAGCACGCACAAGATCGTTCGTCGCATGTCACCTCTCCTCGTCAATCGTCGGCATAATCTGTGTAACCCACTGGAGCCTAACACATTCTCCTTCTCTTCAAGGTACGGTTCCCGTCGAATGAAGGTTGCAGTCCGCCTCGAAGGACGCCCCCATGTTCTCATTCATTCGTTGGGGCCCAGGTTTATATGCGAGCAAGAACAACCGTTGCCTCTCCGCCTTTCGTGGAGCGGGAACCGGTCTGACCCCCAGTCCGCTTTGTTAGAGGTGGTATCCTGATAAGGTATCGAAAGAGGCCGGAGCACACGGGGTTAAGTTCATCTATGGCGGCCAGGCGCTTGGACCGGCAACACCCTGGCCTGGGGAGGCACCGTGGAAAAGCAGTTGGACCCTTCGCACGCGAAGCACCAGGAGGAGAATGAAGGCCAACTGGAGGTCGAGGCCTCCTGCCCGAACTGCGGGGGCAAGAACCGCTGGCACCTTTTGCAGCGCCTCAATACGTGCGAGTTCTGCGACTCGGTCCTGTACTGGCCGGAACCGTCCGGCCGGGGCTACCTCATGGCGCAGGATGCCATCCATTCGCAGGAAGACCTCCTCGATGTCCTCGGGACGTATGACGCCTTCCGGGAGCAGGCCCGCCTCAAGGGGTTGGCCCAGGATCGCCGGCGGCGGAACGGCCTCCTAGCCCAGATGGACGTCGAGGAGCCGAACGCGCCGGCCATCGCCACCATCAAGGAGCGGCGCAAGCACCTCTTCAAGCTACGCGCCTACACGAGAGTCCACGCCCCCTACGTCCTCGTGTCGGTCACCCTCGGCTTCCACGCCCTGGGGCGCGTGAAGCCGGCCGACCGCAAGGTCTTCCGGAACGTGTTCTTCGTCGCGGAGGACCTGTTTCCCGCTTACCCGCAGGGCTGGAACTTCCGGGACCAGGGCCTCTGGGCCGCCCAGCAGCGGTTCAGGCCCGTCTCTCCCGAGGACATTGGACACCACAAGCTAATCCGCCCGAGGGAGGTGGAGGTGGACCTGGCCCAGGCCACGCGCAGGTGGCGGGCCCAGCGGCAGCTCCTCGCCTCCGAGATGGACCCAATCTCCTTCCAATCGGACATCGTGTCCTCCCGGTCCTGGTGGGTCTACCGCCCCTACTACTACGTATGCGCCGACACGCCGCAGGGAAACGAGTGGTTCCTCCTCGACGGCCAGTTCCGGACCGTCGCCGGCTACCCCGCGGCCGAGGAGGTGGAACGGGCCCAGAGCGGCCGGTGGGATGTCCTCGACGCCGGGGCGGTCGAGCCCCCTTCGATTCGCGTTCTCCCCTTCCGGTGTCCCGAGTGCGGCGCGGACGCCAAGCCCGGCGGACGGACCCACTGGATCCTGTGCGCAAACTGCGGGCGGGTCCTGGAATCCTCGACCGACGGGCTCCAGGAGAAGCCCTACACCTCGCTGGAGATGCCCCCCCGCCGGAGTCCCTGAAGGCGACGGGGACGGCGTGGGTTCCCTTCTGGCGATTGGAGGGGACCTTCGAGTTGGAGGGGAAGCGCTTCGAGGACGTGCCGTCACTCGTCGGGGCGGTCCTGCCGCAGCCGATGAGGGGCACCCCTTCCGCGAGCGGGAAGGCCCTCTATGTGCCGGCCTACGGCCCCCTGACCTACGCCGTCTACGACGACTGGGCCTTCGGAACCGCCGCCGCCCTGAGCGCCTCGGCGGCGGAGCCGCGGGAACTGCGGTTCCTGCTGGAACAGCCCGTCGGCCAGGGGGACGGCGTTCTTCTGCCGCGCGAAGGCCCCGACCGGCTCGTGGCGCTGATCCCCAGCCTCTTTCCGGGCCTTCTCCCCGAGGCGGCCCAGCGCCGGTTGAACCCGCTCGTCCTCAAGCGCCTGACCGCCGCGAAATTCACGCCCTCATCTGTGGGGCTCGTCTTTGCACCCCTGCCTCTGACGGAGCGCCAGGGCACGGAAGTCGTCGGCCCGGCCGGGGCCGTGGGCTGGCCTCCCTTGCGGGACGGAACCTATCCCCCGGCGCTCTTCCGCTCGACCCGCCGCTGGATGGCCAAAGGAGATCTCAAATGAGCGCATTTCTGATCGTGGACACGAAGATCAACAACCCGGAGGCGTACGAGGAATACAAGAAGCTGGCGAAGCCGATCGTGGAGAAGTACGGGGGCGTGTACCGGGCCAGGGGCGGAACGATGGACGTCAGGGAAACCGATCTCTGGACGCCCACGCGGTTCGTCATCGTCGAATTTCCCGACATGAAGAGCGCGCAGGCCTTCGTGGATTCGGAAGAGTACGCCCCGGTCAAGCCCCTGCGCCTCGAACAGCGCGGAGTGCACGCTGTTCCTCGTCGACGGAGCGTAAGAAGGGTCAGTGCCCACACCTAATCGGATGGGAGACAACGATGACTGCAACCGCATGGGATTACGCAACAGGGGCTCTAGGTTTTATCTGGTTCCTCTACGGCCTGTACCAATGGAGAAAGGGCGGCACGGCGGAAAGAGCATGGTCGCGCGCCTTCGCCGTGTCCATGTTCGTCTATTACCTGGCCTGTATGCTGGGTCGTCCGGTTCCGGTTGTCGTCCTTGGCTGTGCGCTGGGGCTCATCGGCTCGATCTTCTATTTCTTCGTCCCGGAAAAGAAAGGCACACCGTTCTTTCGCACGCTCGGTGCAGGACGGTACGTCTACTGGGCCGCGCTGCTCGCGAGCCTGGGTATCATGGCCTGGGGCGCCGACGCGCGCAGCGGGCTGCGTTACTGGTTGGGAATGGCGGCCGGGATGCTCATGGCTCTGGCCACCATCCTTCTCGCCATGCTCTACGTCAGGCACAAGTCTTCCGAGAACCGGGGAAACCCGTGATGCGTATAAGCGGCACCGAGTATTCACACAGCTGTGAAATTAGACGGGGTCTGGATCGGAGGAGCGCCCTGCGCGGGTCTTGGATATTGGATTGCAAGAGCTGCATCAGAGGCCGCTGTTCGATCCCTCTTTGAACCAGAGGTGGCGATGGATTCGACGAGAAACATCAGAAAGTATCGTCGGGAAGTCCTTTCGAGTTCGTTAACGATCATCGCCATGTTCCTGCTTTCTATTTCCGTTCCCCGGTACTCCTGGTTGTGGTGGGCGGCCGCCGCGTTGCTCCTCTTATGCCTGGTGTACATCGACGTTCTCTACCTGAAAATCTGCAAGCTCGCAGATCCAAGGTAGCCCACCAACACAAGAGGTGGGCTGCACCTGGTGACCTTTGCGGGAATATCCTTGATTAACCCTTCAAAATACGATTCGCAGAAGCCCTCTAAAATCCGGCCGGCGGGCGGATTTTAAGCCGCTCACGAAACCTGTTGCATCGAGGTCTGGTATGCCCTATATTGAACAGTGTTCAATACCATGATAGGTGTTCAATGGAGGAAGCGAAGAAATTTAGGGCGGCCAAGGATCAATTGAAGGACGATTTACGGCAAACCATCCTGGAACACGCCCGGTCGCTGTTGATCGAGGAAGGCATCCAGCAGTTTTCCATGCGGAAGCTGGCCAAAGCGGCCGAATGTTCTCCCGGCACGTTGTACGTGTACTTCAAGAACAGGGAACAAATCCTCGGGCAACTGGTGGAAGATGCATTCGATGAACTCAGGAGGGAACTGACGGCCATCGAGCGGTCGGCATCCGATCCCCTCCGGACGCTGCGCGATCTGCTGTACGCGTACGCCATGTTCGGGCTGAACAACCGGGACCACTACCAGTTCGCCTTCATGATCCAGCGGCCGGACCGGGAAGGCTCCTACAGGCCGCACAAGTCGTTCGACGTGCTCGTGGAGGCCGTGGAAGCGTGCGTCGCAGCGCGAGAGTTTTCAAGCAGCGACGCCCGGCTGATCAGTCAGTCGCTGTGGGTCGGCATGCACGGGCTGACGTCCGCACTCATCATGCTGCCCCGGTTTCCGTGGGGCCATCAGCCGGCCTTCATCCGCCATCACATCGAGGTCCTGATCCGGGGCCATCAGGGGGAACAATCGTGATCAAGAAAATCCTGTTCGACTACTGGAAAGTCCATGCGTCCGGCAACGAATGGCGGGCCATAGAGCAGGGCTTCAACCTGATCCGCCGGACGGATCGGGGCATGTCTGTGGGCGTCGATTACACGGGGCGCGTGATCAGCGAAGCGGATTGGTTCAGGAGCGCGGACAAGGTCTTGATTGCGGAACTCCCCACCGAAGGGGCCACCACCGCCTATTCCAAGATCGGCGACTCGTTCGCCTGATTCAGCCTGCTCCTGCTGATCGCCGTGCCTCTCTACGTCCGGGCGAAGGAAAGGGAACGGGGAACAGCGGCCTGATCTCGGTTTTCAGCCGTGGCAGGACATCTGGGACACTCCGTCGCCTCTTCCATGCGTCTTGTCGCTCCGACCTCCCTGCAGTCCGCCCACCCGGACGATGGCTACCTGCCAAAGCTGTGCTGATCGCGGCTTGTCCTTGCCGTTTTCAGGTTCGCGCCCTACACTGGAACGGGTCAGGGAGCCACCATCGTGAGGTCTTCAAAGGCAGGGCGAATCGGCGCATGTCTCCGGCGGACGGTCGTGGTGCGCCGCCCCTCCGGGCCCGCGGCCGCCGTCGTCCTCCTCGTCGCGCTGTTCTCGACCAGCCTTCCCGTCCACGCCCTCGACCCGGGCAAGCTCATCGTCCAGTACGGGCACCGCGTATGGGTGGAAAAGGACGGCCTGCCCCAGAACTCCATCAACGCCGTTGTGCAGTCTCCGCGCGGCTACCTGTGGCTGGCCACGCAGGAGGGGCTCGTCCGGTTCGACGGCGTCCGGTTTACGGTCTTCAACAAGGACAACACGCCCCTGATGCCTGACAGCTACATCGTCACGCTGGTCAAAGACCACGAGGGCGGCCTGTGGATGTCGTTCGATTCCGGCGGCGTTCTGACCGAGCGGAACGGGACCTTTACGGAACCGGAAGCGGCAGAAGAACTCAGGGGTGTGCGCGTCGATTCGATGATGGAGGACGACCATCACAGGATGTGGTTCGGCACGGACTCGTCGGGCCTGTGGTGCCTGGACGGCGGGACAGTAACCCGTTTTTCGGTGAAGGACGGTCTTCCCGGGAAAGTCGTCTATGGGATCTATCAGGACTCCGGCGGCGCGATCTGGATCGGCACCAACCGCGGACTGGCCAGGATGCAAAAGGGCCGACTGGCGGAATTCCCGATGCCGGTCAAGGGCAGAAACTGGTACTACACCCTGACCGGAGATACGCAGGGAAACGTCTGGGCGGGAAGCTACCAGGGGCTTTTCAGAATCGGCCCCGACGACGAGATAACGCGGTTTACCTCCAGGGACGGGCTCCCGCACAACACGGTCTACGCCCTCTACGACACCCCTGATAACCAGTGCCTGTGGATCGGGACCAAGGACGGCCTGGCCCGCTACATGGGCGGCCGTTTCGACAGCTACGGGGTGCAGGACGGACTCTCCAACAGGCAGGTCCTGTCGATCGCCGAGGACCGCGAAGGCGACCTTTGGGTCGGAACGGCCTACGGCCTGAACCGGTTCCGCGAGGACAAGTTCTTCAGCCTGGGCACTCGGAACGGCCTGGCCAGCGGGCTGGTGGACAGCGTGCTGCAGGCCAGGGACGGCAGCATCTGGATCGGGACCGACGGCGGGGGGGCGTCCAGGTGGACGGCGGAGGCCATCACCAACATCACCACGAAGGACGGCCTGCCGGGCAACACCGTCAACACCCTCATGGAGGACGGGGACGGGACCATATGGATGGGCCTGGAGGTGGGCGGCCTGGCGACGTGGAAGAACGGCCGTGTGAAGCGGTTCCTGCCCGGCGACAAACAGCTCTCGGGCACCGGTATCTACTGCCTGATGAGGGACCGACACGGGACGCTCTGGGCAGGCTCCGCAAGCGGCTTGTTCCGTATCAGGCACGGGCAGGTGCGGCTTTTCGGCCCGAAGGACGGGCTGTCGGGAAACGAGGTCAATTGCCTCCTCGAAAACGGAGACGGAGGGCTGTGGGTGGGTACGGACACGGGCGGCCTGGACCTGTACCAGGACGGGGCGTTCAAGATGTTCACCACCCACCAGGGGCTCGTGAACGACAGCGTCACAGCGCTCCACCAGGAGCCGGACGGGACCCTCTGGATAGGGACGATGGGCGGTCTGAGCCGCCTGCAAAACGGGCGATTCGCTAACATCACCCACGAGCAGGGGCTCTTCAGCGACACGGTTTTCGTCGTCATCCCGGATAAGAGAGGCCGCTTCTGGATGAGCTGCAACAAGGGCGTCTTCAGCGTCACCAGGGACCAGCTGGACGCCGTGGCGGACGGGACGGCCCACCGGGTGTCCTGCGAAACCTACGGGCGGGCGGACGGTATGGGCAGCAGCGAATGCAACGGCGGTATGCAACCGTCCGGGTGCCGGACGCGTGGCGGCTGGCTGTGCGTGGCCACCATGCGCGGGCTTGCGGTGTTGAATCCGGCCGCCATCCACCTGAACACGAAACCGCCGCCGGTCGTCATCGAGCAGATGCAGGTGGACGGACACACCGAGCCGCTTTCCCCCCAACTGAGACTCAAACCGGGCCGCCACCGCATCGAGTTCCGCTTCACGGCCCTCAGCCTCGTCGCGCCCGAAAAAGAGCTGTTCCGATACCGGTTGAAGGGGTACGACCCCGACTGGGTGAGCACCTCGACGCGCAGGGATGCGGTCTACACGGGGCTCCCGCCCGGCGAGTACACGTTCAGGGTGATCGCCTGCAACAACGACGGGGTGTGGAACGACCGCGGAGCATCCTTCACCTTTGTACAGCTACCCCGCTTCTACCAGACGTGGTGGTTCCTCGCGCTCGTCGCCCTGCTCGCCCTGGGCGGCGTCTTCGGTCTGGTGAGGCTCAGGCTCGCCGCGGCCCGCCGCCGCGAGGCCGCCCTGACGACGATGGTGGAAGAGCGAACAGCGCTGCTCGAGGAACGGTCGGCCCTGCTCGCCGAACAGGGTCGCGAGTTGAGGGACCTGAACCGCAGGCTAAAGGACATGTCGAACCGGGACGCGCTCACGGGCGTGGCCAACCGACGGCGGTTCAAGGAGTTTCTGGACACGGAGTGGCGCCGGGCCCTCCGGTCCCGCACATCCGTGTCCGTCCTCATGGTCGATATAGACCATTTCAAGCCCTTCAACGACGCCTACGGCCACCAGCAGGGCGACGCGTGCCTGAAACGGGTGGCGGAAGCCATGTCCGGGGAACTGCAGCGGGCCGGCGATCTCCTGGCCCGGTACGGCGGAGAGGAATTCGTCGTCGTCCTGCCCGGCCACGGCCTGGACAGGGCACGGAAGGTCGCGGAGCGGTTGAGACGGGCGGTCGAGAAACTCGAGATCCACACGAGCGTTTCCGGAGTTGCCCCCTGCGTGACCGTCAGCATCGGCGTGGCGAACGCCGTCCCGCAGGAGAAGGAAAATCCCGCAATGCTCGTCGCGGCGGCCGACCGGGCCCTTTACCGGGCCAAGGACGCAGGCCGCAACCGCGTCTGCACGGCCGGCGGGGGCGAGGGTGAGTAAATGGGTGGGTCAGTAAGTGGGTAAGTGATCAAGTGATCAAGTGATCGAGTGAATAGTGATCCGGAGATCGCGCCTGACGGCGCCGCAAGTGAGGGCGGCTGAAATGGGGCTTCGTGAACGCTGGATAGACTTCCTCCAGAAGACCGCGACCGGAACGAGGAGAACTCGCTCCTTGCTCACGCCGGTCGGTGCGCTGGTCTTCTTTGGGTTCACCACCCTCTTTGTCCTGGCCGGGATTCTCGTCGACAGGATCCTGCACTTGCCCCAACTGCTTCCCGGGGGGGCAAGGCTTCCGGTATCCATTCCGGTTACGGCGTTGGGTGTGATCATTGCCGGCTGGTCGGTGCTTCACTTCTTGAAGGTGAAGGGAACCCCGGTGCCGTTTAATCCGCCGCCTAAGCTCGTCGATTCGGGCCCCTACCGGTACGCCAGGAACCCGATGCTCTCGGGTCTCTTTCTGGTCTTGTTCGGCATCGGGTTCACTCTCAACTCTTTCTCCCTCGTCGTTTTCTTCGTCCCGGTGTATGTTGTGTTGAACGTCTGGGAGCTGAAGTACATCGAAGAGCCCGAACTGGTGAGGCGCCTGGGTAACGTATACGTCGGGTACCGGCGAAAGACTCCCATGTTTTTTTCCTTCCGCAGGCGCCGTCCGGCGATGCCCGGCGATTAGTGATCAAACGGAAGCCGGCGGCTGCGCACAGGCCACGGATCGGAGGAGGCCCCTTGCGGGAAGGCATCGCTCATGTGCAAGTGGCGGAGGACATCCTTGAGGCCCACGCAGGAGCCCTGGGAAAGGACCTTACGGCCTACAAGAACCACGTCATGCGCGTTTTGCGTTTCTTTCGCCTGTTAGGGGGCGATTGCACGGAGCATGTGGTCATCGCGGCGTCCTTTCACGACCTCGGCATCTGGACGGCAGGAACCTTCGATTATCTCGAGCCGTCGGTCCTTCTTGCCGAGAAGTACCTCGAGGCCACGGACAGGAGTGACCATGTTGACGAGGTCACGGCCGTCATCGTCAACCACCACAAACTAAGGCCCTATCGCGGCCCCTTCGAAGACTCCGTGGAACGCTTCAGGCGGGCGGATCTTGCGGACGTGTCGCTCGGCCTGATCCGCTCCGGCCTTACACGCGCCGAGGTCCGGTCAGTCCGTTCCCAGTTGCGCAACTCCGGCTTTCACCGCCGGCTTTTTGACCTCACCCTGCGGCAGTTTCTCCGCCATCCGCTCCATCCACTGCCCATGGTGCGGTTGTGATTGAGGGGCACTCCGGTGCACCAGCCCTGGCGCGCCGAGGCGCTCAGTGATCAAGTGATCCAGTGAATAGTGATCAAGTGAAAAGCCGAACTGGCCGGCTTCCGCCGGCCGCTACATCGGCTCGTCCCTCGCCGTTCTAAATTCCCAATTCCCAAATCCTTGTCCGCCTTGCGGCGCAGTGATCCAGTGACCAAGTGATAAAGTGATTAGTTGCAAGAGGCCCTTCGAAGGCCCGCCCCATAACGTCTTTTACTTCAGCCTTTCGGCTTTGGGCTGGAGCTCTAGAAGACTAGCCCAGACCTCTTGCAGTTCTCACTGCTTCACCGACTCATTGTGAGATTCCATCTCTTCTCTGTGCCCTCTGTGCGCTCTGCGGTTAATGCGTCCCGGCCAGGAACAGTTCCGGCTCCTTGCGATCCCCGCACATTCGGCTCAGTTGGACAGCCAGGTCTTTGACGACGCCGTCCTTCATCGACCTCGCCTTTTCGGGGCAGGATTTGATGCAGGCACAGCACAGGATGCAGGCGTCCTTGTCGGTCCGGGCATGGTCGTTCAGGTCGATGGCGTCCACGGGGCACGATTCCGCGCACGTGCCGCATGTCACGCAGGTGTCTCCTACGGCGATGAAATCGACTGAAAACAAGGCCTCCTGTTCTCTGTAGGGCTGGTTTCCGGGAACAGTCAGGCCGGAGACATGATCGGGTGACTCTATGGAGTTGAGCGTTTCACCGATTCTCCGGCCGAAGGCCTCGGCCCGTCCCAGGTCGCTCGGATCGGGACGCGACACAGCAATGGGTGTACCAGAACTTGAGAAGGAATGCTCCCCGATGAAGGCTGCGCCTGCTACGGGCACGCCGCCGCGCTCCGCCAGGACGTCTCTGAGCTCCAGGAGCGCGTCCTCGTAGGCGCGGTTGCCGTAGACCACGATGCACACGACGGGGGTCCGGTCGGCCCGGATGCGGCCCAGCCACTCGTTAAGCAGAGCGGGGACGCGCCCGACGTAGACAGGCATACCAACAACCAGCAGGTCGTCGTGAGACGTGCGCAGGGGCTTTTCCCGCGCCTCGGGCTTCGTGACGTCGACGTGTTCCACGTCATCGAGGCCGATCCCGCGCCCCACCGCCTCCACGATGGCCCCGGTTGTCCCCGTCGGTGAGAAGCAGGCCAGCTTTACACATCGGATATCCATTAATAATCCTCGTACCGGAAACGGACCGTGGTTAGTAATCAGTGTTTAGTGTCTAGTGTCTGGTTGCTGTGTTCTCCGCGAAAGGCCGGCCGGCCGATGTCAGCATCGACTGCTGCGAAGGCAAGCCGTCTGCCGCAGCACAATCCGCAATCCCAAATGTAGATTCTTTTTCCTCCCTTCCTCCAATCCTCCCTGTTCAATCCAAATATTTCTCTGTGCACTCTGTGTGCTCTGTGGTTTATTCGCCTTCCCTTTCCTGATCTATCTCAGTAACTCGGCCACGATGGACTGGACCAGTTCGCCGATGGCGGGGGAAGACGTCAGGCCGGGGGATTCGATGCCGATCAGGTTCACGAGGCCCGGCAAACCGCGGTCGGCCTCGTGGCGGATCACGAAGTCCCGGCTCTCCTCGCCGGGGCCGTAGCGCTTGGACTGGATTCCGGCCGTGTCGGGCTCCAGGGCATCTCGCTCCAGCGCAGGAAGGAAGGGGATGCACCGCTCGAAGAAGAAGTCCCGGAAGGACGGGTCCACCGAGTACTCGGCCTCCTCTACCCACGCGTCGTGCGGCCCGAGGCGCATGCCGCCGCCCAGGTCGGGCACGGTGTGGACGCCTACGGTCGCGTCCTCCGGAGGAACGGGGTAGATGAGCATGGAGGGCATCTCGCCCAGGCGCCGGGTGATCCTGAAGTAGATCCCCTTCCGGTAGTGGATGCGGTAGTGGGCCTGGTCCACGTCGATGCCGGCCATGGCGGCGACTTCACCGGCCCCCATGCCCGCGCAGTTGACGACGACCCGGCTCCTGAAGCGGTAGTCCCCGCCCGACGGGTCGCCCACGCGCACCTCGTAGCCGCCCTCAACCTTGTCGAGGGCCTTGACGGGTGCGTTGAAGGCGAAGCTCACCCCCGCGTCTCTCGCGCGGTTCCTGAAGAAGCGCATGAGGCCGTGAGAGTCGACGATGCCAGAGGTCGGGCAGTGCAGGGCGGCGCGCGCCCTCACTTTCGGTTCGAGCTTCGCGATCTCTTCGGCGCCGATGATCCTGAGCCCTCTGGCCCCGTTGGCGCTCGCCTGGTCGCAGAGGGCGGGGAGTTGCTTCTCCTGCTCGGGCGTGACCGCCACGATGAGCTTGCCGCAGTTGGCGCACCCGATCGAGTGCTTCTCGCACAGGTGGTACATCAGTTCGTTGCCGCGGAGGCACATGCGGCCCTTCAGCGAGCCGGGCGGGTAGTAGATGCCCGCGTGGACGACCTCGCTGTTCCGGCTCGACGCCTCCATGCCCATGGCCTCGTGGCGCTCCAGGACCAGCAGGGAAATCTCTGGGGAAGCCAGGTGAGCCGCCACCGAGAGCCCGACGACCCCCGCGCCGATTACCGTGATGTCCACAGTCTCCATGTCGATCTCCCTCGCTTTGATCGTCGAACGTTTCGACGCACGCCTTTCAAGATCGCCGTCCCTACCCTGTGACTCATCCTACCAGAAAGCCGGGATTCGTCGCCTCATGAAGTAGTGTACGGAGGACATTCAAAGTGGCTTCGAGGAAAGTGGACAATCAAGATTCCTGTTTTCATTTTGCCAGAGTTGCCGCAGGTGCAGGTGAAGGTCCATTCCAAGGTCGTGACCTGAGGTGTAGTATTTTGATTAAGAACGTGTCATGAGGGAATGGAACGCGACTAATCATAGTGCTGAAGGACGAGAGAGGGGATTAATAATATGGCTAGTTACTGTTTCCAGAAGAAATTCTCGGTTTTCTTTCTTTTGATCTCGCTTCTTTTCTGCCTTGCAATCATGGCCCGGCAAGACCAGCATGCCAAAAAAAAGCTTACAGCGCCCTTCCGCATTGAGGGGATAGCCCAAAACAATGGTGGGGGCTGGCCCTTCTGGAAGGCGGGCTTCTTCCATATCATTGTTAACCGTTTATCGACCCGAAACGATGTGCTGGCGCTGAGGGACGTCGTCGCGGCGGAGGGGCAAAAGGGACTTTCCAAGGCACTTAAGAAGCTGACACCGGCCGGGCATATCGGGACAACCCATTTTGCCATCGTACGATGTCTCCAAACGGCTGACGGTGGAAAGATGTTGTTGTTGATATCTCCGGAGAAGATGTGTCGGGCAAGTATTAACGAAAAAGTACACATTCTGGGTGCCGTACAGATCAACCTAGATGCAGAGAACAAAGGAGAGGGAGCGGTGGCGGGATCTGTCAAGGTCAATATCTCTCCGGCAGGTGACTTGAAGATCGAGGCTGTCGGAGCACCTTCTCTTCTGCTTAAGGACGTCACAGTCAAACCCTTGAAGAAGAAATGATCCAGGCAGGATAACCGGCCGAAAGGCTGGGCTCGCCCCACCGAAAGGAGCCAGGGTGCCTCAATTCGTATTGCTGCTAAGGGACAAGCAACGCGGGACGCTGTCACGCGACCTGTTGCTGGCGCATGTCGCGTATCTCGGGCGGTATACCCGCGAGGGTTATATCATCTTGTGCGGTCCGTTCAGGGACGCCCAGGGCGCGATCCAGGTGATTGCAGCGGATTCGCCCGAGGACGCGCGCCGGATCGCCGAGTCCGCCCCCTTCATCGCGGAGGGCTATTACGCGTCTTACGAATTCCACGAACTCATCGAGGCGAATGAAGGCAACAACTGGCTCGTGGACGATCCCCAGACGCGCGCCAACATCCCCGGGGCCTGACCGGACGATTTCTTGGCGAGGGAGTTTCACATGTGCGAGCACGAGGTCATCGCTGCAGTGCGAAAGGCCGACCAAGCGATCAACGCGCGTGACCTCGACGCGCTCATGGACTTCTACACCGACGACGCGACGCTGGTCGTGGAACCGGGCCGGCTCGCACACGGGAAAGACGAGATCGCCCAGGCCTTCGAAGCGATTTTCGCTTACTTCAACGAGAGTCTGGAAATCACACAGAGCGATTTCCACGTGGTCGAGGGCGGCGGCGGCGCCCTGGTCGTATGCCGCCTCCAACTGTCCGCAGAGGGCGTGGCACGACGAGGGGTCTCGATGCAGCGAAGACCCACCTACGTCTTCCGGAAGTGCGGAGACGGGAAGTGGCGGTGCCTGATCGACAACTCATATGGCGTCGAGCTCTGAACAAGGTTTATCTCCGGGAGGTGGACATGGAGAGCATCGTGATCCGGCTTGCGAAGGCGGAGGACGCGGCAGCGATCGCCGGGTTATCCAAACAACTAGGCTATCCGGCGACTGCCGAGCAATCGAAGAGCAGGCTGGAGGCCGTCATCGGCTCGAGCGAACACGCTGTCTTCACGGCCTGCGACGGCGGCGAGGTAGTCGGGTGGGTCCACGTTTTCCTGGCGTTCGAGGATAGAATCCGATCCCTTCGCGGAACTGGGCGGTTTCGTGGTCTCGGCGTCCCACCGCAGGCGCGGCATCGGCCGCCGCCTGCTCGCCGCGGCGGAAGACTGGACCGCCGGCCGCGGCGTTCGCAAGCTCCGGGTCCGCAGCCGTCTGGAGAGGGAGGACGCCCGCGCGTTCTACGAGAACCTTGGGTTACGGTCACCAAGGAGCAGCGGGTGTTCGACAAGAGTCTCCCGCGGGAAGCAGCGGCGTGATTGGTAATCGGTGACCGAGTGATACGGAAGTGTCGCGCGAAGACCTTCGAAGAATCCGGCCGGCTCCAGCCGGTCGCCACGAAGGCATCCCGTCTGCCGTCCTTCAAATCCAAAATCCCAATTCCCAAGTCCCAAATGCCCCATCCGCCCCGTTCCCTCGCGCCTAACCCCACCTGTAGCCCAGGCCGACGAGGAAGACGTCCGTGTCGCGGTTGTAGCCGGTAACGATGCGGTTCCAGGTGGCGGGGATCTCGAACCGGTCGTCGATGCGGTAGGCCACCCTGAGGGTGACGATGCCGGCGAGCGTGCCGCCGTTGACGATCTCGCCGGGATAGGGCGGACGGCGTTTGTCGATCGCCACGTACGCACCGCCCCCGGCACCGAGCACGAGGTGGCTGCCGAGAAACGCCCTGACGGCCTGCAGCTCCACTATGGCGCCGTTTCGGCGGACGATCCGGCTGTCGCCTTCGTTGAGCCACGCAATGGAGGCATCCCAGTAGCGGCCGACGCCGCGCCGGTACTCGAAGCTGGAGGCCACGGAGGATTCGGAGTGGAAGCTGTTGACGATGGTCTGGCCTGCGAGGAGTTCGACCTCGTTCCGCGTGGTCCATTCCGCCTGGTACTGCGGCTCGGACAGGGGGCCGACGTCGGACGGTGCCTGGAGCTGGTAGCCCACGCCCACCACCGCCGCCCACGAGTCGAAGCTGTGGAAAGCCTGGATCCAGTTCATGCGCGCCTCGGTAAACCACCGGTTGCCGAAGTACCACCGCGCCGACAGGCTCTCGATGGCGCCCCACCCGTGCGTGTCCGACCAGCTCTTGCCATGCACGGCGCTCGTCGTGTCAAAGTAGCGGTAGGGGCCGGCCCCAGCTGCCAGGGTCAGGTGTCCGTGCAGGACGGTGTACCGGCGCCAGTACTGGAAGGCGTTGCCATCCCGGTGGTGGTAGGGGAAGTGTCCCTCGTTGACCCAGGCCACGCTGAAGGCCGAATGTGCGTTTATGCCCTGCAGGTAGTCGATGGCCCACGCGTAGGAGTTATCGTGGATCCTGCCTTCGCGGGTAACCCCGCCGAAGAACGAGATCTCCTGTGCCTTGGGCGCAGGCCCGGGAACGCACAAGACGATGACAAAAAAAAATCCAAAGAGGAATCCCCGTTTCATGTCTTTCTCCTTCCGGCCGCGTTGCCCCCGTTGCGCTCCGTCCGTTCCGCGCAGGTGTCCCGCGGACCCTCCGCCGAACCACCATAGTTCTAAACAGCCCTCCGGGTCCATCCCTTCCTTCGCGGAAGGGCGAGGGAGACGACCGGTCGGCGGTCAGAAGTGAAGGCGCCCCGGACGGAACGCCGCATGAAAGGTATTGGTCTGGGATTTCGACGGCAGAACGGGGGACGGATCAGTCCTCTTCTTCGGGCTCGTCGAACAATTGCTGGAGGGCGTCCCGCTCCCGCCGGCCGAGGGTGATGAACTCCACGCCTATCTCGTACCTGCCGTCCTCGCGCGGAATCTCATAGACCACCCGGCCGATCGGCTCTATCAGCTGGTCCTTGATCGTAATGGCCAACTCGACGATGGACCCATCGCCCAGAGCTTTCTCGTGTAGAAACATGCACCCGCCCTCACCCACGACCTCCGTCGTCGTAAGGCCCTCGAGCGCCTCGGGCCCCCTGCGGCTCACCATGACGGTATGGCGGGAATGGATACGCGGAAAACGTCGGGTAGGTTTGAAGGTCGTCTCGCTCATAAAATCGTCTCCTTTTCACTCAATATGGGGATTTTTGGACGATCGGTCCACCCGCCGCGGCTGGCCCGGGATCACATGGACATGCTTTGCGTAGATTCGGAAACGATCTCCTCGACGACCACGGCGAGGTCCAGGCCCCGGCCCTGGTCCATGAGCGAACGCAGCGTTTCCGCGCCCAGCTTCCTCTTGAGCCGCCTGATCAGCGGGTCCGAGTAGGCCTGGATCTCCGCATTGAAGGAAGGATGCGTGGTCACGGCGCCAAGGAGCCTGGCCGCAAGCGGCTGCCGGCCTTCCCTCGCGTATATGATCGCCACGCTGACGATGCCTTCGAGGGTTATCGGAACCGCCCCGATGGCCGTGGCTTCCTTGAGCGCCTCGCAGAGGTTCCTCATGGCACCGTCCTCGGATCCCTCCCGCCCCGCGAGGGCCCCACCCATGTTGACGTGACCTATGGCGACGCTGAGCCGGGCCCCGATCTCCCTCGCTATGGGGAGGCTCTTCTCCCAGTACCCCACCGCCTCGTCGATCCTGCCCATTTTCCGATGGACCTCGCCGAGGTTGATCAGGCACGTGCCCACCCCCCATCTGTCGCCGATGCTCTGGAATATCTCGAGTCCCTGCTCGTGGTGGTGCGCGGCGGACTCGAGGTCGCCGCACATCATGCTCGCGAAGCCGAGGACGCGGTGGGCGCCGGCTAGGGCCTGGGCGTTCTTCAGTTCCCCGGCGATCCTGAGGCTCTGCCGCCCGGAGTCCAGCGATGTGTCGGCATCGCCCAGGCGGAAGGAGACGTCCGCCAGGTTGAGGAGGACCTGCGCGGCGCCCTCCTGGTACCCCTTTCGGGAAGCCAGCTTGAGGGCCTCGGCCAGGTAGGGCTTCGCTTCCATGTAGGCCCCCTGGATCATGGCCGTCCGGGCCAGCGCGTTCAGCGCCCTGACCTCGCTCTTCGAATCCTCTATCTTCCGCGCTATGCCCACGGCCTCCTCGAGGCATCGCCTCGCTGCCGCGTGGTCTCCGAGAACCCGGCAGGCGTCGCCGAGTCCCGTCAGAAGAACGGCCTGCAGATGCGGCCTGCCTTTAGGCAGGAGGTAGAGGGCGCGCTCGTAAGAGGATACCGCGTCCTTCAGCGCGCTCACCTTGACCATCTCGTCTGCGGCGCGCACAAGGTACGCGGCGGCGTTATCGCTGTCCCCCGCCGCCTCGTAGTGATCGGCTATCACGAGAAGGTACTCGGCCGTGCGGTCCCTGACGTTTCTCTCCAGCCACCGGGCCACGCCGGCGTGGTAGGTCTTCTTCATGCCCTTGACCACCGTTTCGTAGACGATGTCCCTCAGGAGCGCGTGCTTGAACGAAAACTCCTCCGAGTTCTCAAAAGAGGATCTCTTGGCGGAATACACGAGTTGCCGCTCGCGGGCGACCTCGAGCAGGCCGGGCGCGTCGGACGTACCGCCCGCCTTTGAGAGTTCGGACACGGCGGCGCCCCAGAACTGCCGCCCCACGACCGAGGCGCACTGGAGCACAAGCCGCTCTTTCGAAGGAAGGCAGTCGAGACGGGCCCTGAGGATGCCTTCGAGGCTCCCGGGTACTTCTACGCTCGCCAGCTTGTCCAGGTCCACCTGCCAGCGATCTTCGCCCACCAGGATCGCGCCCCTGTCTATGAGGAGCAGGATCAGTTCCTCCGCATAGAAGGGATTGCCGTGCGCTCCCGTCACCACCAGGTCCCTCAATTCTTCCGGAACGACGTCCATCCGCTGCAGGATCTCTTCCACCAGGTCCCGGCTCTGGCTTTCCGTCAGCGGTTCCAGTTCGAGCCTGGCGAAGGCCCGGCAGTTGTTCCCATAATCCGGCCGACGCTCTAAAAGCGTCGGTCTGGTCAGGCAGACGAACATGAGCTTCCCGTCGGGAACTTCGGCGGCGATGTGTTCGAGAAGGTCCAGCGAGCCCTGATCGGCCCAGTGAAGGTCTTCGAGAAAGAGGACCATCGGTTCCCCGGACATGGCCCGGAAGGCGTGGCAGAGGTCCGCCTGCGCCTGCTGGCTGAAGGACCGGCTGCCGAGCAACCCCGTCACGGCATCGCTGGCGGAGAAGTCGAAGCCGAGCCAGTGCCCCACGACGTCCGCCCTGGCCGGCTCCAGGCATTCCGCAAAGCCCTTCCTGAACTTCTGCTGGACCGTTCGGATCGTGTCGCTGGCCCGGATTTCGAAACGGAAGGTGAACAGGTCCCTGAAGACGCCGTTCGGGCGCCTCGACGTCTCGGGCACGGCCTGGGCCTCGAAGAACAGTATGCCTTCGGGCAGGAGTTCCAGCCATTTCTCGAATTCGTATAAGAGCCTGGACTTGCCTATGCCGGCCTCGCCCGTGACCAGGACCACCTTCGTCCTGGAAGTTCCCATGGCCTCCCGGTAGTGATTTTCGAGGACCCTGAGTTCTTTTTCCCGGCCGACCGTCCGGGTCTCGATGTCCCCGACGCCCCTGATGGGCATGCGGAAGGCCCTCTGCTTGGCGCGTTCAAGGATGTAAACCTGGACGGGTTCCTTCCTGCCGGTGAGCGAAACCGCGCCCTTCGGCTCGACGTCGAAAACGCCGCGGACGTGGCGGTAGGTATTCTCCGTCAGGATGACGCCGTCCAGCGGGGCCGATTCCGCCAGGAGGAAAGCGGTTTCGACCGTGTCGCCACCGGCGCCGAGCTGCCCGGCATCGTCCCGCAATACGGACACGTTGCCGCTATTGAGCGCCATCTTCAGGTGAATGGCGCCCGTTCCTCTCGCCCGTGGTCTCTGCTCCTTGAACCTGTCCCGGACGCCCAGGGCGCACCTCACCGCCCTTTCGGGATCGTCCTCGTGCCCGGTGTCCATGCCCCAGAGCCCCACCAGCCTGTCCTGGGCTGGCCAGTGAAAGAGCCCGCCCTGTTCGGTGATCGCCCCCTCCAACCATTGCTTCAGCGATCCGGGAAGCCCGGGCCTGTCCGACACGCCCTTGTTGAACAGAAACACCGCCGCCACGACGGTCATCTGGTTTAAAGAACGTCCCTTCGCTTCCTCCGCGCCGGCGGCATAACCTTTTTTTCCGTTCTGCATGCACCATCCCCCGGCCCACGGCCGCCCGCCCGATGGAAAGGAGGTTCTCCTTCACCGGTCTTCGAGTGAGGATTCTCTGATGGGGCTCACTTCCAATTTAATACGCTTTTCGGAAGAGTAAAGTTGTGGGAAGGACATTGGGATTTGGGATTTGGGATTTGAAAGACGGCAAAGAACCGTGGACAGGGCTGTCTCCCGAAGGCTAAGGGCTAAGGCCGAAGGGCAAAAGGGAAAACGGCAGGCGGTATGCCGTTGTAGCGGCCTTTGGCAAGCAAAGGCCGCTACAGTGAATGCCGGGCCTTCGAAGGCCGGCACCCACCTTCAGCTTTGACTCTTCACTCTTAACCATTCACCGCTCCGCCAGATGCGATCACTTGATCACTATTCACTATCCACTTTTCACTTCTCACCAGGCATCGCCATGGCCGCCCTCGTTGAAGGCGCCCGCTCCAACTCCAGCAGTCGCTGCTTGCGCCACAGGCCGCCGCCATACCCGCCCAGTTTCCCGTTCTTGTTCACGACGCGGTGGCACGGGATCACGATGGCGATCCGGTTGCACCCGTTCGCCGTCCCCACGGCCCGGCTCGCCCCGGGTCGTCCCACCGCACGGGCGAGATCCTCGTAGGACCGCGTCTCCCCATACGGTATGCACAGCAGTTCTTCCCAGACGCTGCGCTGAAAGGGCGTCCCGGGAAAGACCAAGGGCACGCTGAAACGCCGCAGCGAGCCCGCAAAGTACGCCCGAAGTTCTTCGCGAAGCCGGTCCAGATGCTCATTCCTTCCCGGTACAATGGCGCACCTGAACCGCTTCTGGACCGTCCGGAACTGGGTTTCCAGCATCCGCCTGTCCGAGAATTCGAGGAGGCATATGCCCTCTTCGGTGGCGCCCGCAACGAGCGGGCCCAGGGGGCTCTCGATCCAGGCGGCCAGGATGCAGTCGGCCGCGCGGCTCTTTCCCGGTGTAAGGCCGAAGGTCTTCGAAAAGGCGTCGCGGAATCCGCTGTGCGACTCGTAGCCGTGGTCAAACACGACGCCGTCCAATCCGTCGCCCTTTCGGATGCCCTCCAGCGCCAGTCCGAGCCGCCGCCCCCTGGCGTAGGCATGGAAGGTCATGCCGTACCTGGTAAGAAAGAACCGCCTGACCCTGGCCGGGTCGTGTCCCATTCTTTTCAGGTCTCCGTCCGTGATGCGCGCGGCCGGGTCCTTCTCCACCTCGTCGAGGAGGGCGCGGATCCAGCCGGGCGGGCGCCCGTCGGCCTCCATGGGGCAGCACCGCTTGCAGGGGCGAAAGCCCGAGAAGAGCGCCTCTCTGGCCGTGGCGAAGTAGCGTACGTGTTCGACCAATGGATTTCTCGCGGGACACGACGGCCTGCAGAAAACGCCCGTCGTGGTTACGCCCAGGAAGAACACTCCGTCGTAACTGGCGTCTCTCTCCATGAACGCCTTTTCCATCACGGCCACCGGCGGCAACTCGGGCATGGCGGTCCTCCTTTCCGCGGTCGGGGGAATGTCCCCTCCACGGACCCTGTGTACCACCCCGGAAATGGGCTTGCCACCGATTTTTGGACGCTGATTTTTCGCAGAACAGGGAAGCATGCCCCCGATGGCCTGCCGACGCTCGCGCACCGGGGACACGGGATGCGGCTATTTCTTCTTTCCCTGTTTCTGCTGGATCCTGGCCCAGGTATCCCGAAGGGTCGCGGTCCGGTTGAAAACGGGGCGGGCCGGCGTGCCGTCCGGGTCGGCGCAGAAATAGCCCAGCCGCTCGAACTGGAAGCGGGTTCCCTCCGTCGTCCCCCGGAGAGAGGGTTCCAGCTTGCAGTCCGTCAGCACTTCCAGCGAACCGGGGTTCAGGTTGGCTTTGTAGTCCTGGCCCTCCGGGTAGTCGTCGGGGTCGGGCTTCGTGAAAAGGTGGTCGTAGAGGCGCACCTCGGCGTCGACCGCGTGGGCCGCGGAGACCCAATGGAGCGTGCCCTTGACCCTGCGCCCGTCCGGGGCGGCCCCGCCGCGCGTGGCGGGATCGTAGGTGCAGTGGAGTTCCGTCACCTCGCCCGTGCTCTCGTCCTTCGCGACCCCCGTGCACGTCACGAAGTACGCGGCGCGCAGGCGCACCTCCCGGCCGAGGGCCAGGCGGAAGAACTTGGGCGGAGGCTCTTCGCGGAAATCCTCCCGCTCGATGTAGAGCACCTTCGAAAAGGGCACCTCGCGCGTTCCGGCATCCGGATCCTCGGGATTGTTGGGGACCTGCATGGTCTCCACGAGATCGTCGGGGTAGTTATCCACCACGACCTTCAGCGGACGGAGGACGGCCATGGCCCGCCGGGCCTTCTTGTTCAGGTACTCGCGGAGACAATCCTCGAGGAGCGCGATATCCACCGTGCTGTTGGCTTTGGAGACGCCGATCCGGTCGCAGAAGGCCCGGATCACCTCCGGTGTGTAGCCCCTGCGGCGCATGCCGCTGAGAGTGGGCATGCGCGGATCGTCCCAGCCCTCTACGTAGCCCTTGTTGACCAGTTCGAGCAGCTTGCGCTTACTCAGTACCGTGTAGGTGATGTTAAGCCGCGCGAATTCGTACTGGTGAGGCTTGTGTAGCACGGGCAGGTTCTCGGTAAACCAGTCGTAGAGCGGTCTGTGGTCCTCGAACTCGAGCGTGCAGATGGAATGCGTGATGCCCTCGATGGCGTCCGACTGGCCGTGGGCGAAATCGTACATGGGATAGATGCACCAGGCGTCCCCAGTGCGGTGGTGGGTGGCCCTGAGGATGCGGTACAGCACGGGATCGCGCAGGTTGAGGTTGGGCGAGGCCATGTCGATCTTCGCCCGGAGGGTCCTGGAGCCGTCGGGAAATTCGCCCCCGCGCATCCGAGCGAAGAGGTCGAGGTTCTCCTCGACCGTCCTGTTCCGGAAAGGGCTGTCCGTCCCCGGGCGGGTCAGGGTTCCCCGGTGTTCCCGGATCTGGTCCGCCGTCAGGTCGTCCACGTAGGCCTTGCCCTGTTCGATCAGGTGGACGGCCCAGGCGTGCAGCTGGTCGAAGTAGTTTGAGGCGTAGAGTTCGCTTGCACCCCAGTCGAAGCCCAGCCACCGCACGTCCTTTTTTATGGATTCGACATACTCCATCTCCTCCCTGGAGGGGTTGGTGTCGTCGAAGCGGAGGTTGCAGCGTCCGCCGAACTGTTCGGCGATGCCGAAATTGAGGCAGATGGATTTCGCGTGCCCGATGTGGAGGTAGCCGTTCGGCTCCGGAGGAAAACGGGTTCGGACCGCCTGGCATTTCCCGCTCTCCAGGTCTGCGGCCACGATCTCCCGGATGAAATCGCGCGGCCCTTCCTGGGCGTTCTTTCCACCGTGTGCGCCGTCGTCTCTGACCATGTGATGACCTCGAATAGATCTTCCAGCAGACCCAAGCAACTTGAAAGAGCTATATTAGCACGCGAAGAAGGAAGTCGGACTCATCGCCGCCCTCGGGCGAAGGCCGGCGGCCGTCCTGTCCTGCTCCGGAAATTACAAGGAAACGCAGTCCGTTTGCTTTTGGGGGAAGGGAGGAAAAGGTGTAAGCTGACGGGAGGTGCAGGCCGGATGGTCATTTGGTCGCGACGTTCTCCCGGGTGTTCGTTCAGGCGGATGTTTCCCGGAGCGCCCCGGCCGGTTCCGACATATCGACCTGTCTCCAGCCTTAGTGGAGGCCGCATGCCGACGCGTTCCAAGCCGACGAATTCCGGGACGGACATGGGTCCTTCCCACTTCGGTCCGCACCTGCGCACCCTCCTGCTTGGACTCCTGGGCTCGCCTCTCGACACTCGGCACGCCTTCAAGGCCCAGCAGGAAAGGCTTGTGCGCTGGCTCCTGCTGGCCCTGTTGACGGGCGTGGCTACGGGGCTCTGCGTCGCCCTCTTTCAGTACCTCGTCAGTAGTCTGGCTCTCCCCTTTCTCTACGAAACCCGCCGCCTCTGGCTCTACATGGTCCTTCCGGTCGTGGGCCTTGTACTATCGAGCCTCTGCATCCGCTTCCTCGTCCCGTCCAGGGAGGGCCACCTGACCGAGTCCTACATCAGGGTCTTCCACGATCCCGATGGAAACATGCCCGCCCGCAACTTCCTGGGCAAGGCCCTGTCATCGTTCATCACCATTATTTTCGGCGGCAACATAGGCCTCGAGGGGCCGTCGATCTTCATGGGGGCGACGATCGGCGACCGACTCGAACGCCGCCTGGACCGGTTCTTCCCCAAGGAGGACAGGAAGATGCTCCTGGTGGCCGGGGCCGCGGCAGGCCTCGCGGCCATCTTCAAGGCGCCTCTCACGGGCCTCATCTTTGCCATCGAGGTTCCCTACAAGGACAGTCTGCGCGGGCGGATGCTGGTGCCGACCTTCGTCGCCTCGGCCTCGTCCTACATCGTCTCGGTGCTCCTGACGGGCAGCGAACACATTTTCGCCCACGCCATCCCGCACAAATTTACGGTCGACGACCTCTTTCTGGCCTTCGTGCTGGGCCTCTGCTGCGGGCTCGGCGCGAGGCTCTTCGCCTGGTTCTACCATTTTTCCAGGAGAACGCTCGCGCAACTCCCCGGATACGCCAGGCCCCTCGTGGCGGGCATCGGCGTCGGGCTTCTGACGGCCCTGGTCTTTCACCTGTTCGGAGAGCCCTTTCTCTACGGGCCGGGCTACCGGCTCATGCACCACGTGCTCGCTCACACAGATCCCCTCTGGATGCTGCTCGTCCTTTTCGTCGCGAAGGCCGTGGCCACTGGGCTGACATTTGCGGGTGGTGGCACCGGCGGGATGTTCCTGCCCCTTTCCGTTATGGGGGCGGTCCTGGGCACGGCCTTCACGCACTTCATCCATGGCCCCACCGCCGGGCTCTACCCCCTGATCGGTCTGGCCGCCTTTCTCGGTGCCGGCTACCGGACGCCCGTGGCGGCCATCGCATTCGTGGCAGAAACCACCGGCGATCCGTGGGCGCTCATACCCGCCATGCTCGCGACGGTCGCAAGCCTAATCGTCATGGGAGACCAGGGCGTATCGGAGAGCCAGGAGACCCTGCCCGCCCTGCCATCCATGACCGGCGACAGCCCCGGGGCCGGATGACCGGCTGGCTGCCGAGAAATGGCCGGGCCGGGAGGCACCGGCGCGCAAGAGCCACAGTCCTCTGGGACCAAGGGAGGTATGTTTCCTTATGGTGACACTTGCTCTTGTTGGGTTAGATATCCAAGATCACCACCCGCAGGACCTTACGGGTGTTCTCGACTTAGAACGCGGCGAGACCGCTCCGGTTCTCCCGTCGTGTCTCATTCCGGCTATCCTGGGAGAACGATGGAACTATCCCTTTATTATAGAAGAATTAAAGCGAATCGGGCGAAAACCTGCGCTGTTACCCAGATCTCTCAGCGTGCTTCTATATGGTTACACTTGTAGGCTCGCATCGTCCTCTACCGGATGGCCCTATGGTCCGGTGGACCTGCAATTTCGAGCCCTTTCATCACGTGGCACACATGTTGCTGTCTTATTTTACTGCTATCTTTGTTATTGAAGTTGTCTGATTGGGAGATATGTCAAATGAAAAGACAGGGCGAAGAGAAACATGCAAAAAGTGCGAAGAACAAGGCCCTGGACATTCGGTTAGGGTTTCTGGGATTCTTTGCGGCTCTGGTGCTTGCGGCGCTGCCTCTGCTCGGGGCAGACCTGGGATCGCATGCCGCCAGGTTGAGAATGGCGCCCGTGGACGCCGGTGGCACACCGCGCTGGAGTACGTCTCCCGCGAACCCGCCTTCGACCCGGCAGCGAACCCTCGCGGTGAAGACGCCGCCATACGCCGGAAACCTTCCCCTGCCGATGCTCCAGGTCCAGGTCGAGGATCTGCCCGCGGGCGCGCGCCTCGAAGCAAGCGCCGGCACGGGCGCTCCGTTCGTGCCTGTGAGACTGGTCCACGGAACGGGACGCCTTCCCGTGGCCGTGGAGAACACGGGCGCTTTGAGGCAGCTCCGCTTGAGGATCGAAGGCGGCGACGGTATCGGCCGAGTGTCGCTCCGCGCGGAACGCGCGCTGGTCCTGACCCCAGCCGGGAGGTTCACGCCGTCGCGGTACGTCGTGACCAACTGGGCGTCCGGCGGAGACGTCGAAGTCAAGGCGGTGGACGCCTCAGGCCGGGCCGTGGGCATCAAGTCGCGGGACGGTTCGTTTCTTCAGCCCGACGCTTCGGGGTGGGTCTGGCTGGGCCGTATGGAGAGCGCCGGACAGACCTTCTTCCAATTGCAGAGATCTAATGACACGACCTTTCCGGTGATCGTCAGCGCCCGGGAGGGACAGAGCGCACCGGTTTCCAGTGTCCTGTTCGCCGATGGACCGGAATCCGCGTTGTGCACGACCCCGGGCAAGGACGGGGCAGGAGGCGTTCTCACGGGCGTCATCAACACCTACTACCCCGTGGACGCCTCCGTTTCGGCCGGCGCCACCGCCATCTCCGTGGGAAGCCCGCAGGGCGCTTCCACGCCCATCGCGGCGGGCGATCTGCTCGTTATCATGCAGATCCAGGGCGCGACCATCGACGCCTCGAACACGTCCTCTTACGGTGACGGCACCGGCAGCGGCTCCGGCTATACCGGCTTGAACGGCGCCGGGACGTACGAATACCTGGTGGCCACCGGCCCCGTCTCGGGCGGGTCGGTTCCCGTCGCGGGAACGGGCACGGGCGGAGGCACTCTCAACGCTTACTCCATCGGCCCCTCCACCAGCTCCGACGGACAGAAGACCGCCCAGGTCATCCGGGTGCCGCAGTACACCACCGCGACCCTCGGCACGGGCCTCACGTGCATGGCCTGGAACGGTAGTGCGGGCGGCGTGCTGGCCATGGACATCAGCCAGATGCTCACGCTGGGCGGCACGGTCAGCGTCGACGGCAGGGGTTTCCGCGGCGGCGCACAGCAGCAGCTTCAGGGCGAGGCCGGCGTCAACAGCACCGATTACCGCTACCCGGCGCCTGCGGATTCGACGACCACCGTCGGAACGGGCGGCATGAAGGGCGAGGGCATCGCGGGCACGCCCCGCCTGCTGTCCGGCGCGGACAACGGGGCTGGCCTGGACGGCTACCCGAACGGAGACTTCGGCCGCGGAGCCCCCGGCAACGCGGGCGGGGGCGGTAACGACAGCGACCCCGCCGCCAACGACGAGAACTCGGGCGGTGGTGGCGGCGGCAACGGCGGCACGGGCGGCCAAGGCGGAAACACGTGGAGCGCCGATGCCGCCATCGGGGGCTTCCCGGGCGCTATCGTCGCCAATGCCCCCGGCCTTCTCGTCATGGGCGGCGGCGGTGGCGCAGGCGTGCGCAACAACATCGACAGAGGCGGGGACGGGAGCGGCGCCGCTGGTGGCGGCATCGTCATGATCCGTGCCCTGAGCGTAAGCGGGACAGGCACCATCACCGCCAACGGCGCCGATGCGCAGACATCTGAGCAAGACGGCGCGGGCGGCGGGGGCGCGGGCGGCGCGGTTCTCCTCTATTCGGCCAGCGGCGGCCTCCAGGGCCTGACCGTGAAAGCGAACGGCGGCAACGGGGGCGACGCCTGGCCGAACGACAACGGAGGCACCGCAGACAGGCACGGCCCCGGTGGCGGCGGCGGCGGCGGCGCGGTGTTCCTCTCGGGATCGGCCGGCAGTGCGGTCGTCAACGGCGGCCAGAACGGCATCACCACCACCCTCAACGACGATTACGGCGCTACGCCCGGCATGGCAGGCACGGCCAAGACCGACCTCCAGACCTCCCAGATTCCCGGCGCGGGCGACTGCCAGTTCCCGCCGACGTCCGGGACCTACATCACCAAGACCAGCGACGCCGGAACGGGCCCCGTTTCTCCAGGACAGACCGTGACCTACACGATCACCCTCACCAACCCCACGGCCTCACCCTTCACGAACGTGGCCGTCACCGACCCCGTGCCGACGGGAACGACCTACGTCCCCGGCAGCGCAGAGGTTACGACCACCACGTCCGGCGCGAGCGGCAGCTATGCCGACAGTTTTCCGGCCCGGGCCTACGACGGCAGCACGGGCACGCTCACGTGGCCGTCGCCGTGGACGGAGACCGGCGACAACAGTGGGGCCACGGGTGGACGGATCAAAGTCGTCACGGACCCTCTCGATGTGAACAACTACGCGCTCCGATTCGCCAACCTGACGGACATCTCGATCTCGCGTCCCCTGGACCTCTCACCCTATACGTCGGCCACGCTTCATTTCGATTACCGCCGGGTGGATTTCCGCGACACCGATACCTTCATCCTGCAGGTTACGACCGACGGCAGTACGTGGCAGACCGTGCGGACCTACGACGATTCCGGGACCAACAACATCACAGATCCTGCGTACAACGCGGACGCCGTCGATCTAACACCTTACCTCAGCTCGAATTTCGCGCTGCGATTCGAGTACACCAGCATGGACCGGTACAACTGGGACTATATGTACATCGACAACGTGGAAATCGACGTCGAATCGCTTCAGACGACGACCAATCCCGCGGGAGATCCGCCGGACCTGCTCACCGGGTACACGGTGGCCCCCGGCCAGGCCGTCACCATCACCTACCAGCTCACGGTCGACGGCACGCAGGACCCGTCCACGACCCAGATCACCAACTCGGCAACGCTGACGGCGGACGGCGGCATCGAACAGACGGCCTCCGTCAGCAACGCCATCCTGCCGGCGCCCGTTGTAAACGGCCCCATCATGCTTTTGGACACCTCGATTTCCGGTACGTCCACCGTTATCGGAGGCACGATCACGGTCTACAAGAACGGGACCGGAACGGTCCTCGGAACGGCCACCGTGCAGCCGGACGGCACCTGGACCCTGACGGGCGTGGCGGGTCTGGCGGGAGGCGACGTCATCACGGCGGCCGTGAGCTCGGGCGGCGCGACCTCGCCGATTTCGGCGCCCGTTACGGTCAGCTCCCTGCCCTCTCTCCTCCGGGGGTACGCCACGCAGCTCAGTCCGCAGACGCCCACGAACGCCCAGATCTTCAGCCAGGCCTTCCCGAACGACCCGGCGCTCAGTCCGAGCGCCAACCTGGAACAGTCGAACTTCGCATCCGGCGGGAGCTTCCCTAACCAGGTGAGCGACATGCAGAGCGGCGCGCCTCCGCTCGTTTTCTACGAATTGTCCGGCAACTCGACCGACAACCTCCGAGTCATCAAAGGCACGGACGCCAACGGCGACCCGGAGGTCATCATCACCTACTGACGGCCTTTCGATCTAGTCTTCAAGGCGGAGCGCTTGCTCCGCCTTTTTTTTGGGGTCCGGGTCCCGCGCGTCCAGACCCAGCCGGTCCGGACGCCTGGGAGGGAGGTCCTGCCGGATGTATACTGGCGTCGGCTTCCGGTCCGGGTCTCCACGATCCGTCCGGATCGTGCCGGGGGGACCCGGACCATCGACCAAAACCGATTTCCGACGGGGCATCTGATCATGGGTGACGATAACCGGTTCGCGCGAACCTCCCTTTCCTTCCGGGCCCTTCCGGGGCACATGGGTTGTGTCCTCCTCGTCCACGGGGTCCTGACTTCGCACCACTACTTCATGGCCCCGCTGGCGGGCCGCCTGGACGGGTTCCGCCTCGTCCTGCCCGACATGCTGGGCTTCGGGGATTCGGCCGGCCCGGAGGCCCGCTACACCATGGAGGAACACGTGACCTGCCTCGAGGACCTCGTCCAGGCAGAGGGCGTCCCGGAGCCGCTCTTCCTGGGAGGCCATTCGCTGGGCTGCCTGGTCGCGACCGCGCTTGCCGCCCGCCTGGGCACGCAACGAGTCCGGGGACTGATCTTCATCAATTACCCCCGGTTCACGTCGACGTGGCAGATCCACCAGACGCTCCGCCGCGGTTCGCCTCACTACCGCAACGTCACCGAAGGCCTCGCCGCCGTGACGGACGGCGACCTTGTCGCCGCAGCGGGGTCCATGGTCCAGCAGTTTGCCGCCGTACTGCCGCCCTCCCTCCAGGACGAGGCGGGCCGGACGTCGCCGGAAGCGCTCGCGGGCACCTCCCAACACTGCCTCTTCGAATACCGGCCCGACCCCGACCTCGACGTCCTCGCGGACCTGCCCATGCTCCACCTGCACGGAGGCCAGGATCTCGTGGCCCCGCCCGCCTTCATCCAGGAGCGGCTGAAGGACTTTCCGAGAGCAAAGTGGAAGCTCTTCGCCGACGCAGGCCACCACCTTCTGCACACGCACACGAAATCCGTGGTCTCCGAGATCCAGAGCTTCCTGAGGGCGAACGCGGGGTGAGCGGGCGCATTCCGCGCCCGCGGTGAATGGTGACCAAGTGATCGAGTAATCAGTCGCTGGTAGACCTTCCAAGCCACCTTTCCCCCCACGGATTCTGCCTTCGAAGGTCCGGCATTCACGGTAGCGGCCTTTGCTTGCCAAGGGCCGTTCGGCCGATGCTCGCATCGGCCGCTACGAAGGCCTACCGTATGCCGGTTTTCAATCCCAAATTCCAAATCCCAAATCTTCCCTTCCACCTTCTTCCCTCAGCCATTCGGCCCTAGCCTTATTCCAATCTGCAGTGTCTCCGCGCCGCGATGCGGCGATAGGTCCTGTCGCCGAGGAGGGAGACGCCGGGCAGGTAGAGAAGGAGGGCAAGGGGCCAGGCGAGCGGATTGACCCGGAGGATGCGGCGGAAGGCGCGGAAGCCCCGGAAAACGCGGCCGCGGCCATCGACGACGTGCAGGACCTCGGCAAGACAAGCTTCATCCAAACCCGGGAAGTGCGTTTGGATAAAAGCCTCGTCGGTCATCCCGACGAAGACCAGCCGGTGGAACCAGTCCATGGCCTCGGCGAGTTTCCTGGATCCCCGGCAGAGGGAACAGGCGTCGTCGTAGATCACGTGCAGGGCCATCGCCGCTCCAGCCGTTCGCTCCGCGCCATGAGCATGAGTCAGCGTCTTCCAACCAGATCCGCCGTGAGTTCGAACGCCTTGCATTCTATAAAGAGGTCGACCAGGTCGGCGTCCAGCATGCCGTCCTTCGCTTCGGCCATAAGGATGTCCAGCGCCTTCTCCAGCGGAACGGCCTTCTTGTAGGGCCGGTCACAGGCCGTCAGGGCATCGTAGATGTCGGCCACCGTCATAATTCGGGACTGGACGGAGATGTCGTTCCCCTTGACGCCGCGGGGGTACCCGCGGCCGTCGAGCTTCTCGTGGTGGCCGTAGGCGATGGCGGGAACGGCGTTCAATTCGGGCGTCCACGGGATCTGCTGAAGGAACTCGTACGTGTGGGTGACGTGGCTCTCGATCTCCAGTCTTTCCAGCTCACTCAGACTGCCCTTGGGTATGGAGAGTACAGTTGCCTCGGCCTGGTCGAGAAGCGGGGTCCGATTCCCGAACCGGTCCGTGAATCCCGCCGCGGTGATGGCTTGAAGGGTCGTGAAGTCGCCTTCGGGCAGGACGGTCGGTTCGTTCGCCCTGAGAATCGTGTCCCGGAACGCGTCGATGTCGGCGAGGGCCCTTTCCATCTCGCCATCGATGCGCATCAACTGTTCGTCCCGGTCGGGACCTCCGTCCAGGCTGCAGGAGAGCTTTCGGCGCAGCGCGTCCCGCTCGTGATAGAGCCGGGCCGTCTCGAAGCGGGTCATGATCCGCTCCAGTTCGTGAGGATAGAGCTTCCTGGCTTTCACCAGAACGTGCTCGCGCACGCCGACCTTACCGAAGTCGTGGAGGAGCGCGGCATAACGGAGTTCACGCATCTGTTCGCGGGTGAACGAAATCGCGGCGAGGGGGCCTTCGGCCCGGTCCGCGTGCTCGGCGAGGCCGGTGGTCAGCACGGACACGCGCAGGGAATGGCCGGAGGTCGTCGGGTCCCGCTGCTCGATTGCCGTCACCGAGGCCTTCACGAACCCTTCGAAGAGTCTTTCGATGTTCGCGTAGAGTTGCTGGTTATCGATGGAGACGGCCGCGAGACTCCCGACGGCCTGCATCAGGCGCCTGGTCGCCGGATTGAATGGGACGACCTGAGCCTCGACGGTCCCCGGATCGGTCAGCGGCACAGAGGGATCCCGCTTGCAGTTGATGAACTGGAGGACGCCGGTGACCTCCCCCCGGTGGCTCGTCATGGGCAGGACGAGCAGAGACTTCGTGCGGTAGCCCGCCTCCCTGTCGAAATCTCTGTTGATTCGGTACGGCGCGCCCTCCGGTATGGCGTATGCATCCTCGATGGTCAGCGTGACACCCGTGAGCGCGACGTAGCCGGCGAGACTCTCTTGCGTGAGCGGCATCTCCGTCGCCTGGAACCAGAAAGCCAGCGAGTCGTTCTGCGCGGCCGCGAAGCGGAGCCTTGGCGGCGTCCCCGCCTCCTCGCCGCCCGGCATCACGATGTACAGGCTCCCGGCGTCGCAGCGGGCGAGCTGGATCGCCTTGCGCAGGATGAGCTCCAGGAGTCGCCGGTCGTCCTTCTCGGCCGAGAGCGCGATGCTGACTTCCGTGAGGCGATCGACGATGAAGGAAGGATCGTCCATCGCGCCGGACTTGTCCGCGGCCGTCCCTCGCACCTCCACGTTCTGCCCGCACAGTATACCAACAAGATGCGCACGCTACTTGTTCGCGGCAGGGGAGAACTTCGCCTGCCGGCGGTCGGCCGCTCATTGCCTTCAATGGCTTCCGTCAAGCAGCTCTCAAATCCAGAATCTGCCCAAATCGCTTTCTCCCCTGGTCTCGGTCATCACCGCGTGAAGGCAAGGGCGCGGAAGCCGTTCCGTCGGGGTTCGTAACCACAATGGCCACGGGCGTTCCTTTGGGGCACAGGCTCTTGCAGTGCTTGAGCTTGATCTTCCCCGCGTTCTTGTAGGCCACCTGCACGGGCACCCCGCCGACGGTCGCCGTGCAGCCCGACTGAAAATTGGTGCCGAGGACCTTGATCCGGAAGGGACTGCCGACCTTTGTCGCGGAGGTGACAGTCACGGCTTCCGCCACGTCGAAGGTCAGTTTTCGTTCGCGGCCTCCCGGCAGCGTCCGAAACCGCAAGAGTCGCAGTGTGCGTGCCCGCGAAGAGAGCGACCGTGACCGACTGGCCAGAAAGCGAGTTATCAATGCTCCACGCATAGCTGTAGGGCGGCGTGCCGCCGGATGCGGAAGCCGTGAATGTGACGGGGGTGGCGTTCGTAGGATTCTCTGGCGAGTAGGCGACCGAGGCCGACAGGGGCTGGGTCCCGGCTCCGGCGTCGCGCACGAGCCGCACGAAGTTGTCGATCCGGACCACGTCGCCCTGGGGGCCCCGGCCGTAGCCGGCCCGTCGTCGCTGCAGCTCACGCCAAGGTAGTAGTCGGTCGGGCTGCCGCTCTTGGGGTCGCTCCGCTGGGCGCCGGCGCCGTGGACGTCAGAAGATTCAGGCACGCCGCCCCCGCGGGTCCCATCCAGCCCAGCGCCCGGCCGAACGCCACGTAGACGCCGCCGTGTCAGCCGCCCGCGGTCGCTCGAGTGCGTCGTGGCCGTCCAGTACCAGGGGTAGTCGGGCTGTCCGCCCTCGTTCTCGATCGGGGTGGCGTCGAAGACCGGGTCGATGGCGGCCGAGTCCGTCGTGTCGGGCGAACGGTGTAGTCGACGATGCTCTGGAGTTCCTTGGCGTTGGGCAGCCGCCAGTCGTCGTGCCCGAGGTAGTCCTCCGCGTTCTTCTCCTGGACCCAGGCCAGCGCGGCTCCCAGTCCATACCCGTGCCGCTGTCGTCCTTCGACCACATCAGGCCCGTGGCCAGGTCCGTGACCGTCCCGTCGCCGTTGTCGTCAAAGTCGTTAATGCCGTAGTCCGCGTTGCCCCGCACGTAGAGGACGTAGAAGGTCTTCCCGTCGGGGTTGCTCGGGCGTCGAGCCCGCCGGGTAGCCCTTGATGCGCCCGTCGGCGAAGTTCACGCCGAACATGGTGTCGTCGCCGTTCATCGTCGTGGAGACGTACCTCGTGCTGGTGGCGAACTGGGCGTCGATGACGCGCTCGCCCGCCGGACGTGTCGCCGTAACCGAAGGCGAAGTGTCCGTGTCGATGAACGGAGCGGCCGTCGGAGCCGTCGACGCGCGTGGGGGCGTTGCCGTCGAAGTGGATCAGCGAGTACAGCTCCTTGATCGTCGGCAGCCGCCAGTCGTCGTAGCCGGCCAGATTAAAGGTCTTCGCGCTCGCGATCGCCTCTTCGTAGGTGAGCTTGTCCTCGGCGTTGATGGCGCCGTCGCCGTTCAGGTCCGGGGTACTCGACCACATGAGCCCCGTGACCAGGTCCGTCACGGTGCCGTCGCCGTTGTCCGCGTATCTCGGCTGGTTGCCGTCGTACTGGGCGTCCTGACCGTAGAAGGCCGCGCCCTCTTCAGGCGGCGTGATCTCTCCGCTGTTGTCGTAGGTGCGGGTCTGACCCGTGTCCACGATCGGATAGGTGAGGGCCTGTTGCGCCGTTGCCGCCGTGGGCCATCCCCCGATGAGGCACGCCAGCACGACAACTGAAAAGACTCCCAGGCCGGCCGGTGTTCGTCTGCAACTTGTGTGCACGGTCATATTACATCTCCATTCGTCTGACTCTGTTGCTCGGTGTCCCTGCAGGTAGGCATTCCGTTGCGCCCGGGCGCGTCGCATACGTTTATCCCGACAGGACGAGATCGTAAATGGTTTAACCCCGGAAGCCATACACATCCGCTTCCGGGCTTCATACGAAAACTTCAGCTTCACCTCATCTCCCGCTTTTCATACTGGCCGAGATCAGCGCCGGGATTCGGTTTTTGGTTCAGCGCGCCGGGAGGAGGAGGCTGGATGAAAGAATATGCCTTGGATTTCGACACTGTCATGCGGTCCTTTACTCATCGTTTCTTCTGCTATGTCCTCTATGCGAAGTACGTGATAAGGAGGCTGCTCGGTCTGGAACTCAAGTGTAAGGAGCCAAACGATGGTATTCCCCTGCCCCCGATTACCCTGCGACATAGGGTGCACGGGTCGGTGAAACCTGACGGTTTCTTGCGGGTCGGCAGGACGTGCGCGGCGGACATCGCCTGGCTTTTGGAGGCCCATGGATACGACCTGCCCTCCTTTCACCGGATCCTGGATTTCGGATGCGGGTGCGGCAGGGTGATGAGGTACTTGCGAGACTATGCACTGACCTCTGAGATGTACGGGACAGACATCGATCCGGAGGCCATCGACTGGTGCCGGAAGCACCTGTCCGGCATCCACTTCGGAACCAACGAGAGCTCACCGCCGACCGAATATCCCGACGAATACTTCGACTTGATCATCGCCATATCCGTATTCACCCATCTCGATGAGGCACTCCAGAATGCTTGGCTTCTGGAGACAAGGAGGATTCTCAAGCCGGGTGGCGTGCTCTTCGCCACCTTGCTCGGCAGCGAGCTTCTCAGGACCTGTACCGACAAAGCTACGCTCATGGATAAAGGGACAGGGGTCGTGAGCCGCATAGGAAGGACGGGCGTTTTCAAGGCAGATGGATTGCCCGACTTCTACCAGACCACCTACCACCGGCGGGATTATGTGGAACGGGTATGGAGGCGCTTATTTGATGTCATAAGTTTCGATGAAAAGGCCGTGAACCATCATCAGGATCTCGTCCTCCTGAGAAAGTAGTTTAAACTGAGAATGAAACCTCGCATGAGGAGGTATCTATCGGCTTGGGGCGCTTATGAGAGCTTTGATCGTGGAAGACGAGGAACGGCTGGGGCGCAACCTGAAGCGCGTTCTGGAGACGCTTCCGACCTTCACGGCCGATGTCCTCGGCGACGGTCTCGCGGCGTGGGAATGGCTCGGGTCCGGTGAACCCTACGACCTTCTACTGCTCGACAGGATGTTGCCCGGCATGGACGGCCTTAGCCTCCTCCAGCGCCTTCGCGAATCGGGCAGCCGCATGCCGGTCCTCGTCCTCACGGCCCTCGGGGCCAAGGAAGAGATCGTCCGGGGCCTGGACTACGGCTGCGACGACTACCTCGTCAAACCCTACAACACGGGCGAACTGCTCGCCCGCTGCAAGGCGCTCCTGAGAAGGAGCCAGGAGCATCCGGCGCCCGTGCTTCAGGTGGGGGACCTGCGCATCGACACTCGCACCCATGAGGTCTTACGGGCGGAACGCGTCCTGGACCTTCCCGCCCTCGAGTACCGGCTGTGGAGTACCTCGCCTACCGGCCCGGCGCGGTGGTGCCCAAGGCAGAACTGCTCGAACACCTCTACGACTACAACTGGGAGAAATTCTCCAACGTGATCGAGCACTACGTCTGGTCCATCCGGAGCAAGCTCGAGGCGAAGGGCGAAGCCCCGCATCCTGCACACCGTCCGGGGCATGGGGTATCGCCTGTTCGCCGGGGGGAACCATGACCCGCGCCGGGAGGTTCCCTGTTCGTCCGCCTGCTGCTTCTGACCCTGCCCGTCGAAGCGGCGTGCTGGCGATCTTCGGCACTCTGGATGGTCCAGGGGAAGCCAACGCCGGGGCCTGGCCGCCTTCGACGAAAGCTACGAGGATCCGCAGCCGGAGATCCTCGCCGACGGGCTCCGGACGCAACGGGAAAACTCCAGCGTCGATGCGGGCCTATGCGCCGTCCATCGTACCCGGCACGCAAGCGTGCGTCCTGGACGGCGGCGGCACGGGTCCTCTGGGAATCTCCCCCGGGTGGTTCGGCACAGCGGATTGCGGCCCCTGTCGAGCCCGACGCCGAATACGCGGAGACGGTCGTCATCGACGGCAACCGGTTCCGCGTCCTGGACACGGCGAAGAGGATTCGCGTCCCGGCGATACGGACGTGGCCACCGGCCCCTTGTCGAAGTGGTCCTCGCCACGCCCCTTGCCGGCATGGAGCGGGCCGACCGGGAGTTCCGCGAAAAGGCGGCCGTTATGGGGGTGCTCCTCCTGGCCCTCACCTCCCTCCTGCTGTGGGCCGCCATACAGATGGGATTGAGACCTGAGGCGATGATGAGACGACTGGAAAACGTGCCCGGTGCCACGGGAGGGGAACGCCTCGACAAGGCCCGCTTCCCGCCGAACTGCAACCCCTCGCCAGAGAGATAAACGGCCTATCGGACCGTCTCTGGGGGCTGGTACAAATGGAGAGGCGGTTCAGCGCCGAGGCGGCGCACGAACTGCGGACGCCCATCACCCTCGTGAAGTCGACCCTCGAGACGGCACTGCTGACGGGCGGCACGCGCGAAGAGCTCGAGCAGGCCCTGCAGGAGGCGCTCGAGGACCTTCAGCGCCTCGAGAAGACGGCCGACCTCCTGCTTGAGATGGCACGCATCAACTCGCTCCCGGCCGAACGCCCCATGGATTTCGAGCCCGTCGGGCTAGATGGGCTTCTCCGGAGCCTCGCCGAGCGCTTCGCCCAGGCCGCCGGTGAGAAGGGGCTCCGACTGCGGACGGACCTTCGCCCGGCCTGCGTCGACGGAGAGCGGGAGGCGCTGGAACGGCTCTTTGCGAACCTCATCGATAACGCCGTCAAGTACGCTTCGTCCGGAGGCGCCGTAACGGTCACCTGCGGCGCGAAAGGCGGAACCGTAGAAGCCGCGGTGGAGAACGACGGTCCGCCCGTCCCCGGGGAGGACCGTCCCTACCTCTTCCAACCCTTCTTCAGGGGCCGGTCGGGGCGGGACGGACGGGTGCCCGGCGCGGGGCTCGGCCTCGCCATCGTCGCCGCCGTCGCGCGGCGACAAGGGGCCGAGGTCGCGTACGAACCCGGCGACAATGCCAATAACAGGTTCGTGGTGAGGTTCTCCGCGCGGTGTGACGAAAAAAACTACGGTGAGTGTTTCCCCAAGGGCTGAGGGCTAAAGCCTATGGCATAAAGGGAATACGGCATGCAGGAGGCCGTTAAGGACCGGCCTTCATCGCCTTTCTTGCTGCTTCGCCGCATGCCTTACCGGTAGTCCGCCAGGCAGTAGTGGTTGTTGTCGACGAGCACCTTGTCCGGTTTGAAAGGCAGGGGGAATTCGCGGCTGGAGCCGCCCGGCTTGAGGAAGAAGAGATACTCATGGACCTTCGCTCTCTTATTTCGCCCCTTTGCAATCGTTATTGGAATCGGCAGGGTCAACGTGGAATTCTGGACGCCCTTCACCAAGAGCTTGGATCCCTCCACCCTGGTCGTCACCTTCACCTTCGGGACAATGTTGCTATCAAGCCACTCCTTGAAATACCACTCGAGCGGAGCCTTCATGTGGCGTTCAAAATCCTTGACGACGTCCTGGGTCGACATCAGCCTGCCCTTGCATGAGGCGATCATATCTTTGCAGGCGTCCGTAAAGCCCTTTTCACCGCCTGGCGTGAATAGCGCCATATTTGAAAGATTCAGCAGCATCCAGGCACCCTTGAAGTAGACAATCGTCTGGTAGGAATCATCGGGATCGAGAGTGGTATAGAGGCGGGTGCCGAGACAGATGGTTGCGAATTCGACGTATGGCTTTCTGCGCACGTAGGACAGCTTGGTGAAGGTGTGGAAGTCGTGGCTCAGATATTTCTTCATTGTGTCCATTCCCGAGCGGTCGCGCAGGCAGACGAGCGACGCGAACTCCGACATGGATTCTGAGATCCAGGCGTCACGATACGTTAGCGGCGCCACCTGGTTGTACCACCACTGGTGAGCAACTTCGTGGGCGACAACCTGCTCCGGCCACGAGGACTTGGATCGCTCGAAGACATCTGTGGAGAGCATGATCAGGGAGGGGTAGCCCTGGTTCGTGTAGCCGCCGGTCAAAACCGCATAGAGTTTGTAGGGGATGGGGCCAAACATAGCCGTGTAACGCTTGACGGCATCAGCAATCTCCTCTGCCACCTTGTCCTGGTTTCGGGTCATATAAATAGTGAGGGCATTGTCCACGAGGGCAATGTCCACCCGAATCCCTTTGACCTTTCGGATCGTGTGTTTGAACTTTCCAAAAAGAAAGCTCGCAAGGCGCACGTTCTGCTTCATCTCATAATGAAAGTCTCGCGGTCGCCGGCAACCGAATGTCCGGCGAGTTCGCCGATTCCAATGGCTTCAAGGCCCTTCGGTACCGTGGCCGTAAAACCGAACTTGAATCCGTTTGCATCGAACAGGTTGGGAACCACCCCGAATCGTCATAGAGGAGCACGACCCCGCCTCCGGCGAGGCAAAGTTTTCCTGTATAGCTTACGTGTAAGGTAATATCGCCGCTCGTTCCTTCCGGAAGCATCACGACAAGATAGGGCTCTAGGAAGAACGTCTTCCTGGAGAACTCCTCCTTGATGAAGGGGACCTTCGTCCCGTCGCCCATGGTCACCCTGGAGACATCGAGCCGCGGGTTGCATTCGAACGTGAGCGCGCGGACGGGTTCGAGGAGTCGCATTTTAATCGTAGCGGAGCTTCCGTCAAGGGCCCTGCCGCTCTTGTCGAGTTGCAGACTCACGTCAATGCGTTGTACATCGGCAGGAAGTTTCGCCTCGACCTCACGACGGCTCTCATGGGGTGTCAAATCGCCTTCCTTGTTCATGTGAAGACTGACTGCACGGTCCCACCACCAGGATTCAACGTGCGGAGGATTGCCCAGACGGCGCAGGGAGACTTCTTCCTCATCGGTGGAATCCAAAACATAGGCCCAAACATCTCCATCCATGCGAAAGAGGATGGCTATGTCCTGTGGACCATGCAACGTCCCGTTCAAGACGGACGCCAGCCAGTTCATGCCGCCCGCATGAAGCGCGTTCTTGAAGTGCGCGTATTCTCCCCGTCCCCCGATCGAAAGAGGGCCCTCAGGTATTTTCGGCAAGTCCGCACACACACCGAGTGGAAGTACCAGAACGCTGCTAACTGGTTGCTCATGCAGGCTTTCCTTGCCTATGAAGAGCTTGAGGTGCGCGCGTTCAATTCGGTTGGAGACCTCGAAAGAGATACTTCCCGAGCCCTGGTAATACAAAGGGCGGATGGCTCCATTCTGGCTTCCGTCGGCGTAGAGGGTCCCTTTTCCGAGTACCATCTTGAAAGCAGGCCGGTTGATCGTCAGGCCAGCCGTTTCAATCTTCCACTGTGGCCGTGGCTCAGTAAGATCCTTGTAGACCTTGACAAGTTCTTCGGACGAGCCTTTCTGGAGTGACCGCTTCCAGGACATGTCCACGGCGAAAAGGGCTAGCGGTATCCAGAAGACCAACAGAACAGCTGCGAATAGTCGCTTCATCAATCCCCCTTTCTCGGCAGAGAAGGATGTTTGGCCCAAGGCCGCGCACACCTCTCGCATTGGCCGGCTCTTCCTCAATAAATAGCTTATCAGGAATTGCATGCTGACATCAATGTGCAGGAAGGCTTTGTTCATCTCGGAGCGGTGGATATTGTCATTCCCAGCCCGCCTACAGGAGCGGATAGAAGCCTGGAATTGCCGGAGAAGTCATCTCGGTCTGGCGATGTCGGCGACTATTCAACAAGCGGTTCCGCGGCCGGAGATCGGCTTTTGAAACAGTTCGCCTCCTCGCATCGTTGTAACGGGTAGTCGTCGTCATTCGGCGAACTGAGGAGGCACAATGTTGGACGTGACCGTAAAACGCTTCGACGAACTCAAAGGCCACAGTGAGCAGTTTCTCTATGCGGGCAAGGGCCTGGGCGTGAGCGCGTGGGGCATGAACGTGCTCAGGCTGCCGCCCGATTGGCCGGACTACCCCGAACACGACCACGTGAAGGACGGGCAGGAAGAGGTGTACGTCGTACTCGAAGGGAGTGCCATGCTGCAGGCGGGAACCGAGAGTTGGGAGCTGAAACCGGGCATGCTCGCCCGCGTGGGGCCGCAGCAGAAACGCAAGCTGGTTCCCGGGGGAAGCGGCGCCACCATTCTGGCACTCGGCGGAACGCCGGGGAAAGCCTACGAACTGCCAGCCTGGATAAAGGATTAAGAGGTCGGAGCCTCGCCCGGTGCATCAATGGTGAGACGGCCGGCGGTCGGCCGTCAGCTCTTCGAAGGCCTTCCCGCGCCCTCGTCACCTACTTTCCTAATCACCTACTCACTTCTTCAGGCTGGCGATGTCGATGACGAAGCGGTAGCGGACGTTGCTCTTGAGGACGCGCTCGTAGGCCTCGTTGATCTTCTGAATGGGAATGATCTCGACGTCGGAGACGATGTTGTGCGCCGCGCAGTAGTCGAGCATCTCCTGCGTCTCCTTGATGCCCCCTATGAGGGACCCCGCCAGGCGCCGGTTGCCGCCGATCAGCGAAAAGGCCTGCACGGGTACGGCTTCGGGCGGCACGCCCAGGAGCACCATGACGCCGCCCACCCGCAGCGTGCTCAGGTACTGGTTGTAGTCGTGCGGCGCCGAGACGCTGTCGATGATGAGGTCGAAGCGGTTCGCGAGTTTTTCGAAGGCACCATCCTCGCTCGTCAGGACGAAGTCGTGCGCCCCGAGGCGACGGGCGTCCGCCTCCTTGGACGGAGAGGTCGAAAGCATGGTGACCTCGGCACCCATGGAGGCGGCGAGTTTGACGGCCATGTGCCCCAGGCCGCCCAGGCCGACCACGCCCACCTTGTCGCCGGGCTTGCAGTTCCACTGCCGGAGCGGCGAGTAGGTGGTGATGCCGGCGCACAGAAGCGGCGCTGCGCCGGCCGGGTCGAGACCCTCCGGGACCTTCAGCGTGAAAGCCTCGTCCACCACGACCTGCGTGGAGTAGCCGCCGAACGTCGGCGTCTCGCGGTCCATCTCGGTGCCATTGTATGTGAAGGCCGCGCCCTTGTAGCAGAACTGCTCGAGGTCGCGCCGGCACGGATCGCAGTCCCTGCACGAATCGACCATACAGCCCACGCCCGCCATGTCGCCAGGCTTGAATTTCGTGACATGGGCACCGACGCGGCTCACGCGCCCTATGATCTCGTGGCCGGGAACCATGGGAAAGATGCTGTTCCCCCACTCGTCGCGCGCCTGGTGGATGTCCGAGTGGCACACGCCGCAAAAGAGAATATCGATGAGCACGTCGTGCTCACCGGGCTCGCGGCGCTCCACGGTGTAGGGCGTCAGCGGAGCCTTCGCTTCCGCCGCCGCATAGGCGGGAATCTTGGCCATTGGTAACCTCCATATCTTCAAATAGCCCCTCAGGGGGGCCTTCCTCCGAAGACCGTCGGCGGACGAAAACCTCCTCCGCCGACGGCGCCCGGGCTCTCCTTGAACAAATGTGTCAGCCTTCCAGGGCGGCTATGTAGCGGGCCGCCGACCGCCTGACTGTCTCCTTCGCGTCCGATAGAACGTTGCGCCCCCACCAGGCCCCATAGATGCGGTTGAACGTATAACCCTCAAGCCGCTGAGCCATCCCTCGCACCTGCCCGGCCGAAAGCGGAATAAGGTTGGGGTACGAGTACATGAAGCTGACCCAGCGCCGGTCCATCACGACCTGAACGATATCTCCCGTGAGCAGCATGCCCCCGCCACGGTCAATGTGCAAGACCGCACCTCCGGAGAAATGCCCGCCCAGCCTGACAAGAGTGAGGCCGCCAGGGAGTTCCAGTTCATCGCCCTTCCAGAACCGGACAGCGGGATCCGGCCGCATCACCCACCGGCGGTCCGCCTCGTGCAGGTGGATCGGGACGTCCCCGAAGGCACGGCTCCACTCGATCATCGCCGTGTAGTAATGCGGGTGGCTGATGGCGATGGCGGCAAGACCGCCGCGCGCTTCGACGGCGGAAACGGCATCGTCGTCGATGAGAGGGATGCAGTCCCACAGAACATTCCCCTCGGGCGTTTCCACAAGGAGCGCCCGCTGCCCGATGGCGAAGGCCGGTTCGATGCCGATGCCCAGCAATCCTGAATCGTCCTGGATACGTGTTCGGTGGTCCCGGCCCAGGTCGTCGAGCGTCGTCCAGCGCTGTCCCTCCCAGCCCACGAACTGGCGCTCGTCTTCGCATACCGGGCAGCGTTCCGGAGGGGTCCCGCTTTCGGGAAACTGCGCGCCGCAAGTCATGCAGACAGCGTTGATCATGGAGCGTCCTCTCCTCAATGGAGAGAGTCAACAGACCTGTTACGCACACTATTCCTGGCGGACCGCGGTTGGTGGATGGCGTGCGCACTCGGCGGTCACGTCATGCGACGGCCACCTCGAAGTCCGCGCCTTCCCACCGCTCCGGGGATGACCAGTGGAAGGTGAAGACGACGGTGCGCCCCTTCTCGAGGCCGTTGGTGGGCAGATCCGCCACGTGGACGCCGAGGCCCGTATTGTGGGTGCGGGTATCGTGCGCGGTCTTCCAACCGTCGTCGCTCCAGCGGATCGTCGCGGGAGCCAGGGTCTCGACCCGCAGGGCGGTCCCGGCCGCCAGGTGCCGGCACTTGTGGTTGAATCGCCAGATGGTGAAGGGCGACTCGGCCCCGCCACGGACGTAGCGCTCGGCTGTCTGGGGTGGCATGTCGAAGACGCAGCCGTCCCGCAGGGAACGCAGGAGCTTGACGTGCTCGGAATGGGCCCAGACCAGGGGCATGGCCGAACCGGACGGACGGCCCAGGCGCAGCTCTCGCTCCGGGATGTCCGGTGCGTCCCACACCTGTTCGGGGAGGAGCGAACCGTCGCTGGCGAAGGCCTCCATGG
>CAVRTJ010000003.1:0-479566 GCA_963724125.1 uncultured Acidobacteriota bacterium
TTACGGACATCACAGAGGTATGGCGGCGCGGCAGCGTCATCGCCTCCTGGCTCCTGGACCTGACCGCCATGGCGCTCCTCAAGAGTCCCGATCTGAAGAAGTTCACCGGCCGGGTGTCGGATTCGGGCGAGGGGCGCTGGACGATCAAGGCCGCCATCGACGAAGCGGTCCCGGCTCCCGTGCTCAGCGCGGCGCTGTATGAACGCTTCGCCTCGCGCGGCGAGGCAGATTTCGCGGACAAGCTGCTGTCGGCCATGCGTTTCGAGTTTGGCGGCCACGAGGAGAAGGCCGCAGATCCGGAGGGAGGTGACCGATGACCGCATCCCGATCGGACGCCCTGGTGCTCTTCGGCGTCACGGGCGATCTCGCCCACAAGATGATCTTCCCCGCGCTCTACGCGCTGGCGAAACGAGGCGCCTTGAAGGTCCCGGTCATCGGCGTCGCCTTCCCGAAGTGGAGTCTGGATGATCTCCGGGACCGGGTTAAGGACAGCATCGATCGATCGGGCGGGATCAATGACCAACCCGCCCTCGACCACCTTCTGTCCCTGTTCAGGTACGTGGGCGGCGACTATAACGACCGCGGCACCTTCACCGCCATCAAGACGGCACTGGGTAGCGCTCGCCGCCCGGCGCACTACCTCGCCATCCCGCCCTCCCTCTTCGAGACGGTGATCAAAGGGCTCGGCGCCGCGGGCCTGGCGGACCATGCGCGCGTCATCGTCGAAAAGCCCTTCGGACGAGACCTGGCCTCGGCCCGGGAACTCAACCGCGTCGCGCACTCAGTCTTCCCGGAAGACTCGATCTTCCGTATCGATCACTTCCTCGGGAAGGAAGCGATCATGAATATCCTCTATTTCCGTTTCGCGAATTCGTTCCTCGAACCGATCTGGAACCGCAACTGCGTGGCCAGCGTCCAGATCACCCTGGCCGAGAATTTCGGCGTGGAGAAGCGCGGCGCCTTTTACGAGAGCGCCGGATGCTTGCGCGACGTGATCCAGAACCACCTCTTCCAGGTCGTCGCACTCCTGGCCATGGAACCTCCGGCCTATAGGGATTACGGCGCCGTGCACACGGAGAAGGCCAAGGTATTCCAGGCCATGCGCCCCCTCAAGCCAGAGGACGTGGTGCGCGGCCAATACGCGGGCTATCGGAGGGAGCCTGGCGTGGCGAAGGACTCCGACATAGAGACCTTCTGCGCCCTGCGGCTCTTTATCGACTCGTGGCGTTGGGAAGGGGTGCCGTGGTACCTCCGATCCGGCAAGTGCCTGGCCGATACGGTGGCCGAGGTCTTGGTCGAGCTGAAACCGCCGCCTCAAAGACTATTTGCCGATTCGACGCCGGCCATCGGCTTGGCAAACTACCTGCGCTTCAGGCTCTCCCCGAGCTCGGCCGTCGCCATCGCCGCTCGCGTCAAGCGCGCGGGGAAGGAGTTCGTCGGCGAGCAGCGAGAGCTTTACCTGGCCGAAGAACAGCCGGGAGAGAAATCACCCTACGAAAGGCTCCTGGGAGACGCCATGCGCGGAGATGGAGCACTCTTTACCCGCGAAGATTCGGTGGAAGCCGCGTGGGCGGCGGTCGATCCGGTCCTTAAGACCCACCAGCGGGTCCACCCTTACAGGCGCGGCAGCTGGGGGCCGAAAGCGGCGGACACGCTGATCGCAAAAGATGGCGGCTGGCACAACCCCAAGCCTACGGAGGTGTCCCGATGACGCGGTCTGCCCCGTTTGCGGCCCGGCTCAGCGATACCGCAGGTGCCCAATGAATGTCCCCAACGATATCCCCTCAAAGGTCAGCCCCCTGGCGGGCAAGCCGGCCCCGCCGACAATCCTCGTCGACGTGCCAAGGCTCATCACGGCCTACTACACCGAGATGCCCGACGCCTCGGTACCCGAGCAGCGGGTGGCCTTCGGTACCTCTGGGCACCGCGGCTCGGCCCTCGGCAGGTCCTTCAACGAAAGACATATCCTCGCCATCAGTCAGGCCATTTGCCTGTACCGCGAACGGAAGAAGATCGACGGCCCGCTGTTTCTCGGCATGGACACGCACGCGCTGTCCGTGCCGGCTTCTGCCAGCGCGGTCGAGGTGTTTGCGGCCAACGGCGTGGACCTCATGATCGCCGAGGGAGACGAATATACCCCGACTCCCGTGGTGTCTCATGCGATCCTCACTTACAACCGCGGGCGCAAGACGGGGTTCGCCGACGGCGTCGTGATCACGCCGTCGCACAATCCGCCGCACGACGGCGGGTTCAAATACAATTCTCCAAACGGCGGACCGGCGAAATCCGCCGTCACCGACTGGATCGAGACCAAGGCCAACGAGCTGCTGGAGAATGACCTTCGGGGCCTCAAGAGGATTCCCTTCGAGAGAGGGCTCCGCGCTCCTACGACGCACCGGCACGACTATCTCAGTGCATACATCTCCGATCTCGCCAACGTGGTCGACATGGACGCCGTCCGCGCCGCGGATATCCGCATGGGTGTCGATCCGCTCGGCGGCGCCGGGGTTCACTACTGGGAACCCATTGCCGACCGCTACGGCTTGAACCTCACCGTGGTGAACAAGGCCGTCGATCCGACCTTTCGCTTCATGACGGTCGACTGGGACGGCCAGATCCGCATGGACCCGTCCTCCCCCTATGCCATGCAGAGCTTAATCGGCCTGAAGGATCGTTTTGACGTCGCCTTCGCCTGCGACACCGACCACGACCGGCACGGAATCGTCACCCGAAGCACGGGCTTGCTTCCCCCCAACCATTACCTCGCCGTCGCCATCTCCTATCTCTTCCGGCACCGACCGGGGTGGAGCACCCATGCGGCGGTCGGGAAGACCGTGGTGAGCAGCCAGATGATCGATCGCGTCACCGCGAAGCTCGGGCGCAGGCTCTACGAGGTGCCCGTCGGCTTTAAGTGGTTCGTGGACGGCCTGCTCGACGGCTCGCTCGGCTTCGGCGGCGAAGAGAGCGCGGGGGCGTCCTTTGCCCGGCGGGATGGCAGCGTCTGGACGACGGACAAGGACGGAATCATCCCCGCCTTGCTCGCAGCGGAGATAACGGCCCGGATGGACCGCGACACCGGCGAACTCTACCGCGACCTCACGGTCGAGTTCGGTGCGCCGGTGTACGACCGCGTTGAGGCGCCTGCCACTCCGGAACAAAAGAGACGGCTTGGGAAGCTCTCACCCGAGCAGGTCAAGCTATCCGACCTGGCGGGCGAAAAAATCCAGGCGGTCCTCACCCGCGCGCCGGGCAACGGGGCACCCATCGGAGGGCTGAAGGTGATCGCCGAGAACGGATGGTTCGCGGCGCGCCCGTCGGGGACGGAAGACATCTACAAGATCTATGCGGAGAGCTTTCAGGGAGCCGATCATTTGCATCGTCTCCTGGAGGAGGCCCAGGCCATCGTCGATGAAGCATTGGCGGCCACGCCACGACCATCAGGGGAGGGACGAGGATGAAGAGAGCGAACACGATCACCTGCATGTTTGTGGATATCGGCGGTGTCCTGCTCACCAACGGGTGGGATCATCTTGCCCGCAAGCGGGCGGCGATCCACTTCAAACTGGAGTGGACGGAGATGGAGGCCCGGCATCACCTGACCTTCGACACCTACGAGGAGGGGAAGCTAACGCTCGACGAGTATCTGGGCCGTGTGGTCTTCTATCAGAAGCGACCGTTTACCCGAACCCAGTTCAGGAAATTCATGTTCGCGCAGTCAAAGCCCTACCCCGAAATGATCGAACTGGTCCACGCACTGAAAACAAAGTACGCCCTGAAGATCGCCGTGGTCAGCAACGAAGGGCGCGAACTGAATGCATACCGGATTCGCACCTTCAGGCTTGATGCGATCGCGGATTTCTTCGTTTCCTCCTGCTTTGTCCACCTCCGCAAGCCCGACGCGGACATCTTTCGGCTTGCGCTGGACATAGCCCAGGTTCCCGCCGAAGAGATCGTCTATATCGAAAACACACACATGTTCGTCCAGGTCGCGGAGGGCTTGGGCATTCGGAGCATCCTTCACACGGATTGCGACTCCACGCGCGCGAAACTCGAATCCTGCGGGTTGCAGGCTAACGGGGGCATCTATGAATCAAGAAAAGGCTCCTCACAAGAATCTGTGCAAGAAATTCGGTTAAGCCGATGGCTAATCAAGAGAGAATTCAGAGGGTTGTGGATGCTGACGCCCCATGGAAAAGCCTGCGGCTTTCCCACCGGGCTTGGAGAACCCAGTTTGATGACCCGAGTGATGCCCTGGGTTCTCCACACCACCCACAACCGATGCTGCTACTGATTCATGCATGGTGCCTCCACTGGGATCATTGGCGAAGCGTAAGCACAGTGTTATCCGGTTGTTAGCCCCAGGTAGTGCCCTCATAGCGTGCACAGATTCTCAAGGGGAGCCCAAGAAAAAAACGAACGTGAGAAATATTGAAAACAAAGAACACAACGGCACAGGACGAGAAGAGCATGGACAAGAACAGCTTCGTCGTGGCGATTTATCCAATTCGCACACGACCGCCGAAGCGGCGATCAAGGAGTTGGAGCGATCTGGCTTCGACATGAAAAAACTTTCGATTGTCGGACTCGACTATCACACGGACGAGCATGTGGTCGGCTACTGCAACATCGGCGATCGGATGTGCGTCGCCATCAACGTCCGTGGGCCTCACGGCTGGGCACCATCGCCCGCTGGTGCACGCGTCGAGGGCCTCAAACGGCGGATGAATGGAGCCGCTCCTCATGAAAGGAGTGAGGCTGGTGAAGAATCGACCTGAGACGAACGGGAAGCGCTTTGTCTATCTTGCCGCCGCCACCACGGCGCTGGGCGGAATGCTGTTCGGCTATGACATCGGTGTCATCTCCGGAGCCATCCTGTTCATCAAGAAACAGTTCTCCCTTTCCTCGGGGATGGAGGGAATCGTCGTCAGCTCGGTCCTGTTGGGATGCGTTGCGGGCTCCTTGGTCGGAGGATTTCTGGCCGACCGTCTTGGACGTCGGAAATTGTTGCTGATTACCTCGGCAGTTTTCACTCTGGGCGCTATCGGGGCGGCTTTGGCACCAACCGTTGGATGGCTGGTGGCCGCCCGGGTCGTTGTCGGAGTCGCCATAGGTATCGCTTCGTTTGTGTCGCCGCTTTACATTTCCGAAATCGCCCCGGTCGATATCCGCGGAAAACTCGTTTCGCTTAACCAACTCGCGATCACCAGCGGCATCGTCCTCTCCTACCTCGTTGACTACAGCTTTGCCGGATCTGAAGGATGGCGCTGGATGTTCGCGCTGGCGGTTGTTCCGGCCGGCGCCTTTGGAATCGGACTGATGCTCATTCCCAACAGCCCGCGATGGCTCGTCGGTCGCGAACGCATGGATCAAGCCCGGGCCGTGCTGAAACGGATGCGAGCCCCGGAAACAGTCGAAGGCGAGCTCAGCGCCATACAGCAAAGCGCGGCGCAGCAAGAGGAACACTGGTCCGCACTGCTCAGTCCACACCTTCGCGTGGCGATGATCGTGGGTGTTGGACTGGCGATCGCACAGCAGATCACCGGCATCAACACGATCGTCTATTACGGCCCGACCATCTTCAAGCTTGCCGGAATGTCCTCGTCATCGGTGGCGATTCTTGCCAGCGTCGGCGTCGGACTTATCAACGTCGTAATGACCGTCGTATCCCTGCAGCTGATCGATCGGATCGGGCGGCGGCCGCTCCTGTTGATCAGCCTGGCGGGAATGACGCTGAGCCTTGTCGTGCTGGGGCTGGCCTTTTCGCTTCCACAATTGACCGGCAGCCTGGGGATGATTGCGCTGATCGTCGTTATGACCTACGTCGGATCGTTCGCGGTGGGGATGGGGCCGGTCTTCTGGCTGTTGATTTCGGAAATGTATCCGTTGCGCATCCGAGGCCGGGCCATGAGCATTGCAACGGTCGCCAATTGGGGCGCCAATCTGATCGTGGCCCTGTCGTTTTTGACGCTCATGGAAGTCCTCGGCAAGGCCGCCACCTTCTGGTTGTACGGGGCCATTGGCATCGGCACGTGGACTTTTTCCTTTTTCCTGGTGCCGGAAACCAAGGGAAAAAGTCTCGAACAGATTGAAGCGCACTGGCGGTCGGAAGAGCAGCCACGGGCATTGTGAATTGCCGATAGACCTGTACTGAGGTGCCACGATGAAACCAAACAAGCCGCGCATCCTGACTCTCAACGGGGGCTCGTCGAGCATCAAGTTCGCGGTGTTCGAGGCCGGAGACCCGCTCCGCCTGGTTCTGGAGGGAGCGATCGAAAGCATTGGAGGGAACCGAGGCCACCTTTCGCGCGAAGGGCTCGAAGCCGGAGGATACCTTTTCGCGTCCACTGGCGGCGCACGGATCACGCGGCGGCGGTGGGCGCTCTCATGGATTGGATCGAGGACTTCGCCGCGAACACGACGCATTGGCCGCGGTGGGGCATCGCGTGGTTCAAGGCGGACCGAAGTACAGCGACCCGGAGCGAATCACTGCCGGAGATGATCGAGGAACTGCGACGGCTCAGCCCCTTCGATCCCGAGCACTTGCCCGAAGAGATCCTCTTGACCGAGGCGTTCCATCGCCGTTTTCCCGATCTGCCCCAGGTCGCGTGTTTCGACACGGCGTTTCACCAGGACCTTCCGCGCGTGGCCCGGCTGCTGCCGATCCCGCGCCGCTATGAAGCTCAGGGTGTGCTCCGATACGGGTTCCACGGGTTGTCCTACGCGTTTCTCATGGGAGAGCTGGCCCGCCTGGCCGGCGCGGAAGCGGCACGGGGCCGGGTCATCCTCGCCCACCTCGGCAGCGGCGCTAGCCTGGCAGCAGTGCGAGGCGGCAAGTCCATCGACACGAGCATGGGATTCACGCCGACATCCGGGATGATGATGAGCACCCGCTCCGGCGATCTGGATCCGGGACTGGTCGGGTACCTGGCGCGCACCGAAGCCATGAGCGCCAAGCAGTTCAACGAGATGGCGAACCTCCGGTCCGGGCTGCTCGGCGTGTCGGAGACCAGTTCGGACATGCGTGACCTTGTCGACCGGGAAACGAACGACGTGCGGGCGGCCGAGGCGGTCGCGCTCTTCTGCTACCAGGTCAAGAAGTGGATCGGCGCCTTCGCGGCGGCGCTGGGCGGACTGGACACGCTGGTGTTCGCGGGCGGCGTCGGGGAGAACGCACCCACGGTCCGCGCCCGCATCTGCGACGGTCTGGGATTCCTTGGTATAGAACTCGAAGAGGAGCGAAACGCCGCGAATGAGGGCGTGATCTCCGCACGGGCTAGTCGGGTCCCGGTGCGCGTCATTCCCACGGACGAGGAGCGCGTGATCGCCGAGACGGTGTGTCGCGTTCTCGGCCTTGGCGTAACCCGAGAAGGAAGAAATTTCGGCCACGCGACAAAGTAATCCTCGAACACGGTGCCAATAGGGCAACCGCGGCAGGCAGGGAGCGAAACTCAAAGAACGAAAGGAGTTCCACCATGTTGATCAAATCCGTAGCGCTGATGGGTTACAAGCTCCACAGCCTCGACGGGGAAATGGGGAAGGTCAAGGACTTCTACTTCGATGACCGCCACTGGGCGATTCGCTATCTGGTCGTCGACACGGGGCAGTGGATCTCGTTCAGGCAGGTGCTGATCTCCCCGTATGCGCTTCTCGCCGTGAATAGCAAGGCGCAGAGCATCGCCATCGATTTGACCAGAAAACAGATCGAGGACAGCCCGTCCCTGGACAGTGACAAGCCCGTCTCACGACAGTTCGAGGAGGCTTACCACGATCATTTCGGATGGCCCAACTATTGGAGCGGCCCCTACATGTGGGGGTACTATCCTTACCCCATGCGCGAGCTTGACAAAGTTGACAGCGCCTACCCATGCAGAGAAGGCGTGGGATGCCCACTTGCGAAGCACGCACGATGTCGCTGGCCATGACATTCAGGCCTCGGACGGCGAGATCGGTCACGTCAAGGACTTCATCATCGATGACGAGACGTGGGCGATCCGATATCTGGTCGTCGATACGGGGAAGTGGTGGCCGGGGAAGAAGGTCCTCCTGTCCCCGAGATGGATCGAGCGCGTCGGTTGGGGCGAGTCGAAGGTCTTCGTCAATCTTGCCCGTGAGGCTATCAGGCAGTCTCCGGAATACACCGACGAGACCACGCCGTCTCGGGATTACGAGGCGAAACTGCATCGCCACTATAAGGCCGACGGATATTGGAGCGCTTGAACGGCTGCGCTGGAGGATCGAACTGTGAAGACTAGAACGCTTTCCCCTGAACTTCTGAAAAGGATGGACGCCTACTGGCGCGCCGCCAACTATCTCTCGGTAGGCCAGATCTATCTCTACGACAACCCGCTTCTAAAGCGGCCTCTGGCGCTCTCGGACGTGAAGCACATGCTTCTGGGACACTGGGGCACGACTCCCGGGCAGAACTTCATCTACGTGCACCTGAACCGGATCATCAAGAAGTACGACCTCGACATGATTTACGTCTCCGGCCCAGGGCACGGCGGGCCGGCGGTCGTGGGCAACACCTACCTCGAGGGCACATACAGCGAGATCTATCCGAACATCAGCCAGGACGAGGCCGGGCTCCGGAAGCTCTTTCTTCAGTTTTCGTTTCCCGGAGGCATCCCAAGCCACGCCTCGCCGGAGTGCCCGGGCTCCATCCACGAGGGCGGCGAACTGGGCTATTCGCTCAGCCATTCCTTCGGAGCGGTCTTCGACAACCCCGACCTCATCGTCGCCTGCTGTGTGGGCGACGGCGAGGCTGAGACCGGGCCGCTGGCCACATCGTGGCAGTCCAACAAGTTTCTCGATCCCGCCACGGACGGCGCCGTGCTGCCGATCTTGCATCTAAACGGCTACAAGATCGCCAACCCGACCGTGCCCGCCCGCATCACCCACGAGGAATTGGAGCAGTTTTTTCGGGGCTGCGGGTGGACCCCCATCTTCGTGGAGGGTCACGAGCCGGAGCCGATGCACCAGGCTATGGCCTCGGCGCTCGACATGGCGGTGGGGGAAATCAAGCAGATCCAGCACGACGCGCGCGGCAGATCCAATCCAGGGACTGACCTCGCCCGTCCGCGCTGGCCCATGATCGTCCTCAAGTCGCCCAAGGGCTGGACGGGGCCGAAGTGGTTGGATGGCCTGCAGATTGAGGGCACCTTCCGCGCCCACCAGGTCCCGATCGCCGTGGATGCCACCCATCCCGAACACCTCAAGCTTCTGGAAGAATGGCTCCGAAGCTACCAAACCGAGGAACTCTTCGACGAGCAGGGCCGCCTGAAGCCGGAGTTGGCCGAATTGGCGCCCAAGGGCCAGCGACGCATGGGCGCTAATCCCCACGCCAACGGAGGATTGCTGCTGCGCGATTTGGCTATGCCCGACTTTCGGAAGTACGCGGTCGAGGTACCGTCACCCGGGTCGGTTCAGGCCGCCGACACGCACGAACTCGGAGTGTTTCTGCGCGATGTGATCAAGCTCAACCAGGAGCAGCGCAATTTCCGGATCTTCGGCCCCGATGAGACCCTGTCCAACCGGTTGAACGCGGTGTTCGAGGCGACCGACCGGCAGTGGGACGCGCGGACGAAGGACAACGACGAGTTTCTCGCCCCGGAAGGCCGCGTCATGGAGATGCTGAGCGAACACCAGTGCGAGGGCTGGCTCGAGGGATACCTGCTCACCGGCCGGCACGGGCTGTTCAATTGCTACGAGGCGTTCATCCACATCATCGACTCAATGTTCAACCAGCACGCCAAGTGGCTCAAAGTCACGGCCGATCTGCCGTGGCGGAGGAAGATCGCGTCGCTGAATTATCTCCTCGCATCCCACGTCTGGCAGCAGATGCATAACGGCTTCACCCACCAGGACCCCGGCTTCATCGACCACGTGGTCAACAAGAAGGCCTCCGTCGTGCGCGTCTATCTTCCGCCGGACGCCAACTGTCTGCTCTCGGTCTGGGACCACTGCCTGAGGAGCCGCCACTACGTCAACGTCGTGATCGCCGGCAAGTACCAAGCGCCGCAGTGGCTGACCATGGACGCCGCCGTGAAGCACTGCACCGAAGGCATCGGCGTCTGGCCGTGGGCGAGCAGTGACCAGGGCGCGGCGCCCGACGTGGTCATGGCCTGCTGCGGCGACGTGCCGACGAGGGAGACCCTCGCCGCCGTCTCCATCATGCGCGAGCATCTGCCCGACCTGAAGGTCCGGGTCGTCAACGTCGTCGACCTCATGAAGCTGGAGCCCCAATCCGAGCACCCGCACGGGCTCTCCGATGTGGATTTCGACAATCTGTTCACCAAAGACAAACCTGTCATCTTCGCCTTCCACGGGTACCCGTGGTTGATCCACCGGCTGACCTACCGCCGTACCAACCACGACAATATCCACGTCCGCGGCTACAAGGAGGAAGGCACCATCACCACGCCCTTCGACATGACGGTGCTCAACGATCTGGACCGCTTCCACCTCGTGATGGACACCATCGACCGCCTGCCGCAGACAGGCGATAGGGGCGTAGCCCTGAAACGGCGGCTCGAAGACAAGCTGGTCGAACACAAGGCGTACATCGACAAGAACGGCCAGGACATGCCCGAAATCAGGAACTGGAAATGGGGCGCCCGACAATGAACGCGCAAGAGCTGATGGATACCGCGAGGGCGATGGTCGCGGGCGACAAGGGCCTGCTGGCGATAGATGAGAGCAACCCCACCTGCAACAAGCGGTTCACCGCCCTGGGGATCGCCCAGACCGAAGCGGCCCGACGAGCCTACCGGGAGCTGATCGTGACTGCGCCCGGCCTCGGCGAGTCCATCAGCGGTGCGATCCTCTGCGACGAGACGATCCACCAACAGAAGGAGGACGGCACCCCCTTCATCGAAGTGCTCACCGGTGCGGGAGTAATTCCCGGCATCAAAGTGGACGCGGGCGCCAAGGATATGGCGGGGCATCCGGGAGAGAAGATCACCGAAGGTCTCGACGGATTGCGCGAACGCCTGTCCGTGTACTGCAGACTGGGCGCGCGTTTCGCCAAGTGGCGCGCGGTGATCGCCCTGGATGATGTCATCCCCACCCGGGGGTGCGTGGAGGCCAATGCGAACGCATTGGCCCGCTATGCTGCGCTGTGCCAGGAGGCTGGACTCGTCCCCGTCGTCGAACCGGAAGTGCTCATGGACGGCGGCCATACCCTGGGACGGTGCCGCGAGGTGACGGAGGAGGTCCTGCGAACGGTTTTCGACCAGCTCTGCACGCAGCGCGTGATGCTGGAGGGCATGATTCTGAAGCCCAACATGGTGCTACCCGGATTGGACTGCCCACAGCAGGAAGAAGTGGACGAAGTGGTTGACGCCACGGTGGGCGGCCTCCTTCGAACCGTCCCCGCCGACGTTCCGGGAATCGCATTCCTGTCTGGGGGCCAATCCCCCGAGCTGGCTTCGGTCCGGTTGAACGCCATGAATGCCGGGTTCAAGTCGCGAGTGCCGTGGGCGCTGGCGTTTTCCTTTGCCCGCGCGATCCAGCAGCCGGCCCTGGAGATCTGGAAAGGCGAAAAGGACAACGTACCGGCGGCACAGGAAGCCCTGCTTCATCGGGCCCGGTGCAATCGGGCCGCGCGCCGTGGCGACTACGTCGCCGCCACAGAATCGGCACGGTAAGGAGAGCGCGCCGCGTGGCGAATCACCTCGCAAGGATTGGGTGAACACCCACTGGAGGCCAGACATGCGAAAGAAATCCGTGGTCGGCAACTGGAAAATGTATACCACTGCCAAAGAGGCCGGACGGCTGGCCAAGGCGGTCGTGGAAGGCGTGGGCAACGACGACCGCATATCCGTCACGCTCTGCCCGCCCTTTCCATATCTGGCCCTCGTCGGGAAGATTCTCAGGGGCAGCCGCGTCGCGCTCGGAGCGCAGAACCTCTATCCCGAAAAGGAAGGCGCGTTCACCGGCGAGGTCAGCCCGACCATGCTCCTCGATGTCGGCTGCAAGGTCGTCATAATCGGGCACAGCGAACGCCGGCATACGCAGGGTGAATCCAATGCGTTCATCAACCAGAAGGTTCTGGCTGCCCTGACCGCCGGCCTCGACGTAATCCTGTGCATCGGCGAGACCCTTAACCAGCGCAAGGCGAATCGGACCTATTCGGTGCTCGACCGGCAACTCATCCAGGGGCTGGCCGACCTGCCGGAGGACACCCTGCCCCGTCTGACCATCGCCTACGAACCGGTCTGGGCGATCGGTGACAAAGGACACCGGGCCATCCCCCGGCAGGTCCAGGAGACACACGAACTCATTCGGGTCTCCATTGGCAAGCTGTTCGGGGAGAAGTCGGCCCTTGCGCTCGGCGTGCTTTACGGAGGAAGCGTCAAGCCCGCTAGTGCGGACGCGCTGCTCCATCGTCCCGGCGTGGACGGCGCCCTCATCGGCGGTGCCAGCCTGAAGGCCGACCAATTTCTCGCCATCGCCCGGGCTGGGATCTGCGAGCCGAAAACCAAGAAAGTTTCACCATGACAGCCATCGCGTCTCTCACTAAACGCGCGGCGTGGAAAGCCCTTGAGGCCCACTACCCGACGGTAAGCAAGCTGAACCTCCGAGAGCTTTTCGCCGACGATCCGAAACGCGGCGAGCGCATGGCCGTCGAGGCCGCCGGCCTCACCTTCGACTACTCCAAGAACCGCATCACGGACGAGACGGTCGCCCTCCTTCTGCAACTGGCCGAGGAATCCGGCCTTCGCTCCCGCATCGATGCGATGTTCCGGGGCGAGAGGATCAACGTCACCGAGAAGCGCGCCGTCCTGCACGTGGCCCTGCGCGCCCCCGAGGGGCAATCGATCGTCGTGGACGGCGAGGATGTGGTGCCCCGGGTGCACGCCGTGCTCGACAAGATGGCCGACTTCTGCACCCAGGTGCGCAGCGGGGAGTGGAAGGGCCACACCGGCAAGCCGATCCGCAACGTCATCAATATCGGTATCGGTGGGTCTGACCTGGGCCCCGTGATGGCGTACGAAGCGTTGAGATATTACAGCCAGCGCGACCTGACCTTCCGCTTCGTCTCCAACATCGACGGCACCGACTTCGTCGAGGCCACCCGCGACCTAGACGCCGCCGAAACGCTGTTCGTCATCTCGTCGAAGACCTTCACGACCCTGGAGACGATGACCAACGCCCACACGGCCCGCGACTGGGTCCTGGCGACCTTGAAGAAACCCGCCGCCGTCGCCAGGCATTTCGTGGCGGTCTCGACCAACGCCGAGGAGGTGACCGCGTTCGGCATCGACGCCGCCAACATGTTCGAGTTCTGGGACTGGGTCGGAGGGCGATACTCCATGGACTCCGCCATCGGGCTCTCGACGATGATCGCCATCGGGCCCGTGAATTTCCGCGCCATGCTCGACGGCTTTCACCAGATGGACGAGCATTTCCGCACGGCCCCCTTCGAGCGCAACGTGCCGGTCCTCATGGGGCTCCTGGCCCTCTGGTACAACGACTTCTTCGGCGCGCAGACCGCCGCGGTCCTGCCCTATGAGCAGTACCTGAAGCGCTTCCCGGCATACCTGCAGCAACTCACGATGGAGAGCAACGGCAAGCACGTCACGCTCGATGGAACCGAGGTCAACTACCAGACCGGGCCGATCTACTGGGGTGAGCCGGGCACCAACGGCCAGCACTCCTTCTACCAGCTGATTCATCAGGGAACCAGGCTCATTCCCTGCGACTTCATCGGATTCGTCGAGCCGCTCAACTCCCTCGGGCGCCACCACGACCTGCTCATGGCCAACGTCTTTGCCCAGACGGAGGCATTGGCTTTCGGCAAAACCTCGCGCGAGGTCGAGGCCGAAGGCACGCCGCCCTGGCTGGTGCCGCACCGCACCTTCGAGGGCAACCGTCCGTCCAACACGATCCTCCTGGACCGGCTGACCCCGGCGGCGCTGGGCAAGCTCGTCGCGCTGTACGAGCACAGCGTCTTCACTCAAGGCGCAATTTGGGGCATCGACTCCTTCGACCAGTGGGGGGTCGAACTGGGCAAGGTGCTGGCGAAAAGAACGATCCAGGAGCTCGAAAGCACGGACGACCCCTTGCTCTCGCATGACAGCTCGACCAACGCCCTGATCCGGCGCTACAGGAAATCCAGGGAGCTCTCGCATGGACGATAGAACCCGTTCCCCGCTGGCGCGTTCAATCGGGAGGTCTACGAGAAGTTGCTGACCGACATCGACTCCCTGCCTGCAGCGGCTCGAATCGGGCGGGGTTCATTTGGGGTTATGCTCTGGGTTGGTTCCTCGTGAATGACAGCGTGAAACTGCTCGCCTACCGAATATTTGATCCCGTGAAAGCGGAGGCCAAGCCCGCAGTCCCGCCCGAGGTGGAGGCTAAACCCGAGCCCGCAGCTGACGCTAAAGCGGAGCCCGGGCCTGAGGCCACGACCGAACCGAAGCCTGATGCCCAGGCCGCGAAGCCGTCCGATGTGACACCAGCGCTGGTCAAACGGGCCCACGAACTCTACGAGGACTTGGGGCGCGAGGACGTTCGGGCCGTAGAGAACTGGGAAAAATCAAACCAGAAGGCTCAGAAAGACGAGCCTCCCGGATGAACGTACGAGAACACCGCGGACAAAGTCCCAGGTTGCTGACCCCGGGCGCTGCAGGGCGGTGCGGGCCGCCCTGGGCGCCCCAGGGATGATCGTCGGCCCGATCCCCCGGCCGGCGCTTGTCCCGGAGAACGCCATCTCCTTGCCAGCTTCTCCTGCAAAGACCGTCCCCTTCGACTCGTCCGGTGCGGAGTCGGATTCAGCGGTGGGTGTCGTTGGCAGCGCATGGGGCCAACCGCCACGTGCTCTCCGCAAGAAGTACGGATACCCACCCTTGTTGCCGCAGTTCCCCGACGTCCGGTGCGGCATCAAAGTGCGTAGCCAATACGCTGTTCAGCACTCCAGGCAGAAGATAAGTTGTACATGAGGACGGATTCGACCCGCCTGCCCACGGTCTGAAACCGCGTCAGGGGCGAGGCGGGATCACCACGAGCCGGTCACGTTGCAGTCTTTAGATCGGCCCTGCACTCTTTTCCCTCGGGCGCGGCGACCGCGCTCACCTTCAAGTCCGGACCGGTAATGGCGCGGCTCTTGCCCGCGAAGGGGGCGTAGAAGGCTGATGGCTACGCCAGAGGGGACGAACACGATCCGACCATTGGCTAGTGAACGGAGGCAAGACGATGAAGAGACTCCTATTTTACGTTGCGGCCATCGGGCTACTGGTTCTCATGGCGGGGTGCTGGGTCCGGGGCCCCGAACGCCGAGGGTTACACCATGATCGTGGCAATCATGGCCAGCATCAGGACAACCGCCACAACCGTGACAACCGCGGACGCCACCAGGACAACAACAACGACCACAGGTGAGGTACCACGTGAGTGAACGAGCTTCCATCATCGGCTCCGGCCCGGTGGAGCGCGCGAGAACACGACAGAGCCACGACCTCCTGTCGAGCTGGTCATGAGCGCGTCATGGCAGGGCGGTGACGAGCCGGTACCAAGCAGCGAGTCAGCCGCGAGTCCGGACCAAGGGGCGGGACCTGGTCTTCCTATCCAGCCAGGCGCCGCCGAGCCGGCGAACCCACTCCCCCCGGCTCACGAGCGGATGAAGGCACTCTACGCGCGCCTGCTCGTGTCCAGACGCCTGGCCGCACGGCTGAAGGCCACGCGCCGTCGCGTTCTCATGCTTCTCTGCCTTGCGCTCTTTTTCCTGGCGCTGCCGCTCTTTCCGGCGGCGTGGCTGGTTTACCACGTGTACCTCGACCGCACCAACCTTCCCGACCTCGAGTCCTTCGTCCAGTTCGAACCCCCCACGACCGGCATCGTCCGCGACGTGCACGGCAAGGTGCTGATCAAGCTTGCGCGCGAGTACCGTCAAATCGTGACCTACAACCAAGTGCCGCCCATCCTGCGGCAGGCGATTCTGAGTGCCGAGGACAAGCGCTTCTTCACCCATTCCGGTGTGGATTACCGCGTGTTGCCGAGGGTCGCCGAGAAGACGGTGGCGCGATCGCTGGATGAATGGTGGAAGGGCGGTCACGGGATGAGGCTGCTCCTGCCGCAGGGAGGCTCGACGCTCACGCAGCAACTCGTCCGCTGTTACTTCCTTCAGGATATGGCGAACCGCACCAACCGCGATGCGATCTTCCATGCCGGTCTGGGCGCACCCAGGCTCCTCTCCCTGTTCCTGGGCGCCTCCGCCACCAACAAGCTGCTTCGAAAGGTGGAGGAGGTGCGCCTGACGCTCTGGCTCGAGCGCGAGATGCGCAGGCGTTACGGCTCAAAGGAACAGGCCAAGCGCCAAATATTCGCCCGGTACGCCAGCTTCATTTACCTGGGCAACGGGCGCTACGGCTTCGCCGCCGCCTCCGAGTACTACTTTAACAAGCCCCTGGCGAGCTATTCGTCCGCCGATGCGGGCACTGCGGCCCTCCTGGCTGCGATCGGCAAGTCGCCCGAGGTCTATGCGCCCAAGCCCCGCAGCCGGCGGGCGCGCATCCGCCGCAACCAGATTCTCGCCATGATGGCTCGCAACGGCTACATTACCGAGCGCCTCGCAAAGCGCTGCCAGGGCGAACCGATCCGCGTCGTTCCCCGCAGCCCGATCAAGACCAATGCTCCCGCAGCGATAGAGCAGGTCCTCGACGATTTGCGCAAGCGGGGCGGGAGCCGCTGCCGGGTCGAAGACCTTTTCCAGGGACGGATTTCGGTCAACTCGACGATCGACGAGCGCGTGCAGACGATCGTCAACGAGGCCCTCGAGCACGGTCTTGCCAGGTACGAGAAGCGCAACCCAAAGGGGAAAGGCGTGATCCAGGGCTCGGTGGTCGTGCTCGGAAACGCGGACGCGGCGATCCTCGCGGAAACGGGTGGACGGCGGGTCTACCAGGATCGCGACGTCCGCTACTCCGACTTCAATCGCGTCACGGACTCGCTGCGACAGCCGGGCTCGGCGATGAAGCCGCTGGTGTACCTGGCCGCATTCGAGTCGGGAATGGGTCTCGATACTCCAGTGCCCGACGAGCCCATCGCCGTCCCGCTCGGAAGCGCAGGCGGTGTCAAGTGGATCGCCAACTACGACAACCAGTTCAAGGGCACGATTCCTATACGGCAGGCCCTGGCCGAGTCGCGCAATGCCGCGGCCGTCTGGATCGCGCGTGAGATCGGCGTGAAGGCCGTGATCCAGAGCGCCAATGAGATGGGGATCCGCACGCCGCTGCAACCGTACCTTTCCACCGCGCTCGGAGCATCGGAGGTGCGGCTGCTGGAGTTAGCGGATGCCTATCGGGCCATCGCCTCGGGCGTCGTCGCGGAACCCCACGTCATCGATCGCGTGACAGACATCTCCGGGGATGTGCTGTACGCGCCGCCGCAGGGTAAGCGGGCGATCGACTCCGCGGCCCTGCGCTCTATCCAGGAGGGGCTCCGGGGCGTTGTTCGGCTCCCCGGTGGAACCGCCCACAGCCTCGACCGCCGCGATTTCCCGGTCCCAGTGATGGGCAAGACCGGAACGACGAGCAATTTTCGCGATGCGCTCTTCGTGGGGTCCACCTACGGAACCCAGGGGATCACCGTGGCGGTCCGGATCGGCTTCGACGACGATCGCCCCCTGGGACAGAGGGAGACCGGCGCGCGCACCGCGCTGCCGATTTTCCGCGAGATCATGCTCCGCGTTTACCAGGACAAACTCCTCGGGAGTGTGCCGTCCTTTCCCCGTGAAATCGAGGACGGGATCGACCAGTACCTGGCCAGGGAGGACATACCGCTCGTGAGCCGGGCCTCGCGGCCGGGATCGAGCCGCGGAACGCCATCGGGTGCGAAACCGGCGCCCTAGCCCCGAGCGAGCGCCACGACACCGCAGGCCGGGGCAGAGACCGCCCGAGAGGGGCGCGCCGGGTGCCGTTTGCCCAGGGGCCATGCTCAGGCCCCACTTTTGGTAACAGACCGCGTGAAGCCGCCCGACCACCGGGTGTTCGATTCGACTGTCGCGCCCGTGATGGCCGGAAAGCCCGCGATCCAGCGCTGCGGGTCTTCATGTGAGCCCGGCAAGGTCATGGATGCCGAGGCGGCTGGGCGTGTGCGTAATTCACGAGGACGCTTTCCGGGCAGACGCGGTGAAGAAAAATTCGGCTCCGATCATCCCCGGTGGCCGGGGAGCCTGCTCCAATGCGGGGAGCACGGCCAGGATGCTCGGACCCGCGAGGGGTTTGTCACGACCCGTCGACTCTCCGTAGTCCTTGCGGATGCTCCGACTGCACTCTGCGATTTCCCGACACGCCCCGCGGCACCCTTATCCGTAGTCTGTACCCTGATCGGGAGAACGGATGGAGGTTAGATTGGGTAAGGCGGAAAAGTAAATTTGGTTCTGACACCTCCAGCGGGTCCGTGGGGAAGGAGGACGGGGCACCATGAAGAAGAAAGGCATACCCCCCATTCCAAAGGACACTGCCTCCGCAGGCAAGGCCCTCTTCAAGAAGGCCACCTTCTACCGGAGCGTGGGGGACCAACTCGGGGAACTATGCAGAGATTGCGAACCGGAGCCCGGTCACAACGGGCTTGAGTCGCACGCCACAATTCCTCTTCTCTTTCTCGTAACCGTTTTTCAGTACCTGGAGAGTCTGTCCAATTCCCAAGCGACATCCGCCGTGCTGAACCGGGTGGATTGGAAGTACGCATTGCACCTCCCGCTCGTCAGCCTGGGGTTCGCTGAGAGCGATCTGAACAAGTACCACGGGAAACTGATCGAGGATCCCGCGATCCTGGAGTGTTTGAATGGTCTGCTGGAAAGGATTCGCGACCTCTACGAATCGCAGTCGTCAGATAAAAAGAAGGTGGACGCGACTTCGATGCTGGAAACCGTCTCCGCGCTGAACCGCTACTCCGCCGTGGTAAGGGCCATGCACCTCGCGCTGGATGAACTCGCGATTTACCACCCGGCCTGGCTCAAAGAAACCGTGCTTCCGCATTGGTTTGTAAGGTATGCCAGAAGCGGGGTGGACGGGAAGGCGCCGGAACAACGCGAGGAGAGGGACGCGCTCGCGTTGGCGGTGGGTGAGGACGGCTTCTTTCTGCTCGACGCCCTGGAGAGGGACGACGCACCCCCCCAGGCCTCCCACCTGCCCGAAGTCGACTATCTTCGCGAGGTTTGGAACAAAGAGTTTAACAGGAGCGAGGGCCAAGTGAGCTGGCGCCGCCCTGTCGACTCTGAATCCGGGCCGAAATCTGACACGCAGGGCGCATGAACCTCATGGGCGTTGGCGAATCGGCCCGCTCACCCTCCCCCACTCCGAAGTAGCTCTCCGCCAGCTAACCCAATGAATAATAAACCACTTACGAGAGATCTGAGATCCCTCATGGTGCGGCCTCTCCGCTGCCCGTTTCGGCCATGTGTATCGATCTTTACCAGAGTAGCTCAGTGCGGGCGCGGCCTCCTCGGCGGTCCCATTTTCCCTGCGGGCCTGGCGCCTTGAAAACGCCGAATCCCGCACGACGGCGTCCATCAGGCCTCGGATCCTCTTCGGGGGTACTTCTGGGTGACGTAATCCTCGACGAGGGCGCGAAAGGCCTCGGCGAGCTCGTCGTAGGTGCCCTGAAGCGTGGTGAAGGGCTTTCCATCGATGTAGACGGGACACTTGGGGGCCTCGCCCGTGCCGGGCAGGCTGATTCCGATGTTGGCGGCTTTCGACTCCCCGGGGCCGTTCACGACGCACCCCATGACGGCTAGGGTCAGGTTCTCCACGCCCTCGTAGCGGGTCTTCCAGTCGGGCATGCGCTCGCGGACGTACCCTTCGACCTTCTCGGCCAGCTTCTGGAAGGTGGTGCTGGTGGTTCGGCCGCATCCCGGGCAGGAGGTCACGCTGGGCGCGAATGCACGGAGACCGAGAGCCTGCAGGAGTTCGCAGCAGGCGTAGACCTCTTCCCGCCGGTCGCCGCCGGGCCTCGGGGTGATGGAGATGCGGATCGTGTCCCCGATGCCTTCGGAGAGGAGAACGGCCATGGCCGACGCCGACCACACGAGGCCCTTGAGCCCCATGCCCGCTTCCGTCAGCCCAAGGTGGAGGGGCTGGTCGGTCTTCGAGGACAGGGCGCGGTAGAGGTCGATGAGATCCCTCGGCCTCGAGGTCTTGCAGGAGATGATGATCTGGTCCTTGCGAAGGCCCGTCTGAAGAGCGAGGTCCGTGGATTCCAGCGCCGAGAGGACCATGCACTCGCCGAGGACCGCCTCGGAGGTCTTCCCGAGGTTCCTGTCCGTATTCTCCTGCATTTTCTGCACCACCAGTTCCTGGTTGAGCGACCCGGCGTTCACGCCGATCCTTACCGGCTTGTCGTTGTCCACGGCCACTTTGCATATGGTGGTGAACTGCTCGTCCCTGCGCCTGCCGTGCCCCACGTTGCCCGGGTTGATGCGGTATTTGTCGAGCGCGGTGGCGCACTCGGGAAACTGCGTCAACAGGAGGTGTCCGTTGTAGTGAAAATCCCCTATCAGCGGCGCATCGCAGCCCGCTTCCAGCATGCGTTGCTTGATCTCGGGCACGGCCTTCGCGGCTTCGGGTACGTTCACGGTCACGCGAACCATCTCCGATCCGGCGCGCGCCAGTTCTATGCACTGGGCGGCCGTCGTCTCCGCGTCCGCCGTATCCGTGTTGGCCATCGACTGGACGACGATGGGGGCCCCGTCCCCGACCGTCACTTTTCCGACTTTGACGCCGACGGTTGGCCGGCGGTGAATATCCGACATTTCGCGCACTCCTTCGCTCGGACGGTCCATGGATCATGATAGCACCCAGGGTAACCAGTACAAGAAGCCGGGAGGATGATTCCACGACGGGAGGTCAGCCTCCGGTGCGGCGGATCATGACGATGGTGCGGTCGTCGGCGAACGGCACGCCCTCGACGAAGGCGGTCAGGTCGCCTTCGATGGCCGCGTTGAGGTCCATCAGGGATGCCTCGAGGTTCTCCGCACAGACGCGGGCCAGCCGGTCCTGTCCGTACTCCTCTTCCTGCGGATTCCGGGCCTCGGTGATGCCGTCGCTGTAGAGTACGAGAAGGTCGCCCTTACAGAATGCGAATTCGGTCTGCTCGTATCGCGCGTCGGGGAACATGCCCAGTGGAAGGCCGGTAGCGGAAAGCCATCGGAAGGACTTCGATCGCTCGAGGAAGAACACACGGCTGTGGCCCGCGTTGGCGTACCTCATTTTCGCCGTCTCGCAATCCAGCGCCACCATGACCGCCGTTGCGTACTTTTCGGGCGGACGTCCGATCGAAAAGCAGTTTCGAAACTCTCGAGAAAATCTCGCCGGGTGGCAGCCCCTCCTGGATGGGCGCCGCGGAGAGCGCCTCCAGCGAAGCGGTGAGCAGGGACGCGGCGATGCCCTTTCCGGAGACATCCGCCATCCAGGCCAGGCATTCGCGCCCGCCGAGCCTTTCGACAAATTCGTAGAAGTCCCCCGAGACGCCGCGCGAAGGGATGTTCCCGCAGAAGAACTCGAAGCCCGGGACCGCCGGAAGCCTGTCCGGAAGCAGGGCCACCTGAATGCGGCGGGCCAGTTCGACTTCCTTTTCGAGCTGGCGCCGGGCGGCCGCCTCCTCGGTCAGAGCCACGTTGCGGATGCGAAGAGCCGCCACCGAAGCCATGCAGACGAGAAGGTCCATGTCTTCCTCTGTGAACTGCCTGAGGGCGCTTCGCGATGTGAGGACGACGATGCCCAGGACTCCGCCGGGGTCGATGAGAGGCGCCGCCACGAGGCTTTTGACGCCGGCGTCTATGAGGCTGAGTGCCTGCGAGAAGCGCGCGTCCGTCCGGGCGTCGAGCACGAGCGCCGCCGCGCCCTTTTCCGCGACCTCCCGGATCAGGCTCCTTGAACAGGTGAACTCCTTTTCGCCGAAAGCCACGGACCGCACGGCCGCGAGCCTGTAATCGTCATCGCCCTGCTTGAGAAAGATGGCGCCCTGCTCGGGCGTGAGATGTTCGAAGACCTTGTCGAGAATCACGTCAAAAAGGCCCTGCAGTTCCACCGTGCTGCTCAGCGCGTGGTGCACGTCGTTCATGATCTTGAGCCCGTCGACGTAGCGCCTCAGAGAGAACTCGTCCCGGGCGTCGGGATCGCCGTGGGTGGCCAGATCGTCCCTCATCACCTGGTTCACCGGCCTGAAGATCGGCTCTCCCGCCGGTGACGCTTTCACCGGGGCTGATGAGCCGGAACTCGAACCCGAATCCCATTCCCGGCCGCGTATGGAGAGAACCCTGATGGTGCTGTTGCCCATGCTGATGAGGTCTCCAGGCTTCAGTTGGCTGGGGTGTCTCACGCGGTCCCCGTTCACGTAGGTTCCGTTCCTGGACCCGAGATCTTCTATGAACCAGCCTTCGACGGTGCCGAAGATTCTGGCGTGACTCCGGGACATGGACGAGTCCACGAGAACCAGGTCGGCCTTGGAAGAGCGTCCGGCCACCAGGGAGTCCTCGCGTACCTTCCTGTCGAACGGGCGCCCGTCCGCCGGAAAAACGTGCAGTTTGATCATTGATTGCCCTTGATCAGGTGCGTCTTCACCGCAGAAAGCCCCATCGAACCTCCACGCCTGCCACGGCGGAGCCGGCCCCCACCGGGCCCCGTGGCCACCTCACCCTCGACTGACAACACGTCCGCCTTTTCAGGATGCAGGCGCGTTGGCGTTCGCTTCTTAAAACCGGAAAAAGCCGGCTGGGATCACTGCGCACGAGTTCTGCTGAAACATTACGTCCGCAGGCCTCGCGTGTCAACGGAGGCACACGATTGTCCAGTCCCGGCAGGCCTGCTTACCCGCGCTGAGAGTCTGCGAATTCCGCTCGGATGCGTAGACGGCTGTGGGCTGTCAGCCCCCGTGCCCCGCGGCCCGGCGCACCGTCTCCCAGAGGTCGTGGAAGTGTTGAATGGCCAGGGGATCCTTGACGGTCGGGCTCCAGACGTGGACGCCGACACCGACCTGCGCGAGCACGTAGTAGCCGAAGGCGATCTGTCCGATGGCCGTCATGCCCGTTGCGATCTGGCCCGCGCCGAAGTACGCCCCGAGCGCGACCTGTCCCACGGCCGTGAAACCAAGGACGCACTGGCCGAAACCGAACAGGAGTCCGATCCCGAACTGCGCGACGGTGACGATTCCGATCGCGAACTGACCGACGGCGATGATGCCGCGGGCCACGCGCAGCCTTCCCGTGCGGGGATCCCGGCCTACGGCCACGTGTACGAGGGGAATGCCCAGGACCTCCGTTGCGCTCCGCCATTCGAAGCCCCAGGCCCGCCTCGCCCGAACCGGCGGCGCCTGCATCGCGGCTCCGCACACGGAACAGGCCGAAGCGCCTGCATCAACGGGTGCCCCGCAGACGGGACAGGACCCCGGCTCCGAGGCCGTTGAAGCGAGAGAAGGTTTTCCGCCCATAAGTCCTCCCCGGCCGGGACGCTCGATCGTCCCTCGCGTGCTGCGAGGTCCCGTCGGCCCGGCCTCCCTCGCATCCCAGGCTTCCGGTTGCCGCCAGTCCGCGGTACACTTAAAGTATACTGCTCGAAGCAGTGTCGCAAAGACCGGAGGTCGAGAATCATGAAAGGACTGAAGACGGCGGCTTTCCTGATCGGAGGCCTGTGGATTCTCTTCGAACTGGGGTGGATGACCTTCATGGGACCCTCGGTCCCGGTCGGACCGGCGAACATCCTCTTCGATTCGCTCATACTCCTGGGCGGCCCGGTGGCCCTCGTCCTGGGCACCCTGGTCGCCATAAAGTGGGACAGACCGGCCGGCGCCTTCCTGTGGCTGGGAGCAGCCGTTGCCTCGCTGGGCCTCGGGTTCAAGAGCGGCGCCCACGTGGGCCTCTATTTCCTTGCCATGGCCGTTCTGGTCCTGCCCCAGGTCATCGAAGGCTCCCTCTTTCTCATGGCCGCCAAGAAGCGCGAGGCGGCGGCGCGAAGAAACGCGCGAGGCGCTGACCACCCGCTTCCGTCTTGCCGAGGCAACGGAACCTCGCGCAACTTTCCCTCCCGATGTTACGTAAATATATTTTGGGGTTCGGCGGGAGCGCGCTGGTGAGCCCCGCCCCGGTCGAGGAAGAGGACCGTCGACCGGCTGAGGAAGATCCCGATGCTGGAGGGCGGACCGGCTTAGACGCATCCTGGCGCACATCAACAGTTCCTTCCGCGTGACCGTGGGGTTTTGGGGCGGCCGGTTCATCGCACGGGAGGTAAGGCATGAAAATCAAGGTCGTAATGGTAGCCGCCTGTTTCATGGCGGCCGGGGTCCTGGCGGGTGCGCAGAAGGACCAGAGCCACCTGATGCGCTTCGCGGACGTGCACCGGGGCGCCATCGTCTTCACCTACGAGGGCGACCTGTGGCGGGTTCCGAGCCAGGGCGGGGATGCCGTGCGGATCACCAGCGATCCCGGGCAGGAGCAATTCGCGAAGTTCAGTCCGGACGGGACCATGATCGCCTTCACGGCCAATTACGACGGCGGCACGGACGTCTACGTCATGGACGCACGGGGCGGCGTCCCCACCCGCCTGACCTACCACCCGGCCGGCGACTACGTCCTGGGCTGGTACCCGGACGGCAGGCACATCCTCTTCAGGTCGAACCGGGAGTACCCCGACCGGGGCATGGAGATCTACAAGGTCTCCGTCGACGGGGGAATGCCCGAAAAGCTGCCGGTGGACCGGGCGGGCCTGACGGCCCTCTCGCCGGACGCCTCCATGATCGCCTACAACCGCATCAACCGCGAATTCCGCACGTGGAAGCGCCACCAGGGCGGCACGGCCCAGGACATCTGGATGGGAAGCCTCGCGAAGGGTGACTTCCACAGGATCACGGACTGGAAGGGAACGGACAGCTTCCCCATGTGGCAGGGAGATTTCATCTACTTCCTCTCCGACCGGGACGCGGGCACGCTCAACATTTTCAAATACGACGTAAAAACCGGGCAGACCACCGCGGTCACGCACTACACCGACTACGACGTGAAGTATCCGTCCATCGGCCCCGGCGCGATCGTCTACCAGTACGGCGAGAGCCTGCACCTGCTGGACCTGGCCTCCGGGAAGAGCCGGAAGATCGACGTCCGCATCCCCAGCGACCGGGTCCCCTTGAAAGCCGAGTACATAGATCCCGCCAAGAACACGGGCGCTTTCGGCCTGTCCCCCGACGGTAAGGGCCTGCTCCTCGAAAGCCGTGGGGAGATCCTCGTCGTCCCCGCGGACAAGGAGGACGGCCCCGCCGAGAACCTGACGCGCACCTCGGGCTCGCGCGAGAAGGACTGCGCCTGGTCGCCGGACGGAAAACACGTGGCCTTCATCTCCGACAAGACCGGCGAGGAGGAGCTTTACCTGGCCGATCCGGGCAAGCCGGGCCAGTGGAAGCAGTTGACGAAGGGCAACAAGGGCTACCGCATGCACCTGGTCTGGTCGCCCGACTCGAAGTACATCCTCTTCGGCGACAAGTTCATGCGGCTGAACCTGCTTGACATGGCCACGGGGGCGCTGACCGTCGTGGACCGGGGGCACACGGACGACGGCTGGGACCGCTGGGGCATCCAGGACTACGTCTTCTCGCCGGACAGCCGCTGGATCGCCTATACCAAGATGGTGGACAACACCAACGAGGTCATCTACCTATACTCGCTCGACAGCAGGAAATCCACGCCCGTGACGGACGACACGAGCGAATCGTGGAGCCCCTCCTTCGACCCCGGGGGCCGCTACCTCTATTTCCTGTCCAACCGCAGCTTCAAGCCCCTCATGGGAACCATCGACCAGGACCACGTCTTCCTGAAGCCCACGCTGCCCTACGTCGTCATCCTCAAGAAGGGACAGGCTTCACCGTTCGATCCGCAGGCCGGAGAGACGGCTGAGAAGGCCGAAAAGGGCAAGGCCCCGGCCACGGTGGTCGACCTCGGCGACTTCAGCCGGCGGACGGTGCCCGCCGAAGGCGTCGAGCCGGGGAGTTACTTCCGCCTTGAGGCCACCGCGAACGGATTCCTCTACCTCTCCATGCCCGAGGCCGAGTTCCCCCAGCGCTACGCCGTGGTGACCGACGAGACCGCCGTGCCCAACGACCTCTTCGCCTACGATCTCAAAGACAAGAAAGCCGCCCCGGTCATGAAGGGCATCCAGAACTACCACCTGTCCGCCGACGGCAAGAAGCTCGTCTACCACGCCGGCAAGGCCTTCGGCGTGGTCAAGGCCGGCGCCAAGGCCAAGGCCGGAGACGGCGCCGTGAACCTCTCCGCGGCCCGCTTCCGCATCGAACGGATGCCCGAATTCCGGCAGATGTTCAACGAGGCCTGGCGCATCGAGCGCGACTGGTTCTACGACCCGGGCATGCAGGGCAACGACTGGAAGGCGATCCACGACAAGTACGGCCGCTACCTGGAAGATTGCGGCAACCGCAGCGATCTGAACTACCTCATCGGCGAGATGATCTCGGAGCTGAACATCGGCCACACCTACGTCGGGGGCGGGGACTACGGAAAACGCCCCGAGCGCGTCGGCACCGGCCTGCTGGGCTGCGACTTCAACACGCCGGCGGGCGCCGCCTTCCACAGGATCGCGCACGTCGTACCCGGCAAGCCGTGGTCCGCGTCGCTCCGCTCGCCGCTGGCCGACCCGGGGTGCCCCATTAGAGAAGGGGACTACCTGATCGCCGTGGACGGCGAAAATGTGCCCGCATCGGACAACGTGTACCGCTACCTCGACGACCGGGCGGGGCGGCTGGTCACGCTCACCTACAACTCGAAGCCCAGCGCCGAAGGGGCGAAGACCTGGCGCGTCAGGACGCTGCAGGAGCGAGTGGCCCATCCGGTACCAGCAGTGGGTGGACGGGCGCGCGGCCGAGGTGGCGAAGCTCTCGAAGGGGACCGTGGGCTACGTCCACCTGCCCGACATGATGGAGGGCGGCCTCATCCAGTTTGCGAAGGGATTCTACCCCCAGCGCAACATGAAGGCCCTACTGATCGACGTCCGCTACAACGGCGGCGGCTTCGTGGGCGACATGCTCATCGACCGGCTGGAACGGGCCGTCTGGGCCTTTACCCAGCCGCGTGAGGGCAGAACCGGGGACCAACCCGGAGATGGCCTTCCGGGGCCACCTCGCACTGCTCATCAACGCGGACACGGGCTCGAACGGCGAGTTTTTCGCGGAGGCGATCAAGGTCCGCAAGCTCGCGCGCGTCTTCGGCATGCGCACCTGGGGCGGCGCGGTAGGCATCGAACCCCACCAGGACCTCGTGGACGGCGGCGGCGTCACCTCGCCTCAGTTCGGGCTCTACGGCTCGAATGGAAGGTGGCTCATCGAAGGTCACGGCGTCGATCCAGATGTCACGGTCGAGAACATGCCCGCCGACGTGCTGAGGGGCCGCGATCCCCAGCTCGAGGCCGCCGTCACGTACCTGCTGGAGGAGCTGAAGAAGGCCCCCATGGCCATCCCCGCGCACCCTCCCTACCCCGACAAGGCCCGCCCGCGCGGCTCCGACCAGACCCGCTGAGCAGCGTCAATACGCGACGGCCTCAAGGAGGCCGCAACAAAGGGGGCGCCACGCGCCCCCTTTTCGCGCGTGTGCGATTACTCAAAACAGCTTTTCACAGTGAGGCGATGAGGCGGGGAGAAAAGAAATTTCGGAATTGGGATTTTGGATTTGGGATTTGAACTACGGCCGACGGGAGGCCGTTGTAACGGCCGATTCCCATCGGAGAAAAGCAGTGGGGGGTCACCCATTAGTCAGTAAAGGGCTTCGCAGAAGCCTGTTAAAATCCGCCGAAAGGCGGATTTTAGCGGCATCACCCTTCTTGTCGTGCTTCCAGAGAAAGACTGCGTCTTGGAAAAACCTGTAGAACTGCTGGATGGCCGACGGCGCACCCCATATGCCTCTAGGCATAAAATGGGAGAGAGGCTCCCATGGCCCCCAATGCGGCTTCACATCAACAGGGCATTTCCTTTTGATGGTGTAGTATGTGTAGTCTTCACCTGCCGTTTTGTCGAACAAACCACGCTGGGGCTTGCCCGCGCCGGCAATGATGGATTGAACGATCGGGCCGTTGAGCGACGGGTTTTGCAAGTGGACGTTCCCTGTCAAGCCGTGGGCTCCGTTGAGCGAAGCGACGTAGGCCGCCTGAAGCGACAACCGCTGATGCGTCAAATCCTCGTATGAATTAACAGACATGCAGAACAACAATAAGAGACCTACGACCAATAGTTTCCCGATTTTCATTCTTTCCCCCTCATACAGTCATCAACTTCGCCGCGATAGCGGGACCATTCCTTGTAATCCCAGATCAGCCAACCTCTGGGATTCTCTTTCTCAGATCCTGAAATTGGTTCGTCAGGCAATGAAAGGGCCTCGCGTGGTGAGACTCCGAAATTCGCTAGCTTCTGTTCCATCCAGTGTCCGAGAAAGTTGAACTTCCTCAGAAAGTTCTTTTGCTCCTGAAGGCCAGCCGCATGGAACTCGGCACAGTCCAAGCTGTATTCCATTGTAGACGGGGCAAGCTTTCTGTAACCGCCTAAGAAATTAGGAAGCCGAGCATCTTGGAAGGGGGTTTCCGGCCACCGTTCCAGGTACCCGGTCAGGTCGTCGAAGAGCCTCTGCTGTTCCTGCTCGTCGCGCTTCACGCCGCCTCCGAGGTCGACGCTGCTGATTTTGACCTGCCATTCGGCCTCCGTAGCCGGCTTCTTCAGGAGGATCCTGTAGCGGTAGCCTAGAAACGGGATGCGATAGCGCTCTACGCGGCAGTACCCTTCACTGCGCTCCGGCGACTCCCTGAACCACCACATGCCTATTTTGAAAGAGGAGGCGCCGATGTAGTCCCGCTGCCACACGCTGAGGTCGATGGAATCGAGCCACTGGAAGGGCCAGTAGACGTCTGACGCTGAAGTGTCTTTCAGCGTTGGATGGGCGAAGGCACCGGGGAATGAAAAGCGGCCGTCCGGCCCGGTCACCATCTGGGCATCGGCGCCACCGGTCCGTGCTCCATATGGACTTTCGGAATAAGTCAGGATCGGGCCGCTCGCCGATTTCTGCACGATGGCTCCCCGAATGGGCTTACCCGTGTCGATGTCGACGACCACGCCCCGCACGGGCGGGCACCACATAAAGATAAACGCGATGACGTTGTACAGGATCAGGGCCACAAGAGTGAGCTTCAGCGTCTTTGCCCACCAGCGCCCCTTGAAGGGCCACAAAAACAGCGCGGCCAGGCATCCCGGCCGGCGCTTCTTCGCGTGCGCAGTCTTGTCGCTCATCGATCGCCCCCTCTTGAATGGCATTGCCGGCTGTCCGCCCGTCGATATCGGAACCGAAACGGCCGAGTCAGCCACTCCTCCTCAAAGCCTGCGGTCAGCCTGCGAAGAGACCGTACCCCGGACGAACACTAAACCTAAAGACCTGACCCCATTTTCCCCATGCAATGATGGCTAGCCAGGTGCGCAAAGAACGGAACTTCATTTTGTGTCCCCCTCCTCCAGAAGAGCATTGATGATGGCCTAAATTGGTCCGCAGTTGCTGCACCTAATGGTCGTAAAACTGCGCATCTATTTGCGAAAGCGCTGGCCGGGCAACCTTTTGCGAGAGAGCAACTAGAATCTCATTTCGCTTTGCATATTCTCTTAGCTGGGCCTGGTTGAATTGGCCTTCCCTCATGAGTTCCTTAATTCTTGCTGGACTGTATAGAAGGCCTGTCTTGAAGGCTCTGTACATATACTCTCCTGCCTTCTCTCCCTTTGGCCATCGTTCCAGGTAACCGGTCAGGTCGTCGAAGAGCCTCTGCTGTTCCTGCTCGTTGCGCTTCACGCCGCCTCCGAGGTCGACGCTGCTGATTTTGACCTGCCATTCGGCCTCCGTAGCCGGCTTCTTCAGGAGGATCCTGTAGCGGTAGCCTAGAAACGGGATGCGATAGCGCTCTACGCGGCAGTACCCTTCACTGCGCTCCGGCGACTCCCTGAACCACCACATGCCTATTTTGAAAGAAGAGGCGCCGATGTAGTCCCGCTGCCACACGCTTAGGTCGATGGAGTCGAGCCATTGAAAGGGCCAGTAGACGTCGAACGCCGAAGTGTCTTTCCGCGTGGGATGGGCGAAGGCACCGGGGAAGGAGAAGCGGCCGTCCGGCCCGGTGACCATCTGGGCGTCTGCGCCGCCGGTCCTGCCCCATCCGGACTCTCCGAATAAATCAGGAACGGTCCGCTCGCCGATTTCTGCACGATGGCGCCCTGAATGGGCTTGCCCGTGTTGATGTCCACGACCACGCCCCGCACGGGCGGGCACCACATAAAGATAAACGCGATGACGTTGTACAGGATCACGGCCACCAGGGTGAGCTTGAGGGTCTTGACCCACCAGCGGCCTCGAAAAGGCCACAAGAACAGCGCGGCCAGGCATCCCGGCCGGCGCTTCTCTTCGTGCGCAGATTTGTCGCTCATCGATCACCCCTCCCTCAATGGCGTTGCGAACTCCCCCGTCCGTTGCTGTCTTGCCGTCAGATGCGGCTCCCCTTCAATGTGTCTTGCCTACCCCCGAGAAGACGTCTACTCCGGTGATGATCAGAGAGGTTGACTGCCTTTACGCTAACCCACCGCTGTCATGTTGGCAACACAGGATGTTTATCCGGACGATGGCAGCATGTCGATGGAGAGATTGAAAGGGGATAGTGACTCTCGCAAAGACGCCGAGGGCGCAAAGGATGGAATGGAAAAGAGGCGAGCGGGATTCTTCCGGACCGCCGGTACGAGCCCGGCCGGGCGCATTCGGCGGACGCTCGGGTCCACCCTGCGGAAGGACTCATCGCCGGAGAAACCGGTGCAGGGAAAGTGGATTCCCGCCTTCGCGGGAACGACGGGCGGGGTCACCGCCTTCGAAGGCCCGTCCCCAGGCGTCTTTTCCAAAAAGGAACGGCTTCGAAGAAGCCCATTTTAAAATTCGGCGTTCCGCCGAATTCCAGGGCCTATCCGCGGATAAGGCGTGGCCGCGACGGAGGCCAACCGGGACGTAGGGCAAGGAAAAGAAAGGTCGATGTCGGAGATCTCGGACAAGCGAGATGACGCAGCCAGACGCCCGGGTGGATCCCGCCCTTGGCGCGGGTGACACGCCGGGCGGAGTCGCCGCCTTCGAAGGCAGCCGTCCCCAGTCGGCGTCTTGCCCTTCCAAAAGGGACCGGCTCGAGACCCGTTTTAAAATTCGGAGGAAGGCCGATTTTAATAGTAGTACCAGATATTCCGATACTCGCGGATGTCCTCGCCGGCCTCCTGGAGCTGCTTGAGGTAGTCCCAGATGGCCACGTCGGTGTAGGAGTAGGGCGGGATCGCCTTGATGTTCTTCTCCCAGGGGTGGAACTCGTAGACGCGCCGGCCGTCGGGCAGGATCATCACCACCCTGTGGTCCTGCCAGGACCGCAGGTGGTTCTTGCCCAGGCGCGGCACGTTGAAGACGGGCTCGTCGGTCCGGTCCAGGCCGGGCAGGAGCCTGGCCTCCTCCTTGCGCTCCTGGAGCAGGCGGGCGATGGGCACGCGGTAGTCCCGCGTCTCCTCCTTGCCCTTGGCGTTGAAGGTGTAGTAGGGGTCGACCCCGATGGACCTGAGCGCGCGCCTTAAGGCCACGAGTTCGAACCGGCGGCTGTTGGAGAAGGTGAAGACGGTCTGGTTGTAGACGCCGATACCCTTCCGCAGGATGCGCTGGACGGCCTCGCAAGCCTCGGGCGTCACCTCGTAGGAGTGTTCGAAGTGGGTGACCACCGCGATCTCGCGCTTGCCGAGTTCGTGATAGCGCTCGAGGATGGCGCACCAGTCGTCGGTGATCCTCTGGGGCAGAACCACGGGCACGCGGGTCCCGATGCGGATGCGCCGCACGTGCGGCATGGAAGCGACCTCGGACAGGATCCATTCCATCATGTCGTCGGCCATGACGCCCGGGTCGCCGCCCGTGATCAGAACGTCGGCGATGGAGGGGTGGTCGCCCAGCCAGGCCAGGGCCTCGGCGATTCTCTTCTTCGGCGACAGCGCGTTCTCGTCGAGGACGTCCTGGATCTCCCAGTTGCGCTGGCAATAGACGCAGATCTGGGCGCACGTGTTGTAGGGCTTCACGATGGCGATCTTGGGATAGCGGCGAGTGATCAGGTCGATGGGCGAGGTGTCGTGTTCGCCCATGAAGTCGAGCGCCTGGTTCAAGTCCTGCCTGTGCGTCTTCACGCCTCTGACGTACGAGGCCGGAGGAATGACCTGCATTCGCACGGCGTAATCGAACCGGCGGCTCGTGTCGTTGTCCATGAGGTGGGCGTAATAGGGCGTGACCCCAAAGGGGATGTGGAGTTCCCTGGCCTCCTTGACGGCCGTTTTCTCTTCCGCCGTGAGAGGCGTGACCGACGCCAGGGTATCGGCGTCCCTGATCACGTGCTTCAGGTGCCAGTGGTAGTCGTTCCAGTCTTCCTCCGTGCCCCCGAAGTGTTCGAGGATCTTGCGCTTGCGCTCCTTGCGGAGCTGGACCACCCCGGGATCGTAGCCGGACGGAAACCGCCGGATCTGCATCTCGATGGACCGGCCCTCCTCGTCCAGCACCTCGCTGCGGACCTGGGCGGCTTCCCGGCCGTTCATGGAAATGAAGGCGGGCACTTCCTTCCTGCATACGCCGGAAGGCGAATAGATCCCCGAGAGGCCCGCCACCCCCTTGAACAGGTGGATGAACTCCAGGACGAAGCCCCTGGAGAGGTCCGCCTCGGACCGGTCGAGCTCGCCCCGCGCGAGCATCCACAGCGTTCTTATCGCGCTGAATCCCGTCCTCTTTTCATTGATGGGTCCGATAACGCTCATGAAGACGCGGATGCACTCCCTGACGTTGGCCTTCTCCAGGGGGTGGATGTCGTTGTCCAGGGCGAAAACCCATCGTTCCTGGTCGTTCAGGTAGTCAAAGAGCCTCTCGCGCGCAGATTCGACGGATCGGGCACGCTTCAGAAGCCGGTAGATTCTGGGATTGGCCATCCAGAGTTCGCTGAGGTCCTCGGACTTGATGGCTTCGATCTCGCCGGGGGGGAGTTCGAAACGGTCGTGAAACACGTCTCCGGCAAGAACCTCTGTAGACACAATCTCATTATACAAGTCGATGGCCATGGGTCACTCCTTTCCAGGGTGGTTTTTCGGTGCGCCGCGGATAATACGTGGTAGCTACTGCCGAAAGGTGCGGCCGAGGCAATTAGATCACTGTAATAATATAACACCCGCACGCCGCCTGTGTCGACCCGACGGAGCCCTTTTCCAGGGACCATCGCGGAAAAAAAGCCTCAGCAACCATTGACCATTCTTAGATCCTAAAAGGCCGGATCCAAGAAGAATGACCACCCCAGCGATGTTCCGAACGGGCAGGCGGGCCTCATCCCCGGTCGAGCAGACGCGAGAGGAAAGCTCGCGCGGCGGCCGGGCCCGCGAGGCGATAGGCGCCCCGGCTCGGCCGCGGCCCCACGTGAACCGCAAATCCATCCGGAGGCAGTGCCGCAAAGAGATCCTCGTCGGTCAGGTCGTCGCCCATGGCCAGGACCGGCGGGAGGCCGCCGTACGCCGCTTCCAGTCCCTTTACGATGACGCCCTTGTGGAGTCCTCGCATGCGGACCTCCAGAAACTTGTTCCCCGGCAGCACCTCCACCGGCAGGCTCTCCAGCTCCTTGCCGAGGGTCCGCCCCAGTTCCATGGACTGCCGGGCGCCGAACTCGGGATCCGCCATGCGGTGGTGCCAGGTGATGGCCGCCGTCTTCTCTTCGATCAGGGAGCCGGGGGTGGCGGTCGTGTAGCGTTCAAGAACGGGCATGGCTATGTCCTTCCAGTCGAGCGATTCCAGACCGAGGGGCAACCACGTTCCCCCGGGCGTCGGCTTGGACCAGAACCCGTGTTCCGCGTGCAGCCCCACGGGCAGTTCGCCGAACCACTGGTCCATGATGTCCCGCGCCCGACCGCTGACCACGTGGACACGCGTGCCGGGACGGGCGGCCAGGGCCTTCAGGAGCTTCATGAGATCGGGGTCGGGCGCCGCGATGAGGGGCGAGCTGGCGAACGGCACGAGGCTCCCGTCGTAATCGAGCAACAAGACGAGTTCCCGTTTCCTCAGAACCTGGGCGACGAGGGCATCGATCTCTTTGGCGGAGGACACCCCCCGGGGCGCGCCGCCCCTGTCCTTCCTCGTATCATCGAGGGTTTCGAGGAAGGCGTTGGCCCAGTGGAATGAGTCGTTGGACTGTACGCGGCGGCGCAGGCCCCTGATCCGAGTCGCCCGTTCCTCTTTCGACATGTCGAAGGCCCTCAAGATGGCGGTGGCGACGCCGTCGCTGTCATACGGGTTGACAATGAGGGCCTCCGCCAGTTCCGAGGCGGCGCCCGCGAACTCGCTGAGGATCAGGACGCCGTCCTCGTCCGTCCGGGACGCCACAAATTCCTTGGCGACAAGGTTCATGCCGTCGCGTAGCGGTGTCACGAGCATCACGTCCGCGGCCTTGTAGAGGGCCACGAGCTGCTCTTGGGAGATGGAGTGGTACAGGTAGTGGACCGGCACGGCATTGACGGTCCCGTGAGCGCCGTTGATGCGCCCGACCATTTCATCCAGTTCCTGCCTGTAGGCCTTGTACGACTCGACCTTGCTGCGGGAGGGCACAACTACCTGCACGAGCCGCACCTTGCCCCGCAGTGAGGGCTCGCGGGTCAGAAGCCTGTCGATGGCCAGCAGGCGCCTGGGCAGGCCCTTCGTGTAGTCCAGCCTGTCGATGCCCAGAAGGAGCTTCTGGCCTGAGGACTCGCTGCGGATCTTCCGCACCTCGGCAACGACGTCTTCGCTGTCGGCGACGCGACTGAACTCGGTCGCGTCGATACCCATGGGAAAGACGCCGAGCCGGACATCCCGGTCCGAATAATGGAGATGGTCGCCATCCACGTCCAGGCCCAGGATCAAATTGACCGACCGGCTGAAGTGGCGCAGGTATGTGTAAGTGTGAAAACCAACCAGGTCGGCCCCCAGCATGCCCTCGAGGATCTCCGTCCGCCAGGGCAGGATGCGAAAGACGTCCGAAGAGGGAAAGGGTATGTGGAGGAAAAACCCGATGGTGGCTTCGGGGATGAGCTGGCGGAGGAGAACCGGAACCAGGGCGAGCTGATAGTCGTGTACCCACACCGTGTCGCCGGGCTCGTAGTGCTCCGCGATGGTTTCCGCGAAGAGTTGGTTCACCTCCGCGTAGGTCTTCCAGTCTCGCCAGACGTCGCTATCCAGCCGGTCGGTGAGGTAGTGGAAGAGCGGCCACAGAATGCCGTTCGCAAAGCCTTCGTAATAACGCCTTATCTGCGTCTGGGTGAGGAAGACGGGAACCGTTCTCAGTTCGGCGAGCATTTTGCCCAGGCTCGCCCGTTCCCTGTCGTCGCGCCGCCCCACGTCGCCCGGCCAGCCGAACCACAGGGAATCGGACCGTTCGTGCGGTCCCTTCATGCCCGTGGCGAGCCCCCCCGAAGATTTCGTAATACTGAACTCACCGTGATTTCTGTGGACGGTAACGGGCAACCGATTAGAAACGATCAGAAGTCTGCTCATGTCGATAGTCCCTTTTCAAGATGGCCCGTCGTGGACGGGCCGATGGGCTCCTGCCCGCGCCGGGTCCGGGCGATTCCCCGGCCGCGCCTCGAGGCTCGCGGCGCGTATCCGGTGAATCTCCAACCTTCCGTGCGTACGCCGGGGGACGAGGAAGATCCAGGTCCCATCGCAAGCGCCAAGAGTTGCAGAAGGTCATCGCTGGCATTTCTTGTCTGTTACTTAACCTATCATACGCAATCGGGTACGGGCAAACACAAAGGCCGTCATGGCCCCCTGCCCGGACCATTCCTGCGCGTCTCTGGAAAGGCATGGATCGCCTTCTCCCACGTCAACAATCCCTGACGTCCATTTGTTCGGCAGGCGAGACGTGCGGTGAGGCTTTCGTCGGGGGAAGGACGCGCCCTCCGGGCCTCCGGGACGTGTCAAACGGGTCCCGCTGCCGCCGGGAGAATTTTCGGCGGCAAGGGCCTCACGGCGATTCCCGTAAGGTCCGAAGAACGATACCGGCCCGGCGAATCACAGACCGGGCCCGCGTCGCCTTTCGGAATGTCGTCGATCCCCTTGTCCGCCCGCCTTACCAGCGGAAGACGAGAGAAACGGTGGTCGTCGTGTCGGTCTTTTTGAAGCCGGGCTGGGGCTCGTTGTCGTACCGCACCTGCACGCCGGCCTTGAGGGCCAGGTGGTCGTTCACCGCGGCCTGCAGGGCTGTCTCGGATTCGAAACGCCAGTTCGTCGTCATGTCGAAATCCGGAAAGTACGAGAGATTCTGGGTGAACTTCGACCCCTTGGAGAAAATCCAGTCGTAGCGCGCACCCAGGAGCCCGCCGAAGAAGTCCCGCCTGGTCCGGTCGGTGTACTCCTCCCGTGTCTGCGTGAGGCCCGCGTCGAAGGACAGGTGCTGCCTCGGCCCGATGAGCGCATTGTACGTCCCGCCCGTCTCGACGAAATATCGGCGGTGGATGCCGGAGAAACGGTCGCTCATGCCCGCCACGCCGACGAAAGCCTCCCAGCGTTTTCCGAAGGCTCTGTTCCCGCGAACCTGGCCCGAAGTACGCTCGGCCGTCGTTTCTCCCGTGTTCCTGGCTTGCATGTAGCTGAACTTGCCCGTTATGCCCCACGGATCGGGCTTTCTCTTGAAGACGAAGTCCGTGCCGCCTGTCTGGGTGTCGCTGTTACCGCTCGTCGCCACGTAGGAAAGGCTCAAAGACATGTCCCAGAGCTTTGTTTTCCCGGGCCCGGCTGCGCGGACGGGCGCCAGCCAGAGAAGCGCCAGCGGGATGGTGAGAAGCGCAAGCCGACTGCGGCCGGTCCGTTTGGCGCTCCGCGCGTGTCGGGGCGACGCCGGAGGGGTGCCTGTCCCAGCGTTAAAAAGTTGATCGTGCGTCATGGTCTTCTTTCTCCTCCCGTCTCGACAGATGGAGGAGCCTCCCCGGCCGGGTAGCGGCCTGAAGGCCCTCACCGCTTACAGTTGGACTGACCGCCTGAGACCGTACTCTACCACGAGACGACACTCGTTCTTCCCCGAGGATTCGGGTAAGCTGTTGAACCGGGCACAAAGACAGCAGGCCTCATCGATACCGGTCGATCTGGAGGAGACCATGGAAGAATCGAAGAGAGAACCCTCGCTGACAGGGGGCTTGTTCGCCCTCACGGCGGGCCTTCTGTCGGCCGCCATCTTGTCGACCCTGGTCGGGTGCTGCGCGTGCAGGCGCTCGAGCATTCCCGATCTCCAACCGGCGACGCTCTCCTGGGTGCAGGGCCGGGAAGGCAGGCTGCGGGTGGAAGACGCCGGAAGAGGCGGACTGCCCGTCCTGCTCGTTCACGGGCTGGGCGGCAACCGAAGCGCGTGGTCGGCCCAGGTCGAGCATCTCGCGGCGCGCAGGCGCGTGGTGACTTTCGACCTGAGGGGGCACGGGGAATCCGCCCCGGCGCAGGACGGCGACTACTCGGTCCAGGGCTTTGCCGACGACGTGGAATCCGTCGCCGACGCCTTGCACCTGAAGCGGTTCGTTCTGGTCGGACACAGTCTCGGCGGCGCGGTGATCGGAGCCTACGCCGGACGCCATCCCGACAGGGTGGCGGGCCTCCTCTTCGTGGACCCTGTCGGCGACCTTACGCGCCTGCCCGCGAAGGACACCAAGGCCTGGCTTTCAGGGCTCGAACCCGCTCATTACGAAGCCTTTACCGACAAGTGGTTCGGCCAGATGCTGTCCGCCGCGCGGCCCCCGGTCCGCCGCATGGTCATGGCGGCCTTCAGGCAGACATCCCCCTTTGTGATCGCGGGGACGGTCCGGGGCTTGATCGCCTACCGTCCCGAGGACGCCCTCGAATGCTACCGGGGACCCATGCTGACCGTCATCACACCCGAGAACAACGAGCCCTACAGTCTGCAGAACCTTGTCCCCGGCCTGGCTTCCAGAGAGATAAGGGGAACGAGCCACTGGGTCATGATGGACGAACCCCGGGTCTTCAACGGGATCATGGACGGCTTTCTGGCATCGCTCGAGCGAGGAAGCGCAGAGGTCCCCGTTCCGCAAGGCTAGGTCATTTGCCGCCCGGTTCGAGTGCCTCGCCGGTCATGGGCACGAAGCGAACGGGGTGCATTTCGTACCTTCGCAGGCGCCCGTCTTCGGTTTTCTCGATGAGGACCAGGTTCTGAAACTCCGTTCCCAGCGGTATGACCAATCGACCGCCGGGAGCAAGCTGCTCGACCAGCGGTGGTGGAACGCGGACGGAGGCCGCCGTCACCAGGATGGCCTGGAAGGGTCCCGCCCCGGGCCATCCCCGGTAGCCGTCTCCGCACTTTACCCTCACCTTGTTGTAGCCGAGAGACCTCAGGCGCTCTCGGGCCTGCGCCGCCAGGGCGCAGATGATCTCCACGCTCCAGACCTCGGACCCCATTTCGGCGAGCACGGCTGCCTGGTAGCCGGACCCCGTACCCACTTCCAGGACGCGCGTCCCCCTCTTGACGCCCGCGAGCTGAGTCATGAGCGCCACGACGTAGGGCTGGGAAATGGTCTGGCCGTGGCTGATGGGCAGGGCGCAATCGGAATAGGCGTAGGCCCTGACCTGGGCGGGTACGAAAAGGTGCCTGGGGACCCGTTCCATGGCCGTAAGCACGCTCCTGTCGGTGATATCGCGGGTCTTCAGTTGATCGCCGACCATGGCGAGCCTGCGCGCCCTGTAGCCGTCGTTGCCGCAGCTTGATGCGCTTCCGCCGCTGCACGCGCCAAAGGCAAGCCAGCACATGCCCAGCAGCATCCCCCCGATCAGGCATGCCGGCGCACTGCTCATTCGGGAAGTCAATGGTTCCGACATGGTCATCTCTCCGTTCCCTGACCAAAATATAGGGCCTCCAATAAAGTCGGGCACCCCGTACCGGGCACACGAAACAAGGCGGTCTTTGAACCCGTACCACTGTTCACATGCGGTCGAGCGATCCAGCAGGGGGTCCATTCGGCCCGTTCACGAAACCGTACCGCCGGCCCAGGAGGGATCTATGAAAAAGAGCCTGATTGTCCTGATCGTTCTTTTCGCCCTGACGCTTCCGGCCCTGGCATCGGAGAAGGTCAGGACCATCAAGAAAAGCTACCCCTCGGCGCAGGCGAGCGAACTGAGTCTCGACGTGCCCGTGGGCGATGTCCACCTCAAGACCTACGACGGGCAGGACGTTCAAGTTGAAATGACCATCACCTGTCGCTCGCCGGGCTGGAAATGCAAGGACAAGGCCGAGCGCATCGAACTCGTCTCGCGCGTGACGGGCCGGGAACTGAAGGTCGAGGTGAAGGGTTATCCCAAGCACTCGAGCCATGGGCTGAATCTTGACCTCGAGGTGAGACTTCCCGCCCAGATGGCTTTCCACCTGGAGCTGGGTGTGGGAGACGTGAAAATTTCCGGCGTCAAGAAGGACCTCTCCCTGAAAGTCGGCGTGGGCGATGTAACCGTGGACATGCCTTCGCCGGCCGTGCGCTCCGTTGAACTCGACGCGGGCGTCGGCGATGCCGATCTCAGAGTGGACGGGCGGCACACGGAGGGGTCCGGTTTCATCGGAAAGAGCCTGTCGTGGTCGGCCGGCAAGGGGGCGGCGCGGATCAAGGTCGAAGTCGGCGTCGGCGACGTGAACGTCCGGCTTCGCTGAAGCGGCTATTCGGTCACGGTGAAAGGGGACCGCGGGAACGGTCCCCTTCTCCATGACTGCTGAATCGGCTCAGATTTCGGACGCGTGTACCGGCTTACCAAAGAGATAGCCCTGGGCGTATTGGAAACCGATGCGCTTACACACCTCGCGTTCCTCTTCGCACTCGATGCCCTCCGCCAGGGGCGTAATCCCAAGATCGCAGGCCATCTTGACGAGAGTCTCGACCATTTGGAGCAGCCGCTTGTGCCGGGTGTGAATCTGGTGGATGAGCGACGCATCGAACTTCAGATAGTGGGGCGGGACTTCTATCAACTCCAGAAACCGGGCCTGCCCGGCGCCGAAATCGTCGTAGGCCAGGTAGATGTTCAAGTTCTGGAGTTCCACCCTGAGGCGCTTCATGCGAACGAGGTCCGTAACCGCCTTCTCGCTGAGCTCCACGGTGATCGGCAGGCTCGGCCAGGTGGTGCGGATACTTTCGAGGGACTCGATAAGCCCCGGCTGGGCTGTTTCGGCGGGGTGAATGTTGATGAAGAGGTGGGGGCTTCCCGGCAGCCTGGCGCCTTCGAGCAGGCCCTGCTGCCAGAAGAGACGGCTCAGCTTGGCCTCGTACCCAAGGGGCTCCGCCAGGCTGAAGAGCTCGAGAGGGCGCGTGGGGAGGCCCTCCAATCGTCCCCTGCTGAGAATCTCGTACCCGAGAAGGCTTCCGTCGTCGATCCTGACTATGGGCTGAAAAAGCGGGGTGACGGCCTTCTTGTCGAGGAGAGATTTGAATTCGGGCTCGCAATACGGGAGCTGCAGAGGTATCAGATTCAGAGAAGTGCTCGTCTCTTCCATCTTTTCCTCCAGCTCTTGCCCCCTACTGAAAACGCGGAATTGCACGTTTCCGAACTGCACGACATCGCCGGTTCTGAGCTGCTCCAGGCCCGAAACGCGCCTGCCGTTGACGAAGGTGCCGTTCTTGCTCCCGAGGTCCCGGAGCCAGAGACACGATTCCTGTTGAAGAATCTCCGCGTGCCGCCTGGATATGGACCGGGTCGAGATGGAGAGATCGCACCCTTCCTTCCTTCCGATGGTGAAGGGAAGAGGGTCGATCGTAATGAGCCAAGTCTTGCCATCGTTGAGCAGACCCTCAAGGTACCAGGCCACGTCATACTCGATCTCTATCATGCCCTGACCTTTCGCGCCGCGCGCGAGAACGAGAAGCGGGGCTCTTCGTTTCCAATATCAATGCCTGATCGCAAAACCCGATCCCTCCCGTCGTAAAGGAGGCATTACGGCATGCGTTCGCCCCTTCCCATTCTTATACGCCATGTCGCCGATTCTGTCACGTCTGTCCACTTCGCCCGTGGTCGCAGAGATCCGCCGAACAGGTGATCCGGTGATCGGGTAAGCCGTCGCGGGATTACTCTTCGAAGGTTCGTCCCGGGTGGTCGTCTGAATCCGGAATACCAAAACGGTCCCTCCCGACTTCCGCCTTTAGCCCTTGGCCTTTCGTCCTTTGCCCTTCCCCACGCCCCCCACGAAGAAAAAGGTCCCGCGCGAGCGGGACCTGACAGAGTTGATCGGACTTTCGTCGCTTTTCTAGCCGAGTGCCTTTTTGAAGCGGTCTTCGACGGCCTTCCAGTTGACGACGTTCCACCAGGCCTTGATGTAATCGGGCCTGCGGTTCTGATATTTGAGGTAATAAGCGTGCTCCCAGACATCCAGCCCGAGGATCGGGACCTTGTTCTCCATGTACGGACTGTCCTGGTTCGCGGTCGAGTACACGTCCAGCTTGCCGTCGTTCACGATCAGCCAGGCCCAGCCCGAGCCGAAGCGCGTGGCCGCGGCGCTGGTGAACTTCTCGTGAAAGGCCTCGAAGCTACCGAAGGTCTTGTCGATGGCGCCCGCGAGGTCGCCGGAGGGCTTGCCGCCGCCGTTCGGGTCCATGATCTCCCAGAAGAGGCTGTGGTTGGCGTGGCCGCCGCCGTTGTTTCGGACGGCCGTCCGGATAGCCTCGGGCACGGCGTCGATGGCCCTCAGCAGGTCCTTCACGTCCTTGTTCTTGAGATCGTCGTAGCTTTCGACGGCGCCGTTGAGCTTCTTCACATAACCGCCGTGGTGCTTGTCGTGGTGGATCTGCATGGTCTGCGCGTCGATGTGGGGTTCCAGCGCGTCGAACGCGTAAGGCAGTTTGGGTACTTCGTGCATGGTCTTCTCCTTTTGTCTCTATCTCATTTCGAGGCCTTGAGGCCCGTTTCCCGAGGTCCCGCCCTCGACTCGTTCCTCAGGACCGGGACTTTGCGTGCGAATGCCTAACATCTATCTAACCCGCGGGCGGGTTATTTATTGCACATGAGCAGATGTTCACATTTCTCTTCAGCGGAAGAGGTCCTGCAAAAAGGTGCGCATGGCCCGCCACGACCGTTCGTCGGCCCGTGCGTTGTAGGCGGCCCCTCTTGAATTGTCGTGGCCGGCATCGGGGTCCGTGAAGCTGTGGACGGCGCCTCCGTAGTACACCATCTCCCAGTCCACGGACGCCTTTCGGAGTTCGTCCCGGAAGGCGGCTACGTCCGCCGCGGACATGGTGGGGTCGTCTGCCCCGTGAAGGACCAGGACCCTGCCTTTGATGTTGCGGGCATCTTCAGGGTGCAGGCTGTCGAGCCCGCCGTGAAAGCTGACCGTTCCCCGAACGTCCGCCCCGCTTCTCGCAAGCTCGAGGACCGCCGTTCCCCCGAAACAATACCCTATGGCAGCGAGTTTTCCCGGATCCACGCGGGGCTTCTCAGCCAGTTGTTCGAGAGCGACCCGGACCCTCCTGCGCAAGAGAGGGCGATCCGCTTTGTAGCCCCCCGCCAGTTTCGCCGCTTCCTCCCTCGTGGACGGCCTGACGCCCTTTCCGTAGACGTCGGCCGCGAAGGCCACGTAGCCCAGTTCCGCGAGCATGCGGCAGCGCCGCTTCACCTGTTCGCCCAGCCCCATCCATGCGTGGACGACCAGAACGCCCGGCCGGGGGCCCTTCATGGAGTCGTCGTAGGCCAGAAAACCTTCCAGGGTCGTATCTCCGTCCTTGTAAACCACGTCCTTTGTGACGATCTTTGCCTGGATTCCCAGCGACATCAGCAACACTCCCATGGCGATCAAAAGAACTCTCGTTTTCATCTCCCATCTTCCTCACTTCTATAAACGTGCACGAGGCGCAATTCTTTCCTTCACCGTGTTCTCTCCCGCCGAAGCCGCAATTGCCGAGGGAGATGCCGTGTTACAGTTCACACGTGGGAAGGAAACCACCGGCCGGTCGTCGAAGCCGGCTTCGGGCATCCGGCCCGCCGATGGAGGCCCGACCGGGCCGACGGAAGGAGAAAGAAACGGACATGGGATTCGGAACCGTCCTGGCCGTCGCCGTAGCCCTCGCCATGGACGCGTTCGCCGTGGCCGTCGCGTCGGGCATCAACCTGCGGACCGTCACGGGACGCCAGACCTTTCGGCTCGCGTGGCACTTCGGGCTTTTCCAGGCCGTCATGCCGGTCCTGGGATGGCTTGGGGGCGAAACGATCACGGTCTTCATGCGCCGTTTCGACCACTGGATAGCTTTCGCCCTGCTGACGGCCATCGGTGCCCGGATGATCTACGGCGCCTTTTCGAAAAGGGACGAGACCGGGCGGCGCGTCGATCCGACCCGTGGCGGCACCATGGTCATGCTCTCCGTGGCCACGAGCCTCGACGCCCTGGCCGTGGGGTTGAGCCTGTCCCTCTTGCGGGTGTCCATCTGGTGGCCGGCCCTCGCAATAGGGCTGGTCGCAGGCCTCTTCACGATCGCAGGACTCCACCTCGGGCGGCTGATCGGTCGCTCCTCCCGCCTGGGACCCGTCGCCGAGTGCGCGGGCGGGCTCGTGTTGGTCGCCATCGGCGCCGACATTCTCCTCCGTCACGGTCTGTAACGTCCGGACGGGGCCATGTCAAAGAAAACGGGCGGCCCGCAGGCCGCCCGTCGAACACCCACCTCACAAGGCGTCTATTCAGGTTTCCAGGCAGGCACGCGCCCGGGGGTCCAGGGCGATCCGGCGGCGTTCATGGCGTCCTCCAGCTTCTTCAGTTTGACCGTGTAGAGATCGGCCAACTGCTTCAGCACCGGCCCGAACTCCTCTGCGGCGATGCGGTACTGATCGCGCTGGGTTTGGGTCGGGGCGGACGTGCAGGACCATTCCCCGTAGACGATGCCTTGGACCCGTCCCACTATGGACGGCGGGACGGGCTCGTTGTGCGAAGCGACGACCTTGTCGCCCGACAGGGTGCGGTCTATTTCAGTGAGTTCCAGGTCAATCGCGCGCGCCTGCTGCAGCATGGCCTCGTCCGGATGGGGCGTGTTCTCCAAGGCCTTGTTGATGTAGGCCAGCCGCTCCCTGATCTCGTGCGTCAGTTTGACGGAGCCCAGCACGGCGCGCTGCAGGCGCTGGGTCTTCCGCTCGAAGGCGAGCAACGCCGCCTTGTCCCCGGCGGGAAGCGTGGCTGTTCCGAGCGGCGCGGTTTCGAAGGTCCTTGCTTTTCCAAGGGCCGTCAGGGCGCCGTCGTGCCGCTCGTAGAGAGTAACCGTGTAGGTCCCCGGCGCGGCCATGGGGCCCATGGGCTTGGGTTCCCAGGGATTATATTCATCGTTTTCCTTGATTTCTGTCGGATCGGCCGGCGGGAAACGGAGGTCCCAGGCGACCCTGTGCATCCCTTTCTTGGCCGGGCTTTCAACGCGACGGACGACGTCGCCTTGCTCGTTCCTGACGATCAGGACGATGGACGGCCCCTGCTCTTCGTCTTCCTTCCGCAGTTCGCTCCAGGGCGGGTAGAAGGTGTCGCCGCCCTTCTTCTCGATCTTCTTTTCTTCCTTCCGGCGCTTTTCCTTCAGGGTCTCCAGGGAGTCCTTCAGGTAGTACGTGAAGACCGCGCCGAAGGGCGGGTTGGGCGCCGTGTAGTAGCTGTCGCCCTCGGCGGCCTTACCGGGAAGACCGAGGGGCGTGGAGGGGATGAACATCCATGCCTTCTTCACGGGGAAGAGCGCGCCCTTCTCCTGCAGGAGCGCAGGGGTGAGCTCGCGCAGGGGGCTGTAGTCGTCCAGGATGTAAAACCCGCGGCCGAAGGTGGCAAGCACCAGGTCGTTTTCGCGAGCCTGGATCGCCATGTCGCGGACGGCGATGGTGGGCATGCCGCCCTTGAGCTGCACCCAGTGTTCGCCTCCGTCGATTGTGAAGTAGACGCCGTACTCGGTGCCCGCAAAGAGCAGCTTCGCGTCCCTGGGGTCCTGGATGAAGCTGTAGACCGTGCCCTTCTTGGGGAGGTCGCCGGCGATGCTCTTCCAGGTCCGGCCCCGGTCGGTGCTCTTCACGCAGATAGGGCTTGAAATCGCCCATCTTGTGGTTGTCGAAAGCGGCGTAGACCGTGTCCGCGTCTTCCTTCGAGGCGGCCAGCGCGGACACGTAACTCAGTTCAGGTACCCCGGGAAAACGGTCGACCTTGCGCCAGTGGGCGCCGTCGTCTTCCGTGACCTGGATCAGCCCGTCGTCGGTGCCGGCATAGAGGAGGCCCTTTTTGAGCGGGGAGGCGGACAGGGAAACGATGGTGCCGTAAAAAGAGGTCGAGTCGTTCTTCGCGACTGCGTCCACGCCCCACACGCGTCCCATGACCTTGAGCTTGTTGCGGTCCAGCCCCCTCGACAGGTCGGGGCTGATGGCCTTCCACGAATTCCCCATGTCCCTGCTCTCGAAGAGCCTGTCGGCGCCGAAGTAGAGCGTGGTGTGGGAGAAGGGGCCGATGATCAGGGGCGCGTTCCAGTTCCAGCGCAGGGGTGCTTCGTCCTTGCCCGCCTTGGGCTGGATGTCCATCATCTGACCCGAAGGCTTGTCGAAGCGGACCAGCCCGCCGTACTGGGATTCGGAATAGACGACATTCGGGTTCTCGGGGTCCACCTGGCTCCAGAAGCCGTCGCCGCCCACCGTGACGTACCAGTCGGAGTTTACGATACCGCTCGAGGAGACGGTCTGGGAGGGCCCTCCCAGGGTGTTGTTGTCCTGGGTTCCGCCGTAGACGTGGTAGAAGGGACGGGCGTTATCCACCGCCACGCGGTAGAACTGGGTAATCGGGAGATTGGCCTTGAAATGCCACGTCCTTCCCCGGTCGTAGGTTTCGTAGAGCCCGCCGTCGCAGCCGGCCAGCAGGTAGCGGGTGTCGTGGGGATCGACGTAGAGCGCGTGGTTGTCCACGTGCTTCCAGTGCTCGCCCACCCGGCGGAAGGTCTTGCCGCCGTCGTCCGTCACCTGCATCCAGGTATCCATGGCGTAGACGCGGTTCACGACCTTCGGGTCGCAGATGATCTCGTTGAAGTACTGCGGGCTGGACGTCATGTAGTCTCCGCGCTTCGTCCAGCTCGCGCCGCGGTTCGTCGAGCGGAAGAACCCGCCCTTGTCGCCGGCGGCTTCGACCATCGCGTAAACCACGTCGGGGTCCGCGGGGGACACGGCCAGCCCGATCCGTCCCATGTCTACCTTGGGCAGGCCAGTCGTGAGCTTGGTCCAGTGCGTGCCGCCGTCCGTCGTCTTGTAGATTCCCGAGCCGGGGCCGCCGTCCACCAGGCCCCAGACGTGGCGCTGGCGCTGGTAGGCGGCCGCGTAGAGAACATCGGGGTTGCGCGGATCCATGGCCACGTCGGTGACGCCCGTGACCTTGTCCACGGTGAGAACGGCCTTCCAGGTTTTTCCGCCGTCGGTGGTCTTGTAGAGGCCGCGCTGGCCGCCGGCGTTCCACAGCGGTCCCTGGGCCGCGGCGTAAACGACGTTCGAGTCCTTCGGGTCGACGAGGATCCTGGCGATGTGCTGCGAATCCTTCAAGCCCACGTTCTTCCAGGTGCGACCGTCGTCGTCGGAGCGGTAAATCCCGTCGCCGTACCCCACGCTGCGCTGGCTGTTGTTTTCACCGGTCCCCACCCAGATGACGTGCGGGTTGCCGGGATCGATGGTGACGCACCCGATGGAGTAGGAGCCCTCCTTGTCGAAGACGGGCGTCCAGGTCGTGCCGTCGTTCACCGTACGCCAGACGCCTCCCGAGGCCGCCGCCACAAAATACCGTGCACGGTTGTGCGGATCGACGGCGATGTCTGAGACACGCCCCGAGGTCAGGGCCGGGCCGATGGACCGCAATTCCAGGCCATCGAAGGTCTTCGCCGACATGGGACCCTGATCGACCGTCTTCTTTTCATGGGACACCCGTTCAGCCGCCAATGGGGCGAAGCCAAGGGCGCCGCACATCGCCGCTACCATAAAAATCGACAGAAAACGCTTCATCGTCTGTCCTCTCCCGGTCGGCGGCAACGACGACGATCGCTGCCGCAGTGCGTCAGAAAAGAGAAAAGGCCGCCCGGCGGACGGCCTCACAGGTCATGGATAAACGGGCGCGCCGAAGCCGGCATTCATTGCTGCGTGGGGCGGTTCGAGACCTCTATGGCCTTCAGCAGTTCGGCGGCCTCCCTCTGGACGACGGCGTTACCCCGCTTGCGCCCGGGATCCTGGTCCTCGATGAGTTCCAGAAAGGCCCAGATCCGGCAGTGGTTCTCCCAGGCCCTGGCGTCGGGATTTCCCCACGTGCAGACGGGGCAGTTTTCGTTGCAGCCGATTTGTTTGAGCGCCTCCGTCCTGTCCAGTTCCCGCAGCATGTCCCTCAAGGTAAACATGGATTCGGGCTTGGCGTTTTTGGCGTAGGCGCCCAGGACTTTTTTGATCTCTTCGATCAGCGTCATGGCTCCGGGCATCTGGGCATCCTCCTTGGTTAGATGCAAGGGAGTAATCTAGCCAGCACGGGCACGAAAAACAAGGGCCGGGCCGGGAGCCGTCAGTCTACCACTCTCTTTCGGTCCAGGAGGGTCAGCACCTTCTGAATCTGCCCTCTGTGGTGGTCGACGATGTCCTCCGGCGTCCCCCAGTTGGCGGATTTCCTGGCCAGAATGCCTACGACCCCGGCCAGGTCCTCTCGCGTCGGCGCCTCGTAGCGCCCATCGCACTCCTTGAAGGCCAGCCTCACGGCCCCTTCCACGCTCAGCTTTATTTCTTCGTCCGAGGGTACCTGGCCGAGCAGCCTCTTCGCCCTTTCGAATGTCTCCTTCTTGGCCTCGAAGAAGCACTGGCGGATGAGGTCCCGCGCCTTGCAGACATCAAGCTGTTCAAGTTCCGCCTCCGGAATGCTCCACTTGACGTAGCCGACTGATGCGTTCATGGTTCCCAAACCTCCTCTGATGCCCCCCATAGCCGGTGGCCGGAAAAGGCCGGGAATACTGTACATTCACCGTAATTGACGGGTCAACCGAAAAGAACAGCGGGATCAGGCGGTTGCGCCGGATGGCCCGGCGAGGATGCGGCCGCTGCGTGCAACGCTGGGCGGTCAGGGCCGGGGCAATTGGGAAGCTCTTCCAGAAGCTGTTCCCTGCCGGTTTCGCGAGTTGCGATGGTTTGGCCGCCCTTGACGTGCCGCAGACATCGGCGTGGTCGATCCCATTTCACAGGCACTGCGTCTTTCTTCTGCGTCCTCTGCCCTTCCGCCGGCCGGCGGGGATAAAGAGGCTGAGGGCCTGGCCGACTTTCGTCGGCCGCCTCAAAGGCAGACTTCGCCGTAGTTCGAATACCGAATACAAACATCCTGCGGGCCTAAATCCCTGTTTGCCCGTTTTTATTCACCGCCGTTCACGGGCAGGCCGGGTTGCAGGCCTTGATGTTGATCCGCCAAACGACCTTGTAGTTGCCCTTTGCGTCCGCGGCGGTCCGGGTGAACGTCCTCTCTATGGTGGAGGTCTGTCCGTTCACGACGATCGGGAACGAGGGTTTGCCGTGCGTGCCGCGGGAGAGGATGAACTGTGCCTTCACCATCGGCAGGTCCGTTTTCATGATGTACGGAATAGGCGTGGGCGACGTGGGGTCCATCAGGACGTACCACACCCGGCCCTTGACCAGGTCGCCGTAGTCCTTCGTTGCCTTGTCCACTTCCAGGATCATGTGATCGCCGTCGATGATGCCGTGCACGGGCACGAGGAACGAGTAGGGGCCAGCGAAGGTGCGTCCCACCTTGCCGAACTCGTTGGCGATCTCCTTCTGACCGACCGGGGCGGGCGGCGGCGGGAGCGTGAGGTGGAACAGGACGTACTGGCGCATGGCGGGGGTCGCCCTCATGAGATCGTCCCACACCCTGAAGTCGTCGGCGTTGCCCTCGAATTCGCCGGACACGCGGATGGGACCTCCGCCGGACCCTTTCTGGTACCGGAGGGTCAGCTTTCCCGTCAGGTCGATGTTATACGCCCACCACTTCTTCCCGTAGGCGAAGTACTGGGCGCCGAAGTGGGCCTTGAAGTCGCCCTTGAACTGTTCGCAGTAGACTCCCAGGAACTTCCCCGCAAACCAGGACACGCTCGATGCCATCAGGCCCGCCGAGTCGTCGCCCCAGGCCTTCCATCCTTCGGTAATGCCCTTCTCCGCCGTCTTCAGCACCGACTTCGCGTACATGACATCCTCGGGCGTCACCTTCGGGGTGGGGATCAGCTTCAGCCTGTCCATGACGGTCTTCTCCGCCACGTCGACGGCGATGTCCTTCCACGCGTTGGTCATAAACTGGACGACGCCCGAATAGAACTCCAGGCCCGCCACGGCGGTGTCCAGGTCGTCGCAGGTGGAGGGCTTCTTGTTGCCCCAGAGGCGCAACTTTTCCTCGAGCTGGGCCTGCGCCGCCTCGGCGCCGGCCGCTTCTTCTCCCATCTTCTCGTAGGCGGGCTCGAGGGCCTGCTGGATGGCCGCGGATCTCTGTGCAAGCTTGTCTACCGGGGCAAGGCTGTTTCTGAGCTGTCCCGCCCGGCCGGTGCCTTCCTGGAGCTTGGCACGGATGCTCTTGAGGCGGTTCACCGCCTCCTCCCTGCCGGGCGACGCGGGCAGCAGCATGACCTGGTGCTCGAGCGTCGGAACGCCCGCCGCCAGGGCGCTGATCAGCCCCGCCGTCTTGTCCACCGCGTGGTCGCTCATTCCGGCGGCACCGACCACGCGGAACGTGCCCTCGGCGGTCGGCCTTGCCATCGGGGGCCACGGCGCGTATTCGGTACAGGCCCTCCTTTTCCGTGCCCGTAAATTCGGTTGAGAAGGTCCCCGTGCCGCCTATGGGGGCGGACAGCGCCACCGTTTTCCCGGACGGATTTCTGATGCTCAGGCTGACCCGCTTGCCGCCCATGGGAACGCTCACGCCGGTGATGTGCGCGGACTGGTTGATCAGAACCCAGCCGGGAACATCCACGCTGATCGGCGCCGATCCCTTCTCGAGGTCCTGAGCCGATATGCAAGGGGAAAACGACACCACGGCGACTGCCGCCAGAACGCACGCCAAGACCTTCCTCATCAGTCCCTCCAAGGATTATGGGGCCACCCTACCAGAATGGGGGTCCGCCCGTCCATCGGCGCGGCGGCTAGGGGGCGCAGACGATGTTGCGGGTCGATCGTCGGAAGTCGGAAGTCGGTCGTCGATGGAAGGGCGAAGACAGCGGACGGCAGGCCGCCAAAGAATCCGTGCCGTGTCGGATGTCCGGTAGGAGCGACCTTCGGGACGCGATCCTCCGAAGGCTCGGTCACCGTGTCTCTGGGGTGTGCGCCTTGAAGTGCCGTGAGTAGGGGATTCCGTGAGTGGGTGAGTAGGGCGTGTGCAGACCTTCGAAGGCCCGGCCCCCGCTGTTTCTGTTTTTCATTTAGGCCTTAGGCTTTCGCCCCTGGCCCTTGGGGAACGAGCACTTCTTTTTTTCTTCTTTCAAATCCGAAATCCCAATTCCCAAATGCCTTCTTACTCCACCCCGTGCTCGGTCCTGGCGATGATCTCGTCCTGGAGGGCACGTCGACAGATCGCAGAAGTAGTCGCTGTACCCTGCCACCCGGACGATCAGGTCGCGGTGGGAGTCGGGATCGGCCTGGGCCGCGCGCAGGGTCTCGGCGCCGACCACGTTGAACTGCACGTGGTGGCCGTCCATTTTGAAATAGCCGCGCACGAGCCGCGCCAGGTTGTCGATGCCCGCTTCGCCCTCCAGGAGGGAGGGCGTGAACTTCATGTTCAGCAGCGTCCCGCCCGTCATGACGTGGTCCATCTTCCCCGCCGAGCGCATGACCGCCGTCGGACCCTTCCGGTCCGCCCCCTGCACGGGCGAGATGCCTTCCGAGAGAGGCGCGCCGGCCCTGCGGCCGTCGGGCGTGGCCCCGGTCATGGTGCCGAAATAGACGTGGCTCGTGGTGGGCAGCATCTCCACCCGGTAGTGGCCGCCCTTGCCGTTGGGCCGCCCGTCCACGAGGGCGACGAGTTCGTCGAAGACCCGCTTCATGAGGCCGTCCGCGTAGTCGTCGTCGTTGCCGTACCTGTGCGTCTTGTTTAGAAGGCGTTGCCGCAGGGCTTCGCGGCCTTTGAAGTCGTCGTCCAGGGCCGAGACGAAGGCCGCCATGTCGAGGATCTTCTCGTCGAAGACCATTTGCCTGAGGGCCGCCAGGCTGTCCGTGATGGTGCCGATGCCCACGAACTGGATGAAGGTGTTGTTGTAGCGCGCACCGCCCGCGTTGTAGTCCCGGCCCTTCTCGATGCAGTCGTCGGTCAGCACGGAGAGGAAGGGGGCGGGCATGAGCGCGGCGTACATGCGCTCCACGAGCATGTTGCCCGCGATCTTGATTTCGAGGACGTGGCGGAGCTGCGCGGCGAAGGCGTCGAACAGGTCGTCGAAGGTCCGGAAACCGGCTGGGTCGCCCGTGCCGGTCCCAGGCGCCTGCCCGTCAGCGGGTCGGTCCCGTCGTGAAGCGCCAGTTCCAGGATCTTGGGCAGGCTGACGTAGCCCGTGAGGATGTAGGCCTCCTTGCCGAAGGCCCCCGTCTCCACACACCCGCTGCAGCCGCCCGCGCGTGCGTCCTCCAGGCTCTTGCCCATGCGGACCTGCTCCCGGACCACGGCGTCTGCGTTGAAGATCGGACGGGAACCCATAGCCCATGCGGACGACCCGGAGGGCGTGCTTGAGAACGCGTCAGGCGTCCTTGCCGAGATCTGCACGTTGTTGCTCGGCTGGACCATGTGCATGGTCTCGATCACGTCGAGCAGCAGGTGGGAGACCTCGCTGGAGCCGTCGGACCCGTCGGCGAGCAGGCCCGCCAGGTTGATGTTGGCGAAGTCCGTGTAGGTCCCGCTCTCGGCGGCCGTCACGCCGACCTTGGGCGGCGCCGGGTGGTTGTTGAATTTCACGAAGAAGGCCTCGAGCAGTTCCCTCGCCTTCTCTGCGGTCAGCGAACCCTCCGCCATGCCCTTCCTGTAGAAGGGCAGGAGGTGCTGGTCCAGGTGCCCGGGGCTGAAGGCGTCCCAGCCGTTGAGTTCGGTGATGACGGCGAGGTGGCAGAACCAGTAGGCCTGCAGCGCCTCGTGGAAGTCGCGGGGGGCGCTGGGCCGGCACGCGGCGGCAGACCTCGGCGATCTTCGACAGCTCGCGCCTGCGCTCGGGATCCGCGCTCGTCGCCGGCCATCTCTTCGGCGAGGTCCGCATGGCGCTCGCGCGAAGAGGATCGACCGCGTCGCAGGCGATGGCCATGGCCCTGAGTTCCTCCCGCTTGTCCCAGGCTTCGGGGTCGGCGGCGAAGTCCAGCGCCTCCAAAGCCGCGGCGATGCCGGCCTTGAAATCGTCCAGTCCCGCTCGTAGATCTTGCCGTCCAGGACGGTGTGCCCCGGGGCGCGCTGTTCCATGAACTCGGTGAAGAGTCCGGCCCCGTAGGCATCGTGCCACTCCGGCGGCAGCTCGGCGAAGAGCCGGTCGCGCATGGACCGTCCTCTCCAGTAGGGGATGACGGTCTCTTCGTAGGCCCGGATGCAGACCTCGTCTGCGAGGTAGCGCGTCTTGCCACGCGTGGACAGGATGCGCAGGTCCTCGACGCTGTGGCAGGTCAGTTCGGGATAGGTGGGCACGGCCTTGGGGCGGGGGCCCCGCTCGCCGACGATCAGTTCGTCCTCACCGATCCAGATGGTCTTTCTTTCGCACAGGTGCCTGAAGCAGAGCGCCCGCATGACGGGGGGCGAGTACCGTCCTTCGTTGGCCCTGTAGAACCCGGTCACTAGCAGGGCGCGTTCCTCGGAGAGGGTCACCGGGGCCTCCAGGCTCTCGCGGCGCAGGCGTTCGGTTCGCGCATTCATGATTTCATCCTCCGACGAAGACGGCCAGTCCTTCCCGTTTGAAGGGACCGGCCAGCCGCGCGAGGGTTTCTCCCGACGGCGAGGCGGCGCGAAAACCTTCCGCGGAGCGTCCCAGGCGTGCGGCCTTGTCCCCGCCGAGCGCGTGGTAGGGGAGCAGGTGAACGCGCCGGACGCCGGGCAGGCGCGCGGCGAGAGCCGACACGGCAGCCATTTCGGCTTCGTTGTCGTTGACGCCCGGCACGACGGGAATCCTCAGCCATATGTTGTCGTGGGCCCGGGCCAGGGCCCCCAGATTGTTGAGAATGGTCTCGTTCGAAACCCCGGTCCACCGGAGGTGACACTCCGGCTCTACGGCCTTTACGTCATAGAGAACCAGGTCCGACAGCGCCGCCGCCTCAAGCAGAAGGTCCTGGCCGCCGAAGCCGCACGTATCCAGGGCCGTGTGAAGGCCCTCCGCGCGGCACGATTCAAGGCATCCGATCAGGAAATCCGGTTGCGCCAGCGGCTCCCCGCCCGAGAAGGTGACGCCGCCACCGCCCTCGTAGAAATCCCGGTCCTTGAGGACTTCCAGTAGGATCTCCGACACCGTCATCGTCGTCCCGGCGACGGTCCGGGCCCCGGTTGGGCACGCCTCGGCGCACAGGCCGCACGCCTCGCAGGCCCCCACGCCTCCCGCCGCGCCCGTGGGACACGCCCCTTCGCAGGCCCCGCAGCGGATGCATCGCTCACCGGCCACCATGAGCTGCGGCGCGGCCTCCTGGCTCTCGGGGTTGTGGCACCACGCGCAGCGCAGGGGGCAGCCCTTCAGAAACACGGTGGTCCGGATGCCCGGGCCGTCGTGGACCGAGGACCTCTGGATGTTCAGCACCATGCCTTCGGTCAAGCTCCGCGTCCCTCCTCACAGCGGCCGCCGTCGTGCCCGTTGCGCTTCGCGGCCTCGTAGTACCGCCTGATGAAGGGTTCCTGGACCGCAAAGGACCAGTGGACGTCCCGCAGGGCGTCGGCCGCCCCGTGCGCATCGCCCGCCTCCAGCCGCTCGAGCACCGCGTCGTGTTCCAGGACGGATGCCTCCTCCCACGCCTTGACGAAGCCCTTCCTCCGCGGGAAGTCGTAGAGCCGCTCCTTGAGGAGGCGCACCGTCTCGACGAGGCGCGCGTTGCCGCACCGGTCGAGAAAGGCGTCGTGGAAGGCGAGGTTGTGGTCGTAGTACGCTTCGAAATCGTCACGGATCAAGGCCTTTTTCATAGCCTCGTTGTGCACCTTCATCCCGTCGAAGACCGCCCCGGACAGGCGTGGCGTGGCCGACAGGACGGCCGTGGCCTCCAGAGCCCCGACGATCTCGTAAATCGAGCGGATCTCCTCCAGCGAAAGCCCGTTTACGACCACGCCCCGCCGGGGCAGAATGGTCACGAATCCCTCGTGGGCGAGCTGCAGGAGAGCCTCGCGGAGGGGCGTCCGGCTCGTGCCGAGTTCCGCCGCGAGGCGGTTGACGTCGAGCTGCCGGCCGGCCTCCAGGGCGCCGCGGTTGAGTTCGGCTTTGAGGTGCTCGTAGACCTGCTGTCTGAGGGACTTGGTATTAAGTGCCATGGACCCCCCATGCCGGTCCCGTCCGGTTTCCCCCGCGAGACTGATATCTAATATATCACATGCGCATGGCGGCGCGGTGATCGGTGATCCAGTGATGGAGGGGGCGTTGGATGTCGATGGATGGTCGACCGCAGACCGCTGTGGACAGGGGAGAATCGCCGCTAGGGAGCATGGGGGATCGCATGCCGGCTTTCGAAGGCCCCGCCCGCCTTACGACGGGGGTAAAAGGAGTCAGGGAGTGAAGGGATTAAGTCGATGGTCGATGGTCGGCGTCGAGGCAAACCGGACCGCCGACCGCCAATGCCGTAGGAGCGACCTTCAGGTCGCGATCTTGGAGGGCCTTCCGCCTGCCGTTCTTCGTAGCGGCCGCATCCTTGCGGCCGTTTTCGGCCGGTGGGAACCGGCCGCTACAACGGCCCGTCCCTCGCCGTTTTCAAATCCAAAATCCAAAATCCCAATTCCCAAATCTATTTCTTCCTCTTGATCATGACCAGGGTGCGGTCGTCGCCGAAGGGCGTACCGGCGGCAAAGGCGTCGAGCTCCCGAACCAGGGCCGCCGCGGCATCGGCGGGGGACTCCTTCCCTTGCGCGCGAAGAACCTCGGCGAGCCGGTCCTTGCCGAATTCTTCTTCATCCGGCGAATTGGCTTCGGTGATCCCGTCGGTGTAGATGGTGAGCAGGTCGCCCGGTTCGAGGGTCACCGTCTCCTCGGTGTACTCACCGACGGGCATCAGACCGAGCGGCATGCCCGTGGCACCGAGCCATTCCAGTTCGCCCGACGCCCGCACGAGCAGTGGGGGGTTGTGCCCGGCGTTGGCGAAGGTCACCCGGCCCGAGGCGACGTCGAGCACGGCCAGGAAGGCCGTTGCGTATTTCTCAGGCGTGGTCCGCGCGTACAGGCGGCGCGAAACCCGGTTGAACGTCTCGCCGGGGCCGAGACCCGTCTCGAGGGGGCCGGCCGAAAGCGACTCCAGCGCCCCCGTCACCAGAGCGGCGGGAAGCCCCTTGCCCGAAACGTCCGCCAGGAAGAGGATGCACTCCTTTCCGTCGAGGCGCTCGACGGCCTTGTAGAAGTCGCCCGATGTGACGCGCGAAGGTACACTGTCCCCGTACATTTCGTAGCCGGCAATCTCGGGGAGGCGGTCCGGCAGGAGAGCGAGCTGGATCCGGCGGGCGAGGGTCACCTCGGCCTCGAGCCGCTTGCGCTCGGAGGCCTCCGCGGCGAGAGCGATGTTGCGCAGGCGGAGCGCGGCCACTGAAGCGAGCGACACGAGCAGCTCCATGTCCTCTTCCGTAAATTTTCGAACCGTCGCGTTCGAGCTCAGGGCGATCATGCCCAGGGAGCCCTCCGGCCCGAGGAGCGGGGCGGCGACGAGGCTGCGGACGCCCGCACCCAGTATGCTGGCGGCCTCGGCGAAACGCTCGTCCGTGCGCACGTCGATGGCCAGAGCGGCGAGCCCCTTGCCCGCCACCTCACGGATCAGACTCGTGGAAAGGACGAACTCCGTTCCGCCGGGAACCGCCGACCGGCTCGCGGCCCTGCGGAACTCGCCTCCGGCGGTCTTGAGGAAAACGGCGCCCTGCTCGGGCTTGAGGTGATTGAAGACGCCGGCGAGCATCTGATCGAGCAGATCGTCGATGGACTCGGACCGGGCAAGGCTCTGCTGGACGTCGAAGACGAGCTTGAGGCGCTCGGCGTATCGCCTGAGCGCCAGGTCGCCCGCCGCTTCGCTCTCCGTCGGCACGAACCGGCTCTGGTCCAGGAGTTCCTCGGCCGGGCGGAAGATGGTCCCGTCCACGATACCGCCGCCGCTGGTCGCCGACCTGGCCTTTTCCTCGATGGCCACCGTGCACCCGCCCATCCGGAGCGACTGGCCCGGCCCGAGGGGCGCGGATGCTTCCAGGCGCCGTCCCTCCAGATAGGTCCCGTTGCGCGATCCGAGGTCCTCCACAAACCACCGTCCGTCTTCCTGAAAAAGGCGGGCGTGCTCCCGGGAGAGAGAAGGATCGGGCAGGGGCAGGTCCGCCTTGGAAGACCGCCCGATCACGAGAGCCTCACCTGTCAATTCGTGCTCCAAGAGCTTTCCGTCGGGCGTGATGATGCGCATGCGGATCACGGTCGGTCCTCCTAGAGAAATCGGATGCACCTAGCCTCCACGTTGTATCCTAGCACGGCGGGCCGCTGGCGAAGAAGGAAAGAAAGCGAAGGATTCGGTCGGGTCCCGGCCGAGAAAACGGGGATGTCAATCCGTTTCGGCCCTGAACCGCTCGCCCGCGATCACGCCGTACCGCACAACGTCGAGGTCGCCTCCCACGACGTCCTCCCGCGCGCCGGTCGTGTCCAGAGAAAGCCTCCAGATGTGCAGGCTGGACAGGGTCCCGCGCAGATGCTCCGTCAGATCGTCAAAAACGCCGCTGAGTTCGTAACGGACGGCATCCTCATCCCGCTCCCAGAGCGTCACGGAGAGAGCCTGGTTGGGACGCGTCACGCCCTCGACCAGGTAGGCGGCCAGGCAACCCTTGAATGTCAGGAGCTTCGGGATGATCGTCCGTCTGTAGCGTTCGGCGAGCTCGTCCGCTTGTCCTTCCCTGACAAGCAGCGACACGATGCGAACGTGCAATTGGGGCAGCGAGGCCGGACCGCCATCGTTCGCCCCCGTACTCGTCACCACTTCGTAAGCCTTCGCCTCGGGGGACTTGAGCGGGACTTCGAGGCCTACCCCAGACTCGTCCGACAGTACGGCCTTCCATTCGCCCGAAGGGGTGAGAAACGCGCCCGCTTCGTTCATCATGTCGTCGAACAGGTTGCTGTCCTCGTGCTCCTCCAGCGCCTCCCGCCCTTCCCAAAGGGTCAGGGACAGGCACTCCCCGGACGGGAGGGCCGGCTGGAGAAGCCTCGCCGAGAGACATCCACCCGTCTCGCGAAGCGCGGGGATAACCCGCGACCGGTACCATTGCGCCAGTTCCTTGAGCTTGTCCTCCCTGACTTTGAGCGGCAAAAATCGCATGTACATGATAGGCCTCTCTACTTTGACATCCGATTCCTTCGGACGGAGGGGAAGCCTGAAGCCCGGAGAGAACCGCCCGAGTCTCCCTTCTCCCTCGTTCGCGCCCGGTGCCCCGCGCTGCCCCGCGCAGAAAGAAATCCGTTGAGAAGACCCGGTTGCGTAATCACTTCTGGTAACAACTTGCTACGTCACATTGTTTCCTATCCAATATAGCGACGGTGCGCGGCGGAGGCAATTAGGTGGGAATTTAGGATTTTGGTTCGGGATTGGGGATTTTAAGGACAAAAAGAGGAACTGAGGAAAGAACTTCTCCCTAAGGCTAAGGGCTAAAGGTACTGCCCATGATATCTCCCCTGCTACGTAACGGTAGCTTTACCTGGCTTCCGACCCGGCGGTAGGCCTTCGAAGGTCGCCTGCCGACCGTTTAGCCTTTTGGCTTTAGGCCTTGGCCCTTCACTTCACTCGATCACTAGCAGGCTGCAAGACCACCGATCTTCAAAAAAGGAAAGGGACCATCCGTTTCGTCCGGCGGGCGTAGGCCGGGTACTCGGGGAACTCGCGGAGGAGGCAGCGTTCCTCGCACCCGATCCGCACCAGCGCGCCGACGGTGACCAGCAGCGCGAGGAGCGCCGTGAGGTGTGACGGCGTCCCGAAGAACGCGGCCCAGACGAAGAGACAGACCGCCGTGTAGATCGGGTGCCGGATGAACCGGTAGGGCCCCGTCGTGACAAGTCCGCCCTCGGTGGGTTCGGCGCTGAGATGGAAACTCCGGCCCTTGAACGTGACGCGCGCCCACACCATGAGGGCGAACGCGGCGACCTGCACGGCGATGACCGCCGGGAGGGGGGAGACAATCGTCCGGGTGACGACAAACCCCACCGCGCCCCCGGCCATCAGCGCATACCCGAAGATGGACAACATCTTCAACATGGTGGAAACCTCGATGAGACGATCCGCCGGACGGCGCACCGCCCCGACGCGCCGCCCCTGGACCAGAAGTCAGCCTAGGTCGGCCCCGTGGTTGAGTCAAACCTGTGTGCGGGAAAGGGAAGAAATCAGGTCCCGCGGTACCCGCCGCCCTCTTCGGCGGTCCGGATGGCACTCTCCTGCGCCATCATCGACCGGGGCAGATACACGGCCATCAAGACGCCTACGACGAAGAATATCAATCCGGCCCCCGGCAGCACTAAAGATTGTCCCATCAGGCCGGGCTCGAGCAGGCATTCATCCGGATGGCCCGGCATGTAGTGAACGGTGACGGGCGTCCCCTTCGGGTAGCGGTTGACGATGCGCCGTGCGTGCGACGTACTGCTGGAGCCGTAGTCCCCGTAAGCAACGCGCGTCCCGTCGTAGGTGGCGCCGTTCACTCTGAACTCGTAGCGGATGCCCGCGTGATAGGTCACCCTGGTGCCCTTGCTCCCGCTGGTGACGTGGCGTTCGACCGAGGACGCCAGCACCGTGCCGGGGGCCGTGGGCCAGTTCACGCTGGCCCGGGCCTTGAGAAGGCCGCGGATCCCAGTGAGCATCACGATCGCACCGGCCACCACGAAAATGAGTGGGAAAACCCGCGAGAAGAAGAACCGCATACCCGGCGACATCTGTCTCCTGGACGACGGCATGATCTCACCCCCTGCCGCGCTCGGACGGGGCCGCACGGCCTGGCCCCGCCCTTCGCCGGCACACTGGCAATTCGAAATACGTTGGATGCTCTCTCCCCGGATGTCGGACCGGCTTCAGGTTCGGGGCCAGTGTATGCTTGCACCGGGCGCGGATCAATCCACGCGAGCGGGCCGCGACGGCGGGTAGCTTGCCGCGCCTACTTTTTCATCTCCTGCTTTTCCGCCATTGAGGAGGGCGAACGGTAGGAGAGTTCGGGGACGTACCACTGGCCCTCGCCTTTGTACTTGCGGGTTATTGCCATGATCTCATCCACGAGCTTCATTCCATCTTCCCCTATGGCCTTGTTGAAGGCTTGCATCTCCGTCTCGTAATCGCCGGGGTTCTTGGCGACCGAAATGACCACGAAGAGCGGCATCTCTTCTCCGAAGACGACCGAGTAGGCCATCCAGGGGTCCGCGAAGCCCCCCTTGGCCGCGGCGTCGGCCAGCTTCCGGCTGAGGTCCATGAAGGCCTTTTCCTTGCCCGGCTGCACGTAGAAGTAGTCGTACCAGCGGTATCTGGCCTCGTCGAGCTTGAGCCTGGGCTCCTTGGGATGGTAGGAGGCCTTGTCGATCCGCATGGCGATGATCCGCTCCATGCACACCAGGGTCTCGGCCATGCGCTTTTCCAGCGCCTCCCACTTCGCCTTGTCCGGTCCCTGGCCCAGCTTCATCCACGCCTCGTACATGGTGTCCAGGTCGGCCATGTTCTTGGCGGGGGTGACGTAGCTGTAGGTCAGGGAGTTTTCGCTCTTGAAGCCCCAGAAATCGAACGCCGGGGCATCGAGCTTCTCCTCCTTCATCAGGGCCACCATGTCCAGGGCGCCCGCTTTGTACGCCTTCAGCATGGACGGCTTCACGTGGTCCATGTAGACCACGACCAGCCCGGGCTCCTTGGCTTCCTCCGTTACTTTGGGTTTTTCCTGAGCCCACAGGGCCAGGGACGACAGTGCGAGCAGTACGCTCGCGGCGGCGACGAAACCTCTCTTCCACGTCATGGGGTCCTCCCTCGGGCTTCGCCCGATCGAAACTCTAACTGGTTTAATGCCAATAAGTTAGAGCCTGGAGGCCCCACCGTCCACCGGCGCACGGCTTAGTCGCGAATGGCCGTGGATTCCGGCCTTTTGTGGAAGATAGAAGAGGCAAGGCGGGGGGAACGGAGATTCGGCATGCCCGGGCAACGTGATCAGATGGGAACGGACCGGCGGCGGCTGGCCCGCAGGTTTCCGAGAGGGTTTAAAAGGTTGAGAATGACCGCGGGGACCAGGGCACGGCGGAAAGCGACCCCAGAGGCCTGCCCCCAACGTGCTTCATGGCCGGTGCCCCGGCGTGGCCGAGCGCAGGGTGCCGCAGGCACCGGCGCGACCGTAGCTTTTTTTTTTTTTTTTTTTTTTTTTTTTTTTTTTTTTTTTTTTTTTTTTTTTTTTTTTTTAAGGCGCACCGCCGTCAGCCTTCGAACCCCTCCGTGACGTACCGGCCGCCGCGGGTTTTCAGCCATTCTTCCTTGGGCACGCTGTGGGCCCGTTCCACGTCCGTCCTGAACACACGGCCCGAGTTGTAGGTGCAGAAGGGGTAGATGCGTCCATCCGGGGCCGAGTAGTGGATGGTGCAGCGCTTCACGCGGTCCACCTGGAAATTGTAGGCGTCCATGAAGTGCATGGAGGCGACCAGCAGGAGCCGCCAGTGGTAGCGGCGCTTTTTTGCGATACCCATGATGCGCTTGCCCGAGATGGCGTCGATGGTCTTGGCAAGCTCCAGGAACCGGAGGCCCTCGGGAGCGCGCTCCGGGCGGAAGGTCTTGAGCAGGATCGAGAAAAACTGGGCGGTGGCGTAGAGCCGCGACGGATGCGCCCCCGTCTTGCGTCCGAGTTCGTCGATGAGCCTCAAGGTCCGGTCGATCTCGAAAAGTTCGTTCACCGGCACCGAGACCCCCGTCTCCTGGTTCACCAGGAGGAACGCCGATACGCCGCAGTCGGGGTGGGAGTTGCAGACCATGGGCAGGAAGCCGTTGGAGTCCTCGCCGAGGACGTTGTCGACGACCCGGGCGAAGGGGGCGGTAATGGAGAAGGGATACCAGTCCCGGTTGGCCACCAGGAGTCCCGTCTGCCGTTCGATGTCCACGGCCAGGTCGCTGGAGGTGTACCTCCGGGCGACTGAGCTCGGCCTCGTCCACCCGCCCGTAAAGGCGACGGGCTGGGGCGCCACCCCCACCACGACGTCCAGGTTGCGGATGGCGAAGCGGAGAATGTCCCCAACCTGGTGGTCGTTGACCCCCTTGACCAGGGTCGGAACCAGAGTCACGCGGATGCCCGCCCGGCGGCAGGCGTCGACGGCCCGGAGCTTCGGGAGCCGAGCCCCTTCACGCCTCGCGTGGCCTCGTAGATCTCGTCGGTCACGCCGTCGAACTGCAGGTAGATCGCGTTCGATCCCGCGGCGGCGGACTGTTCCGCAAAACCCTCCTCCGGGGCGAACCGGATGCCGTTGGTGGCGGCCTGGATCATCTTGGCATCGCGCTCCTTCGCCATCCGGCAGGCGTCAAAAAAGTGGGGGGAGAGGGTCGGTTCGCCGCCCGAGAACTGGATGGCCTGCATCCGCTTGGGGCGCACCGCCAGGGCCCGGTCCATCATGTCGCGGATCTGATCCAGGCCGGGCTCGTAGACGTATGGCTGAACGTTGGCGTTGGCGAAGCACACGGGGCACTTCAGGTTGCACCGGTTGGTCAGATCGAGGATGGTCATGCTGGCGTTCGAGAGGTGGCCGGCGCAGAGACCGCACCCCGAAGGGCAGTTCCCCACCTCCTCGACGGGTGTCGAGGTCACTGGTCGACGCGTCCACCTCGTACCGCTCCATCCTCAGGAAAACCTCGGCGTTTCCGGCCACGACATCATCGAAGGAACCGTGCTCGGGGCAGCTCTTGCGCATGAGCACCCGTCCGTCCTGCTCGAAAAGCTGTGCGGGAAGCACCGACAGGCACTCGGGGCAGAGCGACTCCACCGATCTGGGCAGCCCCAGCGGCATCCTTGGCGTCTCCTTGCAGAAAAACGGCTGCGGCTTCCCTTTTTTCACGATTTCACCTCCATGCTGTCCTTCATTTTCAGGCCCGTCACGAGCCCGGATACCATCGTGGTCGCACCTGACCGTTCCCGCCACGCGCCAACCAAATTCTATGGCGGAGGGGCGGCCCGGCTCAAGGTGCCGACTGCCGGCGACTCAGTTTACAGCCTTCTCCTTCGGGAAGGCGCGCCGGGTGTCGGGACGGTAGCGGCGGTAGGTCCCGTCCTCGACCTCCCGCCGGACCACGGTCTTGAAGAGATCGGCCATCTTGAGCGCGTGATCGCTGCCCCGGTAAAAGGTATCCCAGGCATAGAAGTACATCTCCTGCAGCTTTTCGGGGGTCATGCGTTTGGGCCTGAAGACGACCTTGTCGCAGGTGTAGAGCCGCCAGTCGTTGCTCAGGATCCTGTCTTGCGCCTCGAGCTGCTCGCGGATGGGGGAGTGCGGGAAGGGCGTCATCACCGTGAACTCCGCCACGTCCAGCTTGATCTCCAGAAGGAAATCCACGAGCTCTCCTGATGTAGTCTTCGTCCTGTTCGTCCGTCCCGAGGATGACGGTCGCCTCCACCGCGATGCCGTGGTCCTTGAGGCGCCGTATCCGATTGCGGATGAAGTCCGAGTTATCGAAGACCGCCTGGTAGACGTAGCAGGCCCCCGCCCGCCCGCCAGGTCCAGGATCTCGTCGTCGTCCAGGATGGGGTGGACACCCACTTTTCTTGAGCGGGCCATTGCCGTCAAGAGGTCCACCAGCGACTCCCGGTCCTGGGCCAGGGAGTGTCGACGATGAACATCCGGTTGTTCGGGATGGTCTCCTTTTCTTCTATGACCTGGGAGTTCGGCCTTGGACAGGAGAGCGCCTCCGACCAGTCGCCCGTCCAGCACAGGAAAGCCGTTGAACTACAGCCCGCGAGGCATGGACCAGATCGGCATCTCGGTCCCGCGGTCGGTCTCGAGCCCGCGCTTCAGGATCGCCCCAGAGCGCACCGTCGCCAGCGAGGGCGATCTCAGGCGGGGCGTCCATGTCGTCGTTGAGCCGCTTCGACAGCCAGCCGGGAATACCTCCAGGACCACAACAGAAGCGCCTTCCACCTTGGCCAGGAGGACCAAGTTCGGCGTGGAGCACGACCTCCTCCGCGTGGAGCATGACGACGATCCCGCCGAGAAGATGACTCGGCACGCCGCTTGCCCTGAACCGGTCCGCGATGGCGAAGGCACGCGGGAGCTGACTCGTGAGCATGACGCTGAGAGCCACGATGTCGGCACCTTCCGTCGTCCACCTCCTGGAGGTTCTCGTCCATGAAGCTCAACTCCACCTCTTCGGCACCTCGGCGGCGAAACCGCGGGGCCATGAGGCGGCAGCTGGAGACTCCGTCTGGCGCTCCAGCTTCGGCCGACTCGGGTCAGTCGGCTCCCGGTCCGATCACGCCGCGTCTACGGTCTGTCGGCCCGCTGACTCGGCCCTCCGAGGCGGGGTGAAGGACGACTCCGCGCTTCTGTCCTCTGAATTAATCGTATCACAGCGTGGCGCCGGTTAACTCGACGCGCCGCCGCCGACGGCTTCTGCCAATCCAGAACCGAAGGGCGGGCGAGGACCCGGCGGGAGCCGCCGCTGCCGATCTGGCTGCCCAGGTGACGGCGGCGGGCAGACCGAGAAGGAGGCGGGCGGGCTGAGGGTCGAAGCCACGTCCGCGGCGTCGGCCACCGCACCCAGCACCTCCCCCACGCCCCGTCTAGAGGCCGACCATAATAGGTGCCCACCACGGCGTAGACGTCCCTGAGGAGCCCCGTAAACGTTACCGGTTGTGGTTCCGCCGACCTTACATCAGCCCGCCAGAATACTCCCCGAGGAAGTATGCACCCGCGTGGGCCCGCGCCTTTGTCCACGCCAAGCCCACCAAATAGGAGCCGAGTGCGCGTTGTTGACCCACCCGCTTTGCGTCCGGGGACAGCGCCTCGCCGCGGCGACCCAGCACAACTTGGCCACCGGCCGGTTATCCAGTTCAGGCGCGGCGCCGTTGAGGCCCTCCACGTGTGTGAGGAGCCCCCGGCAGGTCTGCAATGTAGGCCTGTAAGGGACTCTGGCCGAGGTGCGGTTGGAAGGGATCGTCCAGCGCGCACAGGAGCCCGCGTTCCCGGCAGTAAGCCACCACCTCGCGGACGTCCCCCCTGAGCGCCTGAAGACGCCGATGGTCCTCTCCGTGATGTCAAGGACGTGGACGTGCACCCCTGCTCCATTTCGGGAAAGGCGGCTCCGCCTCCTCGCCCGCGATGACCAGGGCGAGATCCACCCCCGGCTGGTCCAGGAGGCGCAGCGCGCCTTCTATGGCATTGTCGTCAGTAATGGCCACGAAGCGCATCCCGCGCGCCAGCGCTGCGTCGTAGACGGCCCGGGGCTCGCTGTAGCAGTCGCGAGGGTGGATGAAGCGGAGGTGCCTCCAGCCTGAATAGCGGGTATGCACGTGCAGTCGGCCAGGGCCTCGGGCAGTGTGCTCCCATGGGCATGGATTGTCCCACGGGTGAGGACCTGCGCGAAGGACGGCGCACGCGCATCTGCCCCCCTCCGCGTGCGGCATCGTGAGGAGCTCCGGGAGAATTGAGCAGACCCCACGCACGACGGACGCGAACCGGCGTGCGTCAAGGGAGCGCCCACCGTGCTCGTGAACCTTCCCTTTTCTTGGCCTTTCGCCTCTCACCCTTTGCCCTTTCCCCCCTGTGACCTTTTCCGTCCTGCGGTACTCTCTAACCATGGAGATGGAAGCGACTCTGACCGCCATCACGCCCGGACTTCTTCGGCTGGCCCTAGGCCTGACGGGCAACCGCCCCGACGCGGAGGATCTCGTGCAGGAGGCGCTCGCGGCGCTCGTACGGTTCTGGCGGACGAAGGGCCCGCCCGAGTCCCCGGCCGCCTTCGGCGTGCACCGTCGTGCGGCGACAGGCGATGACGGTCGGGCGAGAGCGCTCGCGCGGGCCATGGTCGACCCTGGACGAGGCGGCGGAGAAAAGTCCGACGGGAATCCCCTGCCGGACGATTCTGCCCACCACACGCTCCACCTTGCGTGCGCGCCTGAGGCGCCCTGGCTGGTCTCGAGGCGGGGGACCGCGAGGCCATCCTCCTGGTGGCGGCGGGCGGACTGAAGGTCGAAGAGGCCGCGATCGGTGCTGGAGATCTCGGTGCCGGCCTTCAAGATGCGGATTTCAAGGGCGCGGCGGCGGCTGGCCGCCGCCATGGAGACGGACGATGGACGAGAGAGCGAACGAGAGACGAGACGCCGTTTGAGGCCGGAGGTCGGTGGACGCCTGGCTCAGGGAGGCGCTCGAACCGGAACCTGGCACCGCGGAGCGCCTCGCGGCCGGGGCCGTGGCCTGGAAGGAAAACGAGCGGGCCGCCCGCTTCGGGGCCGGGATCTGGCGCGCGGCGGCGGCCGTCGTCCTGGGGGCCGCCCTCGCGGGGGCGCTCCTGCTGCTGAGGCCGCAGGCCGGCAAGGGCCCGGTGCCCGGGACCGCAACGGCCTCCCCGCCCGCATCCGACTACCTCATCACCAACGCCTCGGGGACCCTGCAGGCTCGTCCGGCTGAAACCCCTGCCGGCCCCGGCGTTCCGCCACCTCGCCCCGGCGGAAGGGGAGCCCTGCACCACCGTGCTGATGAACCAGGGCGACGTCCTCGCGGTCTACGACCCGTGCGGCGGCCCTCACGTGCTGATCAAAGGAGGAACCTGACCATGAAGGGAATCAAGCGTTACGTGGCGATCGGGGCGGTCGTGCTCCTCGGGGCTTCGATGGCTGTCCGGGCGGCGGCCGACAAGCCCGTCAAACACGAGGAGAGGCGGATCTCCCTCCGCCTCCAGAAGGCGGACGTGTCCAGGGTCCTGCCCCAGTTCGCCCACATGATGGATGCGCGGCTCGACCTGCAGTGCGCGCGCAAGGCCGACGTCACGATCGACTTCTCCAACCTGACGGTCAAGACGGCCCTGTCCGCCATCTGCGAGAGCGCCGGCCTGGCGTGGACACTCGTCACAATCCCCGAGCGGGTCCTGCGAGTCACCTGCGCGCCCGAACCGCCCGCCCCGCCGCCGGGAGCGGAGAAGTTCGCCGAAATGAAGGTCAAGAAGGACGTCCAGAAAGGGCCGGGCGGCAAGACAACCACCCACGTCACGCTCGAACTCAAGAACGCGAATGTCGAGGACGTCATGAAGATGGCCGCGCAGCTCACGGAGGCGAAGCTGCTGCTCGACACGTCCCTGGCCGGGAAAACGGTCACGTGCAGCGTGAAGGACCAGCCGCTCCCCGTCATGCTGGACACCATCTGCGGGAAGATCGGGGCGAAGTGGGTCCTCGAGCCCGGCACCCCGCCGGTCCTGAAGGTCACGAAGAAGTGACGCCGTCCACCGGGCGCCGCGGGAACACGGCGCCCGGTGAAGTGATCCGGTGATCAAGTGATCGAGTAATCAAGTCTGGGGGATGCCCTTTGTCGATGTCGAAGAGGGCTGGTCCGGCAGATGGCGGCTTCCGCCGGCTGCTACAAAGGATCGTTCCCTGCCGTTTCTAAGTCTGAAATCCTAGATTTCTCCTCACGTCCTCCCGTCCTCCCTGTTCATTGTTACTACGAAGACCTCCCATCTGCCGTCCTTGCGTAGCGGCCTTTGCTTGCCAAAGGCCGACCGGCCGATGCGAGCATCGGCCGCTACAACGGCTCGTCCCTCGTCGTTTTCAAATCCCCAAATCCAATCTTCCCTCTGTGGTTAAATGCCCTCCGTGGAGGGACCCCGTCGATGCCCAGAGACAGAGTTCACGTAAGAGAAGCAGGCCCGCCGGACGCGTCCGCCTGCGCAACGTGTCTGAGGCGGACCTTCCTGTCTTCTTCGAAGACCAGCGCGACCCCATCGCCGTGGCGATGGCCGGCTTCCAGTCCAGGGACCTGGACGCCTTCATGGCCCACTGGACAAAGATCATGGCCGACAGGACCGTCTACATGAAAACCGCCCTCTGGGACGGTCGCGTTGCCGGCAACGTGGTGGCCTTCATCATGAACGGCCGGCGCGAGGTGGGCTACTGGATCAGCCAGAGCTGCTGGGGCAGGGGCGTGGCCACCCGGTCGCTCCGGGGCTTCCTGAAACTCTTCCCCGAACGCCCCCTCTACGCCGCGGTCGCGAGGCACAATGCGGCCTCCACCCACGTCCTCGAGAAATGCGGCTTCGCGCTCCTGCGCAAAGCGGGCGACGAGGCGACGAGCTGATCTTCAAGCTGGTTTGAAGCCTCCAAACACGTTTGGCGACGGCACGCGCACCCGACCTTGACGCAGGCCGACGCAGGGGGGCGGCACGTGCGTGGCCTGAACCTTCTCCAAACGCCCTGGAGTCGCCTTACAGAGCAACCTATCGGGAGATTCAGCCACTAGGGCACGCTTCCATCCTGGTAGAACGAGGATTAGCAGGGCGCCCGCGACGCAGCCATCCCAACACGTCGCCGAATCGCGCGTAAGGCGTCGGTCTGGCGGGACCCAGCGGCAGCGCCACAACGATGCTGCTTCCCGGCAGGCCGGAGCTTCTTTTTCGAGCAACGATACGGCCATAGCGGTCGCTGACGTTCAGGTAGCTGTTCCGCCCCGCCCGTACGATGGAGTAGCCGTTTTCCACGCCTCGCAGCATGGCCGTGGCCGACTCCATCCAAGCGTCCCGCTCGAAGTCCCAGGCCGGAATCGACATGGCCGAAACACCCAGGCGCCCGTACCGCTGCCCCAGGGCGGAGAAGAGCATGTCCCTGCAGATCACCAGGCCGTACGGCGCGCCGTCGATCATCGCACCTCGCAACGATGCCCGGCGTGAGGTCGCCCTCCAATCCCGGAACGAGGTGTTGCTTGTGGTATTCGGCCATCAACCTGCCGTCCGGCGCGAAGAGCCAGGACGCGTTAACCTGGCGGCAGGAGTATCCGGCTGGACGCCTGCAAGAAGGTAGACGCCGGACCGTTTCGAGCGAGGCCAGCGTCGTTTCACGCACAGCCGCTTCCGCCGGATCGAGCGCGTCGATCTTCTCGGGGAGTACAACGATGCGCGCCCCTTGCCCCGCGAGCTGCCGTACGATGCCATCGTATCTGCCCCAGACGGCGGCGGCCTTATCCCGCGGAACCGGCGGGCCGACGTACTCGTCTATGGCCGCAATCCCGACCTTGACCGTGGATTCGGCGCGGCGCCATGGAGCCGGACAGCGGTAGCCCGCATGCCCACGACCAGCAGCAGAGGAAGCCCGAGGCGAGAATGGGGCGCTCGATATCTCGTCCCCGATACAGGGCGACCGCAGAGTCGAGGCGATCAAGGCGACGACGAAGACGACGGCCGGCGCCCCGAGGACCGACGCGATCTGGATCATGGGCAGGGCGTTCATTTGTGTGTAGGCGTAACTGCCCCAGGTCCCGTGCGGGGAGAGTGCGCTACCAGCGTATCCACACCGCCGGCGAGCAGAGGGAAGACGAAGACGGCCCACCACGCGCGTGTGGCCGTTACTACGGCCCGGGTCCGAGCAATGAAGAACACCCAAAGCAGGACCTGCAACAGGGTCAGCACGATGGTCATCACCGGACCAGTCACCCGCCAGTAGTAGGTCAGGTTGGAACTCAGGCCGACGGCGGCGGCGAGCCAGGCCAGGAGACGGGCCTCCCGCGGTCCGACGTGAAAGGCCGCCAGCAGAAGCGGGACCGGCGCCAGCCACGCCGAGCCACGAAGGGGTGAGGCCGAGGGAGACATACAGCAGCGCGCCGGACAAAAGAGCGGCGGCGACGCGTGTCGCGCGCGCCTTCCATAATCGATTCATACGCCTCCGCTGTTCGTGAAAAGTTTTTTTTTTTTTTTTTTTTTTTTTTTTTTTTTTTTTTTTTTTTTTTTTTTTTTTTTTTTTTTTTTTTTTTTTTTTTTTTTTTTTTTTTTTTTTTTTTTTTTTTTTTTTTTTTTTTTTTTTTTTTTTTTTTTTTTTTTTTTTTTTTTTTTTTTTTTTTTTTTTTTTTTTTTTTTTTTTTTTTTTTTTTTTTTTTTTTTTTTTTTTTTTTTTTTTTTTTTTTTTTTTTTTTTTTTTTTTTTTTTTTTTTTTTTTTTTTTTTTTTTTTTTTTTTTTTTTTTTTTTTTTTTTTTTTTTTTTTTTTTTTTTTTTTTTTTTTTTTTTTTTTTTTTTTTTTTTTTTTTTTTTTTTTTTTTTTTTTTTTTTTTTTTTTTTTTTTTTTTTTTTTTTTTTTTTTTTTTTTTTTTTTTTTTTTTTTTTTTTTTTTTTTTTTTTTTTTTTTTTTTTTTTTTTTTTTTTTTTTTTTTTTTTTTTTTTTTTTTTTTTTTTTTTTTTTTTTTTTTTTTTTTTTTTTTTTTTTTTTTTTTTTTTTTTTTTTTTTTTTTTTTTTTTTTTTTTTTTTTTTTTTTTTTTTTTTTTTTTTTTTTTTTTTTTTTTTTTTTTTTTTTTTTTTTTTTTTTTTTTTTTTTTTTTTTTTTTTTTTTTTTTTTTTTTTTTTTTTTTTTTTTTTTTTTTTTTTTTTTTTTTTTTTTTTTTTTTTTTTTTTTTTTTTTTTTTTTTTTTTTTTTTTTTTTTTTTTTTTTTTTTTTTTTTTTTTTTTTTTTTTTTTTTTTTTTTTTTTTTTTTTTTTTTTTTTTTTTTTTTTTTTTTTTTTTTTTTTTTTTTTTTTTTTTTTTTTTTTTTTTTTTTTTTTTTTTTTTTTTTTTTTTTTTTTTTTTTAAAAAAAACGCCCATGCCGCCCGCGCCCAGGGGGGAGACGATTTCGTAGGGGCCTAGTTTGGCGCCGCTAAAAAAAAAAAAAAAAAGAAGGGTCGGGGCCACGGCGCGCTCGGGAATCCTCGAAAGGACTGCTTCAGCCGCGCTGGTCCCGGCCCAGCGCGTGGACGAACACGATCAGCGTAGCCGATTCGCCTCCGTTGTCGAGGTAGGTCATCGCGCTCCCGATTAGCCTCGGGGACCTTTCGGAGAGCCGGCGTCAGTTCCGTCTTCAGAACGAAGCGGCATTCGGTGGGGGCCACGCGGGATCCTACCGCGCCGATGCGTTTCCAGTCGGGCCCGTCCCGCCCACCGAATCGCTGAAGTTCCTCGACTCGTTCCGGATGTCTCGGCAGGTCTGGATCCGACGATCGGCGTCCTTCTCCAGGCACCGCCGGACCAGCCACGCGAGGTGGTTGGGGATCTGTGGTCTCAGCTTCGTGACGGGTGGCGGGTATCTCCGGAGGATCGCGGAGTGGACGTCCGACGGAATCCGCCCCCTCGAACGGCCGGCGACCCGTCGCCATCTCGTACAGCACCACGCCGAGCGAGAAGACGTCCGAGCGGGCGTCCGTGTGCTGCCCCCGGACCTGTTCGGGTGCCATATAGCCAGCCGTGCCCAGCATTCCGCCCTCCCGGGTCAAGGGCAGTGCGGCGGTGAGTTCCGTGGGCCGGGACGAATCCAACGGCTTTCCACCCCTGGACCGATCGCCTTGGCCAGGCCAAAATCGACGACCTTCACCAGACCGGAAGCGCCCACCACGACGTTGGCCGGTTTGAGGTCGCGGTGGATTACGCCGCGCCCGTGCGCGGCAGAGACGGCGTCGGCAAGCGGGATCGCGATCTTGAGGAGGCGTGAGAGGGGGAAGCCGTCCTGCGGGATCAACTCTGCCAGCGGCCGTCCCTCCAGCAGTTCCATGACCAGGAAGCGCAGGCCCGATGCATTCTCCACCGAGAAGATCGTGACGATGTTCGGGTGGTTCAGGGAAGCGAGCGCCCTCGCCTCGCGCTCGAACCGTTCCAGCCGTTCCGGATCCCTGGAAACTCCCGCGGGTAGGACCTTGACGGCGACTTCACGGTCGAGCCGCTTGTCCTTTGCCCGGTACACCTCGCCCATGCCGCCCGCGCCCAGCGGGGCGATGATTTCGTATGCGCCGAGCTCGGTTCCAGACAGGGGTCATTCTTTTCCCGTCACAATCGGGTGAAGGGGGTCTTCGGATCGCCCCTTCCATGGACCCGGTTTCCACCTCCGGCTCCGATTGCTTTCAGCCCCTCTTGGACATGGCGATCACGACGTCCGAGTCACCGAGCTTCATGTGGTGCATAGGCTCGAACACGCACGAGGTCTCCGTGAACCGGTCGCCCAGCACGTTCTGCTGGAGGTGCCGGGCGAGGAGGGCCTCGGCGCTCGCCGCCTCGCTGCCGCCGCCGAACACCATGCGCACGTAGGCGACTCTCTCGGACACCACACGGTACCAGTCCGCGAGGGGATCGCCGCCCGCCTGGAACGGCGCGGCGATCTCGGCACAGTACCGCTTGAGCACCTCCAGCTGGCCGTCGAGCTTGGTGAAGCACGCCGCCGTGTACTGCTGCAGCGTCAGCCAGTCCTTGAGGGAGCCCATGTCGCGGCCCAGGTCCTTCAAGGTCTCCAGAATCGCGCCCGAGTCGTTCATGGACAGGTTCGCGAGCCGGCTGGTGAAGAAGCAGGTCGAGAGGTCTATGTTGGGCCCCAGGGCGATCAGTCCCGCCAGCGTGATCCCCGGGCCCTCCTCCGACGCCGCCAGCCTGAGGCACTGGTCCGCTCCCGCGGAGAAACCGAGCAGGACAGTGCGAGCCGGACGCAGGCGTGAGGCCAGGTCCTTGAGGAAAGCCCGCAAGATGCGCGAATCGTCTTCCAGGCCCAATGGGGGCCGCGACGTTGCCTCGGGTTCGAAGCCGACGAGCGTCGGGGCGACGGCGCGCGCGGGGATGGCCGGCAAAGCCGCCTCGAACTGGCGCTCGGTCTCCGCCCAGGCCGTGAACGAGAACGACGAGGTCGGAGGACGGGACGCGGTTATCGAGGTACGTCATGGGGCGGCCCAGAAGCCGGGGCGAGCGCTCGGAGAGTGTTCGCAGGAGGTCCGTGGTAAGGGTGAAGCGCTTCTTCCTCCGGCCCCGGATTCGCGCACCGGCGGTCGCCCCAGAGGCGCCCGCCCCCCTCTTCGGACAGTCGCCGGAACTCCTCGAGTTCGTTGCGGACGTCCTTGCAGGTCTGGATCCTGCGCTCCGGGTCCTTTTCAAGGCAGCGGGCCACCAGCCGGGAGAGTAGACGCGGGACGTCGGGCCGGAGATCGTCCAGGTTCCTGGGAGACTCGCGAAGGAGGGCGGCGAAGACCTCCGGTCGCGTGGACCCGGTGAAGGGGCGGTCGCCGGAGACCATCTCGTAGAAGATGACGCCCAGAGAGAACACGTCCGACCGCTGGTCGGTCTTCCCCCCGCACGCCTGTTCCGGCGACATGTACTCGAGCGTTCCCAGAACCGCGCCTTCCTCGTCAGCGGACGGCCGCCTGCAGGTCGGGTCGGGAGAAGGGACGCTTCGCCGTCGATCGATGCCGGGGGGGTTGTCTTGGCCAATCCAAAATCCAGGACCTTCACCCGTCCGGATGTTTCGATCTTCACGTTTAGCGGCTTCAGGTCGCGTGGACGACAGCCCTCCGAAGCGCGGCCGTGACCGCCTCGCGAGCGGGATCGCGATTTGAAGGACCGGGCCAGCGGAAGGCCTTCCTTGGGCATGAGATCACCCAGCGTGCTTCCCTCGACCAGCTCCAGCGCGAGGAGCACCCGCCCGTCCGCCTTTTCGAGGCCGTACAGCGTCGCGATGTTGGGGTGGTTCAGCGAGGCCAGGACCCTGGCCTCCCGCTCGAACCGGGCGAGTACGCCCGGGCGTCCGAGGCCAACGCCTCGGACAGGACCTTGACCGCGACGTCCCGGCCGAGCTTGGAGTCCCTGGCACGGTACACCTCGCCCATCCCTCCCGAACCGAGAGGCGCCACGATTTCGTAGGGGCCGAGTTTCGTTCCGTTTGTCAGGGGCATGACCGTTCCTTTCTGAAGCCGCAAGAACCGGTGCTTGGCCTTTGGTCATCGGCACCTGGAGGTGCGTTCCACAAACCGGCTTCTAACGCCCGGGAGCGACCTTCAGGTCGCGATCTTGCGACGGCCGGCCGCGACAACGGCCCGTCTCTGGCCGTCTGCGGTCCTCACTTTAGTCCTTCGGCCTTGGCCCTTAGGAAAAAAGCTCATCACCTCAACACCCAACACTCAGAACTCATAACCATTACTCTTCTCCCATCCTCCCTGTTCATCCTTACCTTCGAAGGCCTCCCGCCTGCCGCGTAGTGCAAGTCAAATGTCTCGTCTTTTCTCTGCGTCCTCCGCGTTTCTGCGGTGAGATTCCTTTCTTTTCTTCGAAGGCTGCCGTCTACAGCCGCTCACACTTCTTTCTTAGCCGTTCGGCCTTAGCCTTCAGGCCTTGGGAAAGAGCTCTTCCTTGCTTCATTTCCATCTTTGCAATCCGCAATCCCAATTCCCAAATCCAAAATGGTCTTCTACTTCTTGAGCATTTCGGGCCAGTCGAGCAGAAGCGTGATGGAGCGGGACGCCTCCGGGTCGGTCGAGACGGTTGCGATGAACCGGCGCCCGTCGGGCGTGACGTCGAACATCGGGGCGCTCTGCACCGGCAGGTCCAGTTTGAAGAGCGGTTTTATGGACTCGACCTGCAGGGACTTTCCGCTGGTTTTCAGGTCCGCCTCCATGAGGCGGTTGCCCATGGTCAGGTAGAACAGCCGGTCGTTCCCGGCCCACCGGACGTCCCAGCCGCCGGCCTGAGAGATCTGGTACTTCCCCCCGGGGCCGGGAAAGGGGACGACGAAGACCTCGGGGCGTCCCGTCTCGTAGGAGAAGTAGGCGTACCAGCTGCCGTTGGGGGAGAACATGCCGTCGTATTGTTTGGCCTTGACCGGCGCGGGCTGGAAGGGTTTCTTGCTTCCGTCGAGCGGCAGGACCCACGAACTCCAGTGCAGGTTGCCGCGCCTCCGGCTGTCGAAGCTCAGGTACTTCCCGTCGGGCGACCAGTCGACGACAGCGGCACTCAGGATGTCGGGCGGCAGCTTCAGAAGCGTCTTCTCCGAACCCGAACCGTCGGACGGCCGGGTGCAGAGGGCCACGCCCTTCACGCCTTTTCCGAAGTGCGCGTAGGCCACCGACTTCCCATCGGGCGACCACGCGGCGAACACTTTGGCGCCCGGCGAAAAGGTCAGCCGGGTCCCCACGCCTCCCTTTGCCGGATACGACCAGAGGTCAGCGGCCACGCTGTTCTGTGGCTCTTTGACCGCCAGGACGCGCTTCCCGTCCGGAGAGAGGCTCGGCGCGATCCAGGGCAGACTCTCCTCCGACGGTTCCGAGCGGGTTCCCGTTCCGGTCGAACCATTCTAAGCGGGCGTCGGAGGTGCCGCCCTGGTAGGCGAGCACGCCGTTGGAGGACACGGAGAAGGTTTTCGCCTTGCCGAGCGGCACCGCGTCCCCTGCCAGTCTTGCGCTCCCGGGGTCGAAGGGCTGGGCGAAAATCCTGCCGCCTCTGAGGTACAACAGGTGTCCTGAAGCGTATTCGGGCGCTCTGGCCCCTTTGAGCACAACCCTGCTCTTTCCCGATTTCAGCCAGGTCACGCGGACGGCTTCGCCGAAGTTCTTGCTCCAGGCCACGTAGAGACAGGCGCGGCCGCCGGGGAGAAAGGCGGGTTCGGCGTAGCCGAGGATCGAGGCGGAACCGGCATCCGTTTTGAACCCGGGAAGCGGCTTCGGCTTTCCCCCGCTGGCGGAGACCTCCTCGAACGGCTTGCCGCACTCGGGCGCGAAGAGAATCTCATTGCGCGCGTTCCATGCGCCGCCTGCCATGGAGCAGGCCGAAGCTGCCAGGGTCTGGACCGTGCCGGTTGAAACCACGATGGTCTTCAGCTTTCCGTCTGCGAAGAAACCGAGCGACCGGCTGTCGGCGGACCAGAAGGGGCGCGCCCCGTCTTCCGTTCCCGCCAGCGGCCTGGCCTTCCCGTCGGCCAGGGGCCTTACCCAGATCTGGGTTCTCCCGTTCTCGTCGGTGGCCGAAAAGGCGATCTGCGTGCCGTCCGGCGACACCACCACGGGGCCGGCGCCGAAGCCGTAGAAGCGGTAGCTGGTGCCCGTGGGCGGGGGAACGTAGGCCAGGGCGGGAGGCACGGACGGTCTGGATCGGGAAAGCCAGGCCCACGAACCGAAGCCCGTGCCCGCCAGCGCCAGGATAGCGAGGAGCGCCCACACCACGCGCCGGCCGGTTGTTCCGCGTGCCGGAACGGCCGCGGGGGCACCGGCCCGCGAGCCGGCCTCGGCCACCCATTCGAGCTGGAGCTTGACGTCCTTCGCGGACTGGAACCGGTCCTCCGGGTCTTTGGCCAGGCAGGTGCGGACCAATCGTTCCAGCGCGGGCGGCGTCATGGGCTGAAGCTCGCTCATGGGCGGCGGGTCCTTCTCCAGGATCGAGGCCATGACGCTGATCTGGCTCTTCCCCTCGAAGGCCCGCTTCCCCGTGGCCATCTCGTACAGCACCGCGCCCAGGGCGAAGATGTCGGACCGGACGTCCGCTTCCTTCCCCTCGATCTGCTCCGGCGACATGTACTGGAAGGTGCCCACCAGCGTCCCTTCGGCCGTGAGCGGCGTGGTCTGCGTCGGCATGGCCGTCAGCGACGAGCCGCCCCGGGGCGCGGCGCCCGGCTTGGCCAGGCCGAAGTCCATGAGCTTGGCTCCGGACTGCGTCAGCATGACGTTGCCGGGCTTGAGGTCGCGGTGGACGAGGCCCCGCCGGTGCGCGCTGTCCAGCGCTTCGGCGATCTGGGTGCCCACCCGCTGGACCTGCTCGGCGGGCAGGGCGCCCCGCTTGAGCCGCTCGGCCAGCGTCTCGCCTTCCAGCAGTTCCATGACCAGGAAGTCCACGCCGTCCTCGTGCCCCACGTCGTACAGCGCACAGATGTGCGGGTGGCTCAGGCTCGAGATGGTCTTCGCCTCCCGCTCGAACCGCTGTTTGAAGTCCGGGTTCGCCGCCAGGTCCGAAGGCAGGACCTTGACCGCGACTTCGCGGTCAAGCCGTGTGTCCTTCGCCCTGTACACCTCGCCCATCCCACCCGCGCCAAGGGGGGCCAGGATTTCGTAGGGACCGAGTTTCGTTCCGTTTGCCAAAGTCACGATGCCACCTCGTGAAGATCACCGTCGAACAAGTGATGAAAAGATGGAGAAAGGCTCTTGCTCCGTAGTTGGTACCGCACGTCCAGGACCATCAAGAGAAGGCTGTCTTGTCAGCTCTTTATCTCCGCCTTCATGCAAGCCCCGTCCTGTTCATAGAAACCAAGAGACGGCCCAGCAATTCCCGATCCGATTGATCGGCCGGCGGTTTCATGACCGTTCACCCGGACGACTTTCCCTCACCCGGAAGCGCGACCTTGAACTCGATCTTTGCCAGCTGCTCGGGCGCCTTACCGATGCTGCGCAGGAACGGCAGCCAGCGCGGATCCCCGTGGATATTTTCGAACAGCTTGTCCACGGGGATTTCGGCCAGACCCGGGTCGGCGTATGTCTTTGCCTTGTCGAGCCACTCAAAGGCCTTGTCCGCGTTCCCGCAAAAGGCATAGACATAGGCGATGTTATAAGGCCCCTCCCTGCTGTCGAGGCGCACGAGCCTGGCCAGGGCCGCATCGGATTCCGAATTTTGTCCGAGCGAGTGGTAGGCCATGGCCAGCCCCATGAGACGCCAGTCCTCGATATGTTCCCGCTTGATTTCGGAAAGCGCTGCCTCGGGCCGGCCTTGGAGCAGAAGCGCCACGCCCAGATGGTACCGCGCGGATCCATAGTCGGGGCTCAGGGTGAGCACCGTATGAAATCTCGACAGGGCGTCGTCGTAACGGCCTGCCCAGAGACAGGCGAGCCCCAGGTTGTATAGACTCACGACGTGGACCGGGTCGCGGGCGACGATATACTTTTCGACCGCTATGGCCTCGTCCAGGCGCCCGAGGGTGATGAGCAGCGTTGCGCTGCTGCCTAGAACGCCCAGGTCTGAGGGCTCCATGGCCAGCGCCCCCTGGAGGTGGCGCGCCGCGCCGGCCGGGTCGCCCTGGATCATCGCCACGAAGCCGAGTTCGGCCGCGGCCTGCGCGTAGTCCGGATCGATCGCCAGCGCTTTCTCCGCCGCCTCGCGGGCCCGCCGAAAGCCCTCGTCGTTGGGCAGGAGGCCGATATTTGTTTCGTTTGCAAAATTGCCTGCCAGCCCGTTCCACGCCGGGGCGTACTCCGGGTCAATGGCAAGGGCCCGGCGGTACAGGGCGTCGGACTTCCTGAAGGCGTCCGCGGTGTACCGGTACCCCAGCTGCCGCGCCTGGAGGTACAGCGCATAGGCCTTCGGGTCGGTCTCGCGTGCTCTCGGCGCACCGCCCAGAAGCTTGACTTTGAGCTGTTTGACCACGTCCGCGGCGATCTCGTCCTGAATGGCGAACACGTCCGTCAACTTCCGGTCGTATCGCTGGGACCAGATCTCGTAGCCGTCAGACGCGCGGACGAGCTGGGCCGTGATGCGGACCTCGTCACCTTCTTTGCGCACCGACCCTTCCAGGACGTTCGCGACGTGGAGAGTCCTGGCGATTTGCGGAATGCCCACATCCTTTTCCTTGAACGCAAATGACGACGTGCGTGCCGCGACCCGAAGGGACGGAACCCTCGCGAGCAGGTTCAGCAGGTCCTCCGATATGCCGTCGGCGAAATACGACTGGTCTTTGTCCGCCGATATGTTGACGAAGGGAAGAACGGCGATCGAGTACCTGGGTGCGGAAGCCTGCGCCAGGGCGGCCTTGTCTTCCATCGCCGTTTTGGATGTCGCGCTCGAGCCGCCTCGCGTCGCGAAGTACCCGGCCAAACCCAGGACGGCCAGGGCAAGGGCTCCAACGGCGAGCCAGATCCTTCGGCGCGAAGCCGGAGATGTCCTGCCCGGAGGGCGCCTTCCCTGCCCGTTTCCGGAAAGGGACCGGTACCTCAACGCCGACGGAGCGCTCGAATCACGCTGTAGCCGACGGAGGTCCGCACGCATCTGCGCCGCCGACTGGTAGCGCAGAGACGGGTCTTTCTCCAGGGCTTCCAGAATGATCTCGTCCAGCCTCTCCGGGATTTTCGCGTTCCAGTGGCTCGGCGGGACCGGATCGGTTTTCAGGATCTCGGCAAAGAGTTCCGCCGCGCTCCTCCCCTCGAAAGGGAGCCGGCCCGTCACCATCTCGTAGAGCACCACGCCCAGCGAAAAGAGATCGCTTCGCGCGTCAACATCCTCGCCCCGGGCCTGCTCCGGCGACATGTAGTCCATCGTCCCCATCACTTCACCGGCCGTCGTGCGCCGAGAGGCCGGCGCGATCGTCTCAGCCTCAGCCTCCACCCCCTGACTCCTCTTGGCGAGACCAAAGTCGAGGATCTTCACGTGACCGTCTTCCGTGAGGAAAAGATTCGCCGGCTTTATGTCCCGGTGCACGATGCCCTTTTCATGGGCGGCCGATAGCCCTTCCGTCACCTGAAGTGCGTACTCGATCGCCTTTCTTTGAGAAACGGGCCCCGAATCCAGCCGGTCCTGCAGCGTTCGGCCGGACAGTAGTTCCATGACCGCGTAGACCACGCCCTCCTGATTTCCGTAATCGTGGATCGACAGGATGTTCGGATGCGTGAGGGCGGCAACGGCCTTCGCCTCCGTCTCGAAGCGCGCCAGGCGTTCGGCGTCGGCGGCGAAGGCCTCCGGAAGGACTTTGACCGCCACCTCGCGGTCCAGCCGCGTGTCTCTCGCCCGGTACACCTCGCCCATCCCGCCCGCGCCGAGCGGGGCGAGGATCTCGTACGGACCGAGGCGGGCACCCGGGGCGAGGCTCATGGGGCGCCTTCCGCGGTTAAGAGTACGGAGCGCCTGCGCCTAAGTTCATAGGCCCAGGAGCGTCCGTCGGCAGACAGCGACAGACAGACGATGCTGACCGCCCCTGAGGCATCGGTCGGGGCGAATTCCCTGAAAAGGGAACGCGCGCCGCTCTTCAGGTCAACGGTCTCCACCCGGGCGGGGACGTGCGTGAAGTCGCCGACGAGAAGCCCGGTGCCGTCCCGGGTCCATCGGCAGACCACCTCCCCTTTGTGAAGGCCGTGCAGTGGTCTTGGCGCACCGCCGTTGAGCGAATAGAGCTCGAGTGTCCCGTCCCGTTCGCGGGCGACAAAGGCCTTACCGTCCGGTGCCACGGACTGGCCATTGGCGGAACAACCGGCGACGACACCCTCCGGCGTTACGGGGCGGGGTGGGGTGCCATCGAGATTGGACAGGTAGACGCGTGGCGCGTGCCCCGCCATCGTTGCCCGTAATCAGAACGCTCTTTCCGTCCGGGAGCCACTCGGCCTGCTGGATGGCGGCGAGGTTGCCCACGTCCAGCGTCCGGCGCTCGCCGGGGCCCGTCGGGTTGAGCACCAACTGCGGCGGCGAGGTGTAGATGGCCGCCAGCGCCCAACGCCCGCTGGGCGACAACCCCATCGCTGCACCTTCCCCGAGGACGATGGCCGGCGATCCATCGGTTCCCCGCAGGCACACCGCGTAGTACGGGCCGAATGCGTTCGACTGGTCGGTAAACAACAGTTTGCGCCCATCGGCGGAAATGATCGGCCAGGAGCCGCCGTCGGCCCAGGAGAGATCGACCGGCGACGCTGCGCCGGGGGCTTGGGTCCAGAGTTCGTTTCGTCCGTCGTCGCGTGAAAACAACCAACGCCCGCCGGGCAGGAGGTCGAGCACCTGGAGCCAGCCCGGGCTCGAAAGCAGCACCCGCTCACGACCCGCCATGTCCACCGCGAAGATGCGGTCGGAATTGGACCCGCCCCTGCGCGTGCCGGTGAACATGACCTCCTTGCCTCCGGGCGCCCAGGCCAAGCCCTCGAGGGACTGGAACCCCGTTGCCAGGGTGCGGGGTTTTCCCGAAGAGTCTACCACCACCAGCGAGCCTCGGTCGTCCCACTTCAGGGGATGCTCGAAGAAGGCGACTCGATCGCCCTTGGGAGACACGCGAACGTCGCTGAGATAGCCCTGCGTGCGGTAAAGCACGGTACCGATGGGGTACTCGAGCCGGTCGGTCTGGTCCACCGTCCGAAGGATGGCCAACTGCGAGCCGTCCGGGGACCAGTCCGCCTCGCGGACGTCCTTGAGCACCGGACGAACGGCCTTTCCGCCAAGGGGCAGAATGCCGAGCGTCCCGGTGAAGAGCCGGTGGGCGCCCACGTACTTAGCACCCGTGAGCACCGCCATGTCACCTTTCGATGAAATGGAGAGAAGGTGCACGTCGTGCAACCCGAGCGGGCGAGGTTCGGGGTAGTTCCCTTGAACGGTGAAGAGCTGGGGCTCGTTTCCGGTGGCGGCGGCGCTGTAGACAATGGTCCGCCCGTCTGGAGAATAGCGGGCATTGAAAATCGTTTCGGGACGGAAAGTTCTTTGAGTGAAGAAGAGGGTCCGGAAGACGGAAGCCGCCGGTCTCGAGGTGTGCTGTCCTAGAAGAAAGGCCACCGCAGCCGCCGCGGCGAGGAGCGCCAGGCCGCCCAGCAACCTGGCGGCCGGCGCGTGTCGCCTGGAAAACGCGCGAAAGAAGGTACCTTTGGCCCGTCCGGGCCCGATGTAAGAGGAATCGCTGAGGGAGTCCAGCGCGAAGGCCAGGTCCCTCGCGGACTGGAAGCGTTCCGCGGGGTTCTTCTCCAGGCACCGGTGTACGACCCGTTCGAGATTGGGAGCGAGGACAAGCCCCGAGGCCGAGGGCTGGGGAGGGTCCTCCTTGAGGATGGCGTTCATGGTTTCCACGGCGGAACCCCGCCGAAAGGCTCGCCGGCCCGAAAGCATCTCGTAGAGCACGACGCCCAGGGAAAAGATGTCCGACCGGTGGTCCACCGCCTGTCCCCGAACCTGCTCCGGAGACATGTACCCCACTGTTCCCATCAGCGAACCGGGTTGGGTGCCCTGGCGCAATGTGGGAGACGCGGTGTCTGAACCGGCTACCAGAGCGGGGGCCTGACGGGCCAGGCCGAAATCGAGTATCTTCAGCCGGCCGTCCTGAGTGATGAAGAGGTTCTCCGGCTTCACGTCGCGGTGGATGATGCCCTTTTCATGGGCAGCCGCGAGGCCCTGAGCGGCCTGGGCCGCGTATTCGATGGCCTTTCGCGGTGGCACAGCGCCTCCTGACAAAGTGTCGCGAAGCGTCTCGCCCTCCAGAAACTCGGTCACGGCGTATCTGGTGCCGGCGCGCTCGCCGAAATCGAAGATCGCCAGGATGTTGGGATGCGAGAGCGATGCCACCGCCTTCGCCTCGCGCTCGAACCGGTCCAGGCGCTCCTGGTTAGCGGCGAAGGCCTCCGGAAGAACCTTGACCGCCACCTCGCGGTCGAGCCGCGTGTCCCTCGCCCGGTACACCTCGCCCATTCCCCCCGCGCCGAGCGGGGAGAGGATCTCGTAGGGACCTAGTTTGGCGCCGTTTTCTAAGGCCATTGCATGTCCTTAGCGGTTGACGGAACCGTCGATGGTCGATGGTCGACAGTCGACCGCAGACCGCGAAAGGCTCATTGTGCCTTTCTTCGAGGGCCCGTCCATAGCCGTCTCCGCCTTCCGCCTTCCGATTTCTCCTTTTAGCCCTTAGCCTTTCGGCCTTGGGCTTTGGGAAAGACCCCTGCCTTGCTTCATGTCCGCCTTTCAAATCCGCAATCCCAAATCCCAATTCCAAAACCTTCGCTCTCTTTCTCTCTACTCCTTGAGCGCGGCGGGCCAGTGCAGGACGACGACCATGGGCGCCGTCCTTTCCTTGCCGAGAGTAGAAAGGAGCAGGAACCTCCGCCCGTCCCGGCTCACGAGGAAGTCGTTCCGCCGTATGCCGGCCTGTAAGCGGACCGGGAAAAGGGGCTTGGGAACGCCGGCGGAAAAATGCGCGCCCGATTCCACCGAGACGGCCATGATTTTCGAGTCCAGGCTTCTGAAATAGATCGTCCTGCCGTCGGCGCTCCAGTGGGGCTCTCCTCCCCCGTCGGCCGAAACCTGCCACTTGCCGCCGGAGCCGGGAAAACTGCGGACGTAGATCTCGAAGCGGCCGGTCTCGTTCGACTCGTACGCTATGTAGCGGCCGTCGGGCGAGAAGACGGGCAGGACGTCAGTGAACTTGGTAGCGACGAAGGGAAACGGCTTGGCTTTGCCATCGACGGGGAGGATCCAGACGTCCCATCCCGTTTTTTTCGCATTGCGATCGACGGCGATATACCGTCCATCGCGAGACCAGTCGTTGGGGACGATGGGGTCCCCGCACGACCAGAGTTCCTTGACCGGACCGGTCCCAGAAGCGGCCTTCTCGTAGAGACTCGGCGGGCCTTTCCGGTCTGAATCAAAGACGATCTTCTTTCCGTCCGGAGACCACAGCGGACCGCCGTCATTTCCTGGATCGAAGGTCAGTCGGGACGTCACGCCGCGCGCCAGATCACGGATCCAGATGTCGGATTTGTTCGAGCGGGGATCCGCAATCTGCATGGCCAGGCGCGTCCCGTCGGGCGAGAGCGCCGTCGATCCGTACTCGTCCGGTTTCCCGACCTCCGACAGCTCTTTCCCGGCGCGGTCCACCCACACGAGCCGGTCGTCGGCCGAGGCGCCGGCGCGATAGACGAGGACCCCGTCGTCGGAGACCGAAAAATCCGCGAGGCCGGTGGACAGCGCGCCCATGTTCTCCGCGACGGGGACCGGTTCGCCGGTGACCTTCAGGGCCGACGCGTCGAAGTGTTGGGCGACGAGCGTGCCCTCCTTCACATACAGCAGAAAGCCCTGTGGTGAATACTCCGCCAGGGAATCCGCATCGAGTATCTTCTTGGGCTTCTCCTTCGGGTCCAGGCTCCCGGCCATGATCTTGCCTTCGCCTTTGCCTCCGCCGAATTCGAAGTACAGGAAATGCTTGCCGTCGGGGAGGAAGTAGGGCCATCCCACGCTCGCGCCGCCGGTCCCTTCGACGGCCTCCCTGGGTACGCCGCCGGAAGCGGGCACGCGGCGGATGGGGTCGCTGGCTTGTCCGTCGAAGAGGATGACGCCGTCCTTGCCCCAGGAGCCGTCCGCTCCCGTGGGCGCGTCGCAGACCGTCTGCGGGGGTGCGCCGGAGATGTCCACCTTCTTGAGCTTCCCGCCGGCGATGAAGCCGATCTGCCGGCTGTCGGGCGCCCAGAAAGGCCGGAAGGTCGCGCCTTCCGTACCGGCGACCGGCCTGGGATTGAGCGCGTCGAGAGCCCGGATCCATATGCGCGCCTTGCCGTCCTTTCCCGCCGCAGAGAACGCCAGGTATTTTCCGTTCGGTGAGATACGCGGCGCCTGGACCACGGACAGGTCCTCGGGCAGCACGAAGCGGAAGCGGGCCGGGCTCCCCGGCTTGGGCGCCCTGAGAACAAAGCCGATGCCGAGAACGATGGAAAAGAGCAAAAAGAGGCACGCACAGGCCCAGGCGATGCGCTCTCGGCTCTTGCGCTTCCGGACTACCACGGCTGGCGCCCCCGCCCGCGAGCCGCCTTCGGCGACCCACTCGAGCTGGAGCTTGACGTCCCTTGCGGACTGGAAGCGGTCCTCCGGGTCCTTGGCCAGGCAGGTCCGTACAAGGCGCTCCAGGGCGGGCGGCGTCATGGGCATGAGTTCGCTCATGGACGGCGGGGTCCTTTTCCAGGATGGAGGCCATGACGCTGATCTGGCTCTTGCCCTCGAAGGCCCGCTTGCCCGTGGCCATTTCGTAGAGCACCGCCCCGAGCGCGAAGATGTCCGACCGGACGTCGGCCTCCCTGCCCTCGATCTGTTCCGGCGACATGTACTGGAAGGTGCCCACCAGCGTGCCTTCGGCGGTGAGGGGGGTGGTCTGGGTCGGCTGGGCGGTGAGGGACGAACCGCCTTGGGGCGCCGCGCCCGGCTTGGCCAGGCCGAAGTCCATGAGCTTGGCCCCGGACTGGCGTCAGCATGACGTTGCCGGGCTTGAGGTCGCGGTGGACGAGGCCCCGGCGGTGGGCGCTGTCCAGCGCTTCGGCGATCTGGATGCCGACTTTCTGGACCTGCTCGGCGGGCAGGGCGCCGCGCTTGAGGCGCTCGGCCAGCGTCTCGCCCTCCAGCAACTCCATGACCAGGAAGTCCACGCCGTCCTCGTGGCCCACGTCGTAGAGTGCGCAGATGTGCGGGTGGCTCAGGCTCGAGATGGTCTTCGCCTCCCGCTCGAAGCGCTGCTTGAAGTCCGGGTTCGCCGCGAGGTCGGCCGGCAGGACCTTGACCGCGACTTCGCGGTCAAGCCGCGTGTCCTTCGCCCTGTAGACCTCGCCCATCCCGCCCGCGCCAAGGGGGGCGAGGATTTCGTAGGGACCCAGTTTTGTTCCGCTTGTCAACGTCATTCCACTTCCTCAGTTATCAATATTCAATAATCCAAGCTCGCGTCAGCAAAAGACTGCTTCGTTTGTCGTCCTTCGATAGAGTTCTGGCAATTGCTGCTGTTCAGTGAAACACGGAGCAGCCCCGCGCCATTCCTGGGCTTCCGAGGCCTGGCCTCGCGGCCGAAGCGTTCCGGGCGATCGAGATCGCAAGCCACTTCGGCGGGGTATACCTCGACCGCCACTTTGCGATCGAGCCGGGTGTCCCTTGCCCGCTACACCTCGCCCATACCGCCCGCGCCCAACTCGGCGGCGATCTCGTAAGGACCGAGACGGGTGCCGGGCTCGAGGGCTCATTGCGCCCCTTCCCTCCGTTGGCAAGCTTGCGATGCACCTCGCTCAGCCAATTCACGATCACGTTGAGGTGATCCGTGCTCTGCTTCGAATTCTCGGGGGCGAGCAGTAGAGCGCTCCCATCGGCAAGCACGCGGTATTCCATGCCCCCGATATTGAGATATGGCCCGCGGAAGAGAAGACTTGGCGCCTCGAAGGCAAAGCCACCCTTCTCGCTGTAGGCCACGCCATACCATTCTTGGCCGCGACGAAATACGATCTGCGGTTTGTCCCTTCGCCACTGGGGTTCTTCGCCGAATCCGCCCGAAACGAGCCAGCGCTGGTTTCCGTTAGGAAACGGCACAACGTAGACCTGCGATCCTGATTCGCCGACCAGGGTAAAGGCGAGATACTTGTCATCGGGAGAAAAGGCCGGCCCCCAGGACTGTCCCGGCAGCGGCGAGGTCAGGGCCTTCAGAACCCCGGTCTTCCGGTCCCAGACCGAGATCCACGAGGTCTTCGCGCCGATCTCGCCGAGCGCCAAGAAGCGGCCGTCGTGGGACCAGGAGCCGGGATAGAGCTCGTGCGGCGAAGAGAGAAGCGTCTTCGGCTTAGCCGCCGAGGCAATCGCGTACTCCATGACGCTCCAGCCTCGAGCTCCGTGCTGCCCCACGTCGATGTGGGATCCGTCCGGCGACAGCGTTGGACCGACCGGCGGGTCCGCAACATCGACGAACTGCGTCGTCTTCGACGCCACATCGAGCACTTCGATGGCCCTGCTCCGGTCCGACGAAGCAATTACGATGCGTCCACCATCGGGCCGCGCGTCGAGAGCGCCGTAACCGGCCATCGGGAAGGGCAGCTTCGCCTCGCGGCCAGATGGGTCGCGGCGCACGATGTAGGCCTTGCCGGCGTCTCCCCCCGCGACGTAAAAGAGGGCTCCAGTCGCGGAGAGCGTGAATTGACCCTCCCCGTCGACGGCGGTGCGCAACCCGTCGAGGACCGCAAACGGCTTGCTATTTGGGGCGACGCTTCGCCGCGCCATCAGGCGACCGGGGCGCGTGTAAATCAGGGTGCCGTCCTCGAGAACGCGAAGGTCGCCGGTGCGGAGGCCCAGAGGCGCTTCCTGGCCACTCGGTTCCAATCGAACCACCTCCGAATCGGTCCGCCCGATCAATATCTGCCCGGGCGTTGCACCTTCTCGGACGAACAAGCAGTTGCAGTTGTTCAAGACCGTGGAAACCGGAGATCCCAGGACCGGACTCATGCGCCATACGACTTTGCCATCCTGCCCGTTCCAATAGAGCATGCCGTCGCGGCCCCAGATGAGATCCAACGCGGCGGGAGCCGCCGCAAGGTCGTCAACGCCACCGCCGCCACCGTACGGCACGCGCTTCAGCCGTCCGTCCGCTATGAACGCGACCCATTGACCGTCCGGTGAAAAAACCGGCCGCCAGGCGCCGGCCGTGCCCGCGAGCAGGCGGTAGTTTCCGCTATTTAGGTCGTGGGCGACGATCTTCGCAACTCCGGCGCTTCGCGTCAGATAGACCAGGCGAGAGCCATCCGCAGAGACGTCGAACGCGGTGTTCTCGAGACCGAAAGGCGAGCCGCCGACGAAGTCAAGTGGATATTCACTCGGCAAGGGAAGAGTCAATCGGAGCTCGGCCTCGGACGCAGCCGGCGCCGGGGAGGAAAACCGGCCCGCAAACCACCAAGTCCCGGCCGCGGTGATCGCGATCGCCAGCCCCATCCCAACCAGTATCGGCCACCTGGAGCGGGGCGGAGTCTCGCCCGCTCTCTCAGGCTCGTTCGAACTGACTGATTCGGTCCCCGAGAGGACCTCGTCGATCACTAGCCGCGCGTCTCCGACATCCCGCAGACGATTCTTGGGGTTCCGCTCGAGGCAGCGGCGCAGAAGGCGCTCAACGGCGGGCGGGGTCGAGACCGGCAGCGAAGACCAATCGATCTCACCGCGAAGCACGCCGGCAAGAACGTCCGATACCGTTTCACCCTCGAAGAGCCGCTTGCCGGTGAGCATCTCGAAGAGCACGACGCCGAAAGCCCAGATGTCGGCGCGCTTGTCCACGACCTTTCCGCGTGCCTGCTCGGGGCTCATGTAAGCGGCGCTCCCGAGGATCACGCCCGCCTGCGTGTGGTTGGAGGTGATCGTGGGAGAGCGGGAGAGAGAGCCTTCTTCGGGGCGGGCTTCCCAGGCCTTGGCGAGACCGAAGTCCAGGACCTTGACCGCGCCGTCGGGCCGCACCTTCACATTGGCGGGCTTGAGGTCGCGGTGGACGATGCCCAGCTCGTGGGCCGCCTCCAGTCCCTCGGCGATCTGAAGGGCGATGGCCGTCGCCTCGTCAACCGGCACGGCTCCGCGGGCGATTACCGCGTCCAGGCCCTCGCCCTCCACCAGCTCCATCGCGAGCAGGTGTTGCCCATCGGCGTTTTCAAGTCCGTACAGCGTCGCGATGTTCGGGTGGTTAAGGGAAGCCAGGAGCCTGGCCTCGCGCTCGAAGCGGGCGAGCCTCTCCGGATCGTGCGCGAAGGCTTCCGGCAGGACCTTTACGGCGACCTCGCGCTCCAACCTCGTGTCACGCGCCCGGTACACCTCCCCCATTCCTCCCGCTCCGAGCGGGGCGACGAATCTCGTAGGGACCCAGTGTCGTACCGTTTTCCAGAGCCATCACCGTTCCCCGGCGCTTCAAGCGCCTGGTGTTTTGTGTCTAGTGTTTAGTGTTCAGTTCGCATGCTGCCCTTCGAAGGCCCGGACCGCCTTGCGGCGGGCGTGAAGAGGTGAAGGAGTCAGGGGGTGAGCCCTCCGGCCCATTTCCGTCGGCCGCTGCAGGCGCGAAGCACCCGAAAATAGTCGTACCTCCACCCAACACTCAAAACTCATAACCAGCTTACCTCTCGTCCTCCCATCCTCCCTGCTCATCCTTGTCTTAGAAGGCCCGTCCATAGTCGATGGTCGACCGCAGACCGCGGACCTCGGTCCGCCGACGACCGGTCACGCAGGTCTTCGAAGGCCCGCCCACAGCCGTCTCACTTTCTTCTTAGCCCTTAGCCTTTCGGCCTTGGCCCTCGGAAAAAGTCTCTTCCTCAATTCTTTATGTCCTCCAAATCCGCATTCCCAACTCCCAAATCCCAAATCGCCTTTCTACCTCTTGTTCCCCTGAATCCAGTGGGTAACGAAAACGAGTGGGGCGGATTCGGTCCTTTCCGGCCTCAGAACGAGGAAACCGTTATCCCCGGGCAGGGGATCGTAAGCCCAACTGTTGGCGGGAAGCTCGCCGAGTTCTATCTTGGCCACCTGGTGCGGCGTACCCACATCCACGGAGGTCCCGTTGGAGGTCACGGAGGCCTCCATCAGCTTCCCGCCGGGGGTTCTGTAGTAGAGGGCCCTGCCGCTGGCCGCCCACCTCGGGTCGGTCCCCCCGCCCTGCGAGACCTGCCACTTCCCGCCGGACTTCGGATAGGAGGTTATGTAGATTTCTCTGCTCCCGGACTCGTTGGATACGTAGGCGATCCAGTGCCCCTCGGGCGAGAAAGTCCCGTCGCCCTCGAAAAACCGGGTCTTGACCAGGGGGATCGGCTTCTTGTCCCCGAAGAGGGGGAGGAGATAGAGGTCGGCCAGGGTCTTCCCCTTCGAGCTCGATCTGCGTGTAGGTGAGGTACCGGCCGTCACGGGACCAATCGGTGGCGTACTTATCGTCGTCGGAGACTAGCAGAGGCTCGGCGTTCCCCGCCCCCGTGGCGTTCTTGACGTAGATGTCGAAGTGGCCCTTCCGGTTCGACGAGTAGGCCACCCGGCTCCCGTCCGGAGACCAGACGGGATAGACGTCGAAAGACGAATTGAAGGTAAAGCGGGTCCTCACGTCCCGCGCCAGGTCCACCAGCCAGATGTCGACGTTCTTGCTCTGGGTGTCCTGGACCTCTTCGGCGAGACGCTTCCCGCCGGGCGAGAGGCGCATGTTGATGACGTGGGCCGGCTTGCCTACGGCGCGGACGTTTCCACCGCTGTTGTTCAGCTCGGCTACCTGAACGCCGGAGTTTTCGCCCGTCTGGTAGACGAGCCGCCCATCCCGGGAAGCCGAGAAATGGCCGAGACGGTAGCTCTCCGGATTGGCCACGTCTTCTGTCACGGGGAAGGCCTCGCCCGTCGTCTTGAGGCCGCCCGCGTCGAAGGGCTGCGCCATGAGCGTGCGGTCGCGGAGGAAGAGGATGAAGCCCGGCGGGACGTAGAGGCCCTGGCTGTCCGATTTGAAGAGGAAGCGCGGCTTCGCGCCGTCCAGCGACCCGAGGTAGAGGCCGTTGGTCGCCTGCGCCGTGGAGGTCGGGTTCCCGCCCCAGAAGAGGAAGTGCTTGTGGTCGGGCAGAAAGTCCGGCCAGCGAAGGCTCGTCTCTTTGCGCGACTTGTCGAGCCCGATCAGGTCCGCCGGCGTACCGCCCGCCGAAGGACACGCGCTGGAGCCCTCCGTAGACTTTCGGGGCGAAGACGATGGTTCCCTTCCTGTTCCAGGACGCCGCCCCGCCCGCTGGGCGCGTCGCAGAGCGTCTGGGGCGGGCCGCCGAAGGTGTCGATCTTCTTCAGCTTGCCCGAGACGAAGAAGCCCACGGACCGGCTGTCCGGCGACCAGAAGGGGAAGGTGGCGCCGTCGGTGCCCTCCAGGGGATTGGCCGTCAGTGAGTTCAGAGGGCGGACCCACAGGAGCTGCTTTCCGGTGCCGTCCCTCGCTTCGAAGACCAGCCGTTTGCCGTCCGGCGACAGGATGGGGCCGCCGGTGCTCGCGTCGAAGGCGAAGTTGGTCTTGTCCGGGGGGAGCACGTAGGACCAGACCGATGAGGGGTGCACGAGGGCCTCCCGGAAGTACGCCGCCGCAAAGCCCGACGCCAGGAGGAACAGCACCGCCGCCGCACCCCACGCCAACCGCTGCCGCGATTTGCGGCGGGAGACGAGGGGCGCCGGGACACCGGCCCGCGAGCCGGCCTCGGCCACCCATTCGAGCTGGAGCTTGACGTCCTTCGCGGACTGGAATCGGTCTTCCGGGTCTTTGGCCAGGCAGGTTTTGACCAGCCGTTCGAGCGCCGGCGGGGTCATCGGGATCAGCTCGCTCATGGACGGCGGGTCCTTTTCGAGGATCGAGGCCATGACGCTGATCTGGCTCTTGCCCTCGAAGGCCCGCTTGCCCGTGGCCATCTCGTAGAGAACCGCGCCGAGGCGAAGATGTCCGACCGGACGTCGGCCTCCTTGCCCTCGATCTGCTCGGGCGACATGTACTGGAAGGTGCCCACCAGCGTCCCTTCCGCCGTCAGCGGCGTCGTCTGCGTGGGCATGGCCGTCAGCGACGAGCCGCCCTGGGGCGCGACGCCCGGCTTGGCCAGGCCGAAGTCCATGAGCTTGGCCCCGGACTGGGTCAGCATGACGTTGCCCGGCTTCAGGTCCCGGTGGACGAGGCCCCGCCGGTGGGCGCCGTCGAGCGCCTCGGCGATCTGGATGCCGACTTTCTGGACCTGCTCGGCGGGCAGGGCGCCGCGTTTGAGCCGCTCGGCCAGCGTCTCGCCCTCCAGCAACTCCATGACCAGGAAGTCCACGCCGTCCTCGTGCCCCACGTCGTAGAGTGCGCAGATGTGCGGGTGGCTCAGGCTCGAGATGGTCTTCGCCTCCCGCTCGAAGCGCTGCTTGAAGTCCGGGTTCGCCGCCAGATCGGCCGGCAGGACCTTGACCGCGACTTCCCGCTCCAGCCGCGTGTCGCGGGCCCTGTACACCTCGCCCATCCCGCCCGCGCCGAGCGGGGCCAGGATCTCGTAGGGGCCGAGTTTCGTACCGTTTGTCAGATCCATGGCCTTTGTCCCGTCTTCAGTGATCACCGGACTCGGGTGCTCATCAGCGAAAGATTGCTTCGTTCGACGCCCTTCGATGGGGCCCTCGCAATGACTGCCTTCTGGAGTGATCGACGGTCGACCGCAGACCGCGGACCTCGGTCCGCCGCGCCCGGTCACACAGGTCTTCGAAGGGCCGCCCGTCGCCGTCCCGGCTCTTTTCTTTAGCCCTTCGGCCTTAGCCCTTAGGCTTTGGGAAAGACCCCTGCCTTGCTTCATGTCCGCCTTTCAAATCCGCAATCCCAATTCCCAAATCCCAAATATCCCATCACTTTTCCTTCCGGATGAGTTTGCCGAGCATGACGCGGTCGGGTGCGAGAAGCTCGTCGATCCTGGCATGGTTCACGTCGGCGACGATGATCTGGCCGACCTCCGTGCTGACCTCGCTGAAGATGCCGTGGCTTTTCATTTTTTCGGTCTGGTACTGGTTGTCTTCCGTCGGGGTCACGTAGTGCACCGAGTCCGCCTGGTAGCGGTGGACCAGGAAGAGGTGGATGAGCGTCATCAGCCGCTTCTTGCGGAGCATTTCGTCGAAGGTGTTCTGGTCGCGCACGGAGAGGATGCTGAGACCGCGGCGGTCCTGGATGGGCGCGAAGACCACGTTGGCCTCCTTGTCTCCGTCCTCGTTCCGGATCGCCAGTTCGAGCAGCTCCGAACCGGCCCGCTGTGGGCGGAGTTCGACGCTCAGACGGGCGGGCAGCCGGTAGTGCTCCGTCCACATGGCCAGCCACTCCTCGAGCAGCTTCTTGGCGGCACCTCGGTCTGTACCAGATGCTGGTACTGCGTCGAGCCCTTGCCCATGGCCTTGGTCGTGGCCGTCCGGCCCGACGACGCGGCCAGCGCGGCGTCCAGGCGCGGTCCGCCCACAGGGTCTGGGGCGTCCGGTAGGGCGATTCCAGCAGGCGGATCTTCCGCTGCAGGCGGGCCAGCGCGAGCATGCCGTCCTGCTTCAGCGCAGTCGCGAACTCCTCGGCGGCCACGCCGTCTATCTGATGGCCGCCGTAGGTGATGAAGTTGAAGACGAAGCCCAGCTTGCCCAGCTCTTCGGGGAAGCGCTGCATCTCCTCGTCGCTCATGCCGGTGGTGTCCCAGTTGAAGGAGGGCGACAGGTTGTAGGCCAGCATCTTGTCGGGGTAGACGGCGTGGATCGCCTGGGCGAAGCGCTGCGCGTCGGCGAGGTTCGCCGTCTTGGTCTCCATCCAGAGGATGTCGGCGAAGGGCGCCGCCGCGAGGGACTTGGCGATGGCGTAATCGATGCCCCCGCGCACCTGGTAGTAGCCTTCCGGAGTTTTACAGTGCTCGCAGTCCCAGACGATGTTGACGCCCAGCGAGCGCGCTTTCCGTCTCGCCGTGTAGAGGGAGGCCGTGCGGCCGAAGGCCCGCCAGTCTTCCACGCTCATGCCCAGCGTTTCGCCCTCGCTGATCTGGAACTCCATCACCTCGGCCACGGCCTCGGCGTAGCTCTCCAGGCCGGCCTCCGCGGCCCAGGCTTCCACGAAGCGCGAGGAGACCTTGTCGAAAAGGGCGTCCGCCGATAAATCGGGGCTCTTCCTGAGGGTGGCCGCGGCATCCGCCACAAGCCCCGAGAGCCCCGTCCGGTCGAGCCAGGCGTCTGCCTCCTCGTATTCCTCGTCCGGGATGGCATAGAGCAGGTGGCCGTTGATCTGACTCGCTCCTTCCTTGAAGAAGCGGCGCACGAGGGCCAGGAATCCGGTCTTGTAGCTCGGCAGACCCACGTTCGTGGATCCGAGGATGAAGGGCTGGTCGCGCTCGTCGCCACGGCTGTCGAGGAGGGTCGCCGCCTCGGCGTCCGTGCGCGCCACGACGATGCCCGGCACACCCATGACATCGAGCTGAAAGCGCGCCGCGTTCAGGCGCTTGATCTGCTCGTCCGAGGCAACGAGCACCTTGCCGCCCTGGTGCCCGCACTTCTTGGTGCCGGGGCGCTGGTCCTCGATGTGGTAGCCCGGCACGCCCGCTTCGACGAAGCGCCGGATGAGGTTGCGGACGTGCGGGTCGCCGCCGTGGCCGGTGTCCGCGTCGGCGATGATGAAGGGCCGGTAGTCCACGGCCGGCGAGCCGGCGCGCTGCTTGTCCGTCATGTGCAGGCGGAGATACTCCTGGTTGCGGTCCGCCGCCAGCAGGCCGCGCACGATGGAGGCCGCCTCGTCCGGGACCTGGCTGAGGGGGTAGCTCGCGAGGTCGGAGCCGGGGTCCTCGGTGGTCGAGCCCTTGGCGGAGGTGGCCCATCCCCCGATGTAGATGCCCTCGATGCCCATGCGCTTGATGGTGACGGCCTGTCCGGGCGAGTAAGGCCCGAAGGTGGTCATGCTCCGGCCCTCCGCAAAAAGCCGTCGCAGACGGTCGTAGAAGGCGGCCGCGGCCTCCCGGGCCACGGTGTAGTCGTGGGCGATGGTCCCCCGCTGCTCCACGACCTGGCGCGGCGAATAGAGGCGCGTGACGTCCTTGAAGCGGTCGCTTTCCATCCAGGCCCGGGTCGCTGCGACGTTCTTATCGAACGGGGTCATGGGGTGGGTCCTCCTGCACGTTCAAAATCGAGGTTTTCGGTCACGCGGGTGCCGTCGCGCCGGAACGCTTCGACGTAACGGGCGATTCGCTGCCGGGCCGTGGGCAGGTCGTGGTTGTCGAGGTTGATGTTGAGCAGGTCGACATACCACGGCGGTTTCATCGCGTCGGTGACGTAGGCTTCGACGATGGCGCGCGCGATGGGCAGGGTGGTGTCCTTGGAGTCGTCGTGGACGTCACGGTCTCCGGCCTTGCGGAGCTTGCCGTACTCCTCCTCGAGCAGCCGTTCGAAGAGCGCGGGGGTGAACGGGTCGCCGGCCTTCGCGCCGGTTCCGGCGTCGTCTTCGGTCAGCCGCGCCCCCTTGTGGAGCCACTCCCAGAGGATGCTGAGGCGGATCTCGCCGGTGGCCATGTCCTCCATGAGGTAGAGGATGTTATCGTCGCCGAAGAAGTCGGCCGGCTTGAGCGCCGCGGCTTGGAACCCCTGGCCGAAGGCGTTGCCGTACTGGAGCGCCACGCTCAGCAGGTCGCGGGCGCCGCGCACGGTGCGCGGCGCCGGCTCCAGGAGTGCAAGGTCCGCGGCGTCCTCTTCCGTGTAGGTCAGGGGCGGGAAACTCCGCCCGAGCTGGTTGGCCTCGCCGACCTTCTCCCACACGGGCCGGACGATGTGGACCATCTTCCAGTGGGCCACCCACTTGCCGCTGGCGCCCTCTCGCTGCTCGCTTTCGGCGCCGGCCACGGCGCGCTTCATGCCCGCGGAGACGCCCCTCGGGCGAGCCCACGGGGATGTTGGGCTCCATGCCGCCCTGCCAGAGCGCGCAGTTGCCGTTGCGGTCCGGCGTGTTGACGGCGCGGCGCACGCGGTCCTCGTAGGTGCGCATGTAGCCATAGGTCATGACGATGGCGTCGATGTTGGGATTGACGAAGTCCGGATCCCAGCACATCGCGTCGGAGACGCTGTTGATGTAGTCCCACCGGCCGGTGTTGAACCCGACGAAGTGGGGCGCCAGGGCCGCCCGGATCTCCATGAGCTGGAAGGTGGCCTCCACCTGCTCCACCAGCACGTAGACCTTGATCGTCCCCACCGGCGAGGCCCAGGTGGTCTTCCAGCGCCGTGAGCATGTCGTTCCAGAGGGCCGCCTCCTCGGCGGTCTGGATCTTGGGCAGGTAGAGGACGACGGACGAGCCTTCCGCAAAGGAGCCGTCGGCATTATTGGCCACGTAGAGGACGGGGTCGACGATGGAGGCCGAGAAGCCCGATCCGCCGGCGTCGCGGACGTGGCGGTCGTCCAGGTGCAGGCCCCGGCAGCGGAAGATCTTCGTCGTGAAGTCGAGCTGTTCGCGCCAGTCGCCGATGATGGGCCGGCCGAAGAAGCCCTCGGCCCAGCGGTTCATCTCTGCCGCCACGGCCCCGGCCACTTCCAGGAAGACCGGTGTCGCGCGCGATGGCGAGCTTCAGGTTTCGCTGGTTGTCGAGCGACATGGTCTGCACCTGGCCGAGGGCGTCCTCGCCGTCGAACATCCACCCGTCGGCGCCGGACAGCAGGGCGTAGGCGACGTTGCGCAGGCCGCTCTCAACGGAAGCCCTGGGCTTGGTGGCCGGGCCGGTGCCCTGGATCCACTGGCGCTGCAGGTCGCGCGGGATCTCCGAGCCCGCGAAGTTCCCCTCCCGCGCGTCTCGGACCCGAATGGAGGTGCGGGGGATCACGGAGTCGGGCGACAGGAAGACGATGCGCTTGCGGTTCTCGATGCGGTCGTGCCGTCTCGCGATCCGCGCCGCCATGACGGCCCTGCGGTCCGCGTTGAGCGGGGCCAGGGCCTCGAGTGCCTCAACCACCCTGGGTGTGAAGAGGTCCTCGTACGCCCGCGCAGTCGTCCTCAGTTCGAGTTTTCCTGGCATTCCGGGTCTCCCGTTTCTCGGACAAATGTTCCACCGAGCCCATGGAAAGCAACAGCCGGCTGTCGCCGGCCCCTCTTCCCGCTACACCTCACCTCTTCCCTGCGAATCCGCCTCGTCGCCTGAGAAGCATCTACCTGAAGGCTCTCGCCGGGCTGTTTACCGTCACCTGAACATCTACCATGTACCATGCTGAACGTCTCTGCATCAGCAAACACCCCTCAAGCGGATGAAATTCCGGCCGCCCGGAGCCGAGCCACATTCCCTTCCCACTGTTCGGATTCACGAGGCCCCGGCGGATTCCAGCGCCTCGCCGACGTAACGGATAAGGATGTCCGGATCTGCCAGCTTCAAGTGGTGAACAGGTTCCAGCACGCGGGTGGCCTCGGTGAAGCGGTCACCCAGGACATTGTGCTCGAGGTGCCGGGCGAGGCGGCCCGGATCCCCCGGCCTGACTGCATTCACCGGTTCCGGCGTATCGCGGAGCACGGATGTCAGGACCGCGGGCGCACTCGAACCCGCAAATGGACGCCGGCCGGTGATCATCTCATGGAGGACAACGCCGATGGAGAAAACGTCCGCCCGCGCGTCGACTTTTTCACCCAGTGGCCTGTTCCGGCGCCATGTACCCGACCGTCCCCTGAACGGCCCCCTACTTCTTCATCCCGCTCCGCCAGTTGAGGACGACGGTCATGGGGAAGGAGCGATCCGCGCCCTGCGGGCTGATGATCAGGAACTTTCTGCCGTCCCGCCCGGCCTGAAAGTCGTTTTCGGCGGGGCCGGTGCGGAAATCGGCCGGGAAGAGCACCTTGGGGACGCCCGCCCTGAACACGGCACCGGCCTTCACCGGAACGGCCATCACATCTCCGGTCAGGCTCTTGAAATAGATGGTCTTCCCGTCCGCGCTCCAGTGCGGTTCCGTGCCGCCACGGGTGGAGATCTGCCATTTCCCGCCGGAAGCGGGAAACGTCCCGACGTAGATTTCGTAGCGGCCCGTTTCGTGCGACATGTAAGCTATGTAGCGCCCTCCGGGGGAGAAGGAAGGCATCCCCTCGCTCGGGGCATTCTTAGCCAGCGGGAAGGGTTTTTTCTTGCCGCCTACCGGCAGGATCCAGAGGCTGATCTTCGAAGAGTTCCACCGGCTGACGGCTATATAGCGCCCGTCGCGGGACCAGTCGGAGGGCACAAGACTGTCTTTACACGCCCACAGGAGCCGCTCTCCGCCGGCCCCCGACACCGATTTCTCGTAAATCGCCATGTGCCCGCCGCGGTTGGAAGCAAAGACGATGCGCTTTCCATCGGGCGACCAGACCGGCCACATCTCGTCGCCCTTGTCGAAGGTGAGGCGGGACGTCACGCCTCGGGCCAGATCGCGGATCCATATGTCCAGATTTCCGGTTCGGGGATCCGTGATGTCCGTCGCAATTCGCCTGCCGTCCGGGGACAGGGTGGCCGTGTGGTAATATCCGGCTTCGCCTTCCTGGGCAATCTCCTTGCCTTTGCGGTTCACCCAGACGAGTCGGTCCTCGTCGGAGGAGCCCCTCCGGTACACCAGGACCCCTGTGTTCGATACCGAGAAGGCCGCCAGCCCGTTTGACGTCGAGTGCAGGTCGCTCACCACGGGCACCGCGGCACCGCCGACTTCCAGGTTTTTCGGGTAGAACGGTCGAGCGACGAGCGTGTCGTCCTTCACATAGAGCAGCGAGCCGGACGGCTGGTAGCGGGCCAGAGAATCGGTATTCAGGAGACTCTCGACCTCTTTACCGGACGTGAGACTGCCCGCCATGAGGTGGCCTTCGGCGCTCGCGTCCTTGAATTCGACGTAGAGAAAGTGGACGCCGTCCGGGAGGAAGCAAGGCCATCCCACTCTTTCCCCCGCGGCGGCATGGACTGCCGTGCGCGGGACGCCACCGGAAGCGGGTACGCGCCGTATGGGAGCGCCGGGGTTGCCGTCGAACAGGATGACGCCGCTCGAGCCCCAACTCCCGTCAGAGGCCGTCGGCGCGTCGCACACTGTCCGGGGCGGAGCGCCGTTGAGGCCCACGACCTTGAGCTTTCCGCCTGCGGCGAAACCGAGCGAACGGCTGTCCGGCGACCAGAAGGGGCGGGCCGTCGCGTCGTCCGTACCCGCCAGGGGGTGGGGCTTCAGAGAATCGAGCGGCCGGACCCAGATCATCCGCCTGCCCTTGTCGTCGGTGGCGGCAAAGGCCAGGATTCGCCCGTCCGGTGAGATGCGCGGCGCTCCTACATCCTGGAGGTTTCCGGGTAAGTCGATGTGAAAGCGCATGGGGGGCGGTGGAACCGGCGCCCGCCGCACGAAGCCGACGGCCAGGATGGAGGAGACAAGAATGAAAGCCGCGGCCAGTGCCCAGGAGACGCGTTCGCGCACCCTCCGGCGGCGCCCGACCACCGCCGGGGCCCCGGCTTTCGAACCGCCCTCGGCGATCCATTCGAGCTGGAGCTTGAGGTCGTGCGCCGTCTGGATGCGGTCCTCCGGATTCTTGGCCAGACACGTCTGCACCAGACGATCCAGGGCCGGTGGGGTCATGACCTGGATCGTCGAAACAGGGGGCGGATCGTCCCTGAGGATGGCCCCGATGAGGGCGGCGCGGTTGCTTCCGCTGAAGGGTCTCCAACCGGTAGCCATTTCGTAGAGCACGCACCCGAAGGCGAAGATGTCGGTCCGGGCGTCGACCTCACCGCCCTCCAGTTGTTCTGGGGCCATGTATTGAAAGGTGCCGAGTATCGTTCCCTGCTCGGTAAGGGAAACAGGGGAGGCAGCCTCCGTGGTAACGGAGGTCAAATCGGACGCGGTATCCGGTGCCGGAGGTTCCGTCTGCTTGGCGAGCCCGAAGTCGAGGAGTTTGGCTCCCGACTTTGTCAGCATGATATTCGAAGGCTTGAGGTCGCGGTGGACGATGCCGTGGCGGTGGGCGCCCTCTAGCGCGTCTGCGATATCGATTGCCGTCTTTAGGGCGTCCTCCAGACGCAGTGGTCCCTTTCGTAGTCGTTCCTGGAGGCTATCTCCTTCAACCAGTTCCATCACCAGGTATTCGTAGCCGTCCTTGCGTCCCACGTCGTAAAGGGAGCAAATATGGGGATGATTGAGGCTCGAGACGGCCCTGGCCTCCCGCTCGAATCTGGCGCTGAGGGCGGGATTCGCGGACAGGTGCTGGGGGAGTATCTTCAGCGCGACCTCGCGTTCGAGGCGCGTGTCCCTTGCCCGGTACACCTCGCCCATCCCCCCCGCCCCCAGCGGGGCTACGATTTCGTAGGGGCCGAGTTTCGTGCCGTTTTCTAAGGCCATTGCATGTCCTTAGTGATCACGTGACCGAGTGACAAAGTGATGCAGTCAAGCGAAGGGCTAAGGCCTAAAGTCTAAAGGCTAAAAGAGGCCCAAAACGACGATGAGCGATCTTCGAAGGCTCGTCCCTGGACGAATCAAGTCTCTTCTTTAGCCCTTCGACCTTAGCCCTTAGGCCTTGGGAAAGAGCTCTTCCTTGCTTCATTTGCATCTTTCAAATCCGCAATCCCCATTCCCAAATCCACAATCGTCCCTCTACCGTTTGATCCCCTTGTCCCAGTGGAGGATGACCGTAATGGGGGAGGTCTTTTGGCGCTCGGTGGGCGTGATGATGAGGATTTTCTTCCCGTCCCGGCTGACCTGGTACTGATCCACGCCTGTGCCGGCCGTGAACTCGGCCGTGAAGAGCGCCATCGGAACGCCGGCCTGAAAACCGGCGCCGGGCGTCACGGGCGCGGCCATCAGCTTGGAGTTCAGGCTCCTGAAGTAGATCGTCCGGCCGTCGGCGCTCCACTGCGGATCGATACCCCCTTCGGCCGAGACCTGCCACTTGCCGCTCGGACCGGGAAAACGGCGCACGTAGATCTCGAAGCGCCCGGTCTCGTTGGACACGTAGGCCATGTAATGTCCGTCCGGCGAAAAGACCGGCATCCCTTCCGGAAACGAGGCGTGGAGGAAGGCATAGGGCTTCTTGGACCCGGCCATGGGAAGGATCCACGTCTGGACCGTCCCCTGGGCCCAGCGGTTGACGGCGAGGAAACGGCCGTCCGGGGAGAGGCCGCCCGGGATGATACGGTCCTGGCTCGTCCATATCTTCTTTGTCGGGCCCGTGCCCGACGCAGACTTTTCGTAGATGCCGTTGGTTCCGCCGCGATCGGACGCGAAGATGACGGACTTGCCGTCCTTGGACCAGACCGGCGCGAATTCGTCCTTCGGGTCGAAGGTGAGCCTGGAGGTGACGCCCCGTTCCAGATCGCGGATCCAGATGTCGCTTCTGCCAGACTTGGCGTCCCGGATGCTCATGGCCAGGCGCGTCCCATCGGGAGAGAGGGCGCAGGTGTTCACACCTAGCGGTTTGCCGACCTCCGAGATCTCCTTGCCGGCGCGGTCCAGCCACACGATCCGGTTCTCGCTCGATTCGCTGGCGCCGTAGACCAGGGTGCCGTTGTCGGACGCAGAGAAGCTGGCCAGCCCGGTGGATATGGGGTTCACGTTGTCGGCGACGGGCACGGGTTCGCCCGTGACTTTGAGGTCCGAGGCGTCGAAGGGGACGGCCACGAGGGTCTCGTTCTTGACGTACAGCAGGAACCCGGGCGGCGCGTACCATCCGAGGGAATCGCTCGCCACGAGTTCTTTCGGCTTCACCTTCGCATCCAGACTGCCCGCCATGATGTGCCCCTTGTCCTGCCCGCCCGACGCGAAGTAGAGAAAATGCCGGCCGTCAGGGAGAAAGAACGGCCAGGCCACGGTGCCGCCGGAGGACGACTTGACGGCCGCAACAGGCACCCCGCCCGAGGCGGAAACCCGCCGGATGGGGTCCCCCTGCCTCCCGTCGAACAGGATGACGCCCCCGCTCCCCCACGAGCCGTCGGCGCCGGAAGGGACGTCGCAGATGGTCTGCGGCGGCGCCCCGGTGAGCCCTACCTTCTGCAGCTTGCCGTGCGCGATGAAGCCGATGAAGCGGCTGTCGGGCGACCAGAAGGGCCGGTACTGCGCGCCGTCCGTGCCCGGAAGAACGTGGGCCTTGAGCGCGTCCATGGGCCGCACCCAGATCTGGGGCGACCCTCCTTTTTCGGCCGCGGAGAAGGCCACCATCTTACCGTCGGGAGAGACGCGCGGCGCGCCGACAAGGGTGAGATCGGACGGAGGTGACATATGGAACCGGACCTGGTCCGGAGGCCTGGGCGCCCTGAGCACGAACCCCACGGCGAAGGCCGCGGCGGCGAGCAGGAGCAGGGCCGACACGGTCCACGCGATCCGCTCACGGCTCTTGCGCCGCCGGACGACCACGGCCGGCGCACCTGCCCGCGAACCGCCCTCGGCGACCCACTCGAGCTGGAGCTTGACGTCCTTCGCGGACTGGAAACGCTCCTCGGGGTCCTTAGCCAGGCAGGTGCGGACCAATCGTTCCAGGGCGGGCGGCGTCATGGGCTGAAGGTCGCTCATGGGTGGAGGGTCTTTTTCCAGGATCGAGGCCATCACGCTGATCTGGCTCTTCCCCTCGAAGGCCCGCTTCCCCGTGGCCATCTCGTACAGCACCGCACCGAGGGCGAAGATGTCCGACCGGACGTCGGCGTCCTTCCCCTCGATCTGCTCCGGAGACATGTACTGGAAGGTCCCCACGAGCGTCCCTTCGGCCGTCAACGGCGTGGTCTGGGTCGGCATGGCCGTCAGCGACGAGCCGCTCCGGGGCGCGACGCCCGGCTTGGCCAGCCCGAAGTCCATCAGCTTGGCCCCGGACTGCGTCAGCATGACGTTGCCGGGTTTGAGGTCGCGGTGGACGAGGCCCCGCCGGTGCGCGCCGTCCAGTGCCTCGGCGATCTGGATGCCGATTTTCTGGACCTGCTCGGCGGGCAGGGCCCCGCGCTTGATGCGCTCGGCCAGCGTCTCGCCTTCCAGCAGTTCCATCACGAGGAAATCCACGCCGTCCTCGTGCCCCAAGTCGTACAGGGCGCAGATGTGCGGGTGGCTCAGGCTCGAGATGGTCTTCGCCTCCCGCTCGAAGCGCTGCTTGAAGTCCGGGTTCGCCGCCAAGTCGGCAGGAAGGACCTTGATCGCCACCTCGCGCTCCAGCCGGGTGTCGCGGGCCCTGTACACCTCGCCCATCCCGCCCGCGCCGAGCGGGGCGACGATTTCGTAGGGGCCGAGACACGTCCCAGGTTTCATGTCCATGGATTCACTCCCCTTTGTTTGTCATCGGCCTGTTCGTGTTTCCGAGTGCGCGGGCAAGCCCGAAACGCGCTTCGTCTCGGTCCGTAGCGGAGCCTTCCGGCTTCGTCTGCCGATGATGGTCCAGGCGGATCAAGGAATCCCCACGCATGAACCCGCTGATTGTTCCCGTTTCCGCCTTGTCTGGCGGCAACGGCATCTGAATACTCGATTAAGAAAACAAAAGGGAAGCCTTCCATTCCAGGGCGGAACCGGGCCGGGGCTACAGCCTTGAAACGGAGGGCCAATCGGTGCGGGTCGGGGAAGACGTTTTAGAAAAGAGGTCGAGGCGGGGCCTTAAAGAACTCCGGACGGTCACTTCCGGGACGGCGGGCAGGTTCCCTTCTTTCGCATCTTAATGAGGGTGCCGCCCTTTTCGTAGAGCACTTCGTCCATGAAACGGTTGATGAGGAACACGCCCGCCCCCCGGAACGGAAAATCTGCTCGCTCTCGATTGGACTGGGTAGCTGGCTCGGGTCGAATCCCTCGCCCGGGCCCTCCACCACGATCAGGATACCGCGCTCCGCCTGGCACTCGACGCAGATCCTCACGCGTTTGGAGGGATCGTTTCGACATCCGTGCCGGACCGCATTCGCGATGGCTTCGGAGAGGGCGAGGCGGATCTCGAACTCGTGGTCCGCAGCGCACCCCATGGTCGCCACCTCTTTCATGATGCGGTCCACGACGGGGGCCACGGCCCGCGGCTCGCCTTCTATTTCCGTATCGAGCCTCTGGACCAGTTTTTCCGGGTCGAATTCACAGATCGGGCGGTCCGCTTCATCGCTCATCCGGGTGTCCTCCTGCATTACTTTCTACGAAGTTACCGCACCTGTGGTTGCGTCGCTCCGTCCGGGCCTGGAAAGAGGATGTCGTTCTTTTCATCATATCAGCAAGCGGACGATACCGACAGGGACCGTCGGGCCGCGGCCGCGGGACGGTCCGGCAGGCCATTTTGGCTCACGCTGTGCCAAAATGATCCATATCCTGTTCCACATCAGTGAGTTAGGGCCTTCTTTCGGTTGGCACGAGTTTTTCATGAGGACTCTCTGTCGAAAGGAGGATGCACAAATGAAGAAAGCATTTTCCACCCTGATCGGAACGGTAGCAATAGCGGCGATGGCGGGCCTTCCCTCCGCGGCGTTCGCAGCGCCCAGCCGGGCAACCGGACGGGCGCTTTCGGTGGACGGCCAGATCAAGACGATAAAGGTCGACGTTTCCAGGGGCGTGAAGAAAGATGCCCTGGGTGTCGTCACGCCCGAGGGGTTCGTCTACCTGCTCACGCCGAGCCGAACGACCCCGGAGGCCTACAAGGAAGCCCGGAAGGACGCCGACCGCCAGGACTGGTTCAAGGTCAGCGGCCGAACCGGTAAAGCGGACGGCATGCCGTCCCTGACCGTTCAAAAGGTCTCCGAAACCTGAAGATTCGGACGGCGCCCCCTCTTCGGCGCGGCGGCCGAACGCCGTCGGGGAGGCGGTCCGTCCGGTCAACCATCCACCTTGCTTCCGGGCCCTTCAGGTGAAGGGCCCGCTTTGTCTTCAATGGCTGCTGGCCCGCATGGTCGCGGCCAGTTCCTCCGGCCAGTCGAGAACGACGTTCAGCCTGAAGACCTCTCCTTCGGCGGCGTCCCTCTTGACGAACAGGAAATCGCCATCCGGGAGCCAGGCCAGGCCCTGCCCCTGGTTGGCAACGCCTGCCTTTTCCGTATCAGGACCGCCGGTAGCCCCCCTCACCGAGAAGCCGGCCCCCGCCGAAACCTCCGCGAACACGATCCGGTTGTCGAGCTCCAGGTAGGCCAGCCTCCTCCCGTCCGCCGACCACATGGGGTGGTAGCCGCCGCTCGTCGAGACCGGTGTCGGCGCTCCGGTCAGGACGCCGTCCCGGAAGGCGCTCACGTAGACCTCCCACCGGCCCGACTGGGTCGTGCAGTAGGCGAGCCAGCGGCCGTCGGGCGAGAAGGAGGGAAGCGCTTCAGTGAAGTTACCCGTAAGGAGCTGTTTCGGCTCTCCGGATGGGATGCCGTTCTCATTCACGAGGCAGTTCCAAGATGGTGGACTTGCCGTGGTCCAGCTTGTAGCAGAGGAGAAAGCGACCGTTCGGCGACCAGGCCGCCGGCATGACTATGACCTCGGCGGAAGGCTTCTTCAAGATCAGCCGGGGCCGTCCCGTGCCGTCGTACCGCGCGACGTAGATGCCGTCCGTATCCGTTCCCGACTGCTGATAGTAGGCGATCAGCCGGTCGTCCGGCGACCACACGGGAATGCCCACGTCCGCTTTTGGTACAGCTACCAGGGGTCGAAGGATGGGATCCTTAACGGCGGCGCTCCACATTTCGTCCAGGCTCTCGGCGTTCGTGACGAGGACGGCCATTTGCTTCCCGTCGGCCGAAACAGAAAGCTGGCCGTTATAGGAGCGCTTCTCGCCGGACCAGGGCTTGACGGTTCCGTCGGGACGGAGCAGGTCGATGGTGCGCTGGAGGCCGGCGACGCCGCCGGGCGCATAGACCAGCGTGCCATCCAGCCCCAGGCTGAACGAGGCCGGCGCCCACGAGTTGGGCGTTCGAAGCCCGGCCGTGAGCGCCACCGTACCGCTGACAGGAGCGAGTCTCCCGGGATCGAAGGGCGCCGCCAGCAGCGTGTCGCCCCGAGTGAACACGAGATAGCCGCCCTTTGCATAGACGGCATTCCCGCCGTCATTCACGAGAATCGTAATCTTGTGTGTCGCCAGATCCATGGCCGCCACGCTCATCTGGAAGCCGCGCTGGCTGTACGAGATTGCGTTCATGAGAACGGCCTTTTCGCCGGGAAGAGGCCGGGGCCGCTGGAAGGTCCCCGAGAACGCTCCCGTCTACCGGTTCGAAGGGCTTGCCCGGCGGGCCTCCCTTGCTGGACAGGCGCAGGAAGCGCGTCCCGCCCGCCGCCGTCACGAGGATGTCCCCGTCGGGCAGCCAGGCGCCGAGCCCCCAGCCGTCGTTCCATGCTCCGATGGTCAAGGGCGGGGCGCTGCCGTTCAAAGGCACCTTGGCGAGCCGGTTCTTTACCGTGTCCGGAGAGGGCGGCGCCACGAAGGCGATCCAGCGGCCGTCGGGCGAAAAGGTAAAGCTCTTGGCGCCCTCCGTGCCGGCGAGGGGCGTCATGTCGAAACTGCCCATCCTTCGGACGTAGAGCCTCGCCCGGGGGGGCGCGCCGGCCCCGGAGTTCTTGGGCCGCCCCCTGACCACGAGCGTTTTTCCATCCGGCGAGAGTTCGAAGTTCGTCATCTGGACGTCGTCCGGCACCACGATCGAGAGCCGCGTCTCAGGGTGCGCCGGGGAGGCCCCGCTTCCCGCCCCGGAGGACACCGTGAAGGAGGGCGCCCAGGGCCAGGAGGGCGACGGCGGCCGCGCCGGTCAGGGCGATGCGGGGCCAGAACCTGGTCCCGCCGACGGCGGGCAGGCTCATGGCGCTCCCGGTGGCCACGCTGCTGAGGGCCTCCAGATTGAAGGCGATGTCGCCGCGCCGACTGGAATCGCTCCTCGGGGCTCTTTTCCAGGCAGTGGCGCACGATCCGGTCCAGGGCGGGCGGAAAAGAGACGCCCGCCTCCTCCAGGTCCGGCGGATCCTCCTTCAGGATCGCCGTCATCGTCTCGACGGCCGAGTCGCCCTTGAAGGCGCGCCGTCCCGAAAGCATCTCGTACAGCACGGTCCCGAGGGAAAAAATGTCCGTGCGGTGGTCGACGGGTTTGCCCCGCACCTGTTCCGGCGACATGTAGCCGACCGTTCCCATGACGGTGCCCGGTTGCGTCGCCGGCATGGCCGTGGGCGCTTCGGACTCCACCGCGGGGGCCGTTTCCTGGTCCACCTTCGCAAGGCCGAAGTCCAGAATTTTCACGCGTCCGTCCCGTGTAACGAAGATGTTCTCGGGCTTGATGTCCCTGTGGACGACGCCCTTTTCGTGCGCGGCCGCGAGTCCCCGCGCGATCTGGGCCCCAAAGTCCACGGCCTTTCGCAGAGGCAGGGCCTGCCCCCCCATTCTGCTCGCGGAGGTCTTCTCCCTCGAGCATCTCTGTCACCGAATAGGCCACGCCGTCTTGGATTCCCGTGTCGAAGATGGAGAGGATGTTCGGATGGGAAAGCGCCGCCACGGCCTGTGCCTCCCGTTGAAACCTCGCGAGCGCCTCCGGGTTTCGCGCGAGACTCTCCGGCAGGACCTTGACGGCCACCTCCCGGCCCAGCCTGGCGTCCTTTGCCCGGTAAACTTCCCCCATGCCTCCGGCCCCGAGCGGCGATAGGATTTCGTAGGGACCGAGTTTTGCGCCCGCTGAAACAGCCATGGTACCCCCTGTCTGTCTGGAGCCCTACTCTGCCGTCGCGCGGCCGCTGGACTGCCGGGCTTTCCTCGCACGTCCGCGGCCGGGAGGACCGGCGGCGATCACAGTATAGCGCAGAAGGGCGCGCGGACTGCAGACCGCGGACAGGCGACCCATGTTCAGTTCCAGATGCCTTCGAGCGATCAGGGGTGGAGTGCACACACGGTGCTTCCAGGACGGTATTGACAGCGCCTTTTCCCCGACCTTTTCCTTCCTTTTTCTGCCCCGGCCTGGGCTTCGTGCCCGCGCGATCCGCATCAGGCTTGCATTTCAAGCGAAAGTGTGCGATAAAGATACACTTCAACGCCCCCAAGGCCTGAAGGGATGAGCACTCAGAGACAGGCTCAGCGGATCCTTCATCGGCCAGGGGCCTAAACGGCGGCCTCACCGGCGATCCCACCGTTTCTTTCCTTCATAAAAGCCGGGACAGACAGATCGGGCGCCCGTGGCTCTGTGCCTCGGACTGCACCGCACAAGGACAAGATGACCGACCAATCGTTTTCATCCTTCGGACTGAAACCCAGTCTCCTCAAAGCCCTCGATGACCTCGGCTTCGAGACGCCCACCCCTATCCAGAAACTCGCGATCGCCCCGCTGATGGAAGGACGCGACGTCATGGCCTCGGCGGCCACCGGAAGCGGCAAGACGGCGGCTTTCCTGCTGCCCATCCTCCACAAGCTCGAGGAGAAGCCCAGGGGCACGACCAGGGGGCTCGTTCTCGCGCCCACCCGCGAACTGGCCCAGCAGATCGCCGACCACCTCAAGATGCTTGCCGCGCACACGAAGATCAAGGGCGCGGCGGTTTACGGCGGCGTGGGCATGCAACCGCAGGTCAGGGCCTTCCAGAAGGGCGTGGACGTGATCATCGCGACTCCCGGCCGGCTGCTGGATCACTTTCAGCATTCCTACGCGAAACTGGACGGGTTGGAGTTCCTGGTTCTGGACGAGGCGGACCGCATGCTGGACATGGGCTTCATGCCCGACGTCAAGCGCATCCTCAAGCAGATTCCCGCGAAGAGGCAGACGCTTCTCTTTTCGGCGACCCTGCCCCTTCCCATCGTGGAACTCGCCTCCGAAATGCTGAAGAATCCCGTGCCGTTGAATATCGAGCGCAAGGCCGAACCGGCCCAGGGCATTACCCATACCGCGTTCCAGGTCCCCCAGGAACTGAAGTCCTTTCTTCTCCTCGAACTTCTCAAGCGCCCGGAGGCCAAGAGTGTGCTGGCCTTCACGCGAACCAAGCACCGCGCCAACCGGCTCGCGGATTTTCTTGAAAGACACGGTATCTCGTGCGGCAGGATCCACGGAAGCCGCAGCCAGGCCCAGCGGACCGAGGCCCTCGCACGGTTCAAGAGCGGCAAATTCCGCGTGCTTGTCGCCACGGACATAGCCGCCCGGGGCATCGACGTGGAGGCCCTCGGCCTCGTGGTAAACTTCGACGTTCCCAACATGTCGGAGGACTACATCCATCGCGTCGGCCGTACGGCTCGCGCGGAGGAAACGGGAGACGCCTACACGCTCGTCTCGCCGCAGGAGGAGGGAGATTTCCGAAGGATCGAATCCCACCTCAACCGGCACATTCCCCGCCAGAAAATCGACGGGTTCGACTACACGAAAAGACCGAACGAGCGGTTCGAGGTCCCCATCGCGGAGCGCATTGCGGCCATCCGCGCCCGCAAGGCCGAAGAGCGGGCGCGCTCCAAAGCCAAACTGCAGGCCCGCACCGAGCGAGAGGGATCCCCGGCATCCAGAACATCGGACGGCCGACGCAAGAGGTCGACCCCATCGTCCGACAAAAACCGCCGAAGCACTCCAGCCAGGCCGGCTGCCGCAAGGCCCCATCGCGAGGAGGCCGGGAAGTCCGGAAACCGTCCGAACGGATCGGAGCGGCCCGCCATGGGCAAGGGACGCCAGAAGCCGGCCTTTCGCGCCACCGACGGGCGGCCTTCCAAAGGGCGCCCCCGGAAGAACCGGCAGAAAAGACCCGCCGATCAAAAAGTTACGGGCATAGATGGCTTTGGTTCCGGCAGGACCGGCGCCGTTAAGGGCGGGCAGGACAGGGCAAACCTTCCCGACACGCGGGGCGTGCGCGAGGATGTCTACCGCTCGCACAAGCACGAAATCCGCGGCCTGAGCCACTGGGCCAAGGCCTGGCAGGAAAAAGAAAAAGGCCATTCCGACAGGCCCGACCGGAACGACTGAAGGGGTAGAGGACGGGGCACGCGCCTCGCATCTACTCGATCCGCTCAAGGCGGCTGCAAGAAAAAGAGCGCGGGGCTTCAGCCCCGCGCTCTTAGCGTCTCAAGTGTCCCGCCCTCAAGAGGGCAACTGGCACCCCGGCGGATCGTCAAGCGTGTTTGAATCGAAGAGGCTGACGTACGTGCCGGTCGTGTAGTCGTACAGGTAGCCCCACGCCGTGTGGCCATTGGGATCGTAGTAGATGTACACGTACACCGAGGCGCCCGGCTGGCTCCAGAACATGGTGCCGCCGTTGTATACGCTGAGCGTGCCGGGGAAGAAGTGGCCGGCGTTCGGACCGCTCAGGATCGTCCACTGGAACGACCCGTACGTGGAGTTGAGGCACACCTGGCTCGTGCCCGAGTCGTCCATGAAGCTCATGTCGGGCGGGAGGATCTTGACGTCGTCCACGCCGAGCTGCTGGTAGAACTCGTTGTCGGTCTGCTCGAACCGAGCCGGACGAGCTGGCCGGAATACTCCCCGAGGCTCGCGCCGTAGGTCTTGTAGCCCGAGTAGTAGGGCGTGGACCCCGGGGGTCGGGATGAAGATGTTCTTGAGGACGCCCGGTCCCACGTCGAACGGGTCGGCTGCGGGATCCATGATGTCCACGCGGATCTGCTGGTTCGGTCCCTCGATATCCTGATCCAGGGTCGCCGGGGACCGGGATGTCCCACTCCTCGGCCCAGTTGTAGTAGGCCATCTGGAAGGTCAGCACCGACGCGGGAGGTACGACAAAATCCTGAAAAAGGACAGAGGAGGCCGGTTCCTCCTCGTCCGCCATGGCCGCCTGGTTTCCCTCGGGCGGAGGCGCCACGGGCGCGCCGGAGATCGGCGAATAGTCGCCGCTCTGGACGAGCCACGTACCGTAACTGCCCGGCCAGTCCACGACGTTCCAGCCGACCAGAGAGCTGGGGCCGGCCTCGAACCCGCCGTTGACGATTGGGTCGGTCGGCGTCGGAATCAGGGGGGCGACCGTCGCTGCGGATGTCTTCTTCAATGCCGAAGAGGGCACGTGGAAGTGCTTCAGACTTCTCGCGTAGCCATGCTTCTTGCTCCACCTGTGAGACTTGACGCTCGTCCGTACGGGAGACGCGCCCCATACCGCCATCGCGGATATGGCCACCAGGGTGATGACGAACTGTGTTGCCTTCCGTTTCATGATGAATCCTCCTTCCGCTGCGTGTTGCTCTCTACCCAAAGTCGATGAAAAGACCCAGACGATCTACTCGCCCGCGCAGGCTGCGCGCTGATTTCGCGTTTGACGCTGCATGTTTGTGGAGAAAGTCGTATAGCCGTTAGTAACAGTAGAGGCGTGCTCACACCTCATGCCCCCTGTTTCGTGCCCGTGAAATCTAAGTGGTGGCTCGCTTGCCGACAATCCTCTACCCTCGAGCATGCAGGAACATTTCCTTACTTCCGTGCTGTTCCTGTTGCAAGAACTCACGTGTCCTCGTTAGTATTCCCGGTTTTCGAGGAGCCACAAGGCGGGCTTCAACCGGCAAGGCACCATTGCTTGACATCGCCAACACGACGCTCGCCTTTGGTTAATCATACTCGGGTTCTCGCCTCACCGGCTAAACCATCGGCCAGGATAAATGGTCTATGGTCTCTGGTGCGCTCGAAGTGTATGGCATGTCGCGGATTGAATAGAGGAGGCACAAACATGAACAGAAAGAATCTCGTTGTGGCATGCCTGACAGGTTTGCTGGTGGCCGTACTGGTGGCCGCACAGATGCCGGGGGGTATGGGCGGGCGCGGCGGACGCAGGGGGCCCGGCCGCATGTACGACAAGGACACGGTCCAGACGACCGCGGGCACGATCCAGTCCATCGACCGCATCCGGAGGATGAACCACGAGATCGTCCGGCTGACCCTCCAGAGCAAGGGCGAAACCATTCTCGTCCTTCTGGGTCCGGCCTTTTACGTGGACGCCCAGCCGGTCAAGCTGGCGGCGGGCGACACGGTCGTGGTCACCGGATCCAGGATGACGCGCCGCGGCGGACCCATGATCGTGGCGGCCGAAATCACGAAGGCCGGCCAGACGCTCAAGTTGAGGGACCAGGAAACGGGCATGCCCCTGTGGCCCCGGCAGGGCAGGCGACGGTAAGGAAGCCCCTGCCGGAGGGACCTGCGCGCGTATCGGCTCGCCCGGGTTCATTCCGGTTCCACACAGTGCGCGTTACTCTCCGACGAACCGCCTCAGCGCGTCCTTCCCTCCGCCCACGATGGGATCGCCGTGGGCGAAGAGCAGGTGATCGAAGGACCTGTCGAGGTGCTGCCGGAAAGCGGCCTTGATGCCCTTCTTGACGCCTTCCGGATCGTCACCAATGAGAAAATCCGGGACGAACCCCAGCTTACCGCCGCGGTGGATGACGGCGTCCCCGATGGACAGCACGCCGTCGCCCAGCGGGATATAGAGGGCGGTTTCCTCGGGGCAGAGCGTTCCGATGGGAAGGGCGAGTATGCCACCGGGCAGCTCGTCGCCGTGGCGGTAGGGCCTGACCTTCTCCCCTTTGGTGAACTCGTGCAGGCCGTCCTCGTGGCACCAGACGTCGAGGCCGAAGGCCTCTTCGAACCGGTCGCTGTGGCGGTAGTGGTGCCGGTTAGTCAGATACGCGTGTCGCGGAGTCGTGCGGTCGCTGAACCACTCCAGCCCTTCTTCCGGCACGCGGGGGTCTATGACCACCGGCGGATCGGTACCGGCCACCAGGTAAGAATGAACGTCGTCCTTGATCCCTTCGTGGAAGGTGATCCAGTGAAAGACACCGGGCAGTATTTCCTGCATGGCGATCCTCCTTTCCAGGGCGGGGGGCGGACCACTTCCGCGCCCTTTTGGAACCTCCCGCCTGCTCCAACAACACCGGAGGCTCCGGGAGTATTGACCCGTCTTCGGTCTTCAAATCTCCTCTTCCCTTTTCTCTCCGCCTTTCTGGGCTTACAATCGAGGCATGATCGTAATCACGACGCACACCAACGCCGATTTCGACGCCCTCGCGAGCCTGATCGCGGGCCTGCGCCTCTACCCGGGCGCCACGGCCACCTTCTCCGGCGCGGCAGAGAGCCTGGTCAGGACCTTCCTGGCCACGCACGGCGAGAAGCTGCCTCCGATCCTCTCCCCGAGCGCGGTGGACCTATCCGCGGTGGACAAGCTCGTGTGCGTGGACGTCTCCACCAGGGACCGGATCGGTCCCCTGGCCGAGTTGCTGGAGCGCAAGCCTCCCGTGGACATGGACGTCTTCGACCACCACCCCGGCATGGGCGACCTCGAGGGCCGGCGCCACGTCGTCCTGGAGGCGGGAGCCTGCACCACCGTCATGGTGAGGGAGCTCCTCGCGGCCGGGATGGTGCCGGATCCATTCGAGGCTACCGTTTTCCTGCTGGCCATTTACGAGGATACGGGGTTTCTGACGTTCCCGACCACGCGCCCGGCGGACTTCAAGGCCGTTGTCCAGTGCCTCGCCTGGGGGGGCGACCTCGCCTGGGTATCCCGGATTCTCAAACGCGGGTTCACCGAGGATCAGATGCGCTGGCTGGCCACCCTCTTCGAGAACCTCGAATCGCTGCTGGTCGGGGGGGTGCGCGTCCACATCAGCACGCTGAGCGCCGACACTTACATCCCGGATTTGTCCATTCTCGTCCACGAGATTCTCGCCATGGAAGGGCTGGAGGCCCTATTCCTGCTGGCCTACATGGAGAAACGCGTTCACATCATCGCCCGCTCGCGCACGCCGAGCGTGAACGTGGGCGCCATCATGGAGCTGTTCGGGGGGGGCGGTCACCCTTCGGCGGCCTCCGCCGTCATACGCGGCAAAACCCTGTCCGAGGTCAAGGCCCTTCTGGTCGACGAAATCACCACGGCCCACCCCGTGGGCCTCAAGGCGGCGGACCTCATGAACAGGGAGTTCCACCGCATCGAGGCCTCGGCCACGACGCGGCAGGCCTTCCGCGACATGAACCGGTTCAGGGTCAACGCTCTGCCGGTGTTCAAGGACGGCCACCTCGCGGGGGTGGCCACGCGGCAGGTCGTGGACGGCGCCATCCAGCACGGCCTGGGAGACACGCCCATCGAGGACTTCTTCTCCTCGCCACCGCCGCTGCTTCAGCCCGACACCCCGGCCGAAGAGGTCCGCCGCCAGATGATGGAACAAAACTGGCGGATCGTGATGCTGGGCGAGACGCCGGACAGGGTCGTGGGCCTCATCTCCCGCATGAACCTCTTCAAGACGCTCTACCGCCAGGACCAGGGCGCCGTGGCGGTGAAGGCGGGCGGGCAGCCGTCCGCACACGAGATGAAGCACCTCATCAACGCGGCTTTTGCGCCCGACGAGGTCCAGAAGCTCAAGAAGCTCGGCGAGGTCGCCGTGGAGAAGGGCACGAGCTGTCTTCTCGTGGGCGGCGCCGTGCGGGACCTGCTCCTGGGCAGGACCGTCGAGGACATCGATTTCGTGGTGGAGGGAGACGCCATTGAGCTGGCCGAGGCCTGGGCAAAGCGGGAAGGCGGACGCGTCCGGGCGCACCGGGCCTTCGGCACGGCTGTCTGGATCCGCCCGGACAACAGCCACTGGGATTTCGCGACGGCCAGGGCCGAGTACTACGAAGCGCCCGCGGCCCTTCCGACCGTCGCCCACGCCGCCCTCTTCCAGGACCTCTACCGCCGGGACTTCACCATCAACACGCTGGCCATGTACCTGGCGCCCGACCGCTTCGGGGAGATCCTGGACCTGTTCGGCGGCGTACGGGACCTGAAATCCGGCCGCATCCGCGTCCTGCATGGCCTGTCCTACGTGGAAGATCCCACCCGCTCCTTCCGGGCCGTGCGTTTCGCCGTCCGGTTGGGTTTCACGCTGCCGCCCGAGACGGAGAGCCTCATCGCGGCCACGGTCAAGCAGAAGGTCTTCCGGCACCTCTCTCCGAAAAGGGTGCTGGCCGAGGTCGACCAGATCCTGTCCGGGGCCAACGCCGTGGAAGGCCTCAAGCTCATGGAGAAGCACCGCCTGCTGGACGTCTTCTGGCCCGCGCTCAAGCTGACGCCCAAGATATTGGAGACCCTCTACCGCGTCCAGCAGGCCCTCGGCTTTTACGAAACCCAGTTTCCCGAGGAGCCCGTGCACAAGCCCTCGGTCTATCTCATGGCCCTGACCGAGAGACTGCCCACCGCGCAGCTCGAAGCCTTCAGGGACCACTATCCCTTCTCACAGGAAACACGCCAGGTGCTGGCCACCTACCGGTCCATCACGTGGCACGCCCTCAGGGACCTCGGGCACGACGATTCGTGCACCCCGGGCTGCGCCTACAGGGCCCTCGCCGGACAGCCCCTGACCATGGCCCTTTTCCTCATGGCAAAGGTCCAGCAGCCCTCGAGACAGGCCCTGATCCGCGACTTCCTGGTTCGCGACCGGTTCCTGAAGCTCCGCATCACGGGACACGACCTCCTGAAGGCGGACATCCCGCCGTCGCCCGCCGTCGCCCGCGCACTCATGGAGACGCGCGTCGCCAAAGGTGGACGGCAAGCTCAAGACCCGCAGCGAGGAGTTGGCGTTCGCCCTCTCCGTTGCCCGAAGCAGAAAGGGAAGGAAGAAATGAAGAACGTGCCCGGAGACATGGACCAGACGCATCTCCCGGACGAGGCGAGCCGCCATGGCGGCGCTCATCCTCCTGGCCGGACTTCTCGCCCTGGCGGCCGGCAAAGGCGCCGCGCACCAGGCACCCCGCACGGTGGTTCTGCTCTCGATGGACGGCGTTCGCTGGGACTACCCGCTGAGGGACCACCTGCCGACCTTCGAGGCCATGGCACGCAACGGCCTGCGCGCCGGTCGCATGATCCCGCCCTTCCCGTCCCTCACCTTCGTGAGCCACACCACCATCGCCACCGGCTGTTATCCCGACAAGCACGGAATCGTCGCGAACAGCTTCCTGGATCCGTCGAGACGCCGTCGCTTCTCCGAAGCCGGCGAGGCCTCGTGGCTTAAAGAGCCGCCGCTGTGGGCCCTTGCCGCCGACGCCGGCCTCAAGACCGCCGTGGACGCATGGCCGTGCTCCGGGGGTGCGTATCACGGCATCCGGCCCACCTACTACAAGCCTTACGGGGACGGCGGATCGGACGGCGGCACGGTGACCTGGATCCTCGGCCTCCTGGCCAGGCCCGACTCCGAGCGGCCGCGCCTGATCATGGCATGGACGCACGGCGCCGACCACGCCGGCCACGCCGAAGGCCCGGACGGACCCGCCGTCCACGAGGCCATGAAGAGGGCCGACGCCCTCCTTGCAAGACTCAGGAAGGGAATCAGGGCCCTGGGTCCCGGAGGAAACGTGGACCTGATCGTGCTCAGCGACCACGGGATGGCCCGTGTCGACCGGACGGTCGACGTGGTGAAATACGTGCCCAAGAAGGGGTTCTTCCCCTACGTCGCCACCTCGGGGCCGGTCTGCAACATCTACGTCAGGGGCGAGCCACAGAGGCGGGCCGTGGCGAGGGCCCTGACAAAGCTCCCGAAAGGCATAGAGGCCTTTACAAAGGCCGACTGCCCCGCAGATCTGCACTACGGGGATTCGCCCCGGGCGGGTGATTTCATCCTGCTTGCCGCCGAGGGCACGACCTTCCGGAGCTTCTACCGGCGCACGTCCGGCAATGCCCCCGCGGGCATGCACGGCTACCTGCCCCGAATGCCCGACATGGGAGGCATCTTCTACGCTGAGGGGCCGGGAATTCCCCGCGGAAAGGAACTCCCGGAGGTACGGGCCGTGGACGTGGCCCCGAGCGTCTGCACCATGCTCGGCATCGAACCGCCCGCCGGCATGGACGGGCGCGCCGTCGGGGCGTTGGCGGGGCGGTGAACGCCCCTTCCGCTCGGACGCGGTTGCTGTAAAATAGTGATGTTCAAGACAGGGGAGGACCCATGAAAACCGGGGCGAAAATCGCAGTCGGCATCCTGGTCATTCTGCTCATGTTGTGCGTTATCGGGGGAATTCTGCTTTATTCCTCCGGTTACCTCCAGAAGTTCACGCATTTCGCGGGGGGCATCTCCAAAATCGCCAAGACCGCCAAATCGGCGGAGGCGCTGGATAAGGCCTTCCCGTTCACGCCGCCCGAGAGCGGCGCCGTGCCTGAAGACAGGCTGAAAGCCTACATGGCCGTCTGCAACAAGGTGAAGCCCGTGTCCGAGCCTTACGAGGAGTGGTTCCGGGAACACCAGGGCCAGAGCGGAGACTTCAAGGACGCCCAGGACGGCCTCAGGATGACGTCTTCCATCATGAGCACCTTCGTCGACGCGCTCACAGCGGAGAAGATGAGCCCCGTCGAATTCCGGTGGATCGACAAGGCCATGCGACAGGCCTCCCGGGATGCGTCGAGAGCCGGCAATACGGTGCTCGAGCGGCAGATGCTGGCCACCCTGGAGGCTCAGGCCGAAAGACCCGGGATCAGCGGGCCCGACCGCCGCGCGCTCAGGGACCAGATCGAGAAATACAAGGCCAGACTGGGCACGGGTGAGAAGACGAAGGGCGCCGTCTTGCCCAACATAGAGCTGTACCAAAAGTACACCGACGACCTCAGGGCCTGCGAGCTGGGAGACTTCGCCCGGTCGATGGTGCTCGGGCTCGGCGGTCGCCACGGCGGCCGCAACCACGGCCGCGTGGTCATCCACACGGACTGAGGTCCAAGGGAGTTCAACGGGGGCGGTTCGCGACGCGCGGCGGGCGGATCCGGCAGGTGGAGGGGAAGAACGACATGGTGGTCAAAAAACGCATCGCATCGGGGCTTGCCGTTCTGGCGATCGCCCTCGTTCTGTCGTGCCAGCAGGTGGCGCCCGCAAAGAGCATGGACGCGCAGGCCCTCTTCAAGAGAGTCTCTCCCTCCGTTTTTGTAATCCACGTGCGAGGCGTGGATGGCAGCGAAGCGGTGGGCAGCGGCGTGGCGATCTCCCCCGAAGAGGTCCTCACCAACGACCACGTGGTCCAGAGCTTCACGCACCGCGTGTGGGTCAATGCGGGGTCCAAACGTTGGCGGGCCGTCCTCTCCTACGCCGACCCCACCAGGGATCTCGCGATCCTCAAAGTCCCCGGCCTCAAGGCGACCCCTGCCGGGATTCTGCGGCACCGCCAATCCCAGGTCGGCCAGACGGTGTACGCCGTCGGCGCACCTGCGGGTCTGGAACTCACGCTGTCGCAGGGGCTCATCTCCGGTCTGAGAAAGATCGAAGAGCTGCACGACCTCAAGGTCATCCAGACCACGGCGGCCATCTCGCCGGGATCGAGCGGGGGCGGACTCTTTGACGACAGCGGGCGGCTCGTCGGCGTGACGACGGCCTTCCTGAGGGGTTCCCAGAACATCAACTTCGCCATCCCCGCCGAGTACGTCCTGAACGCCGTTTCGGAGCACAAGAAGCCCTGCTGGCAGTCCTATGCCGTGGCCGCCGCGATGGCCCAGGCCGGCGAGACGGACGAAGCCGCCGAAAAACTTCGGGCGGCCGTGCGGGAGGCCCCCGGGTTCGCCGAGGGTTGGGCCGCTCTTGGCCAGGTGCTGACCGTTCGCGTGGGCGTGGACGAAGCCCTTTACGCAAAGGCCGGGGACGCTCTCCAGCAGGCGGTGAGGCTCGATCCGGACCTGGCGGAGGCGTGGCTGGCACTCGGGCGCCTCTCGGACTACTGGAGCGTCATGAAGGGACCGGGGCCGGCTTCCGAGGCGGCCCTCAGGGCCGCCCTGGCCTACGAACACTACACGAAGCTCAAGCCGAACAACGCCGAGGCGTGGGCCAGCCTCGCCTACGACTACAGGACACTGAAGAGGGCCCGCGACGCCATCGACTCCGCGCACGAAGCGCTGGGGCGGGACCCCGGGCTGGTCAAGGCCTGGCTTGCCATGGGCGATGCCTACCGCGCCTCCGGCCAGGTTGCCGAAGCCGTCGGGGCCTATTCCCAGGGCACGTCTATCAAGACCGACTCCCTCCCCGCGGTCACCATGCAGGCGCAGATGGCGAAGTGGCTCTCCAACACCTACTACTCACTGAGGGACTCAGGGTCCGGAAGGGTCTACCAGCAGAGATACAACGAGCTGGTGGCGAAGCTCCAGCTCCTCCGGCGCCGACAGGGCAAGAATTCGGACGAGGCCGACGAACGCAGGCAAGAGATGCGGGAGGCCGCCCAACTCGTTCAACGCCTCGAATAACAGGCCCGCGTCCGCGCGCAGGGCCCCGGCGCCGGGAGCCCGGGATTGGGGCGTTTCCGGGGAGTGGAGAGAGCCGTGAAAGCGCCCGCCGGCGTCCGCAACCTGCTCTACGCGCAGATCGCATCACAGATGGGCGATGCGGCCTTCGCCGTCCTTCTTCTGTGGGCAGTCCTCCAGATGTCGGACTCGAAGATCCTGGTGGGCGGCGTGGCGATGCTCAACTACCTGCCGGTTCTCCTCTTCGGCATGGTGGGCGGGCTCGTGGCGGACATGCTGCCCAGGCGCGGCATCATGGTGGCCTCCGACGCGGTCCGCGGGGCCATCACGCTGGGCCTTCCCTTCCTGGCGCTGGCCGGCCTCCTGAATCCCTGGGTCCTGGCGGCGGCGGGTTTCACGCTCTTCACGGCCTCTGCCTTCTTCAATCCGGCCCGGGACGCCTACATCCCGAGCCTCGTCGAACGGCAGGATCTCGTGGCCGCCAACGCCTTCATCCAGATCAGCATTCCCATGGGCTGGCTCTTCGGTCCCGCGATCTGCTCCCTGTTCCTGCGCTGGGTCAAGGTGGTGAACCTCTTCGCGGTGGTCGGCGTCCTGTTCCTGGTCTCCGTGCTCTTCCTTCTGCGGCTCCCCCGCGTTCCGGCCGCTCCCTCCGGGCACATGTCCACGCGCAAGGCCATGTTCGAAGGCCTGTCCGCCGCGTGGCGGGACGTGAGGCTCCGGTGGCTGCTGGTCATCACGGCCGTGGACAACCTGCTGATCATGGGGCCGGCCATCGTGGGCACGCCGCTCTTCGTCAAGGACGTGCTGCACGCGCCGGGTTACGTCTACGCGATGATGGAGGCCCTGCTGGCCGTGGGCGTCTTCATCGGCCTGCCCCTCACGACGCGGCTGAACCGGCGCATGGGCCAGGGGAAGATCCTGATCGCGGGCATCTTCCTGGACGGGCTCACCTACCTGCCGCTCCTGTGGCTCAAGACCACGCCGTGGGTCGGGGCGGCCATCGTGCTGCACGGGATCTCCATCCCCATGATCACGGTGACCCGCACCAGCCTCATCCAGCGCATCGCGCCCGAGGTCCAGCTCGGCCGGATCTTCGCGCTGATCTCCATCACGGTGATCGGCCTGACGGCCGTATCGTCGGGACTCACGGGCCTGGCGGCCGCCGTGGTGCCCGTGAACGTGGTCTTCGGTGTCATAGCCGTGGGTGCGGCCCTGTGCGGGCCGGCCGCCTGGCTCAGCCGCGAGTTCCGGGAAGCCTGAGCCTTTTCCCGCGGTCGTTCAGCCCACCCAGACCGTTTTGATGTTGACGAACTCCCGGATCCCGAAGGCCGACAGTTCCCGCCCGTAGCCCGAGAGCTTGACGCCACCGAAGGGCAGGCGCGGATCGGACTTGACGATGCCGTTGACGAAGACGGCGCCCGCCTCGACCTCGGCCGCGAGCGCCTCTCCCCGCGCCGGATCGCCCGTCCAGAGGCTTGCGCCCAGCCCGAAGTCCGAGGCGTTGGCCAGCGCGAGGGCGTGCTCGGCGTTCTTCGCCCTCGTGACGGAGGCGACGGGGCCGAAGGTCTCCTCCTCAAAGGCCGCCATGCCCGGGCTCCACACGGGTGAGGACGGTGGGCGGGTAGAAGTAGCCCGTTCCTTCCAGGGGCTTGCCGCCCGAGGGCCAGCTTCGCGCCGGCTCGGACCGAGCGGTCCACCTGGGACTGGAGGTCGTCCATGAGGTCCCTGCGGGCGAGGGGACCGACGTCCGTGTCCCGCTCGGCGGGATCGCCGACCTTGAGCGCCGCCATGGCCTCCACGAAGGCCGCCTCGAAGCGGTCGGCCGCGGCGTCCTCGACGATGAACCGCTTGGCGGCGATGCAGCTCTGGCCGTTGTTTATGGTCCGCGCCACCGCGGCCTTCGACGCAACGGCCTCCACGTCGGCGTCGGCCAGGACGATGAAGGGGTCCGACCCGCCGAGTTCCAGGACGGTCTTCTTGAGCGCGGCCCCCGCCTGCGAGGCCACGGACCGGCCCGCGGGATCGCTGCCCGTGAGCGTCACGGCGCGCACCGCCGGGTGGCGGATGATCCCCTCCACCACCTTCGACCCCACGAGCAGGGTCTGGAAGGCGCCCATGGGGAAGCCCGCCTTCGTGAAGACGCTCTCGATGGCGAGGGCGCAGCCGGGCACGTTGGACGCGTGCTTCAAAAGGCCCACGTTGCCCGCCATCAGCGCCGGGGCGGCGAACCGGAAGACCTGCCAGAAGGGAAAGTTCCAGGGCATCACGGCGAGCACGGGCCCGATGGGATCGTAGCGCACGAAACTGTGGGCCGCGTCGGTCGCCACGTCCTCGGGCGAGAGGAAGCGCTCGGCGTTTTCCGCGTAGAAGTCGCAGACCCAGGCGCACTTCTCGGCCTCGCCTTCGGCGGCGGTGATCGGCTTGCCCATTTCGCGCGTCATGAGCCCCGCGTACTCCGCCTTGTTGGAGCGAAGCTCCCCGGCCGCCGCCTTCATGAGGCCCGCCCGCTCGGCAAAGGTCGTCCTTTTCCAAAAGTCGAAGGTCCCGGCCGCCAGGTCGAGTTTTTCGTCGACTTCTTCGAGGGCGTGCTCGGGGTAGTCGTGGATGAGGGTCTCGGTGGCTGGATTGATCGCTTTCATGGCTTCACCTCTCATTTTCACTATTTATTTGCCTTCAAGAAGTACTTTTAACATTCTAGGTGCGTCGATAATGGCACGCAAGGGTACCCACCCGCGCCGTGGCCTCCCGTATTTGGTAAGATGGTGTTTTTGGAGGTTTACCGTGCGGGAAGCCGACCGCCTCGGAGCGGTGGAAGCGATTCTCTTCGTAGCATCTGCGCCCGTCACAGTGCAGCAGGTCGTGGAGGCGCTGGACGGGCAGGTGGACCCCCGGGAGGCCCTCGCCATACTGGAGGACATCCAGGAGCGCTACGAGCACAATTCCGTCGGTCTCAGGGTGGAGCGGGTTGCCGAGGGCTTCAGGACCGTGACGCGCCCGGGCCACGCGCCCTTCGTGCGGGCCTTCCTGAAGGCCCAGAATCTGCGAAAACTGAGCCCGGCCGCCGTCGAGACCCTGGCCATCGTGGCCTACAAGCAGCCCGTCACGACGGCCGAGGTGAGCGCCATCCGCGGCACCGAATCCGGACCGGTCCTCAAGGGGATTCTGGAAAAGAAGCTCATCCGGATCGCGGGACGCAAGAACGTGGTGGGCCGGCCCCTGCTCTATACGACGACTAAGGAGTTCCTCGTGCACTTCGGCCTCAACTCGCTCGACGACCTGCCGTCCTTCCGCGAGCTGGAGGACGTATTCCGCGAGAAGGTCCGCCAGGAGAGCCTCTTCAAGGACACGACCTCGGCGCCGCCCGAGCCGGAAACCGAAACCGCGCCCGCGCCGGCACAAGGGCCGGCATCCCCGGCGGATTCGGGGGACGCACAGCGTGACGGCGGCGGGGCATCCGGCGCGACCGGGCAGGAAAACGACGATGGCGCGCACGCGGACGCGGAGCGCGAGGAGATCAAAGATGCCGGATAAGGGGAACACCGCGAGCATGCGCCTCAACCACTTTCTCGCACGCGCCGGCGTGGCGTCCCGGCGAGCCTCCGAGGTACTGATCACGGAAGGCAGGGTCGCGGTCAACGGGCAGGTCGTCACGAACCTCGCCACCACAGTGGACCCGGCACGGGACGCCGTGAAACTCGACGGAAAGCGGATCCACCTCTCCGCCGAGCCCGCCTACTTCGCCCTCTACAAGCCCAAGCAGGTCGTAAGCACCATGGAGGACCCGGAGGGCAGGGACTGTCTCAAGGCCTTCCTTCCAAAGCAGTCTCAGGGACTCTTCGCCGTCGGGCGCCTCGACTACCACAGCGAGGGCCTGCTCCTCCTGACCAACGACGGCGAATTGTCCAACCGGCTGCTGCACCCCCGCTACAAGGTGACCAAGACCTACAGCGTCAAGGTCAAGGGGAACCCCCTGCAGCCCGATCTCGACAGGCTCCGCCGCGGCATCGTCCTCGAGGGCAGGCGCACCCTGCCCGTGCAGATCCGCCGCATGCCGTCCCGCGAGACCCAGCACACCTGGCTCGAGATCACCATGACGGAAGGCCGCAAGAACCAGATCCGGGAGATGTTCTTCCGGATCAACCATCCCGTGATCAAGCTCAAGCGGGTCGCAATGGGGCCCGTCAAGCTGGGATCCCTCCGGCCGGGGACCGTCCGCGCGCTGACGCCCGAGGAGGTCCAGAGCCTGCTGGAACACACGGCCCTCGTGCCGACGAAAAAATCAGAAAAGAGAGTGAAGAAAAACAAGAGGGGAGATTGAAATGAACATTCCTGTACCGCCCAACATCAAGAACATCAAGCCCTACGTTCCGGGAAAACCCGTGCAGGAAGTGGAGCGCGAGTTGGGCATTACCGACAGCGTGAAGATGGCATCGAACGAGAACCCCCTCGGCCCCTCGCCCAAGGCCATGGAGGCCGTCCGCAATTTTATCGACCAGATTCACATTTACCCCGAGGGCGCCGGCTATTACCTGTGCGACGCCCTCGCCAAACACTACGGCGTCCACCGGGAGCAGGTGATCCTGGGCAACGGGTCCGTCGAGATCGTCGAGATGAGCGCCCGCGCCTTCCTGAACGAGAGCACTAACGCCGTCTTCAGCTTCGGGTCCTTCGCCCTGTACCCCATCGCCTGCCAGATCATGAACTCGCCCATCAGGGCCATCCCCATGGCGGAGCGCAACCACGACCTCGACGCCCTGCTGAAGGCCGTGGACGACGACACGCGCCTGATGATCCTGGACAACCCCATCAACCCCACGGGGCGCCACACGTCCTTCAAGGACCTGGAGGCCTTCATCGAGAAGGTCCCGCCGCACGTGCTCGTCATCCTGGACGAGGCTTACAAGGAATACGCCACGGCGCCCGACTACGCCACCGTCCAGCCCCTCATGGACCGCTTCCCCAACCTCATGGTCCTGGGCACCTTCAGCAAGGCCTACGGCCTGGCCGCCCTGCGCATCGGCTACGGCTTCGCCCATCCCGACGTCATCGCGACCCTCCACAAGGTCCGCTCGCCCTTCAACACCAACGCCATGGCCCAGATCGCCGCCATCGCCGCCCTCAAGGACCAGGACTTCGTCAAGCGCGGCGCCGAGATGAACGCGAAGGAGCTGGCCTACCTGGCCGAGGGGTGCAAGAAACTGGGCATCCCCGTCACCCCGTCCCAGGCCAACTTCATCCTCATCGACGTGCCCATGCCCGCCGGGGAGTTCTTCCAGAAGCTCATGCGCGAGGGCGTCATCGTCCGTCCCATGGCCGGCAACGGCTACCCCAACTCCCTCCGCATTTCGGTCTTCGACCGCGAAGGCAACGACCGCTTCCTCGCCGCCGCGAAGAAAGTGCTGGGGACGATAAGAGGTAATTTGGGAATTGGAAAAAAAGAAAAAACCTCACCACAGAGCACACAGAGCCCACAGAGGCCTGCGGCGCCTGGTTTGCACAGGGAGGATGGGAGGACGGGAGGAAGACGGTTTGGGATTTAGAAACGGCGAGGGACGGGCCGTTGTAGCGGCCGATTCCCATCGGCCGACGCGTTGTGCAGGGTTCCACCGTTGCCCGTTCCCCGCGGGCCTGTGGCCCGCGGCACACTTGCGCCTGCCGACGCTTGAAAAAGCAAGCTTTCCCATCCGCCGCCCCGCGCAGCGCGCCCGCGTCGGAGACGCGGGTCGGAACGGGCAACTCGAGAGTGCCGGCACGATATTGCTTCCCCCACCTTCTTTAAAAGAGCGCTGACGGGAACAAGCCGAACAATGGTGCGCTCTACGCAGGACTCTGAAGCTGGAAACAAGGCCTGGTCTTCGATTTAGGCGCACACGCTAAATGTGAAGATCTGGCCCCACTGTTTTCCTCTTCTGTCACTCATTCCTCACCATTTCGAATTGTTCCAGCCCCTCGTACGCAAAAAATATGGAGTTGTCCTTACACATAATGCTGAGATAGTCGAGCGAGTCCGTCAAGAAACGTATCGTTTCCTTGTACCACGGATCATTAGGGACGCCAAGACGCAAATTGTCCTTGGGATGCAGTATGTCCCCAAGGCGTCCCTTCATTTCAGCAACCTTCACCTTGTCCATTGGCCTATACTCTGCCCAATCTAGGCGCTCACCAGTGTTCTTATTCACGAAGTAAATCTTATGATTGAAAGCTGATTGCGGGGCAAGTCGATGCAGGTTCGCCAATTTCTTTGCGGGATCATGTTCTTTGAGCATACGGTTTGATGCCATATCAGCAAAGATTAGTTCCCTTTGGGCCATGCGCTCAAGTGCGAACCGAAGCTCAATAGCTGCATATAGAAGCTCTGATAATCTACCTCGGCGGAGAATCTTTCTTGCTCGCTTAATATGCTCAGCGGGACTTGCTGTAAGGGTCGGTCGATTAGTAAATACAGCCGCATAGGATAGCAGCAGCGCTGTCCACAAAAGACGTGGCAAGTGGACAACAAATACCAATAGAAGCCCGACGATGGCCCTCCAAATGCTCTTCACTGCCGCTCCCTCAAACGCCGAACGTCCGCGTTCAGCGGCCGGCAAAGCAGACCAAGCCTACACGGGGTCCCGCGGACCGAGTCCGGCAGGACTCGGTCCGCTGCAACGCGTTGTTAGGTGCCTCTTGGTTCCGATAGAAACCTGAGAACCTGATTCCACAATTGCGATTCCTTGCCGTGTAGGAGGGATGAAAGCCCTGCCAAGGGCACCTGCTTCTTGGAGAATAGGACGAGTTCCTTGCCGAGCTGGGATGAATAGACCTTGATATCGACATCGTACACGCAGCTGCTAGGCGCGGCATCGGGATCTTGTAGGAAGGAGACGAGCCTGACACGAGCAAGTATGAACACATTTGCATCAAAGTACTTCTTCAGGCGCAAGCAATCTTGAGCCCTATAGACGTAATAGAGACCCATGACCCCCTTTATGTTGAGTTTCGAAATGTCGTATGGGATGAACTGCCCGGGAGCCGTGTGCTGCACATAGTTTTGAAAGCTCGCCAAAACCGAGGGAGGGGAACCACAGGAGTCGCCCATACTTGCAAACTGATTGAAGTCATCTTGGTTGGGAAAGATGATCCGCACTTCAGGGGAGAGATTAATGGGATCTGCAGCCTGAGGCGCGACAGGGATGAGAGTGAGGCAGACTAGCAACAGGAGACCACATTTGCGCGTCATCTAGAGGCACCTAACGCCAGCCGTAACCGGCGCATTTGTAGTGAGCGCAGCGAACGAAAAATGCGTCCGAGTTTACGGTCTTGTTAGCTTTGATCTTCATCCGAATCAACGCCTTGTTTTTTGTCGCGCTCAGTTTCAATAAATTCTTCAATTTCATCTCGCCAATGTGACCAGTTGCGAACTGCTTTAGCATGTTTTTCGAGAGACTCGATATTTGCATCGAGATCGATGGCTTCTTGTAAGAGTTGGATAGCCAACCCCTCATTACAGTAACTTAGCCGATTACGCAAAATGCCCCGAATGTAATAGATACGCGACAATGCTGGATTCTCGGACTCCCTCTTTTTGGTGTTACAAATTCCCCCTACCTTTTTCCATGCGACCTCCACTGATTCTTGCGTTGGTTCACCTTCGTGGTAATCGACATACTGTTCTACTGCGATTCGCATAGCCTCCATGATTTCGGAAAGCTCAAATTTTCTTCTTAGCTTTTTCAGTCCTTTTTTGCCATTTTCATTCAGGCTGAATCCGGGGATTTGCTCAGCCCAATAATCTGCTAACTGTGTCGTAACTTCATCTTCAAGATCCAATAGCCCTTTCTGCCATTGGAACATCATTTCAATTTGCTCTTTTCGCTCCTGTAAATCTTCAAGTTGTTGGCGCTGCTTATCAATGACCGATGTATCAGAAAGGCGACGATCAGATTTACCAGAATTGCACTCGACACAAGATGTAATCAAGTTCAGAAGATCATTTGTCCCGCCTTTTGCTACTGGTTCAATGTGATCTATATGCAAAAGCACATCTGGTGCCTTGCGGCCGCAGTGCTGGCAAGTGAATGAATCTCTTTTCAGCACCTCGAATCGCAGTGTTTTGGTCAGTGATTTGCGCTTTGCCATGAAGTTCCGTTTTTAAAAGCTAACAATGGTTATATAGTTTCTCGATAATACCTATAGACCGCAGCATTGCGGCATAAGCCCCCTGCCTCCAAATTAACGTAAGCCCGTTCACACCATACTGTTACACCATAATCGGCGCAGGGCGATGGATCATATATGGTTTCTCGATAAGGCACCGGCGATTCCCCCTCCGCGGCTCGTCCAGCGACCTCCTGGCGTCCCCTGCCTCTGCTGCGTCTTCCTGAAGGTGCTTATTATAATACCCGCGAACCGGTTTGGCCTCCAACCAGAGTTGTAGATGGCCGCCTGGCGGCGGCCGGTGTTTAGTGTCCAGTGTCTTGTGTCTAGTGCGCGCTGTTGCGCGGTGATCAAGTGACCAAGTGATCGAGTAAGAACCGGCGATGGACAACCTTCGAAGGCCAGCCCTCGCATGGACTTTCGGGCGATCCATGATCGCCTGAAAGGCTGCGTTCCGACGCGAGTGGGCCCTATCCGCGAAAGATGAGCGGTTCGGAACCGAGTCGTACTTTTGTACGTCGAGGTGCCGGGCCGTGAAATCTGACAAAGGAGAGGGTCCGCTCCCGTCGGCGCTTCTTAGAAGGGTGGGGGGGAGCGCTCTCGTTCCAGCACCCTCCAGTTGCCCGTTCCGACCCGCGTCACCGACGCGGGCGCGCTGCGCAGGGCGGCGGCGGGGAAAGCTTGCTTTTCCGGACGACGGCCGGCGCAAACGTGCCGGGGGCCGCAGGCCCGCGGGGAACGGGCAACGGTCGAAAGAAGCATGGTCGCCCGGCTTCGTTCCTTTGCGATCTTGGCGATCTTTGCGAGAGTCCGTTCTTTCTCATTTCAGTTGCTCGAACGGAGAGATTGCTTCGCAGGTGCCCTTCGACGAAGCCCTCGCAATGACTGCCTTCTAGGAGATTCTCACTGTCTCACTGCCTCAGTGTGAGAACCCATTTTTTCTCTGCGTCCTTCGCGTCTCGGCGGTTCAAGCGCCTTTAGGCGCGGTGAAGGGGTTAAGAGTTAAGGGTGAAGACGCCGGCCGATGGGAATCGGCCGCTACAACGGCTCGTCCCTCGCCGTCCCAAAATCCTAAATCGTATTCCTCCCGTCCTCCCGTCCTCCCATCCTCCCTGTTCAAACCAAGCGCCGCCGGCCTCTGTGGGCTCTGTGTCCTCTGTGGTTAATGCGCCTGTCGGCGCAGTGACCGAGTGATCCAGTGATCAGGTCGAGGGATGGCCTGCGAAGGCCTGTCCCCAGCCGTCGTCCACTTTCGCCTTCCGCCTTCCGCCTTCTAATTGGCTCGTCCCTCGCCGTTTCTAAATCCGCAATCCCAATTCCCAAATCCCAAATGTCTCTTCTACCCCCACAGCCTCCCGTGGTGGTGGTGCGACCGGCCGAGCCGCTCGAGGAACGTCCGGTGGTGCTTCTTGCTCTGGTCGAGGTGGCCGTAGACCTGCAGTTTGGCCCAGTCCTCGATGAGCAGCCACGCCAGGCAGTAGAGCCAGATCAGGCCCACCCAGGACCACGGAATGGCCGTGACGAACCACCCGAAGCCCACGATCATGGCCGCCAGGGTCTGGGTCACCAGGATGGCGCCGAGCAGGATGGGCGCGGGGAAGGGCCGTGAGAAGAAGGGCTTCTTGCTGCGGGCCACGAAGAGCGTCAGGTGGCCGGCCACGACCAGCTTGAGGAAGATCACCGACTGGAGCTGGGCGAGGCCGACGCCGAACACCACCCTGGCGAGGTAGAGCATCCCGAAGGTCTCCACCACGCCGATGGCGCCCAGGACGGTGGCGGTGGTCAGGACCCGCCGCATGTCCCACCGGACGGGCTTGGGATCGAGCCACGTGTTGTCGTAGGCGATGGCCATGATGGGCAGGTCGTTCAGGATGGCCAGCAGGATGATCATGAGGGCCGTGATGGGGTAGAAGTTGAAGACGAGCATGGCCAGGACCATGAAGACCATGATCCGGATGGTCTCGGTGATGCGGTAGATGGCGTAGCTGTTCATGCGTTCGAAGATCTTGCGCGCCGACTCCACCGCCGTCACGATCACCGAGAGCCCGGGCGCGGTGAGCACCAGGTCCGCGGCGGCCCGGGCCGCGTCGGTGGCGCCGCTCACGGCGATGCCCACGTCGGCCTGCTTGAGGGCGGGCGCGTCGTTCACCCCGTCGCCGGTCATCCCCACGATGTGGCCCGTGCCCTGGATGGCCTTGACGATCTCGAACTTGTGTTCGGGGAAGACCTGCGCGAAGCCCTCGACCGTCTCGATGGCCTGCCGGGACGTCTCCTTCCCCTGGCCGCCCCCGGCCTCCTGGAAGAACCGTTCGGCCGTCTCGATGTGCGTGCCCAGCTTGAGCTGGCCCGCGATCTCCCGGGCGATGGCCACGTTGTCGCCCGTCACCATCTTGACGTCGATGCCGTGCTCGCCGGCGCGCTGGATGGTCTCGGCCGAGTCCTCGCGCGGCGGGTCGAAGAGCGGCAGGAGGCCCAGGAAGGTCCAGCCCCCGCCGCCGTCCGTCCGTGCTACGCCCAGCGTGCGGTAGCCCTTGCGCGCCAGGACGTCGACCTGCTCTTCGACGGACGCCTTGAGGCTCCCGTCGGGCTTGCACAGGTCCAGGACCACCTGGGGCGCGCCCTTGGTGACCTTGAAGGCGCCGCCGTCCGGGCCCTTGATCTCGGCCTCCGTGCGCTTGTGCACGGGGTCGAAGGGCACGAACCGCGCCTGCTCGAACGTGTCGAACTGCCATTCGGGCTTAAGCCCGGCCAGGACGGCGAGGTCGATGGGGTCGCGGTCCTCCTCCTTCGAGGCCAGGGCGCCCGCCAGGACCAGGTCCTTCACCGTCGCCCCGCCGAACACCGCCGGTTCGCCCAGCTTGAGCTTGTTCTGGGTGAGGGTGCCGGTCTTGTCCGAGCAGAGGATGTCCATGCCGGCCATCTCCTCGATGGACTCCAGCCGCGAGACGATGGCCTTCATCTTCGAGAGCGCCACGGCGCCGATGGCCATGGTGATGGACAGCACGGCGGGCATGGCCACGGGGATGGAGGCCACGGTCAGGATCAGGGCGAACTGCATGATGGTCAGGAAGTGGTCGCCCCGGAAGAGCTGGACCACGATCAGGATGGCCACCAGCGCGAGGCTCAGGTGGATCAGGTAGTCGCCGATGTTCAGGACGGCCTTCTGGAAGTGGGACGCCGTCTTGGCCGAGGACACGAGCTTGGCCGTCCGGCCGAAGAAGGTGGACGCCCCGGTGGCCGCCACGAGCGCCACCATCTCGCCCTGCTTGACCACGGAGCCCGAGTAGGCCACACCGCCGGCCTTCTTGCTCACGGGCAGGGACTCGCCCGTCAGGGCCGACTGGTCCACGCTGAGGTAGTCGCCATCCAGGAGCTTCACGTCCGCGGGGACGATGTCGCCCAGCCTGAGCCGGAGGACGTCGCCGGGCACGAGCGTGGCCGCGTCGCACTCGCCCCACGCCCCGTCGCGGCGCACCCGGGCCTTCAGGGCGAGCTGCTTCTTGAGGGCCTCCACGGCGTTCTCGGCCTGGTGCTCCTGCCAGAAGCCCACCACCGCGTTGAAGGCCAGCAGGATGCAGATGATGACGAAGTCGGGCCAGTGCCGCACGATGGCGGAGAGCACACCGGCCACCTCGATCATCCAGGGAATGGGCCCCCAGAAGTAGGAGAGGAACTTGAGCAGGGGATTGGTGCGCTTGTCTTCCAGGGCGTTGGGCCCGTAGCGCTCGAGCCGCCGCGCGGCATCGTCGCTCGACAGCCCCTCCGGGCCGGTCTCGAGCTTCCGGAAGAGGTCTTCCGCGCTGGTCTTTTCGATGGCGTCGATGGTCGCTTCGGACGTTACGTCGGCTTCATCGTCCTTGTTTTCATTTTTTTTCGTCATGGGTCAAGCCTCCGTAGTTGCTTGCCCCCCCTCTGCAACTTCGCACATGCTTCCGGGTTGGAGTGCGGTGCATGGACAAGAGATCGGTCCCCCGGGTTCAGGGCCGACCAAAGGCCTGTATTTTAGCACCACCCCGGGGTGCGTTTTGCAGCCCACCATCGAGACTCAACACGCTGCCCCCCCGATCTATGCCCGGACCACGCGCCTGGCGGTGCCGGGAGCAGGTGATTAGGGGATGGGGTGATTAAGACGAGCGCCTTCGGCGCTGTGATCAAGCGATCGAGTGACCGAGTGATCCAGTAAAGGACGGGGGGGGAACGACCTTAGAAGGCCCGTCCTGCGGATGCTTCCGCTGGTGGTGCGGGGGAGCGCCCCCTTGCATGGCCCCCGAGTTGCCCGTTCCGACCCGCGTCCGCGACGCGGGCGCGCTGCGCAGGACGGCGGGCGGGAAAGCTTGCTTTTCCGGACGACGGCCGGCGCAGGTGCGCCGGGGGCCGCAGGCCCGCGGGGAACGGGTAACGGTGGAGAGCAACACGATCGCCCAGCATTTTTCTTTGCGAGAGTCCGTTCTTTCTCATTTCAGTTGCTCGAACGGAGAGATTGCTTCGCGGGTTCCCTTCGACGAAGCCCTCGCAATGACTGCTTTTTGGAAGTGATCAGGTTGAGGGATGGCCTTCGAAGGCTTGTCCCCAGGTATCGTCCACTTTCGCCTTCCGCCTTCCGCCTTCCGCCTTCTAATTGGCTCTTCCCTCACCGCCTCACTGCCTCACTGCCTCACTGTGAAATCCAATCTTTGCTCTGTGGGCTCTGTGTGCTCTGTGGTGAGATTGTTTCTTTTGTTTCTAAATCCCAATCCCCAAACCGTCTTCCTCCCGTCCTCCCATCCTCCCTGTTCAACCAGCCATGCCGCAGGCCTCTGTGTGCTCTGTGGTTAATGCGCCTGTCGGCGCAGTGACCGAGTGACCAGGTGATCTAGTTGCGGGCCGTCCTCCAAAGGCTCGTCCCCCGCCGCTTCAAAATCCCAAATCCCAAATCCCAATTCCCAAATTTACTTTATTTTTCCCGTCAGCATCTGGGCGAACATGACCCAGTCGCCCGCGAAGCTGTAGAGGGGATAGGTGAAGGTGGCAGGGCGGTTCTTCTCGAAGAAGAAGTGGCCGACCCACGCGAAGCCGTAGCCCAGGACCGGCATGAGGAGCAGCAGCCACCAGATCTGCGTGACCAGCGCCGCGACCAGCGCGGCCAGCACGAAGACGCTGCCCGTGAAGTGGAGGCGGCGGCACGTCCGGTTGCTGTGCTGGGACAGGTAAAAGGGGTAGAACTCTGAAAAGCTCGAATAACGGCGGGACATGTCGCCCTCCCGGTTCGTGAAACGAAGAAGGGGGCGGCACCCGCCGCCCCCTCCCGTTCGCTTCGCCGTGTTTACCAGATCCTGCAGTGGTCCGGCCTGACCATCGGGTCGCCGGGCTTGCATCCCCAGGCCTTGGCAAAAGCGGGCATGTTGGACAGGGGCCCGTTCACCCGGTACCTTGCCGGCGGGTGGGGGTCCACCGTCGCCATGAGCCGGGAGAACTGCGGCCGGACGTTCGTCGGCCCAGATCCTCGCGTAGGCCAGGAAGAACCGCTGCTCGGGCGTGAACCCGTCGATCTTCGGCGGGCGCGGCTTGCCCTCCAGGCTCTTTTCGAGCGCGTTGTAGGACAGGGTGAGGCCGCCCAGGTCCGCAATGCTCTCGCCCTCGACCAGCTTGCCGTTGAGGTGCACGTCACCGTCCACCACGTACTGGGAGAACTGGTCCGCAATGCACTCGCCGCGAGCCTTGAAGTTTTTCGCGTCTTCTGCCGTCCACCAGTTGTTCAGGTTGCCGTAGCCGTCGTACTGGCTGCCCTGGTCGTCGAAACCGTGGGTGATCTCGTGGCCCATGACCATGCCCATGGCGCCGTAATTCACCGCGTCGTCGGCCTTGGGATCGAAGAAGGGCGGCTGCAGAATGCCCGCCGGGAAGACGATCTCGTTCATCTGGGGATCGTAGTAGGCGTTGACCGTCTGGGGCGTCATGCCCCACTCGGTCCGGTCGAGGGGCTTGCCGATCTTGTTCAGCCTGCGGTTGAAGTCGAAGGTCCGTGCGCGCAGGACGTTGAGCACGTAGGGACCGCGGTTGATGCTCAGGGCCGAGTAGTCGCGCCACTTGTCCGGGTAGCCGATCTTCTCGACGATCATGCCCAGCTTCTTGAGGGCCGCCTTGCGGGTGGCGGGGCTCATCCAGCTCAGCGTCTCCAGGTCGTCGTGAAGAGCCGCCTTGATGTTGTGCAGGATGGTCAGGGCCTTGGCCTTGGCCTCCGGCGGGAAGTACTTCTCGACGTAGAGCTTGCCCAGCGCGAAGCCCAGCGCCCCGTCCTCGGCGCTCACCACCCTCTGCCAGCGGGGCAGGATGGCCTTCGTGCCCGTCATGACCTCCCCGTGGAAGTGGAAGCTCTCCTGCACGAAGGGCTCGCTGAGGTAGGGCGCCGTCGACGCGATGAGGTGCCAGCGCAGGTAGGTCCGCCAGTCCTTCATGGGAACCGTCTTCAGCTCCGTGCCCAGCGCCTTGAAGAAATCGGGAGAAGCCACGTTGATCGAGCGGATCTCGGCGTGGTTCACCGATGCGAAGTAGTCGGGCCAGTTGAAGTCGGGCGTGAGCGTCTCGAGTTGCTTGACGTCCATCCTGTTATAGACGGCCTTGGGATTGCGGCGCTCGACCCGGCTCATGGAGGCCTTGGCCAGGGACGTTTCGATGCCCATGACCGTCTTTGCCCCCGCCTGCGCCTCGGCCGGCGCGTCGCCCATCAGCTCGAACATCTTCGCCACGTGCTCGGCGTAGGCCTTGCGGGTCTTCTTGGACTTGGCGTCGTCCTTCAGGTAGTAGTCGCGGTCGGGCAGGCCGAGACCGCCCTGGTCGGCTTCCCCGATGACCTGCGCGCTGTTCTTCGCGTCCTGGGTGGAGCTGAAGCGGAAGAGGACGTTGACCCCGATCCCCTGCAGGTGGGCGACCTCGGCCTGGAGGCCCTTGAGGTCTTTCACCGCGGAGATGCGCGCGAGTTCGGGGGTCAGGGGCTTGAGGCCCTGGGCGTCGATGGCTTTGACGTCCATGCCGCTCGCGTAGAAGTCGCCGAGTTTCTTGAGCTCGCTGCCCGCGGGCGCTTTGGTGTCCGCGGCCGCCCCCTCAAGGATCTTGTGCAGCCGCTCCTGGTTCTCCTTGTAGAGCTGCGTGAAGGTGCCCCACCTGGGGTATGCCGCCGGGATGGGGTTTGCGGCCATCCAGCCGCCGTCGGCGAACTGGTAGAAGTTCTGGCAGGGCTTGACGCTCCTGTCCAGGTCCTTGAGGTAGATGCCGTGGACCTCTCCTTTCTTCACGGCGGCGTCGCGCCTGGAGGCCTTCACCTCCGTCTTGCCGGCCGGCGCAGCGGCGAGCCCCATGAGGGGGGTGGCCAAGAGGACTCCCACGAGGAAAAACGGTGTCACGTTCATAAGCTTGCTCCTTTCCGGATGTCGGTTTCTTGACGAGGCTTTACGGGAATTCTTTCCCGGCCGGGCGGCCGTCCTCTTCCGCACGGTCCAGGAGACGGACCGCAAAGAGGAAGGCGTCCACCGTCCGCCCGCCGATGAGGTGCTCCTGGATGATGCGCTCAAGCACATCCGGCGTGCAGGAGTGATACCAGGCGCCTTCGGGGTAGACGACCGCGATCGGCCCCCGGCGGCAGATCCTGAGGCAGTTCGCCTTGGTACGATAGACGCCGCCCCGCCCGGTCAGTCCGAGTTCGTTGAGGCGGCGCTTGAGATAGGTCCACGATTCGAGGCCCGTTTCTTTGGTGCAGCACTTGGGCTTAGTCTGGTCGCAGCACAGAAAGATGTGCCGCCTGGTGTGGGCCAGGCCCAGCGTGTCCACTATTCTGTCGAGAACGTCTTCTTCCAAGCCTTCTCTCCCAGTATCGTAACGCCGGGGGGAACAAATAGTTCCCGGGGGTCATTCTAAACCATCCCCTCCCTCCTTGCGTATGCACTCATACGAAGGGCCGCCAGGCGCCCTGGAGGAGATCATGACCGGACGTCCGCGCAGAGAAGAATTCGCCGTCAACGGAGACCAGGTCGCGTCGGCCGCGAAGACCATTTTTCGCGCGCTGCTCGTCCGGCGGCTCGCGCTCAAGACGCGGGCGGGCAGGACGCTCATCTGGGTCCCGCTGATCGTCGGCGTCGTGGGCGCGATCCTGCTCCCCCTGTGGGCGCTGGTCGTCCTGCTCGCGGCCCTGGTCGTCCGCCTCAGGATCGTCGTCGAACGCGTCGAGAAAGCTCCCGAAGCACTGCCGGCGCCGTCCACGGAAGAAGAGTGAGTAGGCAAGTTATCCAGTGATCAAGTCTGGGGCAGCCCTTCGATGGCGGTGCCGTGAGTCCGTGAGTAGGGAAGTAGGACCTTTGCCTGCCTTCGTAGGCCCTTCGTCTGCCGCCCTTACGTAGCGGCCTTTGCTCGTCAAAGGCCGATCGGCCGATGCGAGCATCGGCCGCTACAACGGCTCGCCCACCGCCGTTCCTCACTACTTCCGCCTTTCGCCTTTCGCCTTTCAAATCCCCATTTCCAAATCCCAAATCAGTAGTGTCCGGTTAAGAGTCGAATAGAATCAGCTGTTTACACGGACTAGGCTCCAGAGATTGGGGGCTCTGGTTTGTAAGTAGTTGATAAATGGGCTCTTTCTCGAAAAGGGAGAGGCTGAGAATTTGAAGGATTTCGGCGAGACTGCGATCGATGTGGAGCTGCTTTTTGATGATCGCCACGAGCAAGTAGACGCTGATGGCAATCCAGACCTGCGTCTTCACGGCATTCTCGCTTGTTCCGTAGAAAGCCTTGATGCGCAGGTGTTGCTTGATCCACTTGAAGAAGATCTCAACGTCCCATCGACACTTGTACAGCTGAGCGATGGTCAATGCGGGCAAAGCGAAATTGTTGGTGAGGAGGATGATCCGCTGGTTATTAGCTTCGTCGAAAAAGGTGATTCTTCGCAGGGGCTCCGGATAGAGACGCGAGCTCTTAGGGCCTCGGAGTGCAATAGTGTGATCCGATCGCAAACCGGTGCTCCGGTTCACTGGGCGGTAGCTTCGGCGCGTGTAATCGTGGTTCCGCTTGCCTCGTACGATAAAGGACGAGAGGCTCCGGGTGAAGATGTAGAGCCGAGCGAAGTCGATGTACCCGCGGTCCATGACATAGATAGCGCCAGGCTCCAGTGGCAGCTCGTCCAAGGTCGTTACATCGGCCGTTTTTCCGTCCGTGATATGCACGAAACAGGGAATCGTACCGCGCAGGTCCAGCAACGTGTGCAGTTTCACCGCACCCTTGTGCCGCCTGAAGTGCGCCCACGGGAAAAGAGACAGGCAGAGGTCGATCGTAGTGGAGTCGAAGACATAGGCGACCTGTTCGAGCGAGACGCCGAATTCCTCTCGTGCGTACATAGCCCGTGCCGTGCGGATCAGGACATGGGCGAAATCGGCGTAGATGCGCCAATCTCGGGTCTCGTTTGCATCGGCCAAGGTCGTCCTGGACACCGTCCCGCGGATTCCCGCATGGTAAAGCTTCGAATGAAAACTCCTCAGGCACGTCACGATATCCCGGAGGCTTTCTCGATAAGTCAATTGGGCAAAGGCCATGCAATAGAACTGATCGAGGCAGAAAAAAGTGCGGAGTCTGTAATCTCCACGGTAGCGCCGCACGCAGGACCGAAAAGCGTGAAGTGGCAAGAAATCCATCAACTGGGAAAACACTATGCGCCCTGCATTCATCGACCATCCACCTCCCCATCACACAGGATGGTGCATGGCCGAACAGGAGCCCAGCGTTGAAATCGATAACAGCTAATAATCGCCACAACACGTTGAGCATCAATAGGTTACGTCATGCCGAAGCGTTCTTAACCGGACAGTACTGATCCCAAATCAAGAATCCCGCTCCCTGCTTGCAAAGGCAGGCAAACTGCACGAAACTGCTTCGGTAGCCGATCGGATTTTCTTCATGGGGACAAGCGGCAGTGGCACGCGGCTTCCGGAGCCCGCGCGTCTACCCGCATTGGTTTGAGGAGGGAGGATTCATGATGAAACTCGCCTTACTACGACTCATCGGACGGGGGACCCATCCCGGCCGCGGGAGTGACAAGGGCAGACCTGCCGCGCGCCGGCTCTTCATCCTGCTGGCCGCCGCACTCCTGCTGGGCACCACGGCGCTTTACGCACAGACCTTCACGATTCTCCACGTGAACGACACACACTCGCACGTCGTCAAGTTCGGCCCCAAGGACGGCAACCTCGACGGCACGATCGGCGGTCTGGCGAAGGCCGCCACCATAATAGGCGAGACCCGGGCCACCGACCCGAACGTCATCCTCCTGCACGCCGGCGACGTCTTTCACGGAAGCCTCTTCTTCAACATGTACTTCGGGGTGCCCCAGCTCCAGCTCATGAAGCAACTCGGATTCGACGCCATGGCCGTGGGCAACCACGAGTTCGACTACGGCCCGGACATCCTCGCTTACGCCCTGAGCCAGGCCTACGGCACCGACACGCTTCCCCTCCTCTCCGCCAACCTCGACATGAGCGGCTACCCGGCTCTGGGCACGTGGGTAAAGCCGTCCATCATGAAGGAGGTCGACGGCGTCAAGATCGGCATCTTCGGCATGACGGTTCCGAACGTTCCCACCAGCCGGCCCGATCCCGTCGTCATCCTGGGCGGCGACGATCCCGCGGTGATCATGGGCATAGCGGGCCAGACGGCGGGCGCCCTCCGGGCCGCGGGCGCCCAGGTCGTGATCATGCTGTCGCACCTCGGCTACGCCTACGACCAGGGCGTCGCCCAGAACGTGCCGGGAATCGACATCATCGTGGGCGGGCACGACCACTACCTCTTCGAGCAGCCCCACATCTTCACCAACCCCGGGGGCACGCAGACCATCGTGGTCCAGGCGGGCAAGTACTACGAGGACATCGGCAAAATGCACTTCACCTACGCCGACGGCCAGGTGCACCTCGACGACTACCAGATCATCCCGCTCGACGACACCGTTCCCGACGATCCCACGGTGGCCGCCGTGATCGCCCAGCTCCAGCAGGGCATCGTCCAGCGGTACGGCGACGTCTACCACGACGTCCTGGCGACGGCGAAGTGGGACATCACCACGACCTACGACCCGGCGGGCCGCAGCCGCGACACCGCGATGGGGAATCTCATCGCCGACGCCATGCGGAAGTTCACACACACCGACATCGCGGTCACGCCCAACGGATTGATCTCAGAGGGCCTGTGCCAGGGGCCCATCGTGGGCGCGGACCTCTTCAGGCCGGTGAGCTACGGGTACGACCCCGAGACCGGCCTCGGCCTCAAGATCGCAACGTTCCGGATCACCCCCTTCGAACTCATGAAGGGGCTGGAAGTGGGGCTCGCCTACCTGCCGTACGACGAGACCGCGTTCCTCCAGGTCTCGGGCATGAAGTACAAGTACGACTCCAGCCGGCCGATGGGACAGCGCGTGCTGAAGGTCAAGATTCACGGCAGGCCGCTCTTGCTGGAAGACAGAACCTACACGGTGACCACCAACACGGGCGTGCTGGCCCTGCTGCCCATGATGGGCGTCAACGTCACGGACGTGCACGTCCTGCCCGATCTCGAATACGACGTGCTCAAGAAGTACGTCGAGAAGCTCGGAACCGTCAAGTACAAGAGCAAGGGGCGGATCAAGGACATGTCCGTACCGAAGTGAATCGATCCGGGAGGGGACACGCCCTTCCGGGCTGACCGAACGAAAAGGGCGGGGCCGTCGAGGCTCCGCCCCTTTTCGCGCCGGTCGCGAGACGGTGATTCCGGCCCGCTCCTAGAATGTGACCTTCATGTGAACCACCGAACTTTCGGGGGCCACGCGGGCCACGGGCGGCAGCGCCGCGTCGATCGTTCCATGCACCGCCTTGTCGCTCACCGAGGTCAGCGTCATCTTGAAGCTTCCGCCGAGCTGCTTTCCCGAGAAGGTCCAGGTCTTGGCCGGTGTTTTCTTATCGACCACCGTGAACTGGGCCGTCGCCACGTTCTTCGCCGTGTAGTCCCCCGGCGCGGGCTTGCCCTTGAAACCAATGAAGCCCCGCGCGTTGTAGCCCTTGCCCGCCATGGAGCCGGTTGTCACGTTCAGGTGCCACTTGGCCTCGGACCCCAGGGCCACCGTGCCCGCCATCTCGGCCTTGACGAAGCCCGACAGGACGACCTTGCACGCGCTCTCCATGGGCGGGACGATTTTCGGAGGCTTCGTGGCGGTCGGCACGGGCACCTCCGGCAGCTTCACGGTCTTCCCGGCGGCGGCCTTCTTGGAAGACGCGGCGGACGACGCTTCGGTCTTCTTCGCCGTGGCCGTCCCCTGCGAGCAGCCCGCAAGCGCCGCGCACAAAAGGACCAGGACGGCCGTTCGCGCAAATATTCTCATCATCGACTCCTTACCTTGTTGAATGGTCTCATGGGGCATCTTTCCTGGCCGGCGATGAACCCGCCGGCGAGCAACATTATATATCGGAAGAAAGGATATTTGGGATTTTGGAATTGGGATTGCGGATTTGAACGCGGCGAGGGACGAGCCGTTGTAGCGGCCGATTCCCATCGGCCGGCGTCTTTACCTTTCACCCTTAACTCTTCACCCCTTCACCGCACCAGAAGGCGAAAGGCGGAATTGAAAGACGGCTGGGGATGAGCCTTCGAAGCGGCACAGCGCGCCTGTCCCGTCATTCCCGCGAAGGCGGGAATCCAGCCCCCCGTCCTACTCACCCACTCCCGGAATCCCGTACTCACGGCACCGCAGGTGCGAACTGCGAAGGCGTAGGCAGGTTAGAGGGAAGAGGGGAAAAGGAAAGGGCACGACGGCGGCCTTCGAGGGAGGGCAAACGTCCTCCTCACCCACTCCTGGCGCCTCTCGGTGCGCGCCGCAGAGAACGCCGGGAGAAACCGGAAAGTTTCCGATCGCAAGACGCCGCTGAATGGTCCGGGTCAATATAGGAACGGGACGATGCGCCAGGTGCGGCGGCGGTAAGCTTCCCACCCGGCGCCGAAGGTCCGCTTCATGGTGTCATGTTATAGACTCTTGTTCAGCGACTGAATCTGCTGCCGTGGACACTGCCGCAGGTGCGCAATCTCCTAGGCTCGTTACTTTGAAGACGTCCGACTTGAAGCGGTGGTAGGCAAAGACGCCTCTCAAGCCGTTCGCAAACATGAGGAGAAGGATTCCGATAACCGGCCAGGAAGATATGTTGAGAGCCAGAAAGTTCTGGAGTTTATCAAGGAAATACACCGAGGTCGCGAGCACGGCGAACACCCTCGAGAAACGCTTTATCCGCCACGCCGCAAACCCGTAGAAAGCGGCATCGACGTAGGCCAATGCATTCACGCCAATCACGCTCTTGTGCATCGCAAGGGAAATGGTCGCCACCAGAGCCGTCAGGGCGGAGATGAAAAGGGCCGCATGGTAACCCTGCTTTGCCGCGGACTTCGCATCCTCCGCATTCTCGATCCTAGGCCAGATCTTGCTAGGCTTCTTCTCTTCTTCGAACATCCTCACCCCCTCGCGCGATGATTTTCCGATGTTTCCGCGTTCGGAACATCGGTCGACTCAAGCAAAGCTCGCGGGCATTATCCGGGGTTCGTCGGGCCCTTGCGGCGCGTGATCCCAAAACGTTTGCCCACCGTTACTGCCTGACTTTCCACATGAAGCGCTTGCCGTTATAAACCACGTCGACGTTGAGCCGCTGCTGCTGCCCGTTGGCCGAAACGACCAGGGTCCCCTCGTACTGGTCGCCGTTCTCGTGTTCGAGGTCGAAGGATTTGATCTTCAGTGCGGCCAGCGAAGGCTGCTTGGCGAAGGTGGTCTCGATGTTCTTGAGGACCTGCTTCCGAAGATTTGGTGTGGACAGTCGCACGTTGCCCGTTAGGCCCATGATGATTACGCCAAGAGCGATTGCGACCACGAAAAATCCAGCGATAGTCACGGCGCTGGAGTTCACCGGTTTACCGTTGTGCCTCTTGAACTCATTTCGCTTGACCAGATAGAGAGGGAATACGATGATCCAGAGAAGCAGGCACCCGAGGGCCCATCCTAGGGGGCCCGATCTTGCCAATCCCTTTAGCTGGTTTCGTCTTACGCCGATTTGAAAAGCATCGATCAACACCCAGACGCTCGAAACAATGACGATGAGTGCAAGCGTGATTTGAACCGAGACCATTGATTCCTACCCTCCGCCTCAAAGCCCCGTGATGACCAGGCGGTTTGCTTGACAGTCGTAGTCACGGGTGACGTCCTATTATATCCCAGACGGCTGGTTCTCCCAAAGATTATTGCACCCCTGACAATCGCAGTTGCCAGCGGTGCCGCGAATCCGTGAGCAGGGGATTAGGTAGGTAGGACGTTTGCCTGCCTTCGAAGGCTCGCCCTTCGCCGTTTCTCACTTTCGCCTTCCGATCCTTTTCTTAGCCCTTGGGAAGAAAAGTAACTCAACTCAACACCCAACACCCAGAACTCATAACCATCTCCTCTCACCGCCTCACTGCCTCACTGTGAAATCTGCCCTACGTCCCCCCGATGCTGGACGTCCCTGGGCCGGGCGTGCCAAAATGACCTCAGTTTGCAGGTCATTCATCTGGGAGCGGAAATGGAAGCCACGAACCGGAGACGATTCAGGGGTAGAGCCATGCGGGCGGCCGCGCTGGCGGCCGCAGCGGTGCTGCTGGCGCTGGCGGCGGTCCCCGCGCGCGCCCTCGACCCGAAGAAGGCCATCACCCAATATGGTCATGCATCGTGGCAGTCGGACGAGGGGCTCCCGAAGAGCGCCGTCCTGTCCATCCTGCAGACGCGGGACGGCTACCTGTGGGTCGGTACGATGGGCGGCCTGGCCCGCTTCGACGGGGTGCGATTCGAGGTCTTCGATAAGAAGATCTTCCCGGCCTTTCACGACTACGCGATCATGGACATGGTGCAGGACCGGAACGGTACGCTGTGGGCGGCGAGCATGGGCGGCGGGCTCATCCGATACAGGGACGGCGCGTTCAGGACCTTCACGACGAAGGACGGCCTGCCCGACGACCGGTTGTCGACGCTCTACCTGGCGCGGGACGGCGCCCTCTGGGTCGGCACCAAGGCGGGCGGCGCGGCGCGCTTCGACGGCCGTACCTTCGCCCTTTACGGGCCGGCGCGCGGCTTGCCGAAATCGGTGGTCAAGGGCATCTCTGAGGACGGGGACGGCGTCCTGTGGGTCGGCCTCGAGGGCGGCGGCCTCTACCGCATGAAGGACGAACGGTTCGTGCCCTTTACCGGGATAGACGGCCTTCCCGGCCCGTTTGTGGCTTCCATCTACCGCGACCGCCGGGGCGACCTGTGGGTAGGGACGTACGGCGGAGGCCTCGTGCGCCTTCACCACGGGCGAGCAAAAAACTATTCGCCGAAGGACGGCCTCACGTCGAGCTTCGTGCTGGCCGCCCTAGAGGACCGAGACGGCAACCTGTGGCTCGGCACCTACGGCGGGGGGCTGGACCGGCTGAGCGACGGTGCGGTCACCGCCTACGCGGCGAGGGACGGGCTCAACAACGATATCGTCATGAGTCTTTGCGAAGACTCGGAGGGCGACCTGTGGGTCGGGACGCTTGGCGGGCTGGAGCGGTTCGGCGACAGCCAGGCCACCGTTTACACGGTCCGGGAGGGACTGGCGGACGACCTTGCCTGGAGCGTACTCGAGGACCGGAAGGGGGACCTCTGGATAGGCACAAACCGCGGCTTGGACCGCTTCAAGGACGGGGTTTTCAAGCGCTTCGGCAGGAAGGACGGTCTGCCCGACGACCTCGTCTGGTCCCTCGCCGCGGGCCGTGACGACACCCTCTGGGTGGGCACGCGGGGCGGCCTGAGCCGCTTCAGGAACGGCCGTTTCGTCACCTACACGACGAAGCAGGGGCTCTCCAACGACCACGTGCTCGCCATCGAGGAGGGACGCGACGGCAGCGTGTGGGTCGGCACCGACGGGGGAGGGCTCGACCGGCTCAAGGACGGCCGCTTCACCACCTACAGCACGCGGGACGGCCTTTCGGGCGAGACGGTTCTGGCGCTCCACGAGGACCGGACCGGGGCGCTGTGGATCGGCACGCGCGACAGGGCGTGCATCTTCAAGAACGGCCGCTTCACGAAGCTCCCCTTCGAAGCCGTGTGTTTCCACGAAGACCCCGACGGCGTCGTGTGGGCCGGCACGTACGGCACGGGCATCGTCCGCTGGAAAGACGGCCGGATGGCGACCTGCGACACGAGCCGGGGCCTGGCCGACGACCGCATCTACCAGATCGTGGCCGACGGCAGCGGAAACTTCTGGATGGGCTCGGACCGAGGCGTGCTCAAGGTCAAGAAGAGCGAACTCGACGCCTGCATGGACGGCCGGATCACGTCGATCCGTTGCAGGGTCTTCGGGCGGGACGAGGGGCTCAGGAGTTCCCAGTGCAGCGGGGGGTGCCAGCCGGCGGGCTGTTTCACCCGGGAGGGCCTTGTCTGGTTCCCGACCATGAAGGGCGTCGTCAGCATAGATCCCGAGCAGGCGCGCCCGAATTCCCGGCCTCCGCCGGTGAGAATCGAGGGCCTGAGCGTCGACGGGAAGGCGGTCGACGTGCGGTCCGCCGTCGTGATCCCTCCCGGCGAGAGGACCCTGTCCATCCGTTACACGGCGCTGAGCTTCGTGTCGCCCAACCGCGTGCGCTTCCTCTGCAAGCTGGAGGGCGTGGACGAGGGCTGGACGCCGGTGGACAACCAGCGGCTGGCGGTCTACAGGAACCTCTCGCCCGGCCGGTACGTCTTCCGCGTCAAGGGCTGTAACAACGACGGCGTCTGGAACGAGAAGGGGGCGTCCCTGGCGTTCACGCTGGAGCCGTTCTTCTACCAGACTCGCTGGTTCTACGTCCTGTGCGCCCTGCTCTTCCTGACCACGGGGCCGCTCCTCTTCTTCGCGCGGCTTCGCCGCCTGAAGGCCCGCGAACGCAAGCTGGTGATCCTCGTCGAAAAGCGGACCGCCCAGCTCGCCGAGGCCAACGACCGACTCCAGGAACAGAGCCACGCGCTGGCCGACGCGAACGAGAGACTCCAGGGCCTGTCGTACCTCGACGGCCTGACCGGGATCGCCAACCGGCGGCGGTTCGACGAGGTGCTGGACGCCGAGTGGCGGAGGGCCCGCAGGGCCGGGCTCCCGCTCTCCCTGCTGATGATCGACATCGACCACTTCAAGGCCTACAACGACACCTACGGCCACCACGCCGGCGACGACTGCCTGCGGAGAGTGGCCCATGCGCTGTCGGCCGCCCTGGTCCGGGCGGGCGATTTCCTGGGGCGCTACGGCGGCGAGGAGTTCGTGGCCATCCTGCCCGGGGCCGAAGCCGACCAGGCCCTGCGCACGGCGGAGGACCTGCGGACACGCGTTGTGGGCCTCGGCATCGAACACGCCAGTTCCTCCGCAGGCTCCACCGTATCCATCAGCGTGGGAGCGGCCTGCGTCAGGCCCGGGGAGGGGGAGTCCGCCGCGAGCCTGCAGGCCGCCGCGGACAAGGCCCTCTACAGAGCCAAGCGCGAGGGCCGGAACCGGGTGAGAATCGCGGGTGAGTGACCGTTAGTGGGTAGCGATCCGTTGATCGGGTGACCGAGTGAGCGTGTCGGGGGAGTCCCTCAAAAGCGGCGCCGCGAGTCCGTGAGCAGGGGATTAGGTGAGTGGGTGAGTAGGGGGTTCCGACAGTAGGTGAGCAGATCGTTTGCATGCCTTCGAAGGCTTCCCGTGTCCCGCGTCCGTAGCGGCCGATCCCCATCGGCCGACGCCTTCACCCCTTTACTTCTTCAGCCCTATACCGCGCCGAAAGGAGTTCGCGTGGCTAACGAGACTTCCTGCTTGCGGACCCACGGCACCACGCGCCGCGCTTCGATTACAGCGTTTTGGTCTGGCCGCCGTCGACGTCGAGGATCGCCCCCCTGCAATAATCCGAGAGAGGCGAGGCCAGAAACGCGACGGCCGACGCAATTTCTTCCGGGGTCCCAAAGCGGTCTACACAAAGCTTCTGCGCCATGGCCGACTCCGCCTCATCTATAGAAATATCCTTCTCTTCGGCCAGCATCCGGATTCGCGTCTTGAGCCTGTCTGTGGCTATGGAGCCGGGATTGATCGCGTTCACCTTAACACCGTCGGCGATGCCGCGGTCCGCCAGGACCTTCGTGAGGTTCATCAGCGCCGCGTTCACCGTGCCGCCGATGGCGAATTCGGCCCTTCCGGTCCGGCCGCCGACGCCAATGATGTTGACGATGGCGCCTCCGGATTTGACGAGATGCGGCCAGGCCGATCGCGAGCAGCGGACCGCAGCGTAGAATTTCAGCGCGAAACCGTCCGTCCAGTCGGCTTCCGTCAACGAAAGAAAATCCCCCCGCTTCGTTGCACCCGCATTGTTGACGAGGAGGTCGATCCCTCCGAATGTGTCCACGGCAAACGCAACGAGCTTTGCCGGAGACTCCTCCTGGCGCAGGTCCGCCGGGAACGCAACGGACCCCGTTCGAAACCCGGCGCATATCGTCTGAAGGGCATCCTTGGAACGTGCGGCAAGCACCAGGCGCATGCCTTCCGCCGCGAGCCGCTGGGCGATGGCCTTTCCGATGCCGCGGCTGGCACCCGTTATGACTGCGACTTTTCCTTTAAGCTCCATGTCCATTGCGTCCTCCAACGATGATGGCCGTCTGAGATCATGGGAAGAATCTTACAGTTCGTCGTGATGTGCGGTCGCGTCGACCGTTCCTGCGGAAGCGCACAAGTCTTACACCACGGACGCGTTCGCGCAAGGGCCGGGCAGGCCTTCGGAGGCCCGTCCCTTATCGTTTTGCCGGCCTTGTTCGGCCTTTATTAGCCCTTGGGAAGGAAAGTACCTCAACTCAACACCCAGAACCCAGAACTCATAACCATTTCCTCTCACCGCCTCACTGCCTCACTGTGCGGTCCATCTTCTGCCTTTCCGCACATGAAGTCGATCATGCGGCGGATGGCGCGGCGGCAGACGGGGCAGTACTCGTCCGTGATGCTGATCCCCATGAGGCAGTACATGCTCGGGCGGTAGAGCCCCCTGGCGGCGTAGCCGGCCCCCTCGAAGAGCCCGACCTTGCCGACCACCGACTTGTGCCTGGCCAGCACCGCTTCCACCCGCTTCTGCAGGTCGGCCTGGGCCTTCCGGTGGCGCGCCTCCATGGCCTCGATCCGGTCCTTGGAAAGCCCCCGGCCGCGCGCCTTGGCGAGCGCCTTCCGGAACGCGGCGCGGCCTTCCGCGGCCTTTTTCCACAGCGGCAGGATGGCGTCCTCGCCCCAGTCGGTCGGGCAGGGCGACGCCGGGCGACACCATGGCCTTCCACTTGAGTTCGGCGGGGTCGAGCCAGGCGGTGATGTTGGGTTCGAGGGGTTCGACGCCCTTCGGATAGGTGTCGCTGTAGACGGTTTCGGGGTCGATGTACTCGTCGGCCAGCCCGGCGAAGGCGTGGCCGAACTCGTGCAGGAAGAGCATGCGGGACCGCTCGTTGTCCGCCGCGAAGATGCAGGTGTCGTTGTAGATGCCGCCGCCGCCGTACCGGTCCGTGTTGACCAGGACCACCACGTCGTCGCAGGGCGCCTCGTCGGCCATGGCGCGCATCCTCCAGCCGTCCTCGGCCAGAAGGTAGCGCGGCATGCCCAGGGCGTCGAAGGAGGCGCCCAGGGCGGTCCGCTTCACCACGTGGCGGGTCGGCTCGCTCACGCCGCTCTCGGGCGAGGGCCTGAAGACCCCGTACACGTTGAAATCCTTCCTGCGGGACCGGTAGGGTTCCACGCTGAAGAGCCAACTGACGGCGCGCTCGGCGTCCGAGCGGAATTTCTCCTGCTCCGCCGCCGTGTAGCCTTCGGCCAGGATCACCAGGTCGACCTTGCTGTGCGGGTCGCCGCTTGCGACCAGGCGCAGGACGCGGTCCGCCGGTGCCGGGGCGGCACGCTCGATCTTCGCCTCGGACCGGGTCGATGCGCCGTTCCAGAACGGGGTGGAGCACGTTGAGCCTGTCGCGGGCCTGGATCACGAGGAGGACCGGGTGCGACGGGCAAGGGAACGGTCAGCGCCACGCGGAAGGCGCGCGCTCTTTCCGGCCAGCGCCGGCGCCGTGGTGGCGTACTCGCTCATGATGCAGTTGAAGCCCCTGGAGTAGACGAGGGCGTTGCTCGGCACGTCGTAGACCTGCAGCTCGTAGTGCCCGTTGTTGAACGGGTCGATGGAGATTGCCAGTGGCCCGGCCCACGGGCCCTCCTCCACCATGCGGTCGACCGTCACGGTCTCGGTTTTCGCGTCGCCCTTAAAGGTGCAGTCGAGCCGGAGGGTCCGGTCCTTGAAAACTTCGGCGAAGGAAGGCGCCTTGGCCGACGCCGGAACCGACAAAGGCCCCGATCGCGACGCAAAGGGCGGCGGATGCAAGTGCGCGAAGCTTGAACGTCATGGCTCCCTCCAGAAAATCCGTCCTTCGGCCGGACTTTAGATGGCTTCTTCGAAGCCCTTCCGAATACTCTCGCACAGCCTGAAATCCAGGCCAAGGGGGAAGCGGCGAGCGCTGGTGGCCCAGGCGGCTGGAATTGCGGGCGAAGTTCCAGGCCGAAAAGGCCACCCGACCAAGCGCATCCACCGGGCCGGTCGCCGTCCATAAAATTGTTCCATTCTTGGACGGGTCCAATCCCCCTTCCGCCGCCCCCTCCGCATTCGACCTCTTTCCATTTAATGCGCACATGATAAATAATATTCATCATGTGAGCACTCCCGCTCCTCCGCGACAGCGGACAGGATCCCGAGTACCCATCGAACGAAAACACGTTGAAGCCTCGAGCTCCGAACCACGGGGCGAGCAGGCAGGGAGGATCCATGCTGCACATCGACACGGGAAACACGGCGTTCATGCTCATCTGCGCCAGCCTCGTCATGCTCATGACGCCCGGCCTGGCATTCTTCTACGGGGGGCTGGTCGGGCGGAAGAACGTCCTGGCCATCATGATCCAGAGCTTCGTCTCCCTGGGCTGGACCACGGTCCTCTGGTTCAGCTTCGGCTACTCCATGTGCTTCAGCGGGAACCTGAAGAGCGGGACCGACCTCTTCGGGATCATCGGGAACTTCCACCTCTGTTTCCTGAACGGGGTCACCCTCGCCACGCCCTGTCCGCTGAACCCGACAATTCCTCTTGCGGTGTTCTTCGCCTACCAGATGATGTTCGCCATCATCACGCCCGCCCTCATCACGGGGGCCTTCGCGAACCGCGTGACCTTCAAGGCCTACTTCCTGTTCCTTACGGCCTGGCTGATCTTCGTCTACTTCCCCTTCGTGCACATGGTCTGGGGCGGCGGCATCCTCCAGCAGTGGGGCGTACTGGACTTCGCGGGCGGCATCGTGGTCCACAACATCGCAGGCATCGCCGCGCTGGCCTCGGTGCTCTACGTGGGCAAGCGGACGGTCCAGGACCGCGGGCCGCACAGCATCCCGCTGGTGGCGCTCGGGCACGGGTTTGCTGTGGTTCGGGTGGTACGGCTTCAACGCCGGCAGCGAAGTCGCCGTCAACGCCGTGACCGCCACGGCCTTCATCAACACGGACATCGCCGCGTCCTTCGCCGCCATCGCCTGGCTCTTCATCGAGTGGTTCACCTCCAAGAAGCCCAAGTTCCTCGGACTCCTCACGGGCGCCGTGGCCGGCCTGGCAACCATCACGCCGGCCGCCGGTTACGTGTCGCCCCTGACGGCGGCCTTATCGGCATCATCGCCGGCGTCGTGTGCTACCTCGCCGTCGCCCTCAAGAACAAGCTGAAGTGGGACGACGCCCTGGACGTCTGGGGCGTGCACGGCGTGGGAGGCTTCCTGGGCATCGTCCTGCTCGGGCTCTTCGCCACGACGGCCTTCAACGCCAGCGGCGCCAACGGCCTCTTCCACGGGAACCCCGCATTCTTCATGAAGGAGCTGGTCGCGGTCCTGTTATCCTCCGTCTACGCCTTCGTGTTCACCTACGCCATGCTCTGGATCATCGACAGGTTCACCCCGGTGAAGGTCACCGCAGGAGCAGGAGCAGATGGGCCTCGACGCGGGTCTTCACGGCGAGACGGCATACCTGGAAGGCGTGTAAACATGGAACGCGCTCGGAGCACTTCTCGGCCGGGGCGCCTGCTGATTCGAGCCATTTGGGCGGGGACGGCCTTCGCGGCGTCCCTGCCGTTTTTCGCACAGGCGCTCGTCAGCCCGGCGCAAACCGGTCCCTGGTACAAGCAGATCCAGGTGGACACCTTTCTCTCGGCTTCCTACAGCTACAATTTCAACCGCCCGGGGGATCACGCCCTTCAGTACCGGGTTTTTGATATCAAGGACGATCAGGCCATGCTCGACGTGGCCTCCCTGACCGTCCAGAAGGCGGCGGAAAAGCCGGGCGGCTTCGGGTTCCGCCTCGATATGGGCGCGGGACAGTCCCAACCCGAAGTGACGGCGGCGAGCGGTTTCTTTCGAAGCTCGCGTACCGGCGAGGCGGGCCATTTCGACGTCGAACAGGCCTACGTGAGCTACGTGGCGAACGTGGGCCGGGGGCTTCGTTTCGACCTCGGCAAGTACTATGCGCCCATCGGCTATGAATCCGTGGAGCGTTACGACGCTTACAACGACAACGCCACGCACTCCTTTCTGTTCGGATACTGCGGGCCCTTCACGACAACCGGTCTCAAGATCAGCTACCCCTTTTCCAAGCAATGGTCGGGGATGGTCATGGTCGTCCAGGGCTGGGACAACGTAAAGGACAACAACTCGGGCAAGAGCGTGGAGGCCCAGGTGGCCTACACGCCGAATGACGCCTTCAGCCTTTACCTGAGCTGCCTCGGCGGGCCGGAGCAAACCGACAACACGTCCAACATGCGCCAGGCTTACGACCTGTGTGCCACATGGCAGGCTTTCCAGGCGTTGAGCGTGGGACTCAACGTGGACTATGGTCACGAGACGGAACGCCCTCGGACCGGGCAAAAGCGGCACGTGGCACGGCTTTGCCGGCTACGCAGTTTACGGCTTCACCGACCGCTTCCGGCTCGGCATGCGGGCGGAGCAGTTCGACGACCCGGACGGCGCGAGGACGGGAACGCCGCAGAGGCTCCGCGAGGTGACCCTCACGCCCTCCTACAAGATCGGCGGCCATTTTGTCGTCCGCGCCGACCTACGGGAGGATTGGTCCGACGGGAACACCTTCAACAGCCACGAGGGGCTTACCGACCGCCGGACCACCGCGACCTTCAACATTCTTTTCGTCTACTGAGAAGGCGTCCCCGCGATCGCCGCTGGTGCCATGTGCGAGGCGCCGGCCTCGCGCATGGCGGCGAGGATGTGGTGGGACGTGAGCAGGTGAGCAAGCAAGCAGGTCATTAGGGCGCGGGCGGGCCTTCGAAGGCTGCGTTCCTGGCGGCGCGGTGACCGAACGATGGGAAGGGCTAAGGGCTAAGGGCTAAGGCCAGAAGGCTAAAAAAGGCCCCAAATGGGTAGCGGATGCTTTTCAAGAGCCATCCCGCCCTTCGGCCGGATTTTATGTGGTTGCTGCGAAGTCCTTACTGGATTTCTTTAAAGGCCGGGGATCTCGGGCCAAGTAACGGCCCCCGTTCACTTCGCAAAGAATATTTACGCAATTACGCAAGCCTGACCCCAGGTCCCTGGGTCAACGAGGCAGCCGCAGAAGCAGGGGCGATGCAGGAAACAGGACCTGACACCGCGTTCCTGCTTCAGGGTTTCATTTCGTAGGCGCCGTTCAGAGCCAGCACGTATTCGCCCCATATCCGGGCGGCTTCCTTTCTGTCCGGTTGGGAGCGCACGCACATAATTTCCCTGCAAATATCGACCTGCTCGGGGGAGGCGGAGGGATTGTCGTAAATTTCCAGACCGAAGGCCGCGAAATCCCTGACCATGAACTCGAAGATCTGGTTGACGACGGCGGGGTCCAGCCCGTCGATCCGCGCCTGCTCGAGGATCAGCTGCGCGTAGACGACGATCGAGAACATCTCGCCGACCGGCAGGGAGAAAGAGGGATCCTTGTCCTGCAATTCACTGGGAGGGGCCTTCTCGAGCATCGAACGGAAGAGGTCCACCTGCGCCATGAACCTGCCCGCATTCGGCAGATCCTTGAAGGAATCGAATGCCGGGGCATAGTCGTGGAAGCGGACTTTGCCGAGGCCCCGTGCGGGCCCCTGGCGGAAGAGATACTCGTCGGTGCGCGCGTCCAGCGTCGTACTTATCTCCGGGTAGCCGGCCGGGTTGAAGAAGTAGTTCATCATGAACTTTCGGATGAGCTGGACGTTGACGTGGACCGTTCCTTCGAGCTTGGACGGTCCCCAGATGTCGGAGGCGGCCATGGAAAAATAGGTGTCGCGCTCGAAACCTTTGGCCGCGATGATGTTCCACAGCAGCATGAGAACCTGCTCCGCCTGGGTCGTGACCTTCATCTTGCTCGTCGGGTTGTAGAGGAGGTAACGCCGGTCCTCGTCGGATGCGTTTCGGAAGTAGTCGGTGGCTCTCCGCTGGTACAGCTTCATGGCGGCAAGTCTCAGCCACGCCTCGAGGAAGCCCTTCTGAACGTGGGGCATATCCGTTACGTGTATTCCGTAGAGTTTCCTGTTGGCGGCGTGGGTGATCGCCTCGTAGAAGCAGTGTTCGACGACCCCGATCGATCCGGGCCCTATGTTGAATTTTCCGACATTGACCGTGTTCAGGGCGCTGTTCCAGGCCTTTTCTCCGCGGATCAGGATATCTTCGTCCCTTACGGGGTAGTCGTTCAGAGCGAAGTTGGCCACGTACTCCTGGTGGCTGACGATGTTCTTCTTCAGCTCGTACTGCTTGTGTTCGAAGTTGGTGACGAAGAAGACGTAATCGCCCGATCCGTCGTCCATCTTACCGAAGGTGGAGACCATGCCCGCTTCGTTGCCGTTGCCGATGTAGTACTTCTCGCCGTTGGCAAGGTAACTTCCGTCACCCGCCGGCGTAAGCCTGGTTTCGGTCGAGTAGATATCCGCTCCGTGAGCCTGTTCGGAGAGCCCGAAGGCAAAGATCGCGCCCTCTCTGAGGAGCCTCGCGGCCTTCTGCTTGGCGGCTTCGTTATCGCTCATCCAGATCGGTCCCAGGCCCAGGATGGAAACCTGGAAGCAGTACCAGTAGCCGAGACCGTAGAAGGCCAGTATTTCGCTGAACTCGTTGTTGCGGGCGGTGTCCCACCTGCAGTCGGGGTCGTCCCCGGCGTAGGCCGTCGGTGTCAGAAGCTTCGCGAAGATTCTCTCCTCTTTGAGGAAGTCGAGGAAGTCCCTGTACCATACCCGTCCCCAGAAGTCCTCCAGCAGCCTGGTCTTCCCCTTGTTCTCGAAGAAATCGATGGTTTTGGTCATGATCGATCGGGAGCCCGGATCGGACATGAGCGATTGGAAGCGATTGGGTTGCAGGAGCAGGTTCGTCGTCATTTTCATCTCCCCGAGAAAGTGCGGCCCGTTAATCCAAACCGCCGGCCGCGGATCCCCCCGGCCGTACTCCATGCTCTTCCTTCAGCGACAGCACCTTCAATTCTATACTATCGGCTTGTCGGCGGCAAGACCGGAACGGGATGGTAGGTGAGTCCGGGAGTAGGTGAGTAGGGGATTAGGACGCGGGCAGGCTTTCGAAGGTCGTGCGCCTGGAGGCGCGGTGAAACTCAGGGAGTTAAGAAGTCAGGAGGTGAAGGCGTGAGAAGCCCCCCGCAGACCGTGCGCCCTGGGCGATATCTAATCACGGCCGCGACGGTGCCTTCGGCACCTCATACCGGGCCAAGGCGCGGCATGGAGTGAAGCTGAATCAAAGCGGCCCGCTGGACGAGGCTTCCCTCATGCTCGCGCCCATGACCCGCCCGCGCTGCGCGCCGCGGCCTTGAGCCAATATATTCTGACGCACCCCCCCACCTTTTAAGGAAGCGCCGACGGGAGCGGACCATCCGCTGTGTCGGCCTGCGGCGGCCGCATCCTCGATGTACACAAGTACGCCTCCGGTGCGGCCGCCTTGCCCTTCGTGCGCCTGGCCCACTCGCGTCGGGACGCGGCTTCCGATGCACAGCATCGAAAGCCACCGCAACCGATCCGACGTACTTGTTCCACGTTACGTGGACTCATTGGAAACGATTGCACCTGTCACATTTAAATGGGTGGGGGTGTCCGCGTTGTAATCGGCAGCGACGCTAAGACTTTTCTCTCGCAAGGCCAGGGATCTGGGCTAAGACTGCCCCCTGTGCACGTTCAGAAAGAAAACTTACGCAATTGCGCAAGCCTGACCCTGGGCCCCTCGGGCGCAGATGCGCCGCGGGCCGCAGGCCCGCGGGGAACGGGCAACGGCCGGAAGCTGCACTACCACCCTGATTTTTCCTTTGCGATCTTGGCGATCTTTGCGAGAGTCTGTATTTCCTCAGTTCGGTGCTCGAACGGAAAGATTGCTTCGCGGATGCCCTTCGACGAAGCCCTCGCAATGACAGCTTTTTGGAAGTAATCCAGTGATCAAGTGATCTAGTGATCTAGTCGCGGGCCGTCCTCCAACGGCTCGTCCCTCGCCGTCTTCAAATCCCAACTCCCAAATCCCAAATCATTTTTCCTCCCGTCTTCCCGTCCTCCCATCCTCCCTGTTCAACCAGCCATGCCGAAGGCCTCTGTGGGCTCTGTGTGCTCTGTGGTTCGCATCTGCGGTAACTGTCTTTTACCGTTCCACTTTCCAGATGGAATCGAGCACGGTGCCGTCGACCCACTTGACCACGGCCACCACGTCCTTGCCGCGCTTCGGCGGCGTCGGCTTCCCGCCGCACATGGCGTAGACCTCCCGCTGGATGTCGCGGATGTCCCGCACGGGCAGGTCCGAGCCCTTCACGGCGTCCAGCAGGTCGCGGCGCCGCGGGTTGATGGCGATGCCGCGCTCGGTGACCACCACGTCGATCAGCTCGCCGGGGCCCGTGAGCGTGGTCACCTCGTCCACGATCACGGGGATGCGGTCGCGCACCGCCGGGACGGGCAGGATGGTGCAACCGGAGAAGAGGCAGTTCTGCCAGCCGCCGATGCCGTGCAGGAGGCGGCCGTCCGAGTGGGTCACCACGTTGGCGTTGAAGTTCACGTCCACCTCGGTGGCGCCCAGGACCACCGCGTCCACGAAGGTGCCGAAGAAGCCCTTGCCGTGGTAGTTGTAGGACGTGAAGGGGCTGGTGGGCACGTGGTTCGGGTTGTCGCGCATGCTGGCCACGCCGTCCAGGTCGAAGGTCTGGCCGTCGAGGATGTAGTCCGTGAGGCCCTCGTTCAGCATCTCGACGAGGTACTTGGTGGAGCCGCCGCGGATGAAGCGGGCCTTCACGCCCGCGTCCTTCATCATCTCCTTGAGGTAGATGGCGAAGGCCAGGGCCGTGCCGCCGGCGCCCGCCTGGAAGGAGAAGCCGTCCCGAAGGATGCCCGCGTCGCGCACGAAGCGCGCCGTGAGTTCGGCCAGGAGCAGGCGGTCGGGGCTCTTCGTGATCTGGGTGGTGCCCGAAACGATCTTCTCCGGGTCGCCGACGCGGTCCACCTCCACCACGAAGTCCACGTTGTTCCCCTGGATCTGCCACGGGATGGCGGGAAAGGGGACCAGGTGGTCGGTGACCACGATCACCTTGTCGGCGTAGAGCGAGTCGGCCAGGGCGAAGTTGAGGGAGCCGCAGGCGGCGGGGCCGTTCACCCCGTTGGCGTTGCCGAAGAAGTCGGCGCAGGGCGCCGCGATGACGGCCACGTCCACGTGGACCTCGCCGTCCTGGATGGCCTGCCAGCGCCCGCCGTGGGAGCGCAGGACGCCCAGGCCGCGCATCTTCCCGTCCGTACAGTAGTCGCCCAGGGGGCCGTTCATGGAGCCCTCGATGTGGTGGACCACGCCTTTGTCCATGTGCTTGATGACGGGCGCGTGGCACGGGAAGGAGGCGGACGGGAACCACATGAGGTCCTTCTTCTTCAGCCGGGCGCACGCGTCCATGAGCATGTTGCCCACGAGGTCGCCGTTGCGGAAGTGGTGGTGCGTGGAAACGGTCATGCCGTCGGTGAGCCCGCAGGCCTCCAGGGCCTCCTCCAGGCTGGCCACGCGCTTGTCGCCGTTGCCGGGGTAGTTCGCGGCGCTGGCGATGGGCGGCGCCGCCCGCCGCCCTTTCGCGACGTATTCGTCCACGCCCCTGTAGGCGACCTGCTTCTTGCCGTTGACCACCGCCGGGACCATCCGCCCCGCCTTGTTCTTCTTCATCTCAACCTTCGTCATGCGAGCACCCCATCATCCTCATGACTTCTGTCTCACAGTGAAGCAGTGAGGCGGTGAGAAAGGACTGTATCAAATGCTTTTTTCTCACTGTCTCACCGTCTCCTTGTGGGTCACTTCTTTTCTTTTCTCCAGTTCTTGGGCAGGAGGCGGAGGGCCTCGGCCATTTGGACGGTCCTCAGCGCCCGCTTGACGACGGGCGGGTCGATCATCTTGGAGCCCAGGGCCACGACGCCCAGGCCCTTTTTCTCCGCGTCCTCGAAGGCGCGCACGATGCGCGTGGCCTTTTCGATCTCGGCCGCCGCCGGCGCGAAGGCCTCGTGGACCACGGGCACCTGGCGGGGGTGGATGCACCCCTTGCCCGCAAAGCCCAGCCCTTTGGCCTCCAGGCAGGCGGCCCTGAGGCCCTCCATGTCCGTCACGTCCGAGAAGACCGTGTCGATGGGCGTCACGCCCGCTGCGCGGGCGGCGTTGACCACGACCTGGCGCGCCCACAGGGACTCCCGGCCCTCGAGCGTCCGCTGGGCGCCGATGTCGGCCGTGTAGTCCTCCAGCCCGATGGTGAGGGCCACCACGTTGGGGCTCGCCGTGGCGATCTGAAGGGCGTTGAAGCAGCCCAGCGCGCTCTCGATGATGGGCATGAGGAAGCAGGGTTTCTTAAGGCCGGCGGCCTTCCGGGCCGCTTCGGCTCGGGCGTCCACCGCCCGCACCTGCTCCGCCGACTCCACCTTGGGGATGAGGATCACGTGGACGTTCTGGGGGACCACGGCGTCCACGTCCTCAAGGCCCCGCTCGCCCTGGTTGATGCGGACCATGCGCTCGGCCCTGCCGAAGTCCACGGCCCTCAAAGCGTTGCGCACGATCAGCCGCGCGGCGTCCTTCTCCGGCGGCGCCACCGAGTCCTCCAGGTCCAGGATCACGCCGTCGGGCTCGTGGAGGGCGGCGTTGAGGACAAACTTGGGCTCGTTCCCGGGCAGGTAGAGCCGCGACCGGCGGAAGCGCTCGCGGGCCGTCGCGGCCGTAAAGCCCGGCCCCGGTCCGGGCAGGAAGGCGGCGTCCGCGCCCAGCCCGGCCCGCTTGACCGCCGCCTCCACGCGCGCGGCCAGCACGAAGTCCAGCGCGCCGTGGTCCTCGACGCTCACGGCGGCGTGCTTCACGCCCAGCGCCTCCAGGGCCTTGCGGCAGGTCGATCGCACGGCGTCGCCGTACATGGCCTCGACCTTCGTGGTGACGTCGAGCTTCAGCCCGCCGCGCGTCTTCGGTTCGATCCTCACCCAGCAGTCCGACCGGACCTTGTCCCCCCGCCGTCCCGCTTCAGCATTCTTTGCCATTCAAACCCCCGTCTTTATCTAACCACAGAGAGCACAGAGCCCACAGAGGCCTGCGGCGCTCTTTCTTTCGTCTCGGTTCAGCCTTTCTCTGTGCTCTCTGTGTCCTCTGTGGTTCATTTCCCTTTGTTTTCCTTGAGTTTCTTGCGGGCGTAGGGGAGGAGGCCGCCTGCGTCGCGGATGGCGAGCATCTCGGGCGGCAGCGGCGGGAAGGAAAAGGCCCTTCCGCCCACCGTGATGGTGCCCTTCGCCACGTCCATGGCGATGGCGTCCCCTTCCTTAAAGGCTTCCACGGCCTCGGGGCACTCCACCAGGAGGAGCCCCTGGTTCGTGGCGGCCCGGAAGAAGATCCGCGCGAAGGATTTCGCCACCACCGCCTGCACGCCCGCCGCCTTGAGGCCGAGCGCGGGCTGCTCGCGGCTCGAGCCGCAGCCGAAGTTCTTGCCCGCGAGGATCACGTCGCCCGGCTTCACCGCCTTGGCGAAACCGGGGTCCAGGTCCTCCAGCAGGTGCGGCAGGATCTCCTCCGCCTTCGCGCACGTGTACGTGTACCTGCCCGGAAACAAAAGGTCCGTGTTGATGTCGTCCCCATACTTAAAAACCGTCATGGCGAGACTCCAACCTATGTTCTCACAGTGAGGCGGTGAGGCAGTGAGACTTTCTTATAATTGGATGCCCCGACATCACTGCAATTCATACTCACCTGCCGCTTCTTGAACCTTGCTTTGCTCATCACGCAGGAGAAGGCGCCGGATGCCCGACTTCAGAACCGAGGTGTGAAAATTGATCAGCAATCCCACGGGCGTACTGCTGAGCTTCATGTAGGTCAAGAGCTGGGCTTCATGGAGTCCGGTCAACCGCTCGACGCTCTTGATTTCGATGACCAGCGATTGTCCCGGAACCATCGAAATCCATCCGGTACCCGCAGTCCAGCAGAACTTCTTCGTAGCTGTATGGCGATGCGGAACCTGGCGCTCAAAGGGAAGCCTGCCTGAGAGAGTTCGAAGCACAGGCACTCTTCATAGGCAGATTCCAGCAATCCCGGACCAAGAGCCCTGTGGACCGCGATGGCCGCTCCTATAACGTATTCAGAAAGGGGATCTCTCGTCCTTGTCCATCAGTTCCCTCTGTGCGCTCCTTTCTCAGCCATTCACTGATTTACGAAGCCTCTTTCTTACCACAGAGAGCACAGAGCCCTCAGAGAAATGCCGGGCTTTTCCTGACGTACCTTCTTTTCCTCTGTGGTCACTGTGTGCACTGTGGTTAATACTCTCAATCTTTCCCGCATTCGGAATCAGCTCTCTCGGGTCGGTGAGGGTGCCGGTGAGGGCGCTGGCGGCTACGGTGAGGGGGCTGCCGAGGTAGACCTCGGCGTCCCTGGAGCCCATGCGGCCCTGGAAGTTGCGGTTGGACGAGGAGACGCACCGCTCGCCGGGGGCTAAAAGGCCCATGTGCGCGCCCAGGCAGGGCCCGCATCCGGGCGGTCCGACCATGGCGCCGGCGTCCGCGAGGATTGCGATGGTGCCGTCGGCCAGGGCGGCCTGGAAGATGGAGCGGCTGGCGGGGATCACGAGGAGGCGCACGCCGTCGGCCACGTGCCGGCCCCTGAGGATGGCCGCCGCGGCCTGCAGGTCCGACAGTCTCCCGTTGGTGCAGGTGCCCAGGTAGGCCTGCTGGATGGGCAGGCCGGCCACCTCGGAGACGGGGGCCACGTTGTCCACGGTGTGGGGTTTGGCGACGACCGGCTCGAGGGCCGACAGGTCGTAGGCCAGCTCGCGGCAGTAGGCCGCGTCGGCGTCGGCCCAGACGGGCTCGACGGAGGCGCCCGGCGCGTGCTCGGCCAGGTAGGCCTCCGTGGCGGCGTCCACGGGGAAGACGGCCAGCTTGGCGCCCATCTCGATGCCCATGTTGGCGATGGTGAAGCGGTCGTCCTGCGGCACGGCCGACAGGTCGCCGTGGAATTCCACGGCCTTGTAGTTGGCGCCGTCCGCGCCGATGTCGCCGATGATCCTGAGCACGAGGTCCTTGCCGATGACGCCCTTCGGGAACCGGCCCTTCAGCGTCACCTTGATGGTCTCGGGCACCTTGAGCCACGTCTCGCCCGTGAGGAGCAGGACCGCCGCCTCTGTCCGGTCGATGCCGGCGGAGAAGGCGTTCAGCGCACCGTACATGCAGGTGTGGCTGTCGGAGCCGAGGATGAGGCGCCCCGGCCGGGCGAAGCCCTTTTCCACCATGAGCTGGTGGCAGACGCCCTCGCCCACGTCGAAGAAGTGCTTCACGCCGTAGTCCTTGACGAACTGCCGGATCTTGGCGTGTCCCAGGGCCGTCTTCTCGTCCACGGCGGGCACCACGTGGTCGATGGCGATGACGGGCAGCTCCGGGTTCACGAGGCCGTAGGTCTTCAGGTCCTCGACGACCTTGCCCACGATGGCGCTGGTGTTGTCGTGCGTCAGCAGGTGGTCCGGCTTCACGGTGACGATCTGGCCGGGGACCACCTCGTCCACGCCAGCCCTCATCGCCAGAACCTTTTCAGCAAACGTCTTGCCCATTTATACAACCTCAAAATGTCTTATTCACAGAGAGGCAGAGAGGCGGTGAGACTGATTCCCTTGGCCAAGTCTCTATTATTTCTCACTGTCTCACCGTCTCACTGTGGGAGCACACGGTATCATCCGAGCAGGCCGCCGCGGTGGTAGGCGGAGGCCTGGACGTCGGGCCAGGGCTGGGCCGGGACGACCGAGCCGTCGGCGCGCCGGATCTCGCCCTTCATCAAATCGAGGGTCACGACCTCGCCGTCCTCGATGCCCGTCTCGATCAGATCGCTCGCCACGATGGGGAAGCCCGCGTTGATGGCGTTGCGCTCGTAGATGGCCCCGAAACTTCTGGCCACGATCGCGCCGATGCCGAGGGCCTTGAAGCAGTCCACCGCCTGCTGGCGGCTGGAGCCGGCCCCGAAGTTGGCGCCCGTCACCACGATGTCGCCGGGCCGGGCCTTCTTCGAGAAGTCCTCCCAGCCCGCGAGGTTGCCGAAGGCGTGCTCGCCCATCTCCTCCAGGCGCGTGATGGCCAGGTGGCGGTTGTGGAAGATCATGTCGGTGTCGATGTTGTCCTTCTCGATCACCCAGACGCGGCCCTCGAGCACCGTGGGTTTCTTCTCGGTTCGGATGGGGACGGGACGGCCCTTTTCCGCCGCCGGCACCACCCTGAGAGGGGTCTTCGCCGGTTCCCGGACCGCCTGGACGGCGGGCATGTGGCCGGGGTCCGTGAGGACGCCCGCCACGGCCGAGGCCGCGGCCACGGCCGGGCTGGCCAGGTAGACCTCGCCCTTGCCCTGCTTGCCCGCGAAGTTGCGGTTGCCCGTGGAGACGGTCACCTCGCCGGGCCCGTTCTGCCCCACCTGGCCCGCGGCGCACCCGCCGCAGCCGGCGTTGGAGATCAGCGCACCGGCGTCCTTGAAGACGTCGAAGAGCCCCTCCTTCATGGCGCGCCGCCACATGGCGTCGGTGGTGGGCACGACCTTGAGGACCACGCCGCGCGCAACCCGCCGGCCCTTCAGGATTTTCGCCGCCTCTTCGAGGTCCTCGTAGCGGCCGTTGGTGCACGATCCGATGAAGACCGAGTCGATCTTCCGGCCCCGCACCTCGTCCAGCTCCACCACGTCTTCGGGGTGGCCCGGCCGGGCCACCATGGGCCCCAGGTCGGACAGGTCCACGGTCTCCGTGCGGGCGTAGGCCGCGCCGGGGTCCGCGTAGACGGGCTGCCAGTCGTCGCGGCCCGTGGCCGTCCGGCAGTGGCTTATCACGTCGTCGTTGGGCGGAAAGAAGAGGATGATGGCGCCCATTTCGGTGGCCAGGCTGGCCACGGTGATCCGGCCGGCCAGGTCCAGGGCGTCCACCCAGGGGCCGTAGACCTCGGCGGCGCAGCCCAGCAGGCCGTTGGCCCCGAATTGTTTGAGCATCTTCAGGACCACGTCCTTGGGCGAGGCGTCGGGAGACGGCGTGCCCTTGAGCTCGATGCGAACCGTGGGCGGCACCTTGAACCAGATGGTCCCGTTGGCCCAGGCGGCCGCCATATCCACGTCCCCAGCCCCTGGCCGAAGGCCCCCACGGCGCCGAGGATGTTGGCGTGGGAGTCGGTGGAGACGAAGGTGGAGCCGGGCCACACGAGGCCGTTGTCGAGGGCCACGTGGGTTCCGATGCCGCTGTCGATGTCGTAAACCCGGATGCCGTGCTTGCGCGCGAAGAGCCGGCAGAGGTGCTGGTTGGCGGCGTACTTCTGGTCCGAGCCCGTGGGGTTGCAGTCGAAGGTGAAGACCGTGCGCGCCGGGTCGGCCACGCCCAGGTCGTGCGATTCGAGGTTATTCACCACGTTGGCGCCGCCGAAGTCCCGGGCCGCGCGCGTATCCAGGAAAACGTCGGCGATCTCGCCGGGCTTGACCGCGCGCTCCGCGTGCGCCGACAGGATTTTCTCGATCATCGTCTGGGACATCGTGTTCTCCCAAAGACTTATTCAACCACAGAGACCACAGAGGCATGCGAAGCGCTTGAATTCTTTCAGTAAAGCCGTCTCTGTGCCCATCTGTGAGTTCAAATCGATTAGTGTTCCTTTCTGGAGCATGACGAGGGGGTTGAAGGTGGCGTAGTCGGCCTGGTGGATGAGGACCGTTTCGACGGTCTGGGGCCGGCCTTCGCCCTCCTTCGCGTGGCACCCGATGCAGTTGAGCACTTCGTCGGGCAGGCCGGCTTCGTAGGCCAGCGCCACGCCCGAGATGGGGTGCCGCATGCACATGCCGCTGCGGCTCTTGCGGTGGCCGCCCTCGCCGTCGGGCTCGATCTCGAGGATCTTGCCCACATCGTGCAGGAGACCACCGGCAACGAGGCGGTCCATGTCGACGCCGTAGGGCGGGATCGAATAATGTCCCGCCTGGGCCTGCGCCAGGCCGACGGCGCCCGCGGTGACGGCCAGCGTGTGCTCGACGAAGTTGATCCCCCTGCAGTCGGTCAGGAGCGTGAAGGGCATCTTGCGGAACGCTTCCACGCTGTCGTAGGCGCTCAGGCCTACTGCCTTTTCCCACGTGTCCAGCACCTTCTCCCGCAGGTCCTCGTCCCCGATCCGCCCGATCCAGGGCTGGAGCAGGTCCGTTATCTCTTTTCTATCCATGCTTTTGCCTCCAGTGAATCGTCTTTCGAGGGGTCCATTCTGGCACCATCGACGGGCCGTCACAACCCGCCGAAAGACAGCGGGGCGGACCCTGGATGGATCCGCCCCGTCCGGACCGATTTGAGTTCCCGTCCTTACAGCTTCGCCAGGATGGCGTCGGTCATCTGCTGGGTGGTGCAGGCGCCCTTGGCGAAGACGTCGGGCCCGCCCGGCAGGCGCATCATGTCGTAGGTCCGCACCGAGCCCTCGGCAACCACGGCCGCCACGGCGTCCCGGATGCGGCCGGCCTTCTCCGTCTCGCCCACGTGGTCGAGCATCATGGCCGCCGAGAGGATCATGGCGATGGGGCTCACGATGGAGGGGTCGAGCTCCTCGTACTTGGGCGCCGAGCCGTGCGTGGGCTCGAAGACCGCGCAGTCCTTCCCGATGTTGCCCGAGCACGCGAAGCCGAGGCCGCCCACCAGCCCGGCGAAGGCGTCGCTGATGATGTCGCCGAAAAGGTTACCCGCCACGAGGACGCCGTAGTCCTCGGGGTTCTTGGTGAGCCACATCATCTGGGCGTCGATGTTGGTGTGCCAGAGGGCGATGCCCGGGAAGTCGCCGGCCACGGCCCTGGCCTCCTGCTCCATCATGCCCGAGGTCTCGCGGACCACGTTGGGCTTCTCACAGACCGTGACGGACTTGTAGCCGTGCTTTTTTGCGTACTCGAAAGCCCCGGTGACGATGCGGCGGCAGGCGTCGCGCGTGAAGATGCGCGTGGAGATGGCCAGGTCGGCCCCGGGCACTTCGGCGTAGGGCTGGAATTTGGGGTGCCTCATGAAGGCCTCGCGCACCTGCGCCGGCGGGTCCGTCCACTCGACGCCCGCGTAGAGGCCCTGGGTGTTCTGCCTGAAGATCACGGCGTCCACCTTCGGCTCCTCGAACCCCCCGTCGGTCTTCCGGATGAAGTTGAGCGGGTTGCCCGGGAAGGTCTTGCAGGGGCGCACGCAGATGTCCAGGTTGAAGCGCTGGCGCATGGAAACGATGGGGCTGTAGTAGACGTAGCCCTTGTCCCTGAGCTGCAAGTCCAGCTCGGCCGCGGCCTCCTTCTTGGGCTTGGAGGTGATGGCGCCGAAGAGCCCCAGCCGGTGCTTCTCCAGCAGGTCCACGGTGCGGTCCGGCAGGGCGTTGCCCTCGGTGCACCAGAAGGTCCAGCCGATGTCGGCGTGGAGATAGTCGGCCGAGAAGCCGACCTTGTCGAGAACGCGGACGGCCTCGGGCAGGACGACCTTGCCGATGCCGTCCCCGGGCATGGTTACGATGGTGTGGTTGGCCATGGATTTCCCCTTGATATCGATTTCATATGGTTTCTTACGACGTGGGTTGTTGAAGGACCTCCGACTCGCCGCAACACTATCCCGTGCGACCGGTCCGCCGCGGCGGGCCCCGGTCGGTCTAATTCTATGATTTTTATACGGGGATGATCAACGCCGCCCTGCGCCCTGCCGCCCGGTTGCGGGGGATGGCCACCGGGCCTCTCGGCCCGGTTCCGATCCCGCCGTCTTTCAATGGATTCGCGCCGCTTCAGGCCCCGACGGTGCAGCGCTCGATGACCACGTCCTTCACGGGCCGGTCGCCCGCGCCGACGGCCGTCTTGCCGATGGCCTCCACCACGTCCAGCCCCGTCGAGACCTCGCCGAAAATGGTGTGCTTGTCGGTGAGCCATGTGGTGGGAGCCAGCGTGATGAAGAACTGGCTGCCGTTGGTGTGGGGGCCCGCATTGGCCATGGCGAGGATGCCCTTGCGGTCGAAGGCCAGTCCGTTGCCGACCTCGTCCTCGAAGGAGCCGCCCCAGATGGACTTCCCGCCGCGCCCCGTTCCCGTGGGGTCGCCGCCCTGGATCATGAACCCGTCGATGACCCGGTGAAAAATCCCGCCGTCGTAAAAGCCGTTTTTCGCGTGGGTGGCGAAATTCTCGCAGGCCTTGGGGGCCTTGTCGTCGTAAAGCTTGAGGGCGATGTCGCCGTGATTGGTGTGGAGGGTGACTGTGGACATGATCTCTCCTTTAAAGAGGTTCATCCTACCATCTAAGGGCCTGGCTGCGAATAAGACGGGAGCGCGCGGATCGTGATACGGTATCCCTCCTGGAGGTGAAAGGCCCGTGAACGCTTCCGCGAACGGCACGATGAAGAAGGCGCTGGCCCAGCTCAGGAAGGACCGCCGCCTGGCCCCCGTCATCAAGCGGGTGGGACCGCCCCGGTTCCACGAGTATTCCCGGGGCGACCTCCTCCACAACATCCTGGAGGCCATCCTCGCCCAGCAGCTCTCGTCCAGGGTGGCGAGGGTCATCTTCGGACGGTTCAAGGCCCAGCAGGGGAAGGGCTTTCCCGACCCCCGCCGGATTCTGAAGACTCCCGACGACGTCCTGCGCGGCCTGGGCTTTTCGCGGGCGAAGGTCTCGGCCGTCAAGAGCCTGAGCCAGGCGATCCTGTCCGGCGGGCTGGACCTGGACGCGCTCCAGGACCTTTCGGACGAAGAGGTCATCGAAGCGCTCACGCGCGTCAAGGGCATCGGTCCGTGGACGGCGCACATGGCGCTCATTTTCGCCCTGAGGCGGCCGGACGTGTGGCCGGCGGCCGACCTCGGCCTGAGGAAGGCCCTTCAGGTCCTCATGGACCTGCCGGACGTCCCCACCACGCGGGACGCGGAACCCATGGGCGATCCCTGGCGTCCGTTCCGCAGTTACGCCTGCTGGTACCTGTGGCAGGTGAACGACGCCTGAAGTAACCGCGGACGGCACGTCCCGGGGGAGGACATTATGAGAGTGATAGGAGCGCTGGCCACCCTGGTCCTCTTCGCGACCTTCTTCTCGCTTCCCGCCTGGAACGCCAGCCGCAGGCAGAAGGCCTTCTATTTGTGGGACTGGGGCATGGGGCTCTATCCCGTGCTCTTCTGGCTGCTCCTCTACTACTGGCGGGTGGGCGATCCGAGACCGGCCAACTTCATGGAACTTTCCCTGGTCGGGATGTTCGTGATGCCGGCCAGCTACCTGCGGGCGTTCGTCTTCAACCGTTTCATCCGGAACGGCTACCTGAACTCCCTTGTCACCATCGGCCTCACCCTCGCCTTCGCGCTCGTGATGCGGCTCATCGTGCCGCCGCTGGGGTGAGCCGGAGGCACCCGGAGCCCTACTTCTTGTCCTGCCCGGCCTGCGCCTTCATCCTGGCCAGGAACTTGCGCTTGTTCTCGAGGATCTCGGCCTTGAGCGCCGCGGCGTCGGTGTTGAGCAGCCGCGCCAGCGGCTTCCCGTTCACGAAGTGTTCGCGGACCAGCTCGGGCACGTCCTCCACGGTCACGCTCGAGTACCAGTACCCGTCGGGGTAGACGATGAGGTTCGGCCCGCGCTCGCACAGGCCGACGGACCCGGACGTGGTTATCTGGACCTCGTCGTCGAGGCCCGCGGCGCTCACCTCGGCCCTCAGGGCCTCGAGCACCTTCTCGCTGCCACTCGCGGTGCATCCCGGCACGCCCGGCGGCTTCTGCTGGGTGCAGATGAAGACGTGATACCTGAAAGGTTCCATGGTTCGCCCTCCTGAAGCATCGGCCGCCGCGGCCGCGATATGCCGCGCCGGCGCGGGTGGGTGGTTGTCGAAGGCTCCGGATCCCCCCGGACCGTGCGGGGCCTCCAGCTATCTCATGATACCGCGGGCGAGGCTCTGCTCGAAAACATCGACAGGGTCAGCCCTCTTCGCCGGGTTCGTCGCCCAGTGCCTCCTCGATGAGCGCCTGCTTGAGGTCCCAGAGGCGCTGGCTGAGCGAAACGTGGTACCGGTGCGGGTTGACCAGCCGCCGCACGCCCGTGTCGAGGCGCTCGAGGTCCTCGTCGCGCCGCGTGCGGATGGCCTGGACCGGGGGAAAGTCGCACACCGGCCGGCCGGCCTCCAGCACATCCTCCAGCAGGGGCTCCATGCCGGATATGGCGTCCCGCTCCACGGTCCGGCGCTTGGTGGCGTCCGACGGGTGCCTGAGGACCAGACGGTCGCAGTTGCGCGGATCCTCATCCGCCAGGCACACGAAATCCGCCGTCGCACTCCCGCGCCGGTCGTAGAGGCGCCAGACCTCTTTCAGCCCGGGATTGGCGGTCTTCTCGGGCGAGTCCGAGATCTTGAGCACCGGGGCCATGGTCCCCGCCTTCTCGACGGCGGCCAGCTTGTAGACACCGCCGAGAGAGGGGTGTCCCTCGGATGTTATGAGATGGGTACCCACGCCGTAGATCAGGCGCGCGATGAGGGCGTCGGCGTCCACGCCGTAGCGCGGGGCCTCTTCCACTATCTGCGTGAGGATCTGCCAGATGAGCAGTTCGTCCAGGTCGTTGGACAGCACGATGCAGGTGTCGGAGAAATCCCGCCGCGTCGAGCATCCTGGCCGCCTGGACGGCGAGGTGGGCGAGGTCGCCCGAATCCAGACGGATGCCCACGGGCTTGTGCCCCTTGCGGCGAAGCTCTTCGAAGACGGTGATGGCGTTGGGCACGCCGCTCCCGAGGCTGTCGATAGTGTCCACGAGCAGGAGGCAGTCGTCCGGGTAGACCTCGGCGAAGGCCCGGAAGGACTCCAGTTCGCCCATGTCCAGCGCCAGGTAGGCCTGCACCATGCTGTGGGCGTGCGTGCCCTTGGGCGGAAAACCCAGCAGGTGGGACATGCCAACGTTGGACGTGAAGTCGGCGCCCCCGATGAGCGCCGCCCTAGACCCGGCGTTGGCGCCCGTGTGGTGGCCCCGGCGGAGTCCGAACTCCAGGAGAAGGCCGCCGCGGGCCGCTTCCTTGATTCGGGATGCCTTGGTGGCGATGAGGGTCTGGAAGTTGAGGTGGTTCAGAAGGGACGTCTCAAGGATCTGGGCCATGGCGAGCGGCCCCCGCACCACGGCGAGCGGCACGTTGGCGTGGACCACCCGGCCCTCGGGGACCGCCCGCATGGAGATGCCCGAGAAGCTGCCGTTGTGTCCCAGCCAGGCGAGGAAATCCTCGCCGAAGACGGGCGTCCCGGCCGAGCCGGTCTGGGTGCGCAGGTATTCGAGGTCCCGGGGCGTGAAACGCGCCTCTTCCATCCAGTCCACGAGCCATTCAAGACCGGCGTTCACGCAGTAGCCGGCCTGGTGTCGGCCGTAGTCGGGGTACTTCCGGAAGAAGTAGTCAAACTGGACGCGTTTTTCGTGGAGGCCCATGCGGAAGTAAAGCTGGGCCATGGTGAGTTCATACTGGTCGACGAAGAGGATACCGCGGGCGGTCTGCCAGTCCTCATTCCGGGGCACCGTGCACCTCCTGACCCTCGCCAGGTACGGGGCGGCGGGCGGCCTGGTCCCGCCGGTTTTCCGGGCGAAGTTCTCTTCCATCAATGGTATAGTAAAACCGCCCGGTCTTTGAAGGCCGCAGGCGAAGGCTCTCCGCCCCTACGGGCCTGTGCGGCGGAGATTGACAGGATAGACAGGCTCGGCTAGAATTTAAGATTGTGGCGGTGTAGCTCAGGTGGTTAGAGCAAACGGCTCATATCCGTTGTGTCCGGGGTTCAAGTCCCTGCACCGCCACCACCCCCTTATCAAGAAATTCCGACAGGACCTGAAGTCTCTGCCGATCCGCGACGGCGAGCGGGTGCTCGCGGCCGTATCGGGCGGGGGCGACTCCGTCGGCCTGCTGGCCCTCTTTCTCTCGGCCCGTCCGCGGCCCGACCTGGAACTCGGCGTGGCGCACGTCCACCATAACCTGCGGGGCGTGGAGGCCGACCGGGATCAGGCGGCCGTTGCGGGCCTGGCCGAGGCCCTGGGCCTTTCCTTCAGGACAACCCGGCTCGACGGGGCGCCCGCGCAAGGCCAGAGCGTCGAGGAATGGGCCCGCCTGGGGCGCTACGCGGCGCTGGAGTCCCTCCGCACGAAGGGCCGCTGGGACTGGGTGGCCACGGCGCACAGCCGGGACGACCAGGCCGAGACGGTTCTCCTCCGGATCGGCCGCGGTACCGGCCTCCAGGGACTGGCGGGCATTCTGCCGGTGGCCGGGCGCACCGTGCGGCCGGTCCTGGACTTTTCCGGCAACGAGCTGCGGCAGGCCGCCGCGGACTGCGGGTTGGGATATCTCGAGGACTCCACCAACCGGGACCGGCGCTTCCTGCGCAACCGGGTCCGCCTGGACGTCCTGCCCGCCGTGGACGCCGCCATGCCGGGATTCTCGCGCCACCTCGCCGCGCTGGCCCGCCTGGCGGCCGAGGCGCCCGCCTATTCGCGGGCCCTGGAAGTTGCGGTCTTCGAAGGGGATAGCCTATATTATGAATGTTCGGCCCTCTCGGAGCTGACGGAGGGTGAGGGTCTCGCCGCCATGAGACAGGGCTTGCTCCTGTCCCGGGGTCATTTGCGCAGAATCGGCGAGAAGCACCTCCGGGCGCTGTGGGCCTTGAAAAGCGCCCGAACGGGGGCCTCGGTCGCCCTTCCCGGCGGATGGGAAGGCATCCGGGAGAAGAAGGGCATCCGGCTCAGGCGCCGGCCCGAAACGGAAAAGTAAGGGAGATGCCATGAAGTTGGCCCCGGGGATTCTTTTCAGCGAGAACCAGATACAACAGCGCGTGGCCGAGCTGGCGCGACAGATAAACAGGGACTATCAGGGCAGGTCGCTCGTTCTGTGCGCGGTGCTCAAGGGATCCATTCCCTTCCTCGGCGATCTCATGCGCCGCCTGGACGGGGAGGTCCGGATCGCGCTCATCGAGATGAAGAGCCAGGTGGACGGCCAGCACGCTTCCATCCTCTTCACCTCCAGTCTCGACCTTGCGGAGCGGCACGTGCTGATCATAGAGGATATCGTGGACACGGGCATCACGCTGGACTACCTGATCAAGCACCTGGAGGCCGAAAGGTCCCCCGCCTCGCTCAAAGTCGCGGTGCTTCTCGACAAGCCGGAAGCCCGGAGGATCGACGTGCCCGTTCATTACCGAGGTTTCACGGTACCCGACAGGTTCGTCGTGGGGTACGGTCTCGACTACAAGGAGCTGTACCGCAACCTGCCCTACATCGGCTGGGTCGAGCAGGAATGATGTCACCCATTTGGATGTTGAGCATCTAGGTAGATTAGAACTGTGGCTCGGGCCGGGGCGTTCCGCGCGAGCGACGTCTCAGCGGCCGCCCGGCGAGGGAAGGGTCCGGAGCCACACGTGAAGGAGTTTTCGTGAACCAGCAGCTTCGCAATCTGATCCTCTGGGCCCTGATCTTCGTGGTCATCGCCGTTTCGATCGGGCTCCTGAGGAAAGCGTCAACAAAGGAAACGGAACTTCCCTTCAGCCGGTTCGACCAGCTGGTGCAGAAGGGCGAAATCAAGAGCGCCATGGTCAAGGGCTCATCCGTAAAGGGCGTGCTGAGCCATCCCATCGACGGGGCCACGCACTACACCACGACCCTGCCTCCCGACCTGCAGAACTACAGCACGCAGATGGTGGCCAAGGGCGTGGACGTGAGCGTTGCCGAGCCCAACTCCTCCCAGTACATCTTCGCCTTGTTCTACATCCTCCCCATCCTGCTCATCGTAGGTTTCTGGTTTTTCTTCATGCGGCAGATGCAGCAGGGGGGAAACAAGGCCTTCAGCTTCGGCAAATCCAAGGCCAGAATGGTCAGTGACACGAAGAACCGCATCACCTTCAAGGACGTGGCGGGCATCGAGGAGGTCAAGGAAGAGCTCTTCGAGATCATCGACTTTCTGAAGGCCCCCCAGAAGTTCCAGAAGCTGGGCGGAAAGATCCCCAAGGGCGTGCTTCTCATGGGCGCGCCGGGCACGGGAAAGACCCTCCTGGCCAAGGGGATCGCGGGAGAAGCCGGCGTACCCTTTTTCTCCATTTCGGGTTCGGAGTTCGTGGAACTTTTCGTGGGCGTCGGCGCCAGCCGCGTCCGCGACCTCTTCGAACAGGCGAAGAAGAATGCGCCCTGCATCGTCTTCATCGACGAGATCGACGCCGTGGGACGCAACAGGGGCGCGGGGAGCATGGGCGGCCATGAAGAGCGGGAACAGACGCTCAACCAGCTGCTCGTGGAGATGGACGGTTTCGAGGCCAACGAGGGCGTCATCATCGTGGCCGCCACCAACCGCCCGGACGTCCTCGACCAGGCGCTGTTGAGACCCGGCAGGTTCGACCGCCGGATCGTCGTTCCCAGGCCGGACCTCAGGGGCCGCGAGGAGATCCTCAAGGTCCACGTGCGCGACATCACGATCGACGAGGACGTGAACCTCTCCGTCGTGGCCCGCGGAACCCCGGGCTTTTCCGGCGCCGACCTGGCCAACCTCGCCAACGAGGCGGCTTTGAGGGCGGCGCACCGCAACGGGGACATCGTGACGATGGAGGACTTCGAGTACGCGAAGGACAAGGTCCTCATGGGATCGGAGCGGCGCTCGATGATCCTCTCCGAAGAGGACAAGAAGGTGGTAGCGACCCACGAGTCCGGGCACGCCGTCGTGGGCCATTACCTGCCCGACGCCGATCCCGTCCACAAGGTCTCCATCGTCCCGAGGGGCATGGCCCTCGGCGTCACCCAGCAACTGCCCATGGACGACAAGTACAACTACACACGCGAGTACCTCGAGGCCGAGATTGCGGTCATGCTCGGCGGGCGGACGGCCGAGGAGATCTTCCTCGGCTCCATCACGACGGGCGCCGGCAACGACTTTGAAAAGGCCACCGAAATGGCCTGGAAGATGGTGACGGCATGGGGCATGAGCGACAAGATGGGTCCGCTGGCCTACAAGGGCGAACGGAGTCCCATGAGTTCGTTCTGGGACAACCCCGGCTGGGGCCAGTACTCCGAGAACACGGCCCGCCAGATAGACGAGGAGGTCAAGGGCATCGTGCTCAAGGCCAAGGAGACGGCGAAGAAAATCATCACGGAGCACAAGGACAAGATGGAGCACGTCATCGCCGCCCTCCTGGAGCGCGAGGTCCTGGACAAGACGGAATTCGAAGCCCTCCTCAAGGGCGAAACGCTGCCGGACAAGCCCCCGGCGGCCGAAACGGTCTCCGGCCCCAAGGCCGGTGAAGAGGCCGACAAGAGCGCCGAAGAAGCCGAGAAGAAGACCGCGCCGGCGTCCGCACTCCGCGAACAACTCGGCGGGGCGTGACGCTCCATGGACGCGGGCCCCGGTACGCCGGAACGGCACGGAGCCGTCAGGGAATCCGGATTCAACTGCTTCGTCCTTGCGCTGTCCCCACAGGAACGCAAGCCCTATCTCGAACGGCTTGACGCGGGCCGTGAGGTCGTGGCGCGCCTGGCGGGCCGGATGGACGGCCCGGGCATCCAGGCCGACGGCCTGGACCCTCGCGCGGCGGCACTCCTCAGACAGAGCATGCTGGCCGCGGGGGGCGACGCGGCCGTGCCCGAATCGGTGGACCGCTTCGCAGGGAAGGCCGTCAGCGTTTACCTGGTCGGCGAGCGGGACATCCTCAACCGCGTTCCCGCCCTTATCAAGGACGGCCCCTACGGCCTGAGCGCGCTCGGCCCGGAGATCGAGGACTGCCTCCGGCGGGCCTCCCGTCCCAGGCGGCTGGTCGTTCGAGGCGACGATCTGCTTGCAAGCAGGCGCTGCCTGATCATGGGCATCCTGAACCTCACGCCGGACTCCTTCTCGGACGGCGGGCGCTACCTGGCCCCGGACAAGGCCGTGGCCCATGGGCTGAGCTTGGTCGAGGAGGGCGCCCACATCCTCGACCTCGGCGCCGAATCGAGCCGCCCCGGGAGCGAGCCCGTATCCGCAGAGGAAGAGGCGGAGCGGCTCCTGCCCGTTCTCGCCGCGCTGCGGGCCTCGGTGCCCGGCGCTGTGATCTCCGTGGACACCACCAAGTCCGAGGTGGCGCGGAGGGCGCTTGATACGGGCGCGGACATGGTCAACGACATCTCCTCGGGCCGGATGGACCCGGCCATAAGTGTCGCTGTGCGCCGAAAGGAAGGCCCCCCTCGTCCTGATGCACATGCGAGGTGTTCCGAAGACCATGCAGAAGGAGCCCTTTTACAGGGACGCCGTCGGAGAAGTCACGGAGGAGCTTCGAGACAGGGTTTTCGAAGCGGAAGCCGCCGGCATGGGTCCGGGCGACCTCGTGGTGGACCCCGGCATCGGCTTCGGCAAACGGCCGCGGGACAACACCGCGTTGATCCGCCATCTCGAGGCCCTTTCGAGCCTGGGCTATCCCGTGCTGGTCGGTGCATCCAGGAAGAGCATCATCGGTTTTCTCACCGGCGCTCCCGTGGAGGAGCGACTGCCCGGCACCATCGCCCTCCACACGGCGGCCCTGCTGAAGGGCGCCTCCATCCTCAGGGTCCACGACGTGAAAGCGCACGTTCAGGCCCTCGCCTGCGCCGAGGCCCTCCTGGCCTGAGACGGGCGGGAGGCGGCTGGCCAAATCCCGCACGGGCGTGGTACGGTACTAGCCTTTTCGGAGAGACATAGATGAAAGACTACATACGAATCGGCGCGGCGCAGGGATTCTGGGGAGACAGGCCCGATGCCCCCGTGGACCTCGCGCGCCACGGCGACTGCGACTATCTCATCCTGGATTACCTGGCAGAGGTCACCATGTCGATCCTCCAGCGCCAGCGCCAGCGCAACCCGGACCTGGGATACGCGACGGACTTCCCCAAGGTGGCGGGCTCTCTCGCCCCCTGCCTGAAGGAAGGCCTCAAAATCGTCACCAACGCCGGGGGTATCAATCCCATCGGATGCGCCCGCGCGGTCCTCGCCGAACTGGCGAAGGAGGGCCTCGAGGGCGTCAAGGTGGGCGTGGTTTACGGGGACGACATTCTCGACCAGCTCCCCGGCCTGATCGCTTCGGGCGAGAAACTGCGGAACATGGAGACCGGCGAGCCTCTCGAGGGAGTCCTCAAGCGGGTCGTCTCCGCGAACGTCTACTTCGGCGCCGCCCCGATCGTGGACGTGCTGAACGGGGGCGCCCAGATCGTCGTGACGGGCCGCTGCACGGACACGGGACTTGCCCTCGCGCCCATGGCCCACGCTTTCGGCTGGCCGCTCGACGACTACCGCCTCGCGGCGTCGGGCACGGTGGCGGGCCACCTCCTGGAGTGCGGCGCCCAGGCGTCCGGGGGCAATTTCTCGGCGGACTGGGAATCGGTTCCCGACCTGGCCCGCATCGGCTACCCCATCGCGGAGGCCTACCCCGATGGAACCTTCGTCATGACCAAACCGGCCGGCCTGGGTGGCATGGTCACGCAGGCCGTGATCAAGGAGCAGATCGTCTACGAGCTGGGCGATCCCCGCAATTACATCAGCCCGGACTGCGTCATCGACTTCACGTCCATACGCCTGAGCGACGACGGGGAGGACAGGGTTCGCGTATCGGGCGTGCGCGGCGGGAATCCGACGGCCTTCTACAAGGTGTCCGTGGCCTACAAGGCGGGATGGCGGACCAGCGGGACGCTCACCTACACCTGGCCCGACGCCCTCAAGAAGGCCCGCAAGGCCAGAGAAATCCTGGAGGCCCGCATCGCCCATCTCGATCTCAAATTGGACGACGTGGTCTTCGAGTACCTGGGCGTGAACGCCTGCCACGGATCGCTCGTCACGATTCCCGACGAGGCCTCCATCAACGAGGTGGTCTTCCGCGTCGCCGTCCATTCCATGGAACGCAAGTCCGTGGAACGCTTCGGCTACGAGCTGGCGCCCCTCATCCTGGACGGACCACCGTCGGTGACGGGCTTCGCCGGCGGCCGGCCCAAGCCCAAGGAGGTCGTCGCCTACTGGCCCGCGCTCATGCGGAAAACGGCGGCCTCGCCCGTCACGGACATTCTGGAGAACTGAAATGGCCGAGAAGACTAGACGCGAGAGGCTTCTGGCCATCGCGCACGCCAGGAGCGGCGACAAGGGCGACACGGTCAACGTGGGCGTCATCGCCCGGAGCGACGCGGCCTACCCCTTCCTGAAGAAGGTCCTCACCGCGGAGCGCGTCAAGGCCCACTTCGGCGAACTCGTGGGCGGCGAAGTGGAACGCTTCGAGATGGACAATATCGGGGCCTTGAACTTCCTGCTGCATGGCAGCCTCGGCGGCGGGGGAACGGTGGACCTCCGCACCGACGCCCAGGGCAAGACCTACGCCGCGGCCATGCTCCGCATGGAACTCGACATTCCCGAGTCGCTGCTCGACTGACCAGCGGGGCGGATGGAGAACACAAGGCCGGCGCCCCGGATGGGAAGCGCCGGCCTTCTCTTTTCCAACTCTGCAGACGGCCCTACTTCTTCGGTGCGCTTTTCTCGACCGTATAGGCCGCCGCCGGGTAGCCCACGAAGTGGTAGAGGCTGTCGGGCGCGGTTTTGCCGAGTCCGGGCGTCTTCGCCGGCAGTTCCGGCCAGCCCACGGACGTGGCGTAGGCGATGGGATGGCCCTCCAGCGCGCCGCGCGCGCCGGCGGCCCCGTCCCGGGCGAGCCTGTCCATGAGGAGCAGCCCGAAGGGCACGCTGTACCGGCCGCACCACGTCCGTCGGTAGGTGCCCGGATTCTTCGGATCGCAGAAGGTATCGAACACCTCGCGCACCTTGGCGGTGTCGATCCGGCCGGCCAGGGGCCCCTTCAGCAGGGCCTCGTCGGCCCTGACCGCCTTCTCGTACGCCGCTATGCCGCCTGCGCCGTAGGGTTCGTAGTCGAAGTCGGGCCCGTAGTGCGTGGCGTCCGAGGAGATGACCACCGCCACGTCCTTCCCTAAAACCCAACCTCTTTGTGCACAAACGGTCTTGATGGCGTCGGCCGTGTCGTCGGCGAGTCTGTGCATCCGGTCGAAGTTCATGGTCGGGACGAGGAAGGGGACGATCTCCAGATCGGGGTGGATGTGCTTGAGCCAGTACACGATGGCCTCCACCGAGTGTTCCGAGTCCTGCATGGCGGCGTCCCGGATCCAGTCGCCCCCCGGCAGCGTCTTCAGGAGGTCTTCCCGCAGAGAGGAAACGGGCACGTCTCCGTCCGGAGAGCGCCACGCCTTGTAGGGGCCGAAAACCAGCGCGTCGTGCGCGCCGAAGGCCCGCCACTTGTGGAAGACGCCGACCACGATGATCCGACGGGCCTTCACCTGGGGAAGCACCGCGCGGTAGACGCGCCCCGCGTAGACGTAGTCGTCGTGCGGACAGATCACGCCGACCACGGTGGACGACGGCGCTTTTCCCAGAATATCGGGGGCGGGCGGAGTCGTGGAGAGGCGCCAGACCTCCGCCATCTGCTCGGCCGTGGAGGCGAAGCCGACGTTGTCCTTCTGACCCCTGAGGGCCGTGCTCTCGGAGGGAATGCCCATGGTGCTCCGCACTTCACCGAGCGTCGGTGGGGTCGGTTTGGCGGCCTGAATGCAGGCGCCCGGCAGAATAAAGCCGCAGACGGTGACCAGAAGGATCAGCACACCCATTCTCATAGGCTCCCCCTTAAACGTGTTGCGTGACGAAGAACCGCCGCGCGCATGCGGGCAGACAGCGCCGGACCACCCTCCCCCTGGGACAGACGGGGAGGCCCGATTGTCAAGATTATGACTCTATCACTATTTGGGCGCGTTCTGGGGAGCTTTCTGGGGGTTCGGTTGGCCGGGGCCGTCCTCCGTCTCTGTCTTCGGGACGTCCTTGTCTTTCTGCGGCTTGCGCCCGGAATACTTGGTGGCTTTGTCCTCCGGCCAGGGTCCACGATAGGGACTGTGCTGGCCGCCTTTTCCTTTTTTTTTGCCGGTCATGGGATACCTCCGCGCACCTCTCGGGTGAAAATCAATCGTGGGTGCATACCCAAATCTATGTTCGCGCCCATCCGGCGACAAGCGATGCCGACGCCCCGGACACAACGCCTGCGTTGCCGGGGGTTCTCGTGGGAGTGCCTGAAAGCGCGTGAAACGGAGAATTGCACGCCTCCCTGCGATCTTTGCGCCTTTGGAAGAGCGAATCATCCCTGACTTTCGTTAAGGGGGTGGACTTTTCCGGCTCGCCGGTGCGTTGATTACACCTGGACCGGCCGCGCCGGCATGAGGCGCGGCCCGAGGAGAAACGGAGGTTGTCCATGGAAAGGCTGACCAGCCAGAGATGCGCACCCTGTGAGGGAGGCGTCCAGCCGCTCACCCGCGACAAAGCCGCGGAACTGCTCGAACAGCTCCCCTTCTGGAAGCTGGACGAGAAGGCCGCCGAGATCACGCGCGCTTTCGTCTTCAAGGATTTCTACGAAACCATGGCTTTCGTGAACGCAGTGGCATGGATCGCCAACCAGGAAGGCCACCACCCCGACATGGAGGTCGGCTACAGCCGGTGCGTGGTGCGTTACAGCACCCACGCCATATCGGGGTTGTCCAGGAACGACTTCATCTGCGCCGCGAAGGTCAACGCCCTGATCGGCGTGGGCGAGGAAGCCGGCTGATACGGGCGGAGCGCGGGATACCGGGCGTGTTTTCTGCGCTCCATCATCCCTGTCCCCCAGTCTCGTTCAGTCTATGCCGCACGCGCTTCTGGCGCGGTCCAGCGTGGCCTGGGCGATGGGGCGCACCCGTGCTGCGCCCTCCCGCATGACGTCTTCGACGTAGTCCGGGCGGCTCGGCCAGATCCCTGCGCCGCTCGCGCGCCTCGCCGAAGGTCTCGTTGAGGATTTCGAGCAGCCGCTTCTTCGCATCCGAATACTTGAGCCCGCCGGCCAGGAAGCGTTCGCGCCATGAGGCCGCTTCCTCGGGCGAGCAGAACAGTTTGAGCAGGCCGAAGACGTTGTTGGTGTCCGGATCCTTCGGGTCTTCCACGGGCGCGGAGTCCGTGACGATGGACATGACGCGCTGCCTGAGGGCCTTGCCCTCCAGGAACATGCCGATGTCGTTCCCGTAGGATTTGCTCATTTTCTGGCCGTCGATGCCCGGCACCACGCCCGTCTCGGCCATGATGCGGTCCTCGGGGATCACGAAGACCTCCTGCCCGTAAACGTTGTTGTACCGCTGGGCGATGTCCCGCGTCACCTCCACGTGCTGTTTCTGGTCCTTGCCCACGGGCACGACGTTGGCGTCCACGATGAGGATGTCCGCGGCCATGAGCACGGGGTAGGCGAAGAGGCCGTGGTCGGGCGTGATGCCTTTGGCGAGCTTGTCCTTGTAGGAGTGGCAGCGCTCGAGCAGGCCCATGGGCGTGACCGTCGTCAGAAGCCAGGTCAGCTCGGGCACCTGGTGGATGTCCGACTGGCGGTAGAACGTCGCCTTCTTGGGGTCGAGGCCCAGGGCCAGATAGTCCAGGGCCACGTCCCGGACGTTCTCCCTCAGAACCTGAGGGTCCTTCACCGTCGTGAGCGCGTGAAGGTCCGCGATGAAGTAGAAGGCCTCGCCCTTGTCCTGCAATTCCAGGTGCTGTTTTATGGCGCCGAGATAGTTCCCGATATGGAGCTTGCCAGAAGGCTGGATGCCCGAAAGAATGCGCATGCGAACGGTCCTCCCCGAAACGCGTCAAGACTAGCAAATGCGGCTGCCGGGGCGCAAGCGGAGGATTGTTTGAACAGGGAGGACGGGAGGAAAAGATTTGGGAATGGGAAATTGGGATTTGGGATTTAAAAGACGGCGGGGGACGGGCCGGTGTGGCGGCGGTTCCATGGACCGGAAGATTTCACAGTGAGGCGGTGAGGCAGTGAGATGGAAGCAAGAGGTCTTCTTCCAAGGGCTAAGACCGAAAGGCTAAGGACTAGGGAAAAGCAATACGGCTCGGGATGGACCTTCGAAGGATCGCGACCTTAAGGTCGCCCCTGCGGGATCTCCCCATCGAACTACAGCCCGTTGCCGTCATTCCCGCGGGGGGGGGGAATCCACGATACCGAAGGCCCGTCTTCGGGTCGGTTGCGCGATCACCGCCGAGAATGCAGTCATTGGGTAGAAAGCCTTTCTCGCTATCACGGCTGTCCGGTGTGAAAGTTCTGCCCGTGATTGCCACAAGGGCGCATTAGCGGTGGCTTTCGATGCGCTGCATCGGAAGCCGCGTCCCGACGCGAGTGGGCCAGCCGCACGAAGGGCAAGGCGGCCGCACCGCAGGCGTACTTGTGTACATCGAGGATGCGGCCGCCGCAGGCCGACACAGCGGATGGTCCGCTCCCGTCGGCGCTTCTTTAAAAGGTGGGGGCGAGTGACGGCGAAATTATGATGGCTCAAGGCCGCGGCGCGAAGCGCGGGGCGGCCAGGACCGTGGCAGCCGGGAAGCTCCACATCGGTCTTCATACGTTAGCTTCACGGGCTGCCATGACTTGGCCGGCCAACAGGTGCCGCAGGCACCGGCGCGGCCGATATACGTCGAAGGCACAGTTCCTCGGCGCCTTTTCTCTGCGCCCTCTGGGTCTCAGCGGTTCATTCTCTATTCTTTTCAAATCCCAAATCCCAATTCCCATGCGCTTTACGGCGCGGTGAAGGGGTTAAGAGTTAAGGGTGAAGGCGTATGCAGGCCTTCGAAGGCCCGCTCGCAGCCGTCTTCGACTTCCGCCTTCCGATTTCCGCTTTTCCTTTTTGGTCTTTAGCCTTTCGGTCTTAGCCCTCGGAGACAGATGTCCTCCCTGCCATCCTTCTCACTGCCTCACCGCCTCACTGTGAGGCCCTCCGGCCGAAGAGAATCGGCCGCTCCAACGGCCCGTCCCCCGCCGCCTTTAAGTCCCAAATCCCCATTCCCAAATCGCAATCCTCCCGTCCTCCCATCCTCCCTGTTCATTCTTGCTTCGAAGATTAGCCCGCGGCTCGGTCACTATTCACTCGATCACCTCCCACACCGTTTGCCTCGACGCGGGTCCATCCGTTATCTTTAGGTATTAAGAACACCGTGGATGCAAATGCGCTTAGGAGGTAATCCGGAATGAACGGTAAAGTGGCACTGGTCACAGGAGGAAGCCGGGGCATCGGGGCGGCCATCGTGAAGGCGCTCGCGGCCCGGGGCTACAAGGTCGCGGTCAACTGTCTGAGCAACGTGGACATGGCGGAGCAGGTCCTTGCGGACGCGGGTGGCAACGGCGCGGTGTTCCCGGCCGACGTTCGCGACCCGAAGGCGGTGGAAGCCATGGTGCGGGCCGTAGAGAACAAGCTCGGGCCCGTGGAGGCGGCCGTCCACAACGCGAACATCTCCTTCCCCATGGGCCGGTTCTGGCAGTTGCCGTGGGAAGGGGTCTCGGCCAAGCTTCTGGGCGAGATCGGCGCCCTCCACGCGCTGGCGGCGCAGGTGCTCCCGGGCATGATCGAACGCGAGTGGGGCCGCATCGTCGCCGTGTCCTCCAGCCTGTCGCGGTTCGCCAGCGAGGGTTTCGGCGCGCACGCCGCGGCAAAGTCCGCCCTGGACGGCGCGTGCCGGGTCATGGCCAGGGAACTCGGATCGCACGGAATCACGGTCAACGTGGTGGCCCCCGGCCTCGTGGACACGGACGCCACGGCGCACCAGCCCGAGGAGCAGAAGGCCTTCGTCGCCCAGATGACCCCTCTCAAGCGGATCGGGGTGCCCGACGACATCGGGGGCGTCGTGGCGTTTCTCTGCACGGACGAGGCCCGCTGGATCACGGGCCAGTACCTGCCGCTGAACGGAGGGATTTCCGCCGTTTAGGTTCGTTGTGATGACCCCCATTCGATGGAGGCAGCTTTCATGATCTACCATGACCTGAAAAGTCTCGAAACCCGCCTCAAAGGCGTTCTGGCGGGATCCGGACCGGACGCGAAGGTGGCCGCCGAATCCTCGTTCAGGGGCACCCTGACCGACGACCTCGTGGAGACGGCGGTCTTCACCCAGGCGCCCGAGGTGCGCGCGAGGGCCCGCTTTGCCATCAAGCAGGCGGCGGCCGCCCTGGGCATCCACCTGGCGTCCATACACGACCTCTACGCCGCGATGGGCCGGGGCGAGGCCGGCGGCTTCACCGTACCCGCCATGAACCTCAGGGGCCTTGCGTACGATTCGGGCAGGGCCTTCTTCCGGGCCGCCATGGCCAAGAACTGCGGGGCCTTCCTCTTCGAGATCGCGAAAAGCGAGATCGGCTACACCGACCAGCGCCCCGGCGAATACGTGGCGGTCATGCTCGGCGCCGCGCTGAGGGAGGGGTACACCGGACCCGGTCTTCATCCAGGGGGACCACTTCCAGGCTTCGGCCAAGTCCTATTTCAAGGACCCCGCGGGCGAGATCGAGGGCCTGAAGACCCTCATCCTCGAGGCGCTGACGGCCGGTTTCTACAACATCGACATCGACTCCTCGACGCTCGTCGTGCTCGAACGCCCCGATATCAAGGCGCAGCAGAAGGACAACGCCGACGTGTGCGCCGCGCTCACCCGGTTCATCCGTGACCACCAGCCGGAAGGCATCGTGGTTTCGGTCGGCGGCGAGATCGGCGAAGTGGGCGGCCACAACAGCACGGTGGAGGAGTTCACCGCCTTCATGGAGGTCTACCGCGACGCGCTGGGCGCCCGCGACGGCATCAGCAAGATTTCGGTACAGACGGGCACCAGCCACGGCGGCGTGGTCCGTCCGGATGGAACCGTGGCCGACGTCACGCTCGATTTCGACGTGCTGAGTTCCATTTCCAAGGTGGCCCGAAGCCGTTTCGGCCTGGGCGGTACGGTCCAGCACGGCGCTTCGACGCTCCCCGACGACGCCTTCCACCATTTCCCCGAGCACGAAGCCTGCGAGGTCCACCTCGCCACCGGCTTCCAGAACATCATCTACGACCACCCCGCCCTGCCCGGCGACTTCCGGGAGCACGTCTACGCCCACCTGCGCGAGGCCTGCGCCGGGGAGCGCAAAGAGGGCCAGACCGAGGAGCAGTTCCTCTACAAGACGCGCAAGAAGGCCTTCGGACCGCTCAAGCGGGAGTGGTGGAACCTGCCCAAGGCCGTCCGGGGCGAAATCGGACGCACCCTCGAGGACAAGTTCGCCTTCCTCATCGACCAGCTCAAGGTGGCCGACACCCGGGAGGTGGTGGACCGCTTCGTGAAGCCCGCCGCTCCAGCACCGGACCTGGAGGCCGAGGAGGCCGCCTGCCGGGCCGTGGTCGTGGCCGCTCCGGAGACGAACCCCAACGCGGACTAGGCAGGCTGTCAGGCACCGCAAACCCGATGATTCCATGCAGGGGCGGCCTTCAGGGGCCGCCCTTTTCGTTTCCCGGGTCGGCCGTGCGCAGGCGCCCAGCTCGGCGGCGCAAGAGCTTCGGTGGCCTTCGGCAAAAAGGCCGAAGACCTGGTGATCGGGCCTTAATTATTGACTCTTAAGCCACTTCAGGGCATAATTACGGGTTGAAACCTCCGGAACGTCCGGAGGTTTTCTTCCGCGACCGAACGGGGGTTTGGCCAAGGAAGTCGCGCGCGGCGTCTCGGCGCCCGTGCAAGCTTCTCTCTCGACGTTCTATTAGGAGGTTACGAATGCCTTGGTTTCTCTTGATGGCCCAGCCGGGTGGAAGCGGCGGCAACAGCAATCCGTTCGTCGCTTTCCTTCCAATCATTGCCCTGATCTTGATTTTCTATTTTCTGCTCATCAGGCCTCAGCAGAAGCGCGCCAAGCAGCAGCGCGCCATGATGGAAGCCCTCAAGACCGGCGACTCGGTGGTCACCATCGGCGGAGCCCGGGGTACGATCACGGCCGTAGACAATGATATCGTCGTCATCCGCGTGGCGGACAACGTCAAGATGACCTTCAATAAATCCGCCGTCGCCGGCGTTCTCAAGGAGTAGGGGGGTTTCATGCGCGAAAGCATCAAGTGGCGGTTCACTTCTCGTCCTCTCGGTAATAGTCCTGAGCGTCTTCTTCTACTTCCACAACGGCGTAAAGCTTGGTCTGGACCTCAAGGGAGGCGTCCACCTCGTCCTCCTGATGGACACGGACGTTTCCGTTTACAACAGGGTACAGACCGATCTCAGGGCCGCCCAGTCGGATCTCAAGGACCAGAACGTCCCGTTCGACCAGATCTACTCGCCGACCGAAAAGAAGAACGCCATCATCGTCCAGGGCAAGGACCCGAACCTCGGTGTCGCCGTGCGCGGCCTCGCGGACAAGGACCTGGCCAACTACAGTTTTTCCGCCCTTGGGGACGGCAAGTACGAGCTGACGCTGAAAAAGTCCTACGAGAACGACCTCCGCGACAAGGCCATCCAGCAGTCGGTGGCGGTCATCCGGAACCGTATCGACAAGTACGGCGTCTCGGAGCCGGCCATCCACCGGCAGGGCCTCGGTTCCAACAAGATCGTCGTGGAGCTGCCGGGGGTGGAGGATTCCACCGAGATCAAGGCCCTGATCGGTAAGGCCGCCCAGCTCTCCTTCCACCTCGTCGTGGGGCCGCCGCGGGGCGAAAGCTCACGCGAAGCCCTGGTCAAGGCGCTCGGCGGCAAGGTTCCTCCCGACGTGGAAATCGTTCCCGGCAGCCGCGAGAAGTTCGGCGGCGAGGTCTACTTCGCCCTCAAATCACAGGCCACGGTCACGGGCGGCGACCTCCAGGAAGTCCAGGTCGAGGGCAACCAGTACGGTCAGCCCGTCGTGGGCTTCCAGCTCTCGGCCCTGGCCGGTCAGCGGTTCAGAGAGCTGACGGGCAAGCACATCGGCGAACCGCTGGCGATCGTACTCGACGGAAACGTCATCTCGGCGCCCAACATCAACGCCGAGATCGGCGACCGGGGTATCATCGAAGGTAACTTCACGCCGCAGGAGGCCCAGGAGCTGGTCTTCCAGCTCAAATCGGGCGCTCTGCCGGCCATCCCCAAGTTCGCAGAAGAGCGGACCGTGGGACCGAGCCTCGGTCTCGAATCGATCCGAAAAGGCACCGTTTCGGGCATTTTGGGGCTCCTCGCCATCTTCGCCTTCATGTTCCTCTACTACCGGGCTTCCGGCATCAACGCCAACGTCTGCCTCCTGCTCAACTTCGTCATCCTGATGGGGATCATGACCATCTTCGGCCTGGTGCTCACGGTACCCGGCATAGCGGGTATCATCCTGACACTGGGCATGGCCATCGACGCGAACGTCCTCATTTTCGAGCGGATCAAGGAAGAGTTGCTCGAAAAGAAGACGGTGCAAACGGCCGTCGCCAACGGCTTCGGGAAGGCCTTCATCACCATTTTCGACAGCAACGTGACCACGCTCGTGGCGGCCCTCTTCCTGCTGCAGTTCGGCACGGGACCGGTCCGCGGTTTCGCCGTCACCCTGACCGTGGGCATCCTCGTGTCCATGTTCACGGCGATCTTCGTCTCCAGGCTCATCTACGACATCGTCCTGAAAATCCGGACACGCGACGGGAAACGCCCGACGACCCTCTCTATCGGTTCGCTCACGGCCTTCCGCAACCTGAATATCCCCTTCATGAAGTACACGCTCCTATTCGTGAGCATCTCGGGGATTCTGATCGCCCTCGGTATCTGGAGCCTGGCCACGCGGGGCATCAACTGGGGCATCGACTTCCGCGGCGGCCAGGAGATGCAGGTCCGATTCGATACCACGCCCAACCCCCGTATCATAGAGAAGGACCTGCTCAAGAGCACCAAGGGCGAGATCACGGTGGTCCGTTTCGGGAAGAAGGAGGACAACGAACTCCTGATCCGGATGGACGCCAAGGACGCCAAGGGACAGCTGCTTGACGAGGACGCCCTCGCCAAGAAGAGCCAGCAGATCATGCAGACCCTGCGCAGCCCGGCCATCCTCAAGGCCCTCGCCGCGGGCAAGATCGACATAAACACGGCGAACACCAAGACCATCGAGGACATCATCCTCGACGGCCTGCACAAGGGCGCCATCTCCGGTTCGGACGACGTGGCCACGAAGATCGGCGCGGCACTCCAGGAGTACAAGAAGCTCCACAACAGCATCCTCCCGTCCGTCGAGAGCCTGAAAAAGATGCCGGGCATGACCGACGCCGTGTTCAACTACCTCAAGGACAAGGTCGTGGTCGGAAACTTCGCCATCGAGCGCGTGGACACCGTGGGACCGACCGTCGGAAAGGAACTCCAGGACAAGGCTATCCAGGCGGTCATCGGGTCGATCATCGGCATCCTGCTCTACGCCTGGTTCCGCTTCCAGTTCCGCTTCAGCCTGGGCGCCGTCCTGGCCCTCGTGCACGACAGCACCATCGCCACGGGCTTCGTCTCCCTCTTCCACGTGGAGGTGAACCTGCCGACGATCGCCGCCATGCTCACACTGCTCGGTTACTCCATCAACGACACCATCGTCGTCTTCGACAGGATGCGCGAGAACATGAAGCTCACAGCGCAAACAGGAGGACGCCGAGCTCATGGACCGGTCCATCAACGAGACCCTGTCCCGGACCATGATCACGTCCATGCTGACCTTCTTCGTGGTCCTGGCGATGCTCCTGTTCGGCGGCGAAGTGCTCTTCTCCTTCTCCTTCGTTCTGACCGTGGGCATCATCGTGGGGACCTACTCGTCCGTCTTCATCGCGAGCCCCGTGGTGCTCTGGTGGGACCACCTGGGGCTGCAGAAGTTCTTCAGCCGCAAGAAGAAGGCGAGGATCCGCCGCTAGGTCGGACGATCGGTTTTAACCGCCATACCGCAAACGGCCCGGGATCGCTCCCGGGCCGTTTCTTCTTTGATGGTGGAGTGCTTGGGGACTCAATTCACCCGCGTCAGTGCATGTCGTGCCCCGGCCCGCCGGGAGATGCCGCAGGCCCGCTCACGGTGATTTCTTTATCACTGGGCGTCCACGAGGGCGCAGAGGAGGTGGCCGATAACGGCGTGGAACTCCTGGATGCGCGGCGTTTCCATGGCCGGGTAGAGGAGCGTCACGTCAGCTTCGGCGGCCATGTGGCCGCCGTCGCGCCCGAGCACGGCGACGGTCTTGCATCCACGGGTCCGCGCCTCCTTGAGGCCGGAGAGCACGTTGGGGGAATTGCCTGAGGTCGAGATGCCCACGGCCACGTCGCCGGGCCGGGCCAGCGCCTCGATCTGGCGGGCGAAGATCTTATCGAAGCCGTAGTCGTTGGCGATGGCCGTAATGGCCGAGGTGTCCGTCGTAAGCGCCACACCGGCGAGCCCCCGCCTCTCCCGGATGTACCGTCCCGTCAGTTCGGCGGCCCAGTGCTGCGCGTCCGCGGCGCTGCCCCCGTTGCCGAAGAAGTAGACCGTACCGCCGCCGGTCAGGCACGGCCGCATCAGCTCCGCCGCCCGGACCAGGGCCGGCCCCATGGTCTCAAGACAAGACTCCTGCAGGCGGAGGTTCTTGACGACCGACGCCTTCTCCTCTTCCAGAACCCGATTCAAATCCATCGCCTCGTCTCCTGATCAGGGTCAATCCGGTGTTTCCAGGTTACTCTCCGTGCCAGTATACTGCGTTCATGGACCGGCTGGGACCCGTCATCGCCACAACCGCGAACCCTCGCGCCTCAGATCAGATCCGTTCAGCCCGCCTGGCGGCCGGCGCGGGCGCGGACCGCGTGGAGGTCCGGATCGACGCACTCTCCCGGGGAGAAACGTGCGAAGCCTTGTTCGACCTTGCGCGGGAAATGCCCCTTCTCGTGTCGGGCTGCAGGAACGCCGTCCTTCCCCGCGAGTCGACGCTCTTGCGTGCGGCCCAGGAACGCGGCGCGCTGGTGGACGTTCCCTTTTCGGAGGACCTGCCGGCGGACCTGTGGGGGTTGAAGAGGGCGCGGCTGGTCCTTTCCTTTCACGATTTCGAGGGGATGCCGGACGATCCCGCGGACATTCTCGGCCGCATGCGGGCCGTTCGGGCGGCCTGGTACAAGTTCGTCCCAACGGCCGCGGATTTTCCCGACGTGGTCGGGATCAAGAAGTTCCTCGAGTCTGAGAGCGGCGGCGGGGACGTCTGCGCCTTCGCCATGGGCGTGCCGGGGGTGGCGAGCCGGGCGATGGCCCTTGCGTGGGGCTCCGCGGCGACCTACTGCTCCGCGCCGGAATCGCCGACCGCGGCGCCGGGACAGATGGGCCTCGCCGAGCTTGTCGGGCTGTACCGTCCGGCGCAGGTACGTGCCGATGAACCTCTCTATGCAGTCATCGGCTGGCCCTTGACGGTCACCGGATCTCCCGGACTCCACAACCGATGGCTGGGCGAACTCCGCCTGCCGGGCCGCTTTCTCCAGCTTCCGGTAAAAGACCCGGATGCGTTCTTCCGGCTCGTCCGGCAGCTGCCGCTTCTGGGGGCCGCTGTCACCATTCCGCACAAGAGGGAAGTCGTGCGACGGCTTTCGTCGTCCTCCAGGCTCGTACGCCTGGTGGGGGCGTGCAATACCATGCTGTGGCGGGACGGGGGCTGGACGGGGGCGAACACGGACGCATTCGGAATCAGGCACGCCCTTCGCGGACTGACACGCCCGTGCCGAACCCTCGTCCTCGGCGCGGGCGGTGCGGCGGCCGCGGTCTGCGCCGTGGCCGCGCGCATGGGGCCCGCCGCCATGTCCGCGCGGAAACCCGAAGCCGCGGAGGCGCTGGCCGGCAGGTTCCGCATGGAGGTCGTAAGCTGGGCCGACCGGCGCCTCGCACCGTGGGATCTGCTCGTCAACGCCACGCCCGTCGGGCAGGAAGGCGACCTCTCGCCTTACCCCTATCCGCTTGGCGGAAGCGCCGTGTTCGACCTGGTCGTCCGGGACGGCGGGACGGGGCTGATTCGTGCGGCCCTCGATGAGGGACTCCGGGCTATCCCGGGCCGCGTCATGCTCGAAGCCCAGGCCCGGCTCCAATTCAGGCTCTTTACCGGGTGCGGGGCACCCGCGGGGCGTGCCGCATCCGGGACGGCCGGCCCGGCCGGGCGACACCCATGAAACACCATTTCTTCTTGAATTCACCTAGCATTCGTTTCATACTAGATTGTACAAGCTGAAGGCCTTATTGCTGAGCCCTCTCATTGATCGCGTCGGTAGATCCAGGCGACACGTGGAGGCCGATCATGAATCGACGGCTGTTTATTCGTCGGACGGTATCTTTCGCGACCGCTTTCGTCGTGTACATCTCATCTCAGAAGCTGGGCCGGCCGGCTTGCCTCCAGCGAGATCGGCGGCCCGAAAAAAAGAAGACCAGAGGAGGACGTATCATGGCATACGAAGTGCAAAGCGCCCTGAAACCGGAAGCCCTCAAAGGCATATCCGAAAGCCAGATCAACCAGCACTGGAAACTCTACGAGGGATACGTGTCCAACGCGAACGCCCTGCGCGCGGAATTGGAAGCGCTCAGAAAAGAGGGGAAGGGCGGCACGCCCCTCTACGCAGACAGGCGCCGCCGCTTCGGCTTCGAATACAACGGGATGGTTCTTCACGAGTATTACTTCGGCAACCTCAAGCAGGGATCCGATGCCCCCGGGCCGGACAGCCCGCTAGTCAAGGCAATATCCGCTCAGTACGGTTCTTTCGAGGTCTGGAAGGACGACTTCATCAAGACCGGCGCCACACGGTCCATCGGCTGGGCCATACTCTACCTGGACCCGGCCACGGGTATGCTCACGAACCATTTCATCCAGGTCCACGAGGAGGGTCATCCCGCGGGTTTCGTGCCCGTCCTCGTCATGGACGTGTGGGAGCACGCCTACATGGTGGACTGGGGCGCCGGAGGCCGCGCGGACTATATGAAGGCATTTTACGAGAACGTCAACTGGAGCGTCGCCGCCAAGCGCTATGCGGCCGCCGTCGACGGAAAGATTCCGAGCCGCTTCTAACGCACCGATGCCGGGCGGGGGCGGAACCCAAGCCGCCCCCGCCCGCCTTTTCCCTTGGAAATCACTTTCGGGGCGGGCGTCGCGGGGCCAGGAGCGTGCCGCGGCAGCCGGGAGCGCCGCACCGGCAGGGATATTGAGCCTTCACTTCCTTCGTATGGCGCCCCGGAAGGTCCAGACCATAGTCGTAGGTGATCTCATCGCCCGGCCGGATGGTGCGGAGGGATTCGATGAATATCCTGTCGTCCTCTTCGACGGCCTCGCAGTTGGGCGCGCAGGAATGGTTTATGAAACGCGCTTCGCTCCCGCCGCTTCCACCGTCGATGTAGGTCCCGTCCTCGAGGGCGAAGAGCAGGACGTGCGCCGTCCCGTCCGTTTCGTCATCGTACCGCCGGTCCGCTTCCTCGGCCGAAAGGCGCTCTCCCGTGTACTCCACGATGCGGCGTCCCGCCGGGATCGAACGAAGGGCGAACACGCCCCGTCCGTGGATGCCGGACTCGCGGACTTCCCAGGCCGCGTGTCTCTTCGATGTCATTGTAGCGCCGCCGATGCGGCGGCATAGAGGTAGGAAGGAGACGGCTGCGCCGGGAAGACGGCCGTCATCCGCCCTCCTGCTCGGCCGCGCCGGCTTCCAATCGCCTTATGAACCAGGCGCCCAGCGCGAGAAACGCGGCCAGGTACACCGCAAGAAACAGGATCGCGGCCGTCCGGCTCTCCGTCGAAGCGAGGAGATTCTGGATGACGCCTTCGGGCGCGGAGGCGTGCGGGAGCAACGTGTGGAGGTGGAAGAGGACGGTGAACCGCTTCAGGAACCCAGGAAGCCACGCCACCATGTTCTCCCAGCCGAAGCCGATGAAGAACCCCCAGAACAGGGGCTTTTTCAGCGCGAGCCCCAGGAGGGCGAAGAGCGCGCCGTAAACGAGCGTGCCCAGCGCCACGGTGACCAGATCTCCGGCCAGGGTGCCGATTTCGCCGCTCAGGAGATGCCCGGGGGATCCCGTAAGCGTCAGAACGTACGTCCCGACCACGGAGAGCCAGCTGCCGGCCACGAGCACCGCGGACATGGCGGCGTAGCGGACGAGAAAGAGTCTCTCGCGGCGGATCGGCCGCCCGAAAAGAAAGGGCAGCGTTCCGCCTTCGATCTCGTCGGCGATGAGGGCCGTGCCGAAAAAGAGTGTGGAGAGCGGCACCAGGAAGCCCATCACGTAGGCCAGCACGAGCATGCCGTACAGGGTGACGCCGCCCATCGGCACCTGTATGCCCTTTGCGATCAGCAGCCTGAGCAGGAGGGCAACGCCCCAGGGCACGCACACGAGCAGGCCGAACAGGAGCGCCTTGAGGGTCCGCGTCATCTGCCGTACGGTATAGCCGAATAGAGCCCTCGTCGCATGGTCGAACATCACGTCACCAGATAGGAAAAGACCGCAGCGAGGTTATCGTCGAGCGGGTTCAGGATTTCCAGCCCCATGTCCCTTTGTGCCAGAAGGTCCACGAGGCGCCGCCTAAAATCGGCCATGTCGGACACTTCCACGTTCAGGCTGTTCCCGTCGCCGCTGAAAGCGACGGACTGCACGCTCGTCCATGGAACGAGTTCGGCGGCGAGCACCCGGTTGTCCGCGCACCGGAGAAAGACCCGCATGGGCCGGCTCGCGATGGCCTCGCGGACCTGCGGGACCTCGCCGGACGCCAGGAGCTTTCCATGGTGCAGCAGCAGGATGCGGGCGGTCATTGCCTCCACCTCGTGGAGCATGTGGGAGGAGACGAGGACGCAGCGCCCCTCGTCGCCCCAACGCTTGATGGCTACGATTGTCTGGGCCCTGCTCGGAGGGTCCATGCCGTTGAGCGGCTCGTCCAGCAACAGGACCTTCGGGTCGTGAACGAGCGCCTGGGCCATCTTGACCTTCTGGCGCATGCCCTTGCTCATGGCCCTGATGCGCTTTCCGGCCTCTGGGCCCATGGCGACCTCGTCGCAGGCCTCCCTCGCCCTGTTTCTGGCCTTCGCGGGTGCAAGCCCCGACAGCCGGCCCATGTAGGCCACGAACTCGAGACCGGTGAGGTCGTCGTACATGTGATCTGGGCTGGGGCAGTAGCCGAGGTGCCTCAGCGCGTCGGGGTTGGCGAAGATGGGCTGCCCGTCGAGCGCCACCTTGCCCGAAGAGGGCTTGAGAAGGCCCGCCATCAGGTTCAGCAGGGTGCTCTTGCCCGCGCCGTTCACGCCCAGCAATCCCGTGACGCCGGGCTCAAGCTCCAGGCTGATCCGGTTGACACCGACCACAAGCCCGTACCACTTGGAGACGTGTTCGACCCGGATCATCGAAGCACCCCCCGCCTGTAAAAACGGAGAGCCAGGACGGCCAGACTCGCCAGGGCAAGTCCCACGAAAAAGACGACGGTCGCGCCGAAAGGCATGGCTTCGTGCCTGGGCGGGGCGACCCCGAGGCACCGGTGGGCCAGGAGGGACAGCTGGGTGGACACGGAAAAGAACCACACGGAAACGCTGTGCGTGATCCCGTAGAGTATGCCGCACGCGACGTTCCCGAGAAACACGATGGCGATGAAGACGAGGCCGACGATCCGAGGTGATCGGCCCAGCGAAGACAGCGCGAGCATGAAGAGGATCAGGACGCATGGACCGAACAGCGTGTACAGGGTGGTGCCCCAGAGTACGCGAAAATGGGCGAGGATCCAGCCGGCGTCCCCCGTGAGCCCCACCTGAAAGACAACCAGGACAAGGGTCGGCAGCAGCGAGAACAGCATGAGGAAAAGCCCGAGCGCTGCGCCCTTGGCCCACAGGTATTGCGTGGGGCTGAGCGCGCGGCTCATGAAGACTTCCAGGGTCTTGTCCTTTCGGTCCCTGGCCACGAGGCCCGAGCCGACCCAGATGACGACGATGAGGAGCAGGAACAGGTCATAGCCGTTTGCCAGCAGCTTGGCCACGAGCGTCTCGTTGACCTCCGGGAGTTTGCCGACCAGCTCCTTGGCCCACTCGGCGTTGCCCAGTTGGGTATGCAGGAATGTGAGGGCCACGCCGTACATCCACGGCACGAGGGCGAGGATCAAAAGGAAGATGAACCGTTTGTGCTTAAAAAAGGGTGATACCTCTTCACGAAAGAGGGGCATCCAGCGCCGCTTGACCGAGCGCTTCGATCCTTCGTAGGTCTCGTAGCCCTGCTCAAAGATCGGCATGGTTCACCCCGTTCTTCTGGAGGGCCGAAAGGAACAGCTCTTCCAGGGATGTGGCTTCCCGGACGAAGCGGTTGATCGCCCCGCCCGTTTCGCTCGCGAGCTTGAAGACGGCCCTCGGCTTTTCGCCCGGCGGAAGGACCAGCTTGAGAAGGCCGTCTCTACGCCGCTCCACGGTCCAGCCCGCGGCCGTGCACGCCGCCACAAATGCGTCGCCGTCGCCTTCCCACTGCACGAGGAAATGCTGGGCTTCGCTGCGCGTCCAGTCCTCCACCGAGACCCCCGCGAGCACTTCTCCCCTGTGCAGGATGACGACGTGATCGCAGAGCACCTCCACGTCCTTGAGGATGTGCGTCGACAGAAGAACCGTCTTGCCTTTCTTGACGAGATCGCCGCAGAGCTCCAGCATTTCTTCGCGGCCGACGGGGTCCATGCCGGCCGTGGGCTCGTCGAGCAGGAGCAACGCGGGGTCGTGGACGAGGGCCGCCGCCAGCTTGAGCCGCTGTCGCATTCCCGTGGAAAACGTCTCGACATTCCGGTAGCGGCTTTCTTCGAGCCCGACGTACTGCAGAACCTCGTGGGCCCTTTCCACGGCCGACCGGCGCGGCAGACCGGAGAGTTCCCCCAGCAGGGCCACCCAGGCTACACCGTTCATGCCCGGCCGGACGCCTCCCCGTTCGGGCACGTAGCCGACGGAGTCCCTGAGGGCCGGACCTAGTTTCCGGCTGTCCGTGCCCATCACCGTGATGCGCCCCGAATCGAGTGGAACCAGATTGAGAATGGCTTTAATCAGGGTGGACTTCCCTGCCCCGTTCGGACCCAGAAGTCCCACGGCCCCGCCGTCGACCTGAAAGGCGACCCCCCCGAGGGCCTTGACCCTTCCATAGCTGACGATTGCATCCTGAACAGAGAGAACCGCGCTCATGGTGTCTGTTTACGCCCGCTTTTCCGCGAAGGTTTCACCCCGGCTCCTCCTCTCGCCGGGATAGGCTAACACTTTTCCCTGCTTCCGGAAAAGCCGCGGTGCCGTCCGGGTGTGGGGTCCCTCCATGCGCGCTTCGGTGCGCCGGCTTTCGCGGGCGCCGAGAGGGGCCGAAAGAACCGGCGATTCCGCCGTGGCACGATGCCCGGAAAAGGCTTCAAGTGGGTCTTTATTTACAAGAGAAATTGGCGCATACTGTGCGTTGGAATGGAAACTAGGGCTAGCCGGAAGCTTTCGGGGGGCGGACCGCCGGTTTGCCTTCATTGGGTTGTGGGTGTATGGGACGGTCGCATGACGGGTCGAGGCTCGCTCTTTTCCACACACTGTGGATAACTTTGTGAAAAAGAATCATGTCGTATAGTTTTTGGACTAAGATTCTTAACGGTGTCAGGGGGAGGGTTCCCGAAGGCAATTTCAACGCCTGGTTCAAGCCTCTCAAACCGATTCGCAAGGAGGGCCACAAGGTCTGGGTCCTCGTCCCCAATCCGCTTTTTAAAGAATGGATCGAGAAGAACTACCGCGGCCTGTTTGAAGAGACGGCCAGAGAACTTGGTTACCAGGATTTCGAAGTGGAGTTCGAGGACGGGGAGGACAACGACCTCGTACTCGTCGCGCCCGAACCGGCGAAAGGCAAGGGTAAGGGCGCCGACCCAGGAGAGGCGCAGGAACGGCGGTCAAAAGCCCTCCTTCAACCCCCAGTACAGGTTCGACACCTTCGTCGTGGGCCCCTCGAACCGGTTCGCCTACGCCGCCTGTCAGGCCGTCGCGCAGAATCCCGCTAATTCTTATAACCCCCTCTACATCTACGGCGGCGTGGGCCTTGGCAAGACGCATCTCATGCATTCCATCGGCCACGAGCTCGGCACCATCTTCCCGGATCTCAACGATTTCGTACCTCTCCACAGAACGCTTCATGAACGAGATGATCAGTTCGATCGCCCACCGCCAGCAGCACGAGTTCCGGGAGAGATACAGGAAGGTCGATATCCTCCTTTTGGATGACGTGCAGTTCCTGGCGGGCAAGGCCGGCACCCAGGAAGAGCTTTTTCACACATTCAACGCGTTGTACGAATCGCAGAAGCAGATCGTGATCAGCAGCGACTGCCCGCCCCGCGATCTTCAGAGCATCGAAGAGAGGCTGCGCTCACGCTTCGAGTGGGGCCTGATAGCGGACATACAACCTCCGGAACTCGAGACTAAGGTCGCCATTCTCTATAAAAAGGCCGAGGCTCACAGGGTGAACGTCCCGGAGGAAGTAGCCCTCTACATCGCCGGCCGAATCAAAAGCAATATCAGGGAGCTTGAGGGCTGTCTCCTCAGACTTATCGCATTTTCTTCCTTCAAGGGGATGCCGATCACGCTTGATCTCGCTAAGGAAACGTTCGAGAACCTCTTCAAGGAAGATGGCCGCGCCGTTACCGTGGAGAGTATTCAGAAGCACGTCGCCGCCTTCTATAAAATGAAGGTGCAGGACCTTAAAGCCAAGACCAACAAGGCCAATATCGTGCTCCCAAGACAGGTTGCGATGTACCTGTGCAAGGAACTGACGAGTTCCTCCCTGCCGGAGATAGGTAGAAAATTCGGTGGAAAGCACCACACGACGGTCCTTCATTCCATCCGAAAGATCGAAGAGAGAATGGACAAGGACCACCAACTTCAACAGCAGGTCCACAACTTTATACGCTCATTGCGCTGAGGTTAGGCCATAACTGTGCAAAATATAGTGTGCAAATCCTGTGTAAAAGTCCAATATGCCTTCGGCAGGCTTTATATACACAAAGAACCGCCAGTTTATCCACAGGATTATACGGAGGGTAAGTTCAGGAGCCATAAAGACCTGTGCTCTTTTTCACAGATCCACAGGCCCTACTATTCCTTCTTTATTGGAGAGGAGTAATATCCATGGATATCCGTATAGAAACACGCACCCTGCAATCGGAGTTGAATCTCGCACTGGGTATCGTCGAAAGCAAGGCTACCATCCCCATCCTCTCCAATCTGCTTCTGAGGGCCGAGGACAACCACGTCGAACTGGCTGCCACGGACCTTGAGGTCACCCTGAGGACGCAGTGTCCGGCCGAGGTCATAGAGCCCGGAGGAATTACGGTACCCGCACGGAAGTTCGGGTCCATCGTTCGTGCTTTTCTCGGACAGGACACGTCTCTTTCCCTGAAAACGACTCCGGAAGGAAAGCTCTTTCTTCAGCCCGTGGGCGGAAAACAGGAATATCGCCTGCAGACCCTTCCCGAAGAGGACTATCCGACGCTCCTTCAACCGGGGGATGGTACGCGGCTGACTCTTTCGGCCGCGGCCTTTAAGCAGTCCATCGCGGAGACGCTCGTGTCCGTCGGTGCCGACGACAGCCGATTCTCGGTGAGAGGGGGCTTATTGATCCTGGAGGCGGGCAAACTCGCCATGGTGTCCACCGATTCGCATCGCCTGACGTATACCGAAAGGGCGTGCGAGCTTCCCGTCGAAACCCCGATGCGCGTGCTCATTCCACGAAAGACCCTGACCGAGTTTCTCAAGCTCGACGAGGCCGAGAACGTGACGCTTACATTCAAGGATAATCACATCTTTCTCGAAATGGGTAGCAGGCTGCTCTATAGTCGGCTTAATGGACACGACATTTCCTGCCTATGAAAAAGTCCTGCCGTCCGATCTGGATAAGAAGGCCATCCTCGACAGGGTTACACTCCTCGAGCGGCTCAAGCGCGTATCAATGGTGACGGAAAGCAAAACGAGGGCCGTGACGCTGGACTTCGATCCCGGCGGAAACCTCGAGATCCTGGTCAGGAACCAGGAAACGGGGGACGAAGGCCGGGAATACGTGAGCTGCGAGGACTACGAAGGCGAGGCCGCCAACATCGTGTTCAACGTGGATTACCTGATAGATTTTCTCTCGGAAAGCGCGGCGGAGAAGGTGAGCGTGACCATGAAGGACGGGGCCTACCAGGCTATGTTACAGCCGGTAAGGCCGCCCGAAGAAGGCGTTCACAAATACATCGTCATGCCGTTGAGGTTTGATTGAGGTTGCGCGACCTGAGCGTGGACGGTTTTCGAAACCTGAACGGTGCCACCCTCAGGTTCGATGCAACCGTCAGCCTTTTTCACGGAGACAACGCCCAGGGAAAAACGAACCTTCTTGAAGCGATATACATCCTCGGCACGACGCGGTCGTTCAGGGAGAACCGCCACGATTACCTGATCGGCGAAGGGCGGGAGGCCGCCCGCCTCGAAGGACGTGTGGAATATCCCGGCGTGAATCACGAATTGAGCGTGGTGATCGGCAGGGACGGCAAGCAGTATCTCAAGGACAACGCCCAGGTTCCCCTGCCGGCATACCTCGAGACAATGCCCGTGGTCATTCTGAGCGTGGAGGATAGAAGCCTCGTCGGAGGCGCACCAAAATTTAGGCGGGACTTTCTCGATGCCTCCGCGGTCAGGAGACGCTCGGCCTATCTCGACACATTACTGGCTTTTGGACGGTGTCTCAGGCAACGCAATCAACTCCTGAAGGCGGACCCTGTACCGTCGAGAGAATTGGACGCCTGGACCAGGACCTACACAGGGCTTTCCGATGAAATAAGGAGAGAACGCCGGGACGTTTCCGGAAGAATCAATGTCCTACTGGACAAACTCGGGGGCGAACTCGACAACAGAGAGAGGGTCCGGATCGTCTATAATCCCAGCGGAGGCAAGGATCTCGCGGGATCCCTGGCGAGGCTCCGATCCGAGGAGGCGAGAGTGGGTACGACACTGGCAGGCCCGCACCGTGACAAGGTGGAGGTACTCCTGAACGGAAAACCCATGGGTGCCTACGGATCCGCAGGACAGGTCAGAACGGCCGTTTGGATGTTAAAATTAACGAGCGTGCTGATGGTGGTCGAGAAGGGCGGGGACGCCCCTCTCTTTCTTCTCGACGACGTTGAGGCCGAATTGGACAGCAGCCGCGTCGGGAAGATGATGCGGCTCATGCAGGACAGAGCCCAGTTGATCATGACCGCAACCCGCCCGCTTTCGGACGAGTGGGTCCATCCACATCAGTTCCGCGTGGAGGACGGGCGAATCATAGATGAAGGCTAGGGGGAGAGCCCCTGAACCGGGAGATTGCATCGTGAGCGAAGCCAAAGAGCTGCCCCAGAAAGAACAGAAGCGTTATGACGCCTCCTCCATCCAGGTCCTGGAGGGTCTCGAGGCCGTGCGCAAGCGGCCCGCCATGTATATCGGATCAACGGGATCGACCGGCCTCCACCACATGGTCTGGGAGGTCGTGGACAACGCCATCGACGAATCACAGGCGGGCTACTGCGACGACATCAGGGTGACGATCCACCCCGACGATTCCGTCACCGTGGAAGACAACGGCCGCGGCATACCGGTGGACATCCATCCCGAGGAGGGGAAGCCGGCCGCCGAAGTGGTCATGACCGTTCTGCACGCGGGCGGAAAGTTCAACAACGAAGCCTATAAGGTATCGGGTGGACTCCACGGCGTGGGTGTCAGCGTCGTCAACGGTCTCTCGGAGCACCTCGACCTGGAGATATGGCGCGACAAAGGCGTCTATGTTCAAAGCTATGAAAAGGGAATCGCCAAGGGACCGCTGACCAAGACGGGCACACCCAAACCCGCGACCAAACACGGGAGCCGGATCACCTTCAAGCCCGATACGGAAATCTTCGAGGAGACGACCTTCAGCTGGGACATTCTGAATACCCGCTTCAGGGAGCTGGCCTTCCTGAACGCCGGCGTGAAGATCAGCCTGACCGACGAGCGAGAGGAGGACAAGAAGGCCGAATATTTCAGCGAGGGCGGGATCGCGGCCTTCGTGGAATACCTCAACCGGGGAAAAAACACACTGCATCCCAACCCCATCGTCTATCGGGGGGAGCAGGACAAGATCATCCTGGAATGCGCCATACAGTGGAACAACGGCTATAACGAGATGGTCTACTCCTTCGTTAACTCCATACACACCGTAGAGGGCGGCACGCACCTGGCGGGGTTCAGGGCGGCGCTCACGCGCAGCGTCAACGCCTATGCCGCGTCGAGCGGACTCACGAAGAACCTCAAGGTCAACCTCTCGGGCGACGACGTGCGCGAGGGTCTCACTGCCGTCGTTTCGATCAAGATTCCCAACCCCCAGTTCGAGGGCCAGACGAAAGCCAAGCTGGGCAATTCCGAGGTGAAGGGCCTGGTGGAAACGGCGTTGAACGAGTTCCTGGGCCAGTTTTTCGAGGAAAACCCGGACGTGGCCAAGTCCGTGATCGGGAAGGTCGTGGAGGCCTCACGCGCCCGCGAGGCGGCGCGTAAAGCCCGGGAGCTCACGCGCCGGAAAGGGGCGCTGGACAGCGAGTCCCTGCCCGGAAAACTCGCCGACTGCCAGGAGAAGGACCCGGCAAAGAGCGAGATCTTCCTGGTGGAGGGCGATTCGGCCGGCGGCTCGGCAAAGCAGGGCCGGGACAGGAAGACCCAGGCAATTCTGCCCCTGAGGGGCAAGATCCTGAACGTTGAGAAGTCCCGGCTCGATAAGATCCTGTCGAACAACGAGATCCGGACCATCATCACGGCACTGGGCGCCGGCACCGGGCGCGAGGACTACGATCCTTCCAAGCTCAGGTATCACAAGGCCATCATCATGACAGACGCCGACGTGGACGGCAGCCACATCCGAACACTGCTTCTGACTTGTTCTACAGGCACTTTCCCGAGATGATCGAGAGCGGCCACGTCTACGTCGCCCAGCCACCGCTCTACAGGGTGGCCAAGGGCAAGGAAGAGCATTACATCCGCACGGAAGAGGAACTGACCCGGTTTTTTATCCAGAAGGCGGTGGACAGTTACAAGATCACGATTCCCGCCCTCGACAAAACCTACCAGGGCGAGGAACTCGGAAACATCCTGGAGCTTCTGCAGCGCTACGAACGCCTCCTGCTGCGCCTGGAGCGCAAGGGCTTTTCCGAGAAGCTGCTGAAGTTCCTCTTCGAGCAGGACCTGTGCAGGGACCTCTTTGCCGATATGGGACGCGTACAGGACATGCGCAACGCCCTGAGGGACATGGGATTCTCGGTGACCGAACTGAAGTTCGACGAGGAGCACAGCCTTTATGAATTCACGGCCCAGGACCAGGATCTGGCCCTGCCCGCGCTGGTGTGCCACACCCTGCACCACGCCTCGGAGTTCCTCACGGTCCAGTCTCTCCGCAAGCAGCTCAAGGATTTCATGAAGCCCCCCTTCATCATTCAAAACGGCGGCGCGGATGAGACGGTCTCCGACCGCCGGGCAATCCTCGAAGCCCTCCTGGGCGCCGTAAAGAGCAAGTATCACGTGCAGCGCTACAAAGGTCTGGGCGAAATGAACCCCGAGCAGCTCTGGGGGACGACCATGGACCCCACCCGGCGCAGGCTCCTGCAGGTCAGAATCGAGGACGCGGTGGAAGCCAACAACCTCTTCTCGATCCTCATGGGAGATGCCGTCGAGCCCAGGCGCCGGTTCATTGAGGAGAACGCCCTGAACGTTACAAACCTGGATGTATAGAGTGTAGGGACGATCCATTGACAGCGTGTGATCCGGGCCTTCGGAGACGAAGGCCCTCGCGGCGGCCCATCGGAAGCCGCCTCCGGGTAGGGATCGATGCCCGGTCGACGATCACCCTCTTTGAGGATTACTTATGACCACAGAGCCACAACTGTTCGACCGTCCGGTTCCGGTTCACCTGGAGGACGAACTCAAGAAGAGCTACCTCGATTACGCCATGAGCGTCATCATCGGGCGCGCGCTCCCCGACGTCAGGGACGGACTGAAGCCCGTCCACCGCCGGGTGCTCTACAGTATGTACAGCGCGGGGAATCACTGGAATCGGGGGTACAAGAAATCCGCCCGCATCGTGGGCGACGTCATGGGAAAGTTCCACCCCCACGGCGACTCGGCCATCTACGATACGATCGTGCGGATGGCCCAGGATTTCTCCATGCGCCACCCGCTGGTGGACGGCCAGGGCAACTTCGGGTCCATCGACGGCGATTCGCCGGCGGCCATGCGATACACCGAGATCCGGATGGCCAAGCTGGCGCACGCCATGGTGGAGGACATCGAGAAGGACACGGTGGACTTCATCCCCAACTACGATGGGGAAGAGACCGAACCGACCGTCCTGCCCGCCACGGTGCCCAACCTGCTCGTCAACGGGTCATCGGGCATCGCCGTCGGCATGGCCACCAACATCCCGCCGCACAACCTCGGTGAAGTGGTGGACGCCGTCGTGGCGACCGTGGAGAACCCCTCGATCTCCACCGTGGAACTCATGGGGCTGGTCCCGGGTCCCGATTTTCCGACGGCGGGGCTCATCCTCGGTCGGGCCGGCATCAAGCAGGCCTACGAAACGGGCAAGGGACTCGTCCGGATCCGTGCCAAGGCGCACACCGAGGAGTTCAAAAAGGACCGCGAGGCCATCATCATCACCGAGGTACCCTACCAGGTCAACAAGGCCAACCTCATCGAGAAGATCGCCAACCTCGTCCGGGAAAAGAGGATCACGGGGATCACCGACATCCGCGATGAGTCGAACCGCGAGGGCATCCGCGTGGTGCTCGAACTCGGCCGCGGCGAGATCAGCGACATCATCCTGAAGAAGCTGTACAAGTTCACGGAGATGGAGACGACCTTCGGGGTCCAGTTGTTGGCCATCTCCGGCAACCAGCCCAGGCTGTTCACGCTCAAAGGGCTGATCGAGGCGTTCATCGAGCACCGGCGCGAGACGATCATCCGAAGGACGCGGTACGAACTGGACAGGGCCAAGGAACGGGCCCATATCCTGGAAGGTCTGACCACGGCGCTGGATCACCTGGACGAAGTGATAACCCTGATCCGCGCCGCCGAGAACCCGGACGTTGCCAGGGCAGGCCTCATTGAGAAGTTTGCGCTGAGCGAGATCCAGGCGAAGGCCATCCTCGACATGCGCCTTCAGAGGCTCACCGGCCTGGAACGCGACAAGATCCTGGCCGAGTACCGGGAGATTTTGAGAAAGATAGCAGACCTTACGGACATCCTGGGCAGCGAGACCCGCATCAAGGCCATCATGTGCGACGAGTTGAAAGCTCTCAAGGATGGATTCGCCAACCCGCGAAGGACCCAGATCATCGAGGATACGGGCGACATCAGCATCGAGGAGCTCATCGCCGAAGAGGAGATGGTCATCACCGTCACGCACAGCGGCTACATCAAACGGACGTCGGCCAACGAGTTCCGAAGCCAGCACCGAGGCGGCCGCGGCCGTTCCGGCATGTCGACGCGGGGCGACGATTTCGTGGAGCGGCTCTTCGTAGCCTCGACGCACGATACGTTCCTCTTTTTCAGCAACCTCGGAAAGGTCTACTCGTTGAAGGTGTACCAGATCCCCGAGGCCACCACCGCGGCCAAGGGACGGGCGCTCGTGAACCTCCTGTCGCTGGAGTCGGGTGAGAAGATCCTCGGATCCCTGTCCGCCCGCAAGTGCTTCGACGAGGAACACTACCTCATCCTGGCGACCCGCAAGGGACTCGTGAAGCGGACGGTCATGAAGGAGTTCGAGTCCATCCGCACAACGGGGAAGATAGCCATCACCTTCCAGGAGGGGGACGAGCTGGTGGGCGCGGATATCAGCGGCGGCAGAAGCCATGTCTTCCTGGCCACGCGCAAGGGACAGTGCATCATCTTCGCCGAGGATGAGGTGAGGCCCACCGGGCGCACCAGCCGCGGCGTCATAGGCATCCGCCTGAGGTCCGACGACGAAGTCGTGGAAATGGACGTCCTGACGGGCACCGTGGTGGACTCGGCGGACGAGGAAGGCCAGGGCAAGGCCGTCGAGGTGGAAGGTGACTTCCTCACCATAACGGAAAAGGGCTACGGAAAGCGGACGCCCCTGAAGCACTACCGAATACAGGGCCGGGCCGGTTACGGCGTGATCAACATCCAGATCACGGCCAAGAACGGGCCGGTGGTCGGTGGAATCCGCGTGAGCGACGAGGACGAGATCATGGTCATCACCGCCGGCGGCCAGATCCTCCGCACTCCCGTGAACGGTATATCGCGGGTGGGGCGCAGGACGCAGGGATTCAAGGTGATCCGCCCCGACAAGGACGACCACGTGGCGGCCATCGCGCTTCTCGAGCCCGAAGCCGACCCCAACGGAAACGGCGATAGCGAGGACGAGTAGGAGATTTCAGCGAAGGGACTGGAGGGAGAGAGGATGAAGATCTTTCTGGATACGGCCATCGTGGACGAGATCAGGGCCGCCAGCGACTGGGGCGTCATCGACGGCGTGACCACGAACCCGTCTCTCATAGCCAGGAGCGGACGAAAATTCGAGGACGTGGTGACAGAGATCTGCTCCATCGTGGACGGCCCCGTGTCCGCGGAAGTGACTGCCCTGGACGCCGAGGGCATGGTCAGGCAGGCCCAGCCCCTGGCCGCCATACACGAGAACGTGGTCATAAAGGTGCCCATCACCGCCGAGGGCCTCAAGGCTGCGCACGCACTCAAAGGGAAGGGCATCCGGACGAACGTGACGTTGATTTTTTCTCCGTCCCAGGCTCTCCTGGCGGCCAAGGCCGGCGCGTCTTTCGTGTCGCCCTTCGTCGGACGGCTGGACGACATCAGCCACGTGGGCATGGAACTCGTGGAGCAGATCAGGGCCATCTTCGACAACTACGATTACGACTGTGAGATCATAACGGCCTCCGTGCGAAATCCCCTCCACGTCGTGGATGCGGCCATCGCCGGCGCCGACATCGCAACGGTCCCGTACAAGGTGCTCGAGCAGTGCCTGAAGCATCCCCTCACGGATATCGGTCTGGATAAATTCCTGGCCGACTGGGAGAAGGCGAAGAAGTAAGCCGGCCCTGCTTGACTCGAACGCCGGTTTATGTACAATGGGTAGGCTGAGCGGGGTCGTAGCTCAGTTTGGTTAGAGCGCCGGCCTGTCACGTCGGAGGTCGCGGGTTCGAGTCCCGTCGGCCCCGCCAGAAGAATTCGAGCGAGAAAAGGGGCGCATCGCGCCCCTTTTTCTTTGCTGCCATTCACACCGGGAGAAGGCCTTTACGGGCCCGCGGCGTCTTCGCCCCAACCCAGGATCTTCTCCACCACCGCGCAGCCCACCGAATCGCCCCACACGTTGACGGCGGTCCGCCAGCGGTCGAGGAACCAGTCGACCGCGAGGATGATGCCTACGCCCTCCAGGGGCAGGTGTACGGCCTGGAGCACCATCACCATGGTGAAGAGGCCGGCCTGCGGCACGCTCGCGGCGCCGACCGCCGCGAGCGTGGCCGTGAGGAAGATCATGACCTGGGCCTGGAAGCCCAGCGCGATACCGTAACTCTGGGCTATGAATATGGCGGCCACCGCTTCGTAGAGGGCTGTGCCGTCCATGTTGACGGTGGCGCCCAGGGGCAGAACGAGGTCGGCCGCCGCCGCCGAGACGCCGTTGTCCTCCTCCACGCCTTCGAAGGTGACGGGCAGGGTGGCGGCCGAGGAAGCCGTCGAGAAGGCCGTCGCCAGGGCCTTGAGCATGTTTTTGAAATAGGGCCAGGGATTTCTGCGCGCGAAAAGGAGCAGGACGAGCGGCAGCAGGACCAGCCCGTGGATGCCGAGGCCCAGAAGAACCGTGAGCATGTACTTGCCGACCTTCGATATCTCCTCGAGGAAGGCCTGCCCTCCGCCCGCCTCTCCGAGCTTTCCCGCCACCAGACCGAAGACGCCGACGGGGGCGAACCACATGACGAGGTGGACGATCTTCATGATGGCCTCGTTCAAGCCGTCGAAGAACCGCACGACGGTCCTGTCCGCGCTCTCCGAGCGTCGTCAGCACGCCGCCGAAAACGAGCGAGAAGACGATGAGGGGCAGGATGTCCATGTCCGCCGCGGCTTTGAAGAGGTTGGCGGGCACCAGGCTCAGGATGATGTCGGTGAAGTGCAGGGCATGCCGCTGGGAAAGCACGGTCGACGGATCGCCGGAGGGTACGACACCGATACCCGGCTGGATAAGGTTGACCAGGACGATGCCGACGGCGACCGCCATCCCCGTGGTGACCATGTAGTACAGGATGGTCACAAAACCCGCCCGGCCGAGTTTCCGGATATCCCCGATGGACGTGATGCCTGTGATCATGGAGGCCACGATCAGCGGCACGATGATCATCTTGAGGGCGCGGAGGAAGATCTCGCCAAGCCAGCCGAAGTCGGCGGCCTCCTTGCCCATCCAGAATCCTGCGGCCATGCCCAGGATCATGCCGGCGAAGATACCGAAGAGAATGATCTTCCGAGAAAGGGACCGATTCACGCGAAGGCCTCCGTCAACGGGCGACCTACGGCCCGGCGGGGAAGTCCGGGGCCACTTGTGCTGTTTGGAGAGTCGATGAAGAAGTCCGGGTGCAAAAGCGCTCGCTCTTCTTTGTCGTCATGCGGCAATAATACCACGGTCCCGGGCCGCTCCGGGGCGGCGATGGTATACTTCTGGCGCCGGGCCGGCGTCTCTCCGGGCTGGGCAAACAGGGAACCCGCGGTGGTGCAAGCGCCGATATCGAGCGGGGCAGCAGAGGAGACCATGGGCGACAAGACGAAACGCTACGACGCCATCATTCTGGGGGCGGGTGCCGCCGGGCTCGCCGCCGCCAAGGGACTGGGGCGGCTGGGTGCCAGGGTCGCCGTCATCGAGCGGGAGAAGCTGGGCGGAGACTGCATCGCCTGGGGGTGCGTGCCCAGCAAAACGTATCTTTATATAGCCCGCCTTCTGAGCCAGGCGCGATGGTCCAAGAACTGCGGCGTAGGCGATGGAAAGGTGACCTTCGATTACACGGCCGCCAAGGCCTACGCCGAAAAGGTGCGCGAAGTCCTGACCCGGCAGGATACGGAAGAGTCCCTCCGGGGCCAGGGTATCGACATCATCTACGGTAAGCCCCGCTTTACCGCCCAACGGGTGGTGAGCGTCAACGACCGGAAACTCCGCGCCGGCCACGTGATCATCGCGACCGGCGCCCATGCGGTGGCCCCGCCCATCGAAGACCTCGAGGCCGTGGGGCACCTGGACAGCCGCTCCATTTTGCAGATCGACCGCCTGCCCGAATCCCTGATCATCCTCGGCGGCGGGCCGATCGGCGTGGAGTTCGCGCAGATGTACCAGCGGATGGGCGTGGCCGTGACCATCGTGGAATCCAACCCGAGACCCCTGCCTCGGGAAGAGCCCGAGGCTGGAGAGTATCTTCTGAAGATTCTGCTCGAGGAAGGCGCCCGCTTTCTTGGCGAACGCAGGGCCGTAAAGGCCTACAGGACGGAAACCGGCAAGGGGCTCGTCCTCAAGCGAAAGGACGGGTCGGAGGACCGCGTGGAGGCGGAGGAGATATGCGTTGCAACGGGCCGCGCGCCGAACGTGGAGGGGCTCGATCTCGACCGGGCGGGCGTGCGGTTCGACAGGCACGGCATTCACGTGGACAAGGCCATGCGGACGACTTCGCCGGGGGTCTGGGCCATAGGGGACTGCAACGGCCTCTATCAGTTTACCCACATGGCGGAACACGAAGCGGGCGTGTGCGTGAAAAACATCGTGAGGAGCCGGCTCCTTCCGTTTCTCATCGAGAAGATGCACTTCAGGGCCATCGCCTGGGTCACGTTCACCGACCCCGAGGTTGCCCATTGCGGGCTGACGGAAGCAGAGGCCCGGGATCGGGGGATAAAGCACCACGTGCTGCGCTACAACTTCGACCACCTGGACCGCGCCGTAATCGAAAACAAGCCGGGCGGCATCGCCAAGGTCATCACGGACCACCGGGGACGCCTGCTGGGCGCCCACATGGTCGGGGCCCATGCCGGTGAACTCCTGCAAGAGTTGGTCCTGGGGGTCCGCAAAGGCATGCGCGTGGTGGACATCTCGCAGACCGTGCACCCGTATCCGGCGTTCGTCCAAATGGCGCGGCGTGCGGCCAACGTCTATTACGTTCACACGATCTACGAAAATCCCCGGCGGGTTTCTTTCTTGAAGTGGCTGGGCGGTTTCGGGCGAGCCTGAACCGGAAGGCACCCCGGGAAAGAGACGGCAGAAACTACAGCGGTCGGCCGCCGGGTGTGCCGGGGTCTTCGGTCGGTAAGGAGAAAGCCCTGAACGCCGAAAAAACTACAGAACAATTGTGACCGATGCCGCCGTCCCGCGCCGGCTATCCAGGTGCGCACGGCCAAATCGACCCCCTCCGATGTGTGGGTGTATGGGCGGTGCGATCTGAAAATCGTCCCCGGATTTTTAAATCTCGGTCACGGGGTGGGCCGCCCTCGCACAAAACTCCAACGCTAAAAATATTAAAGGACCATAATTACATGAAATAAAGGATAAAATATATTATATAGATGAAATGTACAGCAGGTATTGGGCATTGATATTCGGTCATTTCCGTCCCCGCCGGAACAGAGTCGTTCGCTTTGAGCGGAGGCTCTCGGTATGGTGTCGAGGATCGGGGTGCGCGTGTTTTGAGGGAGTCTGCCCTGCAGTGTCCTGGCCCGATGTCGACGAGTAGAATGGGATGCTCGGCTTGAGTTTTGAAGCGCGGTCGAATGTCCCGACCGCCGCCGATCAGGAATCGGTGACCCCGCCTGGGGCCTGTGTTTCGAGAAAGTGCAGAAAATTTGCGCCGGCTGAAAAAAAGAGGGGCCGGATGGCCCCTCTTCGCTTCTGTCCGTAGTGTAGCGCAGGGCGTTACTCGCGGACCACCTGAACCAGGTCCGCCTGGGGACCCTTGGTGCCTTCCTTGACATCGAAGGTTACGCGGTCACCTTCGGTGAGCTTGCGGAACCCGTCGCCCTGGATGGCGCTGTAGTGGACGAAGACGTCTTTGCCTTCATCCATCGTGATGAAGCCATAGCCCTTTTTCTCGTCGAACCACTTCACTGTGCCTGTCGCCATTGGATCTCCTTGTAAAAAACGGCCCTCCGGCAAACCGCTCGCCGAAGATAAAAAGCTATCACCATCTTTTTTTGAAAGTCAATAATCGAAACGTCGCGATGCCTGAAAACAGGGTACTTCAAGCCCTTTTGCGGGTTCCGGTTCCCGTCCTGTCAGGGTGGCGGGGCCGGAGCTGCTTTGGCCCGCGAAAGGCCTCCACCGGCGCGTTGACACCCCCGGAGGGGCACGCTACACTGCACCTCTCAGGTACGGACGGGCTTTAACATCCGGAAGACAGTGCAGATAGGAGCATTTTTGCGTGAAGCGCCGGACGCGGCGTAGTGGTGACACGGGCCGGGTCGGGCGCTCGAATCGGAGCACATATGAGACGGAAGACAATCCTCGACGCTACGGGCATTTCGCGGTCTCTCGGGCGGTTGGCCCTCGAGTTGACCGAGCGGCTGCAGGGCTGCAGGGACGTTGTTCTGATCGGTATTCATCGGCGCGGAGTGCCGTTGGCCGGGCGGATCGCGGAAACGCTGAAGAAGGTGGAGAAGGTGGATGTGCCCGTAGGCAGCCTGGATATAAACCTCTACCGCGACGACTTTTCGACGTTTGGAACGGCGCCCGTCTTGAGGGGAACGCAGGTCGACTTCGACATCGAGGGTAGAATCGTGGTGCTCGTTGACGACGTCCTCTTTACCGGCAGAACCGTCAGGGCCGCCCTCGACGCCCTCGTGGACCTGGGGCGACCCGCGAAGGTCCAGCTGGCCGTTCTCGTCGACAGGGGGCACAGAGAGCTCCCCATTCAGGCCGACTACGTGGGGCTGTCCCTCAATACCCGCCGGGAAGACACGGTGGAATTACGCCTCAGCGAAATCGACGGGGAGGACGCCCTGGTCCTCGAGAGCCCCGACGCGGGCAAGAAGCAGAAGGGATAGGAGGTATTCATGGAGTTCAGACACAAGGACCTCCTGGGCATCGAAAATCTGTCCGCGGAGGATATCGCCACCATCCTGGATACGGCGGACAAGATGAGCGAGGTCTCCAGGCGCCCCCTCAAGAAGGTTCCCGCGCTGAGGGGCAAGCTCGTGGTTAACCTCTTTTTCGAGAACTCCACGCGCACGCGCTCTTCCTTCGAAATCGCCGAGAAGCGCCTCTCGGCGGATGCACTCAATTTCTCCGCGAGCACGTCGTCGGTCCAGAAGGGCGAGAGCCTCGTGGATACGGTCCTGAACCTGGAGCGGATGCAGCCCGACTGCTACGTGATGCGCCACGCCAGCGCGGGATCCTGCAGCCTGATCCGAAAATACACGAAGGCGTCCATCGTCAACGCCGGCGACGGTGCACACGAGCACCCCACGCAGGCCCTTTTGGACGCCATGACCATCCGGCAGAAAAAGGGAGGGTTCAAGGGGCTCGAGGTGCTCATCGCGGGCGACATCAGCCACTCCCGTGTGGTCGGGTCGAACATACGGCTCCTGAACACGATGGGTGCGAACGTGACGGTCTGTGGGCCGGCGACCATGTTGCCCCCCCGTATCGAGAGCATGGGCGTCAAGGCCACCACGGACCTGGAGAAGGCCCTGTGCGGCAAGGACGTGGTCATGATGCTCCGCATCCAGCTGGAGCGCCAGCGCACGAGTCTCTTTCCTTCGCTTCTCGAGTATTACAAGGAATTCGGACTCACAGAAGAGCGCCTGAAACTGGCAAAGAAGGACGTGATCGTGATGCACCCCGGCCCGATCAACAGGGGTGTGGAGATGTCGTCCGAGGTGGCGGACGGGCCATATTCGGTCATCCTGGATCAGGTGGAAAACGGCGTCTCTGTACGGATGGCCGTTCTATACCTTCTGCTCGGCGGGGGCGACAATGAAGCGGCTCATTAAGAACGGGCGGGTGGTCGATCCCGCCTCCGGCACGGACGAAACGCTGGACATCCTGATCGAAGACGGTTCCGTGAAAGCGGTGGACAAGAAGGTCGAACGCCAAGGGCGCCGAGGTCTTCGACGCCACCGGATTGGTGGTCGCGCCCGGTTTCATCGATATGCACGTCCACCTGCGGGAGCCCGGTTTCGAGCGGAAGGAGACCATCGCTTCCGGCCTTGCGGCAGCCCTTGCGGGGGGCTTTACAGGCGTCTGCTGCATGCCCAACACAAACCCCGTCAACGACAACGGATCGGTCACCCGTTTCATATTGGAGCGGGCCAGGCTTGCGGGTTCCGTCGCGGTCTATCCCATCGGGGCCGTGACCAAGGGTTCGAAGGGCGAGGAACTGGCGCCCTACGCCGAAATGAGGGAGGCCGGCGTTCTGGCCGTTTCGGACGACGGTCACCCGGTTGTGCGCGCCTCGATCATGCGGCGCGCCCTGGAGTACGCCGGCTCTCTGGGCCTTCTGGTGATCGATCACGCGGAGGATCCGGACCTCGGGGGCGAAGGCGTCATGCACGAGGGGGCGGTGTCCGTTCGGCTCGGACTCAAGGGCATCCCCGCCGAATCCGAATCCATCCCCGTCCGAAGGGATATCGCGCTCGCGGGACTGACCGGCCGTCGCATTCACATCGCGCACGTATCGACGAGGCTGGCGGTGGAGGCCGTCAGGGCGGCCAAGAAGCGGCGCCTGCCCGTCACGGCGGAAGCGACGCCCCACCATTTCAGCCTGACGGACGAGGCCGTGGCCGGCTACGACACCAACACCAAGATGAACCCGCCGTTGAGGTCGCAGGACGACCTGGACGCGGTTGTCGAGGGCCTCGCCGACGGAACCATCGACGTGATCGCCACCGACCACGCGCCTCATACCTACGAGGAAAAGCTCCAGGAGTTCGATCGCGCGCCCAACGGCATCATCGGTCTGCAAAGCGCCGTGCCGCTCGCGCTGGACCGCCTGGTCCTGACGGACCGGATTTCCCTCAAGCGCATGGTGGACGCCTTCTCCTGTTCGCCCGCCCGCCTGCTCGGCCTCGATCGGAAGGGCCGCATAGCGGCCGGCATGGACGCGGACCTGACCTTCCTGTCCCTCAGGAAAAAGACCCGCCTTCGCGAGAAGGACATCAAGTCCCTGAGCAAGAACAGTCCCTTCCTGGACCAGAGCTTCCGCGGCGCCGTGGTCGGCGTCATGATCGCCGGAAACGTGCACAGGACGTCCTGATGAAACGCCGGCGGAGAGGGTTCGATCCCTCTCCGCTCCTCTACCCGACGGGGGCGGTAGGCCATGGCCAAGCCCACGACCATCTTCATCTGCCAGGGGTGCGGAACACAGAGCCCCAAATGGCTTGGCCGGTGCCCCGGCTGCGGCGAATGGAACAGCCTCGTCGAGGAGCGCCTCCCCGAGAGCCGATCCGCCGGATCGACGTCAGCCGCTGCAAAGGCCATCCCCCTCTCGGAGATTCACCCCGACCAGAGCGCCCGCCTGCGGTCCGGGATGACGGAAGTGGACCGGGTGCTGGGCGGCGGACTCTTCCCCGGCGGTGCCGTTCTGCTGGGAGGCGATCCAGGCGTCGGCAAGACGACCCTTCTTCTTCAGGTGTGCGGCATGATCGGCCGCGACCGTCCCGTTCTCTATGCCAGCGGGGAGGAGTCTCTCGAACAGATCGCTTCGCGGGCCCTCAGGCTGGGCGTAGAGGCGGATGGACTTCAACTCATGGCCGAAACCGCCGTCGAAAGCGTGCTAGAGGAGGTCGAGCGGCTGTCCGCCGGCGTGCTTGTGGTCGACTCGATCCAGACCGCCTCCACCCAGGGTCTGACGTCCGTACCGGGTTCCCTCTCGCAGGTCCGCGAGTCCTCCGTCCGCTACATCGAAGCCGCAAAGCGCCGGGCCATGCCGGTCTTTCTCGTCGGCCACATCACGAAGGACGGAATGATCGCCGGGCCCGAAGGCCCTGGAACACATGGTCGATACCGTGCTCTACCTGGAGGGCGAGCGCTACCGCCACATGAAGGTGCTCAGGGCCCAGAAGAACCGCTTCGGCGCGACGTCGGAGATGGCGCTCATGGAGATGACCTCGGAGGGACTCAAGGCCGTGGACGAACCCGTCGGCGGCTCTCCTCGCCGACAGGCCAATGGGCGTACCCGGCTCGGTCATCGGGGTGGCGCTCCAGGGCACTCGGCCCCTCCTCTTTGAAATCCAGGCGCTCACCTCGCCCTCGGCCTTCGGTCTGGCCAAGCGCATGAGCGTGGGCCTCGACCGGAACCGGGTCCAGCTCCTCACGGCCGTGCTCGAACGGGCCATGCACATCACGCTCGGGGACAAGGACCTCTTCGTCAACGTCGTGGGCGGCGTGGAGCTGGAGGAGCCCGCGCTGGACCTCCCCCTCTGCCTGGCCGTGGCGTCGGCCTATCTCGGGAAGCCCCTCCCCTCGGACCTGGCGGCCTTCGGCGAGGTGGGCCTCGCGGGCGAAATCCGCGGCGTGGGTTCGCCCTCCGAACGCCTGGGCGAGGCGACTGCGCTCGGCTTTTTGCAGTGCCTGCTGCCCCTCTCGGATAAGGAGCGCCTGACGGACGGCGCGGGTGGCGGCATGAAACTGACGCCGGTCAAGACGCTGGCCGACGCGGTGGATGCCTATCTCGCCTGAAATCGCCCAACTCGCGCAAAGAAGAAAGGGCCCGCGCACGCGGGCCCTCTTCTGCGCTTGCTGCAAATGCTGCAAATAAGGACTACTTCTTGGCCGGTCTTTTCCTGGGCGCCGTGGAACCGCCTGGAAATGGGCGGGATGTCCGGCAGGTAGTTCGTTCGTTCCGCCGTGGCCCGACTCCATGCCCGGCATTCCCGGGTGTCCCGGGGGCATGCCCGCACCGGACCCCATGGCGCCGGTGTGACCCTCTCCGCCTTTGGGGCGGGACGCGGTAACGGCCCATGCGCCGCTTTTCTTCGCGAGTTCGTAGGTGTAGACCATGGCCGGCATGGTGCTGCCCTGCAGGCCGTAGCTCACGGTCACGGTCGCCTTGTCGGCCTCGATCTTGTAGTCGGAAAGCCCCATGGTCATCTTGCTGGTGTCCACGTGGCGCACGTTGCGGATGTAATCCTGAATGGCGTCCGCGATGGCCTTGTGCTCGGGCGAAAGATTGGCTTCCGCCTGGGCGGGCTGTGACGATGCGGCGGCTGCGGGGGCCGTGGCGGCGGGAGCGTTCGCGGCTTGCTTGGCGGGGGCCTGGGTCTTCTGGCACCCCACGACCAGGATCAGCCCCAGGGAGGCCAGGGCCAGGGTTAAGGCGACGAAACGGGATTTTCTCATGGTTGCCTTCCTTCATTCATGCGAAAAGGGTTGCGGGTTGTGAACACTTTCATCGGCGGCGGCGAACCGGCACGCGTCATGGCCTCAACGTCGCCGCAAGCCTCTTAGGATACAGGAGGAGTTCGAAACCTGCCACGGGGTCCCGGACCACCACCCCGGCGGCGGCCAGGACATCCGGCACGCAGCCTTCCGGACCGAGGACGGCGATCCCGAGGGCGGCTTTTCGCATCATGGCCGAATCATTGGCGCCGTTGCCCATAACGGCACAGTAATCGGGTCCCAGCGACTCCACGAACTCTGCCTTCGCCTCTCCACCGGGTTGCCCGGAGGGTAATCGGTGGACGTGGACCCCGGACATGTCCGAAAGCGATGCCGCCGTGCCGAAGGTGTCCGCCGTGACGATGTGGACGACCAGCAGGTCTTTTAAGGCCAGGAGGGCCTCGGCGACGCCGGGGAGAAGGCGCCCGTCCAGTGCGAGCGTACCGTTCAGGTCCAGAACCAGGTGCCGAAGGACCATGCGGGACGATCCGGGTATGTCGAAAACGAGGCCCTCGGGCCCGGCGGAATCCAATGCGCCACCTCCGACGATAGTGTAGTGTAGCTCAGGGAGGAAGGTCCGGGCCAGCCCGCCGGTCCTGGCGGCGATGAAACCTCGAAGCCTCCTCTTACGTTTAATCAAACGTAAAGGACCGAGGAGGTCGTCCATGAAGCGAGTGCTCGTTACCCTTTCGATGGTTTTTTTGGTGCTGGCCGTTCTGGCCGGTTGTTCGACGGTTCTGCTTTCGGCATCGGCAAAAGAGACCGTCGAGAAGGACATCCCCCTGCCGCAGGGGGCGTCTTTTTCCCTTGAGAACGTCAACGGCCCCATCCGAGTGACGGTTGGGAAGGACGGAACGGTCCATCTCCGTGCCGTGAAGAAGGTGAGGGCCGTGGACGACGCCAAGGCGAAGGAGATGCTGCCTAGTCTTGAAATCCTGGTCTCTAGCTCCAGCGACGGCGTCAAGGTCGAGACCAAGTACCCGAAGATGAAGAACCGGTTCTTCGGCGGCGGCTACGCAATGAGCGTGGCCTACACGGTCGAAGTCCCCAGGGCGACCACCCTGGATCTCACCTCGGTGAACGGCGAACTCACCATCAACGCTCCGGGATCCAGCGTGTCCTGCGAGACCACCAACGGGGCCATTAAGGTGAGCGCGGCGGATGTCCTGTCCGCGGCAACCGTGAACGGTAGAATCCGCTTCACGGCGGATCACGCGAAAGACATTTCCACCACCAACGGCGGTATCGACGGCCATATCCTCTCTCTTAAACCGGACAGCGCCAAGCTCGACACGGTGAACGGCGGAATCACGGTCGCCCTGGCGGAAAAGGCCGCGTGCCGAATTCAGGCGGAAAACGTGAACGGCTCGGTCTCTACCTCGCTGCAGGGGCTGACGTCGTCCAAGCACTCCCTCCGCGGAAACCTGAACGGCGGTGGCGCCGTCGTGCAGATCGAAACCGTCAACGGATCGGTGAGGGTCATCGGCGAGGGCGAAGATCGTTGATACCGCGCGAGGAAAGGAACTCCAAGAGAGGAGGAGCCCGAAGGCTCCTCCTTTTGTTTTCTTCGAGTGCATGCGCCTGGAAGAATCGGCAGTGTCTCCTGGTTTCATACACGAAGAGGCAGACCCCGATGAACTGCTGGACAGGGGTGCCGCTTGGAGACGATCCGCGTCCGGGTAATCGCGGGTTGGCAGATTCGTAAATTCATGATAAAAAGAGAAGTTTTGGAGGAGCATGGCGGCATGGATTTCATCCGCATCAAGGGCGCCCGGGAACACAACCTGAAGAACCTGGACGTCGTCCTGCCGAAGAACCGCCTCGTCGTGATCACCGGGCTTTCCGGGTCCGGCAAATCGTCCCTTGCTTTCGACACCCTCTACGCGGAGGGACAGCGCCGCTACGTGGAGTCTCTGTCCGCCTACGCGAGGCAGTTCCTGGATCTCATGGAAAAACCGGACGTGGACGCCATCGAAGGCCTCTCGCCGGCCATATCCATCGAGCAGAAGTCCCAGTCTCACAATCCGAGGTCCACCGTGGGCACGGTGACGGAGATCTACGACTACCTGCGGGTGCTCTTCGCGCGGATCGGCAAGCCTCACTGCCCCTCGTGCGGCAAACCCATAGAAAGCCAGACGGTTCAGCAGATGGTGGACCAGGTCATGGCCATTCCCGGCGGGGAACGGGTGTACGTCCTCGCGCCCGTTGTCAGGGGACGGAAGGGCGAATATCGCAAGCTCCTTGCAGACCTTCTGCGCGACGGCTTCGTTCGGGCCAGGGTGAACGGACAAGTGGTCGATCTGCAGGAGAGCCTTCAACTGGAGCGGTACAAGGCGCACAACATAGAGGTCGTGGTCGACCGGCTTGTCATCAAGGCCGGCATCCGCGGCCGCCTCACAGAATCCGTCGAACTGGCCCTGCAGAAGGGCGATGGTCTCATGATCCTGCACAGGCTGGCAGACGAATCAGACCAGCTCTTCTCCGAGCGGCTGTCCTGTCCCACCTGCGGGACGGCCATCCCGGAGCTGGAGCCCCGCCTGTTCAGCTTCAACAGCCCGCACGGAGCCTGCGAGGCGTGCTCCGGCCTCGGCGTCAAGATGGAGCTGGACCCGGCCAAGATCGTGCCGAATCCCGGCCTCTCCATCTCGCAGGGCGCCATTGCCCCCTGGCCGGTCGAGGGGGGCTTCTGGTACAGGGAGATGCTGCAGGGGCTGGCTCGCGACATGGGTTTTTCTCTCTCCGCCTCCTTCGGGAAACTGCCGCCGGAGGCGCGGCAGGTGATCCTCTTCGGGAGCAATGGCCGGAAGATCGCGTACGACGTCAAGCGCCAGCGGAGCCGGTACCAGTTCGAACACGCTTTCGAGGGCGTCATTCCCAGTCTCATGAGGCGGTACAAGGAGACGAAATCCGACGCATCCAGGGCGGAGATCGAAGCCTACATGTCCACCACCATCTGTCCCGAGTGCTCCGGCCAGCGGCTCAAGCCGGAGGCGCTCTCCGTCAAGATAGGCGGGGACAACATCGCCTCGTTCACCGGACGCTCGGTTCGGGATGCGCAGAGCGTTCTGGACGCATTCGACCTGTCGCCCCGCGACAGGGAGATCGCGCGCATGGTCTTGAAGGAGATCAGAAACCGGCTGGCCTTCCTGGAAAACGTGGGGCTCGGCTATCTGACGCTGTCCCGGACGGCGACCACCCTGTCGGGCGGAGAAAGCCAGCGCATCAGGCTGGCCACGCAGGTGGGCAGCCAGCTTACCGGCGTTCTGTACGTTCTCGACGAACCCTCCATCGGTCTCCACCAGCGGGACAACCGCCGTCTCCTCAAAACGCTTATGGCCATGAGAGATCTGGGCAATACGGTTGTGGTCGTGGAGCACGACGAGGAAACCATGCGCACGGCGGACCACATCATCGACCTCGGCCCCGGAGCGGGCGCCCGGGGGGGGAGATCGTGGCCGAGGGCACCGTGGAGGATCTGTGCGGCGCGCCGAGGTCGATAACGGGCGCCTACCTGGACCGGCGCAGGTCGATTCCCGTTCCTGAGAAGAGAAAGAAGTTCATCCGGTCCATCCGGATCCGGGGAGCCGCCGAGAACAACCTCAAGGGTATCGATGTGTCGGTGCCCATGGGCGTCATGACGGTCGTGGCCGGCGTTTCGGGATCAGGGAAATCCACGCTCGTGCACGAGATCCTCTACAAGGGGCTCATGCGGAAGATCTACCACAGCATGGATCGGCCCGGCAGGCACGAGGACATCGAGGGCTGGGAACGCCTCGACAAGGTGATAGAAATCGATCAGGCCCCCATCGGCAGGACGCCCCGCTCCAACCCGGCGACCTACACGGGCGTTTTTACGTACATCCGGGACCTCTTCTCGCACGTGCCCGAGTCGCGGGCGAGGGGATACAAGCCCGGCCGTTTTTCCTTCAACGTGAAGGGAGGCCGGTGCGAGGCGTGCCAGGGGGACGGCGTACTCCAGATCACGATGCACTTTCTGCCGGACGTCTATGTCACCTGCGACACGTGCAGGGGCAAGCGCTATAACCGTGAAACGCTCGAGGTGCGATACAAGGGGAAGACAATCGCGGACGTTCTGGACATGACCGTCAGCGAGGCGCTGGAATTCTTCGAAAAGGTCCCGCTTGTCCAGAGAAAACTGCAGACCCTCCAGGATGTCGGACTGGGGTACATTCGCCTTGGCCAGCGGGCGACGACGCTCTCGGGCGGAGAGGCGCAGCGGATCAAGCTTGCGCGGGAACTGTCACGGAGAGCCACGGGCAACACGCTGTACGTTCTCGACGAGCCGACGACGGGTCTGCACTTCGAAGATGTGAGATACTTGCTGAACGTCCTTCAGCGGCTCGTGGACGCGGGGAACACCATCGTCGTCATCGAGCACAACCTGGACGTCATCAAATGCGCCGACTTCGTGCTCGAGCTCGGACCCGAGGGCGGGGACGAAGGAGGCCGGCTGATCGCCTCGGGAACGCCGGAGCAGGTGGCGGACGAGGACGGTTCGCCGACGGGCTTTTACCTAAAAAGGATCTTTGGGGGATCTCATGCAACACTTGCCAGAGCCGTACCGGATTAAAATGGTCGAGCCGATCCGCCTCCCAGGCCGGGAAGAGCGGGAGGCGCATCTGAAGAAGGCCGGTTATAACCTGTTCCAGGTGCCGGCGGAAGCCGTCTTCATCGATCTCCTGACGGATTCGGGTACCGGGGCCATGAGCGACAGGCAGTGGGCGGCCTTGATGCGTGGCGACGAATCCTACGCGCAGGCCCGGTCCTGGTTTCGCTTCTACGACGCGGTGAAAGGCATCACCGGGATGGAGCACGTTCTCCCGACGCACCAGGGGCGGGCCGCGGAAAACCTGCTTTTTTCGGAGATAGCCCGCCCGGGGCTCGTGATTCCGAGCAACAACCATTTCGACACCACGAGGGCCAACATAGAGTTTTTCGGGGCGGAGGCGCGGGATCTCGTCATACCAGAGGGAAGAGACATCCACGCCATCCACCCGTTCAAGGGCAACATGGACCTGCAGAAGCTGGAGGACGCGCTCCGGGATCTGGGACGGGAGAAAGTCCCGCTCTGCATGTTGACCATCACGAACAACACGGGAGGCGGCCAGCCCGTGTCGCTCGAGAACATCCGCGGCGTCTCCGAAATCTGCCACCGTCACGGTGTGCCCTTCTTCCTGGACTGCTGCCGCTTCGCCGAGAACGCCTACTTCATAAAGATGCGCGAGAAGGGCTGCGAAAACATGTCCATTCCGGACATCGTGAAAGCGGTCTTCGCGTGCGCGGACGGCGCGACCATGAGCGCCAAGAAGGATGGCCTGGGCAATATCGGTGGTTTCATCGCCCTCAAGGATGCGAGCCCTGGCCGGGCGCCTGAAGAACATGCTGATCCTGAAAGAGGGATTCCCCACGTACGGCGGGCTGACCGGCCGGGACCTGGAGGCGCTGGCGACGGGATTCGAGGAGGTTCAGGACGAGGCCTACCTCAAGTCCCGGATCGGGCAGACGCAACGGTTGGGCGAGGCGCTCAAGGCCAGGGGCGTCTCCATACTGGAGCCCGTGGGCGGGCACGCCGTGTACCTGGATGCCCGGACGATGCTGCCGCACATTCCTCCCGAAGAGCTGCCCGCGCAAAGCTTGACCGTGGCACTTTACCGGGAAGGCGGAGTGCGCGGGGTGGAAATCGGATCGCTCATGTTCGGGAAGACATTGGAAAACGGCACCTTTCAGGCGGCATCCATGGAGCTGGTGCGGTTGGCCATCCCGAGGCGGGTCTACACCGACAACCACATGGGATACGTGGCGGAGGTGGCGGGCGCCATCGCGGCAAAGAGCGCCGGCTGCAGGGGCTATCGCATCGTTGAGTCCGCGCCCTTCCTCCGTCACTTCACGGCCAGGCTGGAGCCGATGAGCTGATGCACGCTCTTGTGGGATGCGCGGTACTTTTCGGTAAGGTGTTCGCAGATGGAGCATGTGGGAGCATGATAACCGGCTTCAACCAGGACGTGAGTTACAAGGGTACCGTGTACCACGTTCAAACCGAAGACAGGGGCAAGGGCAACCCGCTGATAGAGACCCTCATCTACGTCGGCGGAGAAATCGTCGCGTCCAGGCGCACGTCCTACGAAGACCTCGATGAACGATGGCTACAACGAGGCCAAGGTCGCGGCTCTGCTTGACCAACAGCACAAACGCATCGTGGTGGATATCCGGCTCGGGAAGTTCTCCAAAGACGAGGAGCCGCCCTTCGGGGAGGGCATCATCACCGCCAAGAGCCTGGACGAAGTCATCCTGGAATACCTCACCAGCGAGAGCGAGGGCCAGAAGCTCACGGTCGAAATACTGGACCAGTCGCCCTTCATATTCGGCGAACGGGGCTGGTATCGCCTGCGGGCTACCGGCGATATCTCCAGAACGCCGCTCGAAGGCGCCGAGGTGTCCGTTCGGATGGCCAGCTCCGACGGCAAACAGGACGAAATCTTCTTGGGAAGGACCGACGGGGAGGGGCTCTGTTCGGCATCGTTCCAGATACCGGCGATCGAAGGCAGTGCCGCCGTTCTATTGACCGTGACCCACCCGAGGGGCGAATTCCACGTCAAGGCCCTGGTGACGCGGAGGACCGAGCCATGAAAGTGCGCGTCAACGGCGAGGAGAGAGACGTCGCCGACGGAACGACCGTGGCCGGATTGCTCGATATTGTCGACCTCTCAAGGCGGCGCGTCGCCGTGGAAAGAAACGGGGAGATCGTCACAAGGACGGATTACGACCGCACGGCACTGGTCGAAGGCGACCGGATCGAGATCGTCCAGTTCGTAGGGGGCGGGTGAGGGTATCCTCGGCCCCATGGCCAGGGCCCGATCCCGGCTGCACCGGATTCCGGTGCCGGGGATTCGAGGGGGGACTTTGACTTTCACCCAGGACGTCACAGTATCCATTTCGATTCTCGTGGGACTCATTTTCCTGGGGATGGGGCTCCGAGTGGCCGGGGTTCTGAAGGATGAACACGCAGGGCTCCTGGCCAACCTGATCACGCACGTGACCCTACCGGCGCTGATCTTTATCGCACTGTCCAGCCACCGTTTCAGACCCGATCAGCTTCTCCTGGCCATGGGAATGATCTCGGCGGAACTCACCTGTGCCTTCTGGCCTGGGGGATGAGCGTTGTTCTCAAGCTTTCCAGGCCCAAAAAAGGGGCGCTGATTCTGGCGTCGACCTTTGGAAGTTCGGCATTTCTTGGGGTATGCGGTCGTAAAGTCGGTTTACGTGGGGAATGTGAAGGCGCTTGCGGACGCGGCGATCGTGAGCGAACTGGGAGTTGGGCTTGTTCTGTTTACCTCGGTGTGTTCATAGCCATCAATTTCGGCGCGAAGGCGTCGAACCCGGGGCAGCGGCGGAGAGAGATCGTAAGATTCTTCTACTCGCCCATCTTCATCTCGCTGTGCCTCGGTGTTGCGGTGTCCCTGATTCTCATTCCCCACGGTTTCTGGCTGGTAGAGGCGGGCTACCGGGCCCTTGCCATTCTGGCGGGAGCGAACACCTTCCTGGTCACCATGACCATCGGCGTGATGATTCATTTCAAGGATCTTCGCAAAGTCCTTCCCGTCGTCTTTCTGGCCTGCCTGCTAAAGCTCGTGGCCCAGCCCGTTCTGGTCTCCTGGTTTTCGGATCTCTTTCCTTCCAACATCTGTGGCACGAAATTTTGACCATGGAAGCCTCCATGCCGACCGCCGCAATGACCGCCGTATTCGCACGCAGGTACGGGTGCGATGCGGAACTGACCTCCATTCTGGTCTTTGCCACATTCATCTCATCCGTCTTCACCATGATCATGATCATTCTGCTGTTGTCCTGAAGAACAGGCGGGGAGGGGTTCTCGTTCCTGGATTGGCCATGGCGCACACGCGTCAGCGTCCGATCAAGATCGAATCCCGTCGATCGGCCGGCTGGAAATCGGAGAAGAAACGGATGGTGGGCGGTACCGGATTTGAACCAGTGACATCCTGCTTGTAAGGCAGGCGCTCTCCCGCTGAGCTAACCGCCCTCCGGTCAGCAGAGTGTATACGAAGCCATGGGGGGGGTCAATCGGCGGGTTCGTCCGAGGAAGGCCGTCGAGGATGGCAATGCGCGGCCAGAACCAGGCGTAAGAGAAAACGCACGGTGGGCGGTCCGGGGGCCGGCCGGGTCAAATCTCCCATTGTTTGAATCCGTCGGAGGGAATGGCCCGTTCCTGCTTGACCCCGTGTTGGTGATCTGCTACCCTTCTTCTTCTTTATCAGAGGATTCGGCAGGGCGTTCCGGGGGGTCAAAGGTGCTAGAACAAATCATAAATAACTGGTGGCACATTCCTATCCTGATGGCCATGATGCTGGTGTACGGATGGCTCCTGAACAAGGTTTTATTCAGACCCATCCAGACGGTCATGGCCGAGAGGAAGAAGCGGATTCGAGAATCGGCCATGCTCTCTGAAAGTTCCAAGGAGAGCCTGAAAAGCCGTCTGCAGGAATACGAACAGGCCGTACTCGAAGCGCACAGGCGGGGCACGCACATCAAAGAGGAGGCCCGGAACAAGGCCTACGAGTATCGCAGCGGCGTGCTCGGTGAGGTGCGCTCCGAGATCGAAAGCGAAATGAGAAAGAGCGAGGATTCGCTAAGAATAAACGTGTCGGACGTCAAAGCCTCGCTTGAGAAGGAAGTTCCCGGCTTCGCCCGGTCCATCGCCAAGAAGATTCTCGGCAGGGAGGTGGGGGCTTGAAAAACAGGATCGTGTTCTTCCTCATGCTTTGTCTCCCCGCGCTGACGACCCTTGCCGAAGAGGGGGGCGGGGAACACGCCTCCGGCGGGTGGCTCGCGCCGATCTGGCACGTGCCCATGATCGCCTGGCAGGTGGTCAACATAGCGATCGTCGTGGGGCTTCTCGTCTATCTGCTCAGGCGTCCCGCGCCCACTTTCTTCAACACCCGCGCGAAAGAGATCGAGGATCTGCTCGAAAAGGCCATGCGCGAGAAGGAAGAGGCGAATTCTCGGCTCAAGGAGGTCGAGGCCAAGATGGCCCACCTTTCCGATGAGGTCGCCGAAATAGAGAGAAGCTCCAAGGAAACGGCGGAAGCGGAACGGCAAAAGGTTCTCGATGAGGCGGAAGCGGCCAAAGAAAGAATCCGCTCGGACGCCGCGGAAGAGATGGATCGAAGACTCAAGGACGCCCGAAGGGAATTGAAAGCCTACGCCGCGGACCTCGCCGTCAAGATGGCCAGGGAGATCCTGGCCGACAACATCTCGGAGTCGGACGAGGCCAGACTGCAGGACAGGTTCATGTCTACCATGGAGGAACAAAGCCATGAGCGCGGTGAGTAGGCGTTATGCGCAGGCCCTCTTCTCCGCTCTGGGCGACGCGCCGCAGGATGCCGTTCTGGCGGACCTGGAGACCTTCGGAGAGTGGCTTGCATCCGTTGCCGGACTCAAGGCGGCAATAGCCAACCCGGGCATTCCACAGGACGTCAAGATCAAGATAGTGGACGCATTGGCTGCAAAGGGCGGGTTCCAGACCGTCTCGAAGCGCTTCGTTCTGCTGGTCGTCGCGAACAAGAGGCTGGACAAGTGGGATGAAATGGTGAAGGACGTGAGGGCCCGGTGCGACATGGCGGGCGGCGTGGTGAGGGCGCGTGTGCTTACCGCGAAGCCCGTAAAGCCGAAGGTGGCAAAGGCTTTGTCCGACCGGCTGGGCAAAGTGTTCGGCAAGGACGTCCTGCTGGAACCGAAGGTGTCTGAAGAACTGCTGGGGGGCATTCAGCTTAAAGTCGGTTCGACGGTCTACGACGGGTCCGTATCGGGGGCTCTGAACGCCCTGCGACAGACCCTCGTGAAGGGGTAGGCGAGAATGATAAAAACGGACGAGATCAGCAATATTCTGAAAGCCCAGCTCGAAGGATACGAGAGCAGGATAGACGTGGCCGAAGTGGGGTACGTCACCTCGGTCGGCGACGGCATCGCCAGACTGTACGGCCTGGACAAAGTCATGGCCGGAGAACTCCTCGCCTTCCCTAACGAGGTGTTCGGCATGGCGCTCAACCTGGAAGAGGACAGCATCGGGGCCGTGCTCATGGGCGAGACCGAAAAAATCAAGGAGGGAGACGAGGTCCGCCGTACGGGGCAGATCATGTCCGTTCCGGTGAGCGATAAGATGGTCGGGCGGGTCGTCAGCCCTCTCGGCTTGCCGGTCGACGGGCTTGGGACCTATCGAGTCGGAGGAACGCTACCCCATCGAGCGCATCGCGCCGAGCATCGTCGAGAGGGAGCCGGTCAAACTGCCCCTCCAGACGGGCCTCAAGGCCGTCGACGCCTTGATTCCCATCGGCAGGGGGCAGCGCGAGCTCATCATCGGAGACCGGCAGACCGGAAAGACCGCCCTTGCCATCGACACGATCATCAACCAGAAAGAGACAGGGGTGATCTGCATCTACGTGGCCATAGGCCAGAAGAGGTCGACCATCGCGCAGGTGGTGAAGACCTTGCAGGATTACGACTCCATGAAGCACACGGTCGTGGTGGCGGCCTCCGCCTCCGAGCCCGCCTCTCTCCAGTACATCGGGCCTTACGCAGGGTGCTCCATCGGAGAGTATTTCATGCACAAGGGCGGTCACGCCCTCGTGATCTATGACGATTTGTCGAAGCACGCGGCGGCGTACCGTGAAATCTCGTTGCTGCTCAGGCGCCCGCCGGGGCGCGAGGCTTATCCGGGCGACGTCTTCTACCTCCACTCCAGGTTGCTGGAGCGTGCCGCGAAGGTCAACGAAAAGCACGGCGGCGGTTCGCTCACGGCTCTGCCGGTCATCGAGACGCAGGCCGGAGACGTATCCGCGTATATCCCGACCAACGTCATCTCCATCACGGACGGGCAGATTTACCTGGAGAGCGACCTCTTTTTCCAGGGCGTTCGTCCCGCGCTCAACGTGGGAATCTCGGTGAGCCGCGTGGGCGGCAACGCCCAGATCAAGGCGATGAAGAAGATAGCCGGGACGCTCAGGCTCGATCTCGCCCAGTATCGGGAGCTGGCGGCATTTGCGCAGTTCGGGTCCGACCTGGACAAGGCCACCCAGGCGCAACTCAACCGGGGGGAGAGGCTGGTCGAGATTCTCAAGCAGGACCAGTACAGCCCTCTCGAGGTGTCCAAGCAGATCGCCATCATTTACGCTGCCACGCAGGGGTGGTTGGATGACGTGGCCGTCAAGGACTGCCGGAGCTTTGAGGCGGGCCTGTGCAAGTACCTTGACTTGAACGGGCAGGACTACACAAAGGCCCTTCTCGAGAAGCAGGTTCTGGACGAGGACGTTACGGAGAAGCTGGACCAGCTGCTCAAGTCCTTTAAGCACCAGTTCATCAAGGAACAGGAAGCGAAGTAGAGGCATGCCGAACTTACGGGACATCAGACGGCGTATCCGGTCCGTGCAGAGCACGCAACAGATCACCAAAGCCATGAAAATGGTGTCTGCCGCGAAGCTCAGGCGGTCCCAGGAGAATATGTTCGCCGCAAGGCCTTACGCCAAGAAAATGCTTCAGGTGCTGAACTCGCTGGCGACACGGGCGGACCAGGATATTCATCCGCTGCTCCACGTCAGGCCCGAAAGAAAGGTCCGCGTGGTGGTCGTGACGGGTGACAGGGGCCTGTGCGGTGCGTTCAACACCAACATCATTCGCTATACGTCCGGCCAGCTGGAGCGGTTGGCCGCGTCGTGCGAGTCCCTCGCGCTTGATTTCATCGGGCGCAAGGGGCGGGATTTCTTTAAGAGGCGGTCTTACGAGATCGGCAACCAGTGGGTTGGGCGCATCGCCAAGGTTTCTTACGACGATGCGAACGAGATCGCGGGCCGGCTCATCGAGAGCTACACGGACAGGAAGTGCGACGCGATTTACCTGGTGTACAACGAGTTCAAGAGCGTTATCGCGCAACGGGTCGTGATGGAGAGGCTGCTGCCCATACCGCGCCTGGAGGGTGTGCCGGAGGAGAGCCTCCTGGACTACCTCTACGAGCCCGAGGAGCAGGATCTCTTCGAACACCTTCTCCCGAGGCACGTGACGTTCCAGGTTTATCACGCGATGCTGGAGTCCATTGCGGCGGAGCACGCGGCCAGGATGACGGCCATGGAAAGCGCCACCAGCAACGCAAAGAAGATGATCGAGCGCCTGACGCTCTATGCCAACCGCGTGAGGCAGGCCGCCATTACCAAGGAAATCATCGAGATAGTTAGCGGGGCGCAGGCCCTGGGTTGATGGGAGAAAGTCGCATGGCAGTGGAAGGAAAAGTCGTCGCGATCATTGGCCCCGTGATCGACGTGCAGTTTCCCGTCGATCACATTCCGGCAATTTATCACGCCGTGCACGTCGCCTCGGAGGGGGGGGACACAGGCGTGCCAATCGACGTCACCGCCGAGATCGCGCAGCACCTCGGCGAGGGGCGCGTGCGGTGCGTAGCCATGGAGCCTACGGACGGAATGGTCCGGGGCATGAAGGCAGTGGACATGGGCGAGCCCATCACCATTCCCGTCGGGAAGGAGACGCTCGGGCGCATCCTCAACGTCCTCGGAAAACCGGTGGACGAGAGGGGCCCGGTGAACACCGAGCACCGTTTTCCGATTCACCGTCCCGCGCCGTCGTTCGAGGACCAGGCAAAGTCGACGGAGATGTTCGAGACGGGCATCAAAGTCGTGGATCTTCTGGAACCCTACTCCAAGGGCGGAAAGACAGGCCTCTTCGGTGGGGCGGGCGTGGGAAAGACGGTCCTCATCATGGAGCTCATCAACAACGTGGCCATGCATCACGGCGGCGTGTCGGTTTTCTCCGGCGTGGGTGAGCGGACGCGCGAGGGCAACGACCTTTGGCTGGAAATGACCGAGTCCGGAGTCATCGACCCGGACGACTGGAAGAAATCAAAGGCGGCGCTGATTTACGGGCAGATGACCGAGCCGCCGGGGGCGCGCTTGAGAGTCGGCCTTACGGGTCTCACCGCCGCCGAGTACTTCCGGGACGTGGAAGGGCAGGACGTGCTCCTGTTCATCGACAACATCTTCAGGTTTACGCAGGCCGGATCGGAGGTCTCCGCTCTTCTCGGGCGCATGCCCTCCGCCGTCGGCTACCAGCCCAATCTGGCCACCGAGATGGGCGAACTGCAGGAGCGCATCACGTCCACCAAGAAGGGGTCCGTAACATCGGTGCAGGCCATCTATGTCCCGGCCGACGACCTGACGGACCCTGCGCCGGCGACCGCATTCGCGCACCTTGATGCGACGTCGGTTCTGTCGAGGGCCCTGACCGAGATCGGCATCTACCCGGCCGTTGATCCGCTCGCGTCGACGTCGAGGATCCTGGATCCGAGGGTCGTCGGCGAGGAGCATTACAACGTGGCCAGGCACGTGCAGAACGTGCTGCAGCGCTATAAGGACCTGCAGGACATCATCGCGATCCTCGGTATCGACGAGTTGTCGGAAGAGGACAAACTTACGGTGGCGCGCGCAAGGAAGATGCAGCGTTTCCTGTCGCAGCCGTTCCATGTTGCGGAACAGTTCACGGGCATGAAGGGCAAATACGTCAAGGTCCAGGAGAGCATCAAGGGCTTCTCTGAAATCCTGGAGGGCAAGCATGACGACATGCCGGAGCAGGCTTTCTACATGGTAGGGACCATCGAGGAAGCCATGGAGAAGGCCGAGAAGCTCGCCCAGCAGGGGTAGCCATGGGCATGTACGAAATACCCGAAAAGATGAACCTCAGCGTCGTCACTCCCGAGCGTCGAATGGTCAAGGAGGAGGTCGACGAGGTCGTGCTGCCCGGGACTCTGGGCTACCTGGGCGCGCTGCCCGGGCACACGCCGCTGTTGACTTCTCTCAAGATTGGTGAGATAAAATATAGGGTTGGAACGACGTGGAAGTATCTCAGCGTATCCTGGGGATTCGCAGAGATACTGCCCGACCGGGTCACGGTTCTCGCGGACATCGCCGAGAGCGCGGAAGAGATCGACGTGGATCGGGCACAAAAGCAGGCCGAGTCGGCACAGGCGAAGCTGAGAGTTCCGGATGCCGACTTTCTTCAGGCCCAGTTTGCCTTGGAAAAAGCCCTCGTGAGGCTTCAGGTTGCCGCCAAAGCAGCCCGCGAACCGAGGTAAATCAGAGGCCGGCAAGGTAAACAGGTAAGGATCCATGAAAAGAACCTACCAGCCTAACAGACATCGCAGAGCGAAAACGCACGGGTTCAGGGCGCGCATGGCCACGAAGGGCGGCCGGGAAGTGCTGGCCCGCAGGCGAGCGAAAGGTCGGTGGCGCCTGACGCCGGCGTGAGCCGGACTCCTGGACCCTTCAGGAAAGATGATCGGGTTCGGAAGCGCCCCGAGTACCTCTCGATTTACAAATGCTGCGCGCCAATGCATACATCCCATCTGGTGTTCTACGCCAGAAGAGGACCTCGACCAGGCGCAGGTTGGGGTGTACCGTTCCCAAGAAAGTCGGCATTGCCGTCCGTCGAAACCAGATTAAACGCTGGATCCGTGAAGCGTTTCGTGCCTGGCGAGAAGAGTTGCCCGAAGGGTGTGTCATGGTCGTCAACGCGAAGCGTTCTGCCGCCGGCATAGGATATGTGGACGTGGCGAGGGCCTTTGCGAAGATTGCCGAGAGGCTTAAGAGGGAGGGGCTGTCGCTATGAAATGGGTGGCTCTGCTCCTGATCAAGATTTACCAGTACACGCTTAGTCCCATACTTGGCAACGCCTGCCGCTTTTACCCGTCCTGTTCCATGTACGCTTACGAGGCCATCGAAAGATTCGGCTTGGTGAAGGGCGGCTGGATGGGCGCCAGGCGGCTCTTGAAATGCAACCCCTTCTTTGCCGGGGGTTACGACCCCTGTCCGGAAAAACACTGAGACGGAGTGACTATATGGATCAACTCGGTCAGGAAGATCCGAACGGCGGGCAGCGCCTCATATGGGCGATGCTGGCGATGGTTGTTATTTTCGGCGTGTGGATGATGTTCCAGAAGCCGCAAAAGCAGGCTCCGCCAACGCCAAAGGCCGCGGCCGCAAAGTCCGCCGTGGAGACCAAAAAACCTCAAGCGGCCGAGGGCACGGTCCCAGCCGAGAATGCGGCGAAGGAATCGGTCGAGGCAATGCTCGCCCCCGAGGCGGTTCAGGGCGCGTCGACCCAAGACATCACCCTGGAAAATCCGGAACTGAAAATTCAGGTGTCGAACGTGGGTGCCGTCATCAGGAAGGCGCTCCTGCGGACTTACCACCTCAAAGGGCAGCCGCCGGACGACCTCGTGTCCCCTCTGTCCATCGCATCGGGCCGTTACCCGCTGGATATCAGGACCGGCGACAAGGCCTACAACGAGCTCGTCAACAAGGCGGTGTTCCACGTGGAACGTTCCAGAACCGCCAAGGGGGCGGAGCGGGTGGTCCATGACCTGGGCCGATGGGAAGGGGAACGGGGTCACGAAAACGATCACTCTGCCCCCGAAGGGCTATGTGGCGGACATCCAGATTTCGGCCGTGGAGAACGGCAAGAAAATAAGTCCCGTCCCGGTGTCGTGGGGCCCCGGATTCGGGAAGCTGCACAAGAAGGAAGCGTCGAACCGCTATTACGAGCAGGAGTACGTGGGGCTCAACGAGGCGGGATCGTTCAAGAAGATCAAACGCTCGAAAGTGTCCGAAAAGAACCCCCTCGTCACGGATACGTACGGCGAAAAGGGTCCCATAGAGTGGGCTGCCATCACAGACAACTACTTCGCCGCCATATTCATGCCGGAAAAGCCCGTCTCGTGGGTCCACATCCTGACCCGGGAACTGAACGCCGAAGAGAAGAAGATCCACCCGGCGGACACCGACATTTCGCTCGTGATGCCGATTCCCGGCAGCGCCAGGGTTTTCATCGGACCTAAGGAATGGAAACTGCTGTCCGGGATGGACCAGCAGATGAACAAGCTCACGGGTTGGGGAATCCTCAGCCCGCTCTGCGCCGTGCTCCTCTGGGGGCTGAAGAAGCTCTACGCCTTCTGTGGAAACTACGGCGTAGCCATCCTGTTGCTGACGCTGATCATAAAGCTCGCGTTTTACCCGCTCACCCAACGCTCCATGGTCAAGATGAAGGAGATGGGCGAGCAGATGAAGCGGGTCAAGCCGCAGGTGGACCGTCATCAAGGCCAAATACAAGAAGATAGGCCGAGACATGGGCACCAGGACGAAGATGAACGAAGAGATGATGGCTCTCTACCAGCGGGAGGGTATCAATCCGCTGGGGAGCATGGGAGGGTGCCTGCCCATGCTGATCCAGATGCCCATCTTCTTCGCCCTCTTCGAAATGCTCCCGAAGACCATAGAACTGCGGTCCGCGCCTTTCTTCGGCTGGATCCACGATCTGTCCGTTCCCGATCCGTACTACATCACGCCCATACTCATGGGTGTTTCCATGGTGTTCTCCACGAAGATGGGCAGTGCGACCATGGAGGGCAGCTCGCAGGGCATGCAGAAGATGATGGTATGGTTCATGCCCATCATGTTCACGTGGTTCTGCCTCTGGGCGCCGGCCGGGCTGACGCTCTACTGGCTCGCGAACAATTTGCTGACCATCGGCCAACAGGCCATCATCAACAAGGAAGTCGCGAAACGCAAGGAAGCGGCGCAGAAGGCGCGGAAATCGACGCCTAAGAGGCCTTCGAAGCCGTCGCATGCTTGACCTGGACCAGACAATCGTGGCAGAAGCCACGGCCGCTGGCCGTGCGCCGCTACGCGTCGTTCGGCTGAGCGGCGGCCGGGCCATCGACCTTCTTAAGGGGATATTCCGCCCCGAGGGCGGCGTCGCCCCCTGGAGTCAGCCGCGGCTCATGGCGCTCGGGGACGTCGTCGATGCGGAGGGGAGGGTTCTGGACAGGGCGCTTGCCGTGTGCTTCCCCGCCCCGGCTTCGCTCACCGGCGAGGATGTCGTGGAAATCCACCTTCACGGCGCGCCGGGTGTGGTCCGTGCCGTGCTCCATGTTATGACGGAGGGCGGCGCGCGTCCGGCTATGCCGGGGGAGTTTTCCTACAGGGCCGTCTTAAACGGGAAAATGGACGTACTGCAGGCCGAGGCGGTTCAGGCCCTGATCGGGGCCGAGGCCGAAGGGCAGGTCAGGGAACTCGCCGGGGGGCTCGGCGGCGGCTCTTCACAGTCGAGGGCCCTTACCGGACTCCGGGACGCTCTTATGGGTATCAGAGCGTCGTGGGAGGCGCGGGTAGACTTCCCGGAGGACGTGAGTGCAATCCTGCGGGACGCCGAGATGGCTGACCTTGATGCCGTCATCGGCAGGTTCGTGGATGCGGCGGAGAGCGGCAAGCGGGTCCGATATCTCAGGGAGGGCCTGCGCGTTGCCCTGGTCGGGCCGGTGAACTCGGGCAAATCCTCGCTCTTCAATGCAATATTAAAGAGGGAAAGGGCGCTGGTTACGCCCCACCCCGGAACGACCAGGGATACACTGGAAGAGTCAATACAGGTGGCAGGCTTTCCGCTGGTGCTGATTGATACGGCCGGCATCAGGGAGACCGTGGAACCGGTCGAAAAGCTCGGGGTTGAGAGGTCCATTGACGTGGCGCGCAGGGCCGACGGGGCCATCCTCGTCTACGATGGCACGAAAGGCTGGGGTCAGGATGAGGACGCAGTGCTGGCCGCTCTTCCGGAACGACCGCTGGCCGTACTCGCGAACAAAGCCGACCTTCCGGGTCACGAGGCAGGGAAAAGCGGAACGGTCCCCAGCAGCGTGGTGACCGGGCAGGGCCTTGCTTCACTGCTCGAGGCGCTGCGAGGCTGGGTCGAGGAACGGGTTCCCAGGGGCTCCGTGGTCATGGCGTCGGAGCGGCAGGCGGATTGCGTCCGGAGGGCCCTCGAAGGATGCCTGCGAGCCAGAGAGGCGTTCAAGGCAGGCTTCACGGAAGAGGTTGCGCTCCAGGGGATAGAGAACGCTCAGGACGCCATGGACGAGTTGTTCGGCGGTGGATCCCCGGAAGAACTCTACGACCGGATATTTTCCAGTTTCTGCATAGGGAAGTAGAGGACGAGGCCGGTCCACGTACTGCGAGGCGAACCGAGGATGAGCAGGACAGTCCTGTGCGAGGCGGTTGTAGTCGGAGGGGGGCACGCGGGTTGTGAGGCCGCGTCCGTACTCGCGCGCAAGGGCATCGAGACACTCCTGGTTACGGACAGCCTCGCGGCGATCGCGAGGATGTCGTGCAACCCGTCCATAGGCGGCGTAGGAAAAGGGCACCTCGTGCGCGAACTGGACGCTCTAGGCGGCATCATGCCCGTGGCGGCTGACATGAGCGGCATACACTTCCGGATGCTCAACACGAGCAAGGGACCCGCCGTTCAGGGCCTCAGGAGCCAAAACGACAGGACCCTCTATCACTGTGCCGTCCTGAACATTCTTGAAAGCACGCGCGGTTTGTCTCTCCTCGAAGGGCGTGCGGCAGGGATCCGCCTGGATTCGGGGCGCGCGGCGGGCATTACGCTTGAGGACGGGACGACCGTCGGCTGCCGGGCGGTGGTACTCACAACGGGGACGTTTCTGAACGGACTCATGCACATCGGCCGGGACAGGACTCCGGGAGGGCGGCTGGGCGAGCCCGCCGCACACTCCCTTTCCGAGAGTATCAGGGGCCTCGGCCTTCCCCTCGGGCGGTTCAAGACGGGTACGCCGCCGAGGCTGGACCGGCGAACGATATCGTGGGGCGCGCTGGCTGCGCAGCCTGGGGACGATACGCCCGAGCCCTTTTCGTTTTCTACCCGCCTGTTCCCCGTCCTCCCCCAGACGAACTGCCACCTTACCCGGACGACGCTTGCTACGAGGGAGGTCATCCGCCGGAACCTGGACCGGTCGCCTCTCTTTTCCGGTGCGATCCAGGGGCGCGGACCGCGCTATTGCCCATCCATCGAAGACAAGATCGCCCGCTTTCCACACCACGAAACGCACCAGATCTTTCTGGAACCGGACGGCCTCGATTCGGAGGAAATATATCCCAACGGCATTTCAACATCCCTCCCCAGGGACGTGCAGGACGAGATCGTGCACAGTATTCCGGGGCTCGAAGAGGCGATCATCCTCAAATACGGCTACGCCGTGGAATACGACTACGTCGATCCCCGGGCGCTTCGCCCCTCGCTCGAATGCAAGCGCGTGCCGGGACTCTACATGGCCGGCCAGATCAACGGCACCACCGGATATGAGGAGGCCGCCGCTCAGGGTTTCTGGGCAGGGCTGAGTGCCGGGCGCTCCCTCAGGCATGAAGAGCCATTCACCGTGGGCCGGGACGAGGGCTACATCGGCATTCTCGTGGACGATCTCGTCACGAGGGGCGTGGCGGAGCCCTACAGGATGTTTACGTCCAGGGCGGAATGCCGGCTGCTTCTGGACAGGCACTCGGCCTACAGGCGACTGGCCGCCAAGATCGAAGCCGACGCGTTGCACCGGCGGGAAGACTCGGATCACATCAAGGCGCGCGAAACCGCCGCCGCCCGAGTCCTGAAAAAGCTCCGGGAAACGAAGGTCGCCTTTGACGGCGAGAAGATTTCGCTCCACCGGCTCCTGGCGCGCCAGGGCCGCCGTTATTCGGACGTAGCCGGATTCCTGGGCTCCGACAGCCTTCTTGGCACCTGGCTGGGGCAGTACGCCGAGTCCGAAGTCAAAGCTGAGGGATACCGAAGGCGTGAGATCGCGCAGGCCGAGAAGACGCGCAGGGCGAGGGGAGTCAGGATTCCCCGAGACGTCGACTACGGCCGGCTCGCAGGACTGAGCACGGAGATGGTGGAGCGGCTTTCCGGGATCAGACCGGAGACCCTCGACCAGGCCTCGCGCATTCCGGGCGTGACGGCCGCGGCGCTCATGATCCTCAGGCTGGCCGTCGAGAAGAGGGAAGGACGATAGCATGGATCCACGGATTCAGGAGTACCTTGAAATGCTTTTCAAGTGGAACCGGGCCGTGAACCTCACTGCGTTCACCTCCATCGAAGACGCCTTGAGACATGGCGTGCAGCCATCGCTTGCGGCCTCCGGTTACCTGCCGCAGGGGGCGCGAGTCGTCGACATCGGAAGCGGGGGCGGATTCCCCGCCATCCCGCTCGCGTTGACGAGACCGGACCTGTCGTTTGTGCTGGCCGAACCGTCCCGGGCGAAAACCGTGTTTCTGAAGGAAATCGCCTGGAAATACGGGCTCCCTGTCACCGTAGAAAACAAGACGGCCGACGAGCTTCTGGCCCGGGGCGAAGCCTGGGATGCCGCGACGGTCCGCGGGCTGCACCTCAAACGGGGCCTGATCAAGAGAATCCAGCGCGGACTCGTCCCGGACGGTGTTCTTCTCGTATGGACCGGGGGCGAACGGCGTTCGGACTATGAAAAATGGCTGGCGAGCGACGGGTGGGAGGTCACGAGCACCCCGCTCGAAGACGCCTCCAACGTTCTGATCAAAGCCGATGTTCCACGTGGAACATCCCGGTCCCGCCGCCCGTAGAAACCGGACGGGGCGCCTCACATCTCCCCGCTCGGGAGATCCGATAAGAGAAAACGTCCGGTCGGCCGGACCCGCGCACTTTCCGCGATCCCTCTCTGTGTGGTACAAAGGACAGCTTGGAGGTAAAACGTGGGTCAAGTTATCGCCGTAGCGAACCAGAAGGGCGGGGTGGGCAAAACGACCACCGTCATCAACCTGGGGGCCTCCCTCGCGGCAGCGGAGAAGAACGTCCTGCTCGTGGACTTCGACCCCCAGGCCAACTGTACATCGGGACTTGCCATGTCCACAGGGGACGAAAGGGCGGACATATACGGAGTGCTTTCGGGTTCGGTCAGCGCCGCGGATGCCGTGATCACGTGCGGGTTGCCCCACCTCTACCTTTTGCCGGGGTCCATATCGCTCGCCGGCGCGGAGGTCGAGCTGGCGGGCTTCGAGAACAGGGAGTACGTTCTCAAGAAAATATTCGAACCGCTGAGGGCGGAATACGACTATATTTTGATTGACTGCCCACCGTCTCTGGGGCTGCTCACCCTGAACGCTCTTGTTGCGGCCGACAGGGTTCTGATTCCGATTCAGGCGGAGTTTTTCGCCATGCAGGGCGTGACGCTTTTGCTGAGAACGCTCGAGCGCGTGAGAGAGGCGCTGAATCCGGAGCTGGCGATCGGGGGCGTGTTGATCACAATGGTCGATGAACGTACAAACCTCGGAAAGCAGGTATCCAGTGAAGTGCAGCGCTTTTTCGGGCAAAAGGTATTTCACACCGCCATACCCAGGAACGTGCGGCTCGCCGAAGCGCCCTCCTTCGGAAAGCCCGCCATCCTATACGATATTGCCTCCAGGGGCGCCCAGTCGTACCTGCAGATGGCCAGGGAGTTTTTGTGCAATGAGCCCTAAAAAGGCCTTGGGACGGGGATTGGATGCGCTCATGAACGCGCCGGGACCGGAGCCCAGAAGGGTCCTGGAGGTGGAAGTCCACAGGTTGCACCCCAATCCCAGGCAGCCCCGGAACCAGTTCGACGACGACCATCTGGGCGAGCTTGCACAGTCCATCAAGGAAAACGGCGTGCTTCAGCCGATTCTCGTGCGGCCTCACGATGGCGGCTACGAGATCATAGCTGGAGAGAGACGGTGGCGGGCCGCGCAGAAGGCCGGGTTGCAGAGGGTTCCGGTACTGATCAAGGAAGTCGCCGACTCGCAGCTTCTCGAGCTGGCCCTCGTGGAGAACCTCCAGCGGGAAGACCTGAATCCGGTCGAAGAGGCCCGCGCCTACCAGGTCCTGACGGGCGAAATAGGTATGACCCAGGAAGAGGTGGCCGCGAGGGTGGGCAAGGACAGGGCGACGGTGGCCAACATGCTGCGGCTCCTCAGCCTGTCGGAGAGGGCCCTGGAAGCCCTTGAGGCGCAGATCATCAGCGTCGGGCACGCCAAGGCCATCCTCTCGAGGAGGCGCCGCGAAGAACAGGACAGGCTCCTGACGGCCATCGTCGGAAAGGGCCTCTCCGTCAGGGCTGCGGAAAACTACCAACCGGGGACAGCCGGCAAGAGAGCGGGCAGGCCCGGGCAGGACCCCGATACGAAAGAGGCCGCGAAAAGCATAGCCCGCCTCGTCGGGTTGCCCGTCGAGATCAGAAGGAAGAAGTCGGGCGGCGAAATGGCCATCAGGTTCAGCAACGAACAGGAGCTGCAGCACCTTTTCGAATGGCTGCACGGGGATTCCAGGAGAAGTTGACGATGGGAAAGAAACCGGTTGAAATCGGACAGATCGGCGGCATGCTCGGAGACGGCGTAGTCGTGGAAGGGACCCTCACCTTCAGCCAGACATTCCGGGTAGACGGGGAATTCAAGGGAAAGGTCCTGCGCTCTGACCGCCTCGTGGTGGGAGAAAAGGGCAAGGTGAACGGCGAGATCGAGGTGAACAGTCTGGTCGTTTACGGCCGCGTCGACGGCCAGGTAAAGGTCAAGGGTTCGGTAGAAGTCCACCCCAAGGGACGAATCGTGGGCGAACTCGAAATGTCTTCACCCAACCTGTCGGTCATGGAAGGCGGCTTCCTCGAAGGGACGCTCAAGATGAGCGGCGCGGCCCAGCCGGGCGACGGGAAGCAGTCCGCCAAGCCAGGCAATTCCGGGGGCCAGCCGGGGCAGAATAACAAGCAGGGCGGAAAGTCATGATCCGGGCCGCCGCCCCGCCCCGTGCGAAGTCCGAGGTCATTTACCGCAAGAGAAGAGACGCGGTCGCTCGCAGGCTCCTCAAGGACGCGTCAGGACGCAAGGGCATCGCCCTCTTCTTCTCCGGGCAGCGAGACGGGTTTGGACAGGTTCGAGCCCGATCCCTCGTTCTACTACCTGACCGGCATCGACGGCCCGGACGCCGTGCTTCTCTTTCTCCTCACTGGCGACAAAGCGCAGGAGATGCTGCTCTTGAGGCCTTCCGATCCGGGCCAGGAAAGGTGGACCGGCAAGGTCCTGGCGGCGGGCGGCCAGACTCCATCGGCAGAGCCGGACGCCGCCAGGCGGCGGGCGATGCGTGAAACGGGCGCCCGGAACATCGCCGCGTCGTACGAGCTGGACGCCGCGCTCGTTCGCCCGCTGAGAGACGCGGAGCTGGTCTATCTGGACTTTCCCGTCGAAGGCCTGGGCGCCCCCATGGGTACCGTGCACGGCTTCTACGAAAGACTGAAGAGCCGGTGTCCTCATCTGGAGGTGAGGCACGGCGGACGGATCGTCGCCGAGCTACGCCGGATAAAGGGGCCGGAAGAGCTTGCGCTCATGGATGCTGCCATGGCCATCACGGACGAGGCCCACGCCGCCATCCTCAGACACCTCGCTCCGGGTATGTACGAATACGAGGTGCAAGCCATCCTGGAGTACGTGTTCCGAGCTTCCGGCGCAGAATCGTGCGCGTTCCCTTCCATCATAGGATCGGGACCGAACAGCTGCGTCCTCCACTATTCAAAGAACGACAGGCAAATGGGTGAAGGCGACCTCGTGGTCTGCGACATAGGCTGCCGGAAGGACTACTACTGCGCGGACATTACGAGAACGCTGCCCGTATCGGGCCGGTTCACCCGACGCCAGGCCAAGGTTTACGAAACGGTACTGGCGGCCCACGACGCCGCAGTCGCCGCGGCACGCCCCGGCGTGCAGGTCAAGGACGTCCACAAGGCCGCATACGATCATATAAAACAAGCCGGTTTCGAGAAGTACTTCTTCCATGGAACCAGCCACTATCTAGGTATCGAGGCGCACGACGTCGGCTCTTACGACCCTCCCCTGGAACCCGGCGTGGTCATCACCGTGGAGCCGGGCATCTACATCGCCTCGGAGAACATCGGCGTGCGCATCGAGGACGATGTGGTCATTACGGAAGACGGGGCCCGGCTCATGACGCACGCCCCCAGAACCGTGGCCGATATCGAAAAGGCCATGTCTTCAAGGCGTAAACAGATAGTTATATAAAGGCTGTTTATCGATTTACCCGCCCGCCGGTACGAACCTCTTCCGAGCCGCCCTACTCCACGGTGACGCTCTTGGCCAGATTTCGGGGCTGGTCCACGTCCGCCCCCCGCTTCACGGCGATGTGGTAGGCGAGCAACTGCAGGGGAACGACCGTCAGCACGGGCATGAGCATGGGGTCGCAGGCGGGAATGAGGAACACCTCGTCCGCCACCTCGCGGATCTTCTCGTCCTCAGCGTTGCAAACCGCAAGAACCCTTCCGTCCCTCGCCTTGACCTCTTCCAGGTTGGAAACGAGCTTTTCGTAAACGGCGTCCTTCGGGGCAACGGCCACGACCGGCAGATTTTCGTCGATCAGGGCGATCGGACCGTGCTTCATTTCACCGGAGGGGTATCCCTCGGCGTGGATGTAGGAGATCTCCTTGAGCTTCAAGGCGCCTTCGAGCGCGATCGGGTACTGAATGCCCCGCCCGAGATACAGGAAGTCCCGGAAGCGGCTGTACCTCCTTGCCACGTCCTCGATCTGGTCCTCGATCTGCAGGACCTGTTCCACGAGGCCCGAAACATTGGTCAGTGCCTGCAGGGCCGCTGCCATCGTCTCTGCGGGCAGGGAATTGCGCACCTGCCCCAGGTAAAGAGCGAGAATATTGAGCGCAACGAGCTGGGTCGTGAAGGCCTTCGTCGAAGCCACGCTTATTTCGGGGCCGGCGTGGGTATAAAGGGTCCCCTCCGCTTCCCGCGTGATCATGCTCCCTACCACGTTGCATATCGCCATGGTATGGGCGCCCCTGGCCTTCGCCTCCCGAAGTGCGGCGATCGTATCGGCGGTCTCTCCCGATTGGGTCACGAAGATGCACAGCGTGCTGTCGTCCACCATCGGGTCGCGATACCGGAATTCGGATCCGTAATCCACTTCCGCGTGTACCTTTGCGATGTTCTCGATCATGTAACGACCGCACAGGGTGGCATGCCACGAGGTGCCGCAGGCCACCAGAACAACCCGCGAGATGTCCTGCAGGACGTCCGGCGACACCTCCAGTTCTTCGAGAAAGACCTGGTTCCGGTCCAGGGAGATCCGGCCCATGAGCGTATCCGCGATGGCCCTGGGCTGTTCGTAAATCTCTTTCTGCATGAAATGCTTGAACCCGGCCTTCTCAGCTTGAATGGGATCCCACGTGATGCGGGTGGGGTTCTTGGTTCTCGAAACACCCTGAAAGTCCGTAAATCGTATGTTTTCGCTGGTCACGACGGCGATTTCCCCGTCGTCCAGAAAAATCATGTCCCGCGTGTGGCTCAAGATGGCGGGAATGTCGCTGGCGACGAAGTTCTCGCCCCGCCCCAGACCGACGACCAGGGGAGGCCCCATCCGCGCGACCACTATGCGATCGGGATCCCGGGTGCTCGCCGCCGCGAGGGCGAAAATGCCGTGCAACCTGACGGCTACGGCCTCGCATGGCCGATTCGAGGTCATCCCCTTGGTCCTCCAGGAGGTGGGCGACGATTTCCGTATCCGTTTCGGTGCGGAACGTGTGGCCCTTTGCCAGCAATTCTTCCTTGAGCGCGAGGTAGTTTTCTATGATGCCGTTGTGGACCACCACGACGCTGCCCGTGCAGTCGGTGTGCGGGTGTGCGTTCTCCTCTGTGGGCCGTCCGTGCGTCGCCCAGCGGGTGTGCCCCAAGCCGTAGCTTCCCGAAAGGGGATGAAGTCTCAGCTTCTCCTCGAGGTTCAGGATTTTGCCGGCCGCGCGCTCGCTCTCCATCCGGGCGTGATCGAAAACAGCTATCCCGGCGGAGTCATACCCGCGGTATTCGAGGCGCTTGAGTCCGTCCATGAGGATGGGAACGGGGTCCTTAGGACCTATGTAACCGACGATTCCGCACATGCTCAGCCTCCCGCACCCATTTTAGGCGAGGTCAAAAGAGATTGCGAATGCGCCGGGCGGAGGCAGGGCCGCCAACCGGAGGCTAGTCCTTCTTCGGCGGGGCTTTCCTGCGCGAGGCCCAGCCCTGGATGTTCTTCTGGGGCGTGCGGGAAATGGCGAGGGATTCGGCGGGCACGTCCTTCGTGATGGTCGTGCCCGCCCCGATGTAGGCTCCGTCTCCCACCGTGACCGGGGCGACCAGCTGCGTGTCGCTGCCCACGAAAACGCGCTCGCCCAGGACCGTCCTGTGCTTGTTAACCCCGTCGTAGTTGCAGGTAATGGTCCCTGCACCGATGTTGGAGCCGGACCCTACAGCGGCGTCGCCCAGGTAGGAGAGGTGGTTCGCCTTCACGCCTCGGCCCAGGACCGCCTTCTTGGTCTCCACGAAATTGCCGAGGTGGACGGAGGGCCCAAGGTCGGTGCCCTCGCGGGTGCGCGAAAAGGGGCCGATGATGCAGCCTGGCCCCGTCACGGTTCTCTCGAGGACGCAGTTCTCTTTGATCGAGGGTTTCGTCGCCGACGATGCAGTCCATCAGGGAGGAGAAGCTCCGGACTTCTACGCCCCTGCCGAGCGCCGTGCTCCCGCACAGCTTGACGAAGGGGTGCAGCACGACGCCCTCCCCGAGCCGGACGCCGCTTTCGATCCAGGCCGTGTCCGGGATCCATCACCGTGATGCCCCGGGCCATCCAGCCCTCGATAATGCGGCCGCGGAGGGCGCGGGTCGCCTTGGCCAGTTCCGCCTGCGTGTTGATCCCCAGCCAGGGCCCGGGCTCCGCCGCGTCGAAGGTGAGAAAAGCCATGTTATTTTTGTGAAGCGCCGCCACCAGGTCGGTGAGGTAGTACTCGTTCTGCGCGTTGGAACGCCCTAGTCCCTGAAGGTGGTCGAGAACGTCCGGAACCTTGAGAAAATACACCCCCGAATTGACCTCCCGCACGGAGCGTTCGGCCGGACCGGCGTCCTTCTCTTCCACGATCCTGCACAGGGCTCCCCGTTCGTCCCTGATGAGACGCCCGTAACCCGAAGGGATCCGGAAGGCGGATGCCGACCAGGGCGGCTTGGGCCCCGGACACGCCGAATGCGTCCCAGAAACGCGCCAGATCGTCTACGGGCAGGAGAGGAACGTCCCCCGCCACGAGCAGTACCTCGGCGGGTCCTTCGGCTTCGAGCACCTCGCGGCAGCACATCAACGCATGGCCCGTTCCGAGCTGGGGGTTCTGCACCACGGCCCGGGCTCCGAAGGGGGCAAGGAGGGGCTCAACGGCTTCCCGCTGGTGGCCGACGACCACGAGGATGCGAGACGCCTCCAATCCCCGCAGGGATTCAAGCACGTGTGTAAGAACCGGCCTCCCGAGAATGGGGTGAAGGACCTTGGCGAGGGGCGACTTCATGCGGGTGCCCTGGCCAGCGGCCAGGACGACTATCAGGCGTTTCATGCAACCTCCAAGGCTGATTGGAAAAGGCCGAACACGGCGCGCCTGAGCTTGGCCGGGTCGTGACGGGCATAGAGGTCTGTCTGCAGGAGATCCGTGTGGATGAGCCGGCATCCGGATGCGGCAAGGCGCTCGGCGTCCACGCGCACGGGTTCGGCGTTAAATCGCTCGTAGCTTTTCAGCAGCGCGGCGGGAAAGGGTGCCGAATTGCAGAGAATGGCGTCCATCGACAGGCCGGGCACGTGACTCCGCAGTGCGTCGAGGTGCATCGAAGCGGTGAAGCCGTCCGTCTCCCCAGGCTGGGTGGTGAGATTGCAGACGTAAACCTTGAAGGCCCTGGACTCGGTCAAGGTCCGGGCCAGCTCGGGCACGAGAAGGTGCGGGAGAATGGACGTGAAAAGCGAACCCGGTCCCATAAGAACCAGATCGGCTTCTGCGAGCGCATCGCAGGCCTCCGGGAGGGCGCGGCACCCGTCGGGATCCAGGTGAAGGCGCCGGATGGGGTAGCCGGACCGGGTGATGGCGGCCTCGCCCCGGACCATGGATCCATCGGTCAGCTCGGCGACGAGCTGGACATTGTCGGTCGTGGAAGGAAAGATCCGGCCCTTGATGGCCAGGATGTCGTGCATGTTCTTGACCGCCGAGGCGAAATCTCCCGTAATCTCGGCCAGGCCGGCAATGAGCAGGTTGCCCAGAGAGTGGCCCTTCAGTTCCCCCTGCCTGAAGCGGTACTGAAGGAGCGCCTTGAGCATCTCGGGGGCTTCCGAGAGTGCCGCCAGGCAGTTTCTTATGTCGCCCGGGGGCAGCGTCCCGAGATCCCGCCTGAGCCTCCCGGAGGAGCCGCCGTCATCCATTACGGTGACGATGGCGGTGAGGCCGAAAGAGTCCTTTCCATCGCCGGAGGGCTTTATCGCTTCGAGCAGGGCCGGCAGCCCCGTTCCTCCTCCTATGGCGACAACGTGTTTGAGCGGTGGCACCTTATTTTCTCTCTTCTTCACCTTGTTTCCGCCCCGCCGGGGGTTCTCCCGATCATGCCGGCCACGCCGGCTCTCCGCCGCAGATCACCAGCTTCAGGGGGTCCTCGGCGAAGGGATAGAAGAGGTGCAGGGGGCTGGGAACGTCCCAGATGCACATGTCCGCCCTCTTTCCCACCTCGATGGAACCAACCTCTTCGTGCAGGCGCAGTGCGTAGGCCGCGTTCAATGTCGTAGCCCAGAGTACTTCCTCCGGCATCATGCCCATCCCGAACACCGCCAGCGTGGCGGTGTGAAGGATATTGGCCGTGAATGAGGAGCCGGGGTTGCAGTCCGTGCTCAGGGCAACGGGACAGCCCGCGTCGATGAAACGTCGAGCGGGCGCGTAGGTTTTCCGAAGGTAAAAAGACGTCGAAGGCAGAAGCGTCGCACACACGCCGCTTTCGGCCATGGCGGCGATGCCCTCATCGGAGGCCGCCATCAGGTGGTCGGCGCTCACGGCCCCCACTTCGGCCGCCAGAGACGCCCCGCCTGTGTCGACGATCTCGTCGGCGTGGAGCCTCGGCTTGAGACCGAGTTCGATCGCCCTCAGGAGGATTCGCCTCGACTGGTCGACGGTAAACACGCCCTCTTCGCAGAATACGTCGCAGAACGCAGCGAGTCCCTCCCCGGCCACGGTGGGCAGCATGTCCTCGCACACCCGGTCCACGTATCCATCCGGGTCTTCCTTGAATTCCGGGGGGACGAAGTGGGCGCCCAGAAAGGTAGGCACGACGGTCTGGGGCACGGCTTCGCCGATGGATCGGATGGCGCGGAGCTGTTTCAACTCGGCGTCGGTCTCCAGCCCGTACCCGCTCTTGGCCTCGAAGGTGGTCACGCCGTGCCGCAGGAAGCGCGATGCGAGTTCGAGGCCCGCCTCCACGAGCTGCCGCTCGGTGGCCTCCCGGACCGAGCGCATGGTCGAGAGAATGCCACCACCGGCCCGTCCGATGTCCATGTAGCTGCGCCCCTGAAGACGCATGACCAGTTCGCCGGAGCGATCCCCCAGAAAGGGCACGTGGGTATGGGGGTCCACGAACCCCGGCAGCACCGTCTTTGCGGACGCGTCCACGCGCCCGGCCGCGGAGGCGTCGCGCACCGCCTCGAAGGGGCCCGCGTAGGTGATCCGACCTCCCGAGACGCCCACGGCGCCGTTCACTATGGCCGGCAGGTCGCGCAGGGCGTCACCCACGCGAGGGGCCGGCGCCGCGCACGGCACCAGGCAGCCGATGGGCCCTACCAAGAGGTCGAAACGATGCGTCATTACGAGTCCTTGCCGAAGGCCTGGACGTTTTCCCGCTTCCTGCCTTCGTCGATGGCCTCCAGCAGTGTGCCTATCCGGCGCGTGAGTTCCTGGAGGGCCGCAAGCGCGTCGTTGCGCTCCATTTTCAAGTCGAGAATCGTGCGCTCCAGGCCGTGCGCCCTGAGTTGCGATTGCTGAATGAGCGATTCGGCCTTGAGTTCGGCCTCCTGAACGATGCTCTGGGCCTCCTTGAGGGCCTGCGCCTTAACGTCGTCGGAGACGCGCTGCGCCGTGTACAGGGCATCGCGCAGAACACCCTCGCGGCGCTCGAACTCGTCGAGGGAAGCCCGCATGCGTTCGATGTCGGTCCTGAGCTTCTGGTTCTCCAGCGTCAGGGCCTGGTAGGACTCGGCCACGGCCTGGAGGAAGAGCTGGACCTCCTCGCGGTCGAACCCGCGAAAGACGGTGCGGAAAGCGGCGGACTGGATCTCGATCGGCGAAAGGGACTTTCGGGTCGTCATGGCGACCTCCTGGCGCCAAAGAGGGCGGTACCGATCCGGATCATGGTGGCACCCTCCTCGATGGCGACCTTATAATCGTTGCTCATGCCCATGGAAAGAAACCGGAATGCCCGGTTGTCAGGAAACTCACGGCGAATATCCCGGAAAATCCCCGGCCAGACGCCTGAAATAGGCGCGGCTGTCCTCTGGATCTTCCGAGTAGGGAGGGATGCCCATCAGTCCCGTCAACGTGAGGTTGGGCAGATCGGCGATGACTCGCGCCAGCGAAACGGTCTCGCCGGGCCGGACCCCCCCCTTCTGGGTTTCGAGCCCCAGGTTAACCTCGATCATCACATCCCTTTCCAGGCCTTCTTCGGCGGCGATGCGGGAGAGCCTGGAGGCGAGCGATTCGCTGTCCACGCTGTCTATGCTGTCGAAGGCCAGCAAGGCTTTTCGGGCCTTGTTGGCCTGCAGGCGCCCGATGAAGTGGAGCCTTATGGCCCGCCTGACTTCGGGGGAAACGGACTTTATGTGGGCGAGGCCTTCCTGGACCCTGTTTTCACCCAGGGTCGACAGGCCTTCGCCCGCCGCCGCCGCGACCTCATCGGGTGTCCGGGTCTTTACCACCGCCATGAGGGTGATCTCCGAGGGAGCCCTTCCGCAGGAGCGCGCGGACGCTTCCGCTTCCATGCGTACGTTCATAACTCTTTGATGAACAGACAGAACCGCCTCCATCATAGATTTGAGGGTAGAAAGCGCGGGCGAGGATGTCAAGTGCCGGGGGTTGAGAAATCCCCGTTTTGGGCTATCCTGTAAGTTCTTGCCGAGAGGTGCGCAGTGCCCGAAGCGATAAAAATCCTCGTCCTGTGCGGGAGCCTGAGGAAGGCGTCGGTGACACACCGCGCCCTCGAGGCGGCCGTCCGGGGCATCGCGGGCGCGGGTGGTGAGGCCGTTTGGGCCGACGAGTGGATCAACCGGCTGCCTTACTGCTCGGAGGAGTCGGCGGGGGATCCGGTGGTCGGTGCCTTCAAGGCGAAAGCGGCCGAGGCAGACGGTTTTCTCATGGGATCGCCCGAGTATCACGGATCCCTGTCCGGGTTGCTCAAAAATGCCCTGGACTTTCTCTATCTGGACCAAACGGAGGACAAGTGGGCGGCGCTCGTGGGCACCGCGGGCGGCCGGCAGGGCGCCTCGGCCACCCTGAACGCCATGCGGCTCATCGCCCGGGCCCTCCGGTTGTGGGTCATACACGACCAGGTCTCCATTGCTTCGGCGAACAAGGTGTTGAATGGAGCCGGGGCCTTCACGGATGAGGAGATAGAGAAGCGCCTGCAAGGCCTCGGTGCCAAGCTGGTGGAAGCGGTCCGAGCGGCCCGGAGGGATTCCGGAGCCCCTTCCATTTGACACGCCCTCCAAAGGAAAAGCATATTTAGGACAACAGGAGGTGCCTCGTGCCCGTGGGAACCACCGTCCGCTACGACAGCGTCCCGCTCGAAGACTTTCTGGCCTGCCTGCGCCACTACGAGGATGATGTCCGGCAGGGTTACCTGCCCCGGCCGGAACACCTCAAGGAAGCCATGATCCAGGCCTCCTGGTCTCCCCGGACGAACGCGGCGGCGTGCCCGCTCACGCTCTACATCCTCCACGAGAAGGAGGCTCTGTCCGACAGGGTGGAGACATTCGTGGTGCTCAGCACCGTGAGCGCCGCCTCCTCCCAGCTCAGGGACGTGTGCCTGCGCCTCCGCGGCTATCTGGAAAGCAGGGGGATGGGCGGTCTTCTTTCGGATAGATCCGCGCTACGGCCTGCTCTACGGGAGCGCGCTCGAACCCGTCGATCCGGCCGTCAAGTGGGACCGTCCCGGCGCGTACGCGGCTCTCTACCTCACCCGGGACGCCGGGTCGCCCTCCCTGGCCCTGTTGGACTACGTTCCCCTGGGCATGCAGGAGCGATACAAGGCCCTGTTCCTCAAATACAACCGGCTCCAGCCGCCCAGGCCGGGTTTCTTCGCGAGCGCCCTGAAGAAGTTTCGGCAAGGCCCGGCCGGGAGCGACGGGGGGGCGCAGAAGCCCGGGTACACTCTCCTGAAGGTGCTCGCCGCCTTTCTCAACCGGGAAAAGGTGACAGATGCCAGCCTTTCGCTCATCCTGAAGGATCTCGCCCCGGCCGATACGCAGGCCGCCCTGCTGGACGGACGCTATGCGACCTTTTATCCGTCAGGCCACGACCGGTTCTTGAATTCCCTGGGAGACCTGGCATGAGAGCGCCTTTCCGCATCCTCGCCTTCTCCGCGCTGCTGTGTGTCCTGCCCGGGCTTTCGCCGCGGGCCATGGAACTGGTGGTGTTCCGTTCGGACCGGTCAATGGTGGTGGAGAAGTACGCCGAGCAGGGCGATCAAGTCCTGCTGACGCTCCCAGGAGGAGGGGTGATGGGTATCCCTAGGCACATGATCGCCGATCATTTCCCGGGCTACGTACCGCCGCCGGATCTTACCGACCCGGCCAAGCACCTTCCGGCCGATCTGCCTTACCGGGATCTCATCGCGCGGTATTGCCAGAAGTACAAGATGGACTGGAAACTCGTGGCCGCGCTGATCCGCGTGGAGTCGGACTTCGACCCGAAGGCGGTGTCGCCCAAGGGCGCCGAGGGCCTCATGCAACTCATGCCCAGCACCCAGATGGAGCTGGGGGTCACGAACCCCTTTTCGCCGGACCAGAACATCCACGCGGGCGTGCGCTACCTCAGGCGGCTGCTGGACAAGTTTCAAGGCGACCTGGAGCTGACCCTGGCGGCCTATAACGCTGGAATCGGCCGCGTCCAGGCTTACAACGCGGTTCCGCCCATCCCCGAGACGGAACGGTATGTAGCGCACATTCTGGCTCTGTATCCGACCCTTTGAAAGCAACCGGCTCCCGGCGCTTTCAATTCTTTTCCCCGCCGAACTTGTGTTCAAGCAGATAGGCGACGGCCTTCGGGGCGCAGTGTGGACAGTAGCCGAAGCGGGTGATGAGCCTGTTCAAGGTCGCCCTGGCCGTCTCCTGCCTGGCCGCGGGAAAGGCCTGAAACTCGGGCGTCCCGATGGCGAGAAGGGCCATTCCGATGGCTTCCTGCTGTCCTGAAGTCTTGTCCGAGAAGCCCTTCGCCAGGGCTGCGACGTTGTGCGCAAAGAGCTCCATAAGGTCGAGCGGCTCGTCGGGGTTTTCGAGGGTCCACGCCGCCACCTGCCCCAGGAGATCTTCACGGAACCTCTGGGCATCTTCGGAGATTCCGAGATATTCCTCCACCTGTTGCATGAGGGGTTCGTTGGGCTCCTCCCACTGGCCGGACGCGGACGCGAAGACCTTCTCACCCCTCAACGACGCCCTGACGTGTTTGAAATAGCGTTCGAAGAGGTTTGCGTACTGGGTTTCCGGAACCAACTCCATGGCCGCCAGAATCTCTCTGTCGAGGGTCCTGAGGTACTCCTCCCTCACCCGTTCGAGCCCGGCGTCGGCGTCGTGGTAGCCTTCGTCGACCTTGAGCTGGAGAAACAGGTAGAGGCTTTTGTCCTTGAGGAAGCTCTTCATTTCATCGAAGACCGCCATGGGGGTCAGGCACCCGCCCGATCCCTGAAATGCGGCGTTGTAGAGGATCTCGCGGATCTCCCGGGGAGAAGCGCCGAACCTCCCTTCGTAGACCGGTGTGTCTCTGAATTCGTCTCTCAGCTGGGGCCTGAGTTCCTTCAACGCCCGGAGTTGCTTCGGCTTGTAGCGACCGTCGGCCGAAGGCAGGGAGCCGTCGTAGAGGAGCGCTTTCTCGTACGGCGTGAGCCCTTCCACGAGGGACCTGAGGTCCTCGGGGTAATTCTGGACTTCGGGACGGTGGAGTCTTGTAAGCACGGCCCACTGGGCCATGAGTGAGGCCACGTGGGGCGCGACGTGCTTGTTTCGGCCGATCCGCTGGAGGATGGGCTCGTAGATGGCGGCCTCCTTGCTGCGTTCGAGGAGGTAGGGGATCGTGACGAGGATCATTCGACCCTTGAAGGAGGCGAAATCGGGCGACTGCTTGAAGGCGTCCAGGTGCCTTTCGTTGGAGGTGGCGAAGAGCACCAGATTCAAGTAGACGTTCGCGGCCGCGAGCGCCAGCTCCCCCCGCTCGGTGGCGGCCAGGAGGTACTTGTTGAGTTCCGGCGCCCGGGTGAGAAAGTCGGCGAATTCGACCAGTCCGTTGTTGGCGTCCACGAGGTCCCCGTAAAGCTGGATCAGGTTCAGGTGCTGGAGGGTCCTGGGCAGGTAGGACAGGGACTGGTCCAGGGTTATCTGCCGGCTGCCGGCGTCCGGTGTGTCCTGAGGCGAAATGGTGAGGGCACCGTGACGGTAGCGCCTTGAAAGGTAGAGACGGCGGACCTGCACGTGGCGCAGAACGGCCTCGACGTCTCCGCGGTAATCCTCGAGCAGGGCGTCGTAAATGAGGCGGCACCTCGGGCAGAGGTCGCCTTCCTGGAGGTGGTATGTGGCCACAAACCGCTGCCTCTCTTCATCAGGTGCCTTTTCCAGGAATGATCGGAGCAGTTCCATCCGCCTCGAAGGCGGGATGAGCAACAGGGGTGAATCTCCCAGGTCGCACGGAATCCTGGCTTCAATCCGATCCGGGGGCAGGTGGGCGAACGAATCCGCGTCGCCGCCCTCGCCGCCGTCTTCGCCGGCACTTCCCCCGAAGCCCATGGCCGCGGCCGTCTCGTCCTTCGGGAACAGCCAGGTGAAAGTGTAAAGCGCGCCCTCCCGCTCGTGGCTGTAGCTTTCGCATCCCCTCATGAGCAGTTCCAGGATGAGGGTTTTCGAAGAGCCGTTGGGGCCGTGGAGGTGGATTATCCTGTCCGAGCGGCCTTCCATGACCAGGTTTCGCAGAACCTCGTATATCTCAAGGACGGGTTCCTCCTGACCCATGAGCGGCTGGTCGGTTCCCAGTCCGAAGGGAGCGTCGAAGAGCTTGAACCTCTTTATTTTTTCGCCGAAAAAAGGCACTTCTTCGGCGCGGAAGTAGTCCATCATGTCGACGATGTACTGGGGCGCGTTGCGGCTCAGGGAGCAGGGAGAGGCCTCGAGGTCTTCCAGGTATGCCTGGAAGGCCTTTATCCGGTGGTTTGCCCGGAAGGCTTCGCTCGACTGGTGAGACCATGCGCCGATCCATTTTTTGGACGCAATCATGTGAAACCTCCTGTGGTTCAACATAGTTCCCCGACGCCCCCTTTGGTATAAAAGCCCGGCGGCTGTAACTGCCCTGCGGCTTATGGCGGAAATCCCCTTCCATCCGCCGTGTCGGAAAGGGGCGCGCGGATTCCCCTTGAGCGCAGCGGTTCAGGGCATGTGGCTTTCTGGGTTAGAATGCCCTCGGGAGGGGCGAGCGCGATGAATTCCCGGAGGCCCGGTCTGGTCTCGATCCACCTGAATACGGAACGGGGGATGCGGGGCGGCGAAGTGCAGTGCCTGGGGCTGGTGCAGGGGCTGGCCGGCGCGGGGCACCGCTGTATTCTGGCGGCCCCGGAGGGAAGACCCCTTTTTGAAAGAGCCCGGCGCGAAGGCGTCGAGGCGCTGGCCTGGTCGCCTCGAGGCGAATGGGACCTGGGGGCGGCCCTGAAGCTCAGGACCTGGATCAAGGCGTCCGGTGCGCGCATAGTCCACGCTCACACGGCCCACGCGCTCACGACGGCGCTGATTGCCGGCAGGGGGCTGAAAGACGTGAAAATAGTGGCCAGCCGTCGAGTGTCCTTCCCCTTGAAGTCCTTCCTGTCCGTGGCCAAGTATAAGGCCGCGGATGCAGTCGTGGCCGTGAGCGCAGAGATCGCCGAGGGCCTGGCGCTGCGAGGTGTGGCCCTGGAGAAAATGCACGTGATCCACAGCGGCGTCGATCTGTCGCGCTTCCAGTTAATGCCGGCGAAGGACGAAGCCAGGGCGGCGCTTTCGCTTGATGGGCCAGGGCCGGTGTTGGGCCTGGTCGGCGCCCTTGTCGAGCACAAGGGCCACCGGATGCTCTTCGACGTTTTGCCCGGGCTCATGGAGCGAGTGCCGGGCCTGCAGGTTCTTCTTGCGGGCGAGGGGAAGCTGAGAGCCGAACTCGAGGAGCGCGCCCGCCTGGCGGGTTGGCCCGTGCGGTTCCTTGGCTACGTGGAGGACCTGCCGCCGGTCTACGCGGCCATGGACTGCCTCGTCCTGCCGTCGCTGTCGGGAGAGGGGTCGCCTGGTGCCATCAAGGAGGCCGCCGCCGCGGGTGTGCCGGTCGTGGCGACGGACGTGGGGGGTGCCGGCGAGATCCTCCGCCAGGAGTGGGAGGCGCTGCTCGTGGCGCCCGGCGATGCCGCCGGACTGGAAACGGCGCTTTTCAGGGTCCTGTCGGACGGCGCCCTCGCAAAACGCCTCACGGAGGAAGCGCGGGAACGCGTCCTGACATTCAGTATGGATACGGATGGCCCAGGCGCATGCGCGGCTTTATTCCGCCCTCACCGGACAGGAGCCCGGGGCGTCTTCCTGAGGTCCACCTTCCAGGCGCACAAGGGAAAGATCCGCTTGAGGAAGCGGCACAGGTCTGCGCGGTCCACGGGCTTCGAGAGGCAGTGGAGGACGCCGGCTTGTTGGAGGGCCTCCATCCTTTCAACCGAAAAGTCCAGGCCCATCGCCACCAGCTGGACGCGGGATCCGCTGCCGTCCTCGTGAACCGCCCGGAATACGGCTACTCCGTCCCATCGCGTGTCATCCACATCGACGATGAAGAGATGGGGCGGGCGGGAAGAAACCCCGAGCCCGGCTTCGAAACCCGACCGCGCAAGCGTGACGGTGAGGCCGTCCGTCCAGGTCCTCATGTCGCGCGCCAGGGCGTCGGCTTCAGGGCCAGCCGCGAGGATCAACACGCGCTTTTCCCCTTCGTGGAAAGCCGTCGGGACGGGCATGTCATGACGGCGGAGGAAGTCGTCCAGGGTCTTCCTGGGGATTCTCCGGTGGCCGCCCGGCGTCGTGTAAGCCTCGAGCTGCCCCGAGTTGATCCAATGGCGTACGGTATATGGGCTGACGCTGCAGTAGCGTCCGGCCTCCCAGGTCGTCAGAATTTTCTTTTCGCCCATGGTCTTTCCGTCTTACTGCCGAGGCTCGGGCGGGGTGCTGACCTTCGTCAGTACCTTTCCCCGCATGATGCCTCCGTCCTCCACGCGCATGTGGTGTGCCCTGACGTCGCCGGTAATCCTGCCGCTCTGGGCCAGAAGGAGGTGTCCACTGCTCGTTATGTCGCCCTCGACGGCGCCGATTACCTCCACCTCGGCGGCCGAAACGGGACCCCGCACCCGGGCGCCGCCCGCGATGACGACCTTGCCATCCGCCTGGATGCTCCCCTCCACAAGGCCCTCTATTCTGAGGTCGCCGTCCGTGACGATCTCGCCCTGCAGCCGTGAATCGGCGTCCAGAATTGTTTCCATCTCGGCCTCCCGCTTCATCGCCCTACCGGGCTGAACGACCGTCCATGAAGATAATATACCGCGCCGCGCCGGTGGCGAAAGTCGAGACCGTTTTACGTCGGCAGGGGATTCGGTATACTAAAGAGCATGAAGATGCGCTTTGCGGGTGCCTTTCTCCTGTGCGTCGTCGTTGCCTGGAGCCTGGCGGCACGGGCGGACGACCCCCCCAAGCAAACCGGCGGGGATCAGAAGGCGGGCCCCGTCGCAGACATGGATCTCAAATGGAACAGAGATTTCGATCTCCTGCTCGACATGGGGGACGTCCCGACCGTCCAGCAGAGGGCGGATGCAGCCAGGCGCGAAGTCCTCGAAAAGGAACACGCAGGCCTGGAGGCCAGGCTGGCTGACCTGAAAGGCCGCCTTGCATCGGTAGAAGGGAGCTATACATCGGAGGCGGTGCTCAAGGAGATGCTCCGGCAGGATGTAAATGACATGCAGACAGTACAATCGAACCTCAAGCGGGAGATCGAGCAGACCCAGCAGAAAATCGAAGACGTGGACGAGGCCCTGAAGCACCTCGGGTCCGGCAGACCGGAGTAAGCCCGTGCGCATCTTTCTCGCCGAAGACAGGGCCAGCCTCAGAAACGTACTTGCGGAGACGTTCGAAAGGGCCGGGTACGAGGTGCTGCAGGCACCCGAGGGCCGCAGCGCCATGCGGACGATCGAAGAGGGCGGTTATGACTGTGGGCTGTTCGACCTGAAAATGCCCGTCCACAGCGGGATGGAGCTCCTGCGCGCGAGCCGCGGACACTGGCCGCTCGTGCCGGTCGTTCTACTGACGGCTTATGGTTCGGTGGAGGCGGCCGTTGCGGCCATGCAATCGGGTGCCTTCGACTTTCTCACCAAGCCCGTCGATACGGACCACCTGCTGATGGTCGTGGAAAAGGCCCTTGATTCCTGCCGCCGGGAGCGCCTGAGCGGGGCGATGGCGGCGGACCTGGCCCGCTTTCCGGCCTTTCAGGGCATACTGGGAAAGAGCGACGCGATCATGCAGGCCCAGGAGCAGGCCGCCCGCATCGCGCCCACCGGAACGACCTGCCTCATCCTGGGGGAGACCGGCGTAGGCAAGGAGCTCTTCGCCCGGGGCATCCACGCCGCCAGCCCCAGGAAGGACCAGCCGTTCGTGGCCGTGAACTGCGCGGCCATTCCGGAGTCGCTCCTGGAAAACGAACTTTTCGGCCACGAGAAGGGCGCCTACACGGGCGCGCACGAAACGTCGATTGGCAAGTTCGAGTACGCGAACCGGGGCACGGTTTTCCTAGATGAAATCGCTGAAATGGGACCCTCCCTGCAAGCCAAACTACTGCGCGTTCTCGAGGACCGCACCTTCTTCAGGATAGGGGGCACGCGGCCCGTGTCCGTCGACGTGCGCGTCCTGTGCGCCACGAACAAGGACTTGGAGACCATGGTGGCCGGGGGGGGGTTCAGGCAGGACCTCTATTACCGCCTGAGCGCCTTCCCCATCCGCGTTCCGTCGCTCAACGAGCGGCTGAATGACATCCCCGAGTTGGCCGGGCATTTTCTGTCCCACTACGGGCGGGAGCTCGGCCGGTCGGACCTCGCGTATGGCGGGGATGCGCTCGAGTGGCTCACCCGGCAGGACTGGCCAGGAAACGTGAGGGAACTCATGAACCACATCGAGCGCGCGGCCATCCTCGCAGGACCAGATGGCACGATCACTACCGATCTCCTGAAATCGGGGGAAAGCGGGGCCCGTGCGGGTTCGGCCGCCGGCCTTCCTTTCGGCCTCGTCGACGACCCCGAGGCTTGGCTCCTCGCGGAAACATCCTGGCGGGCCTCGGAAATCCTCAGGCGCTGTGGCGGCGACAGGAAGCGCGCCGCTCGGATTTTTGGCGTGCCGAAGTCTAAATTCGAGGAACTTCTCAAGACGCACGATTCCGGTCGCTGATCACCACGTGCGCGATCTGGAGTACAATGACACGTTGTTTGGTCACTGAGAGGAAGCGCCGGACCCGATCGCCGAGGGGCGTCGGCTGGCCGGCCGTCGGGGGGAGAGTCGTCGTGCCAGAGGAGGCACGAGCCTCACTGAATAGGAGAAAGCCATGAGCAATCCTGAATTGGAGACCCAGAGACCCACCAGGGTCCGGTGGGGACTCCTGATCGTCCTGGCTCTCATCGTTATCGTAGTCCTGGGCGGGATTCTTCTGGTAGCCGGTTTCGCGTCCCTCGTGAAGGGACAGGCCGTCGTCGTCAAACCGGATGCCACCTTGGTGCTGGTTCTGGACCGTCCCATTCAGGAAACGCCGCCCAATCCCGTTATGACGGAGTTGTTCCACCAGAAGGTGTACTCCCTTTACAACCTGGAATCCGCCATCGACCGGGCAGCCAAAGATGATCGAATCAAGAGCCTCCTCATCGACGTCCACTCCTTCCCCGCTGGGCTGGGCAAGATAGAAGAGATCCGGGAGGCCCTGCAGCGCTTTAAAAAGAGCAAGAAACCGGTGTGGGCCTATTTCGAATCGGCATCGACAGGCGGATACCTCGTTGCGGCCGAGGCGGACAAGATCTACGCCCCGCCCACAGCCAGCCTTCTCCTCATGGGCCCGGCCGCTTCCGTGCCTTTCCTCCGGGGCGTCTTCGATAAGTTCGGGATCGTGCCCCAGCTCTACCACATCGGAAAGTACAAGTCCTACTCGGACACCTTCATGCTCAAGAACATGTCCGACGCCCAGAAAGAGGCCACCAACGCCCTTCTGGACAGCTTTTACGGCCAAATGGTCCAGGCCGTCGCCGAAGGCCGCCGGCTCTCCCCGGACCAGGTCAGGGACGACATGAACGTGGGCTTTCTGTGGGGCGACCAGATCCAGAAGATGGGGTTGGTGGACGGCCTGTGGTATCGCGACCAGGTCGAAGACGCCCTCAAGAAGATCAACGGCAATTCCGACCGCTGGAATTCGATCGACATCGCGGACTACGCCAAGGACCATCGCGTCAACCTCGCCGCCGGCGCCAAGAAGAGTCTGGCGCTTGTGATCGCGAGTGGTGACATCGTGTCCGGCGAAGGCGACGGGACAAGAGTGCAGACGGAAAGCAACCTCGGCTCGGACACCGTTATCCGCTGGTTGAGGAAAGTCGGCCGCCGAAGCGACATCTCGGGCGTCGTCCTCAGGGTCGACAGCCCCGGAGGATCGGGCCTGGCATCCGACATGATGTGGCGGCAGATCCAGGTGCTCAGAAAATCCAAGCCCGTGGTCGTCTCCATGTCCGATCTGGCCGCTTCGGGAGGCTACTACATCTCCATGGGCGCCGACGCCATCGTTGCTCAGCCGGGGACGATTACGGGCTCCATCGGCGTCGTGACGGGCAAATTCGTTATCAAGGGGCTCCTGGACCACATCGACTACAACCAGGAGACGCTCAAACGCGGCGCCAATTCGGACATGTTCAGCGGTTACACGCCCTTCGACAAGGAGCAGGAAGCCCTTATAAACCAGCAGATGCAGGCCTTCTACCACGATTTCGTGAGCAAGGCCGCCGAGGGACGCAAGATGACCTATGACCAGGTCGACAACATCGGTCGCGGACGCGTCTGGTCGGGTGAGGACGCCCTGAAACTCGGGCTCGTGGATAAGCTCGGCGGCCTTCACACGGCCATTCAGGTGGCGAAGGAGAAAGCGGGCATCCCGAAGGACGAGCCCGTCCAGATCGTCGTCTACCCGCAGCCGAAGACGTTCTTCGAGGCCTTTTTCCAGGGCAAGATGGACGCCATGGTGCACGCCGATGCCGTCAGCAAGCTGCCCCCGGAACTTTACGAGGCCTATCAGAACTACGAGGCGCTGAGGCCGCTGGCTTCCGAGCCTTTCGTTCTCTACACGCCCGTAAAGGTTCATTTATAAGGTGCTTATCCGTAAAGGGGTTGACGAATGCGGGGGAAGGTGCTATCTTCCCCCGCATGCAAACCCTAAACAAGTCGATTCTGAACAAAATGTATGGTGTGTCGGTCTGTGTGGCTTGTGTGCTGCTCGTAAACGTGTGGAGCAAGCCGCTTTCGTCTGCCAGCAACGTCGCCGTTCCATTGGACAAAGAGGCACACGCGGTTCCTGTGAAGGAGGAAGTGCACGAGATGCTGGGGCAGGCCCTTGCGGCCAGCGGCCAGAGGTGGCCGAGCCTGGCTTTCAAGAACGCGGTCGGTGCCATCACCGACGTTGTTAAGACGTATCACTTTTCACCGGCCTTCATCCTCGGCGTCATCCAGACGGAAAGCTCTTTTCAGCTGAACGCGGTTTCCGCGGTCGGCGCCGTCGGACTGACGCAGATCATGCCCAGCACCGCCGATGAGGTCGCGAAGCGCGCGGGCGATCCCCCTCCGGGAGGTTCCCAGCTCTTCGAAGCGGGGACGAACATCCGTCTCGGATTTGGGTACCTGGCGCACCTCAGGGACCGTTACGGCTCCATCGAGGCGGCCCTCGCGGCCTACAACGCGGGTCCGGTCCTCCTGAGACACAATAAAGGTCCCTCGCTGCCCATGGACTCGTACCGGCGCGACGTGTGGAACAGCGAACGCATGTTCGCACGGTGGATGAAATCCCCCTAAGGCACCGTTTCCGTATAGGGCCCCGTCTCGCAATCCAGACCGATCGAGCTTATGCTAGGAGTGTATTTTGAGGAGGCGCCCGCATGCCGGAAAATTTTGAAGTCCAGGTTCGAGAAGTCATCGAGAGAATCCGCCCCGCCCTTCAGATGGACGGAGGGGATATCGAAATCGTCGAAATCACGAAGCCCAATATGAAGGTCCGCCTCGTGGGAGCCTGCCACTCCTGTCCGAGCGCCATCTATACGCTGTACCAGGGGGTCTACGGAGAACTCAAGCGGTCCATACCCGAATTTGGGGAGCTGGTTGCCGTCTGATCCCGTGTCCGTGACCGGTGCCGGACAGCATTCGTTCGAACCTTCTGCATCTGGCGCGCCTCGCCATCACCGTCGCACTGGAGGAAGGCCGGAGGCTTCGAGCCGGGTGTTGATTACGAGTCCGTCGCTCCCGGAGCCGAGGGGCGCGTTCGTCACGCTCACGACGCGAAAGGGCGACCTTCGGGGCTGCATCGGCATCATTCTTCCCGTCGGGCCACTCGACGAGACCGTCGTGGGCATGGCCGTGAGCGCCGCCCTGGAGGATCCACGCTTTCCACCGGTGACCCTCCCCGAACTGCCCGGCCTCCACGTGGAAATCTCGGCCCTCACCGTACCCCGGCCCATGGAGAACCTAGAAGACATAGAGATCGGACGCCACGGCCTCATCGTGACGAGAGGCGGCAGAAAGGGGCTTCTTTTGCCTCAGGTTGCGCCGGAGTGGGGCTGGGACCGCCTTCAGTTCCTCGCGCACACATGTCGCAAGGCCGGCCTGCCGGCCGATGCATGGAAGGCCCCCGGCACGCTCGTCGAGTGGTTTGAAGCCGAGATATGGGGCGAAGCATCCCCGGAAGGCTGATCTTTTTCTAAATTTGAAAAGAATCGATTCTCGGTCACCTTCAGAGAGCATTCTAGAGGGTCTACGATCAGGTTCGCGGCCCGTGCGGGATCCAGGTCATAGGTGCGGTCGTCGGGCGTGCGGACGGGTTCGCCGTGGGGGTCGAAAACGTAGTTGCCGGCACCGGCGAAGCGCTCGCCCGGGTATTCCGACGCCGCCACGCAGCAGCCCGCGACCCACACGCCGTTTTCTATCGCTCGTGCTCGCAGGAGGGTGCGCCAGACATGATCCCGTCGCCAGGGCCACCATGCCGCCACGAGAAAAGCGTCGCACCGCGCGTCCATACGCAGGGCCCGCGCCTGTTCCGGAAAGCGCAGGTCGTTGCAGTTCAGGAGTCCGAACCGCATCCCCTCGAAATCGATCGAAACGTAACGGTCGCCGGGCCGCCAGATGTCCATTTCTCCATTCGGCGCGAAGAGGTGCACCTTGTCGTACCGGGCGCCCTCCTCTCCGTTGCGCCAGACCGTCATGCGGTTGAATCGGTCCTCGGAAAAGGAACCGAAAACGAAGGCCGCGCCGGGGAAACGGCCGGAGATATCACGCATGACTGCGCGCGCGGCGGCCGGATCCACGGTCCGCCCGTATCCGTGCAGGAAGCTCTCCGGGAAGACCACGAGCCGGGCGCCCACTTCCACGGCGGAGGCGCATTCGGCTTCAAGCCGTTCCAGGTTCGAGGCCGGGTCCAGACAGACCCAGCGTGACAGGAAAATCCTCATGCTTTAACAATAGCACAGCTCGGCAAAGCCTTACGCGCCCGGCGGCGCAACTTTTTCGCCCGGCATCCGTAACACTTGGGGAGTGGAGAGGGAGATGACCTTATGAAATCGAAATTCTTCTTTCTTTTGATAGTGTTAGCCCTGTCGAGCGTGATCGCGTGCGGCAATAACAACCAGGCCCAGGATAGAAAAAAAGGCGACAAGGACAAGCAGGCCGAGGCCGTCCCGGTCGAGGTGACGTCACCGGCCAGAGCCACCATGGAAGCGACGCTCAACCTGACGGCAACCGCCTATTCCGAGGAGCGCGTTCCCATCTATTCGGAGGCCACCGGCATCGTAGAAGGTCCTCCGCTCGAAGAGGGGACGCCTGTCCGGAAGGGGCAGGTCCTGGCCCGCCTGAAGAGGCAGGAGCTCGACCTCGCCCTTCAACTTGCGGAGAGCACCTTCAGCAAGGCTCAGGCCGATTTCACGAGGTCCCAGGCGCTCTACAGGGATCACCTCGTCAGCCAGGATACCTACGATCAGGTCCAGTACGCACTGGACCAGGCCCGAATCGCCCGCAACCAGGCCAGGGTCGAACTGGCTAAGGCCACCATCACCGCACCTATCGACGGCGTGGTGGCGGAACGCCTCATCCGGCGCGGCGATCTCGTCAAACCCCAGCAGCAGATTTTCACGCTGGTCAACCTGGATACCATCAAGGCGAACCTCTACGTTCCCGAGAAGAACCTCAGGGAGGTCAAGGTGGGCTCCGTGGTCCGGGTGCGTTCGGACGTCTTCCCCGGGGAACTCTTCGAGGGCGGCGTGGAGAGGATAGCTCCCGTGGCCGATCCCAGCACCGGTACATTCAAAGTGACGGTGACACTCCCCAATCCCGGCACCCGCCTGCGGCCGGGCATGTTTCTCTCCACGAGCGTCGTAGTGGAAACGCGCCCGGAGGCGATGGTGATCCCGAAAAAGAGCATCGTTTACGACAGCGAGGCCACCATGGTCTTCGTGGTGAAGGGAGATAAAGCGAAGAAGGTGCCCGTGAAGACGGGACTCACCGATCTCATGAACGTGGAGGTGGTCAACGGCGTTGCGCCCGACGACCAGGTTGTCACCGTGGGGCAGAGCGGATTGAAGGACGGGGCGCGCGTCAGGATCCTCCCCAGCACGGGCGGGGGATCGGATATGGCTCTGGGCCTGTAGGGAATCCCTGGGGACGCCGGCCTCCCGGCCCGCGTGGGAAAACCCTGAACGGGTAGCAATATCAATAAGATATAAGGGGTCAGGCATATGGGGAGGAACAGGTATTCAGCCTCTGGCGGCGGACTCTACCGGCTGGCCGTCGACCGTCCGGTTACGGTTCTCATGATCATAATGGGCGTCGTGGTCTTCGGGCTCGTATCGCTGACCCGCATTCCCCTTTCCCTGATGCCCGAACTCAACTATCCCACCATCACCGTCCGAACCACCTACGAGGGCGCGGCGCCGGAAGAGGTCGAGAACAACATCTCGGTCCCGCTGGAGGAGGCTCTCGGCGTGGTGAGCCACCTCAAGCGGATCCAGTCCGTATCCAAGACCGACGAGTCCGACGTGCTCATGGAATTCGACTGGGACACGGACATGAACCTGGCTACCCAGGAAGTCTCCGAGAAGCTCGAACGCGTGTTCCTCCCGCCCGAGGCCAAGAAGCCCCTGATCCTGCGCTACGACCCCACGCAGGATCCGGTCATGAGGCTCAGCCTCTACGGAAAAATGAACCTGATCGACCTGCGGAACTACGCCGACCAGGACCTCAAGCGCGAGCTGGAAAAAGTGCCCGGCGTGGCCGCCGTCAAGGTCAAGGGCGGGCTGGAAGAGGAGGTCCGCGTATTCCTGGACGAGAACAAGATCAGCCTGGCCCACTTGAATATCGAGACCCTCAACCGGTCGCTTGCCGCTCAGAACCTCAACCTCGCGGGCGGCAAGCTCAAGGAGGGATCCACCGAGTACATCGTCCGGACGGTCAACGAGTTCAGCAACCTGGGCGAAATCTCCGATGCGGTTGTGGGCAACAAGGACGGCGTGCCCATCCGGATTCGGGACATCGGCCGCGTGGAGCGTTCCTACAAGGATCGCGATATGGTTACCCGGGTCAACGACCAGGAAAGCGTCGAACTGGAGGTGTTCAAGGAGGCGGACGCCAACATCGTCACCCTGAGCAAGGCGCTGCACGCGAGGATCTTCGGGCTGACGGGCCGGCCCGCCACGGCGAAGGACAGCGGCCATGGATTCGGCCGGGGGGGCGGATCGTGCCCCTCGTCCAGACGCTTCCGAAGGGCATAAAACTCAAGATGGTGGCCGACCAGGCGCAGTTCATCTCACTCGCCATTTCCAATCTCAAGAACGCGGCGATCGGCGGCGGCCTGCTGGCGATCCTCGTCCTATTCTTCTTCTTGAAGCGGTTCCGGCCGACCCTGCTCGTGGGCCTGGCCATTCCCCTCTCGGTCATCGCAACCTTCGCGGCCATGTATCTCAGCGGCGTCACCCTCAACATCATGAGTCTTGGAGGCCTGGCGCTCGGCGTGGGCATGCTGGTGGACAACGCCATCGTCGTTCTCGAGTCCATAGCCAGGTGCCGGGAGGAGGGCGACGCACCCCGGGACGCGGCCCTCCGCGGCGTCAAGGAAGTGGGCATGGCCGTGACGGCGTCGACGCTGACGACCGTCGCCGTGTTCTTTCCCATCGTCTTCGTCGAAGGCATCGCGGGCCAGGTGTTCAAGGATCTCTCGCTCACCGTCGTCTATGCGCTCATGGCCTCGCTCGTCATGTCGCTCTTCTTCATACCGATGCTCTCCGCGCGGGAATGGTCCTTTGGGGGGGCGAGCGCGGACGGGAAGCCGCTCGGCAGGGACGTCTTTCTTCCGCATCAGTGGGGGCTGGCGAGAAGCAAGGTCGTCGCAGGCGGCCGGGTGGGCTGCGAAGATCGTCCACGTACTGGACGTTCCTTTCGTGCTGGCTCTCGGCGAGCCTTTGTGGCCCCTCGACAGGGTGCCCGGGCGCAGACGCCGCGAGGGCGGGGGGGGGATTCGACCAGCCGTATGGCGCGCCGCCCGGATGATCTTCGCCCCGCTCTGGTTCCCGTTCCGCGTCTTCATGGCACTCGTCACCATGGCGGCAGCGGTTCTCGGCTACGGCGCTGAGAATCGTCGTCGCGGTGGGCGAGGTCGTAGTTCTGTGGGTCGGGGGCGTCGGGGGCTGGATCCTGGGCAAAGCTCTTGCGGGGCCACTGCGATGGTTCGAAGGGGCCTTCAACCGGCTTGTGAGCGTCTACAAGACCGCCGTTCGCCTCGCCATGCATCGCCCCTCGCGGGTGCTGGTCTTTACGGGGCTGGCCTTCGTCTTCCTGGTGGTCGGGTACGGGATGCTGGACACGGAGCTCATCCCGCAGCTCCACAACCGGACGCTGGAAGTGGAAGCCACCATGCCCGTAGGGACCCCCCTGGAAACGACGGACAAGACCATCCGCAAGGCGGTCGAAAAGATTCTGAAGATGCCCGAGGTGAGCGAGGTGGCCGTCCAGACAGGGGTGGCCAAGGACGACCTGACCACGACCGAGGGCGGAGAGTACTCGGCGCGCATGACCGTTCAGCTCTCGGCGAAGGGCAGCCTGAGACGCGTTGAGGACAAGGCCGTGAAACGGATCCGGGACATACTCGAGGCGGTCCCGGACCTCAGGAGCAAGGTCAGGTTCCCCTCTCTTTTCTCCACCCGGACACCGGTTGAGGTGGAGATCTACGCCAATGACCTGGACAGGTTGAAAGCGTTGAGCCGCGAGGCCTTTTCAAGGATGGAGACGGTCCGCGGCATCACGGATATCCAGTCGTCTCTTTCCCAGGGCAATCCGGAAATCCAGATCGTCTACGACCGCCAGCGCCTCGCCCACTTCGGCCTTGACATCAGCTCGGTGGCATCCCTCGTGAGGACCAAGGTCCTGGGCCAGGTGCAGTCCAAGTTCGACAAGGGGCGGGAGAAGGTGGACATCCGGGTGCAGGTCCGGCCCGAGGACAGGCAAACCCTGGCGAGCCTGGGCGACCTCATCGTAAACCCAGGCTCCCAGCTCACGGTCCCGCTCTCCGCCGTCGCCGACCTGCGGACCGGCGTTGGTCCCTCGGAAATCAGGCGCATCAACCAGCAGCGGGTGGCCGTCCTCTCGGCCAACCTCGTCGGCATCGGCCTGAACCGGGTATCGAATGACGTGGAAGCGAGCCTGTCCGGCATGCCCTGGCGCGGGGACGAGGGGTTCCGCATCGCCGGGCAGAAGGACGAGATGGACCAGTCGAGCCGGTCTCTGCTGCTCGCGCTGATGCTGTCCATATTTCTCGTCTACCTGGTAATGGCGAGCCAGTTCGAGTCGCTGCTCCACCCCTTCCTGATCATGTTCACCATCCCGCTCGCCTTCGTCGGCGTCTTCATGGCCCTGCTCCTCTTCGGCATGCCCATGTCCATTCTCGTCTTCATCGGCATGATCATGCTCGCCGGCATCGTCGTGAACAACGCCATCGTTCTCGTGGACTACGTGAACCAGCTCAGGCGCCGCGGGCTCAGCCTCGAGGACAGCATCGAACAGGCGGGCACCGTGCGTATGCGGCCCATCCTCATGACCACGCTTACAACGCTCTTCGGGCTCATGCCCCTGGCCTTCGGGTTAGGCGCCGGATCCGAACTGCAGAGCCCCATGGCGATAACGGTCATGTCCGGACTCCTGGTATCGACGCTGCTGACGCTGCTGGTTATCCCCACCCTGTACTACCTCGTGGAGCATAAGCGGGGGTCCCGGACATGAGGGACTCCTGGCTGCCCCACTTTTCCATCCGGCGACCGGTCACCACGCTGATGATCTTCTTCTCGTTCATCGTGCTGGGGGCCATGGCGGTACACCGCGTACCGCTTCAGCTTCTGCCCGACGGCTTCAACCCGCCCTTCATGTGGATCTGGATTCCCTACACGAATTCTTCTCCCTCCGAGGTCGAGGACAAGATCACGAAGCCGCTGGAGGAATCCCTCAGGACCCTTAAAAACCTGGACGGCATCTGGAGCACCAGCCGGAACAACGCCTCCGTCGTGAGGATGCGCTTCGATTCGAACACCGACATGGGGCTGGCCTACGGAGAAGCGAGGGACAGGGTGGAGCGCACCAAGCCGACGCTCCCCGAGGATGTGGAAGAGGTCTACCTCCAGCGTGCAAATCCCAACGACGACCCGGTCTACGTCCTCGGCGTCCAGTTCGACGGCTACGTCGACGATCCCTACTACCTGCTCAAGGACGCGCTGGGCCAGAAGATCCTGCGCCTGCCGGGGGTGGCCAAGGTGGACGTGGGCGGCGCGGATGAGAAGATCATCCAGGTCGAGCTGGACATGGCCCGGGTGAAGGCCCATCGTGTGAACCTGTACGAACTGACCCAACGGCTCAGGCAGGATAACTTCACCCTCGCCTCGGGCCGGGTGGACGAGGGCGACCGGCGATACCTCGTGCGGTCCATGGCGCGTTACCCGTCCCTCGAGGCAATCGGCGAACTCCCCATCCGGGGGGACGGCCTCAAGCTCTCGGACATCGCCACGGTGACCTACAGCATCCCCGAGGTGACGCGGTACTTCCGCATCAACGGGGCCCCGTCGTACGCCCTGGAGATTTTCAAGGAGTCGGCCTCCAACACGGTCGAGGTGTGCCGGCGCATCGACCGGGAGGTGGAGCGCCTCTCCAGGCAGTACCCGGGGGTCAAGCTCATCAAGTTCGACGACGACGCGAAGTACATCGTGGAATCGCTCACCCTGCTCCTGCAGAACGGTGCGATCGGCGGTTTCTTCGCGGCACTCCTGCTTTTCTTCTTCCTGCGGCGCGTCCGCCTGACCCTGATGATCACATTGGCCATTCCCCTGGCGCTGCTCATCACCGTGGTCGTGATGTACTTTGCGGGCGAGTCCCTGAACATCATCTCAATGATGGGACTCATGTTGTCCGTCGGCATGCTGGTGGACAACTCCGTCGTGGTGGTGGAGAACATCACGCGCCTCAAGGTGGAGGAGCGGATCGATCCCGTGCGATCCTCGATCCGCGGCGCGGGCGAGGTGAGCCTGGCCATCGTCATGTCCACGCTGACGACCATGGTCGTCTTCCTGCCCTCGGTCCTGATGACCCAAAACGGCATGATGCGCTTCTTCATGGCCCAGCTTGCCATCCCCCTGTGCATCTCACTGGCGGCCTCTCTCCTGGTGTCCCTGCTGTTCATTCCGCTCTGGTCCTCCATCGTGCTGAAGGACATGCGCGAGCCGGGCCGGTTCCTCAAGTGGATGGACCGGGTCTACGAAAAGTCGCTCGGATGGGCCAACAGGTGGTATTACGGGTTTCTCAAGGCCACCCTGCACCGCCGCGCCCTCGCCATGGCGGTGCTGGCCCTTATCCTCGCCGTGACGGTGGCCGTCCCCTTCCAGCAGGTCCACATGACGGAGGAAGACCACGGAAACGGCCGCAACATCTGGGTGGGTTTCAACTTCCCGGGCTGCATTCACGCTGGAGGATTCGGACGGCTTCATGCGCAAGGTCGAAAAGAAGCTCGAAACCCTGAGGGACACCTACGACATCAAGCTGTACAGGGTCTGGGTCAGCAAGACCCGAGGAAACGTCCGGGTGCTCCTCAAAGACATGAACGAAAGCGACCTGGAAGTGCCCTGGGTGGCCGAACACCTCGTCAAGGATCTGCCCAGCTCCCCGGGTGTGACGCAGTACACCAGGTGGTCCCAGAGCATGAGCACGGGCGAGGCGGACATGAAGATCTACCTGCTGGGGGACGACACGGCCCAGCTCCTGGACGCCTCCAAGGAGGTGGTGCGCCGGCTGAAGCTGGTAAAGGACGTGGTGGCGGTGGATACGGACCTCGAAGAGGGCAACGACGAAGTGCGGCTGCAACTGCACCGCGCGGCCCTCGAGCAGTACAACGTGGCGCCGGACGTCCTGACCAGCATGGTGGCCTACGCCGTCAGGGGGTACCCGCTCCCCAAATACCGGTACGAGGGTAAGGAGGTGGAGGTGCGCATCCAGGTGCGCAAGGCGGACCGGGAGAACGTCGATCAGCTCAAGGACCTTGCCATCCCGACGCGCGAAGGGGGCACCATCCCCCTGGCCTCGGTCGCGTCCTTCCGTGTCCACCGTGCGCTGCAGGAGATCTCCCGGTTCAACGGGCGGACCGCTCTGGGGGTCAAGATAAGCTCGACGCTCAAGGACAAGAAGGAACTCCAGGGTCGCATCACGGGCGTCGTCGACAACCTCAATCTCCCCGCCGGGGTCACCATTCAGACCACGGGTCTCTTCGGCCGGGAGGAGAACAGCGGCAAGGACTTCGCCGCCGGCCTGGCGCTCTCCATCTGCTTCGTCTTCCTCCTGATGGGCGTCCTGTTCGAGTCCTTCATGCTGCCCTTCGTGGTCATCACCTCCATTCCGCTGGCCTTCATGGGTTCCTGGTGGCTGCTCTACGCGATGGGATCGGAACTCAACATCATGGCCATCATCGGAACCATTCTTCTCGCCGGCGTGGTTGTCAACAACGCCATCGTCCTGGTGGACAGGATCAACCAACTGCGCAAGGAGGGGATGCCCAGGGAGGAGGCCATATGCGAGGCCAGCCGCCAGAGGTTCCGCCCGATCCTCATGACGGCCCTGACCACCATTCTCGGCCTTCTTCCCATGGCCTTCGGCAAGGCCGCCTTCGTGGGCATTCCCTATTCGCCCATGGGCCTTACTTTCGTCGGCGGCCTGTCGGCCGGAACGTTCCTGACCCTGATCATCGTCCCCCTCTTCTACGCCTATTTCGACGAGTGGCGCACGACGCTCCAGGACCCGGTTCGGGCGCATCGCCGTGGAGTGGGGGCCGGCGCGGCTCATGAAGGGAAAGAGCCGGAAAACCTGACCTTCCTGACCGGGAAGAGCACGAAAAAGGGGCGCCTCAAGGCGCCCCTTTTCTTCAGCGTCGGGCGACGCGGCGCGTCCGGTTCACTCAACGATCGTCACGACCTTGACCCTGCTCTTGCTCTTGATGTCCAGCTTCTTACCGTCTTCCGAAATGATTTTTCCGAAGACGTCGCTCACGATGTCGTTCTCTTCCCGGGACTTTTTGACCTTCGGATCGGCAGGCAGCAGGAGGTCCTGGGTCAGGTCCGTTCTCATGCTGCCCAGAAAGTGGGGCATGGTCACATTCTTGAGGGTGACGGTGCTGACCACGTGCAAGCAGGGCACGCCGTTCCAGTTCTCGACGCCCTTGAAGGTCACGGTGCCGCTGATCTTCGATGGATCGATCCCGCCCTCGCCCTCGCCCTGGAAAATCTTGGCGACCGCCTCGCTCCTTATGGGCCACGAGTCGCCGGGCTTGACCGGATGCCCCGGTCCTTCGTAGGTGTCGGGGTTGATGCCCTTGGGCATGGGGAACATCTGCGCGAGCAGCATCTCGGCTTTCCGGCCCAGAGCCTTTCCGTCTCTCCGGACGAAGCGGGGCTTGTTTCCGGGATAGGCCGCCCCGATCTGGGCGCCGTCGAGGTCGAGCGGAACGTCCTTCTTGCCGTTGTTCAGGCTGGCCTGGTCCACGGTGAGCAGAAACATGGTGGGTTCGCCTATCGCGTTGACCTTGAGGACGCGGACGGAGCCCTTCAGGTTCAGTGTGGCGTCGGTGGCGCCTCCGCTGGCTCCCTGGCCGATGCCCATGTGCCCGATGGTGTGGGCCTCGAGCGAGACGGCGAGTTTATAAGTTTCGCCCGCGGCGTGGGGCCTGTTGAAAGTGATCGTGTACGCATGGTCTGCGCCCGGCAAGGGTTTTGTATCGGGGGCTTGCGCCCACGCCGTCAAGGCCAGTGCGAGAACGATCAGCGAAAAAAGCGTTCGTTTCATGATCTCCCCTCCGATTCTGAGGTATCGGCCCTGGGGCCTGCGTTCATAATGGACTTTCGGGATGGCCTCTTCGTAACGAGGCCCTCCCGACAACCATAGCGGATTCTAACACTCCTTGCGGGCACCCGCATGCCTCCTCCTCCCGCTCCGCCAGGCGCCCTCGCGCACGCGGGCCCATTCAGTGTATTCTGCGCGATGCGGAGGGAGGTTCAGCCCGGACCCATGACGAGACGAACGAAACTGCCCCTGTACGTACTGCTCTTCCCCTTGTTCTGGGCGGGGTCCTTTATTGCGGGGAAGTGGGCTCTCGCCGACTTCAGCCCAGAAATCACGTCCCTCCTGCGTTTCGTCATTGCGGCGGCGGTCCTCTATCCCTTCGCCTTCAAGAGGAAGCCGCGCGAAGGGGCCTGGACCCCCAGGAACCTCTGGTTGATCGGCCTGTTGGGTCTTACGGGCATGTTTGCCTACCACGTGCTCTTCTACTACAGCCTCGAATACACGACCGCCGTGAACTCCGCCCTGATCATCTCCACGGACAGCCTGTTCACCGTCCTGTTCGCCGTGCTCTTCCTCAGGGAGAAAATGACTTTCAAGAAGACCGCAGGCATCTTGCTCGGCTTCGCCGGCGTCCTGTGGGTGGTATCGGATGGCGCTCTCGGGCATCTGCTGACGCACGGGCCTAACCGCGGCGATCTGATGGCCCTGGGCGCCGCAGTCGCCTGGGGCGTCTACAGCGTGCTCTCCAAACCCGTCGCCCACGTCTTCCCATCCTTCGACCTGTCCTGGATGACCTACATCGTCGGAGCGGCGCTGCTCGTTCCCTGGCTTTTCACCCGCGGCGCCGCGCACAGCCTCGTCACCGCCACCCCCGCCGGTTGGGCCAGCGTCGCCTACATGGCGCTCTTCGCCACCGGCATCGGCTATTTTCTCTATCTGAAAGGCATCCACGAAATCGGCGCCGTGGCCACGGCCAAGTTCACCTTTCTGGTGCCCGTCTACGTCCTGTTCCTGGCCCGGGTCTTTCTCGGCGAGCCCATCACGCTCGACAAGGTTCTGGCCGCGGGCGTCATCATCGCCGGCCTCTGGATCGCCGAGGAGGGCTGACGGCCAGACGCACTCTCCGGACACGGTAACGGGTCCCAGGTTTCGGATTCTGCCGCACGCCGTGCGGGCGCGAGGCGGGGTCACCGGGTACGGTCGTTTGTCGCGAGGCCCACGGTATGATGATGGATGCGTCCCGCGACTGAAGAAATTCAACGCTTTGGTCCGCGATCCTCCGGCCGGATTCAGCTGCAACAGGTGTTCGCAAGAGGAGGAATCCCATGTCCCGATCCCATCGAATCGCCTGCCCTCGCCTGTGCCTGGCCCTCCGGAGGGTTCGCGGTCTTGGGCCCTCGAGAAATAGCGGTGCACGGCCGCGCGTTGTTAAGCGTGTGATAGTCCGTCGAATGACTCAAAGAGCAGGCGGCGAAGGGTGTGCCATCAGTTAGCGGTACGCACCCACGATCAATCACGCGACCACGACGGCGACCGGGCCGATTGCGTCCGGCGGCCTCCGTAAGGAACGCGACTTGCAGCGGGAGGCGAACATGCAGGACAAAGCCAAGGGCAGTGGACTGGGTATCATCGGTTGGGACCTCTTCGAATACGTCGTTGAGGACCTGGACAAAGCCCGGCGCTTCTACGAAGAAAAGATGGACGTTCACGGTCGGGCGCGCCTGGACGAAAGACGCGCCGACCGATTCGGCGAGGACGCCCTCCTCCTGAGCGCCGGTTCCGTAGACTTCGTGTGCGTTTCGCCCAAGATGGCCGGCTGCCGTGCCGACCGCTGGCTCAAGCGGCACCCCGAGGGCGTGGCCGTTCTGGCCCTCAGGGTGCGAGACCTGGACGCGACCCACCGCACGCTCGAAGAGCGCGGCGCGACCTTTGCAACGCCCGTCGTGTCCGAAGAGGACGCGGGCGGGGGGCCTTACCGTCATTTCGAAATCGTCTCTCCGCTTGGCGACGTCAGGTTTCGCTTCACCGAGCACACGACCGCCTCGAGGCCGCCCGGTTTCACGCCTATCGAACCGCTCGCCCAGGGCAACCGCTACCACCTACAGGTGATCGATCATGTCACCTCCAACCTTCTGACGTTGAAGCCTTACGTGGACTGGCTCAGGGACGTGTTGGGCTTCGAGGAATACTGGCGCATCAAGTTCCACACGTCGGACGTGAAGGGCCGGGACGAAGGCTCGGGTCTCTTCTCGGCGGTCATGTGGGACCCAGAGTCCAAGGTGAAACTGGCGAACAACGAACCCCTGAGTCCCAACTACGAGGCCAGCCAGATCTACACCTTCGTGGAGGACAACCGGGGCCCCGGCGTGCAGCACATCGCCTTCCACCTGCCCGACATAGTCGGCGCCGTGGACGGCATGCGCAGAACGGGCATCCGGTTTCTCGACACGCCGGGGGCCTACTACGACATGCTGCCGGGCAGGCTTAAAGAGAACAAGGTGACCAACTTCGACGAGGACATGGACGTTTTGAGGAAGCTCGGCATACTCGTGGACGGGGCGGACGACCGGTACCTTCTGCAGATTTTTTCCGTGGAAGGACGCCTGCTCCAGGATTCGGAACAGGGCGGACCCTTCTTCTACGAATTGATCCAGCGGAAGGGCGCCCGCGGGTTCGGGGGCGGAAATTTCCGCGCCCTCTTCGAGGCCATCGAGCGAGACCAGGAAACGCGCGGCGTCGTGGCAACGAAGCCGAATCCCTGGTCGGGGAACTGAGGCCATGAGACTGGCAACGGTGCGCACGCCGTCCGGCGGCCGGGCGGCCGTCCGGTTCGAGGACCCCCGCGGTCCCTTGTGGGTGGACGTGGCCCGGGCGGCGGAGATCCTGCTGAAAGACGAGGCCTGTCCAGCCACCCTGAAGGGACTTCTGGTTCGAGACGGCGCGGCACTCGAGACGCCGAGGGCGGTCATGAAAGCCCTGAACGGCGCCAGGGTGCCGGACGGTGTGCGGTTCTGGTTCGAGTCCGACGCGGAGCTCGATGCCCCCGTGCCCGATCCGGGCGCCTTCCTGGATTTTTACGCCTTCGAGGGCCACGTCCGGACGGCGCGGTCCCGCAGGAACCTCGACGTGCCTCCCGAATGGTACCGCTATCCCGTCTACTATCGCTCTAACCAGCGCGCCTTTCAGGGGCACGGCGAAACGATCTGGTTCCCGGCCGGCGAAAGCATGATGGACTACGAACTGGAACTGGCGGCCGTGCTGGGCGACCCGCTCGAGTCTCCCGACGAGGACGCCGCGCAGGCGGCCGTGGCGGGGTACACGCTCCTGAACGACTGGAGCGCAAGGGCCGTCCAGCGGGAGGTGATGAAAGTGGGCCTCGGCCCCAACAAGGGCAAGGACTTCGCCACGTCCCTCGGTCCGTGGCTGGTCACGCCCGACGAACTGGGCGACCTGTCGGCCCTGCGCCTTGCCGCCCGCGTTAACGGAGAAACCTGGTCCGATGGGCTCTTCGGTGACATTCGCTGGAGCTGGGGAGAGATGCTGGCCTTCGCCGGGGAAGGCGTCCGCTTCGAACCGGGCGACGTGTTCGGATCCGGCACCGCATCCGGCGGATGCGGCCTGGAGCTCGGGCGGTTCCTCGAACCCGGCGACCGGGTCGAACTCGACGGCGGGCCCGTCCTGGGCGTGCTGGCGGGCACCGTCCGCCGAAGGGAGAAAAGGAAATGATCCACAGGCTGCAGCGCGGCCAGGTTCCGCCCAAGCACCACACGGCCTTCCGGCCGGGCGGCGGAGACCTCGCCTACGAACACTGTTTCACCCGCGAGGGGTTCAACGGCGCCTACACCATTTTCTATCACCGCAAACCGCCCCACTGGATCGCCTCCGAAGAGGACCTCGGCCCCCATCCTGGTGCCGGAGAAGCCTGCTGGGACGGTGCTTTGAGGCGGCGGCACTTTCTGACAGGAAAGGTCCCGAGCGGAGGGCAGGTCTTTCTCTCGAGGAGGCTTCTACTGTCCAACGCCGATGTGGGCGTCTGGGTGGCCCACGCCGACGCGGATGACGAAACGCTCGTTTCCAACGCGGACGCGGATGAACTGGTCTTCGTCCGGTCCGGGGCCGGGCGGCTCGAAACGCCCCTGGGCGTCCTGCCGTTCGCGGCCGGAGACTACGTCTACGTCCCGAGGAGCCTGATCCACCGGTGGCGCGTGGACGGCCCCGTATCACTGCTCGTCCTCGAGGGCCGTTCCTGGATCGACGTGCCGCGCCAGTTCCGCAACGCCTCGGGCCAGATCCGGATGGACGCGCCCTATTCGCACAGGGATTTCCGCGCCCCGGACTGGCCGGACGGCGGTCCCGAGTCCCTTGACGCGCCCCGCAGGCTGGTCACCCTCCGCGGAGGGCGCCTCACGGCCTTCGAGCTGTCCCACGACCCGTTCGACGTGGTCGGGTGGGACGGGCAGGTCTGGCCCTTCGCCTTTCCCATCAGGGCGTTCCAGCCGAAGACCGGCCTCGTCCACCTGCCGCCCACGATCCACACGACCTTCGCGGGCGGAGGCTTCATCGTCTGCTCTTTCGTGCCCCGTCTCGTGGACTACCACGAAAACGCGATCCCGTGCCCGTATCCCCATTCCTCCGTGGACTGCGACGAGATCATCTTCTACGTGGAAGGCAACTTCACGAGCCGGAAGGGTGTCGGTCCCGGCAGCGTCAGCCTGCATCCCACCGGCCTGCCCCACGGGCCGCACCCCGGGACCTACGAAGCGTCCATCGGGACGTCGCGGACCGAGGAACTGGCCGTCATGGTCGACACCCTCAAGCCCCTCGCGCCCACCGACCAGGCCCGTGTGGTGGAGGACGAAGGGTACAACCGGAGCTGGGTCAAGGACTGAAAGAGCACGATCAAGGAGTTTTCATGCCGAACCGAACGCTCAGGACCCTGTCTGCGGAAGACACGCCGTGGGTCGATTTCTACAAGCGTCTGGTGGAGATCGTGGTGCCCAGGCCCATCGCCCTGGTGTCCACGGTGGACGCCGAGGGGCGGCCCAACCTGGCGCCCTTTTCCTTCTTCACCGTAGTCTCCAGCAATCCCGCGTACCTGGCCTTCTGTCCGACGCGCGCCGGGAAGACCGGCGAACTGAAGGACACGCTGAGAAACATCCTCGCCACGGGGCAGTTCGTCGTCGCTACGGTGACGGAGGCCATCGCGGAACAAGGTCAACCAGGCTTCCGCACCCCTGCCCTATGGCCAGAGCGAGTTCGAGCACGCCGGGCTCACCGCGGTCCCGGCCGAACGCGTTCGGCCGGGCCTCGTGGCCGAGTCCCCCGTGAACATGGAGTGCGAGCTGGTCGAGGTCCACACCTACGGCCGCGAGGGCGGCGCGGGCAACCTGGTCGTGGGCCGGATCCTCTGCCTGCACCTGGAGGAGGCCCTCCTGGACGGGGAGGGCCGCGTGCTCCCGGACAGGCTTCGCGCGGTCGGCCGCATGGGCGGCCAGGACTGGGTGCGAACCCGCGAGACCTTCCCCATGCCCCGGCCCCTCAAGTAGCGATGCGGTGCGCCCGCGAGACCGGGCGACCCTCCATGCGGGAGGCACGCGAACCATGAAAGACGGCGACTTCATCTGGCGGCCCCGCCCCGACGACCTCGAGGCGTCCCACGTTGCACGCTTCATGTTGCGAAACGGCCTCAAGGACGCGTCAGAGCTGCGGGCCCGGGCGGCTGCCGAGCCCGAGTGGTTCTACCCCGCCATGATGAACGACCTTGGCGTGGAGTGGTTCCGCCCCTTCGACAAGGTCATGGACGACTCGCGCGGGCTGCCGTGGACCGACTGGTTTCTCGGCGGGCGGATCAACCTCGTGCACAACGTCCTGGACCGCCACGTGCGCGCGGGAATCGGCGACAGGACCGCCGTCATCGCGGAGGACGACACCGGCGGCGCCGAGAGCCTGACCTACGCCGCCCTGAACGAGCGCGTGTGCCGCTTGGCGGGCGGGCTCGCCAGGCTGGGCGTCGGCGTGGACGACGCGGTCGGCTTCTACCTGCCCATGAGCGCGGACGTGGTTGTCGCCCTGCTGGCCTGCCTGAAGATCGGCGCCGTGCCCGTGCCCGTCTTCGCCGGCTTCGGTCCCGAGGCCCTGGCCACCCGCCTTACCGGCGCCCGCGCGCGAGTGCTCCTGACGGCCGACGGCACGACGCGAAGGGGCAAGGTCATCGAACTGAAGGCCCTGGCCGACAAGGCCTGCGAGCTGGCACCTTCGGTGAAAAAGGTCGTGGTCCTCAAGCGGACCGGCCGGACCGTGGGTTGGGTCGAAGGCCGGGACCTCTGGTGGTGCGGGCTGGAATCGGAAGGTCCGGACGCCTTTCCCACGGCCGAACTGCCCTCGGGCGCCCGGTCGATGATCCTCTTCACATCGGGCACCACGGGGCGTCCGAAAGGCGCGGTGCACACGCACGCCGGCGTTCAGGCGGTCACCGCCAAGGAGGTGGGCTATCACCTGGACGTGCGGCCCGGCGATGTCATGTTCTGGCTCACGGACATCGGCTGGATGATGGGGCCGTGGGAGATCCTGGGCGTGCTCTTCCATGGCGGGACGGTGGTTCTGCTCGACGGTGCGCCCGACTACCCGGACCCCGGGCGGCTCTGGGCCATGGTCGAACGTCACCGCGTGACCCACCTCGGCGTGGCGCCCACCGCCGTGCGCGTCATGGCCGCCCACGGTGATGCGCACGCCCGGAAGCGCGACCTGTCGAGCCTGAGGATTCTCGGCTCCACGGGAGAGCCGTGGGACGAGACCGCTTACCGGTGGTTCTTCGACGTGGTGGGCGGTTCGCGGTGTCCGGTCATCAACATATCCGGGGGGACGGAGCTCATGGGCTGTCTGCTGGCGCCCCTGCCCGTCGCCCCGCTGAAGCCCTGCTCGCTGCAGGGGAGTTCCCTCGGAATGGCCGTGGACGTCTTCGACGAGGCGGGAAACGGCGTTCGCGGAGACGTGGGCTACCTCGTGTGCACGGCGCCCGCACCCAACATGACCCGGGCGTTTTTGAACGACCGGGCGCGCTACCTGAAAACATACTTTGCGAAATTCGGCGAGTCGGTCTGGTGCCACGGCGACTGGGCCGTGGTGGACGGCGACGGGCAGTGGTTTCTCACGGGGCGGTCGGACGACACACTGAAGATCGCCGGCAAGCGCGTCGGCCCGGGCGAAGTGGAAGGCGCGTCCACGACCCACCCGGCTGTCCGCGAGGCCGCCGCCGTGGGATTGCCCGACCCGGTCAAGGGTACGAGGCTCGTACTCGTGGCGACGCCCCGGCCGGGCTTCACACCCTCCGAAAAGCTGGGCCGCGAGGTCGCATCCCACGTGGCGGATCGCCTGGGCGGCACCATGCGCCCCTCAGAAGTAGTCTGGGTCTCGACCCTGCCCGTGACCCGCTCCGGCAAAATCCTCCGGGGCGTCATCCGCAAGGCCCTTGCGGGCGAAGACCCCGGAAGCCTCGCCTCCGCCGCCAACCCCGAGGCCGTGGAGCCACTCAGGCGGACCGCGTCCGAAGGCCTAAAGGCGAAGGGCTAGCGGTAGATTTGGGAATGGGGATTTGGGATTTCGGATTCGAACGACGGCGGGGGCGGCCCTTCGAAGTAACAATGAACATGGAGGACGGGAGGAGGAGAGGAATGCGATTCGCGATTCCCGGTCCCGTAAGCGGCCAGCCCGCGAAGGGCGTCATGCTTCAGGCTCACCTACTCCCCTAATCACGGACTCACGGCGCCAGCAGGCGCAATCACTCGATCACTCCCTCACCCGCCCGTCCCTCGCAGGTCCACGCCGTAGGCCTTGAGCATGCTGCGCGCGACCACGCGTTTGTGCACCTCGTCCGGCCCGTCGTAGATGCGGGCCGCCCGTTCGTGTCTGTACCAGAACGCCAGCGGCGTATCGTCAGTCATGCCCAGGGCGCCGTGGACCTGTACGGCGCGGTCGAGAACACGCTGGAGCACACCCGCCACGTGGAACTTGATGAGCGACACGTCCTCCCGGGACTCGCCCTGCCGGTCGATGGTCCACGCGGCCTGAAGGACCATCAGCCTCGCGGCTTCGATCTCGGCGCGGGACTCGGCGATCCAATCCTGGACCGTCTGCTGTGCGGCCAGCGGCCTTCCGGGGGCCAGCTCCCGCTCGGCGGCGTGGCGGCACATGAGGTCGAGCGCACGGCGGCACACGCCGACCCATCGGCTCACGTGGTGGATGCGCCCAGGCCCCAGCCTCGACTGGGCCAGCTTGAAACCGCCGCCGACCGGCCCGAGCACGGCGTCGGCGGGCACGCGCACGCCGTGCAGCATGAGTTCACCGTGGCTCAGCCAGCCCCGGCCGGCGTGCCCCATGACCGAGATGTTGCGGATCAGTTCGAAGCCCTCCGTGTCCGTAGGGACCAGGAACATGCTGGCCCGGGCGTAGGGATTGGAGGCGGAAGGGTCGGTCACGGCCATCACCACCGCCACCGAAGCGCCGTCGGCCGCCGTGGCGAACCACTTGTGGCCGCGCAGCACCCACCCGTCGCCGCGGCGCTCGGCCGTCGTGCTCATCCAGACCGGGTTGGAGCCGGCGTGCTCTGGCTCCGTCATCAGGAATGTGCTGCGGATCTCGCCGCGCACGAGCGGGCCGAGCCACCGGGCCTTCTGTTCCTTGGTTCCGTAGGCGTGGAGTAGTTCCATGTTGCCCACGTCGGGGGCGGCGAAGTTGAAGGCGTAATGGCCCAGGGGGTGCATGCCGAGCACCTCGGAGAGCTGGGCCTGCTCGAGCAGGGTCAGCCCCGCGCCGTCTTCCGCCGTTGGCATGTGGGGCGCGAAGAGCCCCGTGGCCTTGGCCCGCTCCCGGACGGGGGCCATGCGCGCCTCCAGGTCCTTCCAGCCCTGCGCCATGAGCGTCCGCTCGACGGGTTCCACCTCGCGGGCGCAGAACTCGCGCGCCAGTTCGCGCATGGCAACGACACGGTCCGAAGGGGAGAAATCCATAGCTCATCTCCTCGCTGGTCAGGCCAGCAGGCCACCGTCGACCGTCAGGCAGGTGCCCGTGACGTAGACGGCCGCCTCGCTCGCCAGGTAGAGAAAGGCCGGGGCGATCTCGGCGGGGTCCGCCACGCGGCCGAGCGGCACCATCGGCAGAATCGTCCTGAGAAGGGCCTCGTTCCCGGTGAGGGCCGAGGCGAATTTGGTATCGGTGATACCCGGGAGCACGGCGTTGACGCGGATACCGAACGGGGCGCACTCCCTGGCGAAGGCGCGCGTCATGCTGATGATCGCAGCCTTGGTGACCGAGTAGATGCCCTGCAGCGGCGCCGGGTTTACGCCGTTCACCGACGAGGTGTTGAGGATCACGCCGCCGCCCTGCTCGCGCATGGCCCGCCCGGCAAGCTGGCAGAGGTGAAAATAGCCGGCCAGGTTCACGTCGACGGTCTTTGCGACCATCGAATCCGGCGTGTCGAGGATGTGGCCGAAGTACGGGTTGGTCGCCGCGTTGTTCACGAGGATGTCGACACGGTCCAGGTCCTTGAGGACACCGTCGATGAGGGCCTGGCGTTGCCGCGCGTCCCCGACGTGGCAGGCTCTGGCCGTGGCCCGGCCCCCCGCGTCCCGGATGCTTGCGGCCACGGCTTCGCACGCCTCGAGCTTCCGCGAGGAGACCACGACGTGCGCGCCCTGGTTGGCGAAGAGGCGGGCGACCGCCTCGCCGATACCCCGGCTGGCCCCCGTGATCACGGCCACCTTCCCGTCCAGCCTGAAGGCCCGGTCCGTTTGCAGGGCGCCCGTGCGGGAGGTCTTTGTCCGCCCGGCTTCCCATTCGCGGATGACCTTAAGGGCCTGGTCCGACAGGATCGTCACGGCCTGGCCGAAGGTCGCGAAGCGCCGGTCGTCGGTCTGGCCCAGCTTGAACCGGGCGTAGATCTGCTGGGCGATGGCGGCGAGGCGGAGAAGGCCGTAGACGTAGTAGTAGGTAAAGTCCCCGATGGCTCTGCCCGTGCGCGCCGCGTAGCGGGCCACGACCTCGTGGCGCGTCATCATGCCCGGAAGGGTCGTCGGCTGCGTCCGCACGGCCTTCAGCGGTGCCGGGTCGTTCCTCTCCACCCAGTAGGCGAGGGATGCGCCCAGGTCCATCAGCGGATCGCCGACAGCCGCCATCTCCCAGTCCAGGACGCCGACGATGCGCGTGACGTCGTCGGGGGCGACCACCATGTTGTCCAGCTTGAAATCGTTGTGTATGAGGCAGGCGCCCGACTCGTCGGGCATGTGCTCCTGGAGCCAGGCGATGATCGCCTCGCATCGCGGTACGTCGTCGGTACGCGCCGCGCGGTACCGCGCGGCCCAGCCTTCGATCTGACGCTTGACGTATCCTTCCGCCTTGCCCAGGTCCGCGAGGCCGGTTTCCTCCAGGTTCAATCCGTGCAGGTCCGCGTGCAGGTCGACCAGGTTCTCGCACAGGGCTCGTGCCTGCTCCGCCGAGACTTCCTCGGGCAGGTCCCGCCCGATGGTCCTGCCCTCCAGAAACTCCATCACGAAGAACGGGGTTCCAAGAATTCCGGGGTCCTCGCCGACCGCGATCACGTCGGGCACCAGCGGGAAATGGGGCCGGACGGCGGTGAGTACGCGCGCCTCGCGAACCATGTCGTGGGCCGTGGCCGCCTTCTTTCCGGGCGGCGCGCGGCGCACGACCAGCTTCCGGTCGCCCGCCTGTATCAGCGCGGTCAGGTTCGACACGCCTCCGCGGAAGGGTGTCAGGGCGACTCCAGCGGGGTCTGCGAAGGCGGGGTCCACGTCGGCCAGGAACCGGCAGAGCGCGTTCAGGTCAAAGAGTTCGCTCATGGTCATCTCCTGCTGGGCGGATCATGCCGGTCCAGCGGGGCGAAGACCGGGTCGTGGACACGCGTGTCCACGATCGCCCGCCGTGCTTCAGCCGGGCCCGCCCGCCTCGTGAGCCTTTTTCGTTCGCCGAGCGAGCGCGCTGCCAATCCGGGCCCCGGCTCCTCAATCATTCGACTGTAGTGAAGCGCTTTCGGAGTGTCAATGGATGAGATCGTCCGCAAGTTCCGGAGGCCGCTTTGGTATGATTGCTGCGGGAAGGGATCGAGGCATGACCGGGAAGAGCGCCGTCTTGGAGATAGTCGCTGACGACCGGGAGCCGGAGTCGGTGCTGAACGCCTTGAAGGCGCTGCCCGCCGTCGAGGTGTCCGTGGCCCGCCTGGAACTCGGGGATTATCGGGTCGGGGACGATCTGCTCGTGGAACGCAAGACCCTGGTCGACTTCGCCGTGTCCGTGGTGGACGGGCGCCTTTTTCTCTCAGGCGTCGCGGCTCGCGCGCTCGGAGAGGGGAAGCCTGATGATTCTGGAAGGCCGTGGTTCGGACCTCGCCTCCACCGGCATTCGAAGGGAGGCGCTCCAGGGCGCGCTGATCTCTCTCTCCCTGATCTTCGGCATTCCTGTTCTGCGTTCGATGGACGAGCAGGAGACGGCCCGCCTGATCCTCTACGCGGAGAGCCAGCACCGCGCCTTTGCGGCTGTCGGGCGGCATCGGTCCGGCTACCGCCCGAAAGGCAAACGGAAGCGCCAGCTCTATATTCTCCAGGGACTGCCGGGCATCGGCCCCGAACGAGCCGCGAGACTGCTGGATGCCTTCGGATCGGTGGAGGCCGTCTTACGCGCCGACGTCGAGAACCTCGTCGAGGTGAAGGGTCTCGGAAGGAAAACGGCCGAAGCCATCCGTCGGTCCGTCAGCGAATCGGCCGCCGCTTACCGCTTGTGATCCAGACCGGACTCGACCTTGCGATCCGGCGAGACGGGGCCGAGGCGTGCGGACCGGCCATTTGGGCACAAGGACATGTCGCGAGGAGATTGCGCAGAAACGGCCCTGGGTTCTCCATTTCGATTTCTCCCGAAAGTTACTGAACGATTCAAGATTGCTCACAAGCAAAATGAACTGGCATTTGCTGGAACAGGAACTTATGTTGAAATAAATGATAACGATAATCGTTATTGTGTTCTAATCGAGACGAAGAGAGGGAAGCGCCATGCCCAAACCGTTCAAGTACAAGGACGCCATCGTCGCCCTTCTGGAAGAAAACCCCATTCACCCAACCGTGGACTGGATTCACGGCCAACTCAGAGAAGACCACCCACGGGTGAGCTTGGCCACCGTGTACAGGACGTTGAGGCTTCTGGTCGCGGACGGCACTTTGTGCGAGTTGCCCTTCGGGACGAGCGAGAGCCGTTTCGGACTGGCCATGGATTGCAGAGACACTACCACTTCATCGGCGAAAGGTGCCACAAAATTCTCGACCTTGGGATCAGGCCGAGGACCCGGCTCGAGCGGTCCGTGAAGACCGAGAGGAGCACCACTTTAAGCCTTCACACCATGTATTTCTACGTTTTGTTCATTTACTTCCTCGAATAACAAGCGTCGTAAATAAATTCTCTCTCCGCCTTCCGAATGCCGACCTTCATAATTATTTGACCTCACGAAGATCACACGTAAATCGCTTCTTTATTTTTTTAACAAATACCTCGAATTTTATTATGATTCCCTCCACGCCCTCAAGGACATTCTCATCATGTAATAATAACACAAGCGTTATCCTCTGACGTTCCTGAGAAATTGATTTCAGCCCTGCCACCTCGAGAACGAGCGTTCTTGTCTTTACCCGTGTATATGGAAAGGAGCCAACATCATGACTGAAGCAAGCAAATGCCCGTTTACGGGCATGGGGCAAGAACACGCCGGCGGCGGCACGTCGAACCGGGACTGGTGGCCGAACCAGCTGAACCTCGAAGCTCCTGCACCAGCATTCCTCCAAGTCCAATCCGATGGGCGAGGACTTCGACTACGCCGAGGAGTTCAAGAGCCTCGACCTGGCGGCCGTGAAGAAGGATCTCGCGTGCGCTGATGACCGACTCGCAGGACTGGTGGCCGGCGGACTTCGGCCACTACGGCCGCTGTTCATCCGCATGGCCTGGCACAGCGCCGGCACCTACCGCATCGGCGACGGCCGCGGCGGCGCGCGGCAGCGGGCCAGCAGCGCTTCGCCCCGCTCAACAGCTGGCCCGACAACGTCAACCTCGACAAGGCGCGCCGGCTGCTGTGGCCGATCAAGCAGAAGTACGGCCGCAAGATCTCCTGGGCCGACCTGATGATCCTCGCCGGCAACGTCGCGCTCGAATCGATGGGCTTCAAGACTTTCGGTTCGGCGGCGGGCGCGAGGACATCTGGGAGCCGGAAGAAGACGTCTACTGGGGCGCCGAAGACGAGTGGCTCGGGCGACAAGCGCTACTCCGGCGAGCGCGATCTCGAGAATCCGCTCGCCGCCGTGCAGATGGGCCTGATCTACGTGAACCCGGAAGGCCCGAACGGCAAGCCCGATCCGGTCGCCGCGGCCGCGACATCCGCGAGACGTTCGCCCGCATGGCGATGAACGACGAGGAGACCGTCGCGCTGATCGCCGGCGGCCACACCTTCGGCAAGACCCACGGTGCCGGCGCCGCGACCTACGTGGGCCCCGAGCCCGAAGCGGCGCCCCTCGAGGAGCAGGGCCTCGGCTGGAAGAACAGCTTCGGCACCGGCAAGGGCGGCGACACGATCACCAGCGGCCTCGAAGTCACCTGGACCCAGACGCCGACGCAAGTGGAGCAACGACTTCTTCGAGAACCTGTTCGGCTACGAATGGGAGCTGACGAAGAGCCCGGCCGGCGCACACCAGTGGATGCCCAAGGACGGCGCCGGCGACGACACGTGCCCGACGCCCACGATCCGTCGAAGAAGCACCGCCGATCCATGCTCACCACCGATCTCGTCGCTGCGCTTCGATCCGGCCTACGAGAAGATCTCGCGGCGCTTCCACGAGCATCCCGACGAGTTCGCCGACGCCTTCGCCCGCGCGTGGTTCAAGCTGACCCACCGCGACATGGGCCCGCGCTCGCGCTATCTCGGCCCGGAAGTCCCGGCCGAAGAGCTGATCTGGCAGGACCCGATCCCCGCCGTCGACCACGAGCTGATCGACGCGAAGGACATCGCCGCCCTCAAGGCCAAGATTCTCGCCTCGGGTCTGTCGGTCTCGCGAACTGGTCTCGACCGCCTGGGCGTCGGCGTCCACCTTCCGCGGCTCCGACAAGCGCGGCGGCGCCAACGGCGCGCGCATCCGCCTGGCGCCGCAGAAGGACTGGGAGGTCAACCAGCCCGCGCAGCTGGCGAAGGTGCTGAAGACCCTCGAAGGCATCCAGGAGCGAGTTCAACGGCGCGCAGTCCGGCGGCAAGAAGGTCTCGCTGGCCGACCTGATCGTGCTGGGCGGCTGCGCCGGCGTCGAGCAGGCCGCCAAGAACGCCGGCCACGACGTGACGGTGCCCTTCACGCCGGGCCGCATGGACGCCTCGCAGGAGCAGACCGACGTGGAGTCCTTCGCCGTGCTCGAACCGGTCGCGGACGGCTTCCGCAACTACCTCAAGGCACAGTACACCGTGCCGGCCGAGGAGCTGCTGGTCGACAAGGCGCAGCTGCTGACCCTGACCGCGCCCGAGATGACGGTGCTCGTCGGCGGCATGCGCGTCCTGAACACCAACGTCGGACAGTCGCAGCACGGCGTCTTCACCAAGCGCCCGGAGACGCTGACCAACGACTTCTTCGTCAACCTGCTCGACATGGGCACGGAGTGGAAGCCGGTCTCGAACGACGACGACGTCTTCGAAGGCCGCGACCGCAAGACGGGCGAGCTCAAGTGGACCGGCACCCGCGTCGATCTCGTCTTCGGCTCGAACTCCCAGCTGCGGGCCATCGCCGAAGTCTACGCGCAGCGACGACGCGCAGGAGAAGTTCGTCAACGACTTCGTCGCGGCCTGGAACAAGGTGATGAACCTCGACCGCTTCGACCTGGCTACCAGGTCCTGACAGGACGGGAAACGCGGGAGGCTACGGTGGCATCGGGCCGGAGCCTCCTGCCTGACCGCGGTGATCGGTACGCAAAGAACGAGCGGGCTGGAAACCACTGCTCGGGCTTCCATAAGCTTCATGAAGTTGACGCCATGAGCGCGCTAGTGGCTTTGGGAGAGATCTAAGGCAGATAGAACAGAGAAAGCCATGGGCCGGAAGCGGTTGTCCGGCACCCCTCGGCATAAAGCAGGAAAACCGGCGGGTCGGCAAAAATCACGCAATCACGCGGGATGTGCCCGGTCCGACCCAGATGAAGCCCTTGCGGTGGGACGGCGCTGGGGCGGACCTTCTTCGGACGGCTGCTGCCCAGGCGGGCTGCTGAGGGACCCGCATGGGCCGCGCGCAAGCGGCCTGCGGGTCGCATGCGAGGCGCGGCGAGGAAGATAGGGTGAGCACCCTTTCGACGAGACGGAACGAAGCAGGTGGCCCGCAACCACTTGCGCCCGAAGGGTTTCCGCGGCACGGTCCCGCCTGCTGTGTTGACGCTCCTCGACGATGCGCACTGGCATCGACGTCGTAGCGGCGCCTTGTTCCGGGACCGTGGCGTCGGCAACGCGACCTACGTGGGCCCCTCAGCCGCCCGCCTAACGCTCCATGTCTTCACCGCGACGATGTAGGCCCCGTCGCGGCCCTGGCGAACCACTTGTGGCCGCCCGGCACCCACCCGTCGCAGCGGGCGCCCGTCCGTCGCAAAAATGCGACACGATGAGAAACTCCCCCGTTGGAATGCGAAACCCTCGCGCCATGAAAATGCCCGTGCCACCCGGTTTCCAGGGGGGGGAGGTTCCACGGCAGCCGAAGGCAGGACGTGGTACGCTTCTTGCTTTCTCCAATGGTCGAGTTCAGGCTCGACCGTGGGGATTGTCACCCGGCGGTGAGCGAAGGCCGTACATTGAGTTCAGGAGATAGGAGTCGCAAAGGATCTTGAAAGAAAAGACCCGGGTTTGGATGCACATTCTGATCGTCATCGCGCTCACGGTCGTGGCCGCTTGGGCGAGCGTCCACTTCGACCTCATGGAGAGGTTTCACGGCATGACGAAAGGCTCCCCGGGCCTGAACCTGGACGATCTCCTGCTCTCCCTTCCGGTTTTCGCACTTGCTATCGCCTGGTTCGCCTGGCGGAGAAGAAGCCTGGCTATGCGTTGCCTTGACGCGGCCCGTCGCGCCGAAAGCGAGCGGCAGACCACCGAACGCCGCTTCCAAGCCATGGTAGAGGGCTCGGCGGACGCCGTTACCCTGGTTGACGGGACGGGGACCATCCGGTACGTCAGCCCTTCCGCGCAGCACGTGCTTGGCTTCGAGCCCGAGGAGACGGAGGGCAGGCCAATCATCGAGTTCGTCCATCCCGAGGACACACCAGCCGCCCTGGAACTCCTGCAAGAAGTCGCTCGCCATCCCGGCGCCGCCAGGCAGGCCCAGTTCCGGGCGCTCCATAAGAACGGCTCCTGGCGCTGGATCGAAGCCGCGGGCAGAAACATGGTCCACGATCCGGACATCCAGGCCATCGTCATCAACTTCCGCGACTTCACCGAAAGAAAGCGGTTGGAGGACGAGCTGGATTCCTCCCGCGAAGACTTCGTAAGCATCGTGGAGCGAAACGCAGAAGGCGTGATAGTGGTGGATTCCGAGGGCATCATCCGCTTCGCCAACCCGGCCGCCGGCGCCTTCCTTTCCTCGAGTCGCGACGTGTTGGTGGGAAGCCCCGTCGGCTTCCCCCTCAAGGCGGGCATGCTTCGCCAGGTCGACATCAGCCGGGGCCCCGAGGGCGTCGGCGTGGCCGAGATCCGGGCCATGGAGACCGAGTGGAACGGGAAATGCGCCTTCCTTCTCACCCTGCGCGACATGACGGAACACATCCGTGCGGAAGAGGCTCTGCAGATCGAGCGACCTAACGATATCGCGACATCCTGGAAAACATGGCAGAGGGTTACTACGAGGTTGACCTAGATGGAAACCTCACCTTCATGAACAAGTCCTTCTGCGAGATCCTCAGGCAGAGCGAGAATGACTCCTGGAATGAACTACCGAACTCATGAGGCCTGAGAAGGCGGAGGGAACCTACTCAGGTCTTCAAAAGCGGCAAGCCCACGAAGGCCATGGACTGGGAGATGATCCGAAAGGACGGGTCGCTTATTGACATCGAAGCTTCCGTCTCGCCCATCCGCATCTCAGAGAAGCGCTATTCGGGCTTCAGGGGCGTGATCCGTGATGTGACGGCCCGGCGGGAGTGGGAGCGCGCCCGCGCGAGAGCGAGGAACGCAACAGAGACCTGGTGGAGAACAGCGTGATTTCATCGGCACCCACGACCTGTCGGGCAAGATGCTCTCCGCCAACCTGGCCGCGGCAAGGTTTTACGGATTTGACACCCCGAAGGAACTGATAGGACGCACCTCCAAGAATTCGTGTCCCCGCCTTCGAGATCTTTTTCCGAGTACCTCGAGGCGATCAAGAGGGAGGGGGCTGCCGGCGGCTTTTCAGGATCCTAACCCCGCAGGGTGAAGAGCGCATCCTGGCCTTCGACAACACCTTGAAGTCCGACGGCGAGGGTGAACCCATCGTGAGGACCGGGCAAGGGACGTGACCGCCGAAAAGCAAGCCGAGAAGGCCATGCGAGAGAGCGAGGAGCGTTATCGCGACCTGGTGGAGAACAGCGTGGACCTGATCCTCACCCACGATCTCTCGGGGCGCATCCTCTCGATCAACCCCGCCGCCGCCGCCGTCTTTCGGGGTTAGGCACTCGGATGACGCCACCGGGCTCACGGTGCAGGACTTCGTCGTCCCCGGGATGGAGGACCTCTTCGCCGATTATCTGGAGACCATTGAGAGAGATGGCAAGGCGTCTGGGCTCATGAAGATACGAACCCCTTCGGGGCAGGAGCGCATCCTCGCCTACGACAACACCTTGAAGGACGGATTCAGCCCGGGGCCTTCTGGTCCGATGGCGCGCCCAGGACGTCACCGAAAAGCTCGCTACGGAGATGGCCCTCAAGGCTTCCGAGCGCCGATACCGCGCTCTCTTCGAGCGGAACCTGGCGGGCGTCTACCGGACGAATGCCAGGAGGCGTCATGCTGGAGTGCAACCAGGCCATGGCCAGCCTGCTCGGCTACGCGACCCCCGACGAGCTGAAAGAGGTCAGCGCGCGAAACCTCTATGCCGACCCAGCCGAACGAGAGCCCTATCTTGACGACCTCAGACTGGAGCAGAGCGTGAGCAACCTCGAGCGAACCCTCGTCAAGAAGGACGGCACAACCATCAAGGTGCTTCTCAGCTCTACGCTGATTCCCGGCAAGACGCCCGATGAGGACCTGATCGAAGGGACGATCATCGACATCACCGAGAGGGAACAGCTGGCCCGGGAGCAGATGCGGGCAAGGAGACTGGAAACCGTCGCCGACCTCGCCGCGGGCGTGGCCCACGAGGTGCGCAACCCGCTCTTCGCCATCCAGCTCAACGTGAGCGGCCTGGCCCGGCGACATATCCCGCGAGGGCGAGGCCCGGGCCCACATGGACCACATCCTCGCCCACGTGGCGCGTCTGGACCAGCTCATCAGAAGCCTCATGGAACTGGGCCAGGCCGTGGACGAGGAGGAGTTCACCACCATGGACATCGCCGCCCCGTTGCGCGGCGCCTGCCTGATGGTGGAGGACGAGCGCCCCGATTTCAAGAACCGAATCTTCATGGAGGCGCCGGCGGAGGCTCCAACGATGCGCATCGTCCTCCGAAAGATCACGCAGGCCTTCATCCACCTGATCAGGAATGCGGTGGAGGCCTCGCCGGAGGGCGGCAAGGTCCGAATCGTGTGCGGCCGCGATGCGGACTCCTGCGAGATCCGCATCATCGACGAGGGACCGGGCATCCCCGACAAGGTCCGCATGAAACCTCTTCGAGCCCTTCGTCACCACCAGGACCGGGCAGCCCGGCCTGGGCCTCGCCCTCGCCCGCCACTACATCGAGGCCCATGGCGGGACCGTCGAAAGCCAGAGAACAACGACCCGCCGTCCGGCGCTACCTTCACGGTGAAATTGCCACTGGGCGCCCCGTAGGAGGGCCAGCTCGGCCCGAAACCGCCGTGCCACGTTCGGCACGATTTGCGGCGAGACGCCGCCCCTACGAGGCACGGGATGGATTGCCGCAGGAGGGCCGTCCCGGCCCGAAGATCTGTTCCTCAGAGATGTACTACCCGTTTGCCGTTCACCCGTGGGCGGAGGCGGGTCAAAATATTGCGGAATGCAATGGTCTGACATACCCTGTGAATCAGGATATATGGTATCGGGCCAAAAAGTCGCCACCATTGGATGTCCGACGCGTATTCGGGAGTGTGTATGAAGGAGCAAAGAAAACCGGCTCCCGAGGGAAAGGCCCGCCCCGACCACCCTGTTGTCCTGGCCAGGGGGCTCTGGCTCTCCGCTCTATGCGTTCTGGTTTTCGTGGTGGTCCTTTGCGCGCTCTACATCCGTTCGGAACGGGCGCTGGCCGTGCGCCAATGGGACAGCCGCCTCTCGGCCATGGCGGACGACCGGCAGGCCGCCATCGAAGCCTGGTTGGGGGAACGGTGGGGAGACGCCAGGGTGGTGGCTTCCTTTCCCACCGTCAAGGCCCTCGTGAAAGGCCGGACTGCCAACCCGACCTCTTCGGAAGAACACCTCTCAGGGATTCTCGACACCATGAAGGAGAGCTACGGCTATCTTGGCGCCTACATCCTGAACGCGCGCGGTGAAGCGGTTGTCGCTGCGGCCGGTTCGCCCCCCGTCTCCCCCGAATGCCTCGAGGCCGCGCGCCACGTGGCGCCAGGCCAGTTCCCGAAAACGGTCCTTTACCAGGGCGTTCGCACAGGCAATGCCCGCCTCGGCGTCATCACGCCCATTGAACCAGACGCCTCCTCCGGCTCGGGATGGGTCCTGCTCGTCCAGGACCCGGCGAGGTGGCTTTTCCCCATGCTCCAGCGGGAGCCGACGCCCACCGCCACAGCCGAGACCCTCCTCGTGCGCGAGGAAGCGGGGCGCTTCCTCTTCCTCTCGCCCCTGCGCCACGTCTCGGCGTCTCCCTTGACCTTCAGTGTGCCCGAAGACATTAAAAAGATCGCCGCGCGGGCCGCCGTGGAGGGCAAGGCGGGCTTCAAGTCCTACGTAGATTATAGAGAGGTGCCCATCTTCGCCGCCACCCGGCAGATTCCGGGAACGGATTGGGGACTGGTGGTAAAGGTGGATCGGAAGGAGGCGCTGGCTGAGTTCCGCGAAAGACGCGACCTGGCGCTGACCACCGCGGCCGGGCTTCTCCTGGCTATCCTTGGCCTCGCCTACAGCCTCTGGCGCCGCCAGCGCACCCAGTACCTTCGCGAGATGCTTCGGCGGGACGAGCGCTATCGCCTCCTGAGCGACCAGGCTCGCGACATCGTTCTCTTCGTGCGGCCCGAAGGGACAATCATTGAGGCCAATGCGGCCGCCGAGCGGGCCTATGGCCGTTCACGTAAGGAGCTGACAAAGCTCTCACTCAAAGATCTTCGACGCGCCGGACAGCAGGGAGAGTCTTCAATCGGATCTTGAGAAAGGTATCGCGGAAGGCGGAATCCTCTTCGAAACCCGTCACGTCCGAAGGGATGGGACGGTCTTTCCTGTCGAGGTCAGCAACGGTGGCGGCCGAAATCGGAGGCGAGGCCGTCCTGCTCTCAGTGATTCGTGACATCACCGAGCGGAAGCGCGCCGAGGAGGCGCTGCATCTCCAGGCAACCATTGCCGCCCATATCTCAGAGGGCGTCAACCTGGTGCGCGCCAGCGACGGTGTGATCGTCTACGCGAACGCCAAGACCGAGGAGATGTTCGGGTACGGTCCGGGTGAAATGATCGGGATACACGTCTCCGTATTGAACGCCCCGATGGATAATGCAAGCCCCTCCGACACGGCCCGGGAGATCATGGATACGCTGGAGCAAAGCGGTGGATGGAAGGGAGAAGTCCAAAACGTCAAGAAGGATGGGACGGGGTTCTGGTGCCTCGCGAGCGTCGCCGTTTACGACCATGCCGAGTTCGGACGCGTCCTGATCACCATCCAATCGGATATCACCAAGCGCAAGAGAGCTGAAGAGGCCCTGCGCGAGAGTGAGCAGCGCTTCGCGCTCTTCATGCAAAACCTGCCCGGCGTCGCCGTCATCCGAGATTTCGAAGGACGCTACGTCTACCTGAACGAAGCCTGGGATAAGGCCATGGGGCTATGCAGGGAAGACTACATCGGCAAGACCCCGCTTGAAACCTTTCCCAGGGAGGATGCGCTGCGGCTGCTGGAGGATGACCGCCGCGTAATCCAGAGCGGAGAGACCATTGTCACGGAAGTCCAGCTTCACCACTCCTCCGGCGCGCGCTGGTGGCTGGTGAACCGTTTTCCCCTTCAAGGCGCAGAGGGTCGTCCCGCCCACGTGGCCGGCCTTTACGTGGACATCACCGAACGCAAACGGGCCGAAGAGGCGCTGCGCGAGAGCGAGGAGCGATTCAAGAGCCTCTTCAACAACGCACTCCTGGGCTTGTACAGGACAACCCCGGACGGCGAAGTGTTGATGGCGAACCCGGCACTTTGTCGGATGCTCGGGTACGCTTCACCGGAAGAGATGAAGCGGCGAAACCTGGAGGAGGAGGGTTTCCAACCCGATTACAACCGGGCCGAGTTCAAAAGAGAAATAGAAGAAAAGGGCGTCATCATGGGACTGGAGGCGGGCTGGCGAAGAACGGACGGAACGATCCTCTTTATACGCGAGAGCGCGAGGGCGGTTCGCGACGCCGAGGAGAAGACGCTCTATTACGAAGGCACGGTGGAGAACATCACCGACCGCCGGCAGGCCGAGCAGGCCATGCGGGAGAGCGAAGCGCGCTACCGCAGCCTCTTCGAGCGCAACCTCGCGGGGGTCTATCGCTCTACCCCCGAGGGGCAATTGCTGGACTGCAACGATGCCTTCGCGCGGATCTTCGGCTACGGTTCGGCGGCCGAAATTCTCGCCCTTCCCTCCGCCGAGAATCTCTACCCCGAACCGGACGCGCGCAAGGCTTTCATCGAGCGCCTTCGGTCCGCCGGCTCCCTGAGAAACCTGAGCAGCGAAGGCCGGCGGAAAGACGCCTCTCCCGTCTGGCTCCTGGAAAACGTCGCCCTCATACGGGATGAGACCAGGGGCGAGGAGATTTTGGAGGGCACCTGCATCGACATCACGGATCAAAAGCAGGCGCAGGAGAAACAGCGCCTTCTCTCCACCGCCGTCGAGCAAAGCCACGAGACCATCATGGTCACGGACCGGGAAGGCCGCATCGTTTACGCCAACCCCGCCTTCGAGCGGATCACGGGATACGGACGGGCGGAGGTGTTGGGCCGGACGCCCCGGGTGTTGAAGAGCGGGGTCCACGGGCCGGCGTTCTATGAGGAAATGTGGAGGACCATCCTCGCGGGACAGGTTTGGGCCGGGCGGATCACCAACCGGAGGAAGGATGGAAAGCTGTACGAGGAACACACGATCATCTCGCCCGTCCGGGATGCGGCGGGCGCCGTCACGGCCTTCGTCGCCGCCAAGCGGGACGTGACGCAGGAGGCCAAACTCGAGGAGCGGCTTCGGGAGGCCAAGAGGCTGGAGACCGTGGGCATGATCGCGGGCGGCGTGGCCCACGAGGTGCGCAACCCCCTCTTTGCCATCACCACCATCGTGACGGCGCTGGCGCGAAAGCTCGCGGACCAGCCCGAATTCAGCGAGTACGTCGTGCACATCCAGGACCAGAGCCGGCGCCTGAACCTGCTCATGGAAGACCTTCTGACACTCGGCCGGCCTATCGATCCCGCGCAGTTCGAACGCCTGGACCTTCGGGATGTGCTCGCCGAGACGAAGGCGGTCGTGGCAGCCGGAGGTGTGGATGCCGGCGCCTTCGTCTTCGAGCGGGGCAAGGAGCCGCTGGAGGTGCTCGGCATCGCCAGTCAAGACTCCAGCAGGTCTTCGCGAACCTGGGCCAGAACGCCCTCTCCTTCACCCCGCCCGGCGGCAAGGTTCGGGTCCGCGCGCGTCGTGAGGGTGAGTGGGCCGTCGTCACCTGCGCCGATGACGGTCCGGGAATTTCGCCCGAATTCATGCCCCGTCTTTTCGGCCCCTTTCAGACCCAGCGAAAGGGCGGCACGGGCCTGGGGCTGGCGATCGTGAATCAAATCGTAAAGGCCCACGGCGGCACCGTGGAAGCCAGGAACAACAACCCAGAGCCCGGCGCCACCTTCACCGTGAAGCTGCCGCTGGCCGCTCCGTAGGAGGGCCGTCCCGGCCCGAAGACCGGCTGAGGGAAGAGCGAAAGGCAGCGAGCGACAAGCTCCACCGGGCAGGGCCGACAGGCCCTGCCTTTCGTCCCTCGAGAGGACGGGAAGGCCGCCGCCGAGCCTCTTCTTCCTGGTGAAGCCCCGGGGTAGGACTCCTCCACTTGTTGCCACCGCCGGCGGTGAGAGGGCGGTGTCATGCCCTGCTCCTAAGTGGTCCTGACTGACACAATGATTTATACTAGAACGCAGGTTGCCAAAAAGGATCTCCAAAGAACGGGCGGAACGGGCAGGCGTTCCGTCAAGCGAGGCAACTTGACACAGCCAGGAAATCGTTCCGCCGCGAAAACGAGCCGTCCCGAACACCGCGCCGCGTTGGCGTGGGGTTTCTACATCTCCGCGATCTGCCTTTTTCTTCTCGTGCTTGTCCTTGCCGTGCTTTATGTTCGGACGGAGCGTACGCACGCCGTGCGCGAATGGAACAGCCGCCTCTCGGCCATGGCCGACGACCGCCAGACGGCGGTCGAGGCGTGGTTGAAGGAACGCTGGAACGACGCGCAAGTCGTGGCGTCCCTGCCCACCGTCGAGACGCTTCTCCGGGATGAGGTCGCCGATCCCCGGGAGCAGAGGGACCACGTCGCGCGAGTCCTCGCCTCCATCAAAGGCAGCTACCAATACGTGGGCGTCTATGTGCTGAACGGACGCGGAGAGACGGTCATTTCGGCCTCCGGCTCGCCGCCCGTGGCTCCGGCATGCCTGGCCGCGGTGCGCGCTGTGGCGCAGGACAAGATTCAAGAAACGATCTTCTACAGGAGCGCGCGCACGGGAAAGCCTCGCATCGGTGTCATCCGGCCCGTGGAGCTGGCGCCGTCATCCCCGGGGACGCAAACGGCGGGATGGGTCGTGCTCGTCATGGATCCGGGCCGGTGGCTTTACCCCATGCTTCTGCACCAATCTGTGCCCACCGCTTCGGCCGAGACCCTCCTCGTACGCAGGGAATCAGGGCGCTTCCTCTTCCTTTCGCCCCTGCGCCACACCTCGGCTGTCCCCCTGACCTTCAGCCTGCCGGAAGATATCGAGAGGATCGCGGCGAGGGGGGCCGTGGAGGGCCAGCGGAGCTTCGGACCCTACGTGGATTACCGGAGGGTCCCCATCCTGGCCTCCACGCGCCGCATTGAGGGAACCGACTGGGGGCTCGTGGCCAAGGTGGACGAGGACGAGGCGCTGGCGATTTACCGCGAGAAGCAGACCCTGGCGCTGGCTGCGGCGGCGGGGCTTCTGCTGGCCTTCCTCGGTCTCGCCTACAGCCTCTGGCGGCGCCAGAGAATGAACCGGCTCAAAGCGGTGCTCGCCGAGCACGAGCGCTCAGAGTCGGCGCTTAGGGAGAGCGAACGCAAACTGGTCGCCGTGCTCAACGCGACGCCCTTTCCTATCGCCTTGGTCGATCCTCAAGATAACAATATCTACTTCTGGAGCCAAAGCGCCCAAGCCCTCTTCGGACACACTGCGCCAACGGCATCTGAGTGGTATGAGATCGCATACCCGGATCCGGATTACCGGCGCGAGGTTATCGAACGGTGGGGACCCTTTGTGGAGAGGGCACGCTCGTCCGGCCAGGCAGTCAACGCTGGCGAGTATCGCGTGACCTGTCGGAATGGCTCGGTTCGCCATTGCGAACTTCACGCGGCCTTTCTGGCCGATAGTCTCGTCGTGACCTTTAACGACATCACCGGGCGCAAGCGGACGGACGAGGAACTGACGCGCCACCGCGAGCATCTGGAAGAACTGGTGCGGGAGAGGACCGTACAGTTGGAGGCCGCCAACGAGGAACTGGAGGCCTTCTCCTATTCGGTGTCCCACGACCTGCGGGCGCCGCTTCGGGCCATCGACGGCTTTTCGGGGGCGCTCGTGGAGGATTACGGCGACCGCCTCGACGAGGAGGGCCGTCGCCTGATCGCGGTGGTCCGGTCGAGCACCCGGCAGATGAGCCAGCTCATCGACGACCTCCTGACCTTCTCCCGCGTCGGCCGCCACGAGATGGGCGAGTCGCGGGTGTCCATGGAGGGCCTGGCCCGGACCGTCTTCGAGGAGGCCGCGCGCGCCGCGGGGCGCGACGGGATCAGGCTGGAGCTGGGGAAGTTGCCCGACGCACCGGGCGATGCCACGCTCCTGGGGCAGGTCTGGACCAACCTCATCGGAAACGCGGTCAAGTACTCCGCGGGACGCAACCCCGCCGTCATCCAAATCAGCGGACATGCGACCAACGGCGAACAGGTCTATAGTGTGAAGGACAATGGCGTGGGCTTTGACATGGATTATGTGGGCAAGCTCTTCGGGGTCTTCCAGCGCCTCCACACCTCGAAGGAGTTCGAGGGCACGGGCGTGGGGCTCGCCATCGTGAAGCGGATCGTGGTCCGGCACGGGGGGCGGGTCTGGGCCGAGAGCGCGCCCGGAGGGGGCGCCACTTTCCACTTCGCGCTCCCGGAGAAAGGAGTGAACGGTCATGACCGAGAATAAGATGGCGGAAATACTCCTCGTGGAGGATAACCCGACCGATGTGGAACTCACCCTGCGCGCCCTGAAGAAGTCCAAACTGGCGAACCCGGTTCGCGTGGTCGCCGACGGCGCGGAGGCCCTGGACTTTCTCTTCGGAGAGGGGACCTTCGCCGGACGCAACACGTCCCAGCAACCCCGGCTCATCCTGCTGGATCTGAAGCTTCCGAAGGTGAACGGGCGGGAGGTCCTGCAGCGGATCAAGGGCGACGAGAGGACGCGGATCATCCCCGTGGTGGTCCTCACCTCCTCCCGCGAGGAACAGGACGTGGTGGAGAGCTACCGCCTGGGCGTGAACAGCTACATCGTCAAGCCTATGGACTTCGACCAATTCGTGGAGGCCGTTTCCCAGGTCGGTCTTTACTGGATGATCATCAACCATCCGCCCATCTAGGGGGTGGCGCGAGCCATCTTCGCCCGAGGAGAGGCGATATGTCCGAGCCCATGCGACTGCTGATCGTCGAGGACGCCCCGGCCGACGCCGAGATGGCAGAGCGGGTTATCCGCAAGGCGGGCTGGGAGTTCGTCTCCCTCCGGGTCGAGACGCGCGATGACTTCATCCGGGCCATCGGCGGCTTCAAGCCCGATCTCATCCTCTCCGACTACAGCCTGCCCCACTTCGACGGCATGTCGGCCCTGCGCATCGCGCAGGAGATGGCCCCCGGTGTTCCCTTCATCATCATCACCGGTTCCATCAACGAGGAGACGGCGGTGGCGTGCATGAGGGCCGGCGCCGACGACTACATCCTCAAGGACAGGCTGGCGCGCTTGGCCCCCTGCATCCAAGGCGCGCTTGCCAGCCGGCGCCTGGTGGCGGAAAAGCGCGAGGCGGAGAAGTTGATGAAGGCTTCGGAACTACGCTACAGGAGGCTCTTCGAGGCGGCGAGGGACGGCATCGTCATCCTCGACGCCGAGACGGGGTGCGTAGTGGATTCGAACCCCTTCGTTCAGGAACTGCTGGGATACAGCGCGCAAGAAGTTATCGGGAAAAGCATTTGGGACCTGGGCCCCTTCAAAGGCGTGATTCCATCCGGGGCGGCCTTCGCGAAGCTTATTGAGAAAAAATATACCCGATATGAGGATCTCGCTCTCGAAGCGAGGGACGGGACCAAGAGGGATGTGGAGTTCGTCAGCACCGTCTACCCGGTCGATGGCAGGCTGGTGATCCAGTGCAACATTCGCGACATCTCCGAACGAAAGCGGGCGGAGGAGGCCCTGCGCGAGAGCGAGGCACAACTGCGGTTCGTGACGGACCACGCGCCGGTGCTCATCGCCCACTGCGACCACGAACGGCGCTATCGATTCGTGAACCAGGCCTACGCGAAGATGTTCGGACTGCGGCCGGAGGACCTCGCTGGCAAGAACGTTCGGGATGTGATGGGCGAAGAGGCCTACGCGCACGCCGGACCGCACATCGATGTCGTGCTGAGGGGGGAAACGGACGAGTACGAGCTTGAGTTGCCGGCAACACCAGGCGCCCCGCGCACGGTCCATGTGGTCTATGCGCCGGAGCGCGATGAATCCGATCGGGTAGTTGGGTTCTTAGCTGGCATTACGGACATCACGGCGCGCATCCGGGCGGAGGAGGCCCTGCGCGAGAGCGAACAGCGCTTTCGAATACTCTTCGAGCAGTCTCCCGACGGCGTCTTGATTCTCGACCCGGCGACGGCCCGGCCCCTCGAGTTCAATGAAGCCGCCCACCGACAGTTGGGCTATTCCCGTGAGGAGTTCGCCCGATTGAGCGTTGCCGACATCGACGCCGACGAGGCCCCTGACGAGACCAAGGCGCGAATCGCGGGGGTTGTTAACAAAGGGCGCGAGGACTTCGAAGCCAGGCACCGCACGCGGGACGGCGAGATCAGATACATGCATGTGTCGGCGAAGATCATCGAACTTGAGGAGCGCCCCCTCTATCTCTGCGTCTGGCGCGACATCACCGACCAAAAGCAGACCGCGGCGGCCCTGCGCGAGAGTGAGCAGCGCTTAAGCTTTGCTTTGGAATCGAACCGGATCGGAGCATGGGATCTCAACCTGTTGGACCACACCGCGAAACGCACCCTGACCCACGACCAGATCTTCGGCTACGAGACGCTCCTGCCAAGCTGGACGTACGAGATGTTTCTCGAACATGTTTTGCCCGAGGACCGATCCGCCGTGGATCGGCATTTCTATGAAGCGAAAGCGGCACGGTCCGAATGGAACTTCGAGTGTCGCATCCGCCGCGCCGACGGTGAAGTGCGATGGATTTGGGCGATTGGCGGCTATCCGAGGAATTCGGAAGGCGAGCACGTTTGGATGACAGGCCTCGTGCAAGACATCACCGAGCGCAAGGCTGCCGAGGCGGCTCTGCGCGAGAGCCAGGCATCATACCGGACCCTTGCCGAGAATCTTCCGGGCATCGTGTACCACCTCACCCTTGGCGAGCTAGGAAAGATGACGTTTGTGAACGACATGGTCCGGGTGATGACGGGATTCTCGCCGGCAGAGCTGACGGAGGGAGAGGTGTGCTCCATCGAGCCTCTCATCGTCCCCGAAGACCGTGAGGGCGTCATGCGGACCGTCGAGCGCGCCATCGAGCGCCAAAAACCCTTCGAAGTCGAATACCGTGTGAAGCACAAGGATGGCGGGATCCGCTATTTTCTGGAAAGAGGGCGGCCCGGGAGGGGCTCCCAAGGGGAATGTGGTTGGATCGACGGCATCATTCTCGACGAAACCGAGCGAAAGCAGGCCCAAATCCTGCTGCGCACCTCGGAGCTGAAATTCCGCACCATCTTTGAAGGCGCGCTCGACGGCATCGCGCTGACAGACCTGGAGACGCAGCGGCTGTCTGCCGGCAATTCGGCGATGTGCAACATGCTGGGGTACACCCCGGAGGAATTCGTCCAGCTCGGTGTCGCCGACCTTCACACGCAAGAGGATTGGCCACAGGTCCTCGAGACGTTTGAAAAGCAGGCCCGCGGCGAGCTCGCGCTCGCCGAGAACACGCCGGTAAAGCGGAAGGACGGCTCGGTGTTTTACGCCGACATCCAAACTTCCACCGTGACACTCGGTGGCAGGAATTATATTTTGGGCATCTTTCGCGACGTCACCGAGCGCCGGGAAGCGGAGGCAAGTCGGGACCTTTTGACAAGGGCCATGGAGCAGAGCCACGACGCGATCATCATCACGGACCGCGAGGGCTCCATCGTCTACACCAACCCCGCCTTCGAAAAGGTCACCGGATACAGCTCGGAGGAAGTGCGCGGCAAGAATCCGCGCATCTTGAAGAGCGGCCTTTATGACCGGGCCTTCTATGAGGAGATGTGGCGAATTCTCCTGGCCGGGCATTCCTGGAGAGGCCAGATGACGAATCAGCGGAAGGACGGCTCCCTCTTCACCGAAGAGTCGGTCATTTCGCCGGTTCGGGACCGCCACGGCGAAATCACCGCCTTTGTGGCCGCGAAACGCGACCTCACCGAAGAAATGCACCTTCAGACTCGGCTTGCCCAAGCCAGGAACCTGGAGACCATCGGTCTCATCGCAGGCGGCGTCGCCCACGAGGTCCGCAACCCCCTCTTCGCCATTACGACCATCGCTACCGCGCTCGAAAGGAAACTGACAGACCAGCCGGATTTCGGCCAATACGTGGCCCACATCAAGGAGCAGGCGTCGCAGTTGAACCAACTGATGAACGACCTGCTGATCTTGGGGCGGCCCGTGGAAAACTCGGCCTTCGTGTCCTGCGCGCTGGGGGACATTCTGGACGGGGCGCAACGGCAGTGCGCAGCGGGAGACGCCTCGCCACGCGAGTGGCTGGTCGACTCGCCGAAGGAGCCTCTCCGGATTATGGGCGACCAGGGGAGGCTGACCCAGGTCTTCCAGAATATCCTCTCGAACGCCCTGGCCTTCTCGCCGGACGCTTCACCCGTGCGAATCAGGCTCTGGCCGGAGGACGGGATGGCCTGCCTCTCCGTCGCCGACGCCGGCGCCGGTATTCCCGAGGAACTGCTGCCCAGGCTCTATCAGCCCTTCGCGAGCAAGCGCAAGGGCGGCACCGGCCTGGGCCTGGCCATCGTCCACAAGATCGTGGGGGCCCACGGCGGTACCATCGAAGCCAGGAACAACGATCCGCCGCCGGGAGCTACCTTTACCGTGAGGCTTCCGCTGGCGGAGGCTTCGAAGGAAACCGATGGGGAAAGTGTTAAGGTGAAATGTGAAAGGTGAAAGGCGCGCGAGCTTGGCTTCGAAGAAAAGAATGTAAGGAAAACGTAAATTTTGCAGATGACGCGGACAAGTCCTCCAAGGCAAGCCCACGATCCTCTCACTATTCACCGTTCACCATCCACCCATAAACGGGCAGTGAGGCTAAGAAGAAAGGGTGGCAAGGAAAGGGACCGCCATGACGATGAAAAAAACAAAGGGGGGCGGCACTCCAAAAGCCCCCGGCACCGGGAAGAGGGCGGCGCCCAAGAGGAAGGCGTCGCCCGTCGTGGTGGGGATCGGCGCCTCCGCAGGGGGGCTCGAAGCCTTGGAGCAGTTCCTCGCCAAGGTTCCTCCCGACAGCGGGATGGCCTTCGTGATCATCCAGCACATGGACCCGACGCGCAAGGGCCTCCTGGTGGAGCTGCTCCAGCGCTCCACCGGCATGAAGGTCGTCCAGGCAACGGATCGCATGAAGGTCGCGGCGGGGTGCGTCTATGTCATCCCGCCCAACAAGGACATGTCCATCCTGCATGGCGCACTCCACCTGCTCGACCCGGTGATTCCCCGCGGCCAGCGGTTGCCCATCGACTTTTTCTTCCGCGCCCTGGCCGACGACCGGCAGGAGCTCAGCATCGGTGTCATCCTTTCGGGGATGGGATCGGACGGCACGCTCGGCCTGCGGGCCATCAAGGAGAAAGCGGGCGCCGTGTTCGTCCAGTCACCAGAATCGGCCAAGTATGACAGCATGCCCCGGAGCGCCATCGATGCGGGGGTGGCGGACGTGGTGGCGCCCGTGGAGGAACTGCCCGGCAGGATCATGGCCTACCTTCAGCATTTTTCCTTTCGCACGCTCCCCCATGCTCCCCTTGAGAACACGGCCCAGAGCGCCCTGGAGAAGGTCCTCATCCTGCTCAGGTCGCACACCGGCCACGATTTCTCCCTCTACAAGAGGAGCACCATCAACCGCAGGATCGAGCGACGCATGGGCATCCACCAGATCGGAAAGATCAGCGACTACGTGCGGCTGCTGCAGGAGAACCCCCAGGAAGCCAACCTGCTCTTCAAGGAGCTTCTCATCGGGGTGACCAGTTTCTTCCGCGACCCCGAGGCGTGGGAGCGCCTCAAGACTCAGGTGCTCCCCTCGTTGCTCGCGGCCCGGCCGTCCGGCGGAGTGATCCGGGCCTGGGTGCCCGGATGCTCGACGGGGGAGGAGGCCTACTCGCTGGCCATGGTCTTCAAGGAGGCTGTGGAGCAGGTCAAGCCGCCAGGTCCGATCTCCCTGCAAATCTTCGCCACCGACCTCGACCGGGATGCCATCGAGAAGGCCCGCGCGGGCTTCTATCCGGGCAACATCGCCGCGGACGTCCCGCCCGAATGCCTCCGCCGCTTCTTCGTCAAGGAGGAGAAGGGCTACAGGGTGGGAAAGGCCATCCGCGAGATGGTGGTCTTCGCGCCTCAGAACCTGACCATGGACCCGCCCTTCACCAAGCTCGACCTGCTGACGTGCCGGAACCTGCTCATCTATCTCTCCCCGGAACTCCAGAACAAACTCCTGCCCCTCTTCCACTACAGCCTGAATCCGGGCGGCGTGCTCCTCCTGGGGAGCGCCGAGGGCATCGGGTCCTTCACGCACCTCTTCGCCCCGCTGGAGGGAAAGGCGCGCATCTTCAGGAGGCTCGAAACCGGCCTTCAGGCCGAACCGGTTGAGTTTCCCGCCTCCTTCGCTTCCTCCAGCCCGGGCACCGGGAAGACCGCGCCGAGGGCGCCGGAGCAGCGCCCCAACGTGGGGGCCTTCACGGACCAAATACTCCTTCAGCACCACACCCCCGCGGCGATCCTCGTGAACCCGAAGGGCGACATCGTCTATATCAGCGGGAAAACCGGGGCCTATCTGGAACCCGCCGCCGGCAAGGCCAATTGGAACATCCTCGCCATGGCCCGGGAGGGTCTGCGCTACGAGCTGACAGGCGCCTTCTCGATGGCGCTCAAGGAAGGGAAGACGATCAAGGTGCAGGGCGTCAAGACTCGAAACGGCGGCTCGACCCAGGCGGTGGACATCACCGTCCAGCCCCTCGACGAACCGGAGGCCCTGCGGGGGATGGTGCTGGTGGTCTTCGCGGATGCGCCCGCGGCTCCGGCGCCGATAGCGCCTGGAAAGGCCGGGAGGGGCGCCGCCCGCGACAATCGGTCTGCACGCTTGGAGCGGGAGCTCGAATCCGCCCGCGACGAGGTGAAAACCACCCGCGAGGCGATGCAGACCGCTCAGGAAGAGCTTCGCTCCGCCAACGAAGAACTCCAGAGCACCAACGAGGAACTGCAGTCCACCAACGAGGAACTGACCACCTCCAAGGAGGAACTGCAGTCCCTCAACGAGGAATTGCAGACGGTCAACCAGGAGCTGCAAGCCAAGGTGGATGAGCTATCCGGGACCAACAACGACATGCGGAACCTGCTCAACAGCACGGACATCGCCACCCTGTTCCTGGATGGCGGGCTGCTGGTTCGGCGCTTCACGACCCAGGCGGCTGAGATCTTCAAGCTGATTCCGGGGGACGTGGGCCGTCCCATCACCGACGTGGCTTCCTCGCTGGTCTACCCCGACCTGGCACATGATTCGCGGGAGGTCCTCCGGACGCTCGTCCTGGTGGAGAAGCAGGTGGCCGCCCGGGGGGGGCGGTGGTTCAGGGTGCGGATCATGCCCTATCGCACGATGGACAACCGCATCGACGGCGTGGTGATCACCTTCACGGACATCACCGAGTCCAAGAGGCTCGAGGCTGCGCTTCGGAAAAACCAGTCTCGCATGGAAAAACGTCTCGTGGTTCAGGACGCGGAGTTAGTGAGCGCCGGAAAACAATCGCAAAAAACCACACGGCGCCCGAAAAAGAGCAAGAGCACCGAAGCGACTCGCAAGGCCGGCAAGGCCGGGGAGAAGACACCGTGAAAAACAGGAATCCATCACTCGAAGCCGCCGACCTTCGCAGGCTCGCCGAAGAGCGGCTGCGGGCCATCGAGGAGGGCAAAGCGCGTACCGGGATGGAGCGGGATGTCTTGCCACTGCTTCACGAGCTGGAGGTTCACCAGGTCGAGCTGGAGCTGCAAAACGAGGAGCTCCGCAGGACGCGGGCGGAAGCTGAGGCGGCCCTGGCACGGTTGACCGATCTCTACGACTTCGCGCCGGTGGGCTACTGCACGCTTGCCAAAGACGGCGTCATCCGCGAGGTGAACCTGGCCGGTGCGCGCCTGCTCGGCCTCGAACGGGCCCGGCTCGTCGGAAAGGGCTTCGGGCGTTTCGTTTCCAGTGGCACCCGGGTTGCCTTCAATGCCTTCCTGAACGAGGCTTTTGAGACCCGGGACAGAAAGGCCTGCGACGTGGTGATACTCAGAGAGGGATCTGCCCCGCTCCACGTGCATATCGAAGGGGCGGTTTCCGAAGACGGAGGGAAGTGCCGCGCCATTTTGATGGACATGACCGATCGCCTGCTGGCCGACGAGAGGCTGAGACAGGCGGACCAGGAGCGGGAAAAGGCAAGAGCCGCCGAGGCATTGGCGCGTCTTACCCAGGGGTTGGCGCACGAGATCTGCAACCCGTTGTTCGCCATCAATGTCAATGCGGCGGTCCTTGAGGCGAAGGCGTCGGGCGCACCGGATATGGCCGAGCACGTGGCGTATGTCAAGGAACACGTCGGCCGGCTGGAGTCCCTCATGAAGGATCTGTTGGAGCTGGGACACGTGCCATCCGTCGATGAGATGGCGGAGTGCCGCCTGACGGACGTGGCGCAGGACGCTGTCCTCGCCCTCGAAAAGCAACTTCCGGAGGCCTCGGGGCGGATCCACGTGGAGGCGTCCGAGGCGCGCCTCGCCACCAGGGCCGTGCCGGAGCGGCTTCACAGGATCCTGGTTCACCTGCTCATGAACGCGATCCAGAATTCGCCACCCGAAGGGCGGGTTCTTGTCCGTGTTAGCCGGTCGGGCGACGCGGCCGCCATCGATGTGATCGACGAAGGGACCGGCATCCCGGAGACAATCCGCGAGCGGCTCTTCGAGCCCTTCGTCACGATCCACACCGGTCACCGGGGCCTGGGACTAGCGCTGGCAAAACACTTCATCACAACCATCGGCGGCACTATCGAGGCGGCGAACAACGAGCCGCTCGCCGGAGCCAAATTCACCGTGAAACTACCTGTGCCAGAGCCCTCGAAGGAGCCCGGCGGGGGGAATGAGGGGTGAGGGTCGAGGGCATGCTGTGGCCAGGTGCGCGCCGGAACCAGCACTAGACTGTGCGGATAGGCGACAGGGCCGCTTCTCCGAGGCCCGGATGTCCCGTGTGCGTTCGAGGGGCTCGGCGAAACGGTCTACCACTAGCGTGCGGCCCTCTTCTTAGTGTCAATTAAACCGCAAATTGGCCTTCCTGAGTTACCTTTGGCTCAAGAGGGCCGTGAATATAGAAGCCGCCGGTCCGGACCTTCTTCGGACGGCTGCTGCGCCTCGATGCTCCATGTCTTCGCATCTCGGGGCGATCAGATGGCGCCCATGTGCGAGTGGGCTTGTCGGGTGCCGACCCTACGCAATCACGCGGGATATGCCCGGTCCGCCCCAGATGAAGCCCTTGTGGGGGGACGGCGCTGGGGCGGACCTTCTTCGGACGGCTGCTGCGCCTCGATGCTCCATGTCTTCGCATCTCGGGGCGAACAGATGGCGCCCATGTGCGAGTGGGCTTGTCGGGTGCCGACCCTACGCAATCACGCGGGATGTGCCCGGTCCGCCCCAGATGAAGCCCTTGCGGTGGGACGGCGCTGGGGCAGACCTTCTTCGGACGGCTGCTGCGCCTCGATGCTCCATGTCTTCGCATCTCGGGGCGAACAGATGGCGCCCATGTGCGAGTGGGCTTGTCGGGTGCCGACCCTACGCAATCACGCGGGATGTGCCCGGTCCGCCCCAGATGAAGCCCTTGCGGTGGGACGGCGCTGGGGCGGACCTTCTTCGGACGGCTGCTGCGCCTCGATGCTCCATGTCTTCGCATCTCGGGGCGCATCCGTAGCCTCGAAACCCAGGGCGTGTCCCGCTCTTCGAATCCCTCTCAAAGGAATCCCGCGTGCATTCTCTCCTCGTTGGCGAAGGGCTGCTTCAAGGTAGGGGAAGGAGAGCAGGCGAGCGAAGCCCGAGGACGTGCTTCCGAAGGACTTCTGACGAGGGGCGGCTTGGCCGACTCGCCGTTGAGAGGAAGGGGAAACCCCGTCCTCTCAAGAATCTGGCGGAGAGAGAGGGATTCGAACCTACGCGCTCTAGGAGCCTCGCTCGCGTCGGAGTCCGCTCGCTGCGTTCCAAGAGCGCCTACGATTCCCGGGGCGGGTCCCTCGCCCGGCCTTGCTCGCTTTGGGCGCTGGCCTTTTCGGCGCGCCCACGCGGCAAGCCCAGGGCGTGTCCCGCTCTTCGAATCCCTCTCGTGGATGTCCTTTGTGGGATGCCTTTGTAAGGAGTCCTCTGGCGGAGAGAGAGGGATTCGAACCCCCGGTGCCCTTTTGGGGCACAGCGGTTTTCGAGACGCCCCAACGGCCATTTTAAGGGAGTCGACGAAATTCCAACGGAGCCACAAACAGTCATACGTTAGAAGGAGATCCAAGAGCGCAGATTTTTTGCGGACTCGATGCGATTCGAGTCTGAGCTGATTCAGAACTTGCGATTTTGTTGCAATCTCAGATTGAGGGTGCAGCGAAATCGACCACCAAAACCGGGAACCAGTGACGAGGAGGGGCACCACTTTTTAGTGGGCCCCTTCTCTTTTCATCGCGGCGGCTCCTGAGGGGGCGGCGCCGGAAGTGGAAGGCGGCGCGGACATAGGCGACGTGAACGCGCCCTCCGGAGGCCCTGGCCCCAATGCGCGCGGAGGGGGCGGCGAGGTATACTATGGCTCGGAGCAGACGATGCAAGGCGCTGTAACCGAGTCCGATCCGACCATTATCGACGCCCCGGCCGCGCCGGCGAGTGCGATAACGCTGTACTACGTCACCGACCACCTGGGGACGGTGCGGGCGGTCGTGAACGACCAGGGAAGCCTGGTCGAACGGCACGACTACACACCCGTTCGGGGTGGAGATCCCGCCGAGCACCAACGTCGCCGAAAACACCCACCAGTACACCGGCCAGGAGCGCGACGAAACCACCGGCATGGACTACATGCACTTTAGATACTACGGCTCAAACCTGGGGCGGTTTATGAAACCGGACAACATCCAGGGCAATCTTATGAACCCGCAGGATTGGAATCGGTACAGCTACTGCCACGGGAACCCCGTGAACTTTAACGATCCAACGGGGCATCAAGCTCAGCATGACAAGGAAGGCCCAGATAACACGTCTGATTCAACTGCGGCTACCCCTCCGCCCCAGCAGAAGGAGTTAGGGAAAGGAAGGCAGGAGATCGGCTCGTTCGAAGGGAGCCAAGAGCAAGCCCAGAAGAAAGCCAACGAACTCACCCACAGGTACGGCATACAGGTACACGGCTCATCGAGCGATGGGAAGCATTGGACCTTCTCGGTAAAAACGGGAGACTTGTGCAACATTCGTTCGCATGGTGGCGCTAAGGTGCTTAGCAAGCTGACCAAGAGCGGGGAAAGGATGACCCCAGGGAAAGGAGCATATTTCCATAAGGGTGCCTATTGGGCGAATGTGGGGGCTAATTTCCCTAAGATGCTGGGGACGCATGCTCTGTCTTTCCTAACTGGGGCGGTCGCCGGGGCGAAGGCAGGGTGGAAGATGGGAGGGGAAGCTGGCTTTATACCAGGCATGATCACAGGGGCTCTTCTTGGCACCGAGATGAATGCAATTGCATGGGTAGGAAGACTCCGAAAGGAATCTACCTTTCAAGACGGCCATCTCCCAAGTGAATCTCCAACAATGAAAGAAATTGACAATGTTGGTCCCGCTGATGAGATTATTGCCCCGCAACCATGAGGTGTGAAATGTGTAGAGAGAATCGAGAACGGAATATGATCTCAGGAGCTTGGCGCTTGCGATGGAAGGCCTTTTGGATATTTGCCGGGATTCAACTCCTGCTCTCTACCTTTGGCTTGTGGTTGGTGGGCGTTCATTTTGCACTCATTACTTTGTTCGCTGGTATTGCCTGCTTCTGGGCGTCCTATTTGGTAGGTGTTTGGTTTCCGAACCGCGCCTTTCTCCGCGAAATGAAAGAGAAACAAAGGGAAAAGTAGAGTAATTTGGGGGACACATTACTTAGGCGATCCTGAAAAATCATAGCGAGGACCGGTGCCGGGTCTTGTTTCTTGAATGGAGCGCTGGAAGCCCGGCCCCAACCTGTCCCCCTGGCTGACCGCTGGGGAAACCAGGGACATTACTGAGCGAAACCCGGCCCCCGCCCCAAGCGGTCCCCCTGGGCTGGCCGCTGGGGGATGGCCTCCTCGCCCGGCCAAGTGGCGGCGCTCTCGCGGGGGCGGCGCCGGAAGTGGACGGCGGCGCGGACATCGGCGACGTGAACTCTCCGTCCGGAGGCCCTGGCCCCAATGCGCGCGGAGGGGGCGGCGAGGTATACTATGCCTCGGAGCAGACGATGCAAGGCGCTGTAACCGAGTCCGATCCGACCAGTATCGACGCCCCGGCCGCGCCGGCGAGTGCGATAACGCTGTACTACGTCACCGACCACCTGGGGACCGTGCGGGCGGTGGTCAACGACCAGGGCACCCTGGTCGAACGGCACGATTACACCCCGTTCGGGGTGGAGATCCCGCCGAGCACCAACGTCGCCGAGAACACCCACCAGTACACCGGCCAGGAGCGCGACGAAACCACCGGCATGGACTTCATGCATTATAGATACTACGGCTCCAACTTAGGCCGCTTCATGAAGCCGGACAACGTTGTGGGCTCGGCCTTGAATCCGCAGGATTGGAATTTGTACGGCTATGTCCACGGGAATCCAGTGAACTTCAATGATCCGACCGGCCATCTGTATATGCCTCCGAATCGAAATGGGCTGAAATTGATGAGCGTAGGTGGATTCGGAGGGTTTGAAGAAGCCGAAAACGATGCTCTTCTCTTTGGGATGGAGGTTGCAGAATGGGGAAATTCCCTGCCGGGGCCGATTACAGCCTACGACATGTACACGCAAGCCAGCAATGGAGATTGGAAAATGATAGGGACGGTTACGGCACCATCGTCCGGCGGCCATGCATCAAGTCGGCATTGGAAGCTGGCACCCTTTGATGCGGACATAGCCGCGTACCTCCAGAAGCTGGTAGTCGAGAACAAAGGCGAGGTGGCAGCGTGCGTGTTTAAAGTATCAGATCGACTCACTGCCTTTTGGTACGACGTTGATCCTCCTAGCTCAAGAGTTATTAACAGGGGAAGCTCGGACCTTATGCATCGCGCTTTGGTGGCCGGCGGGAAATACGGCGGAAAGTACTCAAAGGCAAAGTGGAGTTGGACAAATGTTCTACACGTGCATCCACCACCGCTTGTCCGATCGCACGCACCCTTTGCATACTGGGACGATAACGTGGGAATGAGAAGGTTTGCTACATCTTGGCGCACTGCCGACGGGGCAGGCCCTGGTGACACTCCAGCATATGAGATCTATTCTCAACAGCTTGGTGGCCAGACGCCAAGTATGGGCCTCATTGATGCCCAGGGAGACTACTATCAATATACACCTTAGCAGGTGCTCTATTAAGAGGGGGTGAATCAATGAAGAACGCCAGGATGTTCGCCGTTATTGGGCTTGGGATGCTGTTTTCCCTTGTGTCGTGCTCACCCTGCCTACAGAGGGAAGCTCTCTTTTCACCTTTGAAGAAAATGGGCGGATACAAGATAGTGGTAGCATGGGAGCCCGGTGCAACTAGGATCGCGACTGCTTTTCAAAAAGGTATGATATCCATTTCAGAAGGCAAGGCAAGGACGACCATAAAGATTACCCTCAAACCGCTTGAGGAAATAGCCCGCGTTAAAGTTGGTAAGGGTATCGTTGATGTCAGGATGAACCGGCACCGATACCGCATATATCCGCTTTTGGCCGGGCAATGCACAAAGATGTCGATGCAGGGCAAACATATCTTGCAACTGGACATAATACCGCATGCTATCCAATACGATCACGGTGTCCCCATAATCGGGGGGAAATATGGGATTTACATGGTTGAGGACGGACTCGTGACTTGGCATTGGTGCCTCATACCATCCTCTGAGGGGGCTATAGTTCCGAAAGCAGGTGGCTTTGATCCTGGGGAAGCTTTTCTGATGTCGGAAACTCTTAGGTTAGAGAATTGTAGCGATTCCGGGGAGAGGATGCTCAACTACTGAACGTAGTGAACGAGGTCAAGAAGAAGAAAGGAGTCACCCCGCAGAAAGGAAATGGGGGCACCCCATTGCTGACCAAAATAATTCCGTGGTCCGGCAGAGACCGAACGAAATAATTAGGGACAGCCACCAATTTACGACATTGTCGTGTCACATGACGGCGCCTATCGCCAACGTGGCCACGGGCATCACGCAGGGTACGGCGACTCTGGTGTACGACGGCGGCACACCGGGCGATTGGAGCAAGATAACGAGCACATCGCGTACTGCAAAGGATGGCCCATTCCTCCAGACCCATTGGTAAGGGTATTGGGGCCTGATCTTTATGTTTAGTGTGACGGCCTACGGCGCGAGCCCCATGACCATGAGCTACACCCTCGACTACGATGCCCAGAAAGAGGTCATCTCAGAGGCGATCTCGCCCTCGACCGGCGGCACGCTTCACACGACTTATCTTCACGGCGTCCCAGCCAGCCGGGCCCTGGATTCGACGACCCTCGTATCGGCGCTCCAATACAACGCTGCGGGGGCTTTGACCGAGATCGATTTCAACAACAACCTCAAGACGCTGATCGACTACGACGCGTACGAGCGGGTGGCGGGATACGCCCTTCGTAAGAGCGGCGCCGACGTCTGGACGAACGGTTCTTACGCGAACCAGAGCTACCCCTACCAGTACGACGGCGTGGGCAACATCACCTCCATCGGCACCATGACCTCGCCGTCCTCGCCGGACACCTTCCACTACGACCTTCTGAGCCGGCTTAAAGACGGCACGGTGCATAGAAGCAGCACGCAGATTCACACGTGGGACTACGTCTACGACGCCTTCGGGAACCTCACCGAACGGTCTGAGAGGACACAGAGCTTTCCGACCTTGCTTGGGCACATGACGGCGCCCATCGGCTCCAACGGCATCGGGGCGGGCAGCACGGAGGCGGAGGACTACGTGCGCGCGGTCTGCTTCGACGCCTCGATCCTGAACGACGGGAGCGGCCACCCCACCAACCGCCTCAACCAAGTCACGCGTGGTGGGACGATCGGGAACGTGGCCACGGGCATCACGCAGAGCACGGCAAGCATGGTCTACGACGGCGGTTCGACCGGCAACGGCAACGTGACCGACGACGGGACATACCTCTACACCTACGATCCCCTCAACCGCCTCGTGGCGGTGCGGGACAAGAGCACGAACACCCTCAAGGCGCAGTACTTCTACGATTCGGCCGGAGAACGCGCCGCCGCCATCGCCTACAACGCTGCCGGCACCGCTACCGCCTACACCCAGTACCTCCGCAGCGGCGCGTCGGTCATCGACGAGAAAACCTGGGCCCTGCCCGGGTACACAGTCACCGAGGAAAGGACCTATATTACGGTGGGAGGCGCCATGGCGGTCACGCGGCAGAGCGGGGGCGGCACAACCACATACAGCTACTTCGCGACGGATCACCTAGGCACCGTCCGCTGCACGCTTACCACCGATGCCGCTGGTACTGAGCAGAGTCGGAGTTTCCACGACTTCGAGCCCTTCGGCCTGGAGATCCCCGTCAAGGACACGACCTCCACCAATACCCACCGCTTCACAGGACAGGAACGCGACCTGGCGACCGGCAACGATTACATGCACTTCCGGTTCTACGGCAGCGTCATGGGACGGTTTTACAGGCCCGACAATGTGATGGGATCAGCGACGAATCCCCAGGATTGGAACCTCTACTCCTACGTACACGGGAATCCGTTGAATTTCAATGATCCGACCGGGCATCTGTATATGCCGCCTAATCGCAATGGATTGAAGCTGCAGGCGGCTGCCGGGCACGGTAATGGGACTGCTTTGGGCGCAGCTATGGACTTGGCCACCAGGATAATGGAGGGCCTAGCACAGGCTAGAGCACTGATCGCTAGACTGCAACAGGGGTCCCTTCACTTATCGGATAGCTTCAAGAAGGCACTTTACAACAGCGATGCATTTCGGAAAGGCGTTGAAGACTGGTTAGGCAGAAAGGTCGGCCAGAGACAAGTTGCAATGTACCAAAATGACACGAATACGATCTACACGTTGAATGAGGGGCCACTTCCTCATGGTGCAACGAATCCATATGCAACCGGAGAAACCGTTGGGACGGGTACCGAGAGCAAGGTCGGTCCAAACCAGACAATCGAAAACACCTCGGTCGAGATAACTATAGACATGACGCGAATCGAGGCAGTAGTATACAATCCCGTAGCAACAGATGATGAACTAGTCGCAGCTAGAGCCAAGAGAGTTACGTACGATTTGGGTCATGAAGGATTCCATGCGCATGATCTTGCAAGCGGCCTAATTACACAAAGAGGTTACTTCAGGAGAAAAGCACTTTTGGATGAGTCCAATTTTGACCCACGAGATCGCGCTTGGCGGGAAGAGCTCGGCCTGTAATAAAAGAGGAAATGGACGATGATAAAACATGTGAGAATATACCAGTGGACACTTTGTGCTGTGTCGATCATGTTGTTTGGTTTTGCCTTGGGCTGGATATCTCGTGCGCAATGTTCGGGAGTATGGAAAACTCAACAGGCCTTTTTCTTACGGCTTAATGGCGGGAAGATGGAGTGCGTTCTAAGGCCAGTGTTCCTCAAGTCGCTTTTCGGCAACAATTGGCAGGACCAACAGCTTTATATAAACTATTTTGGTGGGGAAGGTGATCAGATGTGGGCCGTGGATGGTCCTTATTGGCCGCTCAAGTCCCTCAGCCTAAATATCGCAGTGGCGCAAGCGAAAGTGCCCAAAGGAAGACGATGGAACGAGCGATTCGGCCTTTACTCTCGTAAGAAAGAATTGGGTTGTATCTTTCTAGTAAGGATGAAAGCGCACGAGTTGGTCGTGCTTAAGAGGGAGCCTGTACACCTTCCAGAGAAATGTCTTCTGAATGATGCCCATTCTCATTAAGGTCGTCTGCGGGGATATGGAAAACCATGTCACCTTATTGCAAGTGACGGTCTAAAGCCGAGTCTTGTTTCTTGCAAAATCTCGGCTGCCTAACCGCCTTAATCAAGTCGCGCGGGGCGGCACGATCGGCAACGTGGCGACAGGCATCACGCAGAGCACGCAAGCATGGTCTACGACGGCGGTTCGACCGGCAACGGCAACGTGACCGATGACGGGACGTACCTCTACACCTATGATCCCTTTAACCGACTCGTGGCGGTGTGGGACAAGAGCACGAACACCCTCAAGGCGCAGTACTTCTACGATTCGGCCGGCGAGCGCGCCGCAGCCATCGCCTACAACGCCTGCCGGCACAGCTACCGCGTACACCCAGTACCTCCGCAGCGGCGCCGCGGTCATCGACGAGAAGACCTGGGCCCTGCCCGGGTACACAGTCACCGAGGAGAGGACCTATATTACGGTGGGAGGCGCCATGGCGGTCACGCGGCAGACGGGAGGCGGGACAACCACCTACAGCTACTACGCCACGGACCACCTGGGCACCGTCCGCTGCACGCTGACCACGGACTCAAACGGCGTCGAACAAAGCCGGACCTTCCATGACTTCGAGCCCTTCGGCCTGGAGATCCCCGTCAAGGACACGACCTCCACCAACACCCACCGGTTCACAGGGCAAGAGAGAGATCCGGCGACTGGCAACGACTACATGCATTTCCGGTTCTACGGTAGCGTCATGGGGCGGTTTTATAAGCCCGACAAAGGGGCAGATCAGCATCTCTACGAACCGCAAACATGGAATTTATATTCCTACGTCTTTGACCGCCCCGTCACAGCGAACGACCCTAATGGCCAGACCTTTGTTCTTTCAGACAACGAAGCCAAACGGAATGAGCAGCTTGCCCTCATCAAAAAGTCGCTGCAAAACTCCGAGGCCGCCAGACACGTCACAGCGGTTCAGCAAAACGGACAGTGGATTGTCTCAATCCAAGGAATCTCTGGTGGTGACTTTAACAAACTAGGGACTTCGGCGCAGGGGCTGAACCATTTGGTTAGCAGTGTGAACGATTACAAGCTGGATCTTGGACCTTCAAAGCAAGCCGCAGATCACGGAGGGGCGTTCACCGAGAACAAGACTATTTATCTCGACCCTTCTATGTTCCCCAGCCAGAAAGGTCAAGTGAAGGAAACAGCTGCTACCGCACTGACGCACGAAACAGGCCATCTTCTCGAAAATGAATTCTCTGACACCTTTGTCCATTCTTTTTGGAATAAGTCCATAAGGACCCAGAAGAATCACAACGAGGGCTATGCTATGAACTATGAGAACGCTGTACGGAGGGAAGCTGGATTGCCAGAGCGTCAATATTACGAAACGCAAGGTGATTTCTTTTCTCTCGATGAAACACCACTATTTCCAAGGTAGAAGGAGGTATCGATGAGACTTCGTCGGGTGCTTATCGGGTGTTCCAGTTGTGCACTTGGAATGTCTGCTCTACCAGCACTCCTTGAGGTGCCTATGTCATCGGTCAATACGCCGCGATATCTGTGGCCTGTTCTTGGGGGGGCCTTCAAGATACTGGTCTTACCCCCAGTTTGGATAGGCAGGCTCGTTGGTTGGACGGATCTCTATGATTTCATGGTGCTAAGGGGGATATCGGTGTGGGAATCGCCGTCTAGATTCGCCATGTTTTGGACACATTTTGTGGTGGCGTTTCCTTTCTGGCTTGCTACGCTTGTGGTGCTTATGTTTGCAGTGCGTGGTATGCACCTGATTGTAGGCAGGATAAGAAAGAAAGTTGCTATGGAGTCAGGCTGAAACCAGCGTTGGATCTGAGGCGAAGAAATCGCCACCTGATGCCGGAGGCCTGTGCGGGGAAGGGGGTCACCCCACTGCTGTCCAACATAATAGGAAAATAGGGACAGCCACCTATTACTGAGCGAAACCCGGCCCTCGCCTCAAGCAGCCCCCCTGGGCTGACCGCGGGGGCTGGCCTCCTCGCCCGGCAAGCGGCGGCGCTCTTGCGGGGGTGACGCCGCAGGGCCTCGGGTCTGTCTCAAGAGGGAGGGGATGCCCCTCCCTCTCGACGCTCCCGCTGGTCGCTGCTTTTCCTCCCCTCTACGAAGAGGTCCTTCGCGGCTACGAAGCAGCTGCCGGTCGCTATGCTGTCCCGTCACGCGCGGGGCGTTTCGGGCTCCTGATAACGGGGCCGCTAGCAGACCCTGCCGCCCATAGTCGCACCGCCCGCCCTCCGGGTTTAGATATCGTCATATGTACATGTCCCCGCTTCGCTCCGGGAACTTGGCCGGGCGAAGGGAGCTACTCGCTGCGGGCCACTCGCCGGGGGCCGGCTTCGGGCGGGAATGCCTTAAGGGTGGGCAGAATCGTCCGACTCACCTTCTCATCTGCGCGCGATACTGCCAGCAGTTAGAGGGTGTTACTTGCGTCGCGGCCTATCGCTCTTCTTTCGTCCTTTGGCCTCGATGGACTTGGCGGCCTTCTCGAAGGCTTCGTCCTGGAGTGGGGCATCTTCGGTCAATCGGCGCTGATGGAAGGCTTCGTATTGTTCGAGGGCAAGGGCCTGGGCCACCTCCATGGAGACCTTGCCGGGGTCGGTCAGGATGTCCCGCTCGTTGAACTTCAGGAAGGCATCGAGCTTCTCCCGCCAGTCGCTCATGTAGAGAGGGCGCCGCCGGCGCGCCTGATCCTCAGCATAGTCGAGATACATAACGACCACCCGGTTGAGCTCGTCGATTTCCTCGGCGTTGAGGTAGTTCTTGGCCACCGTTACGTCTCCGCGACGGACCTTCGCCCCTTTCCAGGTGGTCAGCCCCATGTTCGGTTTTGCGGCGTCGGCCCTGCCGGCGATGATCTCGGCCGCGGTGTGCCCCGTGATGGCCCAGTGGAGTTTGTTCTGAGCGATCTGGAAGAACTGGCGGGTCTGTTCGGTCTTTGGATCGTAGTCGATGGAGAGGGCGTAGAGATCCCGCAGCTTCTGGTAGAACCGCTTCTCCGAAGCCCGGATGTCCCGTATGCGTTCGAGGAGCTCGTCGAAGTAGTCCGCGCCCAGCGTGCGGCCCTCTTTGAGCCGCTCGTCGTCCATCGTGAAGCCTTTCACGAGGTATTCGCGAAGGCGCTCCGTGGCCCACCGCCGGAACTGGACACCCCGGTGGGATCGCACCCGGTAACCCACCGCCAGAATGGCGTCCAGGCTATAGTAATGAAGTGTTCGGTGGACCTCCCGTCCGCCTTCCATGCGAACCTGTAAGTATTCCTTACAAGTTGCGTTTTCCTCAAGCTCACCGTCTGCGAAGATCTGCTTAAGGTGGAGGGTGATATTCTGGGGAGTTGTTTGGAAAAGCTCTGCCATCAAGGCTTGGGTGAGCCAAGCCGTTTGGCCGTCCAAGCGGACCTCGATCCGGGTCGCCCCATCCTCGGCCTGGTAGAGGAGAATTTCCGACCTACCCGATGGTTCCTTATCTGGCTGCTTCCTGCCCACGACCTGATACCCCCTACGAACGTCTTGATGTGCGGCTTTCCTACGCCCTCATGGTACAACACGGCGAACCTGGCAGCCAGCATGATTTCTTCGGCGCGACAGTGCGGTTTACTCTACCAGCCCCTCAGGACACGCCGTTTGGGGCTCCAATGCCCATGCCTCCGTGCGAACGATGGGAAGAGGAAAGCAGACGGCTGGACAAAGCGCGTACAGCGGTATATATTCCTCCGAAATGATAGGGGAAACGGCAATGTATAATATAGCTAAAACAAGTTTTAAGGAGTGCTCGGGAGCGCTATCCAGTTGCAGGTACCTTACGGGAGTCTACAGGAGTCTTCCTCTCTTTCCGCCTGCAAGCGTTCGTGCAGGTGTGGGCCGATGAGTGCTCCGCAGGGCAACATCGAGGCGCTCGCGGCCCTGCAGAGCCGGCCAACGGCGACGGCCGAAGAGGCGGTTTCGCGGCTGGATACGCTCGCCGAGAACCCGGGCTCGGACCAGGTGCTGGCCGCTCTGGGCCATTTCAAGGAAGTGCTGAAGGACATGAGCGAGCCCTCCCGCGAGCTTGCCCGGGAGGGGGCCATCAAGCGGCTTCGGGCGCTGGGCTTCGCGAGTCCCGGCCGAATCGTGGACTCGGTCATGCCGCCGTCGGTCCGGGGGCCGGCGGATCCCAAGTCGGGAAGCGCCGTCGGCTTCAAGGAGCCCGAACCCTGGCCGGAGCCGGTCAAGGGCGCAGAACTGCTGGCCCAGCTGGAGCAGACCGTTCGGCGCTACCTGGCCCTGGAGAGCGATCAGGTGGTGGCCATGATCCTCTGGGTCCTCTTCAGCCACGCCCACGACGCCTTCGAGATCTCGCCCATCCTGGCGCTGACGAGCCCCGACAAGGGCTGCGGGAAGAGCACGGCGCTCGCGCTGCTCAGCGCCCTGGTGCCCAAACCGCTCACGTCGGCGAACATCACCCCCTCCGCCGTCTTCCGGGTGACGGACTACTTCCGCCCGACCCTTCTCCTGGACGAGGCCGACACCTTCCTGGGCGACTCGGAGGGCCTTCGGGGCATCCTCAACAGCGGCCACATGCGCAGCCAGGCTTACGTGACGCGCGTCGTGGGCGAGGACTTCCAGGTGTGCATGTTCAGCACCTGGACCCCCAAGGCGGTGGCGCTGATCGGGGAACTGCCGGGCACCCTGGCGGACCGGGCCGTCACCCTCCGCATGAGGCGCCGCACCCTGAGCGAGCGCATCGAACGGCTCCAGCTCCACCGGCTCGCCGAGATGGAGGACCTCCGAAGCATGGCGGCGAGGTGGGCGCAGGACCACGTGGAGGCGCTCAGGCTGGCCGATCCGTCCATCCCCGAGGGCATCACCCGGGACCGCACGCGCGACAACTGGCGGCCTCTCCTGGCCATCGCGGACCTGGCCGGCGTCGAATGGCCCCGGCGGGCGCGGGAGAGCGCCGGCCGGCTCGCCGAACAGGCGGCCCGGGAGATCTCGGTGGGCATCGCCCTCCTGGAAGACCTGCGGGGCCTCTTCTCTTCGGCTGGAAAGACCAGGCTGGGCTCCGAGGACATACTCGCTCAGCTCCACGTCATGGAGGAGCGCCTGTGGCCGGACTGGAAGAACCGCGGTCCGATCAGCGCCCAGCAGATGGCGGGTCTGCTTCGGCCTTTCGGAATCTCGCCGGTCAAGTGGAAGAGCGATGGGGTGACCCACCGGGGATACCGGCAGGCGGATTTCGCGGACGCCTTCTCCCGGTACCTTCCGCCAGAGGCGCCACCGCCGCCACCCGCCTCATATCAAAGGACTTATGCCGCCACCCGAGCCGCCACCCAACCGTCCCCGGTGGCGCCACCGATGGCGGCCGGTGTCACCTGTAAGTCCAATGAACACAGAGAGGTGGCGGCGGTGGCGGCCCGGGAAGGGGACCTTACGGGAGAAAGCGCATGATCCGGCTGCCGAGATCCCTGCCGAGGCCCACTTCGCCGCGTCTCGAAACTGGTAGAAGATCCTTCGAAGTGTGCAGCGCAAGCAACGCAACTGGCGCCAGAATGCGCGCCGTTGCTGCCCGGACGCGGTGCCAAGCACCTTCGCTCCGGGCGCATGTCAGGGCTCTGCCCCGACACCCCAAACACCTAAGAGGAGGTCTGCATGCATAAAATCGCATCCCAGTCTCCCAAGAAGCTTGAGAAAAGACCATACCGGGTGAACGTCCGATTCAGCCCCGAGGAGTACGACCATCTTCGACTGCAATGCAGCATCGCCAACCTCCGTCCGGCTGGATTTCTCCGGGGGCTTGCGGCCGGTACTCGCATACGCCCGGTCTCCAGGCTGCCCGACGACGTTTACAGGGCCTTGAAGAGCCTCGGAGGGAACCTCAATCAACTTGCCCATCAGGCCAACATTGGGCGCGTGGACAGTAAGGAAGTAGAGGCCCTGCGAAGTGAAGTGGCCGATTTGGTGCTTGCCATTCAGGGGTGAGGCATGCCCGTACTCAAGATCTCGTTCGGAAACAGGAGCGTGGAGATGATCAACTATCTTCTTAGCCAGAACGAAGTAGGGAATCGTGTCCAGGCCCTTGCGGGTAACGTGATTGGGCGGGATGCGGCCACGGTTGAAAGAGAATTCAAGGAAACTCGTGATCAATTCGGCCAGCACGAGGGACGGCAGTACTACCACGTGGCCCTAAGCTTCGAGCGTGGAGACCTGGGCGACATGGTTCGTTCTGGCGGAAGTCCGGACCACGCACAAATCAGCCTATACGGGGACGAATGGGCCAAGGAAGCCGGCATCGCCGATCGCCATGAATATCTCGTAGTGGTCCATGGGGAAAAGGAGCACCCCCACGCGCATGTAATATGGAATGCCACCGGATTCGACGGCAGGAAGTACCACAACGACAAGCACAACCTGAACCGGTTGCGGGACGTGAACGATCGCCTTGCCCGGAGGCATGGCATCGAACGGGAACTGGACCGCGTGCGGGACCCGCACCGGCCTTCTGACAGGTTTATCCGGCAGGCCGAGCGGGGCGGGAGCAGATACTCATGGAAACTCGATATCCAGGACCGCATCCGGGAAGCTGCCCGGCGGGCATTTTCCGAGAAGGAATTTAAAGCCCGACTTAAGGAACTCGGCGTGGACCTAAGGGTACGTGGGGACAAGTACTCCTACAAGATGACCGATGCTTACAGCAAGAGTAGGACCGTAAGAGAAAAAAGACTGGGCGAGAGCTACGAAAGGGCCGAACTTATCGAGAAATTTGCCCGGCAAAAGGAACAGCTCTCCCGGGATCCAGACGGCTACCGTGGGCGCCTTCGATCTGAAGAGTCGAGCCGTTATGTGTGGCAACGGGACCTTAGAAGCCGCATCTCCCTGGGACTTAGGAACTCAGAGACTCCTGCGGCATTCAAGGACCGGATGACCGCTCAGGGTGTCGATGTCTCTAAGGAAGCTGGGAATCGATATCATTTCACCTTTCAAGACCGCCTTGGACTCATCCACGAAGCCGTACCCGCCGATCGGCTCGTCTCGGGAGGTTCGCTGCGAATCGAAGCCAGGTTTCAGGAAAACGAGGGGCTGCAGCAGATCACAGAGAGACTAGCTGCACCTTCCGGTCTAGCGAAGTCGTTGGGCCGCGAAGCGGGCGGCCTGGTGGCCACTCTTATGCGCGAGGTAGATCAAGCCACACGAGACCCTCACGCAGTACAGGAAGACTGGCGGTCGGCGAGATGGGACGACCTGAGGGCGGAGCGCTCCCGGGAACCCCTCTGGGATTCCGAGCGGGATCGCTGGTGATCACTGGCAATTCTGAAAGTATGGGTCCCTAATAGAATCAACTGGTTCCCGGCGAAAGGAAGGAGGTTCAGGTGGACAAGCGCAGGGAGCGAGGATTGAAGCAACTCCCGGACGGCCGCTGGCAGTTTTCGTGGTGCTTCGAAGGGCGCTACCACCGGCGCATAGCGAAGACCAAGAGCGAGGCCAGGGCCTACCTGGAGAAGATCCACACCCAGATCAGGGAGGGCCGGTACATGGACCGGCGAAAGGAGGTGAAGAGCCATTTCGAAAAGGCGGTGGAACGGTTCCTGGAGTGGTCCAAGGTGAACAAGCGGCCCGACACCTACAGGAACGACCGGTACTTCGCGGCCAGGTGGCTGGCCTCTCCGCACTTCGCCAGGAAGAGGCTGGACCGCATCACGCCGGGCGACGTGGAGGCCTACAGGACGGCTCGCGCCCAGGAGATGCAGGGCGGCCAGGTGACGAGCAGGAAGACCGTGGACAACGACCTGGCGCGCCTCAAGCGCCTATTTTCGCTCTGCATAGTCTGGGGCCTGTGCAAGGACAACCCGGCCCGGCCCATCAAGCTCTTTCGCCCGGAATCTCGCCGGGACCGCTTCCTGGATCCGGAAGAAGAGGCCGTCCTCCTGGAGCACTGCGCCGACTCGATCCGGCCCGCGGTGGTGTTCTCGATCCACACGGGGCTCCGCCAGGGCGAAATGCTGTCGCTGACCTGGGGCGACGTGGACCTCAAGCGCGGCCGCTTCGGGTACGTCACCGTCACGGCGGAGAAGGCCAAGGGCAAGAAGACGCGCCACGTCCCCATGGACCACACGGCGCGAACGGCCCTGGACACCCTCCCCCGCAACGTGAAGCCGGAGGCCCTCGTCTTCGAGCGCTTCGGCGGCACCTACAACTCGGTCCTGCGGAAGGCCTGGGAGACAGCGCTGAAGGCCAGCGGGCTCGAAGGCGTGGTCTGGCACACCCTGCGGCACACCTTCGCCTCACGGCTCGTCATGGCCGGCGTGCCGCTCACCACCGTGCAGTACCTGCTGGGCCACGCGACGCTGGACATGGTGCTGCGGTACGCGCACCTCGCGCCGGGGCATCTCGAGGACGCCGTCATGGTCCTGGACGGGAACTTGCAATTTAGTTGCGATGCTGTTGGAAGCGGGGTCGGGAACCGGCCCTCATGATCGGCCGTAAGTGCTTGATTTCTGGCGGAGAGAGAGGGATTCGAACCCCCGGTGCCCTTTTGGGGCACAGCGGTTTTCGAGACCGCCGCCTTCGACCACTCGGCCATCTCTCCGCGGCGACATTCTACTGGGTCCGATTCGAATTGGCAATCCATGGCGGACAAAGGGACCCGCGGGTGCGTCGGCCTCAGCGGCGGGCCTCGAAGAACGCCCGCAGCAGGGCGCTGGACTCCTCCTCCATGAGCCCGCAAGCTATCGGGAACCTGTGGGGGTAGCGGCCCTCGCGCCAGAGCGCCTGGAGGTGGGCAACGCCGCCGAACCTGGGTTCGGGGCAGGCGTAGACCAGTCCGCCGATCCGCGCCAGGACCATGGCGCCCAGGCACATGAGGCACGGTTCGAGGGTAACGTAGAGGGTAGACTGCCCGAGGCCACGGCGGCCAAGTTTACCGAGGGCCGCCGTCAGGACCTTCATCTCCGCGTGTTCGAGCGGCGATCCCGATTCCCCGGAGTTCCGGCCCTCGAAGACTTCGTCACCGGGTGTGACCAGGACGGCACCCACCGGGACCTCACCGCGTTCTGCGGCCCTGCGGGCCAGCGCGAGGGCATGACGCATGTGATTCGATGACGATGCCACGGTTTCGTACCTCCACGGGCGGTGGGCGGCGACCCATGATCAAGGCTACGCGCACGGGGCGGGCAATCGCAAGTCGGGGCCGGTCCGGCCCGATCGTCCCGATGGAGGCTCCGTCGAGGGGCGTCGGCTCACAAGTCCTGTCCCCATAGTATTGTGGGTAATGGGCCGATAAGCGCCGTGTACCATACCCAACATGTTGGGGCAGTGCGCTCGAGGTGGACGGGCATCTCCTTTATTTTCTTCCCTGTAGGGCTTGACACGCCCTCGGGACTGCGCTAGTCTATCTCGGCTCTTCCCCCTGCAATAGGGGAGGAGTCCGTATAAAACCTTCATTGCAAGGAGGATGTTGTGCCGACGATCAATCAACTGGTGCGAAAGGGACGCAAGGCGATCCTTTACAAGACCAAAAGCCCGGCCCTTCGCAGCAATCCGCAGAAGAGGGGCGTGTGCACCCGCGTGTACACCACGACCCCGAAGAAACCAAATTCCGCTCTGCGGAAGGTGGCTCGCGTGCGTCTCACCAGCGGAATGGAGGTCACCTCCTACATCCCGGGTGTCGGGCACAACCTGCAGGAGCACTCCGTGGTCCTGCTCCGCGGTGGCCGTGTTAAGGACCTGCCCGGCGTGCGCTACCACATCATCCGCGGCAAGCTGGACACTACAGGCGTAGATTCACGCCGCCAGGCACGTTCGAAGTATGGAGCAAAGCGACCGAAATCCTGAGATCCGTTAGTACCCCGGGGCCCCGAGGGGTCCGTTGCTCTTTGAAAAAGAGGGTAAGGAGCAGTAGGTTATGCCGAGGAAAGCCGTTGTCAAAAAGAGAGAAATACCGCCGGACTCTGTCTACGGATCCGTCCTGATAAGCAAGTTCATCAACCAGATCATGTATCAGGGCAAGAAATCCGTGGCCGAGTCCATTTTTTATGGGGCCATGGATATCGTCAAGGAAAAGACGGACGAGGATCCGCTCAAGGTTTTCCAGCGTGCGCTGGAAAACGTGAAGCCGGTGCTCGAGGTCAAGTCCCGGCGCGTCGGCGGCGCCACCTATCAGGTGCCCGTCGAGGTCCGCCCGGAGCGCCGTCTCTCCCTGGCCGTGCGCTGGATCATCGACTACTCCCGCAACCGCGGCGAGAATACGATGACCGAGTGCCTCGCCGGAGAGATCCTGGACGCCTACAACAACCGCGGCTCTTCGATCAAGAAGAAAGAAGACACCCACAAGATGGCGGAGGCCAACAAGGCCTTTGCCCACTATCGTTGGTAGGGATCAATCGTGCCTCGTTCGGTTCCTCTTAACAACCAAAGAAACATCGGCATCATGGCCCACATAGACGCGGGTAAGACCACCACCACGGAGCGCATCCTCTTCTACACCGGCGTCAATTACAAGATGGGCGAGGTGCACGAGGGCACTGCGACCATGGATTGGATGGTCCAGGAGCAGGAGCGGGGCATCACCATTACCTCTGCGGCCACCACCTGCTTCTGGCGGGACTGCCGGATCAACATCATCGATACGCCCGGTCACGTGGATTTTACGGCGGAAGTCGAGCGGTCTCTCCGCGTTCTGGACGGGGCCGTGGGCGTCTTCTGCGCCGTCGCCGGCGTGGAGCCCCAGTCGGAGACGGTCTGGCGGCAAGCGGACAAGTACAAGGTTCCCCGCATCGCCTTCGTCAACAAGATGGACCGGCAGGGCGCCGACTTCGAGCGCGCAATAGCGATGATGGACGATCGGCTGCACGCCCGGCCCGTCGCGTTGTACCTCCCATGGGGAAAGGAAGACTCCTTCGAGGGCGTCTTCGACCTGGTGGAGGAGAAGGCCCTGAGGTGGCTGGACGACACGCTTGGCGCCAAGTTCGTGGAAGAAGACATCCCGGCCGAATACAGGAGCGCAGTGGCCGAGTGGCGGGAGAAGCTCCTCGAGATGGCCTGCGAGGAAGACGACGACCTCATGCAGCGCTACCTCGACGGGGAGCCCCTCGACAAGGCTGCGGTGAAGAGCGCGCTCCGCAAGGGCACGATCGCGATGCACTTCACCCCCGTCCTGTGCGGCTCGGCCTTCAAGAACAAGGGCATTCAGCCGCTTCTCGACGCGGTGGTGGATTTTCTCCCCTCGCCCATGGAAATCCCTCCGATCCACGGGGTGGTTCCGGACTCGGGCGAACCCGGCGTGCGGCACCACAGCGACGACGATCCCTTCTCCGCCCTGGTGTTCAAGATCACGACGGATCCGTTCGTGGGGCAGCTTGCCTTCACGCGGGTCTACTCGGGCTCTCTCAGCGCAGGATCCTACGTCTGGAATGCCAGCAAGAAAAGGCAGGAGCGCGTCGGGCGCCTCCTGAAGATGCACGCCAACAAGAGGGAAGAAATCGCCGAGGTGCGTGCGGGCGATATCGCCGCGGTCGTGGGCCTCAAGGACGTGACCACGGGTGAAACGCTCACGACAAAGGATAGCCCCATTCTCCTGGAATCCATGGACTTCCCCGAACCGGTCATCTCGGTGGCCATCGAGCCCAAGTCCAAGGCCGACCAGGACAAGCTCTCGGCCGCCCTCCTCAAGCTTGCCAAGGAGGACCCGACCTTCAAGCTCCGCGTAGACACCGAAACCGGGCAGACCCTCATCTCGGGCATGGGCGAACTGCACCTCGAGATCATCGTCGACCGCCTCACGCGCGAATTCGGCGTTCAGGCCAGCGTGGGCAAGCCCCAGGTCGCCTACCGTGAGACGCTCACCAAACCGGCCCAGGCCGAGGGCAAGTTCATCCGGCAGACGGGTGGTCACGGCCAGTACGGCCACGTCAAGATCAAGGTCGAACCGCTCCAAGAGGGCGGAGGCTTCGCTTTCGAGAATGCCATCACCGGCGGCGCGATCCCCAGGGAGTTCATCTCGCCGGTGGAAAAGGGCATTCTCGAGGCGACGGATACCGGCGTCCTCGCGGGCTTCCCCGTAAAGGACGTGAAGGTCATTCTCTACGACGGTTCATATCACGAGGTGGACTCCTCGGAAATGGCATTCAAGATCGCAGGTTCCATGGCCTTCAAGGCGGCCGCGCAGAAGGCGTCTCCCGCGTTGATGGAACCTCTCATGAAGGTGGAGGTGACGGTTCCGGAAAATTACATGGGAGACGTCATTGGTGATCTGAACGCCCGCAGGGGCAAGATCCAGGCCATGGAAGCAAGGACCGGCCTGCAGGTGATCACCGCGATGGTGCCATTGGCAGAGATGTTTGGTTACGCCACGGCTCTCAGGTCTCTGACGCAGGGCCGCGGCAACTACGTCATGCAGTTTGAGCGCTACGAACAAACGCCCAGGCAGATATCGGACGAGATTGTCGCCCGCGTGCAGGGCCGTTAGCAAGGAGGCTGAGGATGTCGAAGGAGAAGTATAATAGGACCAAGCCGCACGTTAACGTCGGGACCATCGGTCACGTCGACCACGGCAAGACCACTCTGACCGCGGCCATCACCAAGGTTCAGGCCGCCAAGGGCCTGGCCAAGTTCATCAGCTACGACGAGGTGGCCAAGGCTTCCGAGTCGCAGGGCCGGCGTGACTCCACCAAGATCCTGACCATCGCGACCTCCCACGTCGAATACGAGTCCGACAACCGGCACTACGCTCACGTGGACTGCCCCGGACACGCGGACTACGTCAAGAACATGATCACCGGCGCGGCCCAGATGGACGGCGCGATACTCGTCGTCTCCGCCGAGGACGGCCCCATGCCGCAGACCCGCGAGCACATCCTCCTCGCCCGTCAGGTCGGCGTGCCCTACATCGTGGTCTTCCTCAACAAGTGCGACAAGGTCGACGACCCCGAACTGCTCGACCTGGTCGAACTCGAAGTGAGGGACCTTTTGTCCCAGTACCAGTTCCCCGGCGACGACACGCCGATCATCCGCGGTTCCGCCCTCAAGGCGGGGCTCTCAGATGACCCCAAGTCCGAGGACGCCAAGTGCATCCAGGACCTGCTGGACGCCTGTGACAGCTTCATTCCCGAGCCCGTCCGCGACATCGACAAGCCCTTCCTCATGCCCATCGAGGACATCTTCTCGATCTCCGGCCGCGGCACCGTGGTCACGGGACGCGTGGAGCGCGGCATCGTAAAGGTCGGCGAGGAGATGGAGATCATCGGACTCAAGCCGACCTTCAAGACGGTCATCACCGGCGTCGAGATGTTCCGCAAGTTGCTCGACCAGGGACAGGCCGGCGACAACATCGGGCTGCTGCTGCGCGGTACCAAGAAGGAAGAGGTCGAGCGCGGCCAGGTCGTGGCCAAGGGCGGTTCCATCCTGCCTCACACAACCTTCAAGTGCGAGGTTTACATCCTGACCAAGTCCGAAGGCGGCCGCCATACCCCCTTCTTCAAGGGCTATCGTCCGCAGTTCTATTTCAGAACGACGGACGTGACCGGCGACGTGACCCTGCCCGCCGACCGCGAGATGGTCATGCCCGGCGACAACGTGAGCATGGACGTCAAGTTGATCTCGCCCATCGCCATGGAGAAGGGACTCCGGTTCGCCATCCGTGAAGGCGGCCGCACCGTCGGGGCCGGCACCATCACGGAGATCGTGGAGTAGGAGCTCATGCTGAACGAGAAGATCCGGATTCGCCTTTTGGCATATGACTACTGGATCCTGGACCGGTCCACGAAGGAGATTGTGGAGACGGCCAAGAGGACCGGTGCGAGGGTGAAGGGTCCCATTCCTTTGCCCACGGACCGGACCGTATGGACCGTCAACCGATCGCCCCACGTGGACAAGAAATCCAGGGAACAGTTCGAGATGCGTACACACAAGCGGTTGCTGGACATCTACGACCCCACGCCGCAGACCGTGGACGCCCTCATGAAACTAAATCTGCCGCCCGGTGTGGACGTGGAGATCAAGGCCTTTACCAAGTAGGCCGCTTCGCGACCCGGGCTGCCACAGAGTACGGAAGCAGCCGTTCCAGGCACGTCGCCGGCGGGCGACCTCTGCTTGAGGAGAGGACATGAAGATCGGAATTCTGGGACGCAAGGTAGGTATGACGCAAATCTTCGACGAGAACCGCTCGGCCATCCCCGTGACGGTGATCAAGGCGGGACCGTGCGTCATCCTGCAGAAGAAGACCCCGGACACCGACGGCTACCATGCCATTCAGATCGGCCTGGTTGAGAAGGTGGGCCGGAATGTGGTCAACAAGCCGATGGCCGGGCATTTCAAGAAAGCTGGCGCGTCGTCCATTCGGGCGGCCAGGGAGCTGAGGGGAGAATTTCCGGACCTGGTTCCGGGCAATACCCTGACGCTCGACAGCTTCAAGGACATAAAGGCCGTCGACGTGGTAGGGACGAGCAAAGGCAAGGGCTTCCAGGGCGTCATGAAGCGCCACAACTTCTCCGGAGGCCGCGCCACCCACGGGTCAATGTTCCACCGGGCGCCCGGTTCGATCGGGGCGTCGTCCTACCCTTCGCGCGTTTTTAAGGGCACGAAGATGGCCGGGCAGATGGGCAACGGCCGCGTGACCACCAAGAACCTGGACGTCGTCCAGGTGGACGCCGAGAACGGCCTGCTCCTCATCAGGGGTGCGGTGCCCGGACCGAAGGGCGGACTCCTGCGTGATCCGCGGCATCAGGTAAGGGGCTGGACATGAATATTCCGGTTATCAATGAAGCAAGCGAAACGCAGCGGGAGCTGACCGTGCCGGACGAGATCTTCGAAGCCCGTTACCGGAGGGATCTGGTCCACGAGGCCGTCAGGAACTATCTGGCGAACCAGCGCCTGGGCACGCACTCCACGAAGCGGCGCGACGAGGTGTCCGGGAGCGGCAAGAAGCTCTGGAAGCAGAAGCACACGGGGCGGGCCCGCATGGGCGAAATCCGCTCCCCCCTGTGGTATCACGGCGGCATCGCCTTCGGGCCGAAGCCCCGGGATTACTCCTACGCCGTTCCGAAAAAGGTGCGGCGCGGGGCCATGCGAAGCCTCCTTTCCGAGCGGGTCCGCAGAAACATGCTCGCCGTCATGGAGACTCTCGAGGTCGAAGAACCCAGGACGAAGGCTTTCGTCAGCAAGTTCGCGCCCATCCTCAATGCCCACAAGACGGTACTGTTCGTGGACCGGGAGGTCAGCGAGTCGGTCAGGCTGGCGTCGCGCAACCTCCCCGGCGTGAAGACTCAGAGACTCGAAGAACTGAATATTTACGACTTGGCGCGCTACGAGATGGTCGTGATCACCGAGCCGGCCATTATGAAGCTCGCGGAGGTTCTCAAACCATGAGAAACCCGCACACCGTCATCATTCGTCCGCTCTTGACGGAAAAGAACCTGATCGCGAAGGAACGTACCAAGACCGTCGCATTCCAGGTGGACCGGAGAGCGAACAAGCTGGAAGTCGCATACGCCGTGGAGACGATCTTCAACACGCAGGTGGACGACGTCCGCATCGTGAACGTCCGCGGCAAGGTCAAGCGCGTGGGCCGGTCGGAAGGCAAGCGGCCAGACTGGAAAAAGGCCTACGTGAAACTCGCGAAGGGCGCCAGGCCCATCGAGTATTTCGAAGGCGTGTAAGGGGAATTCAATGGGTATAAAAACGTACAAACCCGTAACCCCGAGCCGACGCTACATCACGACCTCGACCTTTGAGGAGGTCACCAAGCGCGAGCCCGAAAAAAGCCTGCTGAAGCCGAAGACCAAAATCAGCGGGCGGAACGCCCATGGGCACGTTACGGTCCGGCGTCGGGGCGGTGGGCACAAGCGCCGTTACAGGGTCATCGATTTCAAGCGCGATAAGCGCGGCATTCCCGCCGCCGTCGCGGCGATCGAATACGATCCCAACAGGTCCTGTCGGATCGCTCTCCTCCATTACGTCGACGGCGAGAAGCGTTACATTCTCGCTCCGGACGGCGTCAAGGTCGGCGATAAGCTGGTTGCAGGGGAAGAGGCCGAGGTCGTTGCCGGCAACGCACTGCCGCTCAAGAAGATCCCCGTGGGTACGCTGGTGCACAACATCGAACTCCACGAGGGCGCGGGCGGGCAGCTCGCGCGTGCGGCAGGCGTCTCCGCCCAGCTCATGGCCAAGGAAGGCCGTATGGCAACCCTCAGGATGCCTTCGACCGAGATGCGCTACGTGAGCCTCGGGTGCTACGCCACGGTCGGCCAGGTTGGCAACGGGGACCACCAGAACGTAACCCTCGGCAAGGCGGGCCGCTCCCGCTGGCTGGGGCGCAGGCCCAAGGTCCGCGGGTCCGCCATGAACCCCGTCGATCATCCTCACGGCGGCGGCGAAGGCAAGAGCAAGGGCGGACGCCATCCCGTCACGCCCTGGGGCGTCCCGACTAAGGGTTACAAGACCCGCCGCAACAAGCGTACGGGCCGGTTTATCTTGAAGAGGAGAGCCTAGTATGTCGCGCTCGCTGAAAAAGGGCCCCTTCGTGGACGACCACCTCATGAGAAAGGTGGACTCCATGAACGCCTCGGGAAAGAAAGGGGTCATCAAGACCTGGAGTCGGCGCTCGATGATCGTACCCGCGATGCTTAATCTCACGATCGCCGTCCATAACGGCCGCAAATTCGTCCCCGTGTACATCACCGAGAACATGATCGGCAACCGTCTCGGCGAGTTCGCCCCCACCCGTACCTTCAGGGGGCATTCGGGCGACAGAAAAAAAGGCAGCGTGAGGTAGGTGGCGCTCATGATAGCTAAAGCCGTAGCACGATATATGGATTCCTCGCCCCAGAAGACCCGCCTGGTGGCCGACATGATCCGGGGCCGTTCGGTCAACGACGCCCTCGGCATCCTGCGGTTCACCAAGAAGCGAGCGGCCAGGGACCTTCACAAGCTTCTGAAGGACGCAGTGGCCAACGCCGAAAGCAGGCAGGATCAGCAGGTGGACGTGGACGATCTCGTGGTGAGTACCGTGGTCGTGGACGGCGCTTCGGTCAGGTTTCGCAAGCGCACAATGCCGGCCCCCATGGGGCGGGCGTACCGCTTCGTGAAGCGCCAGAGCCACGTCCTGATAGGATTGGATGTTAAAAAGTAAGTGCCCGGGCAGGCCGGAGGGCCCGAGACCGCAGCTTTTTGCAGGCGCGGCCGGGGTTCCGAAAGCCAAAGCACGTAGGAGGTGAGCGTTGGGTCATAAAGTTAATCCCGTGGGTTTCCGGGTCGGCTTCAACAAGGACTGGGAATCCCGCTGGTTCGCGAAGAAAGAGTACAAGACGCTGCTTCACGAGGATCTCAAACTCCGCAAGGAACTCCTCGGCCGCCTCAAGCACGCCGGCGTATCCCGCGTGGACCTCGAAAGGGCAGGCAAGAAGCTGACCATCACCATCGCGACCAGCCGGCCAGGCGTCATCATCGGCAAGAAGGGCTCCGAGGTCGATCGCCTGAAGGAAGATATCCAGAAGAAGCTCGATCGAGAGGTCTATATCAAGATCGATGAGATTCACAGGCCCGAGATCGAATCCCAACTGGTGGCCGAGTCCATCGCCCTGCAGCTCACCAAGCGTGTGGCCTTCCGTCGCGCCATGAAGCGGGCCATCGAAATGTCCATGAAGTTCGGCGCCCTCGGTATCAAGATCCGCGTGGCCGGCCGCCTGAACGGGGCCGAAATCGCCCGGTCCGAGTGGTATCTGGAAGGGCGCCTGCCCCTGCAGACCCTCAGGAGCGACATCGATTACGGGTTCGCCGAGGCCCGTACCACCTACGGAGTCATCGGCGTAAAAGTGTGGATCTACAAGGGGCAGAAGGTAGGAAAGTAATCCTTCCAGGAGTATCACCATGTTAATGCCGAAGAAGGTCAAATACAGAAAACAGCAACGTGGGCGAAGGTCGGGCCCAGCCAGCCGCGGCAACCACGTTGACTTCGGAGATTTCGGGCTGATGGCCCTGGAGGCGGCCTGGATCACCAACCGGCAGATCGAAGCGAGCCGCATCGCCATCAACCGCTACATTAAGCGCGGCGGCAAAATGTGGATCCGGATCTTCCCCGACAAGCCCTACACCAAGAAGCCGCTGGAAACCCGTATGGGCAAGGGCAAGGGCAACCTCGAGGGCTGGGTCGCGGTCGTGAAGCCGGGCCGCATTCTCTTTGAGCTGGAGGGCGTGAGCCTGGAGGCTGCACAGGAGGCGTTCCGCCTGGCCGCACACAAGCTTCCCATCAAGACCCGGTTCATCAGCCGCAAGGATCAGGAGTTTTCCCAATGATGAAGCCGAAGGATCTGAGGAGGCCGGCCAAGGTCCGGGACCTGTCCGTTGAAGAGCTCAGGAACGAGGAGGTCGAGATCATGGAGCAGCTCATGAAGCTCCGTTTTCAGCTCGCCTCCGGGCAGATCGAGGATCCGCAGATCATCCGCACCTACAGGCACGGCCTGGCGAGGGTCAAAACCATATTGGCCGAAAAGCTCAGGGCGGCGGAAGGGAGTTGAGGATGGAAGTGAAAGTTACCCAACAGACCGAACGCCACCGTAATACCAAGGTAGGTATCGTGGTTTCGGACAAGATGGACAAGACCGTGGTGGTCAGGGTCGAGCAGCGCATGTTCCACCCCACCTACCACAAGGTCGTCAACCGGTCCAAGCGGTTCAAGGCCCATGATGAGAACAACCAGTGCGGCGCGGGGGACAAAGTGCTCATCATCGAGACCAAGCCCCTGAGCCGCGACAAGCACTGGGCCGTCAAGCAAGTCCTGGAAAAGGCCCGCTAAGCACGGTGCGTGGGAGACAGCCATGATTCAGATGGGAACCATCCTGGAGGTTGCAGACAATTCGGGGGCGAAGAAGCTCTTCTGCATCCGCTTGAAAGGAGGCACGGTGGCAGGTCGCTACGCTGGACTGGGCGACATCGTCACGTGCTCCGTCAAAGAGGCCGCACCCCAGGCCAACATTAAAAAAGGCAAGGTGGTAAAGGCCGTCGTTGTGCGCACGGCAAAGGAAACCCGCCGGCGCGACGGCTCTTACATCCGTTTCGATAACAACGCGGCAGTGCTGGTCGATGACAAAGGGGAACCCGTCGGCACGCGCGTATTTGGACCCGTGGCCAGGGAACTCAGGGAAAAGCGGTTCATGAAGATCGTTTCCCTCGCTCCCGAAGTCATATGATCGAGAGGCTAACCGTGGGCAGCAGGATCAAGAGAAACGACCAGGTCGTAGTTCTCTCCGGCAAGGAGAAGGGCAAGCGCGGCAAGGTCCTCAGCGTCTTTCCGGATAAGGGCCGCGCGATCGTGGAGAACGTCAATTTTGTGAAGCGCCACACCAAGGCCAATCCGCAGAAGAATATCAAAGGCGGGATTCTGGAACGCGAGGCGTCCCTGCCGCTGAGTCGACTCATGCTCGTTTGCAAAGAATGTCAGGAGCCGACGCGCGTTGCGTTCAAGGCGCTTGAGGGTAACCAGAAGGCGCGCGTTTGCAAGAAATGCGACGCAGCTCTGGATTGAGGTAGACGTTATGAAAAGCAAACCCCGCTTGATGGAGCGCTATCAGACCGAAATTATTCCGCAGCTGCGGCAGGAGTTCAGCTATCCGAACGTCATGGCCGTGCCCAAGCTGACGAAGATAACGATCAACATGGGAATCGGGGAGGCCAAGACGGAGATCAAGCTCCTGGACGAGGCTTCGACCACCCTGACGACGCTCTCTGGACAGAAAGCCACCGTTCGCCGAGCGCGCAAATCCGTGTCCAACTTCAAGATCCGCCAGGGCCAGCCGATCGGTACGATGGTGACCTTGCGCGGGGAGAGAATGTACGAGTTCCTCGATCGTTTGATTTCTCTGGCGATCCCCCGAATGAGGGACTTCAGGGGTGTTCCGGACAGATCTTTCGACGGCCACGGAAACTATACGGTCGGCATAAAAGACCAGCTCATTTTCCCGGAAGTGGATTACAACAAGATCACGCGTGCCATGGGGATGAACATCACCATCGGCACGACGGCCAAGACGGACCCGGAAGCGAAGGCACTCCTTCGACATTTCGGGATGCCCTTCCGCAAGTAGGAGACCAAGGCATGGCCAGTGTTCGCATGTTCGCAAAGATGGAAAAGAAACCCAAGTTCGCCGTAAGGCACAGAAACCGCTGCAAGCGATGCGGGCGCCCCCGCGGGTACTACCGCAAGTTCGCGCTCTGCCGGTGCTGCCTGAGGCAACTCGCGCTGCAGGGCCAGCTGCCCGGCGTGGTCAAGGCGTCGTGGTGAGGTGCGAAAATGACAATGACTGATCCCGTCGCCGACATGTTGACCCGCATCCGCAACGGTCTCGGCAGCAAGAAAGCCTTCGTCGAAATGCCGTCCTCCGCCCTGAAGGTGGAGATAGCTAAACTCCTGAAGGACGAGGGGTACATTCTGAACTTCAAGACCCTTGAGGACAACAAGCAGGGAATTCTCCGCGTGGACCTCAAATACTCCCCGGAGGGCGCACCGGTCATCGAAGGGATCAAACGCGAGTCCCGCCCCGGCCGTCGCCTCTACGTGGGCAAGGAAAAAATCAAGCCCGTCCTCGGCGGCCTCGGGATCAACATCCTGAGCACCTCCAAGGGCGTTCTTACGGACAAGCAGGCCCGCCGCGAAGGTGTCGGCGGAGAGATCCTCTGCAGCGTCTGGTGATGAGGAGGGTGATATGTCGCGCGTAGGAAAACTTCCCATTCCTCTGCCCGATGCCGTGAAGGTGGACGTCAAGACCGGCGTGGTGGAGATAAAAGGCCCCAAGGGTACGCTGCATACGCCGGTGCCGACGGGCATCACCTGCACCGTCCAGGACAAGGAACTGGTCGTGGCGAGAACGGATGACTCGAAGCCCCAGCGCTCCATGCACGGCCTGACCAGGTCGCTCCTGGCCAATGCGGTCAAGGGCGTAACGGAAGGGTACAAGCGGGAGCTGGACATCGTTGGCGTCGGCTACAAGGCCATAGTCGAAGGCGACAATGCCGTCTTCAACCTCGGCTATGCCCACCCCATCACGCTCTCCATCCCCCAGGGCATCGAGATCGCGGTCGAGAAGTCCACGCACGTAGTCGTCACGGGATACGACCGCCAGCAGGTGGGCCAGGTGGCCGCACAGATCCGCGCCATGAAAAAGCCGGAACCCTACAAGGGCAAGGGTGTCCATTACTCGGACGAAACCATTGTGCGCAAGGCTGGCAAGGCGGCCAAGTAAAGGGGTATGGCAATGGGTAAGCTGAATCATCTGGACCGGAAACAGAAGAGAGACCGGAGACGGATCCGGATTCTGAAGAAGATATCGGGCACCTCCGAAAAGCCCAGACTGGTGGTCTTCAAGAGCCGCAAGTACATCTACGTACAGGCCGTCGATGACACGACCGGCACTACCCTGGCGTCTGCCTCTTCGCTCGAGCCGTCTCTGAAGGCCTCCCTCGAGACGTCCGGCAAGAACACCAAGGTTGCCGAGCAAATCGGCCAGATGGTGTCCGAGCGCTTGAAGGCCAAGGGTGTCGAAACGGTGGTCTTCGACCGCGGCGGTTATCTGTTCCACGGCCGGGTGAAGGCCTTGGCCGAAGGTGCTCGCAAGGGCGGTCTTCAGTTTTAGGGAGTGAGAACATGGAAGATAGATCGTCCAGCGAACTCGAATTTAAAGAGCAGGTCGTTTCCATCCGGCGCGTGACGAAGGTCGTCAAGGGCGGCAAGAACTTCTCGTTCTCGGCGCTCGTGGTCGTCGGAGACGGGAATGGCCGTGTCGGCTGCGGCATGGGAAAGGCCCGCGAAGTTCCCCTCGCCATTTCCAAGGGCATCGAGCAGGCCAAGCGGAACATGTTCCGCGTGTCTCTCCAGGGCAACACCATCCCGCATTACACTGAGGGGCGTTTCGGCGCCGGTCACGTCGTGCTGCGTCCGGCCTCCAAAGGTACGGGCGTCATCGCAGGCGGCCCTATTCGCGCCGTCATGGAAGCCGCGGGTGTGCAGGACATTCTGACCAAGTGCATCGGAACCAACAACCCGCAGAACGTCGTCAAGGCGGCACTCGAGGGACTCAGAGGGTCTGCAGAGCCCCGAGAGCGTCGCGCGCAAGCGCGGCAAGACCGTCGAAGAACTCCTGGGGTAGGCCATGAACGCCAAGAAGAAGCCAGCCAAGGAAAAAGAGCTCGTCGTCACCCTCGTGCGTCGGCCCAGTACCGAGAAGCTGCGCAAGGTGACCTGGAGCATGGGACTGAGAAAGATGAACCGGACACGGCGCTACCCTGATCGTCCCGAGATCCGGGGCATGATCTTCGCCGTCAAACACCTGGTGAAGGTCACCGAAGAAGAATAGGGGGCAGCAATGTTTCTTTCAGAATTGCGACCGGCGAAGGGTGCCAAGAAGAATCCCAAGAGGGTCGGACGTGGACCGGGTTCCGGCCATGGGAAAACGGCCTGCAAGGGGCACAAGGGACAGAAGTCCCGTTCCGGCTTCAGCCAGAACCCCGGCTTCGAGGGCGGGCAGATGCCCCTGCAGCGACGCATTCCGAAACGCGGATTCAAGAACCTCTTCAGGCGCGAGTTCGAAGTCGTGAACATCGAGCGGCTTTCTGCCTTCGAGGGCGGGAGCGAAGTTAACGCCAAGACGCTCAAGCGCGCCGGGCTGATCCGCTCCGAAGACTCCCTGGTCAAAATCCTGGGTACCGGGACACTGGACCGTGCCATCACCGTGGTGGCCGATGCCTTTTCGGCTAAGGCCAGGCAGATCATCGAAGACGCGGGCGGCCGGGCGGAGGTGAAGAAACCGTGATTGAAGCCTTCCAAAACCTCTTCAAGATACCGGATCTTCGGAAGCGCATCATATTCACCTTTCTTCTGCTTGCCGTTTACCGGGTAGGTGCGCAGATTCCCACGCCGGGAATCAACGCCACGGCGCTGCAGGCGTTTTTCCAGCAGTACCAGTCCGGCGTTCTAGGGTTCGTCAACCTCTTTTCCGGCGGGGCTCTGGCGCGGTGCACCATTTTCGCCCTGGGCATCATGCCCTACATCACGGCCCAGATCATCTTCCAGCTCCTGGGCGTGGTGTGGCCCTACATCGAGAAACTGCAGAAAGAAGGCGGCGCGGAAGGGCGGAAGAAGATCACCCAGTACACGCGCTACCTCACCATTTTTATCTGCGTGGTCCAGGCGCTGGGTATCTCCTTCTGGTTGAAGACGCTGGTGAGCCCCAAGGGGCAGAAGATCGTTGAGAATCCATCGCTGGGCTACCACATAATGACGGTCATCATCCTGACCGCGGGAGCCACATTCGTCATGTGGCTGGGCGAGCAGATCACGGCCCGCGGCGTCGGCAACGGCATTTCGCTGATGATCTACGCAGGCATCGTGGTAGGCCTGGTACCCGCCATCATCAAGACCTTGCAGCAGGTGCAGCAGGGCAGCCTGTCCGTGTTCGTGGTGCTGCTCCTCCTGGCGTTCATGGTGGCGGTCGTCGCCTTCATCGTTTACTTCGAACGGGCCCAGCGCAAGATTCCCATCCAATACGCCAAGCGCATGGTGGGGCGGCGGATGGTCGGCGGGCAGGCCGTGTACTTCCCGCTCAAGCTCAACCCGGGCGGCGTCATGCCGATCATCTTCGCGGTATCTCTCCTCGCCGTGCCCCAGACCCTGTTCAATCTGCCGGCCCTGGCCAAGTTCGGGTTCATCAAGACACTGGAATCCTACATGGGCTACGGAACACTGACCTACCTGGGCCTGTACGGCATCATGATCGTTCTGTTCACATACTTCTACGTGAGCATCGTGTTCAACCCGGAGGACCTGGCCGACAACCTGAAGAAATTCGGCGGGTTCATTCCAGGCATTCGCCCCGGCAAGAGCACGAGCGATTTTCTCTACCGCTCGCTCAACAGACTCCTCTTCGCCGGGTCGATCTACCTCGTTCTGGTGGCTCTCCTGCCGGTCATGCTCATAAGCGGTTTCCCGCTTCAGCATATCTGGGGGATAGGGCCATCCATCGAGAACACGTTCAAGGCCCTGCACTTCGATTGGATCCTGCGAGGATTCAACCTGAATTTCTATTTTGGCGGCACGTCCCTGCTCATCGTCGTCCAGGTTGCAATGGACACGATCCAGCAGGTCGAATCTCAACTGGTCATGCGGCACTATGACGGCTTCTCCAGGAGAACGCGCGTCAGAGGCCGGAGGGGGTAAGGTCATGAGCCAGAAGAACCTGATTTTATTGGGACCGCCCGGTGCCGGGAAAGGCACCCAGGCGAAGGAACTCTCGACGAGGCTTTCGGTACCGCACATCTCCACCGGAGACATGTTGCGCGAGGCCGTCCGCGAAGGTACGCCTCTCGGACTGAAGGCGAAGGCCGTCATGGAACGGGGCGAGCTCGTCTCCGACGAACTCCTCACGGAAATCGTAAGGGAGCGCCTCGCCAAGGCGGACTGCGCCCCGGGCTTCATCCTGGATGGATATCCGAGGAACCTGGCGCAGGCCGGAATACTCGCCGGCATCCTGGAAGCTCTCGGGAAATCAGACCTTCTGGCCCTTGAACTGGAAGTCGCGGACGACGTGATCGTGACCCGCCTGGGATCCAGGCGTTCCTGCCCCGACTGTGGCGCCGTCTACAACCTTGTGTTCTCCCCCCCCGGCAAGGAGGGGGTCTGTGATAAATGTGGTGCCGGCCTTGCCCTCAGAAACGACGACAAGGAGGACGTGATCCGCGAGCGGCTGCGCGTGTATCACGAGAAGACGGCACCCCTGTCGGAGTACTACAGGCAGCGTGGGCGGCTCAAGACCGTCCCGGGAGATGTCCCGCCCGCACAGGTCCTGGAAAAGCTGGAAAGAGCCATCGGATGATTCACCTGAAGACGCCCGAAGAGATCGAGATCATGGACGAGGCCAACCGCGTCGTGCACGCGGTGCTGGACAAGGTGTCCGAAGCCCTCGCTCCGGGGATCGCGCTGCAGGATCTGGACGCGCTGGCCGAATCGCTGACGCACAAGATGGGAGGCAAGCCCGCTTTCAAAGGTTACAGCGGCTTCCCGGCATCCATCTGCATTTCCGTCAACGACGAAGTCGTGCACGGCATACCGGGTCCGCGCAAGATCCAGAGCGGTGATCTCGTATCCCTCGATTTCGGCGTCATCCTGGAAGGGTACTACGGCGACGCCGCCAAGACGTGTGCGGTGGCCGACGTGGACGAGAAGGGGAAGAAGCTCATCGATGTAACGCGCGAGAGCCTGCTCAGGGCCGTAGAACTCGTGAGACCGGGCAACCGGATCTCCGATCTGGGCCACGCGGTCCAGACTTACGCGGAAAGCCACGGTTTTTCCGTCGTGAGAGACTACGTGGGGCACGGTATCGGGCGCGCTCTGCACGAGGAGCCTCAGATTCCCAATTTCGGAGAACCCGGTCGGGGGCCCAGGCTGCAGGCCGGTATGGTACTCGCCGTGGAGCCCATGATCAATGAAGGCGGGGCCCAGGTAACGGTGGACGACGACGGCTGGACCGTGCGCACTCTGGACCACGGTCGTTCGGCGCACTTCGAGTACAGCATCGCGGTGACCGAGGACGGACCAAAAATCCTAGGAGTTGGAGGGGCATGAGCAAGGACGACGTAATTCAAATGAAAGCGACGGTAAAGGAGGCGCTTCCTAACGCCATGTTTCGCGTGGAACTCGAAAGCGGCCATAGGATCCTGGCCCACATCTCCGGGAAGATGCGCAAGCACTTCATCCGTATCCTGCCCGGCGACCAGATCCTCGTGGAGCTTTCCCCCTACGATCTCAACCGGGGGCGCATCGTTTATCGGTTCAAGAACTAGCGGAGAGGCGGCCATGAAAGTCAGACCATCGGTCAAGAAAATGTGCCCGAAGTGCAAGGTCATAAAGCGCAAGGGCGTTGTACGGGTTATCTGCGATAATCCGAAGCATAAACAGAGACAAGGCTAAGGAGGCAGGCTGTGGCTCGTATTTCCGGTGTGGACATCCCACTGAACAAGAAAGTCGTGATCGGGCTGACCTATATCTACGGCATCGGCCTGTCCAGCTCCCAGAAGATACTCGCAAAAGCCAGCGTAGACGAAAATATACGCGTCAAGGATCTGACCGAGGATGAAGTGTCCCGCATTCGTACGGTCATCCAGGATGGCGGCGGCGTCGAGGGCGATCTCCGCAAGAAGATCCAGATGGATATTCGTCGGTTGATCGAAATCGGTTCGTACCGCGGCATTCGCCACCGTACGGGACTCCCGGTCCACGGGCAGAGGACCCACACCAACGCCCGTACCCATAAAGGCCCCCGCCGGGCCATCGCCGGGAAAAAGAGGGCACCCAAGAAGTAAGTCTTCCCAAGGAGACCAGGAATGGCGAAAGCAAGTGGTGGAAAAAGGGGTGCCCGGCGGGAACGCAAGAACATCCCCATGGGCATCGTTCACATCAATGCCACCTTTAACAACACGCTGATTACCGTCACGGACATGGAAGGTAATACGGTTGTCTGGACGAGCGCCGGCAATTCCAATTTCAAGGGTACGCGAAAGGGAACGCCCTTCGCCGCCCAAGTCGCGGCCCGCACCGCGGCCGAGAAGGTCATGGAACACGGGATGCGCGAAGTGGACGTCAGGGTGAAGGGACCGGGCTCTGGACGCGAGTCTTCCATCAGGGCGATTCAGGCGACAGGCCTAAAGATCCGCTCCATCCGCGACGTAACCCCCATCCCCCACAACGGGTGCCGGCCGCCAAAGCGCCGGCGCGTGTAAGCAAGGAGGATAACCTTGGCACGGTATCATGGTTCCGTTTGCCGACTCTGCCGCAGGGAAGGGATGAAGCTCTTCCTCAAGGGAGATCGCTGCTTTAAGGAAAAATGCGCTATAGAAAAAAGAAATACGCCTCCCGGCATGCATCCCAGGCGCCGGGGCAAGGTCAAGGGGTACGGCCTTCAGCTGCGTGAGAAGCAGAAGGTCAAAAGGATCTACGGGGTGCTCGAGAAGCAGTTCCGTGGATACTTCCACCTGGCCGACAAACGCAAGGGCGTGACGGGTGAGAACCTGCTCTGCTTTTTGGAAAAGCGCATCGACAATGTGGTGTACCGCCTGGGCTTCGCGTCGTCGCGCAGCCAGTCCCGCCAGTGGGTTTCCCACGGGCATATCCTCGTCAACGGACGGCGGGTGGACATCTCCAGTTACCAGGTCAAGGAAGGGGACGAGATCAGCCTGGCCCAGGGCTTGGCCAAGAACGCCTTTCTCCTGACCGCCGTGGAGTCCGCCGCCGGCCGAGGCATCCCGGACTGGCTTGAGCTGGACAGCGAAAACCTCAAGGGGCGGGTCGTCCGCGATCCCCAGCGGACGGACATCACTTACCCGATCGAGGAGCAGCTCATCGTCGAGCTCTACTCGAAGTAAGGATTTGAGGAGCGTTTAAGCCCATGAAAGAATTCCAGATGCCCACTCTCATTGAGTGCAATATAGAAACCTTGACGGACCGCTACGGCGAGTTCGTGGCCCAACCTCTCGAGCGGGGCTGGGGTATCACCCTGGGCAACTCGCTGAGGCGTATCCTCCTCTCCTCGATTGAAGGCGCGGCCATCACGGCCGTGCGCATCGAGGGCGTCCTGCACGAGTTCACGTCAGTGCCGGGCGTTATGGAGGATGTCACCGACGTCGTCCTGAACCTGAAGGCGATTCAGTTCATCCAGCACTCCGACGAGTCCAAGACGCTCCGACTCTCGGTCCGCGGTCCGGCCGAGGTCAAGGCCAAAGACATCCAGCATGACGGGACCATCCGGATCCTGAATCCGGACGCTCCGATCGCCACCCTCAACGAGGAGGGTTCCCTCGAGATGGAACTCCTTCTCAACAGGGGGCGCGGATACGTTCCGGCCGAGGTCAATAAAGTCCCCGATCCGGTCTTCGTTGCGATCGACTCCATCCACTCGCCCGTCCGCAAGGTGAACTACGAGGTGACGGAAACGCGTGTCGGAGAAGCTACCGACTACGAGCGCCTGAAGCTGGAAGTGTGGACCAACGGCGCCGTCACGCCCCAGGACGCGGTGGCCCAGGCGGCCACCCTGCTCAACTCCCACCTTGACCTGTTCAGGGCGATGACCGGTCCGGACGCGGCCGTGATCCCGCAGGGTGCGAAGCCCGTCGAGGTTAACAAGCTCGACGCGCTTCTCGGCCAGCCCATCGACGAACTTGAACTGTCGGGTCGGGTCAAGAAGGCCCTTCAATCTTTCGAAATCGAAACCGTCAGGGACCTTGTGCGGCTGACCGAAAAGGAGCTTCAGGGAATGAAGAACTTCGGCCAGAAGTCGCTCAAGGAGGTCACAGAACTCCTCGAGAAGATGGACCTGACCCTAGGCATGAACGTGTGAGGTCGCCATGCGCCATCAAGTGGACCACAGAAAACTGGGTCGAACGACCGAACATCGCATCGCCATGCTGCGCAACCAGGCCGTAAGCCTGGTCCAGCACGACAGGATAAGGACCACGCTGCCCAAGGCCAAGGAGCTGCGCCGCTTCGTCGAGCGCCTTATCACCCTCGCGAAGAAGGACACGCTCCACGCACGGCGGATCGCAGCCCGTCACGTGCATGATCCGGCCGCCCTGAAGAAGCTCTTTGCGGTTCTGGGCCCGCTGTATGCACAGAGGCCCGGTGGCTATACCAGGATCATGAAGCTCGGCTTCCGCCGGGGCGACGGCGCCCAGGAAGCTATTATCGAACTGGTCGGGCGGGAACCGAAGACGGAAGAAAAGCCGGCCAAGGGCTCCAAGAAGGCCAAACCCGCCGCCAAACAGGCCGAAAAGACCGAGGCGGTCGAAGCCGCCGAGGAGAAGTCGGTCCCGAAGAAGAAGCGGGCGGCGAAAAAGACCGAGTCCGCCGAACCGACGGAAGCGGAACCCGTGGAAGCGGCCGCTCCGGAGACGGAAGCCCCCGAGGAACCGCCGACCAGTGACGAGTCCGTGGGTGACGCCGAAGGAGAGGCCGAAACCAAGGAGTGAGCCGGAGCCACCGGAGGATATCCATGCCCTCCCTATTTCGTTCCACCGGGGAGTCGGCGCCCCTCGCGGACAGGGTCCGCCCCAAGCGGTGGGAAGACCTCGTCGGCCTGGAGTCCGTTGCCGGGGAGGGTACGCCGCTTGGCCGCCAGGTGGTCGCAGACAGCGTAACCAGCAGCATTTTCTGGGGACCGCCGGGAAGCGGCAAAACGACGCTGGCCCGGATAATCCAGTCCTGCACCCAGAGGCCCTTCGTGGGCCTCTCGGCCGTTTTGTCGGGTCTGAAGGAAGTGCGGGAAGTGATGGAGAAGGCCCGCACGCGGTGGCGCGGAGACGGCACGCCCACCATCCTGTTCATGGATGAAATCCACCGTTTCAACAAGGCGCAGCAGGACGCCTTTCTGCCCTACCTGGAAGAAGGCTCCGTGGTCTTGCTGGGCACCACCACCGAGAACCCCTCTTTCCATCTGACTTCGGCCCTCCTCTCGCGGTGCCGGGTGGTCACCCTCCCGGGGCTGGGGGACGAAGACATCCTGCAGATCCTCCGGCGGGCCGTTCGCGACGACGTGGTCCTGTACAAGACGGAACGGAAGCGTGCCGGAGGAGGTGCTCGAAGGTATCGCGCGGATGGCCGCCGGAGACGCGAGGTTTGCGCTTAACGCGCTCGAGGCCGTCGCCCTTCAGTACCCGGACGAAAGGACGCTGTCCCCGGACGAAGTCCGGGATTGGCTGTCGAGCGGCCGGGTAAACTACGACTGGGGCGGCGAGGAGCACTACAACCTCATCAGCGCCTACCACAAATCCATCCGCAACAGCGATCCGCAGGCGGCTCTCTACTGGCTCTTCCGCATGCTCGAAGGCGGGGAGGACCCTCTTTACCTGGCCAGAAGGCTCGTCCGGGCGGCCTCCGAGGACGTGGGTAACGCCGATCCCCAGGCGCTCAGGCGCGCCCTGGATGCAAAGGACGCCATAGACTTCCTCGGCATGCCGGAAGGTGCGCTCGCGCTGGCCCAGGCCACCGTTTACCTCTGCGCGGCCCCCAAATCCAACCGCGTCTACGTGGCGCAGCACGCGGTCCAGGCAGACCTGAAGAAAGGGCATCGGTACCCCGTTCCCATCGCGCTGAGGAACGCGCCCACGTCCCTCATGAAGGGGCTTGGGTACGGCGAGGATTACGTCTACGCCCACGACGAACCCGAGGGCATCGCCGACATGGATTGCCTGCCCGAGCCGCTCAAGCGGCGTGTATACTACACGCCAAAGGAGGCGGGATTCGAGAAGCGCATCACGGAATGGATGGAACACTGGAAGAACCGCCGCAGCGCGGTCAAGTCCCGAAAGAGGAGTGACAGGTCATGAAATGGTTCAAGTGGGCCCTAATCGCCGCGATCGTCAGCCTTGCCGCCATGCCGGCCTGGAGCCAGAGGGTTTTGGTCTTTCCATTCGAACAGACCGCCGGCCCCTCCTCGGGCGACTGGATCGGAACAGGACTCGCCGTTGCGCTCAACGAGGGCCTGACCCGCGGCGGCGTGCCCCACATATCCTACAGCGCTCTTCAGAGGCTCTACGACCAGGAGGGCCTCGTGCAAAGCCCCGGCTTCGCCCTTCCCGCGCAGATCGGCCTGGCGAACCAGCTGGGAACGGGTACGCTGGTTCGAGGTTCCTACCAGCTTGACGACAATGGGCTTCGGGTTCACCTGGAGGCCTTCGACGTCAAGGGGAATCTCGAGCGACTCGGGCAATGGGATGAAAGCGCAAATCTCTCGGGGCTTCTCGAACTCACGGACAAGCTTGGGCAGGACCTCTTCCGGCGTTCTCGGAAAGACGTGGAAAGCAGCCGTCGAAGGTCCCGCCTCCGGCGTTCGAGAGCTATATCAGGGGGCGTATCACGGGCGACCCGACCCTCCAGGAGGTCTATTACAGGAAGGCCGTGGAGCTCGATCCCGACTACAACGACGCCAAGTGTCAGCTCGCCGTGCTCCTGAAGTCGAAGGGGCGTATCTCAGAAGCGGCGGATATCCTGACAGAGATCCAGAACAAGAGCTTCGCCAAGGCCTACCTCGCCCTCGTGACACTCGGCGACATCCGCATGGACCAGGGACGGCTCGAGGAAGCGAAGCAGCTCATGCTCCGCTCCCTCAAGGAAGCCGAGAGCCCGGAGGCCCACATCGGGCTCGCCAAGCTGTACCACAGGCAGCGCAAGGACGAAGCGGCCCTCAAGGAACTCGTGGTCGCCGAGCGCTTCGGGACCCATAGCGAAGCCATCGAAGCCCTTCGCCACAAGATCAAAGCGGACGGCGCACATCCGGCGGAAGCCCGCGGCGCCGAAAAGACGGACAAACCGGAGAAGAAGCAGTGAGGTATTTCATCCACACCATGGGGTGCAAGCTGAACCAGTTCGATTCGGCCGAGGCCTCAGGGCGGCTGAGGGTCCATCACGCCCAGGCCAGAGGCATAGAAGATGCCGACCTGCTCATTCTCAACACCTGCACCGTCACCCACAAGGCCGATCGAGAAGCTCGCCGGCTGATTCGGTCCATGAGGCGGAGCAACCCGCACGCCCTCGTGGCGGTCATGGGCTGCTCGGCTAGGTTGCACGCGGGTGCGTTTGCCGCCATGCCCGAAGTGGACGCGGTCCTCACCGACGGGCGGGCCCTCAAGGATTTCATCGCCAAGCTCAACGGCGGCTCCGAAGCGCAGGACCACGCCTGCATACCCTACTTCGGTGACAGGACCCGGGCCTTTCTCAAAATTCAGGAGGGGTGCAACTTCCCATGCACCTACTGCATCATTCCGACCGTTCGCGGCCGCTCCAGGTCCATCCCCATGGAGCAGGTGAAGCAGGACCTTTCGGGTCTGGTGGACGAGGGCTACAAGGAAATCGTCCTGACGGGGATAAACACCGGCGAATACGGCAAGGACCTGGGTCTGGCACGCGGATTGGAGCGACTCCTGGAGGGGCTCCTCAAGATTCCGGGACGGTTCAGGATCAGGCTCAACTCGGTGGAACCCAGGGCCGTTACGCCCGGGCTCATGGCCCTTCTGCGATCAGAACCTGCCATCGCGAAGCACTTGCAGGTGCCGCTTCAGAGCGGATCCGACGGAGTCCTGAAGGCCATGCGCCGAAACTACAGCGCCGGCTTTTACGAGGACCTCGTTTTAAACCTGGCGGAGACGGTTCCCGGCATAGGCATAGGGGCCGACGTTCTCGTGGGATTTCCGACCGAAGCCGGCGAGGATTTCGACCGAACGTACGCCTTGATCGAGCGTACGCCCGTCAGCTTCGTCCACGCCTTCACCTATTCGCCCCGTCCGGGCACGCCGGCGGCCGACATGCCTCCCGTTCCTTCTCGGGAGGCCGCAAGTCGTACCAGGGCCCTCAGGCGCCTCGGCGATCGGAAGAAAACGGCCTTTGCTTCGAGATTTCTGGGACGGCCACTGCCGGCCCTTACGCTGGCGCCAGAGACCGCATCGGGGCGGGCTCTCACGGAGAACTTCCTGGACGTCGCGTTGCCTACTCTCGAACCGGCCAACAGGCTGATAACCGTCACCATAGAGTCCGCATCGGGCTCCACCGTAACCGCCTCGATCGTGTCGTCGCCGGCAGCCTGAATTGCGCTACCACCCCAGACGCCGAAGGCGGGCCGGCGGTCTTTCGCTCGCCAGGACCCACTCGGACAGCCAGGCTTCACGACTTCCCCAGCCCTCCGCGTAACCATCCGCCAGGGCGTTCCACGGAGGCGTGTTCCACGTAAGCCCGCCAAGCATGCGATATTTTATGAAGCGACCTGGCGAGCCTGTCGAGGTTCTTCCGCCGCCTCCCGGCCGTGGGTGCGGCCTGCAGAGCGCAAGGAATGCCTGAAGTCGATGAGCGAGCACGGAGTCGCTTCCGGTCAACAGGACGTTGCCGGTGTTCAAATCCGCATGGAGGACGCCGGCCCTGTGAACCAGGCCTACACCCCGGCCCGCAAGCGCCATGCGTGGACCGTCGTCCGGATCTTGGCGCATCAGGTCCGCCAGGGACACGGAGTCAGGGAAGTATTCGAACAGCGAATAGACGGCAAGAAGGGGACCGCTCCGAACGTATTCGCGCGCCAGAATCCTGGGCGCGAGGTCCCGTCCGGCCAAATAGTTATTAATGCTCCATTCTCTCTCGAAGGGGGCGCGAACCAGGTAGAGGTCCGGCAGAAAATTCGAAGCAAGACCGCCGCGGCTCTCCCGCTTGACCAGGAAAGCGTGCCCTTCGATGCGTGCTTTTCTCGCCGTACCCCGGCCGCCGGCGAGGGGTTCGGCTCCAAGCCAGAGGGTGCGCAGGCCTTGCCTCTTCAGGCTCTTCAGAAAGTCACCCTCGAGTGCGCCGTCGGATCGGAAGCTCGTACCCATGTCCTCAAGAATAGAACGGCGGAAGGCGGCGGGCAAGCAAAGCCGGCGGGGGCTGGCGAAGAACAGGGTTCCACGCGGACGTTTCGAGGTCCGTAAGCTATAATGGAATTCTATGTCGAACAGGTCCGCGGGACGGTTTCGCCGGGACGGGCAGGGCCGGGCCCGGACGGACGGTCGACCGGCGAGGAGGTTTCACATGCCAAGGCTTGTGGTTGTCGGTGGCATTGCGGCGGGGATGAGCGGTGCGAGCAAGCTGAAAAGACTGCGCCCCGGATGGGAGGCGCTCGTCCTCGAAGCGGGGGAGGACCCATCCTACGGCGCCTGCGGCCTGCCCTACTGGATAGGTGGTGTGACTCGCGAAATGGACGATCTCTACGCACTGAATCCCCAGGAGGTCGCGGAGCGAGGCATCGAGGTTCGGTTGAGACAACGCGTGACCGGGTTGATGGAGGGTAGAAAAGCGGTGCTCGTCAAGGACGTCGCGTCCGGCAGAACGCACGAGGAAAGTTACGACGCGCTCTTGATCGCCACGGGTACCCGAGCCCGGATGCCGGAAATTAGGAACCTCCAGGGTGAGAATCTCTTCACCATGCACGACCTTCCGGACGGCCGCCGCATGCACCGTTTCATCGAGGAAAACCGGCCGCGTTCCGCGGTGATCTGGGGAACGGGATACATCGGCCTGGAGATGGCCGAGAACCTCTCCGCCAGGGGCATGGCCGTGACGATGGTCAACCGCTCGGAGCGGGTGCTGCGGAACCTCACCCCGCCCATCAGGGACCGCGTTCTGCTGGAGCTGGAGGACAGGGGTGTCCGCGTATTTCTGAATACCGAGGTATTGGAGGTGGTAAAGGCGGGGGACCGGATCGTCTCGTTGAGAACGGACCGCGGCGATATGGCGGCCGATCTTTTCCTGGTCGCCACGGGCGTTCAGCCGGCGACCGACTTCCTCGAGGGGTCACCGGTGCCGCGAGCCGCAAACGGCGCAATACGCGTGGATGAGACCTGTGCGACCGGAGTACACGGAATCTGGGCGGCGGGGGACTGTTGCGAGGTAACGCACCGGGTAACCGGCAGGCCGGCTTACATACCGCTTGGCACGACGGCGAACAAGATGGGCCGGGTCGCCGGCAGCAATATCGCGGGAGAACGCGAGAGGTTCCCGGGCGTCGTCGGCACGGCCATCACGCGCGTCTTCGGCCTCGAGGTCGGCATCACCGGGCTCGGCCCGGAAGAGGCCTCCGAGGCCGGGTTCGATCCCGTCGATGCATACATCCAGGCGGGCAGCCGTGCCGGCTACTACCCCGGAGGCGGCGCGGTCCACGTGCACCTCACGGCGGACCGCAGGGGCCGCGTGCTGGGCACGCAGGTGGCGGGCCCGGAAGGCACAAAGGGCCGGATCGACACCCTCGCCGCGGCCGTGACGTGCGGCATGAAGGTCGAGGACCTGGCCCTGCTCGACATGGCCTACGCGCCGCCTTTTGCTCCCGTGTGGGATCCCGTACTCATAGCCGCCGGCGTTCTCAAAGGTAGGCTCTGACGGGCGGGCGCACAAACGCGCCTTTCCACTATCTCGGCAGAACGAACCAGTCGAGGATACCCAACAGAAGCAGGCCGATCGAAATGTAGCCGTTGACCGTGAAGAAGGCCTTCCCCAGGCGGCTCTGGTCGGTGGGGGTGACCAGCGTGTGCTCGTAGACCAGGAAGACGAAGGCCAGCAGAACGGCTCCCATGAAGATCCACCCCGCCCCGGCCGTCTCGGCGGCCAGCAGGAGAAGGACGACGGTGAACACGTGGGAAACCGTGGACACCACGAGCGCACTTCGAACGCCGTAGAGGGCCGGGAAGGAACGTAATCCCGCCTCCTTGTCGTACTGGAGGTCCTGCAGGGCGTAGAGCAGATCGAACCCCCCTATCCATGTCGCCATGGCGCCCCCCAGCCACCAGGAAGCCGCAGATCCCTGCAGGGTGCCGGTCACGGCCAGCCATGCGCCCGGCGCAGAAATGCCGTCCGCGATGCCCAGGAAGAGGTGGCAGAAGGCGGTGAACCGCTTCGTGTAGGAATAGCCGAGCAGGACGACCAGGGCCGCCGGCGACAGGAGGAAACAGAGGGGATTGAGCATCCAGGCCGCAACTTCGAACAGCACGACTGATACCGCGAGGAAGCCCCAGGCGAAAGGCATGGATACGGCGCCCGTAGAGAGGGGCCATCCGGCCGTCCGGGGGTTGTTCACGTCGAAACGCCTGTCGGCCAGACGGTTGAACGTCATGGCCGCCGACCGCGCCCCGACCATTGCGGCGAGAATCCAGCCGAAGGTCCACCAGCCCGGCCAGCCCCGCGCCGCCCAGAGCATGGCCAACAGGGCGAAGGGCAACGCGAAGACCGTGTGGTGGAACTTGATCATGTCCAGAACGGACCAGAGCCGCCCGAAGAAGGCCTTCACGACCACCTCGACGAGAGCGTCGAAGGCAGGCCCAGGTGGTCGAACAGCCGCATGAAGAAGTGGTCCATGAGGTCCTCGAGTGTCGCGGGTCTCTGGTAGAAGGCCGGAATGAACGGCGCGATGACGGCGCCGGCCTCGCGGAGACGCGTGAGGTTCTGCAGGTGGATGAGGGAGAGGGGCGTCTCGCGGGGTACTACCAGCAGCGGGCGGCCCTCCTTGAGGGCAACCTCCGCCACGCGATGGCACAGGTTGCGCCCGGCCCCCGAGGCGATGGCCCCGACGGTGGCCAGGCTGGCAGGGATAATCACCGTGCCGTCCACCGGGTAGGATCCCGAGGACACGCAGGCGTCGAGGGCCCGCTCGTCGTAGATGCGCAGCCCAGGGTGGTCGGGCAGGGATTTGCAGAGCGCCTTGAAGTCCGCGCCCTCTTCCTTGAGCGCCACCAGCTTGAAGCCGTCCGATGCGATGAAGTGGAGTTCCAGCACGTCGGAACGCTGCAAGAGGTGGGTGACGAAGCGGGCGGTCATGCGGGCCCCGCTTGCGCCCGTGGCTGCGATGACGAGTTTCTTTCCCCGGGTTTCCTGGTTCATCGTGTGCTCCAGGCTATGGGCGCCCCACAATGTGGAACACGGCGCCAGAAGGTCCTTTTACTTTAGCCGGTGTACGCCTGTCAAATCTCAGCCGCGCACCCGGTTCCTGTGATTCCGGTCACACCAGAGCGAAACCCTTCAGCTGGCGCTAAACTTTTTCCCCGGTGGCTCTTTCATTGCAGATGCGGGGGCTTCGCCGCCTGGGAACGAGGGCGGCGAGAGCCCCGGAAAGGAGCCCGTCATGCGGAAAACCATCATCCTCACGTCCCTGGTCGGTACGATGCTCGTTTCCCTCGCGGGGTGCGTGGTCACGGCGCGCCCTGCGCCAACAGTCGCAGTCAGGGCGGTCGTTCCCGGCCCGCCCGTGCATGTCCGTGTCGCGCCGCCGCGGCACCGCGTCGAAGTGATCCCCGTCAGGCCGTCCCCTTCCATGGTCTGGATAAGGGGGCGCTACCGCTGGGACGGGCGCCGCTACACGTGGGTGCCGGGGAGCTATGTGCGAAGACCCCGTCCGCAGGCCCGTTGGGTGGACGGCCGGTGGCGCCGCGACCCGAGGGGCTGGTACTGGGTACCCGGCCGCTGGCGTTGAAAACGATACGACGCCCCAGGAGCGGGCCGCCCGAGGGGGTGGAGGCCGCCGGACGGGATCCCCGCCTCAGTCCGTCGGAGGCTCCTGCGGGACAGGGGCAGGCGTGCTTTTCCTGATAGACGGCGTTTGGGGAAAATGGGTGAGTGCCTCGCTGCCGGTCAGGGTCACGAGGTACGTGTCCTCGATGCGGACGCCGAGGTTCCAGTAGGCAGGGTCGACGGGTGCCCCCTTCGGAATGTAAATGCCCGGTTCCACGGTGACCACCATCCCGGCTTTGAGGAGGTCGGGGCTCGGGTCGTGAATGTCGAGCCCGACGCCGTGGCCGATGAAGTGGACGAAGAAGGGGCCGAATCCCGCCTCCCGGATGACCTTCCGGGCGGCGCGGTCGGCATCGCTCAACCGGCTCCCGGCGCGCAGGGTCGACACGGCCTCGGACTTGGCCCGGGAGACGATTTCAAGGAGGCGCCGTTCGGCGTCCGTCGGCGTCTGCCGGACGGTGAAGGTGCGGGTCATGTCCGAAGCGTAATGGTTGTAGGAACATCCGATGTCGATCACGACGAACCCGGATTCCAGGACCGATCCGTCCGTCTCGTGGTGCGGCAGTACGGCGTTTGGTCCGGCGCCGATGACGGGCCGAAAGGCAATGCCCGTGGCGCCGTTTTTCTTGAAGGACTTGAGGACGGCTCGTTCGAGGTCCGATTCTCGGACCCCTGGGCGGATGAGGGAGGCGACGTCTGCGAAGGCCTTGGAGGTGATATCGGCGGCACGCCGCATCTTCTGCAGTTCGCCCGGCTCCTTGACCGCCCTCATGGCGTGAATCCTCCGGATGGGGCTTCGGCCGATCACGAGGACGCGGAGCCTGTTTCGGAAAGAGCCGGAATCGCCTACGAGAGTTGCGGGTATGGGGCGACCGAAAAGGTAGTACCCGTCGGCGGCGGACAGGGTGAAGCCGGGCCGGCTCAGCGCGCCATCTTTTCGGAGGGCATCCAGGCGCGCCGCGTAGGGCTGGCCCGTGGAAAGGGGCATAGGGGCAAGAAAAGCCAGAAGCAGGAAGGCCGAGGCCAGGATGATGGCGCCCCAGACCATAGAGCGGGCCCAGCGGGCGCGCTTCATTCGGAGCCTTTCTTCCCGCCTGACGGGCCACTGCGGTGAGGGCGGGACAACCCTGTCCAGAGGCATTGTCTGCCAGGCGAAGCTTCCCAGAAACAGGGCGAAAAAAGGCCAGAAATGGGCCCCGCCCGGCCAGGAAGCCGCAGCCAAGAGGGTCCCCATGGCCGCGGCGACCATGGCCGTGCTGAAGCGGGGCAGCACGCCTCCCAGTACGGCGCCCACAAGCGCGAGCGCGATCAGTACGGGTTTGTTGACCGTAAAACTACCGGTGAAATAGAGCCAGGCGAGGTAGAGTGCCGGCAATGGCCAGAAGGACGCGATCACCATGCCCAGGCGCGGAACGAACAGATAGACCGCCATTCCGAAGGCCAGTCCCACGAAGGACGTGCCGAGAACCGCAGCGTAACTCGTGGTGGAAAACCCGATCCAGGACGCCGCAAGGCTGGCAGACAGAAAGAAAGTTCCGAGCGTGAGCCGGGGCAGGCGGCGTCCGGCGAAGAGAAGGAGCGCGGCAAGGATGAAAGCGAATGCTCGGACAACATAAGAGAGGTTCGTAGGCTGTGACTGAAGGCCGGCCGGGAGGCCCGCCTGTTGCGCGGTCGCAATCACGGGCGCGGCGCAGGTGAGTATGACGACCGCGGAACGAGCCCCGGTCCATGCGCTCCTGCCTGTTGTGCCGTGAACACGCACCCTCAATCAAGCCCCCCTTCAGCATAGGCGAAAGGTAACGGGAAATGCAAGGGGGACGGACCTTCCCGTTTCATGTTTCCACACAGCGCCCGCCGGGCCTAGGCTTCCGGCTGTTGCCGGAACAAACCCGCGCTGGAAGAGGTTATACTTGTGGCGAGCGCATAGAGAAAAAATCATAATGAAGAAGGAGAGACCACATGCTGAGCAAGGGAGACAAACTGCCCGGTTTCGAGATACCCGACCAGTCCGGCGAGAAAAAGACCTTTCGGGACCTTAAGGGATCGAAGGGGCTCGTCCTCTACTTCTACCCTAAGGACAGCACGCCCGGCTGTACTCTGGAGGCCCAGGGCTTTCGCGATCGGCTGGAGGATTTCCGTGCCGCAGGATTCAACGTTGCGGGCGTGTCAAGGGACTCGGTCAAGTCCCACTGCAATTTCACCGACAAGCAGTCGCTCACTTTTCCCCTCCTGAGCGATTCGGACGCGGCCCTGTGCGAGGCGGCGGGGGCCTGGCGGGAAAAGAAGAACTACGGCAGGACCTACATGGGCATCGTGCGCAGCACGGTGATCGCAGATGCCGAAGGAACCATCCTGAAGGTCTATCCCAACGTCAAGGTGAAGGGTCACGTGGACCAGGTCCTTGAAGATGCGAAGACCCTCGCCTGAGTCCATGAGAGGGGGCGCATGATGTCCTTCTGGCTGATCAAGAGCGAGCCCTCGGCCTACGCCTGGGACGATCTTCTCGAGGACGGCCGCACGGCCTGGGACGGCGTGCGCAACTACCAGGCCCGCAACAACCTTCGGGCCATGAAGACGGGCGACCTGTGCCTCTACTATCATTCGGTCAGCGAAAAGCGGATTGTCGGTGTGACGAAGGTCGTGCGGGAGGCCTATCCCGATCCCACCGCCGAGAAGGACGGCTGGAGCGCCGTCGACGTGGCGCCCGCCTTTGTTCTGAACAAGCCCGTGACGCTCTCCGAAGTCAGGGCCTCGCCCGGCCTCCGGAACATGGCGCTCCTTCGCCAGTCCCGCCTGTCGGTCTGCCCGGTGGAGCCGGCCGAGTTCGAAGCCGTTCTGGCTCTCTCAGAGACGGCTCCGCCCGCCTGAACGCCCGTCAACTGTCCGGGGCCTCGTTTCCTTCCTGCCTGGAAAGGTTGCAAATGCCGCGGGGGACAAGGGTACACCCGGGAGACTGGCGGACGGCCGTGTCTGTGCCATAATACTACTGAGGCGTTTGTAGCCGCCTGGAGGCGTGACAATGAAGAGAGGTCCACTGCTGGTCCTGTTCATCACGGTTTTCGGTCTTGTCGGGTGCTCGACGCTCCGAACCGTGCCCGCCGGGGATTCTCAGTCCCTCCTGGCAACCCCGACCTACCAGCTCAAGGTCCGGGCCGACAATCCCGATCTGGAGCGAACGGTCTACGCCATGACGCTGGCAGATTTGAAGCCGATCCTTCCGATCGGGAAGGAAAAGGGTGCCGCGGGCACCGTGGCCGTCGCCTTCTCCAGCCGGCAGGCGACCGCCTCGGCGTGGGGTTCCGTGGGTGTCGGGAGAAGCTGGTATTCGGGCGCCTATCCCCCGCCTTCCGGGACCATCTCGGATCGCGGAATCCCCACGGCGGGGTCTCGCACTTACGAAAACGGAACGCTCCTGATGACCATCCGGGACGCGGATGGGCACAAGCTGTGGTCCGCCGAATACCAGTTGAAGGGGCGCTGGTCCCTCGCCGACAGTCCCGAGGCGGCGGCGCGCATCTGCCTGAAAAAAGTCACGGCGGCTCTCAGGAAAACGCTCAAGAAATAGCCACCGGGAACCTCGCCCGCCACCGGGAGCCCTCCCTGCGGTGGGCGGCCCGAAACCACCTGAATATCGGGGGCAGTCTCATGCATTGGATCGAAATCGAACAACTCGCCGTCAGACCCTTTCACATATTGGACAAGGAGTGGGCCCTCCTGGTGGGCGGCGCACGCGGAGCCAACCCCATGACCGTGTCCTGGGGGGGATTTGGAACCATCTGGAACCGGCCCACCGCGACGGTCTACGTCCGGCCCACGAGGTATACTTTCTCCCTGCTGAAGTCCACGCCAGAGTTTACGCTCAACGTCCTGCCGGAGGCCTTGCGGCCTGCGCTGGACCTGTGCGGTTCCCAGTCGGGCCGGGACGTGGACAAGTGGGAAGCGACCGGTCTCACGCCCGCGCCCAGCGAGAAAATAACGGTTCCCCGGGTGGCCCAGGCCGAGCTGTCCATCGAGTGCCGCGTCATGGCCACAATGGCCGTAGATCCCAGCCGGTTCCTCGACCAGGGCCTTATGGGAAATTACCCGGAGCGGGACTACCACACGGCATTCCTGGGCGAAGTCCTCGCCGTTTGGGGCTCGGACCGCTTCCTGGCCAGCTAGGCCGGACCGCGTCTAAGACGACCATGCGAGTCTTCGTTGTTCTGGCCCACCCCAGGCCCGATTCCTTCAACGCCGCCGTGGTGCAGGCGCTCACCGGAGGGCTTGAAGAAGCAGGCCACGTAGTGGATACCGCCGATCTATACGCGGAGGGCTTCCGCCCCGAGCTGTCCGCGGGGGACATGGCCGCCTTCGAAGCCGGAGGCGCTCCCCAGGACGTCGCCCTGTACCAGGAGAGGGTCCTCAGGGCGCGGGGGCTGGCCTTCGTCTTTCCGGTCTGGTGGTTCGGTCAGCCCGCCATGCTCAAAGGGTTTTTCGACCGCGTCTTTTTCGAGAACTTCGCCTTCAGGTTTGCGGAGGGCGGCCGAGTGGAGGGCCTGCTCGACCACCCCAGGGCGCTCGTCATCAACACCGCCGGTGCGAACGAGATGCTGTACAGGTCTTTCCGCTTAGACGGACCACTCAGGAAGACGCTCGACGAGTGGACCCTCAAGATGTGCGGCGTCAGGAAGGTAGAGCACGTCATCTTCCACGACGTCGCCAACATCACCGACGCCGCCCGACGTCGCATCCTTGAAAAAGCCCGCACCCTCGGCCGAACCTTCTTTGGTTAGCCTCGTGGCCCGATAAATTCGTTTCGAGCCAAGGTAGGCAAAGCTCTCAGCGCAACACATACTTAGCGAGAGAGAAGAGGGATGGAAAGTAAGGGTGTCAGCGATCCGGTCGCGTCGGGCACATTGAGTGGTTGGGGCGAGAGGAATTCTTCGAAGGCCTGCCGTCTGCCGTAGTTCAAATCCCAAATCCCAAATCCCAAATCCGAAATGTCCCTACCCCTCGCTGTCGTCCCAGGTGTGACCGCAGGCGTTGCACTTGAGCCAGCCGTGGCCGCGAAAAGTGCCTGAAAAATGTCCTGAGGCGGCTCTCGACGGCGTACTCGGGAGGCACGGTGGCCCCAACTTCGTCGGAGCCGCAGGCGGGGCAGCGCTCGAGTTCGCGGCCCATGGGGCAGACGTCCTCGGAATCCACTGCGTCCACGGGAAGGTCCGACTCCATCTCGTCGGTTTGGTCACCTTCTGCGGCACCCGAGGCGTCCTGAGGGGACTGTTCGCTCAAGAGGTTGTGCTGCTCGAATTCGCTCTCCGAAAGGATCTCCTCCGCCTCATCGGCCTTGGAGGCCGGGATCTGGAGGCGGACGCCGCCGATGAAATTGAAACCGAAGTTGATGTTGCGGTCCGGAATGAATGAACAGACGCCCGCCGAGGTGAGAACGGCCTGAGCCCACTCGGCCTCGACAGGGCTTAAAAACGTCCGGATGGTGATGAGGGCGTCGGGGTCCTCTGGAACCTTCTTGTTTCGATCCATGGGACGCTCCTTTCTCGGTGGACGGAGGTCCGCCTGTTGGGAAAACGCATTTCTGGCCTCAGCCCTTCCAGCCCGCCCAGGCCAGCAGGGCCCAGCCGACGAGAAAACAGAGTCCGCCCACGGGCGTGACGGCGCCGAGCCACCGGAGCCCCGAGAGGGCCAGGACGTAAAGGCTCCCGGAGAAGAGCACCGTGCCTGCCACCAGCAGCCAGCCCGCCGCCTTCACGAGCTGGGACGTCCAGTGGGCCGCAGCCCAGGCCACTACCAGGAGGGCCAGGCCGTGGTACATCTGATAGCGGGCACCCGTTTCGAAGACGGCGAGCATGTCGGGTGAGAGCCTGCCCTTGAGCACGTGGGCACCGAAGGCGCCCGCCGCCACGGACATGAAAGCGAAGAGGGCGCCGAGCACGAAGAAGCTTCTTTCCATTTCGGGCCTCCCAGGTTTGGCAGTTACGGCGTGCGGGACCGGGAAGTCCCGGCCCGAACGAGAGTGTCATTCACCGATGATCTTGATCATTACGCGCTTTGGCCGGCGTCCGTCGAATTCTCCGTAGAAGATCTGCTCCCAGGGGCCGAAGTCGAGCCGGCCGCCCGTAACGGCCACGACGACCTCGCGGCCCATGACCTGCCGCTTGAGGTGTGCGTCGCCGTTGTCCTCGCCCGTGCGGTTGTGCCTGTAACGGGAGACGGGCGCATGCGGCGCGAGGCCTTCCAGCCACTCCTCGTAGTCCTGGTGCAGGCCGGGTTCGTCGTCGTTGATGAAGACGCTCGCCGTGATGTGCATGGCGTTGACCAGGCACAGCCCTTCGGAAATGCCGCTCGCGCGTACGGCGTCCTCGACTTCAGGGGTGATGTTGACGAAGCCTCTCCGGTGCGGGGTGTTGAAGGCCAGCGTTTCGCGGTGGGATTTCATGGCCGCCTCCTCGAAGAATGGGCGCGGGGAGGAGGATTCCCGTCCCCGCAGACGATCCGGAACGTGTACCTCATGATAGCATGCCCCGCACTCGGGCACCCGGTTGCGCCGGGCTTGTGGGATGCCCTGCAACTCCCTACAATGGAGGTCCGGGAGAATGCATGGCGGGGCAGAGGGTCCTTACCGACAGCGAGGTGATCAAGGCGGTGCTCGGCGGCGACCGCGAGGCCTTCGGCGCCTTGGTCGAACGCTACCAGAAGGGTCTGGCCACGTACATCTACCACATGGTCCACCACTACGAAGAGGCGCTGGAACTCTCGCAGGAGGTCTTCATCAAGGTCTATCGAGAGCCTCGACCGGTACGACGGCCAGTACAAGTTCTCGACGTGGCTTTACAAAATCGCCAGCAACCATACCATCGACCACCTGCGGCGGCAGCACATGACCACGACCTCCATACAGCAGCGGGAGGACGATCCCGACATGCCAGACCTGCCCCTGGAAAGCGCAACTTTGGGGCCGGAAGAGGCGTATAGAAATAAAATGCTTCTCGTGGAGGTTCAAAAGGCGCTGAAAGACCTGCCGTCGTCCTACAGGGAACTCGTTCTCCTCCGGCACTTCAACTTCCGATCCTACGAGGAGATGGCCAAAATCACCGGGCTGCCCATAGGCACGGTCAAGAACAGGATTTTCAGAGCGCGGCAGATATTGATGGAGAAGCTGGAGGAGTTTCGTTGATCTCGGGGCGCATGGGGACGCCGCCGCCGGAGCCGGAAGGTCAATCGTCGCAGCCAAGCGGAGAAACGCCGTTCGGGATTTGGAGAAAACGACATGACCGGTAACGAGGACACTAAGCACTGCACCAAAATTCTGGCCCTCCTCCCCCGGTTCATCGAGAACGACTTCACCGCGGAGGAGTCGGCCGAGATATTGGAACACCTCTCGAAGTGCCCGGCCTGCCAGACCGAGTACGAATCCATGAAGCGGCTACTGAACACCCTCGAGGACATGCCTTCCATCGGCGTCCCCAGGTCATTCAAGGACGCCGTCATGCGCCACCTCCCGCCTTCTAAGGAGGCCGGGGATTCATGAGCGCGGACAGCGCAGGGCACAAGGATATCGCCCGGAACCGTCAGGCCTTTCATCTCTACGAAATCCTGGACAAATTCGAGGCGGGCATCGTGCTCCTGGGGCCCGAGGTCAAGTCCATCCGCGAGGGAAGGCTGCAGCTCAAGGACGCCTATGCCTCTCTGGACGGAGACGAGCTCTGGTTGCACCAGTGCCACATTTCGCCCTACAGCCACCATACGCACAACACCCTCACGCCCATCGACCCGATGCGAAAGCGCAAGCTCCTCATGCACAGGAAGGAGCTGGATAAGCTCAAGGGTCGCGTGGAGGGGAAGGGCCTCACGCTGGTGCCCCTCCGCGTCTACATGAGCCGGGGCAAGGTCAAGGTGGAGCTGGGCCTGGGCAAGGGCAAGAAGCTATACGACAAGCGCGAGTCGATCAAAGCGCGCGAGATCGCGCGGGAGCAGGAGCGGGCCCTCAAGGACCGATGACCTCCCCCGCGAGGAAGGGCGCCCCGATAGTGAGGACTTTCCCCCATCCGCCGGTTTACAAGGTGCCCGACGGCCTGCGTGCCGCCGGGTCGGTTCAAGTGCCGCCCTCGAAGTCCATCGCGCACAGGGCGCTCATCCTGGGCGCCCTGGCGAGCCGGTGATACCCTCGTCCACCCACTCCCGGAAGGAGAGGACGTCGACGCCACGCTGGCCTGCCTCCGGGCCCTGGGGGTGGCCGTCGCCCGCGAGGGCGACGCCGTCCGGGTAACCGGTGGGCAGGGCCGATTACCCGCGGCCGCAGCCGACCTCGACTGCAGGTCGTCGGGAACGACCCTCCGCCTTCTGGCCGCGGTATGCGGCGCCTCGATGGGCCGCTTTCGACTCGACGGGTCCGAACAGCTCCGGCGACGTCCTCTCGGTCCCGTGGCCGACGCGCTCGCGGCCATGGGCGCGAAGGTGCGCTTCCCGGCCGAAGAGGGCTGTCCGCCCCTGGAGATAGAAGGCGCGAGGTGGCGCGGCGGGGACATCGCGGTCGACTCGGTCGCGAGCAGCCAGTTTCTTTCGGGCCTGCTGCTGGCTTCCCCCCTCGCCGGGGGACCGGTACGTCTACAGGCCCGAAATCTGGTGTCTTCGTCTTACGTCCGGATGACCGCCCGGCTCATGGCCCGTTTCGGGGCCGGGGTGGAGGCGTCCGGGCCTGCGGCCTGGGCCGTTCGGCCGGGCGGCTACACGGGTACCGACGTTGCCGTGGAACCCGACGCCTCGGCGGCCGCCTTTCTCTTTTCGGCCGCGGCCGTCACGGGAGGACGCGTGCAGGTGAGGGGAATCGCGCGTTGCATGCTCCAGGGTGACGCCGTCCTTGCCGGATTTCTGGAGGCCATGGGCGTTGGGACGGCCGAGACACCCGACGGGCTTACGGTGGCCGGTTTTCCCGCATCGGGACTCAGCGCCGACGTGAGGGACTGCCCCGACCTCGTGCCGCCCCTGGTGGCGGTAGCCCTATTCGCGCCCTCGCCGACGACCCTGGAAGGCGTGGCACACCTCAGGTTCAAGGAGAGCGACAGGCTCGCCGTACTCGCCGAGGCCGTGTCCGCGCTGGGCGGCACGATGACGGTGGAGGGCGACCGACTCACCGTCACACCCTCCGCGGCTTATCGACCCGCACGCCTCGACCCGCGCGGCGACCACCGCATGGCCATGGCCTTCGCCGTGATGGGGCTCCGCATCCCCGGCACGGTCATCCTCGATCCCGGCTGCGTCGCGAAGTCCTTCCCCGGATTCTTTGAAACCCTCGAATCGCTGCTGGAAAAATAGAAAGAGGGCCGGAGGAGGTCAGGCCGATGCGCGCAGGCGCCGGACGGCCTCCTCGATGTCGGCCTCCGACTTGCCGAAGCTCAGGCGCAAAAAACTGCCGCGCCGGTCCGGCGCCGTCCCATCCTCGCGGGGCATGCCCCGCTGAAGAAAGGCCGATCCGGGCACGCCGGCCACGCCCCGTTCCTCGGCAAACCGCAGGGACCAGCCCCGGTCGTCTTCGATGCCCATGTCCCTCACGTCGACCAGGAGGAAATAAGTCCCCTGCGGCCGGTTCACGCGGAAGCCGGCCGAGGCGAGGCCCTCCGAGAGGAGGGCAAGGCGCGCGTCGTAGGCGGCGGCCATCTCACGGTAATAGTCAGGCCGGGCAGCTTGAGGGCCTCTTCCACGTGCGGCCTGGAACGGCGCCGGGGCGCAGATCGTGAGGAAGTCGTGGACCTTCCTGATGCCTGCCATGAGAGGACGCGGCGCGCAGGCGTACCCCACGCGCCAGCCCGTGACCGCGTAGGTCTTGGAGAAGGAGCTGATCGTGACCGTTCGGTCCCGCAACCTGTCGAACGTTGCGGGGGGGAGGTGGTCCGCCCCCGGGCGGGTGATATGGGCGTACGTTTCGTCGGTGACCAGGATGGCGTCGTGGCGTTCGAGCGATTCCGCCACCGTCGATAGTTCGTCCCGGCTCCAGACCTTGCCGGTGGGATTGGCCGGGGTGTTGAGGATCATGACCCGGGCATCTGACAGCGCGGCGTCGAGGTCGGCGGCGTTCCAGGCGCCGGTGAAGGGGTCCAGCGAAAGGAGCCGCGGCTCGGCGTGGGTGAGTCGGGCCGCGGGCAGGTAATTTTCGTAGATGGGTTCGGGAATCACCACCCCGTCGCCCGGCGAGAGTACGGCCAGGAGCGTGGCCATGATGGCCTCGGAGGCGCCGCAGGTGATCACGCACTCCTCTTCTGGGTCGTAGGCAAGGCCCCACCTGTCGTCGAGGTGTTCCGTCAGCGCCCGGCGCAGGGACGGTTCGCCCCACGTGTAGGTGTACCGGTTCCGGCCGTCCGCGATGGCGCTCCGCGCGGCCTCCAGAACGGACTCCGGGACGGGATACTCGGGATAGCCCTGGGCCAGGTTGACCGCGCCGGAACGCGCGACCACCCGCGTCATCTCCCGGATGACCGATTCGTCCATGTACCTGACGGCGGGGTTCAGTCTTTCGCTCACCCGGGCAGTATCCTTGTCGGAGGCGCACTGTGTCAAGAATAATAGAACCGGCGGGGCTTTCAGCCTTCCTTCATTGCCGAAATAAGCTCCAGGACGGCCTTCTTGCCGTCGCCGAAGAACATGAGGGTGTTGTCGGCCGCGAAGAGCGGATTGGGGATACCGGCGAACCCCGGGCTGAGGCTGCGCTTGATGACCACCACCGTCCGCGCCTTGTCCACGTCGAGGATTGGCATGCCCGAAATCGGTGTGCCCGACGCCTCCCGGGCCACCGGATTGACCACGTCGTTGGCGCCGATCACGAGGACCACGTCGGTCTGCTCGAAAGTCGGATTGGCTTCTTCCATGGTCTTCAGGCGGTCGTACGGGACGTTCGCTTCGGCCAGGAGGACGTTCATGTGGCCGGGCATGCGGCCAGCCACCGGATGGATGGCGAAAGTCACCTCTACGCCGCGCGACTCCAGCAGGTTCGAGAGGTCCCGGACCGCGTGCTGGGCCTGGGCGACGGCCATGCCGTAGCCGGGCACAACCACGGCCTGCCGGGCGACGTCGAAGACCATGGCCACCTCTTCCGCGGAGGCCGACTTGACCCGTCCCTCATAGATGCTGTCGGTGGCTGTCCCCGCCCCGCCGCCCTCAGAGATGCCGGCGAGGACGCTCGCCAGGGACCGGTTCATGGCGCGGCACATGATCTGGCTCAGGATGATGCCCGAGGCGCCCACGAGCGAACCGGCGATGATGAGCACGTTGTTGTTGAGCACGAAGCCCGTAGCCGTGGCCGCGAGGCCCGAGTAGCTGTTCAGAAGGGCGATGACCACAGGCATGTCGGCGCCGCCCACGGGGATGGTGATGAGGACGCCCAGCAGCGAGGCCACGGCCACCAGCGCCCAATAGGCCCAGGTGGCCGATGGCGTCGCAACGATCCACGCGCCGAGCGCGACGCACACCAGGCCGAGGAACGCGTTGAGCACCTGCTGGCCCTTGAAGACGATGGACCGTCCCGACATGATCTCCTGAAGCTTGGCGAAAGCCACGAGGCTTCCCCAGAAGGTCACGGCCCCGATCAGTCCCGATGCTCCGGTGGCCACCGTGAGCTGCGCGGTAATCGCGCCGCCCCCGTGGAGGATCTCGATGAACGCTGCCCCGGCCACCAGGACCGACGCGCCGCCTCCGAAACCGTTCAAAAGGGCGACCATCTGCGGCATGGCGGTCATCCGGATCTTGAGCGCGAGCAGAGCGCCCAGGGCGCTGCCCACGACGATGCCGGCGAGGATCACCTCGTAGCTCACGATGCTCTTGTCCAGCAGGGTCACCACTATGGCGATCAGCATGCCGAGCGCGCCGAGGACGTTCCCGCGCACGGCCGTACGCGGGTGGCCGAGCCCTTTGAGGCCCAGGATGAAGAGCACGGCGGCTACCAGGTAGGCGATGTTGATCAGTCCGAGGCTCACGGCTCAGTCCTTCTTCCGGAACATGCCGAGCATTCGGTGGGTCACCAGGAACCCGCCCACCACGTTGATGGTGGCGAAGACCACGGCCGTAAAGCCGAGCACGGTGGTCAGCAGCGTGAGCTTCGTGCCGGCCGACAAAATGGCGCCGATCAGGGTGATGCCCGAAATGGCGTTGGACCCGGACATGAGGGGCGTGTGAAGGATGGGCGGAACCTTTGTGATCACCTCGAATCCCACGAAGATGGCCAGCACGAAGACGGTGAGGACCATGACGAACATGTCCATGAAACGAGCCTCCTCCTTACTATTCGGGCGCGCCGAGGCCGAGGGCTTCCCGCACGGCCGGGTGAACGACCTTCCCGTCCCGGGTCACCAGGGTCTCGTGCGTGATTTCGTCGTCCGCGGCCGGCAAAAGGCGCCCCGATTCGACGCTCCCGCTGCCCGCCAGGTGGATCAGCAGGTTGGCCAGGTTGCGGGCGATCATCTGGCTCGCGTGGTAGGGGACCGTCGCGGCCAGGTTGGTGGGCCCCAAAACGGTCACGCCCTGGACGTCCACGGCCTCGTCGGGCTTCGTTGGCTCGCAGTTGCCGCCGCGTTCCGCGGCCAGGTCCACGATGACCGATCCGGGTTTCATGGCCGCGATCATGTCGCGCGTAATGAGCATGGGCGCCTTTTTACCGGGGACCGCGGCGGTGGTGATCACGACGTCGTTTTCTGCGACGATGGCCTGCATGAACTCCCGCTGCCGGCGGTAGAAGGCCTCGTCCATGGCCCGGGCGTAGCCTCCCTTGCCCTCTGCGTCCCCCGCCTCGATGGGCAGTTCGGCAAAGCGGGCGCCCAGGCTCTCGACCTGTTCCTTGACGGCGGGCCTGAGGTCGTAGGCCGTGACGACCGCCCCGATCCTCCGGGCCGTGGCGATGGCCTGCAGGCCCGCCACGCCGGCCCCGATCACGAAAACGCGGGTGGGGCTCAGGGTGCCCGCGGCGGTCATCATCAGGGGGAACATGCGGGGGAGCCGCTCCGCGGCGATCAGAACGGCCTTGTAGCCGCTGATCATGGCCATGGAGGACAGGGCGTCCATGCTCTGTGCCCGGGTGATCCGAGGCACGAGTTCCAGCGCGAAGAGGAGCACGCCCCGCCCGGCCAGTTCGCGGACAGGGGTTGAGGCGGAAAGCGGTTCATGGAATCCGAGGAGCGCCTGGCCTTCGCGTACCAGCGCGAGGTCCGGCTTACCGGCCTCGGGGTTGGCCCCGTAGCCGCGCACCTGGAGCACGGCCTGGGCCTGTTCGAAGACCGCTTCGCGAGAGGGTGCCAGCAGGACGCCTTTTTCCTCGAACGGGGCGTCCGGAAAGCCCGCTGCTTCACCCGCTCCGCGCTCCATGTGCACCTCGTGCCCCGCTTTCATGAGCGACGCGGCGGCGGCGGGCGTCAGCGCCACCCTTCGTTCCCCTGTATAGGTTTCCTTCGGTACCCCGACGATCATCTTCTCTCCCGACAGCAGTGCCTCTATCCGATTGCAACAACGCCGGGCTACGAATTATTTGAAAGACTGCCCAGTCCTGCTTTCAATTTACGGCAGCGGACGGCCGGCGCAAGGGGGCGGGAGTTGGGATTTTGAATTTGGGATCACTGCTGGATGATGATCGCTCCACGCATCGTCACCGTGCAAAATGTGGCGTAGTCGCAAGATAAGATGATCGCTCCACGCATCGTCACCGTGCAAAATGTGGCGTAGTCGCAAGAGGGGGAATGACTTACAGCCCGCGTTCAAAAAAACAACCGGACAGTGCTGATCCCAAATCCAAAATTCGTCCCCCGCGTGGTAGAATCCCCCGGTGGAGGCGCTATGATTTCGGCCGTCAAGGGCACCCAGGATCTGTTGTTTCCTGACATCACCGTCTGGCAGAAGGTGGAGAGCGCGGCGCGGGAGGTCTTCGGCCGCTACGGCTTCACGGAGATCCGCACGCCCATTCTCGAGCCCACCGAGCTGTTCGTGCGAGGGATCGGCGACGAGACCGACATCGTCACCAAGGAGATGTATACGTTCAAGGACCGGAAGGGGCGCAGCCTCACCATGCGGCCCGAGAACACGGCGGGCGTGGCGCGGTCCATGGTGGAGCACCGGCTCTACGACTCGCCGCTGCACGCGCGACTCTTCTACATCGGCCCGCAGTTCCGGTACGAGAGGCCCCAGAAGGGGCGCTACCGGCAGTTCCACCAGATCGGCGCGGAGGTGCTGGGCGACCCCTCGCCGGGCGCCGACGCCGAGACCATCGCCATGCTTGTGGAGTTCTTGGAGTCGCTGGGCGTGCTGGGCATCGAGGTCCAGCTGAACTCGGTGGGATGCCCGAAGTGCCGGCCGGTCTACGTGGAAGCGCTCAAGGCGGCGCTTGAGGACCACGCCGGTTCGCTGTGCGGCGACTGCCGCAGGCGGCTCACGACCAACCCCCTGAGGGTGCTCGACTGCAAGGTCCCCGGGTGCCAGCCCCACCTGGACGCGGCGCCCAGCTTCGAGGAGTACCTCTGCGAGGACTGCGCGGGGCACCACCACGCCGTAAAGGCCGTGCTCGACAGGCTCGGCGTGCGCTACGCGGGCAGGGACCGGCTCGTGCGGGGCCTGGACTACTACACCCGGACCGTCTTCGAGGTCACGAGCAGCGCCCTGGGCGCCCAGGACGCCCTGTTGGGCGGCGGCCGGTACGACGGCCTGCTCGAGGAGATCGGCGGGCCGGCCATGCCCGGCTTCGGCTGGGCCCTCGGTATGGAGCGCCTCCTCATGGCCCTGCCGCGCGACGCGGCTGCGCGCCTGCCGTGGGTCTACGCGGCGTGGGCGGGCGAGGGGACCTACGATGCCGCCCTCGACCTCGCCATGGCGCTGAGAAAGAAAAGGCACGTGGTGGCCATGGAGCACACCCGGCGTTCCTTCAAATCGGCCCTGAAACGGGCGGACCGCATGAACGTCCGGTGGGTCGTCCTCGTCGGAGAGGAAGAGGCCTCCAGCAAGGTCTTCACGCTGAAAGACATGGCGACCGGGGAGCAGTTCGCCCTCGGTCCGGACGCCCTGAGCCAGCGGCTGCAGGCGGAGAGCACGGAATGAGCCTACCCCGGCGCACCATCTACGCGGGACTCGTGAGAAGGGACCACCTCGACCAGGAACTCGTCCTCAAGGGCTGGGTCCGCCGCAGGCGGGACCTCGGAAGTCTCGTCTTCGTGGACCTCCGGGACCGCGAGGGCATCTGCCAGCTCGTCTTTTCGGAGGACAGGAACCCCAAGACCTTCGCGCGCGCCAAGGAGCTCCGGCCGGAGTTCGTCGTCGCGGTGAAGGGCGTGGTGAAGCCCAGGAGCGAGAAGGACGTCAACCCGCAGATGGGGACTGGCGAGATCGAGGTGGAGGTCTCCGAGCTGGAGGTGCTCGCCGAGGCCGAGACGCCGCCCTTCGCCGTGGAGGATGAGGCGCAGGTCAGCGAGGAACTCCGTCTGCAGTACAGGTACCTGGACCTGAGGCGCCCCTTCCAGAACGCGCGGATCGCCGCCCGCCACAGGCTCGCCCAGAAGACCCGCGCCTACCTGAGCGACCAGGGATTCCTCGAGATCGAGACGCCCTTCCTGACCAAGTCCACGCCCGAGGGCGCCCGCGACTTCCTGGTGCCGTCGCGGCTGCGCGAAGGCGCCTTCTACGCGCTGCCCCAGTCGCCCCAGCTCTTCAAGCAGCTCTGCATGGTTGCGGGCTTCGACCGCTACTTCCAGGTCGTGAAGTGCTTCCGGGACGAGGACCTCAGGGCCGACCGCCAGCTCGAGTTCACGCAGATCGACATCGAGATGTCGTTTCCCACGGAAGAGGATGTCATGGCCCTGGCAGAAGGCCTCACGCTGGAACTCTTCAGCGCGGTCGGCCTGCCCGCGCCCTCGTCCATTCCCAGGCTCACCTATGCCCAGGCCATGGACCGCTACGGGATCGACAAGCCCGACACGCGCTTCGGTATGGAACTCAAGACGGTTTCCGACATCGCGGCGGGAACGAGCTTCGGCGTCTTCCGGTCGGTTCTCGACGCGGGCGGAACGGTCCGCGGTCTCTGCGTGCCCGGGCAGGCCGGGATTTCGCGCAAGAACCTCGACGCGCTGAACGACGTGGTAAAACCCTTCGGCGGCAAGGGCGTTGTTTCCCTCATGCGGAGGGAAGGCGGCCTGGCCGGCGCCGTGCTCAAGCACATCGGGGAAGGCCCCGCGACGGCCATGCTGGACGCCGTGGGTGCGGGCGAGGGCGATCTCGGGCTGTTCGTGGCCGCGCCCTACGACACGGCCTGCGCATGCCTTTCGGCCCTGAGGCTCCACTTCGCCGAGACGCTGGACCTCATCGACGCGAATCGTCACGACCTCTTGTGGGTCCACCGTTTTCCCGCCTTCGAATGGGACGGCGAAGAGCAGCGCTGGGCGGCCCGCCACCACCCCTTCACCATGCCCAGGGAAGAGCACTGGAACCTGTTGGCCGACGATCCCGGCAAGGTGGAATCCCTGGCCTACGACCTCGTGCTGGACGGCAACGAGATCGGCGGGGGGTCCATCCGTATCCACCGGGCCGACGTTCAGCGGAAGGTCTTCAGGGCGCTCGGCTTCACGGACGAGCAGGCCCAGGAGAAGTTTGGGTTCCTGCTGGACGCCTTCCGGTACGGCACGCCGCCCCACGGAGGCATCGCCTTCGGCTTCGACCGGCTGGTCATGCTGCTGCTGGGGTGCGACTCTATCCGGGACGTCATCCCGTTCCCCAAGACCACGTCGGGCCTCTGCCTGATGACGGGGTCCCCTAGCGCCGTGGACACGAAACAGCTCGACGAACTCGGGATCGCGCTCAAGAACAAGCCGAAGGCCTAGCCTTCGAATACCCATCGGTCCGAGGACGCCCGGGAGGTTGGTTTTTGCAGACCGGCCTGCCATAATCGTCTCATCGAACGGGTTCCTGCTTAATGGGGGTGGACCATGAGCAACGAAAAACGGCGGGTTACGCTGGGGGTTTCGGCGGGCATCAGCATTTATAAGGCCTGCGACCTGGTGAGGCGGCTCATGGACCTGGGCTGCGACGTCAAGGTGGTGATGACGGACCACGCCACGCGCCTGGTGGCGCCCGTGACCTTCCAGGCCCTCTCCGGCAACCCGGTCATCACCGATCTTTTCACTGGGGCGGGCGACCCCTCCATCGCCCACGTGGAACTGGCGAAGTGGGAGGAACTTCTCATCGTGGCGCCCGCAACCGCGAACGTCATCGGCAAGTTCGCTCGCGGTGTCGCCGACGACTTCCTCACGACGCACTACCTGGCCGGGCGCGGCGTGCCGGTGCTCATCGCGCCGGCCATGAACGGGAACATGTACCGTCATCCCGCCGTCCAGGAGAACCTCAAGATTCTCGGTGACCGCGGCCACGTAATCCTCCAGCCGGCCCGGGGGGTCCTGGCGTGCGGGGACGTGGACGAGGGCAGGCTGCCCGAGCCGGCAACCGTCGCCCAGGAGGCGGTGGCCATACTGGAAAGGCGGGGCGACCTCGAGGGCGTAGAGGTCCTCGTGACCGCGGGGCCGACGCGCGAGCCGGTGGACCCGGTCCGGTACATCTCGCAACCGGTCCTCGGGCAAGATGGGTTACGCGGTGGCCCGCGAGGCGCTCATGCGCGGGGCGAGCGGTTACGCTGATCAGCGGGCCTTCGGGACTGGAACCTCCACCCGGCGCGAAGGTCGTGAACATCATTACGGCGCAGGAGATGCAGGCGGCCGTGAAGGAGCACTTCCCCCTTTGCAAGGTGCTCGTGATGGCCGCGGCCGTCGCCGACTACCGGGCCGCGCAGGTCCTGCCCTCCAAGCATAAAAAGGAGGAGGGGGCCGACTGGGCAATCGCGCTTGAGCCCACGCCCGATATTCTGGCGGGCCTCAAGGGGCTCAAGAAGACCGGGCAGTTCGTGTGCGGCTTCGCCGCGGAAACAGAAGACGTGAAGGCCAACGCCCGGAAGAAACTCGAGAAGAAAGGCCTCGACCTCATCGCCGCCAACGACGTGTCGGGAGAAGGCGTGGGCTTCGAGGGCGACCGCAACGCGCTGACGCTCCTGTGGCCGGACGGCGAAGAGGACAGGATTCCGGAGCGGACCAAGGTCGAGTGCGCACGGGCCCTGTGGGACGCCATCGTGGAGCACCGGCATGGGGCGTGAGGGCCTGGAGGCGCAACTCAGGCTCAGGGCGCAGTTCCTCGCGGACCAGGGCCTGGACTACGTGCTCGACAGGCCGAGCCTCCATCCCGAGCCAGAAGAACGGGCGGCGCCGCGGGGGGAACCCGCCCCGGCACCGGCCGCTGGTCCGTCTCGAAAGCCACCGAAGCGAGAGGGGAGCGACGTGAAAGAACGACCGTCGAGCGGATTCGCCAACCTGGAAGAGGTACGCGCCGAGCTGGGCGACTGCAGGCGCTGCGGCCTGTGCGAGAAAAGGACGAACATCGTCTTTGGCGTCGGAAACCCGGAAGCGCGCATCATGTTTGTCGGCGAGGGGCCGGGTGCCGATGAGGACGCCCAGGGTATCCCCTTCGTGGGCCGGGCCGGCAAACTGCTGACCGACATCATCACCAAGGGCATGGGCCTGAGGCGCGAGGACGTTTACATCGCCAACGTTGTAAAGTGTCGCCCCCCGGGCAACCGAGACCCCGAACCCGACGAAATGGACGCCTGCATGCCTTTTCTAGAGGCGCAGATCGCGGTCATCCGCCCCGAGGTGATCGTGGCCCTCGGACGCGTGGCCGTGCAGGCGCTCATGGGTCATCCCGTGCAGATCACCAAATTCAGAGGGCAGTGGACCAACTTCAGGGGCGTGTCCCTCATGCCCACCTTCCACCCCTCCTACCTCCTGCGGAATCCCGCCGCCAAGCGGCAGGTGTGGGAGGACGTCCAGGCCGTCATGGAAAAGCTGGACCTGCCCCTGCCCGCCAAATAGCCCTGCGCCTAATAGCCGTTTGGATCACACAGTGAGGCAGTGAGGCGGTGAGTGATGTGATTTGGGACTTGCGATTTCGGATTTAAAAGACGGCTGGGGCCGGGCCTTCGAAGGCCCGCATGCGACAAATCACTGGATCACTTGGTCACTGGATCACTGCAACAGCAAAACGGAGCCGTCATGGCTCCGTTTTGCCGTAGTCGGGTTGTAGGTCGGATACCAAGGCCCCTGTCAAGGCGGCGGGGACTGTCCCCGCCGCTGACCCCTCGCTATGGCGCCGAAATCCTTGAAGCCGGGATCACCGGGTTTTCCGGAAATGGGCTCGAACCTTGGAAAGGAGGGGACTTCTTTGAAGCCTTGTTCGGTGTGTTGGTAGTCTGCCCGTGACGTGGGGTAGGTACCCTTTTGGACTCTTGAGGAAGGATCCGACGAACGTAGGAAATATTTCTCTGCATCCAGTCACCTCAACTATGCCGCAAAAATATAAGTCCCGAGAACGGTCGTGTCAAGTTCGATAATCCCAGCAATAGCAGGGGATTAGCCTCAAATGCCCTGCAAGCGGGCGTTGTGGAAAAAGCGTAACAATGGCGGGGCTTCCCGCTCTTCGCGGTGAAAAGAAAGAAGGGGCGGCGGGTTTTCCGCTGGCCCCGAACCTCCGGAGGGGCGCTCTCGGAAAGAACCCGCAGCGCCTCCCGCAAACCTACTTTCGTTTCCAGCTTCCGTCCGGTTTCTGGACCCACCAGCCCGAATGGGCCTTGTCTCGCCTGAGAGCCGCGAAAGTCGCGGCGGCGTCGGGCAGGACGCGGTCGAGGTTCTGCGAGTCCGCCTTCAGGCCCTGTGCCTGCAGAGAGGCCTTGGCCAGCCCATCGATGACGACCCGTCGATCTGCGTTTTCGTCCTCAATGGTCCGCTGGTCGCGCCGGTTGTCCACCTGCCCGCGGGGATGGAGCATGCCGTCGTTGCCTTCGCCCACGAGCCCTTCGTCGCGGAGGGCGTTCACGCGAGAGAGCCGGGCGGCCATCCTCTGGTAGGCCTCAACGACCCTGGGCATGGACTTGATCCTGTTGTAGATTTCTTCCTCGGTGACCCTCTCGGCGGCATACGCGGTCTGGGTCTGGAAAAGTCCGATGACGGCGCTTTCCTTGGAACCCTTCGGGGGCTGGTCATTTGGCGCCTTTTCGGGGGCCGGTGCCGGTTCGGCCGGGGAGGCGGCCGGAGATCCCTTGAGAAGCTCGCCCTCCAGCGTGGCCAGCGCCCCCTTGGCCTCGGACTCGGGGAAGTACACGTTCACCACGACGTGAATACACGCAAATGTGACCAGGCTCAGAACCACGGCCATGGTCAGTCGCCTCTTCATCTTATTCACCTCCCAAGGGGATGTCCCCATAGACGGGGCCCCTAAATATCGTAATAGAGGGCGAATTCGTAGGGGTGAGGCCTCAGCGCGATTTCGTCGACTTCCCGGTGCCGTTTGTACTCGATCCACGTGTGCAGAAAATCGGAGGTGAAGACGTCGCCTTTGAGGAGGAACTCGTGGTCCTTCTCCAGAGCGTCCAGCGCGTCCCGGAGCGAACCCGGCATGGTGGGGATCTCCTTGAGCTCTTCCGGCGGCAGGCCGTAGAGGTCCTTGTCGAGCGGTGGTCCGGGATCGATACGGTTGAGGATGCCGTCCAGGCCGGCCATGAGCTGCGCGGCGAGGGCGAGGTAGGGATTGCACGATGGATCCGGAGGCCGGAATTCCAGCCGCTTCGCCTTGGGGCTCTCGGTGTAGAGGGGGATGCGGATGGAGGCGGATCGGTTGCGGCGGGAGTAGGCCAGGTTGACCGGTGCTTCGAAGCCCGGTACCAGGCGCTTGTAGGAGTTGGTCGTGGGCGCGATGATGGCGGCCAGGGCAGGCGCGTGCTTGAGCAGTCCGCCGATGTAATGGAGGGCGAGATCGGAGAGCCCGGCGTACCCGTTGCCCGGGAAGAGCGGCTTGCCGTCTTTCCAGAGGCTCTGGTGGGTGTGCATTCCGGACCCGTTGTCGGAAAAGAGCGGCTTGGGCATGAAGGTTGCGGTCTTGCCGTGGCGGAGGGCGGTGTTCTTGACCACGTACTTGAACTTCATCAGGTTGTCGGCGGTCTGGACCAGCGTGTCGAAGCGGATGTCTATCTCCGACTGGCCGGCCGTCGCCACTTCGTGGTGGTGGGCTTCCACCGTCAGCCCGACTTCCTGCATGATGCGGACCATTTCGGCGCGCAGGTCGCTGAGCGAATCGGTGGGGGGAACCGGGAAGTAGCCCTCCTTGTACCTCGGCTTGTAGCCGAGGTTGGGCCTTTCGTCCCTGCCCGTGTTCCACCGGCCTTCGGACGAATCCACGAAGTAGTAACCCGAGTTGACCGTCTGGTCGAAACGGATGTCATCGAAGATGAAGAACTCGGCCTCGCAGCCGAAGAAGGCCTTGTCGCCGATGCCCGTTGAAATGAGGTAGTTCTGGGCCTTGTTGGCGATATTTCTGCGGATCGCGGGTGTAGCTCTCCCGGGTGACCGGGTCGAGGATGTCGCAGATCAGCGTGAGCGTGGGCTGCACGAAAAAGGGATCGATGAAGGCCGAAGCGGCGTCCGGCACCACGATCATGTCGCTCTCGTGGATGGAACGCCAGCCCCTGATGGAGGACCCGTCGAAACCGAGGCCCTCGGTGAAAACGTCCTCGGTGAAGACGTCCACGGGGACAGAAAAATGTTGCCAGAGCCCCGGGAGGTCCATGAACCTCAGGTCGATCATCCGGATGCCCTTTTCCTTGATCAGCTCCATTACGCCCTTGGATTCCATCGCTCTCTGCCCTCCTAGCAAGACGGTCCGGGGTAAAATTACGGTGAAAGTGTAATGACTCCCTCCGTCCAGGTCAACGCCGCGAGGGCCGGTTTTCTTTCTTCCCGGCTCCGGCGAATACCGTCCACCGGGCCCCAGCCGATACTGCAAGGCCGTCCGTCGGCCGGCGATGTCTGGACTCAAGCCTGGCAAGAGAGGGCCGGGACGCGTTACAATCCACAGGTCCCGAGTGACCCGCTGGAGGAGACAGCATGGCGACCGACTCGTCTCTCACGCCTGCCATGAGACAGTGGCGACAGGTCAAGGACCGCCACCCGGACAAGATCGTTCTCTTTCGCATGGGCGACTTCTACGAGATGTTCGGCGAGGACGCGCGTGACGCCTCGGAGTTGCTGGAAATCGCCCTGACCACGCGGGAGAAGAACAAGGCCGATCCCATGCCCATGTGCGGCATCCCGTTCCACGCCCTCGACGCCTATCTCGGGCGACTGATCAAGGCGGGAAGGAAGGTCGTGCTCTGCGACCAGGTGGAGGACGCGGCGGCCGCCAAGGGCATCGTCCGCCGCGAGGTGACCCGGGTGGTCACGCCCGGAACGGTACTGGAGGACGGCGTGCTGGAGGCCTCGCGGGCCGTCTTTCTCGCGGCCTGGAATCCATCGCCGCGCGCGACGGGACTCGTCTGGGCCGACCTCTCGTCCGGAGACGTCGTGGTCTGGCAGTCGTCGGCCGCCGAAGCGGAGGACCGGCTCAAGGCCGTGGCGCCGGCCGAAATCCTCTACCCCGAAACGCTTGGCGAGCCGCCCGCCGTCAACGGGGCCACGCTGACCCCCCTTTCGGATAAGCATTTTCAGGGCAGGGACCTCCCGGACGAGCTGGCGCGGCGCTTCGACCTGCCTGCCGGTCTGCCCGGCATCCCGTCGGAGCCGGAGCCGCTCGGCGCTCTTCTTGCCATCCTCGAATACGCGAGGGACCAGGGGGGGCGGACCCTCAAGACGCCCTGCTACGAAACCCCCGGAACCTTTGTGGCCATGGACGAGGCGACCCGGCGAAACCTGGAATTAACCGCCAACCAGGAGTACGGCGAGCGGCGGGGCACGCTGCTCGACTGCCTCGACTCGACACGCACGCCCATGGGTGCGCGGCTTCTAAGGGAGTGGGTCCTGACGCCGAGCGCCCTCCTCGGGGACATCGTGAAACGCCAGGAGACGGTGGCCGCCTGGCTGGCGAACACGGCCGACCTGGCTTCCTTCCGGGAGGTCCTGAAGGGCTATCCTGATCTCGCCCGCCTGGTCGCCCGCTTCGGCGCCGGCCTGGCTTCGCCGAGAGATGCCGGCATGCTCCGAACGGCGCTGAACGAGTTGCCGGAGATCGCGAGTATCGCGGGTTCCGTAGGGGAATCCCTGCCGGCGCTGGAACGCGCACTGTCGGCCGCCCGTGAATGGGCCGAACGCCTCAACGTCCGCCTCGAGGAGCGGCTGCCGCCGCACACGAGGGAAGGGGGCATATTCGCCCGAGGGTGGAACGCCGAGCTGGACCAACTCAGGGATCTCGCCGAGAACGCCCACGAGGCCATTCTGGCCGTGGAGGCCAGGGAGCGTGATACGACCGGCATAGGGTCGCTGAAAGTCCGATACAACAAGGTCTTCGGATATTTCATCGAGGTGAGCAAGGTCAACCTCGACAAAGTGCCGGACGGCTACGAGCGTCGCCAGACACTCGTGAACTCGGAGCGATACGTCACGGGGGAGCTGCGGGAACTCGAGAACAGGATTCTCGCGGCCAGAGCGGAAAGGGAAGACCTCGAAAAGAAGCTCTGGGAGGAGATGCAGGGCGAGCTGGCCCCGCTTCTTCCCGCACTCAGGGACGCGGCCGCGGACATCGCCCGAATCGACGTCCTTGCCGGTTTCGCCGTGCAGGCGCGCGAGCGGGCCTACGTACGGCCGGACGTGGTGGAGGCCCCGGTCATCGAACTTGACGAGTCCCGGCACCCGGTGCTGGAACGAGATCCCCGCCATCAGCCGTTCGTGCCCAATCCCGCCGTGATGGACACGAGCACGAACCAGATACTTCTCCTGACCGGCCCGAACATGGGCGGCAAGTCCACATACCTGAGGCAGGTCGCCCTCATAACCGTCATGGCCCACGTGGGTGCCTTCGTTCCGGCCCGGCGCGCCGTCGTCGGTCTCGTGGACAGGCTCTTCTGCCGCGTGGGCGCAGGCGACAGCCTGCTCAGGGGGCTGTCGACCTTCATGGTAGAGATGACGGAGACGGCTGCCATCCTGCGCAGCGCCACGGACAGGTCGCTGGTGATCCTCGACGAGGTCGGGCGCGGTACGAGCACCTACGACGGGCTTGCGATCGCGTGGGCCGTCGTGGAGGCGCTGCTCGGACCGGATGGAACGGGATGCCGGACGCTCTTCGCAACGCACTATCACGAACTCACGGAACTCGGCCGCTCCCTGGCGGGCGTGGTCAACCTCACCATGGGCGTCCGCGAATACGCCGGGACGGTGCACTTCCTCAGGACCGTGGAGCCGGGAGCGGCGGACAAGTCTTACGGCATTCACGTCGCCGATCTGGCGGGCGTTCCGGAGCCCGTTGTGGCGCGGGCCAGGCAGATCCTGGAGAAGCTGGAAGACAGGAGGGAGGGCGTCGGCCTTGGGGAGGCGGCGCCATCCGACGCTCCGAGGCAAAGCAGCCTCTTCCAGGGCGCGGGCCGAAAACCGCTGGAGGACCTGCTTCAGTCGCTTCGATCGGCCAGTCCTGAGCGGATGACGCCCGTGGAAGCATTGCTGTTGCTGGACAAGCTGAAAAAGAAGCTCGAACGCATCTCCTGACCCAATTCACCCTTACCGATCCTCTTCTTCTTTTCATTTTGAGGATATCCTACCTGTACTGACGGGATCCCTCTGCCTGTTCTCTCTTTGATTCTTAGCGGAGCATTGGAATAAAATCTTAGTGATAATGTATCATATTACTTGACACAGGTGATGTTGGGTATTATCTTTGTAGTGGGCTAAATGCACTGGCCCCGATGAGGTTAAGAGAACGAAAGGAGGTAGAACCATGGCTATCACGAGGTGGAACCCAATGAGAGAACTGATGAGCATGCACGACCAACTGGGACGGCTTTTCGAGGGCTACGGGACCCCTCCGTCCGACCACGAAACGGAGTACGGAACCTGGGCGCCCGCCGTCGACCTCAAGGAGGAAGACAAGCGCTACGTCATCCAGGCCGACATGCCCGGTGTGAAGAAGGAGGACATCGAGATCAACCTCGAAAACAACGTCCTCTCGATTCGCGGCGAAAGGAAATTCGAGGGCGAAGTCAAGAAAGAGACCTACCACCGGATCGAACGCGCCTACGGCAAATTCGTCCGTTCCTTCACCCTGCCGGCTCGCGTCGCCGCCGACCGGATCTCCGCGACCCAGAAGAACGGCACCCTCGAAATCATCGTGCCGAAAGCCGAAGAGTCGCTGCCCAAGAAAATCGAGATCACGAACTGAGAGGCTGCTGATCCATCCTCCTCCGCCCATTCCCCGTGGGGGCCGAAAGGCCCCCTTTCTCTTAATCCCCGCTAAACCCCCCGTCCTCACTCCTGCCCCGCGGTGTCCGCGGAGGGGCCGACCTTTCGGTGACGGACCGAAGCGTTTAGAATACGTCCTTGTGCCTGCCCGGCTCTCTCCGCGGCCCTGCGCGGGCACCGCGCCCGGTGAAGGAGGTCCAATGCACATCTGGCAGTACGCCATGCTGGTCGGCCTCGGCGGCATAGCCGGCTTCATGAACGTCCTGGCGGGGGGCGGTTCCCTCATGACCATGCCCGTCATGATCTTCCTGGGCATGAGCCCGGCCATGGCCAACGGCACCAACCGCGTGGCCATCATGGCGCAAAACGTGGTGGCCGTCGGCAACTTCAGGCGGAAGGGATTCTCCGACTTCAAGCTCAGTCTGACGCTGGCCTTGTGCACCCTCCCGGGCGTGGTGATCGGCTCCTTCGTGGCGGTCCAGATGAACCCCGTCTGGTTCAAGCGGATCCTTGCGGTCGTGATGGTGGGTGCGCTCGTTATGATCCTGCGGGGTTCGGGCGGCCGGCGGGGGGCGGGCGACAAGCCCGCCCACACGGCATGGGCCCACGTGGGCATGGTTCTCGTGGGCTTCTACGGCGGGTTTATTCAGGCCGGCGTGGGCTTCATCCTCATGGCCGTTCTTTACGACCTGCTGCAGCTGGACCTCGTACGGGTAAACATGCACAAGGTGTTCATCGTCGGCGTGTACATGGTCCCGTCGCTCCTCGTATTCGCCCTCTCGGGCGAGGTGGACTGGCTCGCGGGATCGCTTCTCGCGGTCGGCAACGCCGCCGGTGCATGGGCAGGCTCCAACGTGGCCGTGAAAGGCGGAGACAAGATAATCCGTGTCGTTTTCGCCATAGCAGTCGTCGCCATGGCGGTCAAGCTGGCCGTCGGATGAGCGGCCGCAAGCCGGCGGCCCCCGGCAATCGAGAGGGGCCGAATGTGTTAACCTGAATCACTATTCCATAGGAGACGGCCAGACATGAGTCCAAAGTTCCCCCTCAAGGTGGCAGACAAGCAACGGATCATGTACGTCAATCCACTTCCCCCCGAGGATCTCGTCCAATGGGGAGACCGGTACCGCGATGCCGGCCTGTTTCACGACGCCCTGGACTTCTACCAGGCTGCGGAGAACGCCGAGGCCGCCCGGGCACTCGCCGGGAAGGCGATCGAAATCGGCGACCTGGTTCTTCTGCAGAACATCTACAGGACCGTCGGCGAACCCGTGCCGAAGAAAGATCTGAAGGCCCTGCAGGAAAAGGCGCAGGCACAGGGAAAGACGTCCGAAGCCAAGCGCGCCGAAGTCCTTCTGGTTCCCGCCAAGTGACAGATTGAGGAGCACAACATGATCGAGGTGAGAGACCTGGTGCGTCGCTACGGTCCTACCGAGGCCGTGAGCCACGTGTCGTTCCGCGTCAACAAGGGCGATATCGTCGGATTCCTCGGACCCAACGGTGCCGGGAAGACCACTACGCTGCGGATGATAACGGGGTTTCTGCCCCCGACCTCCGGTGAGGTGACGGTCCAGGGCCACCCCGCCTCGGAGGACAGCAAGACCGTCAGGAAGCTCATCGGGTACCTCCCCGAGAACAATCCGCTCTACGATGACATGCGGGTCATCGAATACCTGGCCTTCCGGGCCGAACTCAAGGGGGTGCCGCGGTCGGACCGGAAGGCCCGCCTCCAGGATGTCCTGGAGGTTTGCGACATCGGTGAGGTGGCCCATCGCATAATCGGCGCCTGCTCCAAGGGATTCAGACAGCGCGTGGGGCTGGCGGACGCGCTCCTCGCTAAACCGCCGGTTCTCATTCTCGACGAGCCGACGGTCGGGCTGGACCCGGTCCAGATCGTCCACACGCGCAACCTGATCAAGCAGCTGAGCGAGGAACACACGGTGGTCCTCTCGACGCACATCCTTCCCGAGGTGGAGGCCATCTGCTCGCGGACCCTCATCCTCCACCACGGCAGGCTCCTCTTCGACGGGACCGTCGACGAGCTCCAGCACGGTTTGAGCGGAGGCGGGCAGGTCATGGTGACCGTCCTGGCCGCCCCCGAAGCAGCCGAGGACCGCCTGCGCGCGCTCCCGGGTGCGGCGGCGGTGGCCCGGGTGGAGGACCAGGAGGGGCATGCGAGATTCCGGATCACCCCGGCCGAGGGGCTGGACATCCGCGAGGCCGTTTTCAGGACCTGCGCGGCCGGCGACATGCCGATCCTCGAGATGGCTTCCCGGCACGTTTCGCTCGAAGAGGCCTTTCTATCCATCACGACCAGCGAGAGCGAGGAGGTGGCGGTATGAGAGCCGTGTTTGCCATCGCCAAGAAGGAGCTTCGCGCCTTTTTCCTCGCGCCCATGGCCTACGTCGTGATCGCGGCCTTCCTCCTGATGAACGGGTTCCTGTTCTCGGTCATCCTCGCGGCCCTGAGCCAGCCGGGTTCCTTCTCGGCCAGTCCCATGAGCTCTCTTCTTCGGTGGGACGCTCTTCTTCTGGATCTTTATGATCGTCATGGCTCCGGTCATCACCATGAAACTGGGCGCCGAAGAGGCGAAGACCGGAACGATCGAAACCCTCATGACCGCTCCGGTGTCGGACCTCGAGGTGGTCCTCGGCAAATACCTGGGCGCCATGGGGCTTTACGTCGCGGCCTGGCTGCCAACCGCCCTCTACGTCGTCGTGCTCCGGACCTACTCCACCGTCGACATGGGACCCGTGTACGCCGGTTACCTGAGCATTCTGCTCGTGGGGTTCTTCTTTATCGCCGTGGGGCTCTTTGCGAGCTTCGTGTCGAAAAACCAGGTCGTGGCGGCCATTCTGGCCTTCGTCATTCTGCTCATGATGCTGCTCATGTCCCTGCCGGCTTTCCTGGTCACGTCACATTTCTGGAAGGACGTGTTCGGCTACATCGACCTTTACACCAACATGCAGGACTTCGCCAAGGGCGTTATTAATACCCGGGCCGTCGTCTACTTCCTCTCAGGCGCGGCCTTGTTCCTGGCCTTGTCCTATCAAGCCCTGCAGACGAGACGATGGAGGTGAGGCCGTGAGAAAACGCATTCTTCAGGAGACAAACTGGGGCGTCTTCCTCGTCCTCGTGGCGGCGCTCTTCCTTATCGTCAACTACCTGGGCTTCAGGCACTACCACCGCTGGGATCTGACGGCGAACAAGAACTTCACCCTGTCGCCGCAGACAGTGAAGGTGCTCAAGGGCTTGAAACAGCCGCTGGACGTGATCGTTTTCCTCGCGCCGACGGACGAACTGTACGGACGGGTCAAGGACCTTCTGTCCGCATATTCCGCAGCGGGTCCGAAGGTCAACGTGGAGTACATCGACCCCGACCGGGACAGGGCCCGCATGCAGCTTCTCGCACAAAAATACAAGGTCAGCGTTGCGAACGTGGTGGTCTTCGACACGGACGGACGGAGCAAGTACGTCGAGAAGGACCAGATGGTGGACTATGACTTTTCCGCCATGCAGCGCGGCGGACGCCCGACCGTGAAAGATTTTAAGGCCGAGGAGGCCTTCACGAACGCCATACTCGATGTCCTCAATCCCAAGAAGCCGGTCATCTATTTCACGTCGGGACACGGAGAGCGCACGGCCGGCGAAAAGGCGGAGGGTATCGGCCTGTTCCGGGACCGCCTCGCCAAGGAGGGCGATGTGCTTCGCGACTGGGAAGGCCTGGGGAAACCGTCCGTGCCGGCCGACGCGGATCTACTCGTCGTGGCCGGCCCGACCAGGCCGTTCCTGGCTGACGAATCGGACGTGATCGCCGCCTGGCTGAAAAAAGGCGGACGGGCGCTGTTCCTCATGGATCCGGAACTGGTTCCGGGGCGTCCGCCGAAGATCGGCCCCTCGGGGCTCGAGGGTGTTTTCGAACCAGTGGGGCATTACCCTCGGCAATGACGTCGTTCTCGACCCGCGTGTCTCGGTGCCCAACCTGGGGGCGCAGACCTTCTTCGCCGCGAGCTACGGCCACGGCCCGATCGTCAGCGACCTGGCACGCAACAAGTTCCCCATCCTCTTTTCCCTGGCCCAGTCCCTGACCCTGGGGCAGCCGGCCGACAAGAACTACACGGCAGATCCCCTCCTCCTGACCTCCCCGGAGAGTTGGGGCAAGAAGAACCTTGCCAACGTGGAGAAGAATGCGGAGTGGGCCGAGGGCGACCCTAAAGGACCCTTGACCCTGGCCGCGTCCATCTCTTCGGGTAAGGCCGCGGACAAGACGCGGATCGTAGTCATCGGGGACGCCGACGTGGCGAGCGACGCGCTCGTCCAGAGCGGAAGCGGGAACTTGCTCTTCTGCCTGAACAGCGTGCACTGGCTGCTCCAGGAGGAGAGCCGGCTGGCCATTCCGCCCAAGACAGAGGTGAAGACCCACCTGGCCCTTTCGGCCTCGCAGACGAACCTCATCTTCATACTCTTCGTCGTGCTTATGCCCTGCGTCGTCGCGGGCGCCGGCATCTACGTGTACCTGCAGAGACGGAGGTAGGCGCGATGCGCAAATCCACGTTGATTCTGCTGGTCGTCGTCGTGGCATTGGGGGCCCTCATCTTCTTCTGGGAGCGGAAACAGCCGTCGACGGACGAGCGTGCCGAGAGCGACCGGCAATTCGTCGACTTCAAGTCCGACGCGGTCTCGGAGATCACGCGAACGGGCTTTCAACCCGTTACGCTGAAGAAGGGAAAGGACTCCAGGTGGTCCATGGCCGGCCCCGTCGAGGACGTGGCCGACGGCTCCGCGGTGCAGGGCTTTCTCGACAGGATCAGGATGGCGAGAATCGAGAGGAAGGTCGACAGGGGCGTGTCCTGCCAAGACCCTGGGGCTCGCCTCCCCCAGGGCCGTATGGACCTTCACGACCGCCGAGGGCCCCGTGAAGATCGAACTGGGCGGCAAAGCGGCCCTTGACGCGGGCGTCTATGCGAGAGCGGGGGGAACGGCCTTCCTTTTGCCCTCGAGTCTCCAGAGCGTCCTGCTCAAGCGCACCTCCGAATTCAGGCTGCGTGAGCTGCTGCCCGTCGGCACACAGCAGATCAGGGCCTTCTCGCTCGTCCGGAAGGACGGCCCCGCACTGGCCTTCGAGCGAACGGACGGCGGTTTCTGGAACGTGTCAAAACCCTATTCGGACTGGGGATCGGCGGACAAGCTCCAAGATGCACTGGACGACGTCAGCCTGTGCCCGGTCTTCGGATTTGTGGGCGAACAGGCGAAGAACCTGTCGCAGTACGGGCTTGATCCGGCCCGGACGGAGATGCATTTGACGCTCACGGACGGCGGCAAGGTGGAGGTCCGTTTGGGGGCTCCCGTGCCGGACTCCAAGCCCGAAAACAAGCTCGTCTATGCATGGGCCTCGGACAGGCCGTCCGTCATGAAGGTGTCCATGAATTCCCTCAAAAACATGGAGAAAGCCCCGGATTACTTCCGGTCCATGGCCTGCTTCCGCCACGATCTCTACGACGCCGGGGAGATCGATATCCAGGGGCTCTACCAGGTGAAGCTCGTGCGGGACCAGAAGAAGGGCTGGCGGTTCGTCGCGCCGGCCAGACCGGCCGCGGGAGCGGACGCCTCCACCCTGGCGGCGGGCATCTCCGGTCTGCGTGGCGGCACCGCCGTGCCCATCCAGGGAAGCCCGCCATCCGGACTGACATCTCCCATTCTTACCATGATCCTCAAGGGCCAGGGTTTCAAGGAGACCTTGAAGGTGGGGCGAAGAGGTGGACGGCACGCGCTACGCCTTACCGGTTGGGCGCAAGGCCGCCCTGGTCCTTGATAAGGATTCGTGGCAGCGGGTTCAGGCGGCGCTTCGGCTCGCCGACCGGCACCGGCGGCGGAAAGAAGCCTTGAGATTCCGGTTCACACCGCGGGCCAGGTCCCAGAAACCCCCGGCCTGGATTTTCATCGGCCTCGGCCTCGGCACGGCCGGCGTCGTCTTCTGGTTCCTTTCATTCATTCCCGAAAAGTATTGGCCCCCGTGCGGCTTTCACCTCGTAACGGGCCATCCGTGTCCGACGTGCGGCGCAACCCGCGCCACGTTCGATCATGATTCACGGCCAGTGGTTGGAGGCTTTGAAAACAAATCCTTTTTTCAGTTTCGTGATCTGGACGCTTCTCCTGTGGGTTGCGGTGGGTGGACTGGCCTGGCTGGCGGGACGGAGCTTCACCATTCAGGTTTCCCCGCGTGAGGAGAAGTGGTGGTGGCTTCTCTTCCTCGCGGCCTTTCTGGTCAACTGGGCCTACATGTGGGTGGCCGGCATCTGAGCCGGGCACGAAGAGAAGGGCGCATCCGTGGCTCGGCGGGCAGTTGAAAGAAGGCCGCCGTCCGCCAGGCCGTCGGGCGGGCTCCCCGGCTTTTCTGGCGCTGATCCGGAGTGAGCGTGTACAATTAACCGTCAACACCCGGGCGCAACCGGGTTTATTTCGGAGCCGGATGACGTGATGGAGAACAGCCTCAACAGCATGGTCCGAATCCCAGACTGGCGCAAAGCCCGCGTCATCGTGCTGGGCGATATCATCCTCGACCGGTTCGTGTACGGTCAGGTGCACAGGATCTCTCCGGAGGCGCCCATACCGGTGGTGGAAGTAGTCGACGAACGCGCGCTTCCAGGCGGCGCGGCCAACGTGGCCCGCAATATCTGTGCCCTTGGAGGACGTGCCGTCCTTCTCGGCGTCACCGGGGACGACCCGGACGGTGAAGCCCTCAAACGCGTCGTGGAGGCCGAAGGCGTGGAAACATCGGGCATCCAGGCCGTGGAGGGGCGCGTGACGACCGTCAAGACGAGAATCGTGGCCCACCGCCAGCAGGTCGTCCGCGTAGACAGAGAAGAAAAGCGCCGGATTTCCGAGGCCACGCGCCGGGCCCTTCTCGGCAACGTCGAGAGTCTCGTGAAAGACAGCGCCGCGTTGGTCGTTTCGGACTATGCCAAGGGCGTTCTGAGCCCCGACCTGCTATTTGATATCGGCCAAATCGCGCGGAGGGCGGCCATTCCCTACGTGGTGGATCCGAAGCCGGTTCACTTCCCCTATCCCGGCGCGACCGTCGTGACGCCCAACAGAGACGAGGCGACCGGCTTTTTCGGACACCCCTTCGCCATAGGGGATCTCGGACTGCTTGCCAACGACCTCATGGCCGGCACGGACTGGTGCGCCATTCTTTTTACGCTCGGTCCGGACGGGATGGTCCTCGTGGAAAGGGACAGCGAGGTGGAAAGGATCCCCGCCCGGGTTCGCGAGGTCTTCGACGTGACGGGCGCGGGTGATACGGTCGTCGCCGCCCTCAGCCTTGCGCTGGGGGCCGGGGCACCGCTCCGTTCGGCGAGCACTTTGGCCAACCTGGCGGCCGGTATCGTCGTCGGGAAAGTCGGGACGGCCGTGTGCAGCTCCGACGAACTGGCGGCGGCTCTTTCGGAAGGCGGCCATGGGGCCTAGAGGACCTGCCGGCCTTCCCGACCCCGAAAGAAGGGAAGGCGCGCTCGTGGCACAGATGTTCACCGCCATCGCGCCGACATACGATTTTCTCAATCACCTGCTCTCCCTGAACGTGGACCGCTATTGGAGGCGGGCCGCCATCCGCACTCTTGATCCCGTTTCGGGCGGCGTTTACCTGGACCTTTGCACGGGGACCGGAGACCTGGCGCTGGCGCTGCTGAAGAAGGCGAGCGCCCGGGTCGTGGGCGTGGATTTCAGCCGGGGCATGATGGCTCTGGCGATGGGAAAAGCCGGTGCCGGCGCGCCCCTGGGCCTGGTGCAAGGCGACGCGCTGGACCTGCCGCTGGCGGACCGGTGCGTGGATGGGGCCATGGTGGCCTTCGGCGTGCGCAACTTCGAGGACCTGGACAGGGGATTCCTGGAGATGGCAAGGGTCATCAAACCCGGAGGCCGAGCCGTCATCCTGGAGTTCAGCGAACCGAGGGGACGGCTGTTCGGTTCCCTTTTTCGGTTCTATTTCCGCAGGGTCCTTCCCGTTCTCGGGCGCCTCATCAGTCCCTCCAACGGTGCCTATAACTACCTGCCGGCTTCGGTGAGCCGGTTTCCCGATGCGGAAGAACTCAAGCGCCGCTTCGAGAGAAGCGGCTTCCTGGTCCGCTCGCAGCGGCCGCTGACGGGCGGTATTGCCACACTACATTGTGTGGAGAAGCCGGCCGAAGCCGCAGCCCCCGGGCCTTCCTTCGTCCGATCGGCGACAACGGCGCCGCCACCCCAGAGGTTGGCATGAATCGAACGATGTCCGTAGATTGGGGCAAACGACGCGTGGGCGTGGCCGTTTCGGACGAGACCCGCACCTTGGCGAGGTCCCTCGAGACGCTGGAGGTCGCGTCCACCCTTGACGCGGTGGACCAGGTCGTGAGGCTTGCGGGGGAAAACGACATCGATACCCTGGTCGTCGGCGATCCCATCCACATGAGCGGAAGAACGAGCGAGGGCGGCCGGGAGGTGAGGCGTTTCGTGGCCATGCTCGAGAAGAGGCTTCCTGGCGTGCGTTTCGTTCTGTGGGACGAAAGGCTGACCAGCCACGAAGCCGCCGCCATCTTGCGCGAACGGGGTGAGCGGCGCAAGGGTCGCCGCAAGGGGCGGCTCGACCAGGTGGCTGCGGCCGTCCTCCTTCAGAGTTTCCTCGATTCGACGGAGAGATGATGAAGCTGAAGCGTGGCCTGCTCGTCCTTACGGTCCTCGGGGTGTTTGCGGCGGGCGCCTTCGCGACCTTCCTCGGGTGGGACTGGAATACACCGTACAAGAAAGCTCCGGGCCGGGTGATCGTGACCATTGTGAAGGGCATGAAGGCCGGTCAGGTCCTCGAAATGATGAGCGAAAAGGGGCTCGTCAGGAGCCGCCTGTCCTTCAAGTTGGCCTTTGCCGTCTTCGGCCGGCCGAGAAAGATCATGGCCGGCACATACAGCTTCGACAAGCCCGAATCTCCGCTTGAGATCATCGACAAGCTAAACAAAAGGGAAGTCGTTCTCACCAAGGTGACCATTCCGGAAGGTCTTCGGGACCGGGAGATCGCTAAAATCCTGGCCGACGCCGGCCTTGGGAGCCGAGAGGCTTTTCTCAAGGCCATGAACGATCCCTCTTTCATCCGGCCGTTGGATCCCAAGGCGCAGGAGCTGGAGGGCTACCTCTTTCCCGAAACGTACCTCGTGGATCCAGGGCTCGACGAAGAGTCGATCGTTCACGTCCTGGTGGACGGTTTTCGGGAATGGTGGACCCGCACGGGGGAGACCTCCGGCACGACCCTGTCTCCGCGCGAAGTCGCCACGCTCGCATCGCTCGTGGAAAAGGAGACAGGCTCGCCGAAGGAGCGCGGGCTCATCGCGGGGGTCTTCATGAATCGCCTCCGGTTGGGCATGCCGCTGCAGACGGATCCCACCATCATCTTCGCGCAGATCATGGGTGGGGATTACAAGGGCTACCTCACGCGCAGAGACCTGGAGTACCCCAGTCCCTACAACACTTACCTGCACAGCGGATTGCCCCCGGGCCCCATCTGCAATCCCGGCCAGGCCTCACTGGACGCCGTCATCCACCCGACGCGGTCCTCCTACCTCTATTTTGTGAGCAGAAACGACGGCACCCACGCCTTCTCCAAAACGCTCGCGGAGCACAACCACTGGGTATCCGTGTACCAGCGCAACGGGGGACGCGACCAGAACGGAAAGAAGGCTCGCTGATGCCGGACCTGCGCTTCGTGCTTGTGAGGTCCCGTTCTCCGGGCAACGTGGGGTCGGTGGCGCGGGCCATGAAGAACTTCGGTTTCGGCGATCTCTGCCTCGTGGATCCGCGGCTCAACCGGGATCACGACCTGCCCGGTTCAGAGCCGTACTTCGAAAGGGAGGCCCGTCGTCTGGCCTGGCACGCATCGGACGTCCTGGACAGTGCAAAAGTCGTGGACAAGCTCGAGGATGCACTCGCTTCGTGCGGCCTGGTGCTGGCCACCGCTCCGAGGGCTTACCGGGGGGTCCTTTCCCTCTCCCCGGAGGAGGGTGCGGACCGGCTCGCCGCGGCGATGCCGGACAGACCTGCGTTGGTGTTCGGTTCGGAGTCTTCCGGGTTGACGCTGGAAGAGATAGCCCGTTGTTCCGGGGTGGTGGTGATCCCCACGGATCCCTCCTACCGGGATCTCAATCTTGCGCAGAGCGCCGTTCTCATAGCCTATCTCACCTTTCGCCGATCCGTGGGAGCGACGCCCCCCAGACGGGCTGAATCTCCGCGTCATGAGGATCTGGATGGCCTAGCTGACATGCTGTGCGGTCTGGCGGATGAAGTGGAGTTCCTGCGGGGCGACAAGGACCCCATGGGCAGGGAACTGCGGGCCATGCTTCACCGGTGGGACCTGAGCCGGCGCGATACGGATCTCCTCAGGAGTTTCGTGCGGCGGATTCGTCCCAGACTCTCGGAGAAAGACTCCGATCAGGGCTAGCCCCCCAAATCGCCCCAGAACAAGTAAGGAGACTCTCTCCAAGAGTGTCAGGGCGCATCCGGTGCGGATCGGTGCGTCGACCGCGCCGCGTCATCTCGCGAAACGCACGGCATGAGGGCGGACATGTTTTCCGGCCGTGACTTTGGGCCGGCTCCGACGTGAGCCGTCAGCAGACCGTGATCTTCTCCAGGAGGGTCGTGGAGCCCGCGGTCCCTCGAGGTCCCCAGGCGAGGTCCTTCCCGGCCATCTGCAGCTTCAGGAGAAGCCTCGGGAGGGATTCGGATATGACGACACCCTCGATGGGATCGGACAGAGCGCCCGAACGGATCGTGCGGCCGCGGACGTTGAAGGTGAAAAGTCCGTTCCGGAGGTCCGTTTCCGGCTGTAGCCACAGGTCTTCGACGTAGAGACCTTCGCCGGCCTCGACGATAACGTCCCCAGCCTCACGGTCGGAGCAGGCAAGGTGAAGGTTGTGGAAGCCCACGCCGGGCGGGAACGCGTAGTCCGTGCGGACCGCGTGCCCCGTGCTCCGCGACGCCGTTCGGGCGGCCGTCTCGCAGGAATGGGCGAAGCCCTTGAGGATGCCCTTCTCGACGAGCGTAAAGGGTTCTGCCGGGCTCCCCTCGGCGTCCCACCGGGCGAAGCCGTAACTTCCCTTTAACGACGGCTCGTCGATGAGCGTGGCTTCCGCCGTCCCGATGGCGTCGCCCACGAGGTCTTTCCACGGGGAGAGACCGTCCGCCACCTGGCCGCCGTTCAGGTATGGAGCGAGCCGGCTCAGCACGTGCGCGGCGCTTTCCGGCGACAGCACTACGTTGTATCGTCCGCCGACCAACCCCTTCGCCTTGAGCGCCGCCGCCGCGCGCCTGCCGGCCTCCGATCCCACGGCTGCGGGATCGAGATCGGCTGGATCGGAGCCGAAGAGGCCGAAAGACGCGGTCTTCATAGCGCCCCTCTCTTCGGCCGAGCACTCCACCAGCAGGGAGATTCTGGAAAAGTCGAAGGACACGTTGACACCCTTGCTGTTGCGCACGGCCACGAGGCCGGTGCTGATGCGCTGGTAGCAGTTGGACACGGTGAGAATCCGCGGGTCCGTCCGGCGCGCCGCCGAATCCGCTTCCAGCACTCGGGTTGCGGCGGCCGATTCATCCCAGGCCGGACCATCGCCTGCCGGTGCGGCCGTTCGGTCCTGCTCGTCCGATCGTGGCAAGGGAAGGACGAACCAGGGATCGGGAGAACCTGCGAGGACTGACTCTGCAAGCCGGAAGAGCGTGGCGGACAATCCCTGCTCGGTCAGGTCCGTGGTTGAGGCGGACGCCGACCGGCCGTACTGGGAGACCCTGATGCCGATCCCTTTCTCCGACGCGGAGAGGCGGGACGAGGCCTTTCCGTCGGCGACCTTCACAAGGTGGATTCTCTTCTCGAGACAGAAGAGCTCCCAGGCGTCGAAGCCGCTCTTGCCGACAAGCTCCGTGGCCAAGTCCAGGGAAATCATCACGCGCCCTGAATCAGTGGGGGGGCATTCATTTCAGGGGGAACGGCGAGGCCCAGCCATTGAAGGAGGGTCGGTGCGATGGATGCGAGTCCCCGCTCCCCGCCTGTATCGAGGTCGACTTTCTCACCGGAGATCCAAATGAAGGGGACGGGATTGCAGGTGTGGGCCGTGTAAATATGCACGCCGTCCGGTTCCCTCATGCACTCCAGGTTCCCGTGGTCGGCGGTCAGGGCGACCGCGCCGCCCATGCCCAGCACCTTCTCCACCACCTGTCCCATGCATCCGTCCACGGTCCGGGCGGCTTCGCAGACGGCGTCGAAATTGCCGGTGTGGCCTACCATGTCGGGGTTGGCGAAGTTCAACAGGACAAAATCGTACCGGCCCGCCTCCAGGCGTTCCAGCAGTGCCTCGGTGACCTTCGGGGCGCTCATGGCTGGCTGAAGATCGTACGTGGCCACCTTGGGTGACGGAATGAGGACCCGGTCTTCACCGGAAAAGAGCTGCTCGCGGCCGCCGTTGAAGAAGAAGGTGACGTGCGCGTACTTCTCCGTTTCGGCGATTCTCAGTTGGTTCATACCTGCGGCGGACAGCACCTCGCCGAAGGTGTTGGTGGGGATATTCTGTTCGAAGGCTACCGGGAATGAAAAGGACTTGCGGTAGCGGGTCATGGTGGCGTAAACGCTCAGCTTCGGTTTGACCTCGCGATCGAATCCCTCGAAGGAATCCTCACCGAAGGCCATGCTGATCTGCCTGGCGCGGTCGGCGCGGAAGTTGTAGAAGACAATTCCGTCTCCGTCCCGTATGGTCCCGTACGGGCACGGCAGTATAATGGGTCGGATGAACTCGTCTGTTTCGTTCTTCTCGTAGCGGTCCCTGAGGGCCGCCACGGGATCGCTCTGGCGGTCGCCTTCGCCCAGGGTGTAGGCCCTGTAGGCCAGACGGATACGTTCCCATCTCTTGTCCCTGTCCATGGCGTAATAACGGCCGACGAGCGTGGCAAGCGCTCCGGCGCCCAACTCGGAAATAAAGGCGAGAAGGTCTTCGACGTAGCCGGCGCCGGCCGTCGGCGAGGTGTCCCGGCCGTCCATGATCGCGTGCACGGCGACCCGCTCCACGCCTTGTTGCTTCGCGAGCTGCAAGAGGGCCTTCAGGTGGGTGATGTGGCTGTGCACCCCCCCGTCGGAGAAGAGGCCCATGACGTGCAGCGTCTTATGTCGTGATGCCTCGCAGGCGCCGATGAGCACCTCGTTCTCGAAAAACGAACCGTCTTCAATAGACCGGGAAATGCGGGGTAGGTCCTGAAGGATCACGCGTCCGGCACCCAGGGTCAGGTGTCCTACCTCCGAATTGCCCATCTGGCCCTTGGGAAGGCCTACGGCTTCGCCCGAAGCCTGGAGAGGTCTCCAGGGGTAGGTGTCCATCCACCGCGGGACGTTCGTGAGGCCGGCCCGGGTGACGGCGTTAAACGGACCGTCGGGGCCGAGCCCCCATCCGTCCATGACCGCTAAAACGAGCGGTCGCCGTACGTCGGTCGCCATTGGATTTCCTGATAGAAAACCGGGTTGGGTTCCTGTATCTCCTGCATCAGCTCGTCCTTGAAGGTCGGGGAGAAGGTGTCCCAGCGCTGGCACTTGACGCAGTAGTCTTTCCAGTCGGGTGAGAAGTCGCCGCACGACGTGCAGCGGTAGTTCAACTCGAACGGGTCGAGGATCCGTATCACTTCGCGGTAGTGGGTGCACGCCTCGAGCGTGGCGTTCCTGCGCTCCATGAGGCGCCCGAGGTAATACTGGAGAAGGCCGGACTGCCTGATGCTGCCCTCGATTTCACGGAACAGCTTTTCGGCTTTTTCCAGTACCTCCAGGCGATAGTAAAACCGGCCCAGGAGAAACTTGGGAAGCACCTTGCGGTCCGTGGAGCGAATGAGGTTCTGGTACTGACGGATGGCCCCCTCCGGGTCGCCTTTGTCCAGGTAGAGCTGCTCCATGGCGAACAGGCACATGGGAGAGGCGTTCTTCCTGTATCCCTCCAGGTAAGCCTCCACCGCCTCCTCTTCGCGACCTTCCATGAGGTATGCCTCCGCAAGCTTTATATAAGTCGCCTGTACGGAGGGGTATTTCTTTCGGACCTTTTCCAGGTGCGAGATGGCGTCCCTGTATTTCTCCTGCGCCATGAGATCCACACCGATCTGATACAGGAGGCCGGGTGTAAAAGGGGCGTCGGCGGTCCGCTCCTCGTCTAGCACGCGGGCCTCGCCGATGAGTTCCTGTATCTCGAGGGCCTTGCGCCAGTTGGCTTCCTTAATGTAAATGTCGCGCAGAATGCGGAGGGCCTTGAGGGCCCGCTTCGGCTGGATGCGGAGGATCTGGTTGAGGTACTTCTTGGCCTCCTTGTGGTTTTCGAGCAGGAGGTTGTCCTCCGTGAGGGCGTAGAGGGTGGCGATGTCCTCGGGGTGTTCGCTGAGCGCCTTCCGGTGCTGGCTGAGGGCCTCCTCGGCCCGCCCCAGCGATCTCAGCGCGTCACCGAGCTTGAGGAGGGCCGGAAGATAGCCGGGCTGGGCCTCCAGAGCTCTCTGGAAATGGTTGACGGCCTCCAGCGGCCGGCTGCCCAAAACAGCATCCAGCCCCTTCAAGTAGAAAGACTCGGCCGCCCTTTCGTTCTGGCGCCTCAAGTCGGCAATCCACCTCCGTGTCACCTGCGCGATCCCCGTGACCGCGATCCAGATGCCGAAGCAGATGAAACCGGCCATGAGCGAAAGCGCCAGGATCCATGCCAGGGGCAGCTGTACGCCGAAAAGGTTGAACGGTTCGCGCAGGAGTCCGGTGTTGAGGGACACGACTCCCACAATGAAAGCCATGGCTGCAATGAGAAGGGCGGTCAGCGTCGCAGTCTTTAATCGCATTGGCAGACTTTACTCGATAATGCCCCGATCCTGGAGCTCCTGACATTCGAGGCAGTGCCGCGCCCAGGGCACCGCTTCCAGTCTCTTGCGCCCTATGGGGCTGCCGCAGTTCTTGCACAGGCCGTAGTCAGCGGTCGCCACTTCGCGGAGCGCCTCGTCGATGACTCGGAGGAGCTTTCTGTCGGAGTCCGACAGGGAGAACCAGAATTCCTTGTTGTAATTGGCCGAGGCCTCATCGACGGAATCCAGCGCGCCGTCCGCCCCCGCATCGCCGCTTCTTGATAGCTTGTCCCGATAGGCCGTCTCGAATTCACTCCGCTTCTCGGTCAGCAGCTTTTCAAATTTCTTCAGCGTCTTCTTATCCATGGCCCCTCCTTGAGGTGTTACTTTGCGTATGCCTTACCCGAATAGGCGGCGTGGGCGCGATAGATCTGTTCCATGAGCATGAGCGCGGCCATCTCGTGGGGGTAGGTCATTTTTGAAAGGGAGAGTCTGAGATCCGCCCGCGAGAGTACGGCTTCGTCGAGTCCGAATGCGCCGCCCACCAGAAAGGCCACGCGGCGGCCCGAATCCTTGAGTGTGCCCAGCATGCGTGCAAAGGCCGGGCTGTCCATGGCCTCGCCCGACGCATCGAGGGCGATGATCGTGCTGTCCTTGGGAGCGCGGCGCAGGAGGTTGAGACCCTCTTCCTTTTTCACTGCCGACGGCTCCTTGCGACGGGAAGAGGATACCGCGGACAGGCTGACCTTCCAGCCGCCGCCGACCATCGATGCGTAGCGCTCGATCCCAGCCCGGAAACCCTTGTCCGAAATGCGCCCGACGTGAAACACCGTTATCTCCCACATTCACAATAACCCATGAATCATACCCTAAGTCGGCTCGCGCCTCAAATGAGCCCACAGTGCTTTCCGGCTTATGCCCAGCCGTTGCGCCGCCTGCGTCCGGTTGCCCCCCACCCTCGCCAGGACGGACCGTATGTACGCGTCCTTGAGCTCGTCAAGCGTCAATCGCTGTTTGAGGGCCGTATCCAGGGGTGCGTCGTCCATCCAGAAGTGGCCGGGGAGGTCTTCGGCGGTGAGCGGATCTCCCCCTACGAGTGCCAGGCCCTCCATGCGCTGCGCGAGTTCCCGCAGGTTGCCCGGCCAGCGGTGCGCACAGAGGGCGTGGAGCAGTTCGTCCGATATTTTCGGCGTGGCCCGCTTCAACCTCCGGCACGCGAGCCTGAGGAAGTGCCCGGCCATGACGGGGATGTCTTCGGACCGTTCACAGAGGTCCGGTATCTGAATGCGGATCACGTCGAGACGATAGACCAGGTCCGGACGCAGGAGGCCCTTGGCGGACAGGATCTCCGGCGGCTCCGAGAAGGACGCGACGATGAGGGCCTGGTTCTTCAGGGCCTTTGTGCCGCCTATCCTGTGCAGAATTCCGCCCTCCAGAACACGCAGCAGGGCTGCCTGCTGGGACGGGTGAAGCATTTCTATGCCGGTCAGGCAGAGCGTCCCGTTTCCCGCCGCCTCGAAAACCCCCCTGCGTCCCGAAACCCCCGTCGCCGTGCCTTTTTCCATACCGAAGAGGTCAGCTTCCAGAAGTTCGGCGGGCACACCGCCGGCGTGCCATTCCAGGAACGTGGATCCCGGATCGGGTCTCCGGGCGTGGAGATACCGGGCAAGGTGGCTCTTCCCGGAGCCCGTTCGTCCTACGAGCAGGACCGGGCTGTGTCCCTGGGCCGCCTTTTCCGCCAGGCGAAGAGCTGTCCTGAAAGCGGGATCCCTGCCCAGGGTTTGCGGAACTGTCACATCTTCACCCGCGGGGCGTCCATCCAGATTCTCTCGAGACTGTAGTATTCCCTCTTTTCCTCGAGAAAAAGGTGGACGATGAAGAAACCGCAGTCCATGAGGACCCACATGCCGCCCGAAAGGCCTTCCATATGGTGGCACTTGGTCCCGAAGCTCTCCTTGAGGGCTTCGTCGACGGAACGTGCCAGGGCCTGCACCTGCCGCGTGTTGGTGCCGTGGGCGACGAGGAAGTAGTCCGTCATGGTGGTCAGGGCGCGCAGGTCCAGCAGGATGGGATCGAGCGCCTTCCCGTCCTCGAGGACTTCTATGACCTTCAGGAGGATCTCTTTTTCTCTAACGTCCAACTGGAACTCCTTCATGCCTTGGGGGCCGATCACCCCCTGTAAAGGTCTTGTTTGTATATATAGGCCGCGACGGCGGACGGGGTCAGGTCGTCGACGCGCCTTCCCGCGGCGATCCGCTCTCTAATTTCCGTGGAACTCGCGGCGATGGGCGGACACTCCAGAAACGCCACGCTGCCGCTGGATGGTGTGGGCGCTTGAGAACCCTGGGATGCACCTTCCCGTGGGACGACCACCAGCCTCGCTCTCTGGAGAATTGTCTCATGTCGGTACCACTGCCGGAGGGTGTCAAAGGAGTCCTGCCCCATGATGAGAAAGATCTCGTCCCGGGGGAACCTCAACGACAGGGCGTCCATCGTCTCGGCCGTGTAGGACACGCCCGCTCTCTCCAACTCCACCGTCTCGAGGACCCAGTCGCGGCGTTCCTGTATGGCGAGGGCGACCATGGCGGCCCGGTGGAAGGGCGCAGCGGCCGGGCTCGTCGTCTTCAGGGGTTGCCGGTGGCAGGGAACGAAGAGAATGCGTTTGAGATCGAGGTGCTCCTGGGCCGTCCGGGCCATATAGAGGTGACCGTTGTGCGGGGGGTCGAAGGTTCCCCCGAGCAGCCCTGTCTTCATCACCCGCTTTCCTCTTGGATGTAGTCCCAGCAACCGCCGAGCAGGCCTTTAAGACCTTTGTTGGTCGCCGCCGAGATCCGGTGGTACGACAGGCCCTTGTCCCTCACGTAGTCCCTGAGTTCCTGCTCCGCGGCGTCGTCGAAAGGCAGGTCGGCCTTCGTACCCGCGACGAGGACAGGCTTCTGTGCCAGGCCTGAACCGTACGCTTCGATCTCCCGCTCCACGGTCTTGAACCGCTGGAGGGGCGTCGAGGACGTATCGAAGAGGTCGACGAGGTGAACCAGCACGCTGGTTCTCTCCACGTGCTTGAGAAACTGGTCGCCCAGGCCCTGTCCCATATGGGCGCCCTCGATGAGGCCTGGGATGTCGGCCACCACGAAGGACTGGTGATGTGCCCACTCCACGACGCCGAGGTAGGGCCGCAGCGTGGTGAAAGGATAGGCGGCCACTTTGGGCCTGGCGTTGGTCACCGTCGAAAGGAACGTCGACTTGCCTGCATTGGGCAGTCCCACGAGACCTATATCCGCGAGGAGCTTGAGCTCGAGTCGGACCCACCGGGATTCGCTGTCGCCGCCCGGCTCGAACTCGCGGGGGGCCTGGTGCGTGGAACTCTTGAACCGCGTGTTCCCCCGGCCTCCGCGCCCGCCCTTGGCGACGATGAACTTTTCCTTGTTTTCAGTGAGGTCGGCAAGCTGCTCGCCGGTGTCCTCGAGATAAACGACCGTTCCCACGGGCACGTTCACGACGAGGTGTTTGCCGCTCTTGCCGGTCTTGAGGCTCCCTTGACCGTGTTGGCCCTTGGGCGCCTTGAAAATCCTCTTGTAACGGAAAGATAAGAGAGTGCGAACCTGCGGCTTGGCAACCAGGACGACGTTGCCGCCCCGTCCACCGTCACCACCGTCCGGTCCGCCCCTGGGAACGTATTTCTCTCGCCGAAAGCTGACGCAACCAGACCCGCCCCGTCCCCCTTCTACGAAGATCCTGGCCGAGTCGATAAACATCCAGGATTCGCGTTAGGGAGCCACAACGTCGACGTACACTCCCAATCTGCCGCGATGTCGGAAGGAAACCACGCCGTCCGCAAGGGCAAACAGGGTATCGTCGCTGCCGCGACCAACCTTAATACCGGGCTTGAGCCGGGTGCCCCGTTGCCGGACAAGAATCGTCCCAGCCTTCACCTGCTGTCCGCCGAAACGCTTCATGCCCAGGCGCTGGGAGTTGCTGTCTCTGCCGTTACGTGAGCTACCCTGGCCTTTTTTGTGTGCCATGTGTCTCTCCGAATCAGCCTTGCGCTATGTTCAGGATTTCCACTTCGGTGTAGGGCTGCCGGTGGCCGTACAGTTTCTTGTACTGCTTCCGGCGCTTCTTATGGAAAACGAGGATCTTCCTGCGCTTTCCCTCACCGAGGACCTTGGCCTGCACGGTGAAGTCCTTCACTTCGGACGCCGCCCAGACCTTGTCTCCATCTGCAACCAGGAGCGGCTTGAAGGACACTTCCTCGCCGTTCTCGACGTTCAGGCGCTCCAGCTTGATCGTATCTCCGGCGGTTACCTTGTGCTGCTTGCCGCCGCTTTCAATTATCGCATACATAGACATACCTCCGCACCGAGCGAACTTAGAATATACGCGTAAATGCCTGTTCTGTCAACACCAATCGCACCGGGCGGGCACCGCCGGATGAGAGGAAGTTGTCGCCGGACCGGGGGGAGGACCCGCCCGGTCCTGAGTGGCAGCGGGCGTCGACCGGTATCCCGGGTATCGACAGCCGGACCACCGGCATGTCCATGTCTTCGTTCTCCGGTTCTTCTCTGTCAGGAATTATTGCATCGGACGCCGCATTGTTTCGGAAGATGGTGTCGGCATCCGGGGCGGAACATCCCATTCGATGTGCGGTCGTTCCGCGTCCGTCTCTCGTCTGATAGAATCGCCCCGAGGGAGACTGGATGCTCAAAGATATCCGCATTCACGGCGCAGTTACCCAGGATATCGACTTCTACGCCACGCTGGCCGGAGAGAAACTGATCTCCGCACCTTTCTACGAGATCAAGGAAGGGAAGAACGGCAAGGTGGCGTCTTTCTTCCTGGCGGGCATGTACTTCCACCTGGACGGTAGGGGGCTCACCTTCTCGGGAACGGGCGGTTCGGTCTCCGAATACATGTTCGGCTCGCCCATGCCCCTTCAGGACCTCAGCCACAAGGAGGTGAAGAACCGGCTCGTCTTCTTCGGGACGTTCCAGGGGGACAACGGCCTGATTTTCTCGTCCCAGACCAGCGGATTCCAGAGCTGCGACGACCTTTTTCTGAACGGCAACGCGCTCTCCAACTCCTTTTTTCTGGTGAAGGTGCCCTGGGCCTACTCGGTGCGGCGGACCCAGGAAATCCTCCTCAAGACCCTGGGGCGCGTGCTGAAGCGGAGCGAACAACCGGGGTCAGGGGACGATAGCGCCTTGGAGAGCGAGATCTTGCGGGAGCTGGCGGAGCCCGAAGCGACCCTTCTTCTGCTGAGACTGGTCCACAGGCCTCACCAGCGATTCTTTCAGTTTCTACGGTCCTACTACCGGAAGGCCAAGGAGTGGGGTGACGCGCAAGAACGTTTTGTGGCGCCTCTCGCCGAGGAACTGGGTGTGGCCCAGTACCAGCGTGAACGCATCGCGGTGGACATCCTTTACAAGGATGACAGGAACCGGCAGGTGGTGGACGAGTACAAGGACGTGCTGCTCCAGCTTACGGCGAACACGGACAGTCCTTCGGCCGTGGCCCGCCTGAACTCGCTCAGGAATCTCGCCATGCGCCACGGCCTCCCGCCGAGTCTGTTCGACACACTCGACGGACTCATCCCCACCGCGCCGCCGAAGGCCGCCCGGGAACCCCAGTACCTGCGAAGGACCCGAGAGATCTTCGAAGGTCTTTTCCTCTCTAGCAGGCCTCCCTCGGAAGTTATCGGCCCTGCGGAAATCGCCGAACTGCTCTCCTACAAGCAGAAGGCCCAGCAGCGTCGGGATAACGGCTTCGAGCAGGTGCTCCTGGAAACAGGCCGCATTCTGGACGAGCGGGCGGCCGAAGGGATGGGGCTCGACGCCTTCGAGGTCTTTTCGGAGGTCGTGACCTACTTTGACCGCCTGGACAACGCCGAGGCCCTGATAAACCAGCTTGCCTTCATGGAGGGAGCGACGGCGACTGAAGACAAGGTCCGGTCCGGGCTGGGCAACAAGCGAGCCCTGGACGGCATCGAAAAGAACCTCTTCTATCGCATGGTTCTCCGGCCGGTCCTGCAGAATCCCTATGCCCTGCACTTCGGTCGGCTCAAGGCCGTCGCGCTCTACGAGGGGCTGGAGCAGATCGAGAAGGGCGACAGGACGCTTTCGGAGATCGCCGCCGAACTTGAAGAACTGAGCCTGCAGGAATCGGCCCAGCACCATCTATACGAGGGTATCCGCGACCGGCTGAAGAAGTCCTATTTCGATCTGTCCAATCCGGCCCACGTTCGACTGCTGCAGCGCGAGGTTGAAGGGGAACTGGTCAAGCGGGGCGAATGGAAAGACCCCATACCGCAGGGCTCGTTCGCGGCGGCCCTCGAAGAGCTGAAGAGCGAGAGCGAGTTCCTCAACAACGTGTTGCCCAGGGCCATCGAGAACGGCGATTCGTCGTTCAAGGAAGCCTTCAGGCGGAGGTCGGGCCTAGATCTTTTCCGCCTGGAGGAACTCGAACGCGAATACAGGGCCGGTCTGGACCCCGATGGCACCACCGGCGACGCCGGCCCCGGCCCGGGGCCTTGATTTCGGGGAGAGAGGTGCGGCCCTGCCTCAGCGGCGGAAGGTGCCCATCATCTGGCCCTGGGCCAGGACGTGACCCTTCATCTGCGCGAACACCTGGTCCTTGGTGGCGCCGGCCTTGAGGGGAAGCATCTCATTCAGGGCGTAGACCTTGAAGAAGTATCGGTGTGGTTTGCCGGGAGGCGGGCACGGGCCGCCGTACCCGATGTTTCCCCAGCTGTTAGTCCCCTGCAGCGCGCCGCTCGTTGTCGCGGATGTCGCGGGCACGTTCTCGGGCAGACCGCTCACGGATGCGGGGAGGTTGTAGAGCACCCAGTGCACCCAGGTTCCCATGGGGGCATCGGGGTCGTCGCAGATGAGCGCGATGGACTTAGTGCCTCCGGGCAGATCGCGCCAGCCGAGTGCCGGAGAGATGTCCGGCCCCTTGCATGTGAACCGGGCGGGGATCGCGGCGCCCTCCGAAAAGGCGACGGCCGAGACCTTCAGGGTTGAGGGCGCTTTGATCTCCCCCGCGGCGCACGCCGCCACCGCGCACAGAAAAGAACCGAAAACCAGCCATAAACTTATGTCTCGCATGGTCTTCACTCCCAATGCCATTCCTCCGTCTGTACGGAGGCCGTCATTTCGGCGATACCCCGGCCCCGGATGTCGCTTCTTTGTACCAGGATATCACTTCCGCAGGGGTTTTGAAGGCCACGAACCGGCCCATCTCCTGTCCGCCGGGGGAGAGCAGTATGACCGTGGGCAGGCCGATAACGCCGTACCGTTTCTGCAGGGCCCTGTTGTGGGGCGAGTTGTCGGTCATGTCCATGCGGACGGGGATCACGCCTCGGAGAATCTTCTGCACGTCAGGCTTCGGCCACGTCTTCTTTTCCAGCTCCACGCAGGCCACGCACCAGTTGGCGCGAAAATCGAGCAGGACGGGTTCATCCTTGGCCCTGGCCATGGCAAGTGCGCCGTCGAGGTCCGTGTGCCACGCGACCGCCCCGGTCGAAGGCTGTTGGGCCATTTCGTTCACGACAGGAGGTAAAAGAGGCATAATACCCACCAGGGCGGCGGCGCACAAGACGATTCCGGCGATCCTGAGGGGTACGGAAAAGAAGTGCTTCTGAGCTCCAAAGAGGAGATACCCGGCGATAAAGCCCAACGCCAGGCCGGCGGCCGTCCAGAAAACTGGCCTCGGCAGGTAGAGGCCGCCGAAGTAGAAGGCGGCGGCCATGATCAGGGCTCCAAAGAACACGCGCACGCCGTCCATCCAGCCGCCCGATTTGGGCAGCGAGGCGAGGACGCCCGAAAACGTGCCGATCACCATGAACAGGACGCCCATGCCCAGGGCGAAGGCGAACAGGTAGAAGAATCCGAGAACGACTGAGCCCGTGGCGGCAACCACGACGAGTATGGCCAGAATGAGTGGACCTATGCATGGGCTGGCCACCAGTCCGGACAGGGCGCCGATGAAAAATGCCCCGACGAATCCCCCTCCGCCGGTCTTCTGCTTTGTCCGCTCGATACGGTTGGCGAGGAAAGCCGGCGTCTTGAACTCGAACAGGTTGAACATGGAGAGGGCAAGCACAAGAAACAGCAGCGCGATCGGAACGCCGACCCACGGCGTCTGCGTCAAGGAGCCGAAGGCGGCGCCCGCCTTGGCGGATACCGCTCCAAGTGTGGCGTAGACGGCGGCGAGACCGAGTACGAAAGCCAGGGAGAGAAGGAACCCGTGTCCCTTGCCCTTGCCCTCCGATCGCGAGCCGATGTAGGCCACGGTGATGGGAATGACAGGGTACACGCAGGGCGTGAGGCTGGAGAGGATACCGAAGAGAAATGCCAGCGCCAGGGCGAGGGGAACGTTGTTCTTTGCGGCATCGGAAAACCGCTGCTGGTAACTGCCAGAGCCGGGTGCCGATGCCTGGAAGGCGTTCGGTTTTTCCGGGGACGGGGACGTGCCCGCCGTTCCGGCCGGGGGGGCTGGTTCCCGACCGCCGGGTGGGGTCTTAGCCGTCGCTGCCGGGCTCTCCGGCAGGATCTGTCCGGCAGTCCTGGCAGGCTGCCCGATCTCTTTCGCCGGGGCGGCCTTCAAACTGAACGGCACGCTGTCGGTGGAGGGCAGGAAGCAGACCTTCTCGCCGAAATCCTGGCACCCCTGCCAGTTCAGCTTGAGAGTCCCTTGGAGGTCCCCTTTTATGTCGGCTTTCAGGTGGATGGGTATTTCGATGGAAACCTTGCCGCGAAGCACCGGCTGATCCCCATCCATGACGCCTTTGGGATATGCTGGGGCTCCGAGGCTGGCGCCCTTGATCGAGCCCGCGTCGACGGAGAGACCCGAACCGGCGAATATGTGGTAGCCGTTGGGAACGGTGATGTCCAGGAACAGCGTGCCCTCGCCCGGCGAAGGAAGGGGCGCCGGTTTGCTGCGCACCGACGTCTGAAGATCGGGCGGCGTCGGGGTGCGGTCCGTGAAGGTGCTCGACGCCCCCGCGGTGATCCCCCACGCGAGAGACAGCGTTAGGGCAACTGGAATCCAGCAGAGAGAAAATCGCTTCATTCAACAACTCCTCATGTTGCTTCCCTTGTATTCATCCGCAGGGACCTCCGGCTCGCATGGCACCGAGGGGAAGTGCCCGGCCGGAAGCCTTCACGGCCCTGGGGCAACTTCCAGTCGATCCACCGCCGCCGGACGTCCCCGGTCAAGATCTCGCAGCGGCCCACTTCGCCGGGCTCTCCGGCCCGGAAAAACAGGGTATTAATTATACCTCAAAGCGGGATTCAGGCCTTCCTCAGACCAAGGCGCCTGACCTTCTGGAGGAGGTTCTGGCGGGAGATGGCGAGACTGCGGGCGGCCTGGGAGAGATTGCCGCCCGACTCCTCGAGGGCCGCCTGGATGGCCGTCCGCTCGGCGCCCTTCAGGATCTCCGCGAGGGTGGAGCTTCCACAAGGCGCCGGGACTGGGGATAGATAGCGGTCGGGAAGGTGGCGTTCCACGATGAGCCCGTCTCCATTGGACGCCACAAGAAGCGCCTTGGCGAGGTTCTGCAGTTCGCGAACGTTTCCGGGCCAGGCGTAGCCGACGAGGCGGCTGAAAACGGAAGGATCGATCTCTGGCGCAGGGAGGTTCTCCTTCTCGGCGGCCTGGGAGAGAAAACGGGTCAGCAGGTCCGGCACGTCTTCGGGCCGCCGCCTGAGAGGAGGGATGTGGACCCGGATGACGTTGAGCCTGTGAAAGAGGTCTTCGCGGAATGCGCCCTCCCTGACGGCCGCTTCAAGGTCCCTGTTTGTGGCCGTCAGGATGCGCGCGTTGGAAGCGCGGGGTCTGACTTCACCCAGCGGAAGAAAGGACCCGTCCTGGAGGAAGCGCAGAAGGTTGGCCTGTACCTCGGGAGGGAGCTCACCGACCTCGTCCAGGAAGAGGGTGCTGTCCCGGGCTGCTTCCACCAGGCCCTGCTGGTCCTTGTCGGCTCCCGTGAAGGCGCCCTTCTTGTGGCCGAAAAGAAAGCTGGTGGCCAGTGTGGGCGTAAGATTCGCGCAGTTCGCGGCGACCCAGGCCTTGCCCGCCCTTTGAGAAGCCGCATGCAGGGCTTGCGCGCACGCCTCCTTGCCGACACCCGGTTCGCCGGTCAGCAGTACGGGGAAGGTGAAGCCGGCCGCCTGGCTCAGAGATTGAAGAACGGGCGCCATGACGTCGGCCTTCGTTATGATGCGGACGCGGATGGCCGGATGAACGGCCGTGTCGCTCCTGGGCTGAGCCTGCGGCGGAGGCTCGCGCAGCATGCGCACCCAAATGCGCGCGAAGGCGTTCTGTTCGGGCAAAAAGGCCTCCGTCCCGGCCCTGAAGAACCCACACCAGGTGCCGTTCGTGCCCTTGACACCGGTGATGCCCCCCTCCGTGCTAGGAAGCTCTCCGACGTGGCCGGCCCCCGCCAGCAGCAACCTGCGCTGGGCCGCCGTGCACGAGCCCCACCAGCGGGGAGGCCGGGCGGCGTAGACGAGGCAGGCGGCGTCCGCACCTACCCGCTTCAGCACTGGCTCGAATGTCCCGTCGGGGTCTTCCCCGGCGGCGAGGAGCAGGGCGAGATCGTCCGGAACATGCGCCCGCTTTTCGCCCCGGAGATCCTCGTCGTTTTCGACCAGGAGCGGAAGCAGTCCCCGCTCGGGACCCTTGACCCTGTTTTTTGTCAGGTACGCCGCCAGGTCTTTGCGCTCGTTCTCGGAAAGGGCCGGCAGCCCGCCCCTTTCGGCGAGGCCCCACAGCACCCGGCACGACAGAAAGGGGTTGTGGGTCTCACGGGCGGAGAGCCACGCCTGTTGCAGTTCCTCGGTGGTGTCCTTGGCGACGTACTCGCCGACGAGCAGGTGCCAGTAGGTCCTGAAGTAGGGCGAGGCCTGCGGGAGCAAATCGAGGGCGACCTTCCGGTCGCCGGGAGAGAATTCCCCACCTGCTTTGGCCGAGGCTGCGTACTGTAGCGCCGATGCCGCGAGAAGATCGTCCGCGTCGGTCTCCGGTTTCAGGGCGCTCTTGAGCTCGCGGCACAGGTAGGAGAGTTTTCGGCGCTGACCCGTGAGCAGCAGCAGCTCACCCCTGAGCACCAGGAGCGGGATTCTGATTTCGGAATCGGACACGCGGTTCATGAGCTTGAGGCCTTTTTCCGCCAGGTCCAGCGCTTTCGGGTAGTCCCCGAGGGCCTGGTGCGCCGTGGCCAGCCACAGCAGGTCGATGGCGGCAAAGACCGGGTTCTGGTCCGGATCGTCCGCTTCGAGCGAAGTTTCGAATACGCGGCGCGCGCGCTGCAGGTCGCCGGCCTCCAACCGGCAGACCGCGAGATTGAAGCGGGCATCCTCCGCGAGGGCCTCCAGACCGAGGCCCGTAGCCCCCTCTTCGGCTCTTCGGTAGCACCCGGCCGCTTCCTCGGACCTGCACAAGAGGCGCAGCGCGTTGCCGCAGTCGCATTCGCAGCCGACCTCGAGTCCCCTGAAACCGTACGTCGAAACCACTGTGCGAGCCATCTCGAATCCCTTCAGCGCCTTCTCGAAGTCGCCGATCTTCCGGTGGGCCATGGCGCGGCGGTGTGCCAGCAGAAAGGCCGTGGTGGGTTGCGGATGGAGCGGGGCGGCTTCGTCGGCCTGCTGGAGCAGTCGCAGCGCCCTTTCGATCCGGTTGGAGTGGAGGAGGGCCGTGGCGGCGTGGCAGATGGCCTGGACGCGCACGTCGGGGTCATCCGTGTTCTCGGCCATGCGGATGAGGTTCTTCTCGGCTTCGTCGATGTCTCCCTCCAGCCAGCGGATCTGGTTCTCAAGGAGGACCGCCGTCTCTCGATCGGACGGTTCGAGGGCCGCCCGGCCGATGTCCTGCAGTACTTTCTTGGCCCTGCCGAGGTCGTGAAGGCGTTCGTAGCATCTGGCCCTCAGCACGCCCAGGCGTCCCTTCGTCCCCTTCGTTCGCCCGAGTCCGTCCCAGAGGCGCAGGGCCACGAGCGGCTGTCCCATCAGCAGGAAAACGACGCCCTCCCAGAGGGCAGAGCCCGCAGGGTCTCTCTCCATCTCGATTCGGGCCCGGACTGCCAGTTCGGCAAGCCGTCCCTCGTTCGCCAGGTCCTGCAGCGTCTCGTGCGTCTCGTCCCGCCGGGAGGGCGGAGCGTGACCCCGTTCCTCGTCAGCGCTGCCGAGGGTGGGGCGAAAGGGGACGCGAAGGGATTCCGGCACGGGGGGCATCAGCGGGGACCCGCACGCCGGCTGGTCGTTCGGAAGATCTTCCAGCGCCTGCAGGATCGTCTCCCTGTCATCCCCCAGAAGGGCCTCGGCGTGTTCTGAGTACCACCTTTCAGCCGTCGGGGTCAGCCACGGCAGGCGGATGCGTCGCACGATCCCGGCCGCCTTGCCCTGCCCCCGGTCGAGAATGACGATGGGGTGGTTCAAGCTCGAAGCGGCGCGTCTGAGAAGGGTGAGGCCTTTGGAGTCCAGAGCGGACGACGGCCACAAAAGCCAGCCTTCGGACGGCGCCTTGTCGAGCAACTCGACCAGAGAGACGAGCAGCGCTTCCGGCCCCTCCCCCAGATGGTCGCGCATCCAGTCCCGGGCCGCTTCCTCGGTGCCGAGGGCGCTGGCGATAAGCGGTTCAAGGCTCGCGTACGGGTAAGGTGGAGCGTCTCCGAGATAGACGGGCGTCAGTTTTCGTCCTGCTTCATCGGGCGAGGAGGCCAAGTCGAAAACCGCCTCCATACCCGTCCGCGTCCGGCTGAAGATAGCCTCGAACCCTTCCGGCCATCTCTCGATCGCCGGTTCCCAGACAACGCCCACGCCCCAGGAGGTGGGCAAGTTCGGCGCCATGCCGATCTGCGCGGCCACGTTCCAGAGTGCTAGGAGCAGTTCCCTGCAGGATGGCCTGAAAACCTCGTCCGGCTTGAGCGCGGAAGCCATCCACGCGTTCCACTTTGCATAGTGCCTGTGCCGGCGGGGCAGGCTTGGGAGTGCGGCCCCGGAGGGCGGAGTCTTCCCGCCAAGCAGCCTGTAGAGAAGTGCTGCGTGTTGCCGCCCCGCCTCTTCGGGGGCTTTCTTCGGGGCGGCTGCGCTCAGGACGGGGAGACCACCCCCCCCGAGCGCCCAGTCGTCGGCCGACGGGACCCGGGGCCAATCCTCCGCTTCCAGAAAGGCGAGAGCTGAAAAGAGTCCGATCGAAAAACGGAGGATGTCCCCTTCGTCCTTGAGATTTCGGACCGAACGAAGCGCTCCCCCTACGGCGTCGCCGCCCGGTTCCAGGTGGATGCCCGGCGGGAAGGCGGGATGCCTGAGCGTGAGGCGCCACGGATCGTAGGGGGGAGAATCGGGATCTTTCGGCATCATCGTCCCCAGACTGCTAAAGCCAAGCTGTTGCGCATGTTTACTATTTAGCACACGAGCGGATGTCCTACAAGTGTTGCCCTTATTGACTATGTGAGCATGGACCTGCCGGACTACCCCGCAATGACGGACGTGGCAGCGCGCTGGAGGCGAGCGGTAAGATACGCACAGACAGGGGCTTAGAGTGATCTGGGTGCCTTGCGCCTGGTGGACGCCTCGCGTATGATAGAGCAGAGTGAGGAGGCGCAGTGGAATATCCCAAGAAGGACCTCCAAACGGAATTGCTCTCTCTCAAGGCTTCTCTGTACGACTCCAATACACGTCTCCCGGTGTACTCGGCCTGCTTCGACAGGCTCAAACAGATGGCCGAGGACCGCTTCATGGGCCTGGTTCTCCTCCAGATTTCCGATCTCGAGAGGCTTGAATCTGTTTTTGGTTTCGAGCGGTACGAAGAGATCTTGAAGCGGGCGGCTTTCCACCTGCAGGACGTGAACAACAGGGAATTCGACGGAGACCTCATGGTCAGCCAGCGGGGCGTATTCGACGACCAGTTCTGCCTCTTTGTACCATTCTCGATGCTCTCCGCGCCGGCGCTCCTGTCCCTCGAGAGGATCGCGAAGCGGCTGTTCAAGGTCCTGGAATCGGACCTGTCGTCGAAAGAGATGCCGGGACTCGCCCTGCACATGGGATATTCCATCCTCCACTACAATCCCTTTCTGCGGTTCGAACGCCTCGTGCACAGGGTCGTGGAGGAAACGGCCGGGCTGGCTCAGCACCAGCAGGAAACCGAGCTCGTCCTGCACGAACTGGAGCTTCGCCAGCTTCTCGCCCGGCGAGCCATTACCGCCCTGTACCAGCCCATCGTGAATCTCGACGATTTTACCGTCATCGGTTACGAAGCGCTCGCGAGGGGGCCCGCGGAGACGCCCTACGAATGGCCGGAAGCCCTCTTCACATTTGCAAGGCAGTCCAAGCTCAACCGGGAACTCGACCACCAGTGCAAGATCGCCGCACTCGAAGGCGCCCGGGGGAGGCCTGCGGGAACGAAGCTCTTCATCAATACCCTGCCGTCCACCCTGGACGATCCGGATTTTACCTCCTCGGAGGCCGGGGAAATGCTCGGTCGCTACGGCCTGGCACCCGAGAACCTCGTCTGGGAACTGACCGAGCGCCACGCCATAGAAGACTACGGGGCCTTCCAGTCCATCATGAAGCGTTACGTGGACCTTGGTTACAACGTGGCCATCGACGATCTTGGGACGGGGTATTCGTCCATTCAGACGATAACCCACGTCCGTCCCCTCTACCTCAAGATCGACATCTCGCTGGTCAGCGACATTGATACGAACCTCCTGAAGCAGGAACTCGTTTCGTCGCTGCTCGTTCTCGCCGGCAACATAAACGCGCATCTGATCGCGGAGGGCATTGAGACGCAAGGCGAGCTGGACGCCTTGAGAGGGCTCGGAATCCACATCGGGCAGGGCTACCTGCTCGGGAAGCCTTCCGCCTTGTTCCCCGAATCCGCGGCGCCGCCCGCCGCAAGAGAAGTGTCTCAAAGCGGCTGAAACCGGTTCGCCTGCCCACGACAGTCCGCGCGCACCGCCCGACTCGCCCGATTCGCTGAGCGACAATGGGGCTTTCCAGCCCCAGGAACTCGGCAATAAAAAGTGGGCGGACCTTTCGGCCCGCCCACTGCTCGGCTGCACTTAACGAAACAATGTCTTACCAGGAGAACGGAAACGCTCCGGACACGCCGCCGTCGTCCGTGTTCACCACGGTGATCATGACCTGCGTGCCTTTCGGCACCATGGCCTTCAGGGCGGCGCCCTTCTTGGCGACGAGATTTCCCTCGTTCTTGAATTTCACCTGGGGAACGGCCTCGCCGTTGATCTTGACGACGCAGCCTTCGTGGAAGTTGGTGCCGTAGATCTTGAGGCGGAACGGCGCTCCGGCCTTGGATACGCTGGTGATGGCCGGCGGGTCTATGGTGCTCGCGGCGTTGACGGCCATGGTGTTGGACGCCGAGTGCCCGGCGCCGTCGGTCACCGTGAGCCCGACCGTGTAGGAGCCGCCGGCCGTGTAGGTATGGGTGACATTCTCACCGGACTGGGTCTGGCCGTCGCCGAAGGCCCACGTGTAGGTGTAGGGCGGTGTTCCGTGGAGCGCGCTTCCCGTGAAGTGCACGGTCATGGGCGCCAGTCCGGACACCTGGTCGGCCCCCGGCAAGGCCCGAAGAGCGTCCGAGCAGGGAACGTCCTCAGTGAGTGTCAAAGACCAGTTGAGCAGGGTGCCGACATCCCCGCGTCCCAGATCATGCACGTAGAGGCGCCACTGGCCGCTGGCGGGCTTGCCCGAAAAGGCTTCGAGGGGCGAAACCGGCGCGAATGTGCCGCTGAAGGGTGGTTGGCCCTCGCTGATGGGCGTGGACGCGTCGTCATCGAAGGTCGTGTTCTGGTAATCGTGGCCCGGTCCGCCCTCGGTCATGGCCAGGCGTACCCACGAACCGTCGGGGTGCATGAGCGTGATGGCCAGGTCACCGTCGTAGGGGTGCTTGATGTTGACGGTGACGGTGACGTGGGACACCGTATAGGCGGAGTCCACGTTCAGCGTGGAGTAGACGCCGTGGCTGTCGTTATCCGGGATTGTCTTGGGCACGTCCGTGCTGGCCTGCCCCATCTTCGCAAGATCGAGCGTGGTGAATCCGTAGAGGTCGCCCCCGTTGGTGTCCAGCGTCTCGTTGCCCGACGTGTCCGTCGAAGCCACCGTGAAAACGTAGTCGGTGCAGGTGGACAGGCCGGAGATCTTCACGCTGTGGCTGGTGCCGAGTTTGTCTTCGGCGGAGGGTGTTTCGGGCGAAGCCGGACCGTAGGAGACGTGGCCGGTGGTGGGTTCGCTGGTGGTCCATCTGATGACGGCGGCGAGCCCGAAGGGCGTGACCTGCACGTTGGTAATGGTCGGAGCAAGACAGTCGGCGACAGCCGTGGCCTCTGCGCTCACGCCGGGCGTTCCGCAGGCCGACGCGTCCTCGTAGCGGGCGGTTATGACCGTGCCATTGGCCACGCCTACGGCGCCGTCCCCGGACTCCGTAGATGTCGATGTCCGGATCGTGCCCATGAACCTGCCCGAATCCGCAGGCGTCTCGGTCAGCGTAACGGTTTCGGGGGTGGTTTCGAGGTCCGACCAGATGGTCACGTCCTGGCTGCCCGCCCCCGTGAGGTCGCTGTCCATGACGAAGATTCTGATCGTGTCGTCGCAGTTGTATGTGAGCCGGTCGAGGACCACCGAGCCCGCACAGGACTGCGGCGTGGCCTCGAAGCAGTCGCTCATGGCGCTCCGGCATGCGCCGTCTCCAGTGGAAGCTATTGCCTGGACCCTGTAGTAGTAAGCCAGGCCGTTGATCACGGACGCGTCCGTGAAACCGGTCGCCGGAGAGTCGACCCGGCCGACCCTCGTGTAACCTGCGTCACATCCCGTCTCGTTTCTGAAGACTTCGTAGCTCTGTGCATCCTGAACCGCACCCCAGGTCACCTGGGCGGTGCTGTTGCCAGGAACGACCGAGATGACGGGTTTTACGAGTTCCGGGCAGTAACCGGCCTGGTCCCCGTTGTTCACGTCGTCGCACGCGATGCCATGGCGGTTGAAGGCCGCGTAGATTGCCGCCGCGTGGGGCGTGCCGTTGGCGAGGTTCCCGTCCGCGTCGTCCACAACCCTGAACACGCTGAAGAGGCTTCCCGATCCGCATCCGCTACTGACGTCCTTCCCCGTGCAGGTGTAGGCGGCGGTCGCCGAGGGCCGGCTGAGGTACCAGAGACGGTCGACGAGCTGCCACGCGGTGGCTTGGTCCATGCCGGCGTCGGGAAGGTCTCTGGTGGCGAGATCCCAGAGGGCCTGGGACGAAATCGCCGATTCGCAGTGTCCCTCGTAACCGCACGGGCCCGGGTACGTGGGGTCCGTGGAGCAGTGGAAGCCGTTGTAGTCGCTCATCATGGTGGTGGTCGCGGGCTGCTGGTCGTGGTGCTTGCCCCAGTCGATGTCCCGCACGCCGGAGCAGTCGTTGCAGGCATCGCCGTACCCGCTGCAGTTGCTGGACTGGAAACCGTTTCCGACGCATGAGCTGTGCGTCTGAAGGACGGCCGTGAAGTCTCCGTAGGTCTCGCCCGTGCCGTTGTCTGGGCTGGAGCCGTTTCCGTCGTTGGAATCGAGGCCGTGCCCCCACTCGTGGAGCGACACGCCGGGCAGTTCCCCGGTGTTGGAGCACCCGCCGCCGGACTTGAAGAAATTCAAGGCCGAACCGTCCCAGTATGCGTTGCACGTCTGGTCGATATTGACGTTGTCCGTCAACTGGCCCGCGAGCCACTTGTTGTCCGGAAGGTAGGTGAGGGCCTTCATCTTGATCAGGTTCACCTGGTAGTACTGGGTTCGGGCGGCGTGCGTATTGCCCGGTCCGCCGAACCCAGGCGTGTCGCAGTCCGTGCCTTCGCCGGAGCCGAAGTCGAGGTCTCCCGTGGCGGTCGTGTTGCTGATGTCCCCGCACATATCCGAGATTTTGACGTACTTGCCCGAGAGGGCCGAGGTGGCGCTCTGACCTTCAAAAAGACCGCCGCCGTCGGCGTACTGGCCGTTACCGAGGTCGACAAAGGGCAGGGGACGATCCACTTCGGCCATCGGATGGTCGCCAGGGTAGACGCCGCCGTGAACGCTGCCGTACTTGTTGGCGTCGACGAATGCGACGATCTCCCCCGTGTGGGCGTCCACGCGAGCTTCCCAGGTGCCCATGACGCCCTTGCGCCGGAACTCGAGCAGGTAGACGAGCCTGTAGTGAAGGCCCGTCCCAGGTTGTATGGATTCACCGGCCAGGGCCTCGGGCGTCGAAACGGGTATGACGATCAGCCGGCCGGGCTCGAGGATCTCGTCGCCGGGTCCGAACCGCCCGACATAGCCCCACAGAATCTGCCAGGCCGTTTCCCGGTCTATGGTAGGCCGGGGATCGAGAGCCCGGATGGAGTCGTCGATGTGTTCCTCCCCTACCTGAACGAGGTTGCCGTGGTTCAGCCTGAATACGACGTGGGCCTTCTCCACAGGAATCCCGTGGTAGGTCCACTGAAAGTCCACGAAATAGAGATAGCCGGCAAGCGGGCCCGACGCCGATGAAATGAGCCTCAGGTCACCGGGCTGCACACCCAGCATGTCCGGATTGTTCCGGATGAAGTCCAGGGCCTTGTCGGCGACCACGCTCACGGGGACGTTGTTCAAAGGGCCGCCGGGAGCAAGGCCCGGGCCCGTCCTCGTCAGCGAGTTGGCCGTTCCCGGGATCCATGGGATGCCTCGCCCTTCCAGCAGCGAAGGCCTGCCGGAGACCCGGTCGAACACGGCGTGCCATCCGGCGCCTTCTGCATCCAGAAATGCCGCCAGCGCGGACATCGTCCTCGAATCCGCGACGGAGGCCCGGAAACCGGCCCCCGGCAGAATTCTTTCGTTGATGGCCGTAAGCCTCGTCTCGGGCTTCGCGAAAGCCAGGTTGTCCAGCGTGTCCGCTTTCGTCTTGGCTCGCTGGGCCATGGACGGTATCACCACGCCCAGGGCGAACGCTGCCGCCAGGGCGCACCTCACGAGTGCTCCTCGATGTCTAAGGAATTGCAATGCAAACCCCTCCTCTCTTTTCCCGACCCCCGGGGTTGTTTCGATGTAAGTGACGCATCTTATAATAATTGTCAGTGCAGTGGAACCCTGTTCACGGTTCGAGCGCGCCCCGAGGCCCAAATCCCGAGACAGGAAGGACAGGGCACGCTAAAACGCAGAGTTGGCGCGGCTTCTCTGAAAGACGGTGTTGACCTGCAGGGGATTTGGGCTGCCTCCGAGCGGGGCACGAGCCGGGCGGGGAAGCCCCAAGGCCAGGGTGGGGGTTCCAGCGGGCTTTGCCCGTGGGGCTGGGAGGGAACGGCCCTCCCCGTTGCGGGCGACTCTTTTTCTATCTCCGGTTGAACCGCGGGCACGGCCGAAGCTGGGATGATTTGATCGCGGATCTTGAGTGAGGCAGAGGGGTTGGCAGCCCGGCGTCCTTCTGCTAAGATACATGCCGTGTTTTTCCGGTTGCCATACCTGCAGCTGGATCTTTTTAGGACGGGAACAGGACAGACGATGGAACCTCCCAGTTGGGTGAAACAAGTCGATAAAGGGGCATCGGACCTCGGAACGTGCGTTCCGGCCCGCAACCCGGAAAAGGCCGTCGGAAGACCGGCCTCCTGACCGTTCTTCGGCGTGATTCCGGGTCCCGCCCCGCGCAGGGAAACGGAGTTGTGCCTTGATCATTCAGTGCTCTCACGCAACGCTTCAGCCTGCGATATGCTTGTGCCGGAACCGCCGACGTGCGTCGCGAGGCCTTGCCGGCCACGCTGCGGACAGGAGTGCGCCATGACCGATAACGGGGGCGCTCCATGTATTGGGTCAGCAAGGGCATCCACCTTCTAAACCGCCTTCGGCGGCAGATCTTCATCTTTCTGGCCGTGCTGGGCCCCGGCATCATCGTCATGGTGGCCGATAACGACGCCGGCGGGATCTCCACGTACGCCGTCACCGGTTCCAAGTACGGCTTCAACGTGCTGTGGCTTTTCTTCATTCTCATCCCCATGGCCTTCCTTGCCCAGGAGATGGCCGTCCGTCTCGGAGCGGTCACGAAGCGGGGCCACGCGGAGGTCATCTTCGAGGGCTTCGGGCCCTTCTGGGGCTGGTTCTCCATCATCGACCTGGCCATCATCAACTGGCTCACGCTGGTGACCGAATACATCGGTATGACAGCCGCCATGAGCCTGTTCGGCGTTCCGCCCATCATCACGTTTCTGGGCGTCACGGCGATCCTCATGGCCGTGGTGATGTCCGGAAAGTACTGGACATTCGAGAAGCTCACGCTGCTTTTCTGCGTCTTCAATCTCGTCTACATTCCCGCCGCCCTGTGGGCCATGAAGACGCCGGCCGCGCCGGCCTGGGGCACCGTTTTCGAGGGCTTCTATGCACCCCACTTCCCGGGTGGGATAACGACCGATCTCATCTTCGTGCTGCTGGCCAACATCGGGACCACGATCACGCCGTGGCAGATCTACTTCCAGCAGAGCGCGGTGGTGGACAAGGGCCTTGACATCCACGACATAAAGTTCGGAAAGTGGGACACGCTCGTAGGATCGGCACTGACCGGGCTGGTGGCCGTTTTCATCATCATCACCACGGGCGCCGCCTTCTATTACCACCACCCCCAGATCGTGATCGAGGACGCGCGACAGACCGCCGAGGCGCTCGTACCGCTCCTGCCCGCGGGGGAGGGCCACCTGGCGCGGACGCTCTTCGGCATCGGCCTCTTCGACGCGGGGTTCCTGGGCGCGCTGTGCATATCCCTGGCGACGTCCTGGGGGGTGGGCGAGGTCTTCGGATGGGCCCACTCGCTCAACAAAAGCGTCAGGGACGCCCCCTGGTTCTATGTCTTCTACCTCGGCATGCTCCTCACCTCGGGAGCCGTCGTCCTCATCCCCGGCGCCCCACTCATCACGATCACCATGTACGTGCAGGTGGTGGCGGTGACCCTGCTTCCGGCGTCCCTCATATTCGCCTACATCCTCCTCAATGAACCGGCGTTCATGGGCAAGTACGTCAATACGCGCTGGCAGAACGTGGCCAACATGAGCATCATCATCCTGGTCATCCTCATGTCCACCCTGCTGGCCGTGACCACCCTTTTCCCCGGACTTTTGGGCAACGGCTCATAGGAGGCTGAGATGGTCGTGGTTCCCAACAAGGCGCAAAAGGTGACCGACGTGCCGCCGGCCCCGGGCAAGTTTCGCTTCCTCTATTTCTCCCGGCTCTACCGTCGGCCGGTGTGCGCGGGGACGATCAAGGACCGGATCGGGAAGCTGGAGGACCTCGTGTTCCGACTCTCCGAGCCCTACCCGGAGGCCGTGGGGATCTTCATCGAACATGGGTGGAACAAGCCGACGGAGTTCGTGCCCTGGGAAAGGGTGGTGAAGATCGAGGACGACGCCGTCTTCGTCAAGCCCCCGCCGGAAGGCGACCAGTACCCACCCTTCGTGGATCAGCCGGGATGGATCATGCTGGACAGCCACCTTATGGGCCGGACCATCCTCGACATCGACGGCCGTAGGACCGAGGTGGTCAACGACGTTCACCTCCTCGAAGCGCGAGGGAGGCTCCTCATCGTCCACGTGGACATCTCGTTCAACGGATTCCTGCGCAAGTGGGGCCTCGGGCGTTTCCGCTGGGTCAAGGACCAGTTCATCTCGTGGAAGTTTGTCCAGCCGCTTTCCGTGGAGGACGCCGCGGCCACGGACAAGGTCTCCCTCTCGGTCACGCGCAAGCAGATTCTCGATCTTCCGGGCGAAGATCTCGCCGATGCATTGGAAGAACTCAAGGGCCGCGAACAGGAGGCCCTATTCTCGGCGCTGGACTCCGAGAAGGCGGCAGAGGCCCTCGTGGAAGCCGAACCCCGGGCCCAGCGCCAGCTCATGGGCAACCTGCGCAAGGAGCGCGCCCGGACCATCCTGTCCGAGATGACCGTGCCCCAGCTCGCCAACCTCTTCTCGGTCCTGCCGCACGACGACATGACCGAACTGATGGAGCTTCTGCCCTCGGACGAAGCCGTCCGCATCAAGGCCATTCTGTCCGAACGCGAGGCCACGGCCAGGGCGCTCATGTCCTCCGACTACGTCACGGCCCGCCAGGAGGAGACCGTCGGCGAGGTACTCGACCGGATTCGCCGGTCGGCCAAGGAACCCGAGGTCGTGTCGTACGTCTACGTGGTGGACGGCGTCGGCGGCGTGCTCCAGGGAGTGGTGGACCTCAGGGACCTCGTGCTGGCGGCGGACCACGTGCCGCTGTCCGAACTCATGACCTCCCCCGTGGTCTCGGCCGAGGAAGACGACCTCAGAGAAGACCTGGAGGAGGTCTTCGCCAAGTACCACTTCCGGATGGTCCCCGTCGTCGACCCCCGGGACCGCATTCTGGGCGTCATCTACTACAACGACATCATGAAGGGCCTGGTCACGCGGGCGAGGGTTTGAAGATGATTTGGGATTTGGGATTTGGGATTTGGGATTTGAAAGACGGCTCGGGTCGAGCCGAAGAGAAGGCGAAAGGCGAAAGGCGAAAGGCGAAAGGTAAGAACGGCAGGCGGCCGGCCTTCGAAGCTTCCGCCGAAGGCCCCCGAGCATCGAAGCACGCCGTCACTTCTTTGCTTCCTAACCGATTTACTCTTCACTCTTCACTCTTCGCTCGATCACTTGATCACTCGATCTCTCAATCACTCGATCACTTCCCGGAGGTCCAGCCATGCCGCGCGTGAAGATGACCCGCAAAACCCGGCTCGTCCTCTTTCTCCTCGAGTTCTACCTCGTGGCCCTCTTCGCCCTCATCATCGTCCGCTTCCTCCTCGGCCACCACTGAGATTCCCTGGTACATTCTTGAGTGATCTGCAGTTCTTCTGCGGATGCCTAGAAAGCCGTGCAGGACGAACGCCCGGCAAACCGACTTTCGTTAGACAACAAGTGAAATGACAGTGGCCCTGGCGCACAGGGAAACCCCGGAAGACCTACGGCGTTCACCGGGCGCTCAGGCGCGTTTCCAGCGGACGCCCTGGGGGGTGTCTTCGAGGAGGATGCCGCGGGCCTTGAGGTCGTCGCGGATGCGGTCGGCCTCGGCGAAGTCGCGGGCCTTGCGCGCGTCCTGGCGCTTCTGGATGAGGGCCTCGACCTCGGCGTCCAGGAGGACTTCGCTGGCGGTGGGGATGCCGAAGACGGCTTCGAAGTCGTCGAGGAAGGCGGACGCTTCGGCCTTCGCCTCTGCGGACCAGGCGCCCCTGTCCATGGCCGTATTGGCGGCGCGGATGGCGTCGAAGATCTCGGACAGCGCGACGGACGAGTTGAGGTCGTCCTCGAGGGCGGCCTTGAAGGCGGCCCGGTGGGCGCGGATCTCTTCGGCGGTTCCGTTCCCGCCTTCGGCGGCCGCCGGTTGATCGCCCAGGCGCGTCCGGAAGTCGCGGATGCGGCCGAGGGCGGCCTTGGCGGCATCGAGCCCGTCGAAGGTGAAGTTGAGCTGTTTGCGGTAGGAGACGGAGAGCAGGAGGTAGCGGATGGACATGGGGTCGACGCCCCTGTCCAGGATGTCACGGAGGGTGTAGAAGTTGCCCTTTGACTTGGACATCTTCTCCCCCTCCACCATGAGGTGTTCGGCGTGCAGCCACAGGCGCACGGGCGCCTTGCCGGTTGCCCCGCGGCTCTGGGCGATCTCGTTCTCGTGGTGGGGGAAGACCAGGTCGATCCCTCCCGAGTGGATGTCGAAGACGTCGCCCAGGTACTTGCGGCTCATGGCGGAGCACTCCAGGTGCCAGCCGGGGCGCCCGGGCCCCCAGGGGCTTTCCCAGGAGGGCTCGCCGGGCTTTGCGGCCTTCCAGAGGACGAAATCGCGCGCCGCCTCCTTCTCGTACAGGTCGCTGTCCACGCGCGCCCCGTCCAGATTGCCCGAGAGGTCTACGTGGCAGAGCGATCCGTATTCGGGCAGGCTCGCGACGCGGTAGTAGACCGACCCCTGGCTCACGTACGTGTGCCCGTTCTTCTCGAGGGCCCGGATCATGCCGATCATGTCCTCGATGTGCTCTGTGGCTCGGGGATAGACGTCGGCGGGGAGGCAGTTCAGCGTCTCCATGTCCTCGAAGAAGAGGGCCGCGTAGCGGTCCGTGAGCTCGCGAAGACCGACACCCTCGTCGTTGGCCCGCTTGATGGTCTTGTCGTCGATGTCCGTGAGGTTCTTGACGTGCAGGACCTCGTAGCCCTCCCACAGCAGGAAGCGCTTGAGGAGATCCTCGAAGAGGAAGGTCCGGAAGTTCCCGATGTGCGCCACGTCGTAGACCGTCGGGCCGCACGTGTAGAGTCTCACTCGCCCCTGCTCCATGGGCTCGAACGGTTCCAAATCTCGTGTCAGTGAATTGGTGAAGCGGATCATGGGGCCGTTCCGAAGGTGCGCCCGACAAGGGGGGCTATGGCGGCGAGGTCCCTGGCGAGGACGGGCAGGTCTTCGATTCGAAGGGCCTGCGGGCCGTCGGAAAGCGCTTTTTCGGGCGCGGGATGGACCTCGACCATGATGCCGTCGGCACCGACCGCGGCCGCCGCCCGCGCCATGGGCAGGACGAGCGATCGTGTTCCCGTGGCGTGAGAAGGATCCACGACCACCGGCAGGTGGGTCATTTCCTTGAGGAGGCAGACCGACGCCAGATCGAGGTTGTTTCTGAGCGAAGGATCGAAGGAGCGGATACCCCTCTCGCAGAGGATGACCCGGCCGTTGCCGCCCATGAGGATGTACTCGGCCGCCAGGAGAAACTCCTCCCGTGTGGAGGCGAGGCCGCGCTTGAGCATGACGGGCTTGGTCTGCCTGCCCAGGGCCTTGAGCAGGGGGAAGTTCTGCATGTTGCGGCTGCCCACCTGCAGGATGTCGGCGTAGCCGGCGACCAGATCCAGGTCCTCGCGGTCGAGGACCTCGCTCATCATCAGCAGCCCGTGCCGGTCCGCCGCTTCCCTGTGCAGGCGAAGCCCCTCTTCGCCGAGCCCCTGGAAGGCGTATGGACTCGTCCTGGGTTTGAAGGAGCCGCCGCGCAGGACGGCGCCCCCAGCGGCCTTCACGGCGGCGGCGCACGTTTCCATCTGGTCGGCATCCTCGACGGCACAGGGTCCGGAGAAGAGCACGACCGGGGTGTCCCCGACGCGGAAGCCGTCCTGCTCGATCACGGTATTCGCCGATCTGAAATCTCTGGATGCCAGAAGAAAACTCTCGGTCATGGGCACGATGCGCCGGACACCGGGCAGTCCGGCAATATCCCGAGGGACCTGTGCGTGGTCGCTGTCGGCGGTCACGAGAACGTCGTAGTGTTTGCCCTTTTCCCTCCGGGCGCCGATACGGCGCTCCAGCAGGTACTTCTTCAGAGTCTCTGCCTGATCCGGGGTGATGGACTGTTCCAGAACGATGACCACGGTTCCTCCGTCAAATTTTTGATTTTAATGGTTTCGTCCTGCATTTGGCAACAGGACGGCGGGAAGGATATTTCGCCTTCGGCGCGCTGAAGAGAGGGGCAGGTGGGTGGGCCAGCACGTGATCCAGGGACCAGGTGATTCAGCGATCGAGTGATCAGGGCGCAGGGACGCATCCAGTTCATGCGCAAGGCCTCCGACCCCATGGGCCGCCGGTTGACAACCCCCCGCGCCCTGATTAGACTCCAGATTGGAGGCCATCCGAGTGATAGTAAGTTGTCCGTCGTGCCAGAAGAAATACAGGCTCGAAGCCAAACATTTCCGGGATTCGGACAGGTTCCGATTCGCCTGTTCCCAGTGCGGCGCGAGCGTAGAGGCCATGAAGGACGGAACCCAATCGGGCGACCAGGGCGGGCCCTCCACGCAAAGCATCAAGCGGATGGAGGGAACGTGGACGGAGAGCCAGGTCCCGGAATCGGAGCGCCTGGCCATGCCGCCGGGCAAGCGGGTGTCCCTGGCCATCCTCCAGGGAAGCGGCGCAGGGAGCATCTTCCCGATAGAGAAGCCCGTCTTCACCATCGGAAGGCTCGAGGCCGACGCCACCCTTGACGACAGTGAAGTTTCGCGCCACCACGCGCAGGTCGAATTGAAAGGCGAAGTGATCTTATTGAGGGATCTTAAGAGCACCAACGGAACATACGTCAACGAGCAGCGCATCACCGCGGTCCCCATCGAGCACCAGAGCGAGTTCAGGGTCGGGGCGACCACGCTCATGCTCATCGTGACGGACGCACACCAATAAAAAATGCCTGAATCAGTTCTGGTCGCCATGTCGGGAGGGGTCGACTCTTCCGTTGCGGCACTTCTTCTTGTTGAGCGGGGGTATCGCGTCGTCGGCGTGACGCTCCGCCTGTACGATTCCTGCGGAAACCCGGCGGCAAGGAGCTGCTGTGGTATCGAGGACACTTACGACGCCCGTTCCGTGGCCGGAAGGCTCGGCATCGAACACCGCGTCCTCGAGCACCAGGCGGCCTTCGAGCGCCTCGTCATCCGGCCGTTCGTAGAGGACTACGCGGAGGGCCGCACGCCCAACCCCTGCATTCTCTGCAACGAGAAGGTCAAGTTCGGGACGCTCTGGGATTACGCGAGGGCCAACGGTTTCGACGCCATCGCCACGGGCCACCACGCCCGGCTGCGGCGGGATGGCGGAAGGGTCGACCTCGTTCGGGCCACGGACCGGGCCAAGGACCAGTCCTACGTCCTCTTTCCGCTGACGCTGGAGCAGCGCCGCATGACCCTTCTGCCGGTTGGCGAATGGACGAAGGAGGCCGTGCGGGGGAAGGCCCGCGAAATCGGCCTGCCCACGGCGGACAAAAAGGAAAGCCAGGACATATGCTTCGTCGCCGGCGGCGAGTACGCCGATTACGTGGATAGGCACCTGGAGGAGCGTAAGCCGGGATTTATCCGGGATCTCAAGGGGCGCGCGCTGGGGACCCACGACGGCATTCACCGCTACACCGTCGGCCAGCGCCACGGCCTGGGCATCCCGGCGGCGCACCCGCTCTACGTACTCGCAATCGACGCCGAGTCGGGCGATATTACGGTCGGCCCGAAGGGCGCCCTCGGCGTCAACCGTTTCCTGGTGAAGAACTGGCACTGGCACATGGCCCCGGACGACGGGTCTATGGAGCTTTCCGTTCAGGTCCGCTACCACCAGTCCCCCCGGCGCGCCCATCTGGAGCAACGGGACACCGGCGTAGTGGTAGAATGGTTGGACGGCCCGTCGGGAGTAACCCCCGGACAGGCCGCCGTCGCCTACCGGGGAGACACCGTCGTGGGCGGGGGCTGGATTGTCGGGAGAACGCCATGATATGGATGCACCTGAGTCTGCTGTTTTACGTCGCCGCCATGGCCTTCGCCCTCATGTACGGGGGCTTTCAGAAGAAGATACTCTTTAGCTGCACGCTGGCGTTCGCGTGGACCGGCTTTCTCGTGCAAACGGCGCAGGAGGCCTACGTCTGGGCGCACAGGGGCGTGCCGCCCGCCACCAACCTGCACGAACTCTTCCAGGTCACGGCCTGGGCCGTGCTCGCCATCTACCTCATCGGCCTCTACCCGATGACGCGCAGCAAGATTCTCACCTTCTTCCTCATGCCCCAGGTCACGCTGTGCTTCCTTCTCGGCTTCCTGGCCCCGGACAAGGCCGTAGAGGCCAAGGACTTCTTCTACACGGCATGGTTCCCCGTGCACATTTTCCTCCTGGTGTTCGGGATCGCCTTCTTCTTCATATCTTTCCTGTACGCGTCCATCTTCATCATGCAGGACCACAGCCTTAGGCACCGGCACGCGCCGTCGTCCCTTCCGATCCCTTCCCTGGAAGAGGCCCAGCGCTGGTCCACGCGGCTCCTGCTGACGGGCTTTCCGCTGTTCACGCTGGGGATCCTGAGCTCCATCCTTTACGGCATTCTCTACGGCCACAAAACGGACTGGAAGCCGGGGCTCCTGGAGGCCGCAAGTCTCATTGCATGGCTTGTCCTGGGCCTGGCCATCTACGGATGGAAATCCGCTAAGGTGCATCCACGCAAGCGGTCGTGGCTGGTTGTGGCCGGAGCCGCCTTCTCGGCTCTGATCTTATTGGGGATTATCTGGCATTGAGCGAACTGGTACTCGTCGGACTCAACCACAAGCGGGCGCCCGTCGAGGTGCGAGAGTGCATCGCCTTCTCGGACGAGGAGAAAGTGCCTTTCCTGGACGGGCTCAGGCAGGCCGGCCTGGTCAAGGGCGCCGTTCTTCTCTCGACGTGTAACCGGGTCGAACTCTATGCGGACCTTAACGAATCGAACGACCCCGGCGATCTCGTTCAGGCGATCAAGGCCTCGCGCAAGGCCCCGCCGGACATTCAGGACGACGTCTTCTACGTGGAGACGAACAAGGAGGCCGTGGCCCACCTTTTCCGGGTAGCGTCGGGGCTCGACTCCATGATTCTCGGCGAGCCGCAGATCCTTGGCCAGGTCAAGGATGCCTACTTCCTCGCCCGGGACGGCGGAACCGTGACCACGCCCCTCAACCTCCTGTTTCAGAAGTCCTTTCACGTGGCCAAGCAGGTGCGCACTCAGACGGGCATAGGCCAGCGTCCCGTGACCGTCTCGTACGCGGCGTTCAACCTGGCCAGGGGCATCTTCGCCGACCTGTCCACGAAGCGGATCCTCATCCTCGGCGCCGGCGAGATGAGCAGGATCCTGGCCACCCACTTCGTGGACCACGGCGTGAAGACCATCAAGGTGGCCAACCGCACCTACGAAAGGGGCGTCGAGTTCGCCCGCCAGTTCAACGCCGAGGTCGTGCCGTGGGAGGACTTCCCCAAGGCGCTCATCCAGAGCGACATCGTCATTTCGTCGACCGGCGCGCCGCGCCCCATCATTTTTCGCCCCATGATGGAAACGGTCATGAAGATCCGCCGCTGGTCGAGCATCTTCCTCATCGACATAGCGGTGCCAAGGGACGTGGAGCCCGCCGCGGGAAAGCTTGACAGCGTCTATCTCTACAACATCGACGACCTTCAGGAGGTGGCCGACGAGGGGCTGTCCGAACGCCAGACACGCGCCGCCGATGCCGAGAACATGATCACCTCCGAACTCGACCTCTATGCGCGCTTTCTGGAACACCAGCACCTGAGCGACGTCATCAGCGGCGTCATGGACTGGGTGGCCGAGATCCAGAAGGTGGAGGTCGAGGAAGCCCTGCGCAAGATGGGCGACCTCACGCCCAGACAGGAGGAAATCCTGCGCAACTCGGTCAGGCGCGTCGTCCACAAGGTTCTGCACGCGCCCATCACGCAGGTGAAGAAGCTGGTGGTGGAGCAGGACGCGGCCATGGCCCTGCAGGTCTTCAGAGAGCTCTTTCCGTTGAACCAGGACAAGAAGAAGGACCGGGAGGCCCAATGACCCAGAAGAAGCTCCGCATCGGCAGCAGGGGAAGCACGCTCGCCCTATGGCAGGCCAACTACGTGAAGGACAGGCTATCGGAGCTTGCGCCGGGTACGGACGTGGACGTGGTGGTCATCAAGACGAGCGGCGACAGGATCCAGGACCGCCCGCTCTACGAAATCGGGGGCAAGGGGCTCTTCATCAAGGAAATCCAGATGGCCCTTCTCGAGGACCGGGTGGACCTCGCCATTCACAGCCTCAAGGACTACCCCGTGGACAACCCGCCGGAGCTGACGCTCGCGTGTATCCCCCAGCGGCAGGACCGCCGCGACGTCCTCGTGATGAACCACGGACTCTCCACGGACGCCTTCCCCGAAAAGGCGCGGGTGGGCACGGGTAGCCTGCGGCGCCGCTATCAGGCCCAGCTCCTCCATCCGGAATGGGACCTCCACGGCTTGAGGGGCAACGTCGAAACGCGCCTGAAGAAAGCCGACTCGGAGGATCTGGACGCCGTCATACTCGCCTCGGCCGGCCTCAAACGCCTGGGCTACGACGGCAGGATCAGCCGCTATTTCTCCATAGACGAGATGGTGCCGGCCGTCGGCCAGGGCGCCCTCGCCGTGGAATGCCGGCGGGCGGACACCGCACTGCTTTCTCTGCTCAAGGGGATGGAGGACGAAAAGGCCGCACGCGAAGTCCTTGCGGAGCGGCGCTTTCTGGAGGGGCTCGGCGGGGACTGCACGACACCCGTGGGCATCGACGCCGAAATTTCGGACGGCCGCGTGGTCCTGCGCGCCTTTCTGTCTTCGAACGACGGGACCCGCCATATCAAGGATCGTCTCGAGGGTCCCGCCGACCGGGCGGAGGCGCTTGCCGAAGACCTGCTGAAGGCCTTCGACGCGCGCGGCGCCCGGGCCCTCATGGGAACGAACTGACAGCCTCTTCTTACCCGGGGAACGGATGGACCGAACGCTCGACGACCTGAAAGTGCTTGTCACGCGCGAGTCCCGGCGCAGGGATGCGCTCGTGGAGGGCCTGGAGGCTCGCGGCGCCCGGGTCATCTGGCTGCCGGCCATCGAAACCGTGCCCGTGGAGCCGTCGAACGCCCAGGAGGTCCTGGCCGATCCCGCCCGGTATGCGTGGATCGTGTTCACGAGCCCGAACGGCGTGCGTTTTTTTAGAGAATGGGCCGAATCCGCCGGGTTTGTGCCCCACCCGGAGGTGCGCGTGGCCTGCGTCGGAAAGAGCACGGCGGCGGCCGCCCGGCACGCCGGCTGGCGTGTGGAAGCCACGCCGCCGCAGTTTACCGGCAAGGAGCTGGGCAGAACGATGGTCGAAAAGTTCCCGGCCGCCGGGGCGCTCCTCCCAAGGCCCGTCGTGGCCCGCGATGAGCTGTCAAGTACCCTTGCAGATGCCGGGTGGAGCGTGACGCCGATCGTCGTCTATGTAACCCGTCCGGTGGCGCTGGATCAAGCGGCCCTCGCGGCCTTGGAGCGCGGCGTGGACGCCGCGGTCTTCGCCTCGCCCTCGGCGTTGAACAGCCTGTGGGAGCGTGTATCGGAAACAGCCCGCGCGGCGCTCGTCGCGACCCGGTGCGTTCCCATCGGCCCGACGACGGCCGCGGCCCTCAGGCGCGTTGGCCTGGAACCCGCCACGATCCCGGCGGAGCACTCCCCCAGCGGCATCCTGGCCGCCCTCGAAGAGCTGTTCCGGAGGTCCGGCGGCCCGTGACGCGGGATTTCCGCAACGCGTGAGACCCGGCCCCGAATCCTGCTAAGATGAGACCGTAGGCTTGAAAACAGGTCGCCGCGCCCACCTTCCCGGCGCGTTCCAGGGGACGGATGCCATGCCAGACACCCTTTATCTCATCGACGGATCTTCCATCCTGTACAGGGCCTTCTTCGCCATCCGCCACCTGTCCACGCGGGACGGGCGGCCGACGAACGCGATCTTCGGAACGCTCAAGATGGCGCAGAAGCTTCTGAAGGACCACGCTCCTAGCCATATCGCCTTCGTCTTCGACACGGCGGCGCCGACCTTCCGTCACGAGGCTTTTGAGGCGTACAAGGCCAACCGTCCCGACATGCCCGACGACATGGCCGTGCAAATCGCACCGGCCAAGGACATCCTCCGGGCCATGGGCCTGCCCGTCCTCGAAAAGGACGGCTACGAGGCCGACGACCTCATCGGTACCCTGGCCCGGGAAGCATTGGAGGCGGGGATGGAAACGGTCATCGTCACGGCCGACAAAGACATGTTCCAGCTGGTCCGGAAAGGCGTCCGCATCCTTCACACCAAGAAGGAGGACGCCGTCCTGGACGAGGCGGGCGTCGAGGAAGTCTTCGGCGTGCCGCCCGAACGGGTCGTGGACGTGCTGGCTCTCTGGGGGGATGCCACCGACAACATACCCGGCGTGCCGGGCATCGGCGAAAAGGGCGCCAAGCAACTCGTGCAGGAGTTCGGAGACCTGGAGAGCGTCATCGCCCACGCCGGTGATGTTAAACGCAAGGCCTACCGCGAGGGCCTCATGGAGCACCCGGACCAGGCCAGGCAGTCCCTGGAACTGGCGACGATCAAGACGGACGTACCTCTGGAGTGGGCGCCCGGGGACCTCCACATCGGAGAACCAGACCCCGAACGGCTCGTGGAATTGTGCCGGGAGCACGAATTCGAGTCCCTCCTCAAGGAGTTTTTGCAGCAGGCGCCCTCCCTGGGTGTGCAGGCCGCGGAAGAGGCCTGGGAGGACGGACTGCTCGAGAAACTCAGCCGGTGAGGAAGCGGTCGGCCTCGCGTGGGACGGAGGGGACGCCTGGGTATCGGATGGCAAGACCGCGTGGAAAGGGCCCCTTCAGACCGCCGCCGGGAAGCGGACCCTCGCGCTCCCGCTCTGCGTCCACGGGTACAAGGCCCTCCTGCACGCGACCCGCGCCTACGGCCGAGGCACGGGCGAGAGGGTGTTGGATGCCGCCGTGGTGGGGTACCTGCTCAATCCGTCCGGATCCGTCCCCTCCATCGCCAGGCTCTCCACGGAGATCCTTGGGGAAACGCCCGTGGAAGGAGACCACGCCGCAGAATCGCTTCTCCTCGCGAGACTGCGGGAGCCGCTCAGGGCCCGGCTGGATGAGCTGGGCATGGCCGGGCTCTACGACAGCGTAGAACGGCCGCTCATCGAAGTCCTCGCCCGCATGGAGGAGGCGGGCGTGCTCGTCGACAGGGCCTACTTCGAAGACCTCTCCGCCGAGATGGCCGGGAGCCTTCAGGACATCGAAAAACAGATCTACGAGGCTGCGGGCACGGAGTTCAACGTGGCCAGCCCCAAGCAGGTGGGTGAGGTCCTCTTCGAGAAGCTCGGCCTCCCCGTCCGGAAGAGGACGTCCAAGACCAAGTCCTACTCCACCGACAACGAGGTCCTCGAGTTTCTTAAGCCTGCCCATCCCGTCGTACCCCTGATTCTGGAGCACCGCCTCCTGTCCAAACTCAAGGGAACATACGTGGACGCCCTTCCGGCCTGCATCGACCCGGACACCGGCCGCGTCCACGCCGCTTTCCATCAGACCGTCACCGCCACCGGGCGCCTCTCCTCCTCCGACCCGAATCTGCAAAACATCCCCGTCAAAGGGGAATGGGGCGTCAGGATCCGGAAAGGGTTCACGGCGGCGCCCGGCTGTCTCCTCGTGGGGGCGGACTACTCCCAGATCGAGTTGCGGATGCTGGCCCACCTCTCGCGGGACCCCGTCCTCACAAAGATCTTCGAGCGCGGCGAGGATATCCACACCACGACGGCCTCCGAGGTCTTCGACGTGGCGCCGGGTTTCGTCGACGCCGGCATGCGGCGCCAGGCCAAGGTCATCAACTTCGGTATTCTATACGGCATGGGTCCCTTCGGCCTTTCGAGGGAACTCGGCGTGCCCCAGAAGGAGGCCAAGGCCTTCATAAACCGGTATTTCGACCGGTTCCCTTCGGTCAAGGCCTATCTGGACGGCGTCCAGGAGCAGGTCATGAAGGCGGAGGAGGTTAACACGGTCCTCGGCCGGCGGCGGCTCTTTCCCGGCATCTCACGGGCGCAGAAACCCGCCCAGCAGGCCCTTTTGCGCCAGGCCGTGAACACGACGGTCCAGGGCAGCGCGGCGGACCTCATCAAGAAGGCCATGATCACGGTGGACGAGAGCCTGCCGGAAGGGTGCCGCCTCATCCTCCAGGTCCACGACGAACTCATCGTCGAAGCTCCGGAAGACGAGGCGGCAGAGGCGGCCGACATCCTGAAGAGGTCCATGGAGGGCGCCATGAAACTCCGGGTGCCCCTTATCGTCAGCCTGAGCACGGGGCGCCGCTGGAACGACCTGAAGTAGCGCTGCATTTGACAGACGGCAAAGAACTGAGGAAATGGGCTTTTCCTGGGTAACGTGCATGCCCAATGATTGGGCCTTTCGCGCGATTGCAAGCGTGCGAAAGACCGCGTCCCGACGCGAGTGGGCCCTATCCCCGAAAGATGAACGGCCCGGCGCCGAGTCGTACTTCGGTACGTCGAGGTGCCGGGCCGTGAAATCTGACAAAGGAGAGGGTCCGCTCCCGTCGGCGCTCATCTAATGGGTGGGGGGAAGCGTGCTCGAGGGTGTTGGGATAAGACCGCGGCTCGCAGCGCGGATCGGCCGCGACCGGGGCAGGCGGTAAGCCGCCTCGAAGGACTTCACTCATAGGCTTCACGAACTGCCCCGGGTTGGGCCGATCATGGGGTGCCACAGGCATCGGCGCGGCCGTATGGCTGTAAATCGGCAGCTTCGAAGTGCTTCTGGGCGGATCAATACATGATCACTATTTACTGATCACTTGATGACCGCGCCGCCAAGCGCGCAATCACTTCAGCTCGAATTTTTCACGAATTTCCCGCGGGATCGTCGTCCTTGGGCATGCGTTCCTTGAGCCATTCCACGGACTCTGTGGACAGGGAGACGGCATTGAGGCGGTACCTCTCGAAGGCGGCATAGGCCAAAGGGGCAACGCGCCGCGTCAGGTCGGCCATGATGGCCGCGTATTGCCGTATTTCCCACTGGGCGTGCTCGTCGAGGCGCAGCCTGAGGAAGTGAAAGAGGTTATTCAGGTCCATCTGCCAGTACCACTCGGTGTAAAGACTCAACGGAAGGCCGATGCGCGCCACTTCCCGAGCGAGATTCTTGTCCAGCATGGCCTCGTAGTGGGCGTAGGCGTCCTTCTGTCCCGCCTCGAGGGTCGCGATGACGGCCCCGGCGTCCTCGAGAGACAACGTCTCCTCGGAACGGCCCTGCTTGTTCACGGCGCTCTGGGTCCTGAGCGTCGATTCCGTGGGCGTGTAGAACTCGTCCTTCATCACGGAGTAGCGCCCGGACATCTCGTTGAGCCGCGCGGTACGGTGGCGCACCCACTGCCTGGCCACGAAGATGGGGAGCTTCACGTGGAAAGTCAGGATCACCTGCTCGAAGGGCGAGGTGTGGCCGTTCCGCATGAGATAGTTGATGAGCCCCTGGTCCTCGCGGACGGTCTTGGTCCCTTTTCCGTAGGACACCCGCGCGGCGGCCACTATGCGCTCGTCTCCGCCGAGGTAATCCACCAGGCGGACGAAACCCTTGTCCAGAACGGAAAACTCCTTGTCGAGAACGGACTCGGCATCTGGGATGACGACGTGGGCCATGACATGTCCTCCGAAAGGTGGTGAGCGACCTGGGCCGGAAGTGCCGGCGGCGAACGCGCAGGCACAGGTTAACCGTCCGGTGCGGCCGCCGTCAACGGTGCCCGCGCTCAACCTCCACGGTGCTTCCTAGGTTCCTGATGTGGCAGGCCCTTCTCGCGCGCCATCCGTCTCGCAAGGCCGAAGCCTCGAAGCAGGACGACGGCCAAGCAAAGCAGGATGACGAGCACGAGAGGAGGGGTTCCGAACCGCCATGCGTAAACCCGCCTCCACAGCAGGAGGGCGTGAATCCCCAGCAACGAACCGAGCACGGCGAAGTCCCGCCCGACGCGGGCGTTGGCTGCGAACCAGATGTCGTCGTCGGCCAGGGTCCACATGGTTTTGAAACCAAAGACGGGATTCCGCGGTATAAGTTTGAAGGCGAAGGGCGTGCCGAGAAGGATCATGCACGCCGCGGCGATGGCCGGAATGATGACGACGTTCGATGTGGTCATGGTTACCTCCCTTTCTTGTCATCCGCCCGGCCCCCTGGATGCCACGCGGATTCAAGGAGATTCCCGGGGCCGCGGGCACTGCGCTGCGGGTGGTCTCCGGTGGCATTTCAGTCCGGAAACCAGTACTATTATAGGCTCAAGATCGGCGGCGCTTCTCTCTCGGATGGTGGACGGCCGTCCCAAACGGGGTGCCCGACGCGTCTTGTGTCGAGGAACCGGAGGTGAGGGTGGCGAAGCGAATTCTCGTGGCCGACGATGACAGGCTGATCCGGCAGGTCATCGGAGAACTCCTTTCACGCATCGGCTATGTGGTTGCCGAAGCCGCCAACGGGAGGGAGGTCATAGCCCACGTCAACCTCGCTCCGCCCGACCTCATCATCCTGGACTTGGCCATGCCGTCGGTGGACGGGTTCCAGGTCCTTGCCTGGCTCAAGGCCGACGAGCTCACGCGCTTCATTCCCATCATCGTGATCACGGGCCAGGAAGGGCCGGAGCGAAAGGGTGCGGAGCCTGGAACTGGGCGCCGACGACTTCCTCAAAAAGCCCGTTGAGCATGCCGAGCTCCTGGCCAGGGTCCACTCGCTCCTGAGGTTCAAGGGACTCAACGACCAGCTGCTGCACAGCTACCGCCAGATAAGCGAACTGGGGCGAATCGCGGAGGATCTCCTCCAGGCCAGGGATCCCATGAGTCACCTGAGCGAGGCCGTGCTGGGCTCGCTCCTGCGGGAGGAAACTTCGGAGTCGCTGAGGCCCTCGCGACTGTGGACGGGCCGGCGTTCCGGCGACCGGTTGGGCGGCGTAACGTTTCGCCTGGCCGATGGGTCCGTGCACAAGGAATCCTCGCACATCTCGCTGACTGCGGTGGAATCGTGGCTCACCGGGGCGAGCAGAGAAGGTGACCTCTTCTGGATCAACGGTCCGCTTCCCGGCCCCATCAGTCGTCTCTTCGGTACCGATGGGGCAATGACCTCCATAGTGGGCGTGACGCGGGAGGTAAACTGGTTCATGGCATCGGGTTACAACCACACGGTCAATGCCTACGACGGGCAGGTCCTGAGAACCATAGCCCTCCAGTGGCAGTTCTTCGATCGCATAACGGACGAGATGCGCGCTACCGAAGACGCCTTCTTTTATATGATGTCGGCCCTCGCCAGGGCAGCCGAGTTGAACGATCAGGAGACGGGGAACCACATCCTGCGGGTGAACGCCCAGTCTGCACTGCTCGCGGAGAAACTCGGCTGCTCGCACGACTTCGTCAAGTGGATCGGACAGAGCGCACAGATGCACGACGTGGGAAAGATGAGCATCCCGCGGTCGGTGCTTCGCAAGCCCGGCCCTCTGGATAAGGGCGAGTGGGCGTGGATCCAGCGGCATCCACTCTATGGGGCCCAGATTCTCGGGGAATCCCCGCGGTTGTCCATGGCCCGGGAAATCGCTCTGGCGCACCACGAAAACTGGGACGGATCGGGCTATCCCACCGGAATCGCGGGCACGAAAATCCCGCTGTCCGCCCGCATCGTCAAGATCGTGGACGTCTACGACGCGCTGAGGAGCACCCGGCCTTACAAGCGGGCCCTGACGCACGAGGAGGCCCTCGCGATCATCAGCCAGGGCGACAACCGCGTTCTGCCGATCCACTTCGATCCCGAGATCATGTCGCGTTTCATTCACTGCGAATCCAACGTGCACGAAATCCACCGCGCCTACGCCGACACGGAAACCTCGCCGGGCGACGAGCACACGCCCCCGCCGCATCCGTTCGTAAGGCACTGAGACCGGTCCGACAACGTCCTGCCTCCGACGTGAGGAAGGGGGCGGTGTCAGACCCGGTGCAGTTTGATCACGTTGGTGACTTCCGAGTCGCCCGACAGCATGGAGAGCGTGACAATCACGTTCTGTCCGGGCGCCACCAGGCCCGCCCGATGGACGGCCTCTAGGGCCGAAGAGACGGCCTTCTCGGCGTCGTAGGTCGGTTCCACCTTCAGCGGTACGACCCCCCACACGACGGCAAGCCGGTTCAGAACGGCTTCATCCGCGCTGCAGGCCACGACAGGGGCCTCCATGTGAAACTTCGATAGCAGGCGGGGCATCCTTCCCGTGGGCGTGATGGATATTACGGCCGCGACGCGGAGGTCCTCGGCCGCGCTTGCCGCCGCGTGGCTTGCCGCGTGGTGGAAGTCCGTTACCCCGGTGAACGGCTGCTGCTCGGGATGGTAGAAGCGGCTGTTCTCGGTCTCCCGCGCGATGCGGCTCAGGACGGAGACCGCCTGCACGGGGTAGTTTCCTACCGCCGATTCGGCCGAAAGCATGACCGCGTCCGTCCCGTCGTAGATGGCGTTGGCGACGTCCGAAACCTCCGCCCGCGTGGGTGTCGGGTGGTCGATCATGGATTCGAGCATCTGGGTGGCCGTGATGACGAATTTGCCACGGCGGTTGGCTTCCGCGATGATCGTCTTCTGGGCCTGCGGGACGTGTTCCGGGCCAATCTCGACGCCCAGGTCGCCGCGGGCCACCATGACGCCGTGGACTTCCTTCAGGATGGCTTCGAGGTTGTCCATGGCCTCGGGTTTCTCGATTTTCGCCACGATCCACGGGGGCTTTTCGGCCTTCGCGAACATCTTCTTCAGGCCCCGCACGTCGGAGGCCTTGCGCACGAAAGAGAGCGCTACGATATCCACGCCGAGTTCCAGGCCGAAGGCCAGGTCGTCCTTGTCCTTTTTCGTGAGAGACGGCGCGCTCAACGCTACGCCCGGGAGGTTGATACCCTGGTGCGACCGAAGGACGCCGCCCCGGACCACCACCGTCCTCACGTCCGCGGCGACGATCTTCTCGACGCGGACTTCTATGGTCCCATCGGCGAGAAAGATCCTGTCGCCCTTCTTCACGTCCTTCGGCAGGTGCCCATATGTCGTGAAGGCCTTCTGGGCAGTCCCTATGCACGGCCTGGTAGCCAGCGTGAAGGCTTCGCCCTCCACGAGAGTGGCCGAGCCCTCAGAGAACTCGCCCAGCCTGATCTTGGGCCCCTGGAGATCCTGAAGGACGGCCAGCGGGCGCCCAACCCTGCGGCTCACTGCCCGCACTGCCTTGAATCGCCCCGCGTGATCCTCGTGGGTGCTGTGGGAGAAGTTGAGACGGGCCACGTCCATCCGCGCTTCCGCCAGCTCGAGAATGCGTTCTTCCGAATGGCTGGCCGGTCCGAGCGTGCAGACTATCTTGGTGTGCGCCATGTTCGTACCCCCTCTGCGGCTTCCCTGATACCACGATTCGGCGGCCCCTGGCAACGCGGACGACGCTGGGCCGGGTGGTCGGGTGACCGGGCTCGGAGGCGCCTCGGTGTTTGACGATTGGTGTCTCGTGTCCGAGGCGGTTCAAAGCCGCAATACCATTCTCTAAATTCGAAATGCCTTCCCCCCCGGTGAGCGCGTCCGGGCGGCGAGGGAGATTACTTTGCAACGATGCCCTTGATTCCGCCCGAAATTAGGGAGGCTAGATTGGTCAGGATACTGGGGAGCGCTATGCCCCCCGGCGAGGCGAGGTACCTGGGCTCCCACTGGGGATCGAACTTGTCCTTGTATTCCCTCAGCCCCTGGAAGTTGTAGAAGTGTTCGCCGTGCAGAAAGATCAGCGCACCCAGTCTGTTCCAAAGGGGCGCGAGGGAGCGGTTGTCAAGGCCGGCCAGCGGAGCCATGCCCAGGTTGAACCATTTGTACCCCTCGGATTTGCCCCACAGCATGAGGTTCACGAAGAGATAGTCCATGATCGTACCGGGCGCATCCGGAAGATAGCGCATCAGGTCTATGGAAAGTTCCGCCTTGCCGGAACTGCCTAAGATGTTGGCGAAGGCCAGGATCCGCTGGTCCTTCAGGACCACGGCGGCCGGGTAGCTCTTGATGGTGCCCTCGTCGAAGAAACCCAGCGAAAATCCCTTCTCCCGAGTGTTCTTCTCTGCGAGCCACCTGTCGGAAATCTCCCTGAGGGTTCGGATGGAATCGCCGCACTCCTTTGGCGAGAGCACGGCGAAGCCGTAGCCTTCCGCGTTGAGGTGGTTGTAGACGTACCGAAGGCGCCGTCGGGAGCTTCCCTCAAGGTCGAATTCTCCAAGGGGAACCCGGGCCTCCTCGCCCAGCTTCAACATCGTCAGGCCCATGTCGAGGTAGATGTGCAGGTTTTCCGGGCGGACCTGGTAAAAGACCGGCCAGCCGTCGTGCCGGTCGCACATCTCCCGGAACGTCCAGCACAGTTCCACCTTGTCCTCGTCCGCGCCCACCGGGTCGCCCATCACGGTCCAACTCCTGCCCTGGATGGCGTACATCAGGAAGGCGGTTCCCGCGTCGCTGAAAAGGAAAGACTTGTCGCCGAGCATCGCCAGGTGGGCGTAGGTCAGCGGCGAAGCTTCCACGACCGATGCGACCCTTTCCATTTCGACGGAGCCAGGCAGGACGGGCTCGGGCGCCAGGGGCCTGAGGAGGCGCCACGCCGCGAAAAACAGCAGAGCGCCGATGGTACCCACCGTGGCCCTCATAAACCTGGGTGCCCCCTGGGCGAGGCTGAAACGCCACCATAGCTCGTTGGAATATTCGACGTGCTTGTAAGCGAAGAAGCCGAGCCACACCGAGCACAGCAGGACGAGTACGATGGCCGTGATCCAACCCGAACTGAAGCGCTGGCTGAAGAGGGAGGCCCGCCTGTAGAAAAGCGGCCGGCACGGCAGAAGAACGAGGAAGATCACGCCGAGAACCATGGCGGGCTTGTAGTCTAGTCCCTTCAGGATGGATAGGATTGCCCCGCCTCCCAGAAGCCCGAGAGTGAGAATGTAAGCCGCGTCTATGCGCCTCTGGATGCCGCGCGCCAGCAGAAGGAGACCCGCGCCCACGAGACTTCCGAGGAAGTGGGATACCTCCAGGACGGGCAGCGGAAGGAGGTCCCCGATGAGCCTCAGGTCCGCCCTTTCCACCGGCATTGCGCCGGAGAACAACAGGATCGCGCCGCCGATGAAGGTGATCAGGGCGAGAAAATGCGGCGCCAGGGCCGAGTACCACTCTCCCAGGGCGCTTGCGGCCTTCTTCACGAGGTGCCGGCTCTCGATCAGTTCGCTCGCGCCCATGGCGACGGCGGCCACAAGGAGGGGGCCGATATAGTAGATGGCCCTGTAGGCGAGGAGGGAGCCCAGAACCGATGCTGTGGAAAAAGATCCGGGCAGGAGCAGAAGCACAGTGGATTCGAAGACCCCCAGGCCCCCAGGGACCTGGCTCACCAGTCCGCCGAGTTGCGCCAGGAGAAATATGCCCAGAAACCGGGGGTAGGAGAGGCCGGTGCCAGCCGGCAGCAGCACGTAGAGCACCCCGCCGGCAAGCGCCCAGTCGAGGGATGAGATGAACACCTGCTGCAGGGCCATGCCCGGCGAAGGGAGAGGGAACTCCCACCCCCGCCACCGCAGCGGTTCCCTCTTGAGGAATGTCAGGACGAAGTAGCCTGCGAGAAAGGCCAGGAGGATGAAGCCGAGGGGACGGGCCGAGGTGAAGGGAAGGTGGTAACTGGCCGGTAGCCTCGGCGGTTCGATCACGAAGGACGCCCCGCCCACGGTCAGGACGCCGATCCAGAAGGTGGTCGTACAGAAGGCTACCACGTTGGTGATCTCCACCGCCGAGAGACCCCAGGCGGAGTAGAGCCTGTACCGCACGGGCGCCGTCGTGAACAGGTTGAAGCCTGCGTTGTTGCTGAAGGCGTATCCGATGAAGGACACCAGGGCGATCCGTCCGTAACCCATGGAAAGCTTGAGGTAATGGAAGGCAAGCGTGTCGTACCCCGTCAGCACGAGGTATCCGAGTACGGTCAGCAGAATCGCGGCCGCGATTCTGTCGGGCTGGATCTGCTGGAGCGCCCTGATGACGTCGTGGTAATGATACTTCTTCAGGGCGTCGTGAATGACCCAGAGCGCCAGGACGAAGATGGTGAGGCCGAAGATCGGCCCCAGGATCCGCAGCACTTTCCGCTTCATCCCGACATCCCCCTGAGTGATGCCCGCGTCGTCCTGTCGAAGCATAAATAGTAACACGCCGGGGAGCGGATACCTTCGCTGGAAACGCGTTGAAAGATGGCGGGGCGTAGCCTGGTGGTATCAGACGGCCTTCTTGGGCGGGATGCGCGAAGCGGCGTATTCGGCCAGCGCCGTGATGGTCAGACTGGGATTGACGCCCAGGTTGGCCCCGATCACCGAACCGTCCATGACGTACAGGCCATCGTAGCCGAAAACCCTGCATCCTCCATCCACCACACCGTCTTCGGACGTCTTACCCATGGGGCATCCGCCGAGTATGTGGGCGGTCGTGGGCACGTTGAGGAGGACCTCGTTCAGGGCGCTCTGCGGGAAGGCGTTCAGCCGTTTCGAAACCCTTTTGGCCGTCTCGTTGGCGATGGGGATGTAGGGCGGTGCCGGCGGCTGACCCGGCGGGAGGCGGGATGTCACAGTGCGCGTGAAAGGCCAGAACCACCGCCTCTTCATCACGAGCTGGAGCCGGTTGTCGATGGTCTGCATGACCAGGAGGATGAAAGTCTTGCGCGCACGGCCCAGGGGCCAGAGCGTGCGCAGGAAATCCAGCGGACGCCGAAGGCAGTTTTCGATCCACTTGAAGGGACGGGTCAAGGCCGTCCCGCCGTCCGTAAGCGGCGTGCCCAGGAGACACATGACGTCGGAGCCCCTGGAATAGCGGACGGGCTCGATCCTCGTCCTGTCGTCCGGGAAAAAGTGCGACGTGATGGCGATGCCCTCGCACATGTCCGGACCCTTGCCCCGCACCGTCACGCCGAGCAGGGCCTCGCTGTTGGTGCGCGTATAGGAGCCGAGAGCCCCGGAAAGCCGCGGGAGGGAGCCTTTGCGCTTGCAGTTCAGGAGGAGCGGCACGGAACCCAGCACGCCAGCGGAGAGCACGACATTGTCCGCGACGAGCTCGCCGCGGCTCTTGAAGAGCAGCGAGGTGGCGCGTTCCGTCGCCAGCCTGTATCCGCCCTCCGCCAGCGGTTCGATCCCCGTCACGCGGGTTTCCGGCAGGATTTCGGCGCCCTTTTTCTCCGCGAAGTAGAGATAGTTTTTGTCCAGCGTGTTCTTTGCGCCGGGCCGGCAGCCCACCATGCAGCCGCCGCAGAAGGTGCAGCCCGTGCGCGGCGGCCCTCCGCCGCCGAAGTACGGGTCCGGCACTTCCTTGTCCGGTTCGCCGAAGAAGACCGCCACGTCCGTCGGGTGGAAAGTCCCCTCGACGCCCATTTCTCGTGCCACTTCGAGAAGGGCGTCGTCGGCACGCGTCATGCGCGGATTGACCGCGACGCCCAGCATTCGCCTGGCCTCTACAAAGTGGGGCGCCAGGACGGCCTTCCAGTCGTTGAGGTCCTTCCACTTGGGATCGGCGAAGGCTTCGTCCTCGGGCATCATGAGCGTGTTGGCGTAGACGAGGCTTCCCCCGCCCACGCCGGCTCCGTGCAGAACGAGGACGTCTCTCAGGAGCGTCAGCTGCTGGATTCCGTGGCAAAGGACCTTCGGCATCCAGAAGAACTTTCGTAGGTTCCAGTTGGTCCTGGGGAAATCCTCCGGCCGCCATCGCTTGCCCATCTCGACGACGAGAACGCGGTAGCCCTTCTCGGTGAGACGGAGGGCGGCAACCGATCCGCCGAAACCCGACCCCACAACGATGAAAGTATGGGAGACGTCCTTAGAAAGGGTGTATGCTTCTGAATGAAAGGGTTAACCGGTCTAAAAGCGGCGAAGATGAGAGCATTCGGGCATCATGAGGTGCTTAGCGAGGATTTGTCGGCAGCAGACGGCGAGATGACGGGGATGAGCGTCCGGTCCATCAACGCCCTTTTCCTCCGAATCAGGATTCGCCTGGCAGCGATCTGCGAAGCGCAGTCTCCGGTCGGGGGCGTCGTCGAAGTCGATGAATCCTACTTTGGACCCCGCCGGGTTCCGGGTAAGCATGGACGTGGGGCCGGTGGAAAACGATCGTGTTCGGGATCTCCACCGGGGTGAAAACGTTTTTACCCAGATCGTTCCGGATTGCCGAAAAGTCACACTACAGAAGGTTATCCGCGGACGCGTCGTTGGAGTCGGTCATCCACAGCGACGGATGGAGCGCTTACGACGGTCTCGTGGATGTGGGCTACGCAAAGCATTTCAGGGTTCAGCATCATCTGAATGAATTCGGGGTAAAGGACAATCACATCAACGGGATTGAATCGTTCTGGAGTTTCGCAAAACGCAGGATGGTCAAGTTCAATGGAATCGCCCATCACACCTTTACTGCATCTCAAAGAGACAGAATTCAGGTTTAACCACCGAAAGGAGGATCTCTACAAATTGCTTGAGGCTTCAGGGAAAATCCTATATAATAGAGATCGTATTTATCAGGCACGCCGCTCTCCCCATGAACATGGTCCTGATGCGAGGGTCCCGTTCACCGCAGACTCGCAGACTCGCTGAGAAACGCGGCAACCGTGTCCGCGCGCGTCAGGTTCTCTCTCAGGTTCTCTCGAAGATGCGCCTTGCTTCGCCGAGTTCCCGCGCGGAAGGCGTCAGGATGGTCCGGGCATGGATACGTATCTTCCGGCCGTCGTGGGCGGCGGTCCGGACGTCGGCCTCGCAGACGAAATCCACCGGCCCTTCGGCCCGGCGCGCGGGAGTCGCCGTGGCGTTGGCACCGGCCCTGCCGGTGGCCGTCACACCCGGACGCCCCATCTTCTGGGCCACGAACCGCCTGGCCGCATCCTCCAGCCCGGTGCCGCTCTTCACGAGGGGCGGCATCGGCACGGGCTTTTCGTCCGTTACCGGGCGGGTCTCGAAGGCCACGCGCTTGCGGTCGATGAGGTGGAGCGGCGTGATGTTGTCGCTCGTGATGTTGTTGCCGAGGACGCCGCATCCCAGGGTCATGGCGGGGGGCAGGTTGGTGGAGTATCCGATGGCCCCGTGCGTGCCCGACGAGTTTACGATGATCCGGAACGCCGGTTTCTTCAGGGCGAACTGCCGGATGACGTCGAGGTCCTGGGTGTGGAGGGTGAGTGTATGCCCCAGTCCTCCGTACTTGAGAACCTCGATACAGCGCAGGCACCCGGCCTCCCAGCCGTCCGTCTCGTAGTAGGAGAGGATTGGCGAAAGCTTTTCCAGGGACAGGGGATAGTCCCTCCCCACGCCCTCTTCGGGCGCGATGAGTGCGCGCACGGAGTCGGGGACGGAAAAACCGGCCATGGTGGCGATGGCCTGCGGCGAGCGGCCCACGACCTTCGGGTTGAGACGACCGTCCCTGTCCACCACCAGGGCTTCGAGGAGCGCCTTTTCTCTCGGGTTGACGAAATAGCCTCCCGCTTTCTCGAACTCCTCCCTGGCCTTCTCGGCGATCGGAAGATCGACGATTACCGACTGCTCGCTGGCGCACACGGTGCCCCAGTCGAAGGACTTTCCGGCGATCACGTCCTTTGCGGCTTTCCGAACGACGGCCGTCCGCTCTATGAAGGATGGCACGTTGCCAGGACCGACTCCGTAGGCGGGCTTGCCGGAGGAGTACGCCGCGTTGACGAGCCCCATCCCTCCGGTGGCGAGGATCACGTTGATGCCGGAATGGCACATAAGGGCCTGTGTGTCCTCGATGGACGGGCTGGGGATGATGCCGATGATGCCCCGCGGCGCCCCCGCGGCGACGGCCGCGTCGTGCAGGGCGTCCGCCACGGTCTTGATGCAGTTTTTTGCGGCTGGGTGGGGCGAGATCACGATTCCGTCGAGGGCCTTGAGGGCGATCATGATCTTGTAGATGGCCGTTGACGTCGGGTTGGTGGACGGGATCACCGCCGCCACCACGCCCATGGGCGAGGCTACTTCGTAGATACCCTGGCCGGGGTCCGCACTGAGAAAACCGACCGTCTTCATGGGGCGGATGTACCGGTAGACGTCCTCCGCGCTCACGCGGTTCTTGATCGTCTTGTCGGCGGTGGTGCCGTAGCCAGTTTCCTCGTGGGCCATCCGCGCCCACTTTTCGAGATTCGGCATGCAGACCTGGTGGAGAGCGTCGATTATCTTATCCACCTGGTCCTGGGTAAAGGATGCGAAGGCTTGCTGGGCACGCCTGACGGATGCAACGACGCGATCCACCTGGGAACTGGCCATGGTCAACCTCTACGGAAGAAGACGGCGGAACGCATTCCGTGCGCTCCGCGCTTGGAGGCTCCGCCGGCTTTAAGAGCCTCTAGGCTTGCGCGACTTGGGCTTTGCGGCGCGTGTGCCGGGCTTGTCCGCCTCGGGAGGTTGCGGGATGATGCCTTCCACCTGGCCGTAAGGCATCGGAATGACGTGGACCGAAATCAGGTCTCCCACGCGCCGTGCCGCGGCCGCGCCGGCATCCGTGGCCGCCTTGACGGCGCCCACGTCCCCCCTGACCATGACGGTGACGTACGCACTGCCGATATATTCCTTGCCTACGAGCACCACGTTTGCGGCCTTTACCATGGCGTCGGCCGCCTCGATGGCTGCTACCAGCCCACGCGTCTCGATCATGCCCAAGGCTTCCCGGTTCAGCATCCCCTGTCGCTCCTCCCTTCAAGAATTGAGGATAGAAGACCTCAACAGCCCTGTCAATGATAAGGGATGCAAGAGGTGAATCCGCAATCCAGCGTCCAATTCCGAAATCATGGCCCCCTCACGTTACCAAAGGTAACGCTTTGGGCGGGCGGCGAAGGGAGCTATAATCGCAAAGCCAGGTATACATGGATAGAAGGCATGGCACGGAGATTGCCAGTACTGGATAGGAGGTACAAATGCGCGAAGGGAATCCGGAGAACACGTCCTCCAGGGATTCGGGATTCACATTTATAGAACTTCTTATCGTTATCGCCATCCTGGGAATGATCGCGGCCATTCTCACGGTGGCCGTCAGCAGGGCGATCAAGCGCCAGCGGCTGGACACGGCCGCCCAGCAGCTCAGGAGTTTTATCGATCGAGCGTATGTATCGACGACCCAGACGGGCAACGGCATGTTCATTCAGATCGGTGCGGTGCAGACGGACGGGTCCAGGCTCGTGAGGCTCGTCGAGGACAACAATTCAAACCAGACGCTCGACAGCACAGACCAGGTCCTGGCGACAGAGACCATAACGGACGACCTCGTACTGTCCAATTCCTCGACCGCGGGAACCGCCTGGCCCGTGGTCGGCGGGTCTCTGGAAATGCTCTGCGACTCCATGGGGCGGGCCATCGATCCGACCACGGGCCGCCAGATAACCCAGGCCCTGTCGATTTCCTTGACGCACACAGACATGACGGGAAGCGGTACGCTGCGGCCCAGGCTTCGGTACGACATCCGGTCTGTACCCGCTGTGGAGCCCGTCTTTGACCGAGGTGAGACTATGAGAGCCCAAGCGATTCGGCGCGTGCCGGAAAAAGTGGAGGGAGAGAAGGGCAGCAGCCTCATAGAGGTGCTCGTGGCGCTGCTGATCATGCTCTTCCTCATGATCGGCATCCTGCAGATGTTCGCCCTGTCCTACATGGTGAATCTGGGCTCGGCGGCCCGCACCGAACTGACGTACAAGTGCGAGCAGGTGATGGAGAGCCTACGGTACTTCTCCTACCTGAGCCATGAGGGGCTGGCCATTCCGCGCCAATACGGGCATCACCTTCGCGGCGGGGACCTACGACCTTCCCTATACGGGGAGCGCCGTGGCCAGTTCCTACTGGGGGCCGACCCAGGCCGATGTCGTGGAAGGCGAGGACATGCCCTACCGCCCTGTCCGTCGAGATCCAGGACGGGGACAGTCACGGCGTGGCGGACCAGTGGATCGTGACGGTTTCGGCCGTGCCGTCCGAGGCGCAGGGCGCCCGCAAGTACATAGGCGCGGGCATCGAACACAAGAGGGTTGATTATGTGGCGCAATTACCCAAATAAACGCAAAGACGAGGGCTTCACCCTGATCGAGGCCACCATCTCCCTGACCCTCCTGCTGGTGGTGCTGGTCGTCTCCCTGACGTTCCTCTTCTCCATGCGGACCTTCTCCCAGCGGCAGGAGATGTTCACGTCGCCGAGGCAGACGGCCCGGCGCGCGCTCGACTACATGACCTACTACGTCCGCGGGGCGGGCGACCTGAACACCACCCAGAACAATCCCAACGCCATCGTGGTGTGGTACAAGCAGAAGTCGGGGTCGCCCGCCGTCCAGGCCACCTACGACAACGTGACGAACAGCAACTACGCGGACGTCGGCACGGACATGATCTCCGCTTGCCCTGCCGCCGCTCAGTCCAATCCGCGCCCAGTACCAGCCGAACGGCGCGAATTTCGACGCCTCGACGGGAGACGTCTATTTCACGGCCGGGTGCGGCACCACCGACGACGACACCGCCAACATGGCCATGTTCAAGGCGCTGACGGGTTGCTGCGACGCGTTCGGCAACAGCCCCGTGCTGACGCTCGTCGACAGCAAGGGCAACTGGGACTACTTCATGATCACCGGCTACCAGAATAGCTATTGCTCGAGCGGGTACATCCACGTCACGGCCAACCACGGGAACTCGCTGGGGGTCAACCCGCCCGGGGGCCCCGCGCTCGAACAGCCCGCCTACATCCAGGTGGGCGTCTTCTACAACACCTTCCGCGTGAAAAACGGGGAACTCCAGCAGAAGAGCGGACTCTTCGATCCGAGCAATCCGGACACCGGGTTCGTGACCCTCCTGAACCACGTGGAAGATCTTCAGGTCGCGTACATCTACGATAACGGCGGCATCTGGAACACGGCCACCCAGACCCTCACCACCGCGGGGCAGGTTCCCACGCAGTCGGGCATCGCCGGCGGGTATCCCGACATCGCGAGCGTCCGGGACTGCAGGTTGACCATCGTGGGCCGGTCCGACCGGCTGCCCGTCACCATGCTGAGCCGGGACAAGTACGCCCGGCCGGCGGCGGAGAACCACGCGGGCGGACAGGCCGACCGCTTTTACCACTACCGGCTGACGGATACGGTGATGATCCGCAACCGGATGCTGGGGAGATGACCATGAGAGAGAGAGGCAGCGCACTCATTACGGTCGTGCTGGTCGTACTGGTCCTGACCATGGTGGGCATCGCCGGCGCCCTGTTCATGCAGGTCGAGGATAGGATATCGAAGAACGACGAACTCCAGCAGGCGGGACTGTACGCTTCGGAAGCGCGGTCTGCGCGTGGCCGAGAAAGTCGTCTACGACGCGGCGGTGGCCGATTCGGCCGCGATCAATACGATGCTGGCCCACGTCTCCACGTCGGTGCCCGATCTACAGCCCCCCGGCGGGGGCTTCCCGGCCGTGGTGCTCGCAGATCCCACGACGGCGTGGAATACGCGAACATCGTCAATCCCTGTCCCGGCCGGGATAACGGACCGGGCCACCTATACACTGTACGTTCGCAACAACCTCGACGACACCACGCACAGCGCGACGGTCGACGGCGACAGCAAGATCAACATCATCGCCGTGGGCGAAATCCAGGACCCATCCGGACGGCGTGTCGTCGAGAAGATCATAGAGGAACAGATGGACGCCGGCGGAGCCGGCGGACTGGGCGGCCCGCAACTCGGGGGCAGCACCGCCGGCACCGGTGCCGTAGGTATCAAGTAGGGCCGGAGAAGGAGATCCGTTATGTGGTTATTTAATAGGAAGCATTTCAGGCTTGCGTGGCTCTGCCTTCTCCCGGTTCTGCTGATGGGCCTGCCGTCCCGCGCGGCCGAGGGCTACGACCCGATGCTGCAGATCACGCACCAGTTCGTCCACCCGAACATCCTCATCGTCCAGGACGTCTCGGGGTCCATGGCATTTTCCGTGGATTACGGCGGCCACGATTCATACAGCACGAACTCCGGCTATACCCGGTGCTTCTGGGGCTTCAAATACAGCGACTCCATCAGCGGGAGCGCCGTCATCAGCGCCGACTACAGCGTCTACTTTCTCTTATGGCGGCTATCCCTCCTGGGGTACCGGCCAGGGGTACTGGATGCGCGCCGGTGAACAACGGGCGGACACGCGCCAGGCGACGATCTACACATGGGACAAGAGCACGATCTACGTGAGTGGAAGGGCTCCCTACAGCAGAGGGGACGTCATAACGATCTCGGGCGCGGCGAACAAGGACAACGGCACCTACCAGATCTCCAGCACGCCCAGTTACAGCTATTACTACAACGTCACCTCCTTCCACGTCGTCAAGCAGAACGCGGACGGAACGTATGAGTCGAGCAACCACACCTTCAGCCTCAACAGCAACATCACGATCACGATCACCAGGGCGGGCGCGTCCTTCTGGTACTTCGTGCCGCCCTCTCGCATGGCCATCCTCAAGAACGCGCTGGGCAACAGCATCGGGCTCTACAGCGCGAACGTCCCGGCGGGCGTGGAATCGGGCACGGACGCCTACGGAAAGACCTACTACAGATTCGACCAGTACGCGGGTCCTGTCGGCGGAGCTTACTACGACTATGCCGACACGGACTGGGTCGGCTGGACGGACCACACCAAGGCTCCCGTGGGCGATCCGGCCTACACGTCCTACTCCGCGCCGAGCGACCTCATAGGCAACACGTCCGGTCTCATCAACTGGGGGTTGGTGAAGTACAGCGGCAACGTCAGCAACTACGCCCAGGAAGAAGTCCAGGTGAACCCGGACGACAACGCCCAGGCCTCCAACGTCTCCACGTTGGAGATCAAAATGGGGACGGTCGCGGGCGGCGGCCTGAACCCGGCCGGTGGCACGCCGACGTCTAAGGCCCTCGACGTGGCGAAGGCCTCACTGAGCAGCACCTACGACGCCGACACAAAATCCCACTGCGGCAGGGTCTACGCCGCCATCCTCGTCACGGACGGCCAGAGCAACACGTGCAATCCGCACGGCAACGAGTGGAGCGGGTGCTCGGCCTCTTCCACCGATTGGAATTCCTACCCACCCGGACGGAGCGACGAGCTCTTCCTGAAGCAGAGCGACAGCGGCAGCGACTGCGCCACGAACACGATCTGCCCCGTGAGCGTCCGGACCTTCGTCATCGGTGTCAGCCCCGAGGTGGCCAAGTGCGAGCTGAACCACGTCGCCTACATGGGCCGCACGGACGCGGCCGCGGCGGACGGTGGCATCGACTACGCCAACGACCAGATCAGCGGCACGGACCGCCTGCCCCAGAATACGTCCGGGACAACGTCCACCGCGAACTACCACCCCGAAAACGGCGACTATGCCTTCTTCTCGAACACGGCGAGCGATCTCCAGGACGCCTTCGCCACGATCATCGCGGCCGTCGCCTCGGGTGACTACACGACGTCCGCGCCGGTGGCCAGTTCCACCACGACGACCGGCAGCGTCGCGATCCTCGCCTCGGCCCAGTTCCCCACGTGGAAGGGGCACCTCTACGCCTTCGACCTGACCAAGGCATCGACCGACGCCAGCTACGATATGTGGGACGCCGGGGAGGTCCTCGCGAGCACCGCGGCCTCGAGCCGGAACATCTACACGTGGGACGCGAGCAACAACCTCGTGGCGGTTACGAGCAGCAACCTGTCCACCCTCCAGAGCATCGCAACCACCTTTTCGCCCTCCTTCAACGGGAGCAGTCTCACCGGCAACGTTGTGGATTTCATACGCGGGAACGACGGCAACGGGACGGCCCGGTCCTGGAAGCTTGGCGCCATCATCAACTCGACGCCAGCGGTCCTGGCGGCTCCCGACAAGTACAAGCAGGGCACCATGAGCGACCACACGGGTTTCGAGGGAAAGTACGACGGCCGGACGCCGGTTGTCTGGGTGGGTTCCAGCGACGGCATGCTGCACTGCTTCAAGATGTCCGACGGCACCGAGGTCATGGCCCTCCTGCCTCCCAACCTGCTGTCCAAGGAAGTCCAGCTCTACGACAACTACCAGAGCGATCCGGTGAGGAATCCGCTCGGCGAGCCCAGGATGCCATCGCAGCACCTGTACACCATGTCCTCGTCGCCCAGATACGGCGACGTCTACTTCGGCCCGCCCACGAAGGACTACAAGACGGTCCTGCTCCTCACGGAGGGCCCCGGCGGCGATCTCGTGGCGGGCATCGACGTGACCGACGTGGTGCCGAGCGACACGAACTACGTAGCGCCCACCGTTCTGTGGACGAAGACCGGCAGCTCGCCGACTTCGCTGAAGGTTGCGGGTATTCACGAGACATGGAGCGTTCCGGCCTTCGGATTCGACTCGAGCACATCTGCCCAAGGCATCATGGGCTCCGGATTCGATCCGTCGAGCACGGCGACCTCGCAGGCGGCCCCGGACGTCTTCACCCTGAATCCCGGGACGGGGGCGTTCACGACATCCGCGCTCTCCAACGCCACATCTCCGCTCGTGGGCAACCAGGCTTTCGCGTCGAGCGTCATCTATAGCATGACCGCCAACGCCTACTACCCGGACAGCATCGTGGACCTTGGACTCCAGACGGACCTGGACGGGCGGATATGGTTCCTCCCGGCCAAGAACTGGGCTCCTACGGTTGGCATCGACGCGTCGGCCAAGGCCGGCCAGACACAGCCGCTCTACTACTCCCCGGCCGTCATCGGATTTTACAAGGGCGGCACCGGCTACGATCTCTACGCCTTTGCCAGCGGGACATTCTATGAGAAGTCCGAGGCCGTGACCGGGACCAACGTCGGACAGTCTGGCTACTTCATCCCGTCCCTCTACCTCGTGGCCAAGCCCATGGACGCCACAAAGGCCACCAACGACCAGATCCTCCGGATCCCCATTGAGAGCATCAACGTGCCGGGCAGCACGGACACGTACCTCGGTCCGCGCACTCAGGTGACCTCGCCGCCTATGCTCTTCGTGCCCGTGTCGGGTTCGGGCAATCCCAAGGCGCTCTTCCTGGTCTACGATCCGGACACGCAGGACTGCGGCGGGACGTCCTACATCGTCCAAATCGACTTCAACATTGAGAACGGCAAACCGGCGTCGGTCCAGCAGGTCACCTACGAAGCCGGGGAAGGCGCAGGCAGCGGCTTCGCCATCGCCGGCAGCAAGGTCATCGTAGCCCGCAGCGGCATCGGAAAGGGCAAGAAAGCGTCGGTCAGCACGGTGCCCGGCGTCAACCCCTCCCAAGGGCTTTCCAACCCGACGCCGAGCTGGTGGCGCGAGCTGAAGTAGCCGATGGCTTTACTTTAATTGCCGGGCGGGCCTTCGGGCCCGCCTTTTTCATTCCTGATGCGGGTCTGGTCCCAAGGCGACGGAACCGTAAGAAGCGGTCTGTTGAAAGTTTTCGTTCTTTCGGACGGAGCCGGCAAGCGATGGCCCTACCTTCCCCAGATGCCGCCTACAAGGCCCTTCAGCCCGCCTTTGCGCTTTCCGATGGTGCGCGTCTCGCCGCCGCAGGATCGGCACAAATAGTGAGGGGCGCCGCCCTCGATCAGCGGCTCGTTCCTGACGCACTCCTGGCAGAGGTAGTTCTGGCACTTCTCGCATTCCCAGCGAGGCCTGGTCTCCCGGTGGATGGCGCAGTGGCCTTCATCGCCGTGCTGCTGTCTGTGGAGCTGCAGAGCTTCTGAGAAATGGGCCCCCAGGGCGGGATAGGAGCAGACGGGTGCCCATTCGCCATCGTGAACCCTGGCCAGGTCGTTTTCCATGAGTTGCCCGTCGAGGATCTTTTCACGAATCTGGCCAATGGTGAAGGGACCGCGGTCGAAGTCCTGATTCGGGTCGGGTTTCTTGACTTCCCAAATGGGCTCGGCGGTGGGCTGTGCTTCGGCCCCCGCCGCCTGGGTCGGCGGTGCCGATGACTTGGGGCCTGAGTCCGTATCCTCTTCCGCCCTCGCCAGATTCCCGTCAGGAAATACGACCAGCGCCGCCCCACATCGCTGGCAGCGCCCCCTGGCGCCCGAGGCCGGCAGCCGTTCGGACGGCAACGAAAAAGAGGTTCCACAAGAAGGGCAACGGAATGTAACGGTCGGCATGGAGCCACCTCTCCACGATTTTCAGCCGGTCGCCGCAAGTGCCTGAAGAACGCCGGGATCCACCCCTTGATTTTACCACGAACCAGCGCCGGTGGCACCTCCACGGGCGGGGAGACGGCGAGATGGTCGCGGACCGGGTGCCCGCTTTGTATTGGAACGAAAGGAGAGGAAGAAAATGGGGCGCCCGGCCGGGCGCCCCGCGTCGAGAGGATTGGAGTTCCGATTGCCTAGAAGGCGACCTGCATGGTGAGCTGGACGCGTTTTTCGTCTGGGATCTGGGGATCGTTGTGCTGCTTCACCTGGTAGTCCAGCAACAGCTTGTTGGACTTGAAGATGTTGTAATAGACGCCGCCGATGAGGGTCTTCTGAACGTCGTCCACAACGCCGTAGCCAGCATCCGGGTTGGGGTCGAAGCGGTCGTAGCGGCCGATGAGTCCCCACTTGTCACTGGGCGGGAAACTTCCGCGGACGAAGAAAGAGTAGCCCTTCTGCTTGCGGGCCGTGCCGTCGGCGTTCAGGGCGCTACCGCTCTGGTTGCCCCTGAAGTCGAGGTACTGAGCCGTCGCGGTGAAGTAGTGGCTCTCGTATGAAACCATTCCGTCCCATCCCTTCCAGTCGGGAAGTTCCTTGCCCGGCACCGGGGCCACGTTGCCCTTGCCGTTCACGCCGAACGCCGTAAACTGCAGGCCGGGAATGGTGCCGGGGAAGGGGCGGACGGTCACGCGGCCCTCGAAAACCTTGTTCTGGTTCTTGTCGCCGGAGTGGTATCCTCCGCCGTTGTAGATACCTATCTGGAAGGTGCCGTAACGCCCGGCGTAGTGGCCGTCCACGTTCTTCTTGTAGTCGGAGGACATCTGGCCGCCGAAGTTGCCGCCGATCAGCACGCCCATGTCTGCGCTGTTGAATATGCCGTTCCGCTCTATGAACATGGGGTCCTGCATGCGGAAGCCGTTTATGGCCTCCTCGAAGTCGTGCCACGGCACGTGGGCCTGGCCGAATTCCACGTAAGGCTGCGAGACGAAACCCGTTCCATGGTCGTCCCAGTGGAACTTGGCGTAGAGGTACTTGATCCTCGGTTTCCAATCGCCGTAGGCGTCCCGGGTGATGTCGGTCGTGATGCGCGCGTCCATGAAGGACGTGATCTTCTTCTGGACGTCCAGGTAGCCCCGCTTGAGAACGAAGTCGTTGTACGACGAGGTCTCGTCGGGGGTCCCGGCGTACTTGTTCCCGTTCTGGAAGGAGATGTAGCCCAGCCCCCCGATTTTGAGCCCCTCGAGGGCGCTCGGGAGTTTGGGCGCGACGGTGCTCGTCTTCAGGCTCTCGTCCACGGTCTGCTTGACTTCCGTCTTCTGCTGTTCCTTCTGATGCTCTTTCTGCTGGTTGTACTGGGCCTGAACGGCCAGGGCCTGCTCCTGCGTAATGACGTGGTTTTCCACGAGGATCTTCAGAAGCGGGTCCATTTCCTGCGCCTGAACGACGAGACCGGCCAGGAGCCCGAGGGCACACACAGCCGCGATGAAAGTTTTCCTCACCCTTTCCTCCTTTCCTTTTCTTATAAAAGGCACCATTCAACCTCCGCGTTTAGGCCCTCCTGTCATCGAGGGCATGGTCAGGTTAAAGGCCGGAGGTTGCCTGCGCATCACGGTTTTTTTTCGAGAACGAAACAAGGCATCGGGGAAATTTGGATTTGGGATTGCGGATGTGAGATGCGGCAGGGGGGATACCTTCGCAAGTCGCGACTTGAAGGCCGCTCCCGCAGCATTAGCGGTCGGCGGTCCCCGGTCTGCCGTCGTTCGCTGGACGCAGCCCGCAGAGGTCTTCACGCAACTCGATCACCGCATCACCGGATCACTTGATCACTCTAAAACTGTCGCAGGAGCCGCCGCCGATGATAAACTGTTTTCAAAAGGGAGGTCCCACATGAGGAAGATGGTGATCCTTTGTGCGCTGGTTCTGTTGACCGGTTCCCTGTTCCCCGTCGGGCTTCGTGCAGCCGATGCGTCGCAGGTGCTCGCGCAGGCGAACGATGCCTACGCGAAACGGGGGGATCCGGCGCAGGCGCTCGACGCCGTAAAACTCTTCAAGGAGGCCGCCAAGGCGGACCCCGGTTCTTACGAAGCGCTCTGGAAGGGCGCCAAGGCATGCTATTTCTACGGCGAATATACGCGCGCGGATGCCTCGGACAAGGACAAGATGGCCATCTTTCAGGAAGGTATCGATCTGGCCAAGGCCGCCGTTGCGCTGAAATCGGACGGCGTCGAAGGCCATTTCTGGTTGGGCGTTCTCTACGGCGTCTACGGGGAGGCCAAGGGCATCTTCAAGTCCTTGAGCCTGGTTCCCGACATCAAGCAGGAGATGAACACCTGCCTAAAGCTCGACAAGGCCGTGGAGGGATACGGTCCGGACCGCGTCCTCGGACGGATGTACTACAAGCTGCCCTGGTTCAAGGGCGGCGACAACAAGAAATCCATCCAATACCTGGAAGAATCGCTGAAAGGCGAACCGAATAACGATCTGACCCGGCTCTACCTCGCGCAAACCTGTAAATCGGAGGGCATGAAGCAGCGGGCGCTGGAGTTGGTGCACAAGATCCTGGACAACGCTCCCGATCCGCGATGGGCTCCCGAGTACCCGTCCATCAAGGCCAGGGCCGAAAAGCTGCTCCGCAAACTCACCTGAACGACGTCGTAAACGACACAAAAAAGGGAGGGCATCGCCCTCCCTTTTTTTGTCCTTGTCGGCTCGTCTACTTGAGTACCTGCCGCGTGGGCTTGGTGACGACGCGGTAGAGCCAGTAGACAACGCCCAGCATGACGATGAGCCCGGGCCATCCGCCGAAGGGCGGCGCGGGGAACACGGCCATGAAGTCGCCCTTGAAGAAGGGCCATACGCTTGCAAGGGTGATCGGAACGGCCAGGGCAATCCCCATGAGCGCCTCGCCCGTGATCAGGCCCGACGCGAAGAGCAGACCCTTCCTGTCGCCCTGGCCTTCGGCTTCCTTGAGCCTCGACAGGATGTCCTTCGACGCGTTCTTCGACGCCTTGTTCCGCATCTTTGCGGCGGCGAAGGCGACCAGGCCACCGGCGAGGATGGGCGTGGAGAGCGAGAAGGGGAGATAGATGCCCACGGCCACGGCCAGGACGGGTGTCCTGAACGAACTGCCCCTGGCCTTGAGGTACTGGTCCAGGCAGATGATGGCCACGGCGATGATTCCGCCGATGGTGACCATGGTCCACGGCAGTCCGCCGTGGAAGACGCCCTGTGCCACGGAGGCCATAAGCGTGGCCTGGGGCGCAGGCAGGGGCGTCGGGTGGGCGGCGAGCCAGCTCGCAGAGGCGTGGAACGGGACCCCCACGCCGTACTTGATGTTCAGCAGGTGCAGGATGGGCGAAAGGACCAGGGACGAGGCCAGGACGCCGACGATGAGCATGAATTCCTGCTTCCAGGGCGTCGCGCCGAGTATATACCCCGCCTTGAGGTCCTGAAGGTTGTCCCCGGAAATGGCCGCTGCCACGCAGACGACGGCGCCGATGAGGATGGCCGCGGCCGGCCCCGCCGCACTTCCGTGTCCGAGAAAGAGCAGGAGTACGAGAGCCGCGAAAAGAATGGTCGCTATGGTCACACCCGAAATCGGGTTGTTGGACGACCCCACCAGTCCCGCCATGTAACCGGCGACGGCGGAAAACAGGAAGCCGGCGATGAGCATGATGACGGCCATGATGATGCTGACGGTCACGCTCTTCACCACGAGGTGATAGACGAAAAAGAGCGGGATCACGGCCAGGATGGAGAAGACGATAACCCAGATCATGGGGATGTCCTTGTCCGTCCTTTCCGTGGCGACGCCGCTCTTTTCTTCCTTGAGAGCCTTGAGCCCGCTCACGATGCCCGTCAGCAGCTGATTTCTCAGCTGGACGAGTGCCCACAGCCCGCCGACGCACATGGCGCCCACACCCAGGTAGCGGATCTGGGCGCTCCAGATGGCCGTCGCGCCCTCGACGGCGCCGTGCGCCCCCGCGGGAATGCCGTGCATGGCGGCGTAGATGGGGATGGCGATCCACCAGGAGATCGCGCCGCCCACGAAAACCAGGACGGCGATGTTGAGCCCCACGATGTAGCCGACGCCCAGAAGCGCCGGAGAGAGGTCCGTACCGAAATAGGCGATGCTGTTGCCTACGCGGGTGCCGACCTCGAACACGCCCGCCCAGAGTTTGAGCCCGGCTTCCTGGCATATCTTCAGGAAACCGCCCGCCAGGGTGGCAATGATCATGGTTGCCAGCGAACCCTTTTCCTCGGTCGAGTGGCCGGCTTTTAGGACCTCGGCCGTCGCTATGCCCTCTGGGAATTTGATTTCCTCGCGCGCCTGCACAACCAGCGCGCGCCTCAGGGGGACGGAAAAAAGGACGCCGATCGTACCGCCCAGGGCCGTGATCATGAGCGTCTGCAGGTAGTCGTAGTGCGACCAGTAGCCGAGAATCACGAGGGCGGGAATCGTGAAGACGACCCCTGCGGCGACGGCTTCCCCGGCGGACGCGGCCGTTTGAACGATGTTGTTTTCCAGGATGTTGTTCTTCTTGAAAAGGGAGAAGACGGCCATGGATATGACGGCGGCGGGAATGGTCGCGGAAACGGTCATTCCGGCGAAGAGGCCGAGATAAGCGTTGGCGCCCGCTAGAACCACGGCTAGAAAGATGGCAAGGATGATGCCCTTGAATGTAATTTCAGGAAGCCGTGTGCTCGACGGAATGAGAGGTTCGAACTTATCGTTTTTCTGGTCGCCGTTTTGCCCCATATGTCTCTCTCCTTTGAGTGCTTGAAGGCGCTCGCAGACGCGTTCGGTGGATGGCGCGGCCGACGGTCTCCGGGCCGGCATCGGAGGAGGCGGGGCTCCAGCGTGCCGCCCGGCCGGCGATCACCACTTCCAGAACTGCCACCAGTGCGTCTTTTTATGAATGGGCTTGACGAGCGGCTCCTCGAAGATCTTCTTGTCCCTCTTGGACGTCCGGGATTCGTGCTTTTCGATCTTGCTCATGTACTTGTTGGAGTCCTTGGCCAGTACGGTGCCCGGCACTTCCTGCGTGATCCTCTTGAAATAGAGGACCGCCTCCTTGTCCTGTCCGTCCCTGTGCAGAGCCTCACCCAGTCGGTAGTACACGAGCGGCATGTTCCAGTACGCCGGATAGTGCTCGATCGTATAGCGGTACCGTCCGATGGCGCCCTTGGGGTGCCCCACTTTCAAGTACCAGTCGCCGATCTTGATCTCGTGGGCGGCCAACACGTTGTCGATGTCCTTGATCTTCGTCTTGGCCTCGGCGACGTAGGGGCTGCTGGGGTAATTCTCGATCAGAGATTTGAAGGCCTCCCGGGCATCCCTGGCGGGTGTTACGTCCCGGTCTGGCGTCTCGATTTCCTCAAAATAACAGGTGCCGATCTTGTACTGGCAATAAGGCGCTTCCGGGCTCGTCGGATGGAAAGCCAGGAACGACTGGTAACGGCTGATGGCTTCCGAATAGGCCTCGAGCGTATGTTCGATGGTATAGCTGTCCGCCTCGGCGATCTGCGTCTTGTTCTTATACTCGCCTGCGTCTTCCCTCAAGAGGATCTGATCAAAATAGCGCCTGGCCGTCGCCGGCCGCTTCTTCTTCAGATACTTCATGCCCTTGGCGTAGAGGGTGGACACGGGGACCACCCTGGTCTCGGCGGCGGCCCCTTTGGGGCGCCGGTGGTGGCAGGCGGTCGTCAGGGCAAGCAGAATGATCGCCGCGGCGACTACGGTCCTAGCGCTTTTCACAACCGTCTCCTATCTTGCAAAGCAGGTTACTGGGCAGCCGGCACGGCTTCCCGTTGAGATCCGTGGATGCGTGTTCCGTTCGCCCCGAGGCGAGGAGAACCTCGCCGGGTACGCGGAGGATGTCGTACTCGAATGCGAAGCGCACCCCGTTGGCCTGCACAAGGCGGGCCTTGACCAGTACTTCATCGTCGTATCGGGCCGGCTGTCGGTATCGCAGGTTGATCGCGAGAACCGGCATCCTTATGCCCTGGTCCTCGAGCGAGCGGTAAGGAACGCCCCGAACGCGCAGGTATTCTGTTCGCGCCACCTCCATCCAGGCGAGATAGGCGGAGTGATGCACGACGCCCATCTGGTCTGTTTCAACGTATCGTACGCGCAATGTAGTCGAAGTCTCAGGCATGAAGAAGGTCCCTCAGGGATTTGGCGGCGGCGGTTGGATCGGGACGGCCGAAGATGGAGGAGCCGGACACGAACCAGTCGGCACCCGCTTCCAGGAGCAAAGGCAGCGTATCTTCGGCCACGCCCCCGTCCACCTCCACGGCCGTCTCGAGACCGCTTTCCCGGATCATCCGCTTCAGCGTGCGAATCTTGTCCAGCGCGAGAGGCAGGAATTTTTGACCGCCGAATCCGGGGTTGACGCTCATGACCAGAACATAATCGACGTCCTTGAGGATCACGTCAAGGGTCTCGACGGGCGTCGCTGGATTGAGCGCCACGCCAGCCTTCATGCCTTTTTCCTTGATGTTCTGAATGGTCCGGTGCAGGTGAGGGCAGGCTTCCTGGTGAACCGAGAGGAAGTTGGCTCCGGCAGAGGCGAAATCTCCGACGTAACGATCGGGCGACTCGATCATGAGGTGGCAGTCCACGGGGAGTTTCGTGTGGGGCTTCAATGCCTTGACCACGATCGGGCCCATGGTGATGTTGGGGACAAAATGGCCATCCATGACGTCCACGTGGATCAACCCGCTGTACGCTTCGACCTGGGCCACCTGCTCCGCGAGGCGGGAGAAGTCGGCGGACAGGATACTGGGCGCGAGCCATTTCTCTGGAGGCCCGGCCATCAGCGGCTCACCATCAACTGCACGAGATCGTTCCTCCCGATGGGATTCCCCGCATCAGGTATCTGCCCGACGATGGTCCCCGGGGGCGCTCCGCCGCCGTCCACCGCACGGGCCGGACCGACGGAGATGGCATAGAGCTTGAGATCGTTTCGAACGTCCTCATAGCTGCGCCCGTAGAGATCGGGCATTACGAAGACGGGTGAAGGGGCCCCGAGATCGACCAGGAGGGAGACCTCCGAATCCCTGGGTACGACGGTCCCGGCCGGCGGGTTCTCGCTCGCCACGAGAGGGGCGGACGCGACCCCGTGATAATAAGAGGTCGCGTTAAGCTGAAGCCCCGCTTGCTGGGCCTGCAGTTGGGCCTCTTCCATGCGCATGCCCACCAGGGTGGGCATGGTCACCGTCTCGATACCCTTGCTCACGACGACGGAAAGGGTCATGCCTTTGCGCGCCGACATCCCCGGCGCGGGACTCTGTTCGATGATGCGGTTCTTCTTTTGATGGAGGTCGTACCGTTCGGACAGGGCCTTGAATACGAGGTGGGCCCGCTGGGCCTGCCATTGGGCCTGCTCCTGCGACAATCCCACGACGGGCGGGACGGTGGTTCCGCTACTGAAAAGCGATACGCGGATCAGCAGGTACGTTCCCGCCGCGACCCCGAGTCCGAAAACGAAAAGGTACAACATCCATCTTACGAGACGCATAGAGCCCTCCGACCCGCGCCAGTTTACCATAAAGTCCTGTTGGCGCCGGGGTATTGCGCCTGTTGGTCGGGACTCCGTGTGAACGGCCGATCCAGCCGCCTGTATGCACCTCGGTGCTGTGTCGGGTGTCCGGGGATCGGTGTTCGGGGTTCAGTTCGGGGGTGGACCTTCGAAGGTTCGCCCCTCTTCCGGAGGCCATTTGTCGCCGTCCAGCCTTTTCGTTATACTCCCCAGGGAGAATTTGAAGATGTGGTTCCGCCAGAAGAAAAAACCGGAGGTCCAGGACGGAGAGGAGCGCTCCGTAAGAGTACCCGAAGGGCTGTGGACCAAGTGCGACTCCTGCGGACAGATCATGTTTTCCCAGATTATCGAAGAGAACAACAGGGTCTGCCCCAAGTGTAACTACCACTTCAGGATTTCCGCCCCCCAGCGGCTCCAGTCCCTTTTTGACGAGGGAGCCTACGAGGAGTTCGACGAGGCCATCGAACCCGTGGATTCCCTGAAGTTCAAGGATATCAAGCGCTATTCGGACCGCATCTCGCAATACCAGAAAAGCGTCGGAACGAAAGACGCCGTCATCAATGCCTCCGGAACCATGGGTGGCATGAAGATCGTTATATCCTGCATGGAGTACGCCTTTATGGGTGGGTCGATGGGAAGCGTGGTGGGGGAGAAGATCACGCGGGCCGCCGAGCGGGCGCTCTCGGACGGCGTGCCCCTCATCGTCATCTCCTGTTCCGGCGGGGCGAGGATGCAGGAATCGGTGCAGTCCCTCATGCAGATGGGAAAGGTATCCGCCGCGCTCGGTCGCCTCCACGAGGCCCGGATTCCCTTCATCTCCGTGATGACCGATCCAACGACGGGCGGCGTGACGGCGTCCTTCGCCATGTTGGGCGACGTGAACATCGCCGAACCGAAAGCGCTGATAGGGTTCGCGGGACCTCGCGTCATCGAGCAGACCATTCGCCAGAAGCTGCCCGAGGGCTTCCAGCGGTCCGAATTCGTCCTGGAAAAGGGCTTTCTCGACCTGGTGGTCCACAGGAGCCTGATGCGCGAAACCCTGACGGGCCTCCTCGCGTTCTTTACGGGGCAGACTCCATCTGAATGAACTACGCACAGTCCCTGCGCTATCTCGATTCTCTCATCGAGTTCGGCGTCAAGACCGGCATTGAGCACACCGCTTGTCTCGCGACGCTGATGGGAAACCCCCAGGACGGATTTCCGAGCCTTCTCCTCGCCGGAACGAACGGCAAGGGATCTACGTCGGCTTTCCTGGCAACCATACTTGGAAAGGCGGGCTACAGGACGGGGCTCTACACGTCGCCGCACCTTGTCAACGTGGAGGAACGCATAGCGGTGGGCGGCCGCCCCATCACAAGGGCGTGCTTTTCGGAGTCGATGACCCGCGTCAGGGAGGCGGCGGAGAATGCCATTTTGGCGGACATCGTAGAGGGACAGCCCACTTACTTCGAGAGTCTGACGCTCGCCTGCTTCGACCACTTCAGCCGGTGCGGAATCGACGTCGGCGTTCTTGAAGTCGGCCTGGGCGGAAGGCTGGACTGTACCAACATCGTCCGCCCCATCCTCACGGCGGTGACCAATGTCGGACTGGACCACGAGCAGTATCTGGGGTACGGCCTGGCCACCATCGCGAAGGAAAAAGCGGGCATCTTCAAGCCCAGGGTGCCCGCCCTGACGGCGGCCGACAGACCGGTTGTCCTGGACGTCCTGAGGCGCGAAGCCCTCAAGGCCGGCACGACCCTGAGCCCGCAGGACGCTTTGATCGAGACCGGGACGGGCGCGTGGAAGCTCACTGACGGTGATGGCACCATGGAGCTACCCTACCCATCGGTGCCCGGCCGGCATCAGCTGACCAACGCCACGCTGGCGGTCAGGTGCTGCCGGGTGTTGCGCTCCAAGGGATGGCGCATAGACGACGAGGCCATCCGATCCGGCATCGCCGAGACACGGTGGCCCGGTCGGCTGGAGCGCGTGGCCGACGCGCCCGATACTTATCTCGACGGCGCGCACAATTCCGACGGGTGCGAAATCCTGGCGGAATTCGTCCGGGGGCTCCCCCACCCGAGAAAGGCCCTCGTGTTCACCGCCATGAGGGACAAGCCGTTGAACGCCATGTCGTCCCGGTTGTTTCCTGAATTCGAGGCTGTCTGGGCGACGTCCGTCCCCATGGCCAGGAGCTGCACTCCAGAGGAAATCCTGGCCGGCTCCGGACGCCAGGATCTCATGCTTGACGGCGATCCTTCGTCCGCCTTGGAAAAAGCTCGGGCATGGGCCGGAGAAGGCGGCCTCGTCATCGCGGCGGGCAGCCTCTATCTGGTCGGGTACCTGGAAGCGGTCCTCGGCGGGTTGTCTCGTGCATCCTGGGGCAGCGGCTTGTGATGCCTGTATCCTGCAGCATTGCCGATTGCGCCCACGGCAAAACGCTGCAGGCGCATGGTTCCCGAAGGAATGCCCCGGCCCTCCGGCGAGGTCTTAGACGAGGAAGACGCCGGCCATGGCGCCGGCACCCGTTTCGCGCGGCCTCAACCGCTGGGGTTCCTCCACCTTGACGCGGGGTCCCAGGAGCCGAACGAGCGTTCTGACTTCTTCCAGGTCGTCGGCCCTGAAATGGAAGACGAGCCCGCGACTGGACCTCTCGACCTCCTGTTCTTCGCACATTTGGAGGTCAGCCGCCCAATCCGTCGTCTCCTTGAACCGAATACTCACGGGATGCCTCGTTCCGGCGCGGATCCACCCGCCGGAAGACCGGACTCTCTCCTCGCCGAATGGGGAGGGTTCCTGCATCTCCGGGCCCGGTTCCGCCCTGGATATCTCCGAAACGGGGATATTCATGAGGGCGTCGGAGTCCGTGCGGGATGCGAACAGGTAGAGATCTCCGCGAAGTCGTGAGAGAAAATAGGGGCGTATGGTGCATGCCACCATGGTATCGCAGGCCCCCAGCAGCGATACCGTAAGGGTCCGACTTTCGTAGAGGGCATCGTGCACTATTTCGAGGTTCCGCCGCACCGCCTCCATCGAGAGTGTCCTGGATGCCGGGCCGGTCGCATAGAAACGGCAGGCGATGTCCGGGGTCAGGCTGACCGGGGCCACTGGGAGAGCGTAAAAATACCCCCGATTCTGATCGTGCGCGATGGGCAGCCCCATTTTCTGCTTCATGAAGGCCAGGTCCCTGCATACGGTCCTCACCGTGACGCCCAGCTTCTTGGAGATGGAATCGAGCGTGTGCGGTCCCTCGGCACGCAACAGCGCATCTATGATGGAGACCCGCTTTCTGGTGGCTTTGAAACGAACCGGTGGCATGTGCACAACCTCCTTCCGCCTGAAGAGAGTTGGAAGAAGCATGATGCGTGCCACGCGGCTGGATCGTCAGTATCTATCATTAATTCAAAGAGTTAGAGGTAAATTGACGCATCCCGTCGTTAACGCGTGAACGACGAAGTGTAAAGTTCCCTTTACATTTTATACTGTGGGTGAAATTCGAGAGGCGGAGGCGGGCGGTGCGGTGTTCCGCGCGTATGCAGCCTTCGATCCGCATGTCTCTGGGGATGGCGCTCTACGGCCGGGTCAGGTCCGCTTGAAGTCTCGTGCGCGGATGCCCAGAGTTCGAAGATACTTGGAAAGGGTCTGTCGCGTCACGCCCAGCAGGTCTGCCGCCCGGGTCACGTTGCCTTCGGTGGCGGCGAGCGCCTCTCTAATCGCCGTCGCGCTCGGCAGCTCTGCGGCGAGCTTCCATCCGAACGGCCGGGGCGTTTCCCGCCTCGGCAAGCCAGGCGCGAACCTGGGGCGACAGGTGGCGGGTCTGGATGATTCCGCCGGAATCCGCGAGGTGGTAGGCCCTCTTCAGCTCCATCTTCAACTCCCGCACGTTGCCCGGCCACCCGTACTCCGTGACCGCCTGGAAGGCCTCCAGAGAAAGGCCCTGGACGTTCCTGGCCGAGGAGGCTTCGTTCTCCTCCAGAAAGAGATCGACGAGCGGCGGGATCCAGCGCCTCCTCTCCCGCAAGGGAGGGATGCGGACTTCCGCTCCGCGCAGCCTGTAGTAGAGGTCCTCGCGAAATTCACCCCGCCGGATGGCCTTTTCGAGGTTCTGATTGGTGGCCGAAAGCCAGCGTACTTTGAGCGGCACTGCGGCGCGGCTACCCAGGGGGTATATCTTCGAGTCTTCGAGGACCCTCAGCAGTTTCGCCTGTATGTGCAGTGGAATTTCTCCGACCTCGTCAAGGAGGACGGTGCCCTCATTCGCCGTTTCCAGTTTGCCCCGGCGACCCAGGACGCCGGTGGCCGTGTTCGGCTGGATGCCGAACAGTTCGCTCTCGAAGAGCGCCTCCGGTATCGCCGCACAGTGGATGACCTGAAACTGCGCCTGTTGACCCATCGAGAGCTGGTGGATCGCCCGGGCCAGGACTTCCTTTCCTACGCCCGTTTCGCCCGTGATCAGAATGGGCAGGTCGCTTGCAACGAGCCTTTCGACCTCTTCCCACGGGCCGTCCAGACCGATAAGCGAAGGTGGCTTCGCATCCCGTCCGCCCTGCGGCTCGGCACCGACCTGCCTGGCGGCGCCTACCCGGACCTGAACGGCCTCCAGGATGTTCAGAAGGGTCGGCAACACCGATTCGGTTTCCTCCCCGCCGCCCGTCCAGCGACAGGACCATGTCCCCCGGACGCCTTCCAGGTCAATGGATTCCGCCTGTTCCGGCGCGGTACGCCACAACCCGGGGAGAACGCACCTTTCCTTATCCTCGCTGCGTTGTATGATTTCGAGATCCGACAGCCCCAGGATCCTCCGCCACCGGTTTCCCCAGTCGCGACTTTCCGTGTAGGCGCGGATGCACGCATTGAGAATGCCTGCGGAACCCGCTTTTGACGAGAATGAGGCCGAATCCGGGCTCTCGCCAGTGTGCATCCTGGCCGGAAGGGACGGAGACAAACCTCCGGGAGTCCGCCAGTCCAGGGTCGATTCCTTTTGGACGAAAATCCAGACGGAACCGAGGGTCAGTCGGTCGCCCTCTTCGAGCCGGTCGCGGTCGAGACGCTTGCCCTCCCGGCTCACGCCCAGACGGGAATCGCAGTCCCGAACGTAAAGTTCACGGCCCTGTTCCCCGGCGAGCATGAACTCGCAATGTCTCCGGCTGATCCCCGGCACGGGCAGAATCACGTCGTTTGAAGGATCCCGGCCCACACTGAGAAAATTCTTGGTGACGGGGACGGACAAACCGTGCGCTTCACAATGAAAGCGAAGGACCCACATGTACTCCCCCGATTCTCGATGGCAAAGGGAACCCCGACCGGCGGCCGCAGCTCCGTAATATGCAGTTTAGCACAGGGCCGCGCCGTGTCCGGTGCAATCCTCGCCCAGGGTCGGCGTTCTCCACGACGCTGAGACCGGACGGGGACCTCTCCCGGAGACGCTCAAGGCCGGTCGCCCTCCGGCCGGGCGACGTTGTAGGCTCGCAGCATTCTCAGCAGATGGAACCGGAGCAGCGATCTCAGGATTGCCGGCTCCTCGACCGTTACGGTGTCTCCCAGGAAGAAGACCAGCCGCCTGACGGCCTCGAGATCGTCGGTGCGGAATCGGATCGTGATGTGAGAGGTGGTCGTTTCGACCACCTGTCCGTCGGCCATCTGTAGGTCCCGGGCCCATGCCGGGGACGAGGGGAATCGGAGACTGACCTTGTAGAGAGAACCGCTCTTGATCCAGCCCTCGCCATCCTTGACCTTGATCTCGCTCAGAGGCGGATCGAGGAATCTGTCGGCGAGGATCGCGACCTTGCTTAAATTCTGCACGGGTATGTTGACGAGTTCGCGGCGATCCGGGCGATAGGCGAAGAGGGTCAGGCGCGACGCGACGCGGGAAAGAAAGTGAGGGTGCAGGATCCACGAAACATCCTCGCCGCCTTCCCCTGCGATTGTTACGGTGATCTTTTTCTGCCCGTACAGGGCGGAGTGTATCTTCTCGAGGATTGCCACCGTGTCGCGGGAACTCTGCCGCATGGGACGCTTCGGCGGCGCGCTTCTGAAGTCCCGGTTTTCCGTGTCCTCGAGGGGGGGCACGGGCAGGGCGTAGTGGTACCCCCTGCCGTAGCTGTGTTCGATGGGCAGGCCCATTTCCTCCTTCATGTAGGAGATGTCCCGGCAGACGGTCCGCTGGGTCACCATCAGGGCCTCGGCCAGGCTGGCCAGGGTATTGGGCGTATTTGATCGAAGCAGCCGATCGATTTTGCTGGCGCGCTTCTGGACGGATTTGTATTTTACGGGTGCCATGGTTACCTCCAGGTGCTTATCCAGCAAGGTTGTTGCCTGACGCGCCAAGGCTGATAAGACCTTTATCGTCATGTAGTTAAGCCCTGTGGCTGCGTCCGTGCGGCCTCTCTCCGAAGGCGCCCACATCTATATAGTAAAGATAAGCCTCTTAATTTCAAGAGATTGAACTGTCGTTCGTGGTTGACGTACGGAACCGCCGCCGAACGGCTCAGCGCTCGAAGCCGAGGACGCCGACGTAGTGCCGGATTTCCGGGTCCCCGTTCCCCGGGCGGAACATGACGGACACAACATCGCCCCGCAGTCGGGAGAGCGAATGGCCGTTTCTCCGGCAGTAAATCTGTCCGGCGAGCAGAACCCGCCTTCGCTTTCTGGCGGTTACGGCCTGGGCGGGTGTGCCGAACCTGACGGAGCGCCTGGTCTTGACCTCGATCACGACGATCAGCCCTTCGTGTGCGGCCAGTATGTCGGCCTCTCCGCCTTTCACGCTGTAGTTTCTCGCCAGGACTCGGTATCCTTTGTTCTCAAGGTGGCGTGCCGCGAGCCTTTCACCCAGGGCGCCGATCTTTCCGGGGGCCACCCTCACCTTCAGTTTTTCCAGAAGGCGTCCGAGCCACTCCGATTTGACGCCCGGGATGGACCGGGTGCCGGGGTGCCTTTGGAAAAAGCGCGCCCGCTTGCTCCCGGACTGCCTGAGAAGCGTCATGCGAATCAATGCCCCCGCTGGCCTGGTGGCCTTCTGCCCTGAAAACGGCGTCGCGGCCCTTCCCCGCCCCTCATCTGTTGCATGAGGTCCCGGCGCATGACGAGGAACTCTACCTGCTGTCGTGGCGTGAGTCCGGCGAGGAGTCGGGACTCCAAATCCCTCAATCGTTTCTCGAAGCTGGCCTGTTGGGCTTGGAAGTCGGCCACGTCCCGAGCCAGGACCTTGTCGGATATTCTTCCGTCTTCGATGTGCGCCTGGATCCTGGACATGATATCCATCATCGCCTGCCGGTGGCGGGCGCGTTCCCCGTCGATGGCCTTGAGGACCTCCATCGCCTTGAGCGTTTGCGCATCCGTGAGAGACAGTGTTTCACGCATCCGCTGAATGAGGTATAGCCTCGCGATTTCCCGTCTGTGATGACCGTGCCCCTGCATCTGTTCGACGGGCGGAGCGGGGCCATCCGGCGGGGGCGCCTGGGCGGGGACACTCAGGCAGAAGGCGCCGAGAAGAAGTGCGAACAAGCAAGCTCTAACCATTCCATCCTCCTGTGTCGACCGGACCGAGATAATCCTCGAGGTCATCCGCCGACTGCTTTTCAACCTGGCCCCCCACGGATGATTCTGTAAGGCTCAGCAGCGCAACCGTCGAATCCTCGGTGGTCCCGTACGCCAGCGTGCCCAAACCTCGGCTCACGCTTTGCTGCCCCTTGGTCGAGAGGTTCGCCTGGATCGACCGCCCCGGACTCTCGAGCTGGAGGACCCATAGCGAACCTGTCAGGCCGGCCGCCAGAATGAACACCGCCGCCGCTGCTCGCCAGGGCAGGGATCTCGAGGTCCGCGCCCCGGGCTTTCTGGCCGCAGCAACCGTCTTGGCGATCAGCTTCGTCTCCCATTCCGCGTCCCGGGAGAGGACCGGTGACGCACCCGCCATCTCTGCACCCAGCGCCTGCAAATCATCGATCTCCCGCCGGCACCGGCCGCAGTGCTCGATGTGTTGCTTGACCTCGGCCGGCATGAGGCCGGAGCCGGTCAAAGCCAGCCTTACAGCTTGATCATGCGTCATAAGACACCTCCAGCGTCTTTCGGAGGTTTCTCAGTCCGAAGAAATAGTGAGCCTTCACCGTTCCCTCGGCAAGCGACAGCACCTCCGCGATCTCTCTGAAAGACAAATCCAGCCACGTCCTGAGGATGACCACCGAACGCTGCTGGGTCGGCAGGGTCTTCAGTACCCGCCTCAACCGGATGGTCCGTTCTTCCTCCAATGTGTCCGAATCGGGGGAACGGCCCGGGTTCCGTCCTTCCGGCACCTCTCCCGTCAGGATCTCGCGCTGAACGGTGGCCGACGCCAGGTGATTCAACGCGAGATTGTGGCCGATGCGAAAGAGAAAGGACCTGGTCGAACAGTCCCCGCGAAAGGAATCCAGCGAAGTTGCGAACCGCAGGAATGTTTCTTGGGCCAGTTCTTCCGCATCCGCCCGGTTGCGGACCATGCCCGCCAAGTACCTCACCAGCGGCGCCGTATGCGCTCTTACAAACGCCTCCAGGGCATCCTGGCGCTTTGCTTTTATATCGTCCAGCCATGGGTCTTTTGCCTCGGCCATAAAGTCATCCACCCTAAGTGACCATGGTACGGCAGGAATGGTTTAATGATAACCGCCCCGTCCGGTCCCGTCCCGCTGTGAAACAAGACACACCACATGTGACAGAAACGACACATTGCAGAAACAATTCTTTAGTATTATCAAGAGTTAGGTTCTGGCACGCCCCTTGCTAAAGGGGGCCAGGGAGGTGGTACTTGTACTACCAGAGGACACTGAAACACGCCATCGAATGCAGCGGGATAGGTCTTCACTCGGGACGCAAGGTCTCCATGCGCCTCCTCCCTGCTCCGCCCGACACGGGTATCGTTTTCCGGAGGGTGGACAAGGAAGGCTTTGAAATCCCGGCCAACTCGAACTACGTACAGAGAGTCGACTTCGCGACGACGCTTGGCTCCAGCGGACTTCAGGTATCGACGGTCGAACACCTGCTCGGCGCTTTTTACGGTATGTGCGTGGACAACGTCGTCGTGGAGATAAATGCAGCCGAAGTCCCGATCATGGACGGTTCGGCGGCGCCCTTTGTCTACCTCATCAGGGAGGCTGGGGCCATCAATCAGAACAAAACCAGGCGCTATTTTCGGGTGACGCGCCCCCTGGAAGTCCAGGAGGCGGACCGCTGGATCAAGATACTGCCCTCGGAGGAACTCCGGGTCACCTACACCATCGCCTTCGCGCACCCGCTGATCTACGAACAGACGCTGACTATCCCCATCAACGCCGGCACCTTCGTGGACCAGATCGCGCCGGCCCGGACCTTCGGTTTCATGAAGGACGTCGAAGCCCTCCGGGTCAGGGGGCTGGCGCTGGGCGGTTCTGTCGACAACGCCATCGTTCTGGGCGAGAGCCGCGCGCTCAACGCCGACCTCAGGTTCATCAACGAGTTCGTCCGGCACAAGATTCTCGACGTTCTGGGCGATCTCTCCCTGGCCGGGTATCCCCTCAAGGCGCATATCCTGGTCCACAAAGGCGGGCACCGCCTCCACACGGACATGGCCAAGCTCATCAACCGGTCCTCCGCCTTCAACGCAATAGAGTCTTCAGGGGAAGAGTCCACCGCTGCCCTGCGGTTGGCTCCCCCTATGGCGTAACCTCCTTACTCAACTTCCTTCCTCCAACCATCGAGGGCCTCAGGGCCCTCTCTTTTTTTGTGACCAAGTGATCGAGTGAAGAGTGACCGAGGCGGGGGACCGCCTTCGAAGGCTGCACGTCCGTGCGTGAGTAAGGGAGTAGGTGAGTGCGGCGGGGGAGGACCTTCGAAGGTTTGCCACCTGCCGCAGTTAAATCCCAAATCCAAATTCCGAAATCGCCTTCAGCCCTTCTCTTCGATCGGTTCGCTGTACTTGCAGGCCTTTTCGGGGCACGCCTTGACCGGCCCGCTCTTCGTCTGGCGTTCGATAAGATAGGGACTGCCGCAGGTGGGACAGGGGCCCGGCAGAGGTTTCGACCAGGAGATGAAGTCGCACTCAGGGTAGCCCGTACAGCCGTAGAAAAGCTTCCGCCTCTTTGTAAAGCGCTTGGCCAAGGGCTTTCCGCACTTGGGACACGGGGTTTCCACCGTCTCCTTCTGGATGTATTTGCAGGTAGGGTAGTTGGAACACGCGACGAATGGGCCATAGCGGCCGTGCTTTTTCACGAGGTTCGAGCCGCATTCCGGGCATTTCTCTTCCAGGGGCTCGTCTTTGGCCACGACCACGCTGCCCGATTTGTCCTTTCGGATCTTCAGCGTGTATTTGCATTCGGGGTAACGCTCGCAGGCCAGAAATGCGCCGTAACGCCCCTGGCGTACCGCCATGGGGCTCCCGCACTTTTCACAAGTCTTGGCGTCCTCGGGCACCTCGGGCGGCTTCTCGTCGGGCAGGGGGCGGGTTCCCTTGCATTCCGGGTAACCGGAACAGGCGAGAAAGCGTCCGAATCGGCCCATCTTGAGGACCATCGGGCGTCCGCACTTGTCGCAGACTTCGTCGGTCGCCTGGCCCTCCTTGCGGAGATCCACCATCTCACCCTTGGCCGCTTCGAGCTCCTTGTGGAAGTCCGTCCAGAACCGCTCCAGCAGTTTCTGCCGGTCCATGGCCCCGTTTTCGACTTTGTCGAGGTTCTCTTCCATGGCGGCCGTGTAACCGATGTCGAACAGCGCGGGGAAGTGCTTGATCAGGATCTGGCTGACCAGCATGCCCATGTCGGTGGGCACGAGGGCACCCTTTTCCTTCTCCACGTAGGTTCGTTCCTGGATCGTCGAGATGATGGTCGCGTAGGTGGAGGGCCGTCCGATGCCGTTCTCCTCCAGGGCCTTCACGAGGGTCGCCTCGGTGTAACGGGGGGGCGGCTCGGTGAACTTCTGCTCCGATTTGAGATCGAGCAGCGTCAGACTCTCGCCCTGTGTGAGGGGAGGTAACACGCCCTTCTCGTCGTTTTCCTCGACCTCGTAGACCGCGAGGAACCCCTGGAAGCGGCAGACGGAGCCAGAGGCGCTGAACAGGGCGTCGCCGCACGCCGCCTGTACCTTCGTGGCGTCGAAAAGGGCATCCGCCATCTGGCTCGCAACGAACCGTCGCCAGATCAAGCGGTAAAGGGCGAACTCGTCGCGGCCCAGATAGGGTTTCACGCTTTCGGGCGTGCGTCCCGCATCGGTGGGGCGGATCGCCTCATGGGCGTCCTGAGCCGCCTTCTTCGGCGCGTACAAACGGGGCTTCGGAGGAAGGAAGTCTCCTCCGAAGGTTTCCTGCACGAACGCCCTGGCCGCATCCACCGCCTGGGGCGAGACGCGGGTCGAATCGGTCCTCATGTAGGTGATGAGTCCCACCGTCTCCCCTCCGGCCAGGTCGACGCCCTCATACAGGCGCTGGGCCACGGACATGGTCTTCTTCACCGGAAACTTCAGAAGCCTGGCCGCCTCCTGTTGCAGTTTGCTCGTGATGAAAGGCGGAGACGGGCTCTTCTTCTGCTTCTTCTTTTCCAGCTTTGCGACGGACCAGTCCCGGCCTTTCAGGTGTGCCAGCAACGCATCGTTTTCTTCCGCGTTGCGTATCTGCGACTTCTTGCCTTTCCACTGGGTGAGCCTGGCGTCGAAAGGCTTGGCCCGCCCACCTTCGCCGCACAGCGAGGCGGTTACGGCCCAGTATTCTTCGGGTTGAAAGGCCCGGATGGCGTCCTCCCGCTCGCAGATCATCCTGAGGGCCACGGTCTGTACGCGTCCGGCCGACAGGCCCTTGCGCACCTTGTCCCAGAGCAACGGCGAAATCTGGTATCCGACGAGGCGGTCGATGATGCGGCGGGCGATCTGAGCGTTGACCTTCTGGGGGTCCACCTCGGTGGGGTGGGCGACGGCGGCCTTGACCGCGGAGGAAGTAATCTCGTGAAAGAGGACGCGCTCGATGGGTTTGCCCATGTCTTTCAAGAGCTCCGAAAGGTGGTAGCAGATGGCCTCTCCTTCCCGGTCGGGGTCTGCCGCAAGGAGGATGGTGCCGGCTCTGGAGGCGGCCGTGTGGATTTTGCTCACGACGCTCTTCTTCGCGGGGAGAACGACGAAGGTGGGACGGAAATTCTTGTCCACGTCCACGGCCAGTTTATTGCCGGGAAGGTCTCGCACGTGCCCCATGGAGGCCATGACGGAAAAGCCCTTGCCCAGGTATTTCTGTATGGCCCTTGCTTTGGCCGGCGATTCGACGATCAGGAGTGTGTCTGCCATTCATTCGGCTCCTTGGGTGATGTCCTGCGGGCATACCGCGTACCGGGCAATTCTACACATAGCCCGGCCATTTGCAACTCGACAAGGACCGTGAGAATGTCCGGGGCGGACAGGCCGGACTCGACGCTCAACCGGTCTATGCTCCTCCCCTCGTCCGCGCTCATCGCATCAAAGAGAACGCGCGCCTTGGCGGACAATGCCGAGTCTCCGCCCTCGGTCCCGGCGGGAATATCGTTAAAAGGTTTCAATCTGCAACATGTGTCTGGGGGGAGTTCTTCCAGGACGTCGGCGACTTGCTGGACCAGCTTGGCACCCTTCTGAATGAGCGTATTCGGGCCTATGCCGGTACGGCTGGTGATGTTGTGAGGCACGGCGAAGACCTCTCGTCCCGTTTCAAGTGCGAAACGAGCAGTGACGAGAGACCCCGACTTTTCGGTCGCCTCGACGACCAGTACCCCTGAAGTCAGACCTGAAATAACGCGGTTTCGAACGGGAAAATTCCTCGGAAGGGGCGGCGTCCCAGGCGGGTACTCGCTGATGATCGCCCCGCCCCTGTCCAGGATATTCTGCATAAGCCCATCGTTTTCAGGCGGATATATTCTGTCTATACCCGTGCCCAGGACGGCGGCCGCGTGTCCTTCGACCGCCAGGGAACCCTGATGGGCGGCCGTGTCAATACCGCGCGCCAGACCGCTCACGACTGCCATTCCGGCGCACACGAGTTCCTTCGCCAGCGTCCTTGCGACGTTCTGACCGTAGACGGTGCACAGCCGGGATCCGACCACCGCGATCGCGGGCAGGGAGAAAACCTCCAGGGACCCCTTAACGTACAGCGCGGGCGGGGGATCGGGCAGACTGCGGAGAGACTCCGGATAGCCGGGATCGTCCCATGAAAGGATGGTAACGCCCTCCTTTTCCGCCGCTCGATCCGCTTCTTCGGCGCCCTCCCAGTCCAGTTTGGCAAGCGACTTGCTTATGTTGGGGTGTAGTTTCACGGGGCGGGCGCCTTCCCTGAGGGAACGCAGCAAGGCCTCCTTCCCGAGCAGTTCGGCCCTGAGGACGGTCGATAGGGATGTCAATCGCGTCAGGGCGCTGTACAGATAAGGTTCCACTCTGGCTCCAAGCGACGAAAAGGCAAGAATCTATAACACATGAAATGAACCAAGGCAATCATCATCACTACATGGGGAATGCAAAATGGTATCGAGATCTTATTTCGAACAGACGGCTCTGGTTCACATCGACTTCCTGTACAACCTGGCCCTCAAGATAACCCGCAATGAGGACGACGCCCAGGACCTGGTGCAGGAGACCTACCTGCGTGCCTATCGCTTCTTCGACAAGTACGAGCCCGGGACAAACTGCAAGGCCTGGCTCTACCGTATCATGAAAAATACCTTTATCAACCACTATAGGAAACAGCACCGCAGACCCAGTGAGGTGGACTTTGATTCCATCGAGGAAACCCAGGAATCTCACGTTCGGTCGGATAGCTCATGGCCCCAGAATCCGGAACAGACGCTGATAAATTCGATCATCCGCGAGGACGTTCGAAACGCCTTCCTCCAGTTGCCCCAGGGATATCGTGAAGCCCTGGCACTGTCCCTGTTGGGAGGTAAGTCCTACAAGGAGATCGCGGACATGATGGACTGCCCCATCGGAACCATCATGTCGCGCATCCACCGCGCCCGCAAACTTATGCAGAAGCAACTCACGGAGCACGCCGAGGAAAAGAGCTGGGTCGTACCGTCCGAAGCCACCCAACAGCTCGCCCAGGGCGCGTAAATCTTGCTCGTTCGGGACGACTCGTTCTCGGTTCGATCCGGGCAGCAGGTTTAAATCACCCAGCACGAACCCGAAAGAACGTATCAGAAATTAATCGGGCCCTCCCAGGGTTACATTCGGAAGGAGGGCCCGATTTGTTTTTTTCGGGCGAAATGGGTGGCGACGTGGATTGCGTAAGAGTCAGGGCGCTCTTGCCCCTGGTTGTAGCGGATAGGATCAAAGGGAGCCGGTTGCAGAAGATCCGGGAGCACCTCTCTTTCTGCCTCCCGTGTCGCCGCGCCTACGAGGCGCGCAGGCGGCTTCACAGTTCCGTGTCCACGAGCCTGTCGGGCTCCAAGGCCGCGCCCGGCCAGCTTAAGGAATCCATCAGGGCGTGCATGGACTGTATGGACAACCCGGGCAAGAGGGTGTGTCCGAGGCTGCGCTTCAAAGTGCGGCTTGTTACGCCTCCTCCCGATGATCTAAAATAGCGTCCGTTTGGCGCCAAAGGCGGAAAACAGGCCCGTTCCAGGTGGAAATGGGAATTCAGTCTGAGGGCGAGCCCCTTGAGGAGTCGATAGATGAAGAAAACCATGACAAAGGTACTCACCGTTCTTCTCGTGCTTGCGAGCGTGATGGTCCTGACACCGGTCCTGGCCGGGACGGACGTGGGTGAGCCGGCCACCAACTTTACGCTGCAGCAGATCAACGGTGGGAAGAAGGTCACCCTCTCGCAACTCAAGGGGAAGCCTACTCTCGTCGTTTTCTGGGCTACCTGGTGCCCGCCCTGCCGGCGGGAGATTCCCCTTCTGAAGAAACTGGATAAAGAGTACGGCCCCAAAGGCCTGCAAATCGTCGCACTGGCGCTCAACTACCGGGAGACGCAGGACGTGGTCGCCAAGTTCATCAAAGATCACGAACTGCCTTACACGGTTCTCTGGGACGAGGACAACAAGACGGCCGATGCCTATTCCGTCACGGGCATACCGACGGCCGTCCTCGTGGATGCGAACGGCGTGATTCGCTTCAGGGGGCACCAGCTAGAAGATCCCGCCTTCATGGGGCTCCTGAAGGACTACACATCCTCCAAGGCCTCCTGATCGAGGCGCCGCCCCGCACGGTATAGAAGGCCCGGCCCTGATGGGACCGGGCCTTTTTCATCGTCACCGGCGCGGCGGGGGAAGCCAGCTCCCGTTTCTCATCCTGTAGACCATCGGACGTCGCGACGGCCAGGCCACGAGAAGAGCGCCGTCGCGATCTGTCCTGAAAATCGACGATCCAATCCCGATGTAGCGTTGGAGTACGCTCTGGGCCGGGATGGCCGAACCGGTTGGCGCGTCCCACGGAGAAGAAGGCTGCGCGCGGCGAAGAGGCCTGTACCCAGGGCGGGGTGCTGGAGGTGGCCGAGCCGTGATGTGGAACGATTTCGCCGAATACGGGCCGGATCAGCCCCCCTTCCAGGATGTGGCGTTCGGCGTCCGCCTCGATGTCCCCCGTCACAAGGAACGTGCGGCCGCCCTCACGAATCCGGGCCACCAGGCATCGGTCGTTCTCGCTGCTCTCCGGCCTGTCGGGGTCGGGATGCAGGATCTCCGCTCTGAAAGCTCCTACCCTCAAGGTGTCGGACGTCCTGAGAGGAATGAGTGACACGCCCTCTGACCTCGCCGTTCGGGCGATGAACCCGGGCAGTCCGCGTGACGGGGGATCGGTCGCCGGGTAAGCAACGAATCCGACGTCCAGATCCCTCAGAAGATCCGGGGTCGCTCCCGAATGGTCCGAATCCCAGTGGGTGAGTACGATACCGTCTACGCGGCGGCGCCCGGCGGCGGCGAGGAAAGGCTCGATCACCGTCCGGGCCGAAGAGGTCCCTCTCATCATCGGTGTGCCCGCATCGAAGAGAATCGTCCGTCCGTCCCGGCAGAAGACCTGGCAGGAAGCCTCGCCGACGTCGAGGACGACCACGGAGGGATCGGGCAGTCGGGGGCGGAGCCACGGTAGCGTCCATGCGCCGACGACCGCAACGGTCGCGAGGACCCACCCCGCACGCCTCCGCCTTCCCGGAACGGCCAGCACGCACAGTCCCGCGACGAAGAGCACGGGCCACACCAGGGCGGGACGGGGAATGAAGATCGAGCCCCACCCGGCCGCCCCCAGCCGGGTGGGGAGAACCATGAATATGCGGGCCGACAGGGCCAGTCCCTTGCCCAACACCTGGTGAACGCCGGGGACGAAGGCGAGCCCCAGGATGTACGGCAGTCCGAGAACCTGAATGGCCATGATGGGCACGGACGCCAGGGGCGTTGCCAGCCAGCCGAGCGGGGAGATCCTGTGGAAGTCCAGGGCGAGAATGGGCAGGGTCGACAGCTGGGCCGAGAAACCGACCCAGAGAAGGCGGGTGACCCACCCGGCTGCCCCTTCCATGGCGAGGTGTGCGGGCATGGCGTTCCAGAGCCCGATGATGCCCAGTGTGGCTGCAAAGGTGAGCTGAAAGCCGGTGTCGAGGATCCACGCGGGGTTCCAGATGAGAAGCGCGGCCAGCGAAACGCTCCAGGCGTAGAGCGCGCCCTGGGGTCTGGCCAGCAGGCAGGCTGCCAGGAATATCCCGGCCATGAACAGTGCCCTCACGAGAGACGGGCTTGCCGAGGCGAGGAGCCCGTAGACGATCAAGAGGCAGAGGCCCGAGACGTCCCTCCAGGCCGGCGGGATGCCGGCCAGGTGCGCCACCAGGGCCAGAAGAACCAACAGGAGGCCCACGTGCAGGCCGGAAAGCGCCACCAGGTGAAAGAGGCCGGACCGGCTCAGGGCGTCGCGCTGGCCCGTCGTGAGGAGGCCCCGTTCACCGAGAAGGACCGCAAGCAGGAGTCCGCTGTCCGCACCCGCGTCCGCCCTCAACCGTCCCTCCAGGACGTGCCGGTAGGCGGAGAAGGGGTGGGGCAGGGAGGCGCGACCGATTCGCACCAGCCGGGGGCTCCGGCACCCCGCGGTCAAAAGGATGCCCTTGCGCCGCAGGTAGGCGCGGCGGTCGAATTCACCCGGGTTCTGCGGACCGCGCGGGCGCTGAAGCCTGAGGCTCGCCTCCACGGAAACCCCGGCAACGGGAGGTCGGAGGGGCAGGTAGGCCCGCACCAGCGCATTGCACGCGCGCCAGGCGTCTGCGGTTTCGAAAGACGTCAGCCGGAGAAGACAACGGGATCCGTCCGGCCAGGGTTCGGAGTGGAGAACGCGCCCCCTCACCCACGCGTAGATCGGCGCGCCGGAACGGGCCACGCTTTCGGCCAGCGGATCGGGCCCCGCGGCGTGACGTCCGACGTTGCCGACGGCCAGCCCGGCCAGTATGGCGCAGACAGGCAAAACCCGGAGCAGCCGCTTCCGGCGGGCCGCGAAAGCACCCAGCAGGCAGGCGCACAGCCCCCATCCGACGGAGGCTGAAATCCACGTCGAGAGTCCGATTCCGGCCGCGAAGGCCGAAAGGAGGAGCGGCCGGGATAGGGTCCGGTTAGCCATGGCCCGACCTTACCGAGGGGCAAGGATCAGCCTGACGGGCGCAGTCGGGCCGGACGGGTCCGCTGCGGGGCCCTCCGTAAACGAAAGAGGCCTTTCCCCGGCTCCGGACGTCGAGTCCCGGGGAAAGGCCATCGGATTTACCGTTCCTGGAATCTTCCCGGATCAGCCCTTCGTGCCTCCGCCATTCATCTTAAGGAACTTGGTGCGCTGTCCCATGAGGTACTTGTCGTTGGGTTTCTGTTTGAGGGCCCTGTCGATGGTCGCGACGGCCTCTTCCTTCTTGCCCAGCTTGTAGTAGACCTCGGCCAGCGTGTCCAGGATACCCGGGTCGTCGTGGCTGATCGCCACGGCCTTGCGGGCCGCCTCGGCGGCCTTGTCCAGCTCGAGGCCCTGTTCGGCGCAGTGCCAGGCGTAGTCGTTGAGGAACCCCGGGTCGTCCTGGCGGTTGGGCATGGCGGCGTGGTACAGACCGAGGTAGTCCGACTCGGCCTGCTTTTTTGCCTGGGCGTCCGCGGCGTGCTTGATAGCACCGCGATAGTACCGCGAGAGCGATGAAAACGCTTCCTCCGAGGCGTCCGACTTCTCGCCCTGGGCGAGCTTTCTCAAAACTTCGACGCCCTTGGGCGGGTCCGTACTCAGGAGGGCCTCGCCGCGGATGAGAGCCAGCGACGTTTCCAGCTTGGCGTCGCTCTTCTTGTCGGCGCTCCGTGCCTTGTCCACCCAGGCCAGGGCGTCCTTGGCGTCGCCCCTGTCGAGATACTTCTGGGCGATATCCCGGCGTATGGCCGGTCCCGCGTCGTTTGCCGAGCGACTTACCAGGTCGCCGAGGGTGTCGACGCCGTAGGTGTAGGCGAGGAGGGTGCGCATCCACTCCGACCTGTTGTCGTATCCTATGATGCGGTCTATTTCCTTGCCCTTGGGCGAGATGACGATTGTCGTGGGAATGCCCTTCACGTGGTAGGCCTTGGCGAGGGCCTGAACCTCTGGTTTGTCCACGTTCTGGCGGATCATGACGTTTGTCTGCGTGAGACGACTGACCATCGATGGCGTAAGGACTTCACGGTCCAGTTTTTGGCAGGACCCTCACCAGTCGGCGTAAAACTTCAGGATGAGATTGTCATCCTTGGCCTTCGCCTCGGCCTTCGCCTGGTCGAACGTACCCTTGTACCAGCCCGTTCCGGCGGCCATCAGGCCGATGGGCAGGGCCAGCAAGAGGGCGGCAAGAAATCTTTTCATAGAATCCTCCTCACGGTGAAGTACAAAGATTTACCACAAATGGGCGCTGGAAGCCAGTTCGGGAGGGAGGGAAGACGGTTCGAAATTAGCGATTTCGGATTTGAAAGGCGGTTGGAGACGGACCTTCGGAGGATGACGTCTACTCCCCCGTTACCGGCAATATGATCGCAAAGCCCGCGCCGCCCAGCTCCGCGTCGACGGCTTCCATCTCCCCGCCGTGCTCGCGAACGATCTTGCGGGCTATGGCGAGGCCGAGCCCCGTCCCCCCGGGCTTCTGGCTGGTGAAAGGCGTGAAGAGGTTCCGCCGGACTTCCTCGTCGAGCCCGGGGCCGTTGTCTTCCACCGTGATGGTCACGCGCCTCTCCGCACTCCGCGCGGAGAGCCTCACGCGCCCCGGGCCTTCACCGGAGCCGGAGGCCTCCATCGCATTCCGCACCAGATTCCGGATGGCCCGTCCGAACGTTTCCCAGTCCGCCTCCACGGTCAGGTCTTTGGGACAGTCAACCTCCACGGAAACCTCCGTCCACTCGTGCCCGGCCATTTCCGCTTCCTCCCTCAGCAGGTCGGCCAGTCTGCACGTCTCCCGGACGACGGGCAGGGGGCGGGCGAAGAAGAGGAGGTTGTTCACGACCTGCTCGAGGCGCTCGGCCTCCTCGCGGAGCCCCGCGAAGTGCCGCTCGTCCGAGAGGGCGGGCAGGTCCTGTTCCAGCAACCTGAGGTGGGCGGTCATCGTATTGAGGCTGTTCCGGACCTCGTGGGCCACGCCCGCCGCAACCTCCCCCAGGCGCGACAGGGCTTCCCGTTCGATGAGGGTCCTCTGCATCGTGTAGACCTCGGTCTGGTCGCGGAGGATGAGCAGGTAGCCGCGCAGCTGGTGGAGAAGGTTGTACAGCGGGATGCCCACGACCTGGAGGAGCGTACCCGGTGCCCCGGGCACCTCTTCCTTGAGGGCCAGAGCCCTGCTCTGCCTCACTTCCTGCAGGGCCGCCAGGGCCTCTGGGCGCACCCCGAGCAGGCCCATGCCGGTGTCGCCCAGCCGCGGAACCTCAGTGAGCCCGAGGAGCCTCCGGGCGGCGGCGTTGACGCCGACGAGCCGGTCTTCGTTGTCGAACCGGAGGTATCCCGCCTCGAGATTCGCGCAGAGCGCCTCCGCCATGCCCTCCACGTCCTCGGCCCGTTGTCTCTCCCGCCTGTGGGCGGCCTCCAGTTCCCCGGTCCTTTCCCTGAGCTCGGCCAGCGTTTTCTGAAAGAGGGCCACCAACTGCTGGGTGGAGTCTCCCCGGGGACCCGGAGGAAGGACTTCTCCCGCCTCCACCAGAACCCTCTCGACCCCTCGGCGGGACCGCACCAGCTTGAGGCCCAGCCAGAAAAGGAAGGTCAGGAGCGCCAGCCCCGCCGCGGACACCATGGCCGCCGCAAGGGCGAAATGCGCCTGCATGCGCGCGAAACCGGGGGCGTCGAAGACGACGACGAGCCGCCTCCCGTCGGTGAACGTGCGCGTGTATACCAGATCCCCGCGGATCGCGGTCACAGCGTCCCCTCCCGTCGGCGGCGCGTAGGTCTTCGGTGGAGGCGCGAAGGGAGGGGCGGACCAGAGGACGTGATCGCCGAGGACGATGGCGGCCTGCCTCGGCTTCACCGCCGCGCCCCGGGGCGGCCTGCCGCCGTAGAGAACCTCGTCCAGGGCTCTCTCCCCGCTGCGGGATGGGCCTGTGCTCGATGCGCGCCGCCGCCGCGCGCCCCCCGGCGAGCGCCGCCCCTCGAACGGACTTCTTCTGGGCGCCCTCGTACCTGGCGAGGGCCGCCAGGCTCCACAACGCAGTCATGAGAAGGAGCGCGCAGAGTGCGGCCAGGGCCAGAGTGAGACCCTTCTTCAGGCGGTCCCGTCGCGAGTTCATGGCCCGGCCTTGAAAAAAAGGCCCGCGTACCACGCCCACAGGGCGGGGGCCCAGAAGAGGGCCCCGAGAGCGGCCGCGCACAGAAAGGTTCCGAAGGGCAGGGGGGTCCTTCGCCCCTTTCCGGATAGGAGAAGGTAGGTGCCTCCGATGAGGGTGCCGAGAATGGCGCCGCCCAGAAGCGTCATGAGCATGCCCTGCCAGCCCAGGAAAGCGCCGACCATGGCCAGGAGTTTCACGTCCCCCCACCCCATGGCTTCGATGCCGAAGAGGGCGTAGACGCCGATCACCGCGGCAGGCAGGCCGGCGCCGGCGGCGGCCCCCGCCACGGATTGCCACGGGCTCGTCCACGAGAGGAAGGGCGACAGAGCCAGGCCGATCAGGATGCCCGGATACGTCAGCTTGTCCGGCAGGATCTGGTGTTCGAGGTCGATGAGGCCGAGCGGAAGGCAGAATAGAGAGAAAAGACAACCCGCAAGCGCATCAACACTGAGGCCCCAGAGCAGAAATGAGGCTAGGAACAGTCCGCCCATGGCGGCTTCGACGATGGGATACCGCAGGCTGATCGGATAGGAGCACCGGGCGCAGCGTCCCCGCAGGAGCACCCAGGAAAGGACCGGCACGTTGAGGTACCAGGGAATGGCCTCGCCGCAGTGGGGGCAGTGCGAGCCGGGATAGACGATGGACTCGCGGATCGGGAGCCGGTAGATGAGCACGTTGGCGAAGGACCCCGCCACGAGCCCCAGGGCGGCGGCGAAAACCGAAAGATGATTACCATTCCGCGTACTTTCCCTTGAACTTGTACGGCGTCACGCTCCACACCCTTCCGGTTTTAGGATCGTAGCCGTAGGAATGGCCGGCGGGGTCCCTGGGGAGTTTCTCAAGAAAGCCGGCCTCCACCAGTCCTCGGAGGCTGTCGGGGAATTGGCCCTTGGCCCTCTTGATAGGCGAAGATCGAGGTCTTCAGCGCGCGCAGGTCGATCTTGATGGTCAGGTCCCAGATGTTCCGGTCGGCGGCCATCACGAAGAACCTCGACTGGTCGTTGTCCTGGTTCTCGTGCTCCTTCTTCAGCCTTTCCCAGTAGTGCAGTGAGACCCTGTAGTCGCCCCGGTACTTGTAGGCGTTGGCGACGAGGTCCTTGAGCATGGAATTCCCGGGGTTCCGGCGGAGGGCGGTGGCGAAGAACTTCAGCGCCATCGGATAGTTCTTCGCCTGGAAGAAGGCGTACGTTCCTGCATCCCAGGCGATGAGCCAGTTTTTCGGGTTCTTTGCCAGGCCCTTGTCGGCGAGCTTGTAGATGAGGTCCCACCGCTTGTCCAGGGACAGGAACAGGTCCCCGAATATGTAGGCCTCGTAAAAACGAGGGTCCAGGTCCGTAATGACGTCGAATGTGTGGAAAAGGTACTCGTCTCGCACGGAGCTTCCGTACCGGTCGAAATACTGGACCGACCATATGAAGATGAGGTCCGCCCAGAAGTCCTCCTGCCCCAGGCTCACCATCTTCATGTATCCGCTGGATGGGACGTAGTAGGACCTGAACTCGGTCGGATAGGTCTGATAGATCGCCGCCATGTCCTGGTGGAGCGGCACGACCGCCACCATGAGAAGGACGAGGATAAGTATGCCGGCGAGGATCTTCACGGCTACACCAGGTCGCGGCGCTTGAATGCCAGGCCCGCAGCCAGGAGGAGGATGGATACCATGAGGCCCGTGTAAAGCACGGCGCGCCACGTGAAACCCGCCGCCACCGGTATGTTGTAAGCGACGAGGTTGTTGATGTTGAGCATGTTCAGGTCCGGCAGCAGGTGGTAGATGATCAGGATGGCCCTCTTGCCGAAATCGGACGTGATGTTGGGAAGGAGGAGGTCCGGCAGGGCCGAACTCGTATGGCCGATGAGGTAGAAGGCGATGGTGCACAGGGCGCTCACGACCGGCGACGTGATGGACGAAAAGAAGAGCGCCACGGCCGTCAGGATCATCAGCTCGAGGTAGATGAAGAAAGCGGCTTCGAATATGCGGGGGGTGAAGCCCCCGACGAACACCAGCACGGCCGAGAGGACCGCCATCATGGCCATGAGGTTGACCAGGAGGACGCTCATCAGGCCCAGGCACCGGCCCACGAGGAAGTAGCTCCTGGGAAGCGGCTTGGACAGGATGTTGTAGATGGTCTTCTTCTCGATCTCCTGGTAGACGAGGCCGATGCCCACGAATATGGCGGTCATGGCCGAAAAATAGGAGATCGTGGACAGCCCCACGTCGAGCACCACCTTTCGGATCGTGCCCACGGCCAGAAAACCGAGCACGTAGGATAAGAGGAGCAGGCAGACGGCGAAGGCGAGGAGGATGTAGAAAATCCGACTGCGCACCGCCTCCTTGAAGGTGTTCTTGCCGATGGCGTAAACCTGGGCGGACATGAGCACGGGGTTGGTCATGAGGGGCGCTCTCCCTGCAACTGGGCCATGAACAGGTCTTCCAGGGACGACTTGTGCGGAACGACGGCGCGGATGCCGGCCTTGGCTTCCCGCGCCGCGTCGAGCACCCTCTCCAGGGACTTTTCATCCTCTACGCGGAGGAGCACCTGTGTGTCCTGCTGCACGAGCACCGAACACCCCTGCGGCACCTGGAAGCCGCGGCCGACCCTCAGGGTCACGTCCCAGAAACCGATCTCCGAGCCCAGGAGCTTGTCCAGGGGGCCTTCCTTGACCACCTGCCCCTGCATGAGTATGGCCACTTCGTCGCAGATGGACTCGGCGTCGGAGAGAATGTGGGACGAGAAGAAGACCGTCTTGCCCTTGGCCTTCAGGTCGAGGATCAGGTCCCGCATCTCCCGGCGGCCCACGGGGTCGAGCCCGCTGACGGGCTCGTCGAGGATCACGAGCTCGGGGTCGTTGATCAGCGCCTGCGCGAGGCCTATGCGCTGCAGCATCCCCTTGCTGTACTTCCTGAGCTGGACCGAGCCCTTGCTTTCCAGGCCCACAGACTTCAGGAGGTCCTCCGACCTGTCGGCCAGTTCTGCCTTGGGTATGCCGAACAGCCGACCCAGGAAAGAGAGCAGTTCCGCGCCGGTCAGGTAATCGTAGAAATAGGGTGATTCCGGAAGAAAACCTATTCTCCTCCTGATCTTCGGACTGACGCCTGTTTTGCCCAGGACCGTGATCTCCCCGCCGTCCGGAAAGAGGAGGCCCGTCAGGATTTTCAGGGTCGTGGTCTTGCCCGCTCCGTTGGGGCCAAGAAAACCGTAGATGACGCCCTTTGGAACGGTGAGGCTCACACCGCGCAGGACGTGATGCGTGGAGAGGGAAAGGTGGCCGCGAAAGGATTTATTCAGGTCCCGGATCCGAACCGCGTCTTCCATAGGCCTCACTCTTGACTCCTATACCATAACCGCATGGCGCGTTTCGGGCAAGAGGAGAGGGCGATTTGGGATTTCGGATTTGGGATTTCGGATTTGGAAAAACGGCGGGGGGCGGCTCTTCGAAGAATAAAGTGAACAGGGAGGATGGGAGGAAGGGAGGGGATGTGATTTGGGATTTTAGATCCGGGGATGGGGATTTAGAAGCAGCTGGGGCCGAGCCTTCGGAGGCAGGCCAGCGGCTAAACACTAGACACTAGACACGAAGCACTCGATTTCACCGCAGCCGTGCCCTGTTTCCGGATCGGCTCTAAGGCTGGCGGACGGGTTGCGAAGGCCTTCCGCCAGTCCGCGATCTTTCACCCTACTCTATCAGGTGTCTCGCCTTCCGAGGGGGACAGTATGTGATCCTGTTCTTTAGCCCTTAGCCTTCCTAAAAGGGCTGCCTGATTGCCTCGAGGGCCCTGTCCAGGTGACCGTCGTCCACGTCGTGGTGGGTTACGAAGCGGATGGTGTTCTGCGAGATGACGTGGCAGAGGACGCCCCTCTGCTTCAGCGCGTCCCCCACCTTCGCGGCCGTGAGGGGCGGGAGGACCTTCATCATGACGATGTTGGTCTGCCGGTGTTCGAGGTCCACCTCGAAACAGTCCATGCCGGCGAGGTGCTCGGCGAGCCGTCCGGCCCGCCGGTGGTCCTCAGGCAGGAGCGGAAGCATCTCGTCCAGTGCCACCAGCCCCGCGGCGGCGACAATCCCGGCCTGCCGCATGCCGCCGCCGAGCATCTTCCGCACGCGCCGCGCCCGCTGTATGAAATCCTCGTTCCCGCACAGAACCGAGCCCACGGGCGCGCCCAATCCTTTCGATACGCAGAACATGACCGAATCGAAGGGGCCGGCGAGGTCTGCGGCCTGCACGCCGAGGGCGTGGGCCGCATTGAAGATGCGCGCGCCGTCCAGATGCGTCTTCAGGCCGTGACGGCGGGCCGCTTCGGCCAGGGCCTTGCTTCTCGCCACGTCCATGACCGTGCCGCCGGCCAGGTTGTGCGTGTTTTCAAGCGTCAGGAGCGTCGTCTTGGCCAGGTAATAGCTGGGAGGCCTTACGGCCGCCTCCACGTCCGCCGGGGCGAGAACGCCGAAATCGCCCTTCACCGGTCGCGGCAGCGTGCCCGAAAAGGCCGCCATCATGGCCATCTCGATGTTGTAGATGTGGCAGGCGGCCTCGCATATGACTTCGTCACCCGGATTTGTGTGGACCTTGACGGCGGTCTGGTTCGCCATGCTCCCGGAGGGGAAAAACAGGGCGGCCTCTTTGCCCATGAACCGCGCCGCTACTTCCTGGAGTTTGTTGACGGTGGGGTCCTCAGCGTAGACGTCGTCGCCCACCTCGGCCTCCGCCATCGCCTTGCGCATGGCGGGCGTGGGTCTCGTCACCGTATCGGAACGCAAGTCCACCCATTCTTTCGACATCCGGCACCTCCATGAAGGGAGAAAGTATAACGCGCGTGGCGCGGATGAAGAAGTGATCGAGTGATTGCGCGCTTGGCGGCGCGGTGATCAAGTGAATAGTGAATAGTGATCGAGTTCTGGGGCCGGCCTTCGCAGGGAAGTGGTTGGCCGCCGATGATCGATGGCAGGACCGAACCGATGACCGTGGACCGCCAAAGAATCGGCTATTCTGGAGAGCCGTAGGAGCGACCTTCAGGTCGCGATCTTCGAAGGCCTCCCGTCTACCGCTATTAAATCCCGAATCCCAATTCCCAAATCCGAAATGAACGTCAGCCTTCCAGCATGATGGTGCGCTCGAGTTCGGAGGGGTTGCTTGCGGCGGCCTTAGCGACCTCGAGGTCGACCTCGCCCAGCTTCACCAGATCGAACAGGTGCTGGTCGAAGGTCTGCATGCCGTACATCTCCCGGCCCTTCTCCATGTGCGAGGCGAGCTCGCCGGTCTTGGCCGGGTCCTTTATGGCCTCCTGGATGGTCCGGGTGACGCGCAGGACCTCCACCGCAGGGATGCGTCCGATGGCGGATTTCTTCTGCATGAGGCGAAGGGAAACGACGGCCATGAGAGAATCGGCCAGGCGTTTCCGGATGGCCGTTTCCTGGTCGGGAGGGTAGAAGCCGACCATCCTGCTGATGGTCTTCACGGCGTCCGTGGTGTGTAGGGACGCCAGCACGAGGTGCCCCGTCTCCGCGGCTTTCAGGGCCGTGTCGGTGGTCTCGGCGTCCCGCATCTCGCCGATGAGGATCACGTCCGGGTCCTGCCTGAGCACGGCCTGCAGTGCCTTCGCGAAGGAGGGTGTATCGCTTCCCATCTCCCGCTGGCTGATGACCGACAGCTTGTGCCTGAAGAGAAACTCGATGGGGTCCTCTATCGTGACCACGTGGGCCCGACGGGTCTGGTTGATGTGCTCGATCATGGAGGCGAGGGTCGTCGATTTGCCGTTGCCCGTCGCGCCCGACACGAGGATCAGACCCCTCTGGAGGTTGGCGATCTGTTCCAGGACGGGGGGCAGGTGAAGTTCTTCGAAACTGAGGATGCTGATGGGGATGACCCTCAGGACGATGCTTATGGAGCCGCGCTGCCTGAAGATGTTCACGCGGAAGCGGCCGTGTCCCTCCAGGCCGTAGGACACATCGAGCTCGGACAGTTCCTTGATGCGGTCCCCCCAGTAGGTGTGCCCCAGGATCTCCTGGGCGATGGCCATGGTCTCCTCTGGTTCGAGCGGATGGTACTTCACTTCAAGCAGCTCGCCGTTGACGCGCATGAGGGGCGGATACCCGACCTGGATATGGATGTCCGAGGCGTTTTTCTGGATGGCGCTGATCAGCAGTTTGTGGAAGATGCTAACGTCCATGGCACCGCTCCTCCCTGGTGCAAGGATAGCACCCCTGGCGCCCCCCCTCCAAACTTTACTAGGTAAAGGGCCTGTGCTATAAACGCCGCTTAAGGAGGAATCCTCTAATGAGTGTCCCCGTTCTCGATCTTACAAGACAGTACCGCCGCATCCGGGACGAAATCCAGGAGGCCCTCTCGGGGGTTTTCGAGTCCCAGCACTTCATCCTTGGTGCCAACGTCCAGGGGCTGGAGTCCGAAGTGACCCGTCACCTGGAGGTCGCTCAGGCGGTGGGTGTCGCATCCGGGACCGACGCTCTTCTGCTGGGCATAAGGGCCCTGGGTCTGCGGCCCGGTGAAGGCGTTCTGACGTCGTCCTTCACCTTCTTCGCCACAGCCGGCGCCATCCACAACGCCGGGGGGCGTCCCTTCTTCGCGGATATCGATCCCGATACCTTTAATCTCTCGCCCGACTCGGTCCGCCGCTTTCTCGAAGAGGACTGCCGCCGGGGCGACGAGGGCCTTCCCGTGCACAAGGCCACCGGGGCGACCATCCGCATCCTTCTGCCCGTCCACCTGTACGGCCTGTGCGCCGACATGAACGCCCTGAACGCCATCGCGCGCGAGCATCGTCTCAATGTTCTCGAAGACGCCTGCCAGGCATACGGCTCGACCTACGCCGGAAAGAGGGCGGGCGCACTGGGCGACCTGGCGGCCTTCTCGTTTTTTCCGACGAAGAACCTCGGCGGCGCCGGCGACGGCGGCATGGTCACCACGCCCGACGAAGCGCTGGCCGACCGGCTCCGCATGCTCCGCGTCCACGGGGGAAAGGCGCGCTACATCCACGAGGCTGTGGGCTACAACTCTCGTCTGGACGAGGTGCAGGCCGCCGTTCTCCGGGTCAAGCTGAAGTACGTGGACCAGTGGAACGGCGAACGCCGTTCCCGCGCAGCGCTCTATCGCGACGGCCTTGCCGGCGTCTCGGCCGTCCGCGTGCCCAGCGTTCCCGATGGCTCCGAGCACATCTACCACCAGTACGTCGTCAGGACGACGCACCGCGATGAGCTGAAGGCATTCCTGGCGGACCGGCAGATCGGGGCCATGATCTACTACCCCGTTCCCCTGCACCTCCAGCCCTGTTTCCGCTTCCTCGGATACCGGGAAGGGGACCTCCCGGAGACCGAACGTGCGGCCGCCGAGGTGCTGGCTCTGCCCATCTTCGCGGAACTCACGAAAGAGGAAATCTCGGAAGCCTGCGAGGCCATCCGGACGTTTCACGCCGGACTAAAGTAGATGTTATCGGACCTTTCCAGCGCGAGCCGCGTTTGGGCGGTGCTCGCCGTAAAACCCCGCAAGGAGGACTTCTCGCTCTCCTATCTGCGGAAGGAGGGATTCGACGCGTACTGCCCGAAACTGAAAGTCTCGGGACGCCGCGAGCCGACGCAGCCCCTTTTTCCGGGGTACGTCTTCGTCTTCCTCTCACCGAAGATGGAGTTGTCGGCGGTGCGGTTCTTTCCGGGCATCCGGAGGCCCCTGATTTTCGGAGAGCAGGTCGCATGCCTCGAGCCCGGGCTCATAGAACGCTGGCAGGCCAGGGAGGGCGGACGCGGGTACATCACGCCCGATCCTCCGCCGGGCCTCAAGGTGGGGCAGAAGGTCCGCTTCAAGGAAGGTGTCTTCATCGGCCTCGAGGGGACGGTCATCGAAAATCTGCCGTCCAGGGAACGGGTCCGAATCTTGCTGGATTACCTCGAGACGTCCATTTCGGTCGAGGCGGACAGGTCCCTCTTGAGCTGACGAATGCGTGATCGATCGAAGGGAGCGGCCGCTCCGGATTCAAAACCCGGCGGACCGACACCCGCAAAGCGCTATGCCGCGCTCTTCGTCCCGGCCGGGCGTGGCCGACGAGAACGAGGCAGGGGATGCTGATGCAGGACAAGGACTTCATGCGAGCGGTGACGGTCACGATTTTGGCAGGTGGGCAGGGCACGCGCCTCTGGCCACTGAGCACGTCGAGGAAATCCAAGCCCTTCGTCCGGCTCGGACCGATCGGTAAGCTCTACCAGAAGACCGTAGAGCGGGCGGTTGCCCTGGAGCCGGGGCGGATCGTCACGGTGGGCGCGCCGATGGTGCGGCCGCAGTGCCGCACGCGACATTCGGAATTCCTGGCCGAACCCTGCGCGCGGAACACCGCGCCGGCGGTGGCGGCGGCCGCCGTGTACGCCTGGGAGCGCGAAGGGCCTTCGGGTTCTCTTCTCGTGCTCCCCTCGGATCACCACATCCGGGACACGGGCCGCTTCGTCGAAACGGTCCGCCGCCTGGGCAGCGTGTGTATCAAGGAGGGCGCCCTGGGTGTCATGGGGATCCAGCCGTCGGGCCCCGAAACGGCCTACGGCTACATTCGTGCAGGGAGGCCCCTCGGTGAAGGCTTCGCCGTGGAGCGTTTTATCGAGAAGCCCGACCGGGCCCGGGCCGAAAGGCTGCTGGCCGAAGGCGGCGTGACCTGGAACTCGGGGATGTTCTTCTTTCCCCTCGAGGTCCTCAGGGAGGAACTGGCCCGGTGCGCGCCGGGGATCTGGAACGCGGCCGAGGCCTGGATCCGAGCCGACGACCCCGCCCCCTACGGCGCCTTGAACGGCCTGTCCATAGACTACGCGCTGATGGAAAAGACGGACCGGGCGGCCATGGTGCCGGCCGACTTCGGGTGGAGCGACCTCGGCACCTTCCCGTCTCTCTACGCCGTCCTGCCCAGGGATGCGGACGGCAACGCGGGGTGGGGGCCGGGGAAGGTTGTAGACTGCAGGAACTGCTTGGTTATCACCAGGCGGAGTTCGGTCGTCGTGAAGGGACTTCGCGACCAGGTCGTTGTGGAGACGTCGGACGGTCTGCTGGCCGTCCCGATGGCCGAGGCGGGCGAGATCCGCAGGCACGTCGAGGCCGTGTCCGTGGAAACCGGCCGCGGCGGCCGCGCCGGAAGCGGTTCGGGCAGATGACCGCCCGCCCGCACGTTGAGCACAGTGAGGAGGTGTCATGAAAGGCGTCGTACTGGCCGGCGGAACGGGGTCCCGCCTGTATCCCCTGACGAAGGTCACCAACAAGCACCTGCTGCCCGTGGGGCCCAAGCCCATGATCTACTACCCCATCGAGAAACTGCTCGAGGCCGGGATACACCACATCCTGATCGTTACGGGCACGGAGCACATGGGGTCGGTGGTCAGCCTGCTGGGGTCGGGCAAAGACTTCGGATGCGCCTTCACTTACAACGTGCAGGACGAAGCCGGCGGGATCGCTCAGGCGCTCGGCCTTGCCGAGAACTTCGCAGGCGGCGACGCGATCACGGTGATGCTGGGCGACAACCTGTTCGAGGATCCCATCGAGTCCCTGATCCGGCGCTTCGAGAGCGAGCAGGCCGGGCGAGGTGCCAGGATCGCTCTCAAGAAGGTGCCGGACCCGCACCGCTTCGGGGTGGCCACGCTGGATGGCGACCGCGTGGTGAAGATCGAGGAGAAGCCGAAAAGATCCCGAGACGAACTGGGCGGTCACGGGCGTGTACGTCTATGACGCCAGGGTCTTCGATATCATCAGGACGCTCAAGCCGAGCGCCCGCGGCGAGTTGGAAATCACCGACGTGAACAACGAGTACATCGCCGGCGCGGAGATGGGCTACGATTTCATCGAGGGCTGGTGGACCGACGCCGGAACGTTCGAGAGCCTGGCGCGCGCGAATCAATACGTGGGAGGCGATAGCCATGATTCATGACGTGAAGACGAAAAAACTCAAGGTCATTCCCGACGATCGCGGGCGGCTGATGGAGATGCTCCGCGCCGACGACGACCTTTTCGAAGAGTTCGGCCAGGTGTACCTCTCCACGACGTACCCCGGCGTGGTGAAGGCCTGGCACTACCACAAGCTGCAGAAGGACAACTTCGTCTGCGTCAAGGGCATGGTCAAGCTGGTCCTCGCCGACACGCGGGACGGTTCGCCCACAAAGGGTCAGATCGACGAGTTCGTCATCGGCGAACTCAACCCCACGCTCGTCCAGGTGCCCATCGGCGTCTACCACGGCTGGAAGTGCATCGGGACGCAGGAAGCCTTCGTCGTCAACCTGCCCACGAAGACCTACAACTACGACAGCCCGGACGAGTACCGCCTCGACCCGCACGACAACGACGTCATCGACTACGACTGGACCACGAAGGACAGGTAGGAGAATTCCGGATTTGGGATTTGGGATTTGGGATTTGAAAGACGGCGGGGGCGGGCCTTCGCAGCGGCCGGCGCAAGCCGGCCGGATCTTGACCACTATTCACTTGATCAATCGATCACCTGGTAGATTTCCGCGCCTCGGGCGCAAAGGACTTCGGATTCGGATTTGCGATATACAATCGAGCATTTGAAACTGATCCTGCTAGGCGCCGACGGGATGTTCGGCAGGGACGCGCTGCCGGTCTTCGAGGCGGCGGGTTTCGAGGTTGAACCCGCCGACCTGCCCGAGGTGGACATCGCCGACAGGGCGTCCCTCGAGCGCTTCCTGGACGCCCACCCCGCCCACGTCGTCCTCAACGCTGCGGCCTTCACGGACGTGGACGGCGCGGAGACCCACAAGGAACAGCGCCCTTCTGGTGAACGGCGAGGGTGCCCGCAACGTGGCCGAAGCGTGCCGCGACCGGTCCATGCGTATGGTCCACATCAGTACGGATTACGTCTTCCCCGGCACGAACCCCGAAGGCTACCTCCCGTCCCACCCTGCGGGACCGGCCGTCAACGCCTACGGCAAAAGCAAGCTGGCCGGGGAGAGGGCCATCGCCGCCGCGCTGCCGGAGGACCGCTACCTCGTCTGCCGGACCCAGTGGCTGTACGGGCGGCACGGAAAGAACTTCGTGGACACCATCGCAGGGCTAGCCCGATCCAGGGAAGACATAAGCGTCGTCGACGACCAGTGGGGCGTGCCCACGCACGCGACGAACCTCGCGGAACAGATCGTCGCTCTGGTCGGCGCGGGAGCCTCGGGCTATGCCCATACCGTCGGCGGCGGCGGTCCGGTCACCTGGTTTCAGGAAGCCGAGGAGATCGTGCGCATCCTGGGCCTGTCGTGCCGCGTAAATCCTTGTGGCAGCAAGGCTTTTCCCCGTCCGGCGAAGCGCCCGCGCCACGCGTGGCTGAGGAACGCCGAAGTGCCGGCCGAAGCCGTGAGGCCCTGGAAAGAGGCCCTGGGGTTTTACCTCCAGGGCGGACAGCCCCCTCCGGTCCGGACGGGTGGCCGGAATTAGGCCATGAACGCTGTCGTTGTTTCAACAGGGCAGATTCGCGTTAACATGAAAGTTGGCAATCCGTCGGCGTCGGCGGCGGGTCTCATCCGCGACGGTCGGATGGCTATCGAAGGATGTCGGCTTGCATCACGGACAGGGAGACGAATGGATATTCAACTTGCGCTGAGGCCCCTTGAAGACTTGGAGTGCCGTCTTTCCGGCTTTTACGAGTGGCTGAGTACCGTTTTTGTGGACGATGCGGAAGCGGCCAGCCTCTTCTACCGGCTCGCCAGGGACGAGAAGGCGCACGTCGCCCTCATCCAGTACGAAAGACGCATGCTCAGAAAAAGCCCGCGAGGCATCCACCTCCAAATGGAAGTGGAGGCCATTTTCGACCTGCTCAAGACGATCGAGGCCGTGAGGAAAGCGCCTTCTCCGCCCAGCCTCGAAGAGGCCGTCCGCATGGCTCTGGAGATCGAAAACAGCGGCGCGGAGAATCACTACAAGGGCGCGCAGGGCGGACTCAAGGACACCCTGGCCCAACTGCTGTCCAATCTCGGCAAGGAGGACGCCCGGCACTACGGAGCACTCCTCAAATTTGCAAAAGGGAGGGGCTTCCCTATCCCCGAAGAGGAGAAGGTTACGTGAACACGATTCTGGTTACGGGGGGCGCCGGCTTCATAGGAACCAACTTCGTACGGCTCGTGCTGGACCAGAGGCCGGACTGGCGGGTGGTAGTTCTCGACGCCCTGACATACGCCGGCAACCTGGAAAATCTCGACGGGCTGGAGGAAGCCTGCGGAGACAGGTACCGCTTCGTTCACGGGGATGTGACCGATGCCGCCCTGCTCGAACGCCTGTTCTCGGAAGAGACGTTCGGCGGCGTGATCCACTTCGCGGCCGAGAGCCACGTGGACCGCTCCATTCTGGGCCCCATGGCCTTCGTTCAGACCAACGTGACGGGGACGGGGCGGCTCCTGGAGGCGTGCCGCGCCGCCTGGAAGAACCGGGAAGGACGCTTTCTGCAGGTGTCCACGGACGAGGTCTACGGCGCCCTGGGCGACTCCGGCGCCTTCACCGAGCAGACCCCCGTGAATCCTTCCTCGCCCTATTCGGCGAGCAAGGCCGCGGCCGATCACCTTGTGCTCGCGTACCATCGCACCTTCGGCATGAACGCCCTCATCACGCGGTGCTGCAACAACTACGGGCCTTACCAGTTCCCGGAAAAACTCATCCCCCTCATGATCGCCCGCCTGATCGACGGGCAGACCCTGCCGGTCTACGGCAAGGGCGAAAACGTGCGGGACTGGATCCACGTCGAGGACCACAACAGAGGCGTTCTGCTCGCCTTCGAACAAGGCCGTCCGGGGCAGGTCTACAACCTGGGAAGCCGTTGCGAGAAACGCAATCTCGACCTGGTCCTGCGGCTCATCGCCGAGGTGGCCGATGCCGTGGGGAAGGCCCCCGAGGACCTCCAGAGACAGATCGCGTTCGTCGCGGATCGGCCCGGTCACGACTGGCGCTACGCCATCGACCCGTCCAGGGCCGAAGAGGAACTCGGCTTTAAACCGGCCGTGTCCTTCGACGACGGGCTCAAGGCGACTGTCCGGTGGTACGTCGAAAACGAGGGCTGGTGGCGCAGGATCATGAGCGGCGAGTACAAGGGCTTCGTGAAACGCCTCTACGGTGAGAGGTCATGATCGATTGGAGAACGGAGAGACGTTGCCCGAACGGTCCCCGTCCCGCTAAAGCGTGCGGCGCGCCATGAAGCGCATCCTCGTGACGGGCGGCGGCGGGTTCGTCGGCGGCAATTTTGTCCGCCTCGTTCTCGGCGAGAGGCCCGAATGGCGCGTCACGGTCTTCGACAGCCTCGGCGGGCAGGACCCGTGTGCCGGTGCTGGACGGCCTCGACCGGACCTATTCGGGGCGGTTCGAACTGATCAGGGGCAGGGTCACCGACGCCGGGGACCTGGAGGCCCTCTTCGCGGGCGATCCCTACGACATGATCGTGCACTTCGCGGCCAGGAATCCTTCAGGCCGGAACGCCGTCGATCCCATGACCTTCGTGGAGGTCAACGTGGTCGGAACGGCCATGCTCCTGGAGGCCGCCCGCCGGACCTGGGGCGGCGCGAAGGGCGCTTTTCTCCACCTCTCCTCCTACGAGGTGTACGGGTCCAGCGCCGACGGCGTCTTCACGGAGGGCAATCCCCTCAATCCGTCTACCCCCTATGCCGCCAGCAAGGCCGCCGCCGACCAATTGACACTGGCGTACCAACGGACCTTCGGCATGCGGACCCTGGTGACCCGGACGACGAACATCTACGGTCCATTCCAGTCCCTCGACAAGCTCATACCCACCATCGTATTGAGCGTCGTGGAAGGGAAGCCGGTTCCCGTGTTCGGCACGGGCGAGAACCTGCGCGACTGGATACACGTGGACGACCACAACCGGGGGGTCCTGAAGGTGCTCGAGTCGGGTGCGGACGGCCAGGTCTACCACCTCGGCGCACGGTGCGAGCGGAGCAACATTGAGCTCATCAGGCAGGTCGTCACGGCCACGGCCGAACTGACCGGAGAGAGTCCGGAAGAGGCCCTGGGCCTTCTGACCTTCGTGCGGGACAGGGACGCCCACGACGCACGGCGCGCGCTCGATCCCTCGCGGGCCGAACGGGAGCTGGGATTCAGGCCGCGCGTGTCCTTTCGCGAGGGGCTGCGCGATACGGTAAAATGGGTTTTAATGAACAGCGGGCGGATCGGTGGCTGAACGCGCCGCTTCACCCGATTTTTTCTCAGCGGAGTGCTATGACATGATAGATCGGTCACTCAAAGACCAAACGACAGAGGTCGGCCGCGAAACGGACACAAAGAACGAGCGCGTGCTGGAAGCGGTGCGCGGTCTGATCGCAGCCTATGACCAGGCGGACCCGGACAAGGGGGAGGAGCACGTCCACATCCCCACGACGGAAATCATCGAGTGGAAGGGCATGGCCAACATCTGGCATGCCAGCATAGACGAATACAGGGAAACGGTCGAGGCGCGGAAGGAAGAACCCACCGTCCAGAAGCCCATCGAAGAATCGGTAGAGTGGTTGTCCGACCTCACGGCCCTGGTTCGCATGCGGGTGCGCACCTCCCTTCCGGATGGACATTCCTTCGAATCCCCCGCGCTCTTCATCGTCACGCCGGATCGTGCGGGCGCCTACAAGGTGGCCATGTCCTGGTGGGGGGCCTTCCCGAGCTGGTTTCGGGGGTAGGACCGGAACCAGGCCGGGAATGGGGCCGCGCACTTGATCGCGGCCGCTTGCGGGTTGCTGGGGGACCGCCATGTGGAACCGTGACATTCTCTTCGTACACGGTGCCTGGGAAGGCCCGTGGATCTACCGGGCCTGGATCGCGTACTTCGCGGGGGAAGGCTGGTCCGCGCGGGCCGTGACGCTGCCCGGCCACGGCCCCGGAGAAAACGCAAAGGGATACGGCCTCGCCGGGTACGTCGAAGCGCTGGAAGAGGCCGTCTGGGACGAGGCGCGGACCGTCCTCGTCGGCCACAGCATGGGCGGCTGGGTCGTGATGAAGTACCTCGAATCTCACCAGGTCGCCGCGAGCGTCTTATGTTCGCCCGTGCCGGCCGCGGGCCTCCCGCGAAGAACGGTGAAGAGCTTTATGACCATGGCGCCTGGACTTTCCCTGAAGGCGCTTCTCTTGGGGATCCCTCCCGAATTGACCGATGCAGGCCTTGTCAGAAGGACCTGCTTCACGGAACAGACGGAGGAGGATCTCGTCTCCCGCTTTGCCGGGGAGAGCGTACCCGAAAGCCCCACGGCACTTCGAGAGATGGTTCTCATGCCCCTCCGCATACCCGGTTGGCCCAAGATAAGGTCCCGGAGGCTCGCCCGCCTTCAAAAGGGCCGTTCACACCTCATCGTCGCCTCCGAAGCCGACGCCCTCATCCGGCCCTCTGAACTGGAGGCCACGGCCGGGCTCCTGGGCGCCGAAATGCTCCGCCTCGGCACCTCGCCCCACTGCTTCACACTCACCCCAGAGAACCTCAACATAGCCGCCACCATCGACCGGTGGCTTACCGAGAAGCTGGGGGGCGACCAGGTCGCGCAGTGATCGAGCGATCGAGTCCCGGGCGGGCCTCTGTGGGTCGGCCCCGACGGCCGACGGCAGACCGCCGACCTCAAAGCCCGGTAGGAGGGACCTTCAGGTCGCGACCTTCGGAGGCCTCCCGTCTGCCGCCCTCGTAGCGGCCTTTGCTCGTCAAAGGCCGAGCGGCCGATGCAAGCATCGGCCGCTACGAAGGCCCTCCGTCCACCGTCTTTCCTAGCCCCTAGCCTTTCGGCTTTAGCCCTCAGAAGGATCCTATTCCATACTTCTCCGTCGTTTTCAAATCCGCAATCCCAAATCAGTACTGTCCGGTTAAGAACGCTTCGGCATGACGTAACCGATTGATGCTCAACGTGTTGTGGCGATTATTAGCTGTTATCGATTTCAACGCTGGGCTCCTGTTCGGCCATGCACCATCCTGTGTGATGGGGAGGTGGATGGTCGATGAATGCAGGGCGCATAGTGTTTTCCCAGTTGATGGATTTCTTGCCACTGCACGCTTTTCGGTCCTGCGTGCGGCGCTACCGTGGAGATTACAGACTCCGCACTTTTTTCTGCCTCGATCAGTTCTATTGCATGGCCTTTGCCCAATTGACTTATCGAGAAAGCCTCCGGGATATCGTGACGTGCCTGAGGAGTTTTCATTCGAAGCTTTACCATGCGGGAATCCGCGGGACGGTGTCCAGGACGACCTTGGCCGATGCAAACGAGACCCGAGATTGGCGCATCTACGCCGATTTCGCCCATGTCCTGATCCGCACGGCACGGGCTATGTACGCACGAGAGGAATTCGGCGTCTCGCTCGAACAGGTCGCCTATGTCTTCGACTCCACTACGATCGACCTCTGCCTGTCTCTTTTCCCGTGGGCGCACTTCAGGCGGCACAAGGGTGCGGTGAAACTGCACACGTTGCTGGACCTGCGCGGTACGATTCCCTGTTTCGTGCATATCACGGACGGAAAAACGGCCGATGTAACGACCTTGGACGAGCTGCCACTGGAGCCTGGCGCTATCTATGTCATGGACCGCGGGTACATCGACTTCGCTCGGCTCTACATCTTCACCCGGAGCCTCTCGTCCTTTATCGTACGAGGCAAGCGGAACCACGATTACACGCGCCGAAGCTACCGCCCAGTGAACCGGAGCACCGGTTTGCGATCGGATCACACTATTGCACTCCGAGGCCCTAAGAGCTCGCGTCTCTATCCGGAGCCCCTGCGAAGAATCACCTTTTTCGACGAAGCTAATAACCAGCGGATCATCCTCCTCACCAACAATTTCGCTTTGCCCGCATTGACCATCGCTCAGCTGTACAAGTGTCGATGGGACGTTGAGATCTTCTTCAAGTGGATCAAGCAACACCTGCGCATCAAGGCTTTCTACGGAACAAGCGAGAATGCCGTGAAGACGCAGGTCTGGATTGCCATCAGCGTCTACTTGCTCGTGGCGATCATCAAAAAGCAGCTCCACATCGATCGCAGTCTCGCCGAAATCCTTCAAATTCTCAGCCTCTCCCTTTTCGAGAAAGAGCCCATTTATCAACTACTTACAAACCAGAGCCCCCAATCTCTGGAGCCTAGTCCGTGTAAACAGCTGATTCTATTCGACTCTTAACCGGAC
>CAVRTJ010000004.1:0-193374 GCA_963724125.1 uncultured Acidobacteriota bacterium
CCGTCAGGCCTCTTGCCGATTTTCACCGGGATGCCGGACAACAATCGTTGCATGCAAACCAGCACCATGAGTGACCCTGATGCTTGCAACTCCAAGTATGCCGGGGTTGCCTATGCTCATCGCTTTCATTGTAGCGACATGGATGAAGATGGCCAGTGTTGGCGAGCAGCTTTTTGGGATGTCCTCGCACGAAACGCAAACTATGCCCAATTTGATCGTGATTTTACATTCGTGTGCAACCTATGGGGCGGGCAGGTACATTGTGTGCGGAAAGGCTACTCGCAAGGTTCGGCGGAAATGTACATGTGTACCTGTTGCATCAAGAAAGACTGCTGTCAGAAGCCACCTTTAAAATAGTTCTGAGCCGGTCAGATGACAGTACAATATGCATATGCATCGTGGGACGATAACCTCCGATCCGGAGGCTCACCACTTTGCTGATTGTATCGGATCGTTGGGGGTTGAAAAGATGAAGAAGATGGGAATTGCCTTTCTGACTCTCTTATGTATCGGAGCCAATGCATGGTCCCAATGCCCGTGCCTCCAACGGCTTCTTCAGGATACTTCCGCAAGGGAGAGCCAATTGCAGGGAGCCGTTAAGACCGTCAAGAGGCTGGAGTTCGATTGGGATGCGGTGAACAAGAGGAAGGTGTTGAATAGGATTATAGAAAGTCAGTTCAACGCGCGCGGGCAACTGGTGTCGGAAAGATGGATAAGCAAGGACGGCAAGACCCTGCTTCAGTGTCGAAGCAACGACTATGACGCGGCCGGGCGCCTGATTTCGAGCACATTCAGTGACTGGAAAGATGGCGTTCCGACAGAGGTTTTTACACGTTATAAGTACCTGGCCGACTCCGTTAGGATCGTCTCCAAACAGGGCAAAGGTAAAGGCACGTTAGCAACATACACATCCTATGTTTGCAGACCCGGGAACCTGATTTCATCCACTACAAGTTCCTCTCTGGGAACTGCTAAGGTGGTCTTCACTTATGTGATGGACTATGACTGTCATATCGTTCGAGAGGAACATCGGGACTCATACGGGAAAGTACATCTGAAGAGCAGTGAATATGATAAAGAGGGGAAGGTAATCTGCGTCAAGCAGTTCATCGAAGGCAGAAACAAACCAACGGATATCGTGCGATACACTCGGGATGCAACCGGTCGCGTGCTGCAATTCTTTCATTACAACTACTTCGGTGTCATCGATAATAGAGTCTATCATTGCTACGATAACCGCGGAATGCTCGTGAAAGAGGTCGTCGTCGACTCCAGTGAGGCGAAGGCTGTTCGTCTCGAGAAAGATTATCGCTATGATAGCCATGGAAATTGGATTGAGATGAAATCCTATTCTTGTGGGCGAAATGCGGAAGATTGCCCAAAGAAGTCGTTGGTGAGTTTAATCAAGAGAGGAATCGATTATTGGTAAAATATGAGGTTCTGCGAACGGGTTGTCCCCTCACCTACGACGACAACGGCAACACCGCCACCCGGCTGGAAAACGGGGTGACCACGACCTATTCTTGGGACATGGACGACAAGATGACCGGTCTCACCACCTCCGACAGCTCCCAATCGCCGGCACACGTCTACGCCTACAACGGCGACCGGTTGAGCCGCACGCTGAACGGCACGACGTGGTCGTACCTGTACTCGAAGGAGGACATCCTGAAGGTCGTCCAGCCCGGCGGCTCGCTCACCCTCACCCAGGGCCCAGGCATCGACGACGTTTTGGCCGAAACCGTGGACGGGACCACTCTCTACGCCTACAAGAACATGCTCTCGTCCGTCACCGCGCTCTTCGATTCGCGCGGCTCCGTCGCCAACTTCTATCCCTACGACGCCTGGGGCAACACCAGCACCTGGCCCGATCCCGCCACCGATCCGAATCCTTGCGGGTACACTGGGAGGGAGTGGGATGCTGTGGCGATGTATTACTACCGCTATCGATTCTACTCGTCGGCCTATGGAAGATTCCTGCATCTGGACCCGAGAGGCTTCGAAGCAGGTCCAAACTTGTACGCTTATGTTGCAAATCAAACTACCACAGGGATAGATCCCTTCGGACTTAGCGGGAATTCTGTTGGTGGAGTGCAACTATGCTGCAGAGAAATTCATGCCACTCCCTGGATGAACACGGCCGCCAAGGTTTTTGGCTTCAAGCATTGCTGGCTGAAAACAACTAAGAAGGAGGCGGGGATGGGACGAGCACAGGGTGGCCCGCTGCCAGGGTGTCCTTTTGGGGTAGCGACAAAGATAGTCGACAGCACGGGCGAATCCCTGAAACCAGGTTCGAGCTGCGAACCTGTACCCAATGTGGACGAGGACTGTGTAAACAACAAGCTACAGATTGGCAAGAGCACTGGAGCTTGGTCTTCAGCTAATAACTGCAACACTCTTGCGGAGGACATAATGCAGCAGTGCGAAAAGTGCCACCCCTCGCCTCCGCCCATCCCACCCCAGCGGTGGCCAGGGGGCTTCTTTTGATTAGGAAAGGAAGTTCTTTATTGAAGTGTGTCTTTGGTTGGGCAGTTGCTGCGACTCTGCTCTTTGCGTCTAGTTGGTTTGCTCGATTGGCTCTATACAATTGGTGGGCAGGTGGAGGCCCACCCACCTCACAATCTGATCGTTTTATTGCTTGTGGAAACCGCTTTGGCATGATCGCTGCCGCCTGCTTCCTGGCACTGGTAGTTGTGATATTCTTCAATATAAGGCTAATCCTGAGACGAGACAACGGACAATAGAGGCATATCTGGAGATAGTGGCACATCTTGCAAAGTAGCCATGGGCGAGCCCGCCGTGACTCTGACCTACGACGGCAACGGCAACACGGCCACACGAGTGGAAAACGGGGTGACCACGACCTATTCTTGGTACATGGACGACAAGATGACCGGGCTCACCACCTCCGACAGCTCCCAATCGGCGACGCACGTCTACGCATACAACGGCGACCGGATGGGCCGCACCCTAAACGGCACGACGTGGTCGTACCTGTACTCGAAGGAGGACATCCTGAAGGTCGCCCAGCCCGGCGGTTCGCTCACTCTCACCCAGGGCCCCGGCATCGACGACGTCCTGGCCGAGACCCACGACGGGACCACCCTCTACGCCTACAAGAACATGCTCTCGTCCGTGGTCTCGCTCGCCGACGCCGCAGGCACGGTCACTCGCTTCTACCCCTACGGCGCCTGGGGCAACACCAGCACTTGGCCCGATCTTGCCACCGATCCGAATCCCTATGGGTACACCGGGAGGGAGTGGGAATTAGGGGAATCGGAATATTACCGGAATCGCATCTACACTCCCATTGAGGCGAGGTTTACATCTTCCGACCCGGCAAACCTAGTTGATTTTACAGCGCAGGTCGACAATGCCTCTATCGCTAGTCCGTTATTATACAAATATGTCTCCAACAACCCGATCATGCTGTCTGATCCTTTTGGACAGCAAGCCTCGATCCCAGGTTCAAGCTCCAGCTCTGCCTCTTCTCGCTGCTGTAAGCCCTGTGCATCGGGAAAGTGGATATTATCATGCGCACTTCGCGGATTCTCAGACGTTATTCTGGGTGGCGGCTCACGTTCACAATGTGTCTATAAATGCGCAGACGCCCCTTGGACGAATCGGGTTCCCGTAAGAGTCAAATGTAGCGGAGGCGGTCCCGTCCTAAATATCGGTTGGAACATCAGCACTTCATCCCTAGGTTCGGCACTTAAAGGAATTCCAAACAGCTGCGGTATTCCCGACGAATCTGACGATTGGGTCATAGAGACGACATTGCCCTACATCGGGTGGAGCTCATCAGTATGGGGAGGACATGTTTCTGTCACTTTCGGCATTGGCAAAGGTCTGGGTGTCGGTGTCTTTCATTGCACGACCACCAGAAAGGACTGAGTAAAAGAAATGCGCTTAAGCACAAAGTATCGGCTCTATCTACTGGCAATCTTATTTTTTTGTGTCGGTGTATGCCTGATTTCCACATTCAGCCCCTTACGCATAATCAATTGGCTAGATGACCACCAAGGTTTGCTTGGTCTGATTCCTCTCGCCATAGCGATAACGTATCTCTACTTCTTAGTGAGAGCTAGAAAATCTGGGGCGGTGAATAAGGGCATTTTAGATCAGCTGTTATTCCTTTTCTTCGGAATAACAAAGCGCAAAGAAAAGTAGTTGCAACCCTTGAGCGTCTGCTTTAGCTTTCGCGGGGCGCTCACTTGCTGGTTCTTTGCGAAGGGACATTCGATGAAGAGAGGGAGTTCACTGTGCTTTCTTCGTGTAGGCGTGGCCTTCACCTACGTGGGGGACCGGGTTGCCACGGTCGTCGACACCTACCACCAGCAGATCGACGGCCAGACGCAGGCCTATAGCTACGGCTACGATGTGCGCCACCGCCTGCAGACCGTCGCATCGCCCACGGGCACGGTGACCTACGGCTACGCCTCCAACACCGACGACCAGATCGCCACCGTCTCCGACGGCACAGAGGCATGGACCTACGCCTACTATCCCGACGGGTCCCTGCACACCATCACCGCGCCCGAAGGGACCTATATCTACACCTACAACCGGGTGGGACAGGTCGCCAACGTGGCCTACCCAAACGACTCGAGCGCGGCCTACGCCTACGACCTCCAGCACAGGCTGACCCAGCTTCGCAATCTCGATTCGGGCGGCGGGCTCCTCTCCCGGTACGACTACGGCTACGACGGAGGCACCGGGAACAAAGGCATGATCACGAGCCTGACGGAGCAGTTCGTGGCGCCCAAGCTGCACGGGCACAAGCAGGTGCTCTACGGCCCCTTCACCACGGCCTATGCCTACGACGCGCTCTACCAGCTCACGTAGGCCGTCTACCCGCTCTTCACCACGGAATGCACGATCCCCTGGAGCGACCAGACGCACGCGTAGACCTATGACGCCATCGGCAACCAGAGAAAATCGCCGCGATAATGCCATTGACCGTCGATGGGCGATGGCCCTGAAACGGAACGATGCGCAAAATTCGGCAATTGGTGGTTGAATTTCAACCATGAGAAGGTTATAATTCCCAAAAAGAAGGCAGAACGATGATCGAACGGCACTTGAGCGCGCTCGTAACCGAAGCTTTGAGAGATACGCCTGTAGTGCTCGTGGTTGGGGCCAGGCAGACGGGAAAGAGCACGCTCGTGCGCTCCCTCCTTGAGGACCGCCCCACGCGACGCTATCTCACCTTCGATGACCAAGTCGTCCTTAATGCCGCGATGAGCGACCCGGCGGGATTCCTGGCCGGGCTGGATGGGCCCGTGACCCTGGATGAGGTTCAAAAGGCCCCCGAACTGTTCCCTGCGATAAAAGCCGTCGTGGACCGCGACCGCATGCACGGACGCTACTTGCTCACAGGGTCCGCCAACGTGCTGATGCTTCCCAAGTTGAGCGAGTCTCTCGCCGGCCGCATGGAGGTTCAGACGCTCTGGCCATTATCCCAAGGAGAGATGGCGTCGCGGCCCGAGTCCTTTCTTGAGAAGGTATTTCAGCGCGCCTTCTCCCCACCATCCACCCGCTCAGATGTGACCACCGATTGGCCGGATCGAGCGTGTTTGGGAGGATTCCCTGAAGTTGTCGCTCGATCATCGACGTCCCGCCGCAGGGCCTGGTTCCGCTCTTATGTAACGACCGTCCTCTCTCGGGATGCGCGCGACCTGGCCAACATCGAGTCGCTCGCCAGCCTTCCGAGGCTTCTGGGGTTGCTGGCGTCGCGAACAGCATCACTCCTCAATTACGCCGATCTCTCGCGGACCTTGGGGATGCCGCAGAGTACCCTCAAACGCTACATGGGGCTCCTGCAGGCTCTCTTCCTGTTCCACCCCCTCCCCGCATGGTCCGGTAACCTGGGGCAACGGCTGATCAAGTCCCCAAAGGTTCTGCTGTCGGATACAGGTCTTCTTGCGTTCTTGACGGGCTCCACTCCGGTAAGGCTTCGCCAAGAGCCCGCGGTTGCCGGGCACCTTCTCGAGAATTTCGTTGCCATGGAACTGATCAAACAGGCCGCTTGGTCCGAGGCCCAAGTGCAGGTGTTCCACTTCCGAACCCTCTCCGGGATTGAAGCGGACATCGTCCTGGAGGACGATGCTGGTCACGTCGTAGGGATCGAAGTAAAGGCTTCGGCGACCCCGTCGGCCTCCGACTTCAAGGGGCTTAAAGCGCTTGCCGAGAGTGCAGGAAAGAAGTTCGTGCGCGGGCTTGTGTTGTACACGGGACGCGAAGCGGTGCCCTTCGGGAAGAACCTCACGGCGGTGCCGTTGTCTTCACTCTGGGAGTCGTGACCCATGGGTAACAGGCGCAAACTCAAGGAACAACTCGCGCGAGATGGAGAGAGTTTTGCGGCACTTGTGGGGATCTCGAGCGAATTGATACGAGTTGCCCCCTTACCATCTCGTGCTTAAGAGCCACCTGTTCGTCCTTTTTTCTTTACCAACCGCGGTACCACACCAACGGTGAAAGGCCGGCCGCAGTGAAGAGTCCCGTCATAGTTGACGGTGCCTCTTCTTTGAAGAGATCCGCCCATCCTCTTATCGCCCCTAGCGCTGAGAAGGATGGGTCGGGGGCAACTTGCCGAAATTGCAGTCAAGAACTCTTCTATAGCGGTGGGCGCCGCATCCTTATGAACAAGTTGTCCCTCTGATACACCCTCTTTTTGCACTCATACCTGCATCCTGTTACCTGCTAACTTGCAATAAACTTGCGATTGCAGGTTTCGACAGAATCGCATAAAAACACGTGCAGACAAGGAATAGAGAGGCATACGATCTAGAGAGTTATTGCAGGTGGGATTAAGCGCTATTTTGCGTAAGTCCTTGATTTTATTGGCTCCCGGGGAGGGATTTGAACCCCCGACCTAGTGATTAACAGTCACCCGCTCTAACCAGCTGAGCTACCCGGGAGCAAGCTCAGGTACTGTAGCCGAATCGGGCGGGAAAATCAAGGGCTGGAGGGGCGATCAGCGAGGGGGGCGCTGAAACCTGGGGTCGGCGCCGGCGTACTCTTCGGGGCGGGCGGCGTTCACGTTGACCCACTCGATGAGGGCTGCGTAGCCGAGGCTCTCGGGATCGTTCCTGAGGTACTCGCCGACCACGCCGAGAACGCGGAAACCCTGTCCGAGCTGGAAACTGAGCGTCGGATCGCCGATCTCGCCCTCTATGACCTTGAGGATGTACGCTTCGGGGCTGAGGCGGTCGGCCCATGCGCCGTAACCTCTGAGGCGCGCGCCGGCGCGGATACGCCGGAGGTCGAGGCGCTCGCAGAGTTCGCGTCTTGCGGAGTAGAGCTTCTTGCCTATCCCGCGGCCCTGGCAGTCGGGATCGACCATGACCTCCGCGCCGTAGAGGGTTCGGCCGTTTTCGGGGTCGTGGTTGGTGAACATGCCGTGGTCCGTGAAGTCCCGCCAGCTGTCGTGGCGGTCGTAGTCGTCCCACAGCACGACGAGGCTGGCGGCCATGCCCACGAGCCGGGCGGTCTGCTTTTCGACGGCGACGAACTGGCCTTCGGGAAAGAGCTCCAGGTGCGAGGCGAGGGGCGGCGAGGACCAGCAAGGTCCCTGGGGATAGACATCTCTTGGACAATTCGATAATTCCGTCGAAATCCTCCGCGCGCGTTTTGCGCACGAGGATTTCCAGCCTTTCGGGTTTCATAGCTTCACGATCTCCACGTCGCGGGTGATCTGGGCCGTCCGGATCGAGTCTTTGAGCGGCAGGACGGTGCCGAACGTCCGGGACTCTCCGATGGTGGTGAGGTTGAGTTCGCCGATGACCATCATCTCCTGGTTGACGGTGCCCTCGGCCAGGATACCGTCGCGCGAGAAGGGAAAGTCGCTGGGCGTGAGAATGGACGCCTGTCCGTAGTTGAGAGAAACGGCGGGCACCATGGGCAGGGACCCCACCGTACACGAATGAACGACGTACAACTGGTTTTCTATGCTCCGGGCGTGGGAGCAGTATCGCACACGCAGGAAGCCCTGACGGTCGTCGGTGCAGGAGGGAACCACGAGAATCTGGGCGTTGGCGACCGCCGCGGCCCGTGCTATCTCGGGGAATTCCACGTCGTAGCAGATAGCCACGCCGATGCGGCCGAAGCTCGTTTCGAAGACCCTGAGCAGGGAGCAGGGTTCCACGAGCCATTCTTCGGTCTCGAAGCGGGTCATGTGGAGCTTGCCCTGCACGCCGTAGTCTCCCCCCGGGCCGAAGACGTAGCACTGGTTGTACACTTTGTCGCCTTCCACCACCGGGATGGTGCCGCCGACGATGTAAAGCCCGTGACGTCTCGCCAGGCCGGTCATGATGTCCAGGTAGCGGTCGAGCTGGCCCGCGAGGGCCCGGACCTGGTCGGGCATGGGCCGCTTCACGTCGCCGAGCGTGAGGAGCTGCACGGTGAAGTATTCCGGAAAGACCAGCAGCTGACAGGTGTAATCCGCGGCGGTGGCCACGAGGGACTCCACCTGGTCCTTGAAATGCTCGAAGGTGGGCACGGGACGGATGTAGTACTGAAGGGCGGCGACGCGTATCCGGTCCATCATCAATCTCCTCCCATGGACGGGCGTACGTTCGGGGAGGCCCGTCAGAGACAGCTCCGCCGGCGACCATTGCCATCGTTCTCTCGGCCGGTCGCCGGCGGTCGGTTGTTTCCAAAACGCGCTCAAGGCTTCTGTTGTTTCTTCCGGCGCTCGTCCGCGTACTCCCTGAGGTGCTCAAGGTATTTCTGGGCCTGTTCTCGGCCGCCGAGCCCGAAGGCGAGCGCGAGGCCGAGCCCCGCCGTCGCCAGCAGAATCGTGAAAGCCGTCACAACGACCGAGTGCGCGATACCCAGCTCGTCGAAGGCCATGAAGAAAGCGAAGACGATGACGGCGTAGCGAAGAACCAGGCCCATGATGTTGGCTTCGATCGTGCGCTCTGAGGCGAAGCTGCGCTGGACGACTCCTTCCAGTACCTTGGCGAGATAGAAACCCACGCCCAGGATGAGGAAGGCGATCAGGACTTCGGGCAGGAAGAGGATCAGCTTGTCCACGGCGTCGGCCACCATGTCGAGCCTCACGATCCGGAAGCCCTCCATGAGGGCGAACAGGACGATCACGGCCATGACCAGGTTGCCGACGACGGTCGACAGCGTGCGGCCCCGGACCTCCTCGGACCCTTCCTTCTTTTCGAGGCGCTCGAGGCCGATCCGGCTGAGGATCACGTCAAAGCCGACGTCCTTCAGGATCTGTTCCACGAAGTCGCCCACGTAGCGGCCGACGATGAGCCCGAGGATCAGGAGGATGAAGGCGCCGAGGATGCGGGGGATGGAGGCCGCAACTTGGCCGATCATGGTGCCGAAGGCGCTCGTGATCACCGGCAGGTCTATAATCTGGAACGCGCTGGCGAGAACCGGCACGAGAACCAGCAAGAAGACCACGGTCCCGATGATACGGGCCACGTCAACGGACTTGAGCACTGACTCGAAGCGCATGCCCTCGATGAAGCGGTTAATGCCGGCCGCCCGCGCGAAGTTCGTGCTGATGCGCTCGCAGATGCGCGCAAGGAAATAGCCGAGGACGAGCACGGCCACGGCCGTAATGACGTTCGGGCGCGTAGCCGAGGACCTTGGCGAACATGGTCTTGAGTGGGTCCACGAGAGCCGTGAGTTGCAGAGCGTCCAGGAAGGGCAAGAGCGCGAAGAGCAGGATGAAGTAGAAGAGAAAGTTGCCAAAAGACTCGGCCACGTCCCTGCGCGGTTTCTTCCCCTCCTCGGCCCCCGCCTTCATGGCCTTTTCGAAACGCTCGCTGAACTGGATCGATCTGAGGATCTTGATGACCGCGAACTTGACGACGAGAGCGATGAGCCAGGCGCCGGCCAGGACGAGCAGGGCCTTGAGTATCTTGGGCACGGCACCGCCCATTTCGTTCAGGATGTTCTGAAGGACCATGGTAATGGTCTTGTCCCCCAGAACCTCCAGGGCGAATATCACGAAGATCACCAGCAGGAGGTAATAGACGATGGCTTCTATCACGCCGGCGATCTGGCGCTTGGGCTTTTCCTGCTCCTCCTTGTCCGCATCGAGGGTGAGCCAGCGGCCGAGGCGCATGTCGAAATTGGCGGTCTGGAGGATTTGCCGGACGATCTTGCTCACCACCTTCGCGATGAACCAGCCGAGGGCCAGGACCAGGACCGCAAGGAACAGGCGCACGAGCCAGGTGGCTCCCGATCCCAGGAAATTCACCAGGGTTTGACCGATGGCTTCCATCAGAGCCTCCTTCATGGGTTCCGTGTTCTGACGGGGCGCAGGGCGCCACGCGTCGGACGTGCCGGCGGCCGCCGGCCGCGCTCCCACACCGGGGAGGTCCGCCGCCATGAACAACTCAGGCTTTATCGGTCCTGCACAGGGCACAACCGGGCAGACCTCGTGTGCCTCCCGAATTGCGGCGCGGTCCGGCGGTGTGCAGCGAGCCGCCGCCAGCTCCATCCCACACCGGAAAAGGGCAGCGGCACACGGTTCATTGACTACCCGCCAAGCCTTGTCTATCCTACAATTCGGAGAGGAGATTTGCAAGCGTGCGAGTGACTTTCGTTCCATGCAGCCCGGAAGCGCGCCCCCTGGAGGGACGCGGTGGAAGATCCGGACCATGAACAGGCGCAGGACGCTCCAGCTGGCCTTTTCCGCCGTTTTTATCATCTTCCTCCTCGTGCTGGCGTACCACTTCAAACCCAAAGTGGAGGTTCCGGCCCCGGCGCGCCCGGAGACCATCAAGAAGGGAACGGAGGGCACCCTGAGCGCGGAAGGTTTCCGCTACAGGCAGGAGACCGCCGGCAAGATCGATTACGATATCAACGCGGACACGGTCACGGAGGCGCAGGACGGCGCCAAGAAACTCACAAAGCCGGTCCTCACCATCCCGGGCCAGGGCAAGGCGTGGGGCGACGAGGGAAGCTTCGCCCCCGATACGAAGCAATTGCGGATATGGGACAACGCGGCCCTCAGCCACAAGGGCGGCTGGCTGGCGCACTCCACCGGTTTCCGACTGACGCCCGAAGGTGAGGTCGTATCGGAGAGTTCGGTCACTTTCACCATGGGCGAGTCGGAGGGCTCCGCGGAGCTTCTCAGGTACAACCGGCACACCCAGGTGGCCCACCTGGAAGGCAAGGTGAGGCTGCGCAAGGGCGATGCGCGCCTCGCGTGCCGCGCCATCGCCGTCGACCTCGTGACGCACAGGGGGATCATGGACGGTCCCGTGTTCGTCGAGACGAAGAACGGGACCCTCAAGGCACCACGGGGCACGCTTTTTCTAAGCTCGAGTAACCAACTCAAGCGTGTTGTCCTAGGGAGTCCCGCCGAGGGTGAGACGGGGCGAAACAGCTTCACGTCCGAGACGGCCACAGCGGTCCTGGCCACGCGGGGAGATCTCCAATCCGTGCATCTGGAGGGAGACGTGGTCGTGGACATGAAAAGTGACCCGCCGTACCGCATGCAGACCGAAAAGCTCGACCTCACCCCGAAGGCCGGTGGGCTCTGGCGCTGGAACTCGCCCGATAGACTCACCATCACGGGCACCAACGGAGAGGCCGAGGCCGTGTCCGGCACGGGCGCCTTCGGCGGCAAGGCCCCCATGAAGGCCGCGCTTGAAGGGCCGATCCAAGGGCCGCCAGCAGGCGGGGACTTTCACTTCGGACAACGCCGAGCTTTCCGGCGACGACTGGACGCTGGTCGGCCATGCGCTGGTCCTGAAGCCCGGGCAGAGGCTCTCCGCAGACCGCATTACGCGGCACGGAGATGGAGAAACGACGGCGTCCGGTGACGTGGCAGGCAGCCGGTCTCCCGAAGGCCAGCCCACGGTCACTTTCACCTCGGATGCCCTGCAGTCAGCCGAGGGCGGCTATCCCTCCGTCCTTCGCGGCTCGGCGGAACTCGTCCGAGGGGACATGACCCTTGTCGCTCCCGTGGTGAAGGCGCCAGATGCGCAGACCATCGTGGGCGAAAACGGAGCGAAGGCGGTTTTTAAAGATACCCAGGGCGGCGTACAGACGGTGACCGGGGGGACCCTGACTTACGACGGCAAGAAGCACATCGCCGTGGCCCGGGGCCACGCCCGCGGCGAAGGCCGGGACTACTGGATCAAGGCCGGCACCCTGAAGGCGGTCCTCGACTCGAAGGACCGGCCCGTCACCTACGAGGCATCGGATGATTGCCTGTTCGACGGCTCGGAATACCAGGGGCAGGCCGAACACCTGACCTATGATCCGGCGACGCAGGCCGGCCGTGCGAGCAGCGCGCGGGGCGACGCGATCATCACACAGAAACAGCCCTATCACCGTGTCTCCGGCCCCGTGGTTCTCTTCGCCCCCCGCAGCCTGGACGTTCTGAAGAGGCAGGGCGGTCTCTCCAGGGGAACTCTCGAAGGCGTACAGCCCGAGGGCAAAGCCAGCAAATCCAAGGAGAAAAAATCCGATGGCTGAGGAAAGTCACGATCTTGCCACGCGCGGATTAACCAAAACCTATGGCCGGCGGACGGTCGTTCGGGGCGTCGATCTCGAGTTCGCTTCCGGCAAGGTCGTGGGCCTGCTGGGTCCCAACGGCGCGGGCAAGACGACGACCTTCTACATGGTCGTGGGACTCGTGCAGCCTACCTCCGGTGACATCCTGCTCGAACGGCGAGCCCGATCACCAGCATGCCCATGTACCAGAGGGCCAGGGCCGGCATCGCCTACCTGCCCCAGGAACCGAGCATCTTCCGGAAGATGACGGTGGAAGAAAACCTGATGGCCATTCTGGAGTTCACGCCGCTGCCCCCCAGGGAACGTGCCGCGCGGGTGGAGGAAGCCCTCGAAGAGCTCAACATCCGGCGGCTGGCCCGCTCCCGGGCCTACACCCTGTCAGGCGGAGAACGCCGCAGGGTTGAGATCGCGCGGGCCATGGTCCTGTCGCCCATTTTCTTCCTCCTGGACGAACCCTTCGCGGGGATCGACCCCATCGCCGTGTCCGACATCCAGAGCATCATCCTGCACCTCAAAGAGCGCGGCATAGGGGTGGTCGTGTCGGACCACAACGTCCGGGAAACATTGAAAATAACGGATGAGGCTTATATCATTAGTGATGGAGCCATCTTCCGCCAGGGCTCTCCAGCGGAGTTGGCGCGCGACCCTGATGTGCGGAGGGTTTACTTGGGGGAAGGGTTCACTCTGGACTAATTTATGAATCTTCAGCAGAAGCTATCCCTGAAACTCCAGCAGAAGATGGTCCTGACGCCTACGCTGCAGCAGGCCATCCGACTCCTGCAGCTCACTCGCCTCGAACTGGCCACGGAAGTGGACCAGGAGCTGCAGACCAATCCCGTCCTGGAGGAAGCAAGTACCATCGAGGAACCGACGCTGAACGCCTCCGAGGAGCGCGACGCCCGCGAGACCAAGGAGGACGATCCCCTCGAGAGTTACGAAGAGAAAATCGACGTCGAATCGTACTTCCAGGATTACCTGGAAACGAACATGAAGTACCGCGGCGTCAGGCAGGAAGCTCCAGAGAATTCGCCCGATTCCGAACGATACCTCAGCAACCCGGAAAGCCTGAGCGACCACCTCGAGTGGCAGATAGGTCTCAGCAGGATGACCGACGAGGAGCGGCGGATCGCCGCGGCCATCATCGGGAGTCTCAAGGATGACGGGTACCTCGGCGCCACGGTGGAAGACATCGCGGAGGCGGCGAACACGACCCGCGAGAACGCGGAGAAGGTGCTGTCCACGGTCCAGCAGATGGACCCCGTCGGTATCGCGGCGAGGGACCTCAGGGAATGCCTCCACGTCCAGCTCGTGGCCATGGGCGATCCGGACCCGCTGGCGCTGCGACTCGTGGACGAGCACCTCGTGCTCCTGGGCAAGGAAAAGCCCGCTCAGATCGCCGGCCGGCTTGGCGTCGGCGAGGAGTGCGTGGAAGACGCCCTGAGGATCATCAGGAACCTCGACCCGAAGCCGGGACTTCGATACAATAATCCCGTCAATCCTACGGTTATACCCGATGTGGTGGTGGAAAAGGACGGCGATGACTACCGGATCCTTCTCAACGAGGACGGAATGCCGAAGCTCAGGATCAGCAGTCATTACAGGTCCATGGCGGAGCAAGGATCGCCGGAAGCCGGCGAGGAGGCCCTCGCCTACCTCCGCGAGAAGGTACGGTCCGCCATGTGGTTCCTGAAGAGCATCGAGGAGCGCCAGCGGACCATCTACAAGGTGGCCAAGGAGGTGGTGGAGTTCCAGCGGGACTTCCTGGACAAGGGACCGACCTACATGCGGCCTCTGATCCTGCGCGACGTCGCGGAGCGAGTCGGCGTGCACGAGTCCACGGTGAGCCGCGTGGTCTCCAACAAGTACATGCAGACCCCGAGGGGAATCCTGCCCATGAAGTACTTCTTCAACACGGGCATCAACACCCTGAACGGAGCGGACGTCTCCTCCCTGAGGGTCAAGGAGAGAATCAAGGTGCTCGTCGACGCAGAAAACCAGAAGAAGCCGCTGAGCGATCAGCAGATAGCCGATACGCTGCGGCGGGAGGGAATCCTCCTGGCCCGCCGGACCGTAGCCAAGTACCGCGAAGAACTGAACATCCCATCCTCCGGGCGGAGGAAGGGGACCTGACACTATAAGGAGCGAACGATGCGAGTGGAATACTCTGGGAAGAACCTCTCCCTCACCGACGCTCTCAAAGGCAAGGCAGAAAAGAAAATCGCAAAGCTCGAAAAATTCACAGGTCCCATCGTCTCCGTGCACGCCTCCTTCGAGGTCGAGAGGCATCTGCATAACGTGAACCTCGTGGTCCACTGCGCGAGGGAGCGCACCTACAAGGCAACCGGTACGGCCGAGGACATGTACCTGGCCATAAACGACGCGGCGGGCGCCATCGAGCAACAGGCCAAGAAGGAAAAAACCAAGCGCCTGGCAGGACGGACCAAGGGGCACGCGACACCGCCGGCGGAACTCATAGCCGGCGAGGAGGAGGAAGAGGAAGCGCCTTCCGGGGCCCGCCGCCGGCAGGCGGGCGTTACGCCCAGGGACGACCTGTTCCACCCCAAGCCGCTTCGTCTCGCCGACGCAGTCCTGCTGTTGGGCGGAGCGTCGGACCCGGTGCTGGTCTACGAGGACCAGGACACGGGGCGGATATCCGTCATTTACAAAGATAAGCGCGAGGGGATCTGCCTCGTGAGCCCGCCGGTCAAGACATGAAGACCCTGTCCGGCCAGGAAATCCATCCCAGGCTGTCCGTCCAGCAGTTCCTGGAAGCCTTTCCTCAGCTGGACATGAAGGTCCTGGCCGGACGATCGGGCCTTGCCAACACCATATCGAGCCCCCGCATCCAGAAGCCCGGACTGGCACTCGCCGGGGTTCACGAGTACATCCATTCCGAGCGCATCCAGATCCTCGGCAATACGGAAATCTCCTACATCAAGAAGCAGGAGCCCGCTAGCCGGTCTTCCATACTGCGCCCCATCTTCGAGAAGGGCGTGAGCTGCTTTCTCATCACCAAGGGACTCGCGCCGCCTCGCGAGCTGCTGGATCTCGCCGAGAACACGAACACCCCCATCCTGCAAACGCTGGAGGCGTCCTCGCTGGTGATAAACCAGATCACGGACGGCCTCATGTCGGCGCTGGCGCCGCTTCTCTCGGTCCACGGCGTACTGGTGGACGTGTACGGCGTCGGCCTCCTCATCATCGGCGAGGGCTCCATCGGCAAGTCGGAGAGCGCCCTGGACCTGGTCGTCCGCGGACACAGGCTCGTGAGCGACGACCTTGTCGAGATCCGCCGTCACGGCAACGCCCTGAGAGGTTCGGCGCCCGAACTGCTCCAGTACCACATGGAGCTGAGGGGCCTGGGCATCATCAACATCAAGGACCTCTTCGGGGTCGTGGCCACGAGGGAGCACAAGGACGTGGAGCTGGTCGTCGAGCTGGAACTCTGGCGCCAGGACGGCGTCTACGACAGGCTCGGGCTCGACGAACAGACCATCTCCATTCTGGGGATGCCCGTCCCCTACCTGCTCATGCCCGTGGCCTCCGGCCGCAACATCGCCATCCTCCTCGAGGTCGCGGCTCGAAACCTCCTTCTCAAACGCAAGGGGATCCACACGGCCAAGACTTTCGCCCAGCGGCTTCAGGAGGCCTTGGAGTCCAAGTCCGATGACTGACAGGACTCTCCTGATCGTGACGGGCATGTCCGGTGCCGGAAAGACCCAGGTGATCCGGACCCTCGAGGATCTCGGCTTTTACTGCGTGGACAACCTTCCGCTCGGACTCTTCCCGAAGTTTCTCGAACTCATGGAGAGCGTGGGCGGCGACCTGGCACAGAAGCTGGCTCTCTGCCTGGACCTCCGGGACGAAACCCTCGACGAACGTTTTCCGCTAATCCACGCCGCCCTCAAACGATCCCCCCTCAAGGTGACCATCCTCTTCGTCGAGGCCAGAGATGAGATCCTCGTCCGGCGCTTCGCCGAGACCCGCAGGCCTCATCCCCTGTCGCCGAAGGGGACGGTCGAGGAGGGTATCGAGCTGGAACGCCGCCGCCTCGCCCTCATCCGCGAAAAATCGGACTGGATTCTGGACTCCTCGGACCTGACGATTCACCAACTGAGGGCCAAAGTGGAAGAGGGCGCGATCTCGCTCGCGGAACCGCGCGCCCTGACCGTCAACGTCCTCTCCTTCGGCTTCGCCTACGGCCTTCCGCCGGAGGCGGTCCTCGTCTTCGACGTGCGGTTCCTTCCGAATCCCCACTTCGTGCCCGAACTCCGTCCGCTGACCGGCGAAGACCCCGCCGTGGCCGAGTTCGTTCTGAACTCCGCAGAGGGGACCCTGTTCCTCGAACGTCTGAGGTCATTCATCGAATACCTCCTTCCGCTCTTCCAGCAGGAGGGCAAGTCTTACCTCACCGTTGCCATCGGATGCACGGGGGGGCGCCACCGCTCCGTTGCGGTCGCCCGCCGATTGTATGATATCCTCCGGGAGAACAAGAGCCTGTCGGTGAACCTTATTCACCGGGACTATAAGAGGTAACCATGCTCGGAATCCTAGTCGTAAGTCACGGAAAGCTGGCCAGGGAATTCGTGGACGTGGCATTTCATATCCTGAACGAGGAAGATCCCGGCACGGTTCCGGTCTGCATCGACTGGACCATGGATTCCGCCGCGGCGAAAGAGCTGATTCGAAAGAACCTGCGCAGGCTCCAGGACGGCAACAAGGGCGTGCTGATTCTCACGGACCTCTTCGGTGGGACGCCGACCAACCTCGCCATGACCTTTTACGAGGCCGGCAAGGTGGAGATCCTCACCGGGGTGAATCTGCCCATGCTTATCAAGGCCATTCTCCTCCGGAAGGACGGCTCGGCCCTCATCGACTCTCTCACGGTGTTGAGAGAGAAGGGCCAGACTGCCATGGTCTCGGCCAGCGAGGTCCTGACCCCGGATGGAGGAGAAGGGATATGATCCGCCGCGACATCGTCGTTATGAACCGGCTCGGCCTTCACGCCCGGGCGGCCGCAAAGCTCGTCCAACTCGCCAACCAGTTCAAGGCGCAGGTCACCCTGTCCACGAACCAGATGTGCGCTGACGCAAAGTCGATCCTCGGCGTGTTGACGCTCGCCGCGGCAAAGGACACGCCCCTCACCATCGAAACAAACGGCCCCGACGAACAGCAAGCCATGGAGAACATCGAATCGTTGATCAAGAGCGGGTTCGGGGAGGAGTGATGCGCCTCTCCGGCATTCCCGTTTCTCCCGGCTTCGCCGTAGGAACGGCCCAGATCGTTCACGTTCGCAACGTACCGGTCATCAAGGTCTTCCTCCCGGAGAGCCGTCTCGACCAGGAGATCGCCCGGCTCAAGGCGGCCATCGACGCGACCATCAGGGAGATCGAGGCCCAGAAAGCCTCCGCCAGGAGCATCCTCAGCGAAGACTTTCTCGCCATCTTCGACGTCCACACCATCATTCTGAAAGACCCCGCGCTCATAAACGGCGCGGCTCTGCGGATCAAGCGCGAACGGGTCAATGCCGAGTACGCGCTTCAGGGCGCCATGCAGGACATGGTCCGCGGTTTGACGGAAACCGAAGACCCGTATTTTCAGGAGCGCGCAACGGACGTCGACGACCTTCACCGCCGCGTCCAGCTCCACCTCTCGGGGCCGCTGCCGGAGCGGGACATATGGACCGGCGACAACCTGGTCATCCTCGCCGAAACCCTGACACCCTCGGAAACGAGCGCCCTGCACAACGCACCCATCGTCGGGTTCGCCACGGAGCGGGGGGCGCGGACTTCCCACACGGCCATCATCGCCCGGTCGCTGGAAATCCCGGCCGTGGTCGGTGTAAAGGGACTCATGGCCTCGGGCGGTTCCAGCAAGAACGTCATCGTCGACGGCATCGAGGGCGTCGTGATCCTCGACCCTACCCAGGAGGAACTTCAGGAGTACGAGCGCCGCAAGGAAGCGTACGAAAACTACAAGAGCAGGATTCTCGCCGCCGCCCGCCAGGAAGCGCGGACCGTCGACGGACACCGCATCCTCGTATCGGCCAACATAGATCTCTCGGACGAGGTGGAGAGCGCCTTGACGGTGGGGGCCAACGGCTGCGGGCTGTACCGGAGCGAATTCCTCTATCTCAGCCACTCTCCGGACTTCCCGACGGAGGAACAGCACCAGCGCCACTACGAGAAAATAGCCGAGGCCTTCTATCCCCACCGCGTCGTCATCCGCACGCTGGACCTCGGAGGAGAGAAGTACTTCCACGCCGTGCTCGACCGCAGGGAACACAATCCAGTCCTCGGCGTGCGGGCCATCCGGTTCTGCCTGAAACATCCGGATATCTTCAAAACCCAGCTCCGGGGCCTGCTGCGGGCGTCCCGCCTCAAGAACGTGTCCATCCTCTTCCCCCTGGTGACGACGTTCGAGGAGTTCGAACAGGCACTGAGCATCCTGGAGACCTGCAAGGAGGAGCTCAGGACCGAAGGCGTGCCCTTCGACGAAGACATCCCCCTGGGAATTATGGTGGAAGTCCCATCCTGCGCGCTCACGGCCGCGTCCTTCGCGCCCCACGTGGACTTCTTCAGCATAGGGACCAACGACCTCATCCAGTACCTGCTGGCCATCGACCGGAACAACGATTCCGTCGCCCACCTGTACGATCCCCTCCACCCGGCCGTGCTCGAGTGTATCGCCCGCGTCTGCGACGCGGCGGGCTTGAGCGGAAAGCACGTGTCGGTGTGCGGGGAAGCGGCCTCCGATCCTTCCATGATTCCGCTGCTCATCGGTTACGGGGTGGAGGAGCTCTCCATGACGCCCTCAGCCATCCTCGAGGTGAAGGACCAGATCCGGAATCTCTCCTTCCGATCCTGCCAGAAGCTGGTCAAGAAAATCCGCAAGGTCAGGACCAGCCGGGAAGTCGCCGAAAAGGTCAGCGCCTTCCTCAACGGGGGCAGCCGGAGCGTGTAGGGCGCCCTTCGGGCGCAGTGATCCAGTGATCGAGTGATGAGAAGGGCTAAGGCCTAAAGCCGAAAGGCTAAAGAAGGGCCAAGCGGCAATGGGCTTGCCTTCGAAGGCCCGTCCCCCGCCGTCTCCATTTCTTATTTAGCCTTTAGCCCTTCGGCCTTAGGCTTTGGAGAAAAAATCACTCCTCACTTCTTTGCCGTCCTTAAATCGAAATCCCAAATCCCAATTCCCAAATCATCCTCCCCCCTGCCCGTTCCCCCATCCCGTTCCGTGCCGGACGCGCGGCACGGTTTCCCCCAAAAGGAGGGCGAGAAGACGATCCACACCCAGGGCTATTCCGGCGCAGGGAGGAAGGTGCTCCACGGCCTGAAAAAATTCTTCGTCTGGAGGATGGGGGCGTTTCCCCAGGAGGGTTCGCTCGGTTTGGAACGCTCTATAACGGTCCCGCTGCTCCGCCGGATCGGTGAGTTCGGAATAGGCGTTGGCGAGTTCCACGCCGGCCACGAATAGCTCGAAGCGGTCGGATTTGCCGACATCGTCCGCCGACAGCCGTGCGAGGGCGGCCTGGAAGGCAGGATAGCCGGAAAGCACCACCGGACGGTCGTAAGACGCGAGCGCGGGTTCAACCATTGCAAGCATGAGATACGAGAAACAGTCGTTGATCGTCCATTCGTCGTTGGTGTCCGCACCGTTTTCGCGCGCGAGCCTGCGCCACTCCTCGACCGTGCCCGGAGCGCGCCAATCCGTTCCCACGTGACACTCGAAAGCCCGGGACAGGCTCATGACCTCTACGCCTGCGGTCAGGTCGCAAGTCCGCCCGGCCCTCTCCAGACGACCTTCGGGCAAGAAACGAGAGCCTATGGTCTTCAAAAGGCCCACACAGTCCTGGATGAGAGCCTCCATAGTCTTTCCGGTCCGGTACCATTCCAGCATGAGAAATTCGGGACTGTGAGTCCTGGACGGGGGCTCGTCCCGGAAGGAAGGCGCCAGCGAGAAGCACCTTCCCACGCCTGCGGCAAGCAGCTTCTTCAGGTAGAATTCGGGAGAGGTGGGCAGGCACGCGCGCATGCCCGTCTCCTCGCCGGTCACGTCGAAGGGATCGAGGTGCGGCTCCATTCCGGCGGCCGGAACGAGCAGGGGCGCGTCCACCTCCAGAAACCGACGCCGCCGGAAGAACGCCTTATGAGCGCCAACAGGTCGGCCCGCGCCTCGAACAACGGCCGCCTCTCCGCCAGGTCCTCAATGAAATTATGCCCGCCCATGAACCCTCCAGCCTAGAATTGTGGGCCATCGCCCCGGGGTGGCACAAGAGCCCCCAGGGTTGGACGAAGCCGCATTCTCCCTTATACTGCATCTTGAGTGACGCATGCTGACGAAACGCACGTCCGACATGCTGGCAACCCCGTACAGCCTCCTGCTTTCGATCCGAGAGGAGGGGGACTGCAAAAGGACGAGTGCGCCAGCCTTCAAGGATGCGGAACACTCGCGGGATTGGAGGGCGGTGGCAAGGGATTCAGCCGAGGGCCCTTCGCCGCACAAAGAAGAGGCCGCGACACCTGGATGATGCGCACGATACGAACCGTGACTTCGCGAAGATTTCCAATTCTCGTTCTCCTACTGGTTCTCTTCAGCCTCCCGGCCATGTCCCGGTCCCGGCCAAAGCCGGTTCACACGACGGCGGGGCGCACGGCCAGCGTGGAAGGGCTCATCTTTCTGCGCGTTCCCCTTCCCAGACACAATGGCTTCACTGCCATCGCCAGGCGCTACACAGGCTCCGCCGGCAACGCACGCATCATTGAGCGGTACAACCACCGCCCAAGGCACGGGCGCCTGCTCGAGGCGAGAATCCCCCTGCACCTTCTCACGGCGCGATACATGAAAGAGACACTGTCCGCGCTTTTTCCCAGGGATCGGCGCACCGCGGACGGATGGGTACACGTGTGGGGGGCGAGCCCGCTCGGCAAGCGGGAATCATGGCCGGACGTCGCACGGTGGTTCTCGGGTGGCAGCAAGTTCGCAAACAACCTGGCGAACGCCAACAGGAGAGGCGGGCAGGCACCCGAAGCCGGGAACGCACGTCACGATCCCGGACGGGCTCCTCATGGATGCCATGCGGAAGAGACCTGAAGGCGCCGCCCCCCCCGCCGGGCCCCGGACTCCCATCGGGCGGTCCTGAGCACGCCGCGCCGAAGCCGGGAAGGGCCCCGGTGAAGTTTCCGGGCGGCGTCAAACCGGCGGCACCGGAAGCCCAGCCTGAAGACGCGACCCAGTCCCTGCTGACCTACGGCAAGGACGTGCGCGGTCCCTACGCGATCTACCGTCTGCGGGCCGGCGAGGCACTCTACAGCGCCGTCGTGGTGAGGTTCACCGGCAGCGTCAGCGCCAGCGACGTCAACGCGCTCGCCCTCGAAATCGCCAAGCGCTCCGATATAAAGGACGTGACCAGCATCCCGGTGGGCTACCCCATCAAGATCCCGCTCGACGACCTCCTCCCCCAGTACCTGCCGCATACGGACTCCCGCTATCTGGCCTGGGCAGAAAACCAGGCGGAAATGAGCAAGGTCACCAACACCTACAAGAGTGCCGTACTGGACGGTGTCGTGGTCATCCTGGATCCGGGTCACGGCGGCCTGGACCGTGGGGCCATGGCGCACGGGGTGTGGGAAGACTCCTACGTCTACGACATCGCCTGCCGCATCCATGAGGGGCTCGAGCGAAGAACGAAGGCCAGGGTCCTCATGACGCTGCTTGTGCCTAGCCTGGGATATCGTCCCCAGGACAAACGCAAGCTCGAACCCAATACCGGCGCCGTCATCCTGACTCACCCGTGGTTCCACCAGACTTCCAGGGACGAGACCAGGGTCGAGGTGAACCTGCGATGGCACCTGGCCAACCAGTATTTCGAACGGCTCGAAAAGGAGGGCATCGATCCTCAGCGCGTGGTGTTCACATCCATCCACGCCGACTCGTTGCACCCCTCCCTCCGCGGCAGCATGTTCTACGTGCCCGGCGACAGCTACCGATCCAAGCGCTGGTGTTCGAAGGGAGCGCTGTACAAACACTACGAAGAGTACAGGGCCCAGCCTTGCTACCGTTTGTCCCCGAGCAAGATGAGGCGGAGCGAGGGCCTGTCCTCCCAGTTCGCCAAGGACCTCGAGCACGTCTTCTCTAAGAACCACCTCCTCCTGCATCCCTACGACCCGACGAGGGACCATGTCATCAGAGGCCGCAGGTCGTGGCTCCCCGCGGTTCTCAGGAATTCCATCATCCCCTGCTCGGTGCTCATCGAGGTGTGCAACCTCAACAACGCCAAGGATGCCAAGCTCATCGCCGACCCCGCCTACCGCCAGGCCGTGGCCGACGCCTATATCGACGCGCTCATCAAGTACTACTCCTGATAGCGCGGAACGATCCGCCCGCCCTCAACCGATGGGCGTGCCATTCGGGGACCTGATCGAACGACCCGGCGATCCGGTAAAAGGTAAAGAAGCAGCGGGTCCGACCACCGGCGACGGCCGATCAAACGCCGCCCGGTCCCGGTGGCCCCTACGGTAGCCGCCACGTTAGAACAGCATCGGGACCGAAGCAGAGACTCGACACCCACAATTCCAAACTGGTTGCCTGCCGTCCTTCAATTTCCAAATCCGAAATCCCAGATTCCCATCCCTCCGGCAGATCCCTAGATCAACCGGCCTTTTTCCTTTACCTGCCGTCCGATATACGGGATAATTCTTGGTTGGAGGTTTAAGTATGGGATTTGCCGCGATGGCGCGCATCTGGAAGGACTACATGGGCCGCCACAAAATGACCTTTATCGCGGGCACCGTCTGCATCGTCTTCGTGAGCGTACTGTACGCGCTCGAAGTCTACATGATCCGCTTTATCTTCGACGGGTTGCTCAACCCCTCCAACAAAGCAGGAACAAAGCCCATCCTGGACTATGTGCACATGTTGCGGATAGACCGTTTCTTCCCGGTGGACCAGGAGCACCTTTTCATTTACATTCCGGTCACCCTGGTCGCCATCTTCTTCGCGAAAGGCATCTTCTCCTATTTCGGCAAATACTGGATGGACAGCGTAGGCCTTTCCACCATCACCGATCTCCGCGACGACCTTTACGCTCGGATGATTCACCACGGACAGGATTTCTTTGCCCGATATCCAACGGGCACGCTCATTTCCCGCCTAATCTCGGACATCGAGAGAATCAAGACGTCGGTGAGCGAGAAACTCACCGAACTCGTCAAGGAGAGCTTCACACTCGTTGCGCTCGTCACCAGCGCCATGTGGCAGGATTGGCGACTCACACTTCTGTCCTTCGTCACCATTCCCCTCGTTGTGTACCCGCTTGCCCGCTTCTCCAAAAAGCTCCGAAGGACGGCCCACAGGAGCCAGGAACAGATGGCCTGCCTTGCCGACCAGATGAAGGAAACCATCACGGGGGTCAGGGTCGTCCAGATGTTTGAAATGGAGGCACTGGAAAAGAGCCGGTTTCGCAAGTTCAACCGGGAAGTCCTCAAAGCCAACCTGAAAGCGACGCGCGTCATGGCGTTGACCACGCCGCTGATGGAACTCATCGGGGGCACGGCCGTGGCGGGCATTCTCTATTACGGCCACTTTCGCATTGTCGGCGGCCACACCACGATGGGTACCTTCAGCGCCTTTCTCGGCACCCTCTACGCCATGTACGTGCCGGTCAAGAAGCTGTCTCAGGCCAACAGCATCGTTCAGCAGGCCGTCTCGGCCGCCGAACGCTCAGTGGAACTTCTGAATCGAGAAGTCGCGATCCAGGAGGTCCCGAACGCCGTCGAACTCCCGCCCTTCAGCGAGAGCATCCGGTTCGAGAAAATCGATTTTGCTTACGAGGACAACCGCAAGGTTCTCAACGGGTTCGACCTCCAGATTCCCAAAGGCGAAATCTTGGCCATAGTGGGCAGTTCGGGCGCCGGAAAGACGACCCTGGTCAACCTCGTTCCACGGCTGTTCGACGTAACCGGCGGACGCCTGTCCATCGACGGGCACGACGTGCGAAACGTGACCATCTCCAGCCTGCGCCGCCAAATGGGCATGGTCACGCAGGAAACCGTGCTCTTCGATGACACGGTGCGGGCGAACATCGCTTACGGAAACCCGGAGGCCGACCAGGAGGCCATCGAGGACGTGGCGAGGCAGGCCCTCGCCCACGATTTCATTCTCGGCCTTCCGCAGGGGTACGACACGAGGATCGGCGAGGCCGGATTCGCCCTCTCGGGAGGCCAGAGGCAGCGCCTCGCAATCGCCCGCGCTCTCCTGAAAGACCCGCCTATCCTGATCCTCGACGAAGCCACCTCGGCCCTCGATTCGGAGAGCGAATACCTCGTTCAGCAAGCGCTCTTCAACCTGGTCAAGGGCCGAACGACGCTCATCATCGCCCACCGGCTGGCCACGATCCTGAACGCCCAGAAGATCGTCGTCATCGACGGCGGCCGCGTTGCCGAATCCGGAAGCCACCAGGAACTGCTGGAACGCGGCGGTATTTATACACAGCTCTGCGCCATGGAGTTCCGGGCCACGTCGCCACTTGAAAGCACTATACCCCGGTGATAAGCTGATAAAAAAGGGAGGGAGCCCCTTGGTGGAAGACCGCGAAAAGCCCCCGGTTAGGATTCTGGACAAGCGACACTTCGACAAGGACGGCGAGCGGCGGGCGGAGGACAGCCCCGAGGCTGAATCCTCGGAAAAGCCTATTCCCACAGGTCCTGAAGGGTCTGGTGCGGAAAGGTCCGAGGCCCCGTCCGGCCAAAAAAGTGCCGCCGCGTCACCGGAAGAAGCGTCCCCGTTCACGAACTTCATCCTGTCGCTCAGCTCTTCCTGCTTCATGAGCCTGGGACAGATTCCGAATCCCATGACCGGCTCGGCGGACGTGGACCTGCCGTCGGCCGGCTCCATCATTGACATTCTGGAAATGCTCAAGATCAAGACAGGCGGGAACCTCGATCCGTACGAAAACAATCTCCTGGATAGAACGTTGGGGCAGCTCAAGTTTCTATACGTCCAGGCCATGCATAAAAACAAGCCATGAGAAGATACAGGGACGGGGGTACGCGATTGCTGTGGCTTACCGCTGTATTGTTCCTGTCCCTGTCCGTCCTACCGGCCCGTGCCCAGGCCGTCCCACAGTATTCGCCTCACGGGGCCGTTCTTCACCTCGATCCCGATGCCGTCCGCCAGCAGATGGCGAGTTCCAGGGACACACTCGTAGACGTCAACAATGAAACCACCATCATCAAATACCTCCACACCCTGGCCGGCACACGGACGACCGAGGATCAGGATCAGATCATTTCCGAAATGACCGACTACGCCATTGGAAGAGGGCTCAGGCCATCCCCCGACATAGCCGAGGCCTTTCTGTCCATGGGACTCGACGCCAAGACGCGGGGGAAGTGGGCGGAGTACAGGAGGATGGCCCGGTACGCCGAGTCCTTCGACCCGGACCTTCCGTCGATTCACCTCGCCCTGGCGGAAACCGCGCGGCACCATGACGGCGTTTTCTCGGGAGAGTACATCTTCGAGACGCTGGCCGCCTTCTTCACGTCCTTCAGGAACATCGAGACGCGATGGATCGCCCTCTCCAACCTTCTGATCTGGCTGCGCATCACCCTTTTCATACTGCTCGGGGTCATCTCCCTGCTGCTCCTCCTCAAATACCAGGCCTTGCTGAGACACGACGTGAGGGAATGGCTGGGCGGGGGAGATTCGAAATGGATCGAGGTGGCCGGCTGGGTCGCCGTCTTTCTCCCATCGCTTCTGCTCCTCTCCGGGTACTGGTGGATCATATACTGGGCGGGCATTTTTCTGTTGTACGCCCGGTGGTCGGAGCGCGTTGTCACGATCGTCGTCGTGCTCCTGTTCGCGACGGTCAGCGCCCTCACGTTCTTCTGTCTGCAGAGGCTGTATCTCGACCAGGCCCCGCCGAATGTATCCAACGTCCGCTGCTACGCCAACAGAATCGATGCAGGCCTCGACGCCTACCTCGCCAACCACACCTCTCCGAAGGACCCGCTCGAACGCACCTATTCCTTCCTCTTGGCCGGCCGCTACATGCTCCACGGAAGCTATCTCAAGGCCGAGAACCTCTACAGGCGTACTTCTCAAGGAGAGCCCGGACGACGCCAGGGTCGCCAACAACCTCGGCTGCATCTATTTTTACGAGAATCGCTACCAGGAGGCCATCCAGCAGTTTACCCACGCCATCGCTCACAAATCGGACATGTCCGTTGCGTATCTCAACCGGGCCATGGCGAGGAACAAGGTCTTCAATTTCACCGGGGCCCAGGAGGACCAGGAGAAGGCACGAAAGCTGGACTCCCACCTCTTCGACACCTACAAGCTCAATCAATCGGAAGAATGGAGCCCCTTCCCCTCCTGGCTGAGCCTCGACAGGACTCGCGACATGGCGATCCAGATCGAACGGCAGAAACCTCGTTTCCTCAAGAGCGCGATCTGGCCCGCCTCGTCCTGGGTGTCCTTGATTTTCGAGCCTGCGTTTTCTCTCTGGGCCCTGATTTTCATGGTGGTCTTTCTCTTCCCTGGCCATTATAAAAAAAGCCGATTTCTTCGCCCGGTCGTGTTTCAAGTGCGGCCAGCCATTTTGTTCGCGCTGCAAGACTTCTCTGGAGTTCGAGTCCTTCTGCTCCCAGTGCGTGCATCTCTACATCAAGCAGGACGGGGTATCCCCGGAAGCGAGGCTCAAGAAGAACTACGAAGTGGACCACCACCTTACTTTCCAGCGGATTCAGAGGGTCATCTTCTCCCTGGTTGCGCCCGGCTCAACGCACTTCCTCGCATCGCGGCCTTTTTCCGCCCTGTTCCTTCTCTTTCTGTGGTGCGGCATTGCGGGAGGGCTGGTCATGAAGCCGTTCCTCATGCCCTTCTCTTTCCCCGTCGCGATCCATGCGCAGCCGCTCTCAACCGTCTTCCTTCTCGTGGCGGCGGGCCTGGCCGTCCTCCTGTGGGGCCTCTTCGGCATACCCTCCGCCATCAGGCAGCCGTCCGCGCGCTATCACGGGCGGAGTGAAAGGATAGACCATGGCGCTTGCAGGAACCCTGAAAGATTTCAGCCTTGCGGACATCTTCCAGCTGATCGCCCTGCAAAAGAAGACGGGATACCTCACCCTGCGCTGCGAGAAGGATGTCGTAACGGTCACTTTCCTCGAGGGCGGCGTCGTGGGCGCCGAATCTCTCAACAAGAGAATCGAGGACCGGCTCGGACACGTCCTCGTGAAGACGGGCCGCATTTCCAAGGAGGAACTTGCCAAGGCCCTCGAGATCCAGAAACAGACTCTACAGAGGCTGGGCTATATTCTGGTCACCGAGAGCTTTATCGATCCGGAGAGCCTGCGCACGGCCCTCGCCATCCAGATGCAGCAGACCATATTCCGCCTCTTCCGCTGGAAGGACGGGGACTACAACTTCGAGCCAAGGGATAGCGTGGAGTATGACCGGGAGAACGTGACGCCCATGGCCGCCGAGAGCATTCTGATGGAAGGCATCAGGATGCTGGACGAATGGCCCCTCATCGAGAAGAAGATCCCGTCCTTCGACGTGGTTTTCGAGCGGATTCCTCTTCCCGTGCCGCCTGTCTTGGACACGAGGCCTGACATCCCATCAATGGAGGAGATCGTCCTGGACGGCCCTCCGGCCGCATCCACCGCTCCCAGGAACGCACAACAGCCGCCCAACGGCACCGTGCGCCTCTCGCAGGAGGAGATGGCCGTATACCAGCACGTCAACGGGATCTTCTCCGTACAGGAGATCATAGACAGGAGCGGACTCAACGAGTTCGAGGCGTGCAAGGCGCTCTTCGAGCTCTTCAATCGGCAGCTCATCCGACCCGTGCTTCCGGCGGAAGAGATCCAGGAGGCGGAACCGCGGCGGTTCTTCTTCCCCTCCGGCGCCCTGGACGGCATTCTCGCCCCGCTGTTCTGGGGCTGGCTGGCCCTTTCCGTCGTTCTGCTGCCCTTCCATCCCCTCGATCATCTCCCATGGATGGAGAGCCCGGTCAGGCGGGACGAGCAGACCCTGCGCACCCGCCTTACCCTCAGGCGCGTGACCGAGGCCATCACCCTTTACAAGCTCCGCAACGGGCGCACCCCCGCGTCGCTCGGTATTCTTGCGAAGGACGGCTACATTCCCATGCGGAGCTTGGCCGACGCCTATGGCCAGACCTTCATCTACCAGACCACGGAGGACGGCTACACGCTGGCCGCACGGGACAGCAAGGGCGAGCTGCAGCCCGACCTCATGGTCACTGCGTCCCAAGCCGGCGACGGGACTTCAAACTACTAGTAGAAGAGTCAGAGGTTGGTCGGTGCCCTCTCATTTCGAGGTGCGGGGTCGTTTACGCTTCTTCGAAACGCCCGCGGCGGGGTGTTTTTTCCGCGCCTTTTCCAGACCGGGAAAGGCAAGTCTGAACACTTCGGCCATGTCCTTGACCCACACGAGCTCCATGGCCTTGGCCACGGATGCAGGGAGGTCGCGGCGCTCGTTGCGGTTCCCGTAAGGGAGGATGGCGGTTTTCAGGCCCGCGCGTTGAGCCGCGAGGAGCTTCTCGCGAAGCCCGCCGACGGGGAGGACCTTCCCCCGAAGGGTAATCTCACCGGAAAAGGCCATGGTCCTTGGAGCGGCCTTGCCCGTCAGCGTGGACAGAAGAGCGACCGCCATGGTGATGCCGGCCGAAGGTCCGTCCTTGGGTATGGCGCCCTCGGGCACGTGAATGTGCAGGTCCTTCTTGCTGACGTCCTTGGACTCGAGTCCCCAGTGGGCGAGGTGTTCCTTGATGTAGGTCAAGGCCGCCTGGGCGGATTCGCGCATGACTTCACCCATCTGTCCGGTCAGGGTGAGAACGCCCGATCCGGGGGTGCCGGTGGCCTCGATAAACAGCAGTTCGCCGCCCGTTTCCGTCCAGGCGAGCCCCATTGCGACACCCACGGTATCCCGGCGCAGTCTCTCGTCCTCGAAGAAGCGGGGCAGCCCGAGAAAGGACGTAAGATCACGCGTACGGATGGTGAAAGAACTCTTCGAGCCGGCCGCTACCTTTCGCGCCACCTTTCTGAGCAAGGCCTCGATTCCGCGCTCCAGCCCCCTGACGCCCGCCTCTCTCGTGTACCGTCGCATGAGGGACAGGATGGTATCGTCGGGAATCGCCAGGTCGATGGTCCTAAGGCCGTGCGCCTCCACCTGCTTGCGCAGGAGGTGATGCTTGGCGATGGCGAGTTTCTCCTCTTCGGTGTAGCCGGGAAGCTCCAGAATCTCGAGGCGGTCCAGGAGGGCGGGATGGATGCCGTCCAGAGTGTTGGCCGTCGCGATGAACATGACCCGCGAAAGGTCAAAGGGAAATCCCAGGTAATGATCGACGAACTCCCTGTTCTGTTCGGGATCCAAAGCTTCCAGGAGCGCGGAAGAAGGGTCTCCCCGCCAGTCGGAGCCCATCTTGTCCACCTCGTCCAGAACGAAAACCGAATTCATCGTGCCCGCGTTCTTGATGCCCTGGATGATGCGGCCGGGCATGGCGCCGATGTAGGTTCTGCGGTGGCCGCGTATCTCCGCCTCGTCCCTTACGCCGCCCAGGGACATTCGGACGAACTTCCGGTCCAGGGTTCGGGCGATGGCCCTGCCGAGCGAAGTCTTTCCCACTCCCGGCGGGCCTACAAAGCAGAAAAGCGTCCCGGGGTTGCCGCCCTTGAGCTTGGAGACCGCCATGTATTCAAGGATGCGCTCCTTGACCTTCTTCAGCCCGTAGTGTTCCTGGTCGAGGCTCTTCTGCGCCTTGACGAGGTCGAGCTGGTCCGTCGTCAGAACACCCCACGGCAGGTCGAACACGAGGTCGAGGTAGGAGCGGATCTGGCTCAATTCTTCCGAAAAGGGACTGAACCGGCTGAGCTTGGCGACTTCCTTTTCCAGAACCGTCCTTACCTCCGGGACGAGGGTCAGGGATTCCAATCGTTTTCTGTAACCCACCTCGCCGCTCGGATCGCCGCCCTCGGCGCCGGACAGTTCGGCCTGGATGGTCTCGAGCTGTTGGCGAAGGAAATACTCTCTCTGCCTCTTGTCCATCTCGTCGCGCGTCTGCTTGTTGAGCTTGTCCTGGATAGCCTGGATTTCCAGCTCCATGGATAATTCGTCCAGGAGCAAGTTGAGCCGCTTGACCACGTCCGGCTCCTCGAGGAGGCGGCATGCCCGATCGAAGGAAAGATCGAGTTGGGCGGCCACCAGGTCCGCAACGCGTCCCGGGTCCTCGACCGTGTTCAGGAAAGGTGCGAACCTCGCTGGCGACACCTTTGGCCGTCCCCGAGAGATCGTCCAATCGCTGCAGGATACCGCGCACTAGCGCCGATGCGGTCAACCTGGCGGAGGGCTCCATGTGGTCCGGAACGCCTTCGACCTTGGCCCAGCGCACGAAACCGCGCCGGCGTTCCAGGGTGAGACGCGCTCGGACCACGCCCTGGACGAGCACGAGCCCCACACCGGGATTGCCCGAAGGCGCCATGCGCAGGAGGAGCGCCACAACCCCGGTACCCGTCGTGTGCTTGCGCTGCCCCTTGGAAGTCGGAAAAATGGCGAGATAGTCGCCTTGTGCGTGCGCTTCCTCGAGGAGTCCCTTGCTTTCCGGGACGGGGATGGGAATGGTCGAAAGAGCGAGCGGAAAGACCACCCTCTCATCCAATTCCCACACGGGCAACCGCGCCGGCAATGCCGGTGATTGAGCGGTGTCTTTTGCCATTGAGAACTATCCTTCAGTCTGCAGGGGAATCCGCGTGGTCCGGCCCCGGCGTTCCGGGAGTCTGGGGAACTTGATGGTCAAGACCCCCTTCCGGTAATCGGCGGTTGCCCGGTGTGTGTCCAGAGCGCCGTCTACGGTGATCGTCCGGGTGAAACCCCCGCGGTCCCTTTCCATGAGCTGGTACGCGATGATACCGCTATTGTTCGCCCTGCTCCTCTCCCCGTGAATGGTCACGAGCGACTCCCCGGGCCTGGATCTTGATGCTCTTGGGATTCACGCCGGGAAGATCCACTTCCACGAAGATATGTTCGGGGGTTTCGAGAATGTCGTAGGGTGTTGTGGCCCCAGAATCCGGAACCTCATCCGCGCACTGGAGATTTTGCAGAGAGTCAAAGAGCCTGTTCATTTCGGCCCGCAGGTGGACGAGATCCAGGAACGACGTGAGCATGCCTCTCATACGCCGCTTCCTCCCCGCTTGGGTTCGAGAAGATGCTTGACCTCTTCCAGAAATTCGCTGATATCGCCGAACTGCCTGTAAACCGATGCAAACCGTACGTAGGCCACCTGGTCGAGGTCCTTCAGACCTTCCATGACCATATTGCCGATCTCGCTCGTGGATATCTCCCTATCGGGCGCGTTCTGTAGGTGTGCCTCTACCTTTTCGACGATGGCGTTCAGGTCCGCCGTGGCCACCGGGCGCTTTTCACAGGCCTTCACGAGTCCGTTCAGGAGTTTGTCCCGGTCGAATTTCTCCCGGCGCTCGTCTTTCTTGATCACGCGGTAGGGAACGGTTTCGATGTTCTCGTAGGTCGTAAAACGCCTGTGGCACTCGAGACACTCCCGCCTCCGGCGGATGCTGTTGCCTCCGGATACTTCTCTGGAGTCCACGACCTTGTCTTCTGAATGACCGCAAAAAGGACAGCGCACGGTTTTCCTCCAACCATGAGTTTACCCACAGCGGCGTCTGTGTTCAAGGGGAAGACGGTGGAATGGGGCGGATTGAGAAGGACGCGTATACGGACGGGCCTTCGAAGCGAACGGTCACCCGCTGGCTTTCTCGGAAGACTCCGCCATCTGGTCGGATTTCTCCGAAGAGGCCCTCGCGACCTCCCTGAGCTCCCTTATATGAACCCGCCCGAGGGCAAGGTAGCCCAGCCCCCAGAGTATGCCCGGGAAAAACATGGTGGCGTGGCCCAGGATGCCGGCGGTGACGGCCGTCTCGGCACCGACGGAGTAGAACATGACGAGCGCGATCTGGATGGCCTTGTGGACGCCGCCGACTCCGCCCGGCGTAGGGATGGCCGCTCCGAAGCACACGAACATCAGCAGGAGGACGGACGCTCCCAGCGGCAGATGAAGCTTGAGCGCCTTGAGGAGCGCCCACGCCGATCCCGCGATGCACGTCCAGATGATCACCGAGAGAAAGGTGACCCACAGGATGGTCCTTTTCTTCTGGAAGGTGCCCAGCCCCTCGACGAACTTCAGGACCTTGCGAACAAGTTTCAAAAGGAGGGGATAACGGCTTAACTTGTCGCTTCTCCGGGCCATTCGATCAAGCACGCGCCTTCGCGGAACGAGCCAAAACAGGAATATGCCTCCGATAACGGCCAGGGCGAGAAAGCCCCACGAAAGGTCGGTGAAGATCTTCATGGCCTCGTCGGCCCCCGGCGCGATGCCGCTACTCCCGAAGAAGACGAATCCGAACCAGAGGACGACCAGTGCCACCAGATCCATCCCTCGCTCCAGAACGACGGAGGCGAGCAGGGAGCCGAACGGCAGTTTTTGCCACACGGACAGCAGATAGGGCTTCCCGACCTCTCCGAGCCGTCCCGGAATGAGCCCCGTCATGGTGAAGGACACCACCGTTGCCTTCAGCAGGGGCGCCATGGGGATGCCTTTCTTGACCGAGCGGAGCATGACGCCCCAGCGGTACGCCCTTATGACGATCGAAACCACTTCGAGCAGTACGGCTAGCCCCAGAAACGAGAGCGAGGCATTCTCGGTTTCACGGGCCACGTCGGAGAAGTTCGCCTTGTGCAGAAAGAAATACAGCAGGACGACCGTGAGTCCGAGGCTGATAATCCACGTGAGGGCGCGCTTGGTGGCACGTTTCATGGCGCCTTCTCCATAAAGGCCTCCGGCCTGCTCGTGACGAACCCGCCGGCGCCCGCCTCCCGAAAGCCGTCCCAGTCGCCGGGCGTCCGCACGTCGTGGCCGACGATGACCGGGATTTTCCGGTTCAGCTTCGCGCTGAGGCGACGGACGTGCCCGTGCCCGCAATCCGGTGGATAGTGTCCGCTGGCAGTGACCAGGGCGGACGGAGAGGATCCCTTGAGAAGACGGACCAGATGGGTCAGGTTCGATTCGTCCAGGTGGGCCAGCTCGACGAGAAAACGGACCTTCAGTTCGGGGGCCGTGGAGAGAAGGGCCCTCATCTCGGTCTCGAGGGCGCCCGTGGCCATGTCGAGCACGTGCGCCGGCGTGAGAACGACCGTGGCCTCCACCGCGCCGAGTCTCGCGCATTCCAGCAGTTCCATGCGCTTGGTGGAAAGCGTCGCGCCTCCCGCGGGGAACGACACGGCGCCGACAAAGGCGATTCCCGCGAAGTCTTCGGGGCGGATGTCCGCCAGGAGCCCCGGATGCACCAGCGCTCGGCCCACCCCGGCATCGGACCAGCGCCGGAGTCTCAGGCACGCTTCGGACGGCGACATGGCGTAGTCCATCAGAGTCCCCTCCATGACGGACAACGGATTTTGGTTCGGAGTCATCGGGCGCCTACTTTTTGGGTGACCAGGACTGGGTTTCCAGTGTGTCGACTTCCCGGGGCGTCAAAAGGTCGGGAGGATTCAGCAGGAGGTAAAGCCGATCCCCAAAGCGGACCATCCCGTCGATGAACTGCAGGTGAGGCTTGTTGAACATCTTGGGCGGCGGCTTGATCTGGTCCGGCGCCGAGCCAAAGACCTCTTCAACCGTATCGACCAGAAGCCCGACGGATGTACTGCCTATCACGACGACCACCACCCGCCCCTTCTGGGGATCGACGGATCCGAGATCGAGGCGCTCCTTGAAATCGATCACGGGCAGAATCGCACCCCTGAGATCGATGACGCCCTTTACGAAAACAGGAACGCGCGGCAGCGAATAGATCCTGGGGACCCGTAGTATCTCCCGCACCGCAAAGACACCCAGTGCATAGGCCTGGGTTCCGACCGTAAAACCGAGGAAGATCAGTTCCGTCTCGGCTTCCTTGTGCTCTTTCTTGAGCTGAAGGATGCTCGAAAATTCCACCACTCTAATTGTCCTCTATGTGGAAGCGGCTAAGCACGCGGCTCACTTCCTCGGCCCTTCCCGACAGTGCCTCGACCTGCTCGGAGGTTTGCTTGATACTCTCCACATTGGCCCTGTTCTTTTCGGCGAATGTCTGCATGACTTGCTCGACGGTCTTTCCCGCCGAACTCTGGGCCTGGTTCTGGGCCAGGACGTCGGATATGGCGGCCGTCAGGCGGTCCATCGCCTGGCGGATGAGACTCGAACCGGCGCTCTGCTCGGCCGTCGCCCGCTGCATCTCCTCGGAAAGGGACCTTATCCTGTTGACGGCGTCGAGGATCTGTTCGCTACCCAGGGTCTGTTCCTTGGTGGCCTGCCGCAGCTGGTGGGCGAGGTCGCGAAGCTGTTCGGTGGACCGGACTATCCCCGCGGCCCCCTTCGCCTGTTCCGCAGTGGCGCGCGCGATCTCCTGCACCATCTGGAGCGAAGGGCTCACGGCCTCCTCGATACGGCTGAAGACCTTCGCGGCCTCGTGGGAAACGCCCACCGAATCCTCCACGAGGGCACGCTGGCCGTCTACGCTCTCCACGGCCTGCTGAACGTCTCTCTGCACGCTGTCGATTATGGCTGAAATCTCCCTGGTGGATACCGACGTCTTTGCGGCCAGGTCCTTGATCTCGCCTGCCACCACGGCGAAAGGCTTGCCGTGCTCGCCCGCCTGGGCGGCTATGATGGCGGCATTGAGCGCAAGCAGGTGCGTCTGCTCCATGACCTCGTCGATGACGGAGAGGATGTTGCCGACCTCGCCGCTCCGCTTGCCGAGGAGCTTCATCACCGAGACGGTGGACTCGAAGGAGGCCCGCAGCTTCTCGATCGTCTCGTTGGACTTCTCCATGGCTCGCGATCCGGCCCCCGCCTCCTCGGCCACCAGCTCCGTTGCCTCCTTCGTCTGGGCAGCGTTCTGACCGATCTGGCGGATGCTCCCCTCCATCTCCGTCATGGCCGCCGAGGTATCTTCCACGAACCGGTTCAGCTTCTCGGCCGAAGCGTCTATCTGCTTGTTTGCGGCCACGTTCTGCGTGAGCGTGGAGGCTACCGTATTGACCGTGTCGTTGAGGCCCTCCGTATTGGCGGCGATCTCGTCGATGCTCGCGATCATCTCGAGCACCGAGGAACTGACCTCTTCCGCGAGTTCCGACAGACTTTCCATGAGGTGGGCGATCTCGGAAACGGCGGATTGAATGGATTCCACCTGGTCCGCGACCTTGACGGAGGCGCCCTGCTGCTCTCGCGTATTGTCCAGCGTAGTCCCGAGGTGGCGCCTCATCGTCTCCATCCCGTCTTCCACGCGGTGGAAGGCGCTCCTGATCTCGCGAACGATCTGGGCCAGATTAGCGGACATTTCGTGGAAGGAGCCGATGAGACGGCCCAACTCGTCCTTGCGGTCGAGCGAGCCGCGGTAGCCCGTGAGATTCCCTCCCGCTATCTGCCTGGCAAAGTCCGTCAGACCATAGATGGGCGCCGTAAAATAGCGCGTGACGACCACGGCGATGAGCGTGCCCGCCAGAAGGCCGAGCAGGACCACGAGAGAGCCGAAAGCCAGGTACCCCTGCCTCAGGGAGGCCAGCGGAGCGAGCCCTGCCACAAGCCTGAGCTCTCCGATGGGCTTCGTCTGTTCGCCGGCGGAGGGCTGGGCCGGCGCTTCGAACCCGATGTCTCCGGCGCTGGCGGAAGGCGCCACGCTGACCTCGATCGGCACCCTAATCAGAAGGGCGTTGCCCTTCGCGGTCGCAATAGTCGTGAGGCTCATCTTGCCGGCCATCTTGGTGAGCCCACTGAAGGGCGCATTCTTGAGCGGGCCGCCCGAGGCGAGAGTGACGTCCTTCTCGTCGACGAACGCCACCCACAGCAGATTGGGATCGGACTTCTCCATGGAATCCACGGTATCTTTAAGCCCCGTCTTGTTGAACTGCATATCGTAGCGCGAAAGTCCCGCCACCATTGTGCCGAGACTGCGGTACGATTCCCTGATCTGCGCCAGCGCTACCGAGCGCGCTTGAATGTAAAAGACCAGCGACATGATCAGCGCACCGGCGAAGATCATCGCCACCAGCACGGCGAGGAGCTGGCCGCGGATGCTGCCCCTCAATGGGGCGAGCACGCGCTCCCGGAGGCTCCTACTCATACGTGACCCCGAAGTTGATCTTGGACGGGACTTTCAGTCTCAGCGCCTGTGCGGTCTTCATGTTGACCGACGTCGAAACGCTGGGTGGGTCGACCACCTTGTCGGCGGGAGCTTTGCCCGTGTTCAGGATGGTCTGGGCGACCTTTGCGGCTTCGTTCCCCACGGCGTCACCAGGATAAAAGGCGGCGCAGAGGGCCCCGTTCGCGACCAACGAGTCGGACAGGGCCACGGGAATGATCTTGTTGTCCACGCACTGGGAAATGATATACCGAAGGGCGTCCTGATTGCTCGTCAGGGGATCGGGCAGGAGGAGGACCACCTGCGCATCATCCCTGATCGAGTTGAACACGCCCTGCAGGCTCGGCGCGTCTGGGACCGGCTTGTCTTGTGCGTCGAAGCCGGCCTCGTCGAGCTGCGCAATGAGGCCGGGGATAGAACTCTGAATGGCCGGAGAATGCAGGATGTACAGTCTCTTGGCCCGGCGTCTGAAAGCCTTGACCATCTCGTTCAGGTCCTTGGGGGACCCGAGCGACCCGATTCCTACCATCTTCGGGTCCGCCGTGAAGCCTTCCAGATCCGGGTAGTAGACCATGGCATAGACGATCCAGACATCCGGAATGGCCGCTCGAACTTTCTTGGTGGCGTAGGATCCAACCGTGAAGATCAACGTCGGCAGCTTTGCCTTCAGGGCCGAGAGCGCCGCATCGTCGGCGGAGGTGCCCTGAAGCTGGATGCTCTTCGGATCGAATCCTGGAAGCTGATTGGCGTAGGCGACCTGCATGAATCCGGCCATGGCGCCGTTGTATGGCGTCACGCCGGCGCGAGATACGATAAAAACCCCCGCGGCCGAAGCCCCTACGGATGTCAAAACAAAAACCACCAGGGCCAAGATCACCAAAGTCCAGCGTTTTCCCATCGCCACCTCCCAGCGGTTTATGGCTATATACGATATCACTCGGACCGAGGCAGGTCAACGAACACAGTGCGATGCGACGATATCATGACCCGCCCCGGGGAACCTGCGACACGCCTGAGATATTTGCACCGGCTCACGGTGACCGCCAGGCGGTTCCCTCCCGGCGCCCCGCTGTGCCTTGCCGCATAGAGGGCCGCCGCCCGTTCCACAACCGGCGGCAGCGTATCCATGCGCCGGGGATTTCTCACCACCACGTGGCACCCCGGGTAATCCTCCGCGTGGAACCAGAAATCGGCCCCCTTTCCGATCTTGAAACTCACGGTGTCGTTCCCCACCGCGCTCTTCCCCGCGTAGCCAGAGAACCCCAGGGGGAGCGGAACATCGGCCACGCCCTGGGGCAGGACGCGGCGTGTCTGAGGAGCCGGATCGGACCGAACCCTCCGCCCCTCAGGAAACAGGACGGACAGGTCATCGCATGCCTCGAAATACACCCGCTTCGCCTCGAGGGTCCGGAGCTCCGACGAGATCTCATCGAGGATCCGCCGGGTGGCTTCCATTCGTGCCCTGCCCTTCCGAACCTTCCTGAACAGTCCGTCGACGTTTTCCAGGACCGTTTTCGCGGGATCGAGCGGCACGTCCACCGTGCCCGGGGGATCGGCCGCGTAATCGACCACACGCCGCACCGCCTCACCTCGTCGGTGCAGGTCCCCGGAAGCGAGCAGCGCATTGGCCGTCGCTTCCGCATCGATCCATCCCTCGCCCTGGACACGATCAGCGAGCACTGCCACGTGCCTCCTCTTCACGGCCTTCTCCCGCCTGCCGAGCGACGAAAGAGCCGCCCGGCGCCCCCTCTCCAGGAGACCATCGAGGAGGGCCTTCGGCCCATCGTTCTCGATATAGGCGTTCGCGTTTTCGATGCCGCTGCGCTTGACCCCGTCGGGCTGTTTCGGCGGAGGCGGGGTCCACGTTGTCCCCGGTTCTCCCGTGCGGAAATCGCCCTTCAGGGTTCGTCCCGACCACAGTATCTTGCCCGAGTCCCCGAGCAGCAAGGCATTAGACGACCGGCCGAGGGGCTCCCACACGATGGCTCCCGACCGATCCGCCCGAGACCTCCAGCCTGAGAATCGGTTCGTTCTCCACCGACGTGACACCGAGGATGCGAGCCCCTTTCAAGTGATGAGCCAGGGCATCCTCCGGCGCGCCCTTGGGCCACTGCCACCGGCATATCCCGACGGCGGGCCGCGCCGGGTCCCAGCAGAAGCCGAGGACTCCGCCGGAGGCCAGGTCGAGCCCGAGACTCCAGGGATCGGGCCGCCTGATCCTGCGCACGGCCCGCCCCTTGAGAAGGCCGTCGAGCGCAGCCGATATCCGTCGCAGGCTCTCGGCATCCATCAGAACGTCTTGAAGCGGCGCCTGCGCCACCTGTACTTCATTTCCTTGATAAAAGGTCCCGGCCGCCAGAACCGTCCGACATACAGGAAGGCGAAGACGATGCCGCCCAGGTGCGCCAGGTGTGCGATGCCCCCGCCCGTGGAATTGAAGATGGAGAAGAACAGGGTGATCCCGATCCAGATCACCGCCAGGACCCAGATCTTGATCGGCAGCACGAACCAGAGAAGGACCTCGGTGTTTGGGAAGTAGAGGGCGTAGGCGACGAGCACGCCGTAGATGGCACCGCTCGCGCCGATGACCACCAGGGGCCCCTTGAGCAGAAGGGCGGCGGTCAGCCCGCCCGTCAGGGCCGACCCGAAATAGAGCGTGAGAAAACGCCTGCGCCCCAGGAAGAGATCGAGGTCGCCTCCGAAAAAGTAGAGGGTCAACATGTTCCAGAAAATGTGGCCGATGCCGCCGTGCAGGAAGGCATAAGTGATGAGGGTATAGATCCTCAAAGGGAAGACGTGACCGGGCACCAGTCCCAGCTGCATCGTGAGCGGAGGGAAGAAGTTCTGGAGAAGGAAGATGCCGACGTTGACGCCGATGAGCCAGCCGATGGTCTTCGTCCACGTCCCGCCGAATCGGATTTGCCTCTGCATCCACGCCTCCGCCCGCACATTGTACCATCCCGGCGCCCCGGAGTACGGACGCAGAAGGGGCGCGGCCGGCGCCCCGGACGACCGTCAACGATCGTGTGTCGCCAACCCCGAAGGCCACCTCACGTCTTGAGCAAACCGTGCTGGAACAACTTGATCACCGAATCGCTTCACAGCCCCGGGATGTCCGCGAAAATAGGGAAAGCCGTGACCCCGGAGGGGCCACGGCAAGGAGGAGTCTGAATAGAAGCCGTTCGCCCGCCGTTCAGCGCGCCTTTCCGGACGACACTTCGGATGCGTCCCCCGCCAGACGGCACTCAAGTTCCTCGAGGCCTGACACCAGGATCTGAGACGAGAGCCTGTAGTAGGGATCGGGGTCTGCTTCCTCCAGGTGCGTGACGATCTTGCGCCCGAAGGGCAGAAGGTGGCCGTCGACGGTATCCGACGCGATAGACCGCCAGTGCTCGTGGCTCGTGGACCCCGCGGGCGCGCTCGCGAGGTTCCCCAGGACAAAGGCCAGGAACTCGAGTTCGAGTCCCAGGTGGTCGGGAGGCATGGCCACGTCTTCGCGAGGGCGTACATCCGCCCTGTCGAAGAGATTCCGGAGGTCCTGGAGGCACTCGTGGTCCATCAGCCGGCCGCGGGATTGGACGGACTCGTAAGGGTGCACGGTCTGGTTCGTCGTGCCGTGCATGAACAGGCGCACGTACTCCACGGCCAATCGGCGCTTGTCGTCGCCGAGACGCACGATGTCGAGAATGGACGACCGGAGCCTTTCCAGTTCCTCGCCATCGTCCGACAACCCGCCGGCAAGGGCGGACAAACGGAGTTTGACGTCCGCTTCAGGGTCGAGAAAGACCTCGGACAGTATTTCGAAAAGCTCCGCAAATTCGGTGATGGACATGGGACGCCTTCCTTTCCCGTCCTACTTGAACGCGCTTATCTGGCCCGCGTAGACGAAGATATAGCGCAGGAAATATCCGCCCATGAGTATGAGCATCGCCGCCGCCGCAGAGAGAGGTTTGTTGTGGTGGATCTTCGCCTTCGCGAAGATCGCGGGCTTCATCTCCCACAGCTCTATGACGAGGGGCAGGAGGAGCCCAAGGCCGAGGAACACCACCCAGAAGAGGAACGTGTAGGGACCGCCGAGTATGAGCTTCAGCGCTTCCTGGACGGCCAGCACGGACAGCTCGCCGTGAATCAGATAGGGGAGCACGATGAAGAACTCGAGCAGGATGAAGCAGATGTCCAGCGTGTAGAGGAAACGGAGTTGCTTGAAATCGAGGCTCTTCCTGTTGAACGAGAGGGCCAGGATGAGGATGGCACAGCCGGTGGAAAGAGCCGAAAAGAGGAACATCTGGGCGACGAGGTTGGTGTTCCAGAACGGTCTGGCCTGAACGGCGCCCAGAAGCACGCCGGTGTAGATACCCACGCCGATGCTGAAGGGGAAACCGAGCATGGCGAGGGGACGGCGCCAGGCGGTCAAGTCCACGTCTAGGCGCTTCAGGAACGCGAGCCTCCTGGGCAACTTGCCGAAGAGCCCGTGGCGAACGTCTTCCGGGAACCAGGCGTAGAAGTAGATGAAGGCGATCGTGTTGAAGATCAGAAGCAGCCAGGACCCTATGGACATGGGGCTTTCCCAGCGAAAGTGCACGAACAGCTTGTAGAACCGGTACCAGTTACCCAGGTCGAAGATCAACAGGAAAGAGCCGAAGGCCACCGGCCATGGGGCGATCATGGCTCCGTATCTGGCGATTCGTGGGTAGGCGGGATCGCCTTTGTCCTGGAGGTAGGTGGCGAGGCCCGATACGAAGAACACGCCGGCGGACAGCCCGCCCAGGAAAAGGTAGTTGACGATGAGGAATCCCCATTCGATCGTTTTCATGGCTCTCCCCCTACAGCAGGTAATACAGCTGCGGGCCGTTGCCCGTCTGCTGTTTCTTGACCAGGTAACGGCGGGTGTTCAGCATCTGCTGGAGTTCGCCGTCGGGATCATCCAGATCTCCGAAGACGCGCACCCTGGAGGGACACGTCTCCACGCACGCCGGAAGCTCGCCGCGGTCCACCCTCTGCACGCAGAAGGTACACTTGTCCACCACGCCCAGGTCCTCCCGGAAATACCTGGCGTTGTACGGGCAGGCGATCATGCAGTAGCGGCACCCGATGCAGTCCGAGTAGTTCACCAGCACGATCCCGTCCTTCCTCTGCCAGGATGCGCCGGTAGGGCAGACGCGAACGCAGGAGGGATTGTCACAGTGCATGCACTGGCCGGGGTCGAAGGTGGCCATCATCCTCGGCCAGGTTCCCCGCTTCGTTTCGTCGATCCAGTTGCGGAAATCCCCGATCGGCACTCCGTTCTCGGCCTTGCACGCCACGACGCAGGCCTTGCAGTTCATGCACTTCTTCGAATCGAGGACCAGGGCGTATCTCTTTTTCTTCTTGTTCTCAGCCATTGTTGCCCCCTCAGACCTTGCGGACCTTGACGAACGTCTCGTGGAAGGCCGCGTTGCCCGAGACATGGTCCCAAGCGGTTTCGAGAACCTGCGCATCGCAGGCGCCGTTGTCGTAGGCGAGCTTCTGCCACTTGGATTTCTTCCCGAAGCCGTGGAGCATGAAGATGCAGTCCGGGCGGATCTCGTCCGTCACCCGGGCGAGTAACCGAACGGTCCCGCTGGTGCTCGAAACCTCCACCATGTCGCCCGTGGTGATGCCCAGGTCCCTGGCCGGTCCGGGGCTGATCCACACGTGGTTCGTCTTCGCGAACTCGTGCAGCCACGGGTTGTTCGAAGTGTTGGCGTGGGTGTAGTAGGCCTTCCTGCCGAGGATCATGCGGAACTGCCCCCGGGGAGGTTGGGCGGGGGGCTGGTACACGGGCATCGGGTCGTACCCGTAGTCCTGGAGCCGCTGGGAGAAGAGTTCCACCTTGCCGGTCTTGGTGATGAACCGGTGGTCCGGCGTCAACGTGGAGCCGTACTTGGGGAACTCCTTCGAGGTCATAACCCCATGTTTCTTCAAATACTCGAGAGGGTTGTCGCCGGGAAGGTCCTTGACCTGCGCGTCCACCCACTGCTCCATGGTGTAGTCGAAGTAATCGTTGAGGCCGAGCCGCTTGGCGAGCCCCTGTGCGATCTCCAGGTTCGGCTTGGTGTCGTAGGCGGGCTTCACGACCGGCTGGCGGAACACGACCACAGGCCATATCCCCGCCAGCGCCTCGGCCGGGTCCTGGCGTTCGAGGTAGGTAGATTCGGGGAAGACCACGTCGGCGTACCAGGCCGTGTCGCTCATCTGGATGTCGATGGCCGCGACGAAGTCCATCTGTTCGAGCATCTTGAGCGTCTTGCCCTGATCCGGAAGCCCGTTCAGCGGATCCTGCTTGTAGACCATCCACCCCTTGACGGGGTAGGGCTGGCCGGCGATCACGTTCTCCCTGAGCTTCAGGTAAGTCCCGTCGCCCTCCGCGGCGAGAGGGAAGTTCTTCTTGATCTCGTCCACCCGTTCGGCCTTCGGGTCGTCCCAGGGGAAGAAGAGGTACTCGCCGAGAGCAATCCTCTGGTGGGGCACCATTCCGCCCTGCTTGTCCCAGTTTCCGACGATGGCGTTGAGGATGGCCTGCGCCCTTCGCATCTGGAAGTCGTTCTTGTACCAGGACGAGCGCCTTCCGGAGTAATACAGGGCCCTGGGCGCGGCGTCGGCGAATTCGCGGGCGATCCGGACGATTTCGCGGGCCGGGATCTCCGTCTCTTTTTCGGCCCAGTCCGGCGTGTACTTCTTCACGTGGTCCGACAGGCTGTCGAACCCGACCGTGTAGGTGTTGACGAAGTCCTTGTCGTAGCGGCCCTCGGCGACTATGACGTTGATCATGGCCAGAATGAAGGCCATGTCGGACCCGGGCCTGATGGGGAACCACGTATCGGCCTTCGAGGCCGTGATGGTGAAACGGGGGTCCAGGTAGACCAGCTTGGCCTTCTTGAGCATGACCGACCCGATGAGGTCCATGGTGTCCGGCGTGATGATGGACTCAAAGCGGTTTGCCCCCGACATGATGACGTAGTCCGCGTTCAGCATGTCGAAGACCGGGGCCGTGCCGAAGGTGGCCGAGTAGGCGAGGTTCACCGACGCAAGGCACAGCGTGGGGTGGCGAACGATGTTCGGAGAGCCGAACGCCAGGCCGAGGTTCCGAAAAAACTTTTCCTGCAATCCTTCCGTGGAGGACCAGAGGACCCCCTGAGGCCCGTATTTCTCCTTGATGGCTGATAACTTCTTTGCGGCAAAATCAAATGCCTCGTCCCACGATGCGGCTCGCCACTTGCCCTCTCCCCGCTCGCCGGCGCGTATGAGGGGCTTCTTCAGGCGGTTCGGATCGTAGACGGCCTTCAGTCCGGCGTTCCCCCGGGCGCAGAGCATGCCGCGCGATTTGGGATTTTCCGGATTGGGATTCAATTTATGGATGAAACCATCTTCGACAACGGCCCTGACGGAACACATGTTCACGCACATGGCGCAGGTCGTGGGGATTTCTTTCAGTCTGGACGTTTGCGCCTTGCCCCGTTCGAAGTGCTTGAGACACCCCACCTGGGTAGCCAGCGCGGCGGCCGCGGCGCCCGCCGCGGTGACCTGAACGAAGGTTCTTCTATCCATCTGATGGCTACCCATGATTGGCTCCTCTCGCTATTTGGAGGAGCGACCGGGAGAGAGAGGCCCTCTCCCGGCCGCTATATGGAGGCTGTTAGAAACGTGCTTCGAGCATCACGTAGGCATTGTTGACGGTCTTCGGGAAGGCATAGAAGAGCGCCGGATTCTTGTCCAGGTTGAAGTAGTCGAGGTCGGCCGGAGCGATCTGCCATCCGCTGAAAGCCGTGGAGTAGTCGTAGTGGACGTAGCCGAATTTCAGCGAGACGTTCTTGGCGAAGTTCCAGTGCAGGTATCCCTCCCAGACGTCGCCGCGGGCGGCCAGCTTGTCGCTGGGCTCGCCGGCCGAGGGCGTGAAGGTGTACCAGCGCTTGGAGCCGTGGTTGAACTCGGCGCCGAGGGTCCACTGGGGCGTGGGTTTGTACTGGACGCCAGCGTAGTAGGCATAGCCCGTCTTGCTGTGATTGGGGTCGCCCAGGAGGCCGCCGAAGCCGTACTGGCTGACTTGCCCGTTGGGGTGGCTCTTGATGTAGCCGCCGCTCACGAAGTAGGTGAAGCGGTCACCGATCTGGTGCTCCCACGTCAGGCCCCACTGGTCCATGTCCCCAAGGTTCCTGGTCGCCGTGACGTACTGGGCGCTTGGCTGGGCGTAGGGGCCGGGAATCGGGAAGTTGACGAGGGTGCCGTACGGAATGTCGGTCATGTTGCCGAAGCGGTTGTAACCGAGGATGAAGCGGGCGGAGTTGATCGTGTCACCGGACATCCAGAGCAGGGGCATGTCGTAGATCCACCCGATGACCGTGCTGTCCTTCATGGCGTTGATGCGGCCCATGCCGAACGGGGTCATGGTGTAGCTCTCGCTGACCTGGCCGCCGCCGCCGAAACCTGCCTCGTAGCCGATGCCGGCGCACGTGCCGATGCTCGTTCCTTCGGGGAAGCCGATTGCGCCTAGGTCATACTCCAGGTGGAAGCCGTCCACTTCGGCGTTCACCATGATCGCCTGGGGCGTGCCCTGGCGCTCGGTTTCCTCGCGGATCTCCAGGGGCGGCCCGTCGCTGGTGTTCATGCGGCCGACGGCCATGGTGAGGTGGGTCGAGGGGAACTTGTACAGGAACAACGCCCGTTCCACGTGAAGAACGTCGCTCGAGGGGACGCGTGTGGAGGCGAAGTCGTTATAGACCGTATTGGGGAACCCGTTGAATACGGGCACGTCGGCCCCGCCGTAGAGTTTGTACGTGGAAAGGCGGCCCATGAACTTCATATTGTCGTTGATCTGGGCGCTCATCCGCAGGCGCAGGCGAAGCGACCACTGCATGGAATTGTTCCAGTCCTGGGGCGGCACCTGCTGATACATGGGCATTCCGGTGCCGGGATCGAAGCCCCGGAACTGCTGGTAGCGGTTGAAATGCCAGTCCTGGTAGTCGTACCGGACCCGCATGTCGCCGCCCCACTTGATGGCGTCGCCGGCCGTCTTGATCTCGACCTTGGTCAGCCGTTCATCAAGCTTCTGGATCTTGTTCTGTTCGGCCGGAGCCGGAGCCGCCGCCTCCTGCTGCGCGGCGACCTTGGCTTCAAGTGTTTTCAGCTGCTTCTGGAGTTCCTGGATCTGCTTCAGCAGGTCCTCGTTGCTCTGGGCCCGGAGCCCCAGCGGAAGCAGCAGCCCCACAAGGATCCCGAGAATCACGAATTTCCTCATACTGCTCTCCAATGAGTATCTCTTCCTGTCCCAACCGGGGCGGCCGTCCGTCTCCGCGGGCGGGCCGCCCGATCAATGCGCTTCTCCGAATGTCGATCAGCCGCCGCACGTTTCGGGCTGGGGAGAATCGGAGGCGTGATCCACCAGGAAGGCCTCCACGTCGTTCAGTTTCGTGGCGTCCAGGTACTTCGTGAGCTGTTCCTTGCCCTTGGCGTGCTTGCCGGCCTTGAAGTAGGCCTTCCACTGGGCCTGGGTGTGCGTGAGGGGCGTGAGTTCCCCGTTTTCGGAAGCCTTGGCGTGGCAGGGTTTGCAGGTCTTCTTGAAGTAGTACTTGCCCTTGGTCGGGCTGCCCGTCGCGCCGAACGTCATACCCGCAAGCATGGCCCCGAGTCCAACCGAGATGATCGTCGTCCTGATCCAATGTGTTTTTTTCATCGAGAACCTCCTTTCAATCAGGTACTCGTACTGGAAGTTCCGTGCCAAGGGAGCATGTCCTTGTATTTCATGTACTTAGGCAATTTGTAGAGGTCTCCGCGTCATGGAACAGCCGTTCCAGCATCCGTCACGGAGAGAAGCCGTTCCATCAAATATCAGCATTATTTTTACAGGGTACTTACGTCACTTATCGCCTGATATGGAACACCTGTTTCGCGTTCGCTCAATTTGGAACGGTTTCGTGAGAATCGCCAGATGCCCCCCGCCCTGTTCTCCGTGGCTTCGGGGCTTGGAGGGGGCCAAAAAGTACGCTATGCTGGGGCCTTCTCGAATGGAGGGAAGGCCTTGTCTGCCCGTCTCAGGGGTCTCGTACAGCGCGCCGAACTGGTCAACATAAGCCATAGGGTAAAGACCCTGGTGGGAGAAGAACTGTCGCGCGTGGAAGCCGAGATGGCAAAAAACCTCCATTCGCCTTTCTCCCCCGTCGCGGAGATGGGCGCATACCTCGCGGCCAGCCGGGGCAAACGGCTGCGCCCGACCATTCTCCTCCTGTGCGGCAAGACCATCGGATACGAAGGTGCTCTGGACGTTACCTACGCCGCCATCTTCGAGTTCATACACACCGCTACCCTCATCCACGACGACATCGTCGACCAAGCGCTTCTCAGGCGCGGACGGGCATCCCTGTCGTCGAGGTGGGGACAGGAACAGGCCGTCCTCATGGGGGACAGGGTCTTCGTCATGGCCATGGACCAGGCCATCAAGCAGGGCTGGAGTTCACTCCTGCCGTTGATCTCTAAAACGACACTCCGTCTCATCGAAGGCGAATTGATCCAGAGCCACCGAAAGTGGGACCTGACGCTCCGGCGGAAGGACAACCTCGAAATCATCAAAAAGAAGACGGCTTTCCTCTTTTCCGCCTGCGCCGCCACACCGGCGCACCTGATGGAGGCGCCCGAACCGACCCGGAAGGCCCTGGAAGACTACGGCCTCAATCTCGGTATCGCCTTCCAGATGGTGGACGACTGTCTGGACTTCGTTTCCAACGAGGAAACCCTGGGCAAGCCGGCCGGCAACGACCTGAAGGAGGGCAAGATCACGCTGCCTCTACTCCTCCTGCTTCAGCAGGGCACGCCCGAAGACAAAGCCTTCATTGAGGCCGTCGTGGCCTCCCACCGCTTCGATCCCGATACGTTGCACGAGGTTACCGAGCGAGTCAAACGCGCCGGCGCGCTGGACGAGGCTCTGGAGGTGGCAGGCGCCTTCGCCTCCGCGGCCAGGGATGCGATCCGGCCGCTGCCCGACAACGCCGCCCACGATCTGCTCGACATGATGCCGGACTACATTCTCCACCGACGCTTCTGATGAACCTCTGCGAATGGGTTTTTTTCGACCTTTTCGATACGCTCTGCACGGTCGACGAATCCGTGTACTTGGAGGGGAAGCGCCGCACCGCAGAAGCCCTGGGGGTGGATTTTGATGCCTTCCTGGCGTCCTGGCGATCGACGTCGCGCGACGCCAGCACCGGCTTGCTCAAGACCCCTTTCGACAGGGCCGTGAAAGCGCTCAGGGACCTCGGCGTGAAGGACAGGGGCGCGGCTATGGAGGCGGCGCGCCTGGACGTAGAGACTATCCAACGGAGCGTGTACCTCTACGTCGGTGCCGCAGAATGCCTCGAGACATTGAGATCGCGCGGGTTCAAGCTTGGCCTGATCAGCAACGCCACGGCCACCACGGCCTTCATCGTGGGACCGCTCAAGTTGCGGGAGCGGCTGGATCTCCTCGTCTTTTCCTACGAGACCCGTTGCGTCAAGCCCGATCCCGCAATTTACCGCAAGGCCCTCGAACGCGCAGTGACCGAGGCCCGGAAGGGACTTTTCGTCGGTGACGGCGCGAACAGGGAACTCGACGCCGCCGAGGAACTCGGCATGGCCGTGATCTGCATGGACCACCCGGTCAAGGCCCACACCTTCAGGGATCCCGACGGATTGTCCAAGCCGGACCACCGGAAGGTCGGCGGCTTCGTGGAGCTTCTCGCGCTGCCGGACCTTCAGGAACCGATAGGAAGAAGCGAGGTAGGGACGTCTTTTTGACGCCTCGACTTCTTCACTTTTCATCTCCTCACTTGATCAACCTGGCTACCGCGCCGTCAGGGCTTCTTCAGCACGAGCCGGACCGTGACGCCCAGACCGGGCCTGTCTTGGAGTTCCAATTTCGCGCCCATGCGGGTGGCGAGGTCCCTGCACACCAGGAGCCCCAGGCCCGTTCCTTCTGCCTTGGTGGTCAGGTAAGGCGTGAACGGTGCAACGGCCACCTCCGGCGGCAGGCCCCCGGCCTCGTCCACGATGCATATGGCCAAGTTATCCGGTCCGTCTTCGGTTTCGATTCGGACGACGCCTCCCGTGTTCCGTCCCGCCTCGAGGGCGTTGCGCACGGCGTTAAAGATGCACTGGTAGAGGCTGTTTTCATCCCCCCGTGCGACCAGGTCACCGTCCTCGGGCATTGACACCCGCATGGCCAGCTGTTCCGCGTAAGGCGCAAGGGCGCGCACCACGTCCCGGATCACGGGCAGGACCTCGACGGGTTCCAGCTCGAGCCCGTCCTCGTCCCCCAGCGTCTTGAAATGGTCGAGCACGGCCAGCAGGCGGTCTATCTGCCCGGTGAGCACCGCAACGGCTTTTCCCGCAAAGATCCTGTAATTGGGGTCATCTGCGTTGAGGCTTTGCAGTTCCTGCAACCAGAGGCGCATGGGGGTCAGCGGGTTGCGGATCTCGTGTGCCAGGTGGCGGGACATCTGCTTGTAGGCGGCGATCCGCTCCCTTTCCAGGGCGGCGGTAAGATCGATCCAGTGCCAGAGAGCCCTGTCCCCCGATTCGTTGCGCTCGAGGACGTAGACCCGCCCTCCGTACCGCCGCCTGCCGCCTGCCTCGTCCTCGCCTTCTTCGTACAGGGCCTTGCCAAGCGAATTTGCGAACAGGACCTGGCCCGCCAGGTCCGTCATGACGATACCGTCCGGCATCATCTCAATGACCTTCGAAAAGAGCACGCCCCCCGCCCTCAGGTTCTTTCTCAGCCGGGCTTCCCTCTCGAACTGGCGCAGCACCACCAGGAGATAGGGGAGATCGAGCGGCTTCTCCACGAAATCGAGCGCCCCGCCCGCCCTCGCCCTTCGGGCGGTTTCCGCCTCTCCGTAACCCGTCATGAGGATGGGCATGACGTCCGGCGCGCGATCCCTGATCTTCTCCAGGAGCGAAAGTCCGTCCATTTGGGGCAGCCGGAGATCGATCAGGGCAAGATCCGGCGGTTCCCTGTCCAGGCTATCCAGGACCAGTGACGGTGTCTCAAAGAAAGCACCTTGAGAGTGGTATGCCGGTCCAGGATGCGGACGAGTTCCGCCCGCGTGGAGGCATCGTCGTCCACCAGGTAGAGAACGAGTTGTTCGGGCTGGTTATTGTGCGTCATTCCTGGCGGCCCCCTTCCCGGGTGTAAGAGGAAGAACGACCTCCACGACGGTCCCTCCGTCCTCTGCCTGTGCCATGCGCAACGACCCGTTCATGCGGCGCACGAAGACGTCTACAAGATAAAGGCCCAATCCCGTTCCCTGGGCCTTGGTGGTCACGAAGGGCTCCAGGACCTTGTCGCGCAAATCGTCCGGGATGCCGGGCCCGTCGTCCCTGATCGCAAGAACCGCCGACCGGTGCCGCTCCCCGAGAGAAACCCGGACGTTGCCCTCGCCGGTCCCGCTCGCCGCGGCGTCCAGGGCGTTGATCAGCAGGTTTACGGCCACCTGCACAAGCCCCTGTTCCTCACCGTACACCGCCGGGGCGTTTTCGTCCACGGCCCAATGCAGGTTGACCCCGCCTTCTCTGAACTGGTGTTCCACGAGCCTCTTCGCCACGAAGAGCCAATCGGTCGGCACGAGAGTCCTGGAGGGTTCCGCTTCGTTTCGGCCGGCGAGGGACAGCTCCTTGAGTATCTTCTTGGCCGACAGAAGGTACTCGCGCAGTGCCTTCAGGTCTTCCTTCGTGGGAGCCCGCCCCTCCATGGCGACCTCGTCCAGCCTGAGAACGGCCGGGTTGAGGGCGTTGTTGAGTTCGTGGGACAACCCCGCCCCCATGCGCTCCATGAGCCCCAGGCGCTGCGCCCTCAGCAGTTGTTCCTGCTGGTCCTCAACGCGGACGAGAAGGCGGTCGAAGGCGCCGGCGAGCCATTGGGGTTCACCCATTTCGGGGCGGTCGGGGGGCACGTCCTGGGACCAGGACTCCATGCGCCGCGCAAGGCTGACCACCGGCGCCACCACGTCTCGCCTCAGGCTTTTCAACAGGCTTCGCCACCAGATGGCCCACGATGCGAGGAACAGCATGAAGAGGCCCGCCAGGCCCCAGAGCCCCCAGTTGAGCGTGCCGGTGAGTTTTTCCGTCACTCGGGCCAGCACGCTCCGGTCCATGAGAAAGTAGGCCGTACCCCAGCGCCGGGTCTGGACGTACAGGGGGAGGACGACGACCATCCGCGAGGCGGAAAGCACGAGCGTGGTACGGCCTTTCAGTTCGCCGGGGGGCGGGAAACCCCTTTCGCCCACCTGGATGGTGGCCAGCCCCCCGGAGGATTGAAGCATGAGGCCCCTGAGGTGGTCCGAGAAGGTGACCCTGGCGCTCAGGTCTTCTTTGATGCCCTGGAGGACGCTCTGGAGGGTCTGCTCGTAGAGCACCCGCCTCGCCTGAACGATCTGGTCCAGGCTGGTGTCCCAGCCCTTCTGCCTGGCCAGCATCCATATGCGCGTATCGGGCAGTTCGACGTTGGAATTCACGAGATCGAGAAGCGCTTCGGACGGGACGTTCTTTGCGGATCGATCTCGGGGCCGGCCCCATGTCCAGGAGGTTGTCTTCCAGGATGTGAGTGCGGAGGACGTTGGGATTGGATGCGAGATCGTAGAGGACCAACCTCGCGACGGCGAGTCCCTCGGCGCGCGTGTACGTGTCCATCTCGGACTGGATCTGCCTGGACCTGCCCCCTCCAGGCCAACAGAAGCAGGCCCAGGCACACGGCCGTGGCCAGTACCATGACGATGGCCCCGGCGTAGGCCCACCGCTTGACTCGGTCCTCGAGCCGCCCGGAACCCCTCACTGTACACTCCCATCGCCCCGCGACCTGAGGCGCGCGGCGGCCCGCCTCAAGGCCTCCTCGGGGCTCATGGAGGCCTCCGTCGCGTCGAGAATGGCTCCGTAGACGAACTCGTTCCCCAACTCGCCCAGTTCGGGCGGAGCACAGAAGCGCGTTCTCTGGAAGGCGGCCCACACCGGGTCGCCATGCGGCGGCTTAACGCTTTTCAACACGGGTTCCAGCCCTTCCCGCTCGATGGTGTTCTGGTAGGACGGCGTCAGCAATCCGGCCCAGCCCCGCGGCTCGCCCTTGAAGGACAGGGGTCGGACGAGGCACAAACCGTTGTATAGGCACATCGCCCTGCCTCCGGAGGACGGAAGGGGCGCCACGGACAGGGTCTTGGCCTCCGCGGGGTGGGCCTTCAGGAAAGCCCTGACGTCGCTCCCGCTGAGGAAGGCGGCCGCCGTGCCCCCCTTTGCGAGCTCGTCAAGGGCGGCAGCCGCGCCTCCCGGTTCAGGGGACAGGGCGAACTCCTGGATGAAGCGCAAGGCGTGGATCTTGGGATAGGTATAGATCGCCGGATCGGCCTCGCCCTCGAAACTCCAGGCCAGGTCCCAGAACAGCTCGTCCACGGGCACCGCGCATACGACGGGCCGGGTCACTCCCGTAACGGCGGTCCGCACGTTCAGGAGGCCGTCGCGCAGCGCGGCGAGGCTGTCCGGCGGAGGAAGCGACAGCCTGTGCCACAAATCGACCCGGTAGACCAGGACCGCGCCGTCCAGGGTGACGGGAAGGGCCCAGGCCCCTTCGGGCCCCTTCAGGCCGGCGGCGACGTCGGGCCTCACGCCGTTGAGCCACGCGACCGGAAGAGGGCGCACCCATCGCTTCATCAGGTAGACCGAACGCCCGGGGATCATCATGCCGGTGAAGGCGGTAGAGCCGCTGGAGAGCAGGAGCACTTCCAGGTCCCGTGCCCTGTCGTAGGGCCTGAGGGGCACGAAGGCCGTCTCGCCCATCGAAGGCGGGAGATTCTTTGAGAAAAGGGCCACGAGGGGCGGCGGCGCGGCGATGCGCTGCGGGGGGCGGCCGTCGTTCGCCGGGGCACAGCCCGCCAGTCCGATCAGAACAAGGCCCAGTACAAGGAGCCGACCCACCAGCTTTACCATGGGCAGATTATAGCAAAGCGATCGACCGTCGGCTCGATGGGGGGCGGTTCGGGTAAGCGCCCGGGCGCAAAAAAACCGGGGGCTTGCGCCCCCGGTGGTGTTGCATCCCGAACGGAACTTAGAAGGTCCAGCGGATGGCGAGCCGGATGCGGCGGGCCTGCTGGTGGGCCGTTTCCATTCCGAAGTAGGGGTAGTTCTGGTGATTCATGGTGTTGCTGGTGTTGTAGGTCTCGTTGACGGCCGTCGTGCGCTGCTCGTTGGTCACGTTGAAGATGTCGGCGCGCAGGGCCAGGTTGCTCTTCCAGAGCTTGAAGCTGTACTGGGCGCCGAGGTCGAGAGTCCAGACCGTGGGCGTGCGACCGGCGGTGCCGCGGACCTTGGCAAAGCCCTCGTTGAGGCCGTAGGCGTCGTCCGCGCCCAGGGCGGAAATGGGCGTGCCGCTCGCGAGTTGGAAGTTGGCGGACAGCTCGAGGGGGATGTTGGTGAAGAAGTAGCCGCCGAACAGCTTCAGCACGTGGGTCCTGTCGTTGGGCAGGAGCCCATAGCCGTTGATGAGCAGGGACGGGATGTCGTACTTGGACGTGATGTTCGGGTCGAGCTGGCCGTTGTCGTTGGAGAACAGCCCCTCGTAGTTACCCTGCAGCCTGGAGAGCACGTAAGAGCCCTGCATCATCCAGTTGTTGCTGAAGCGCTTGTTCATAGTAATCTCGAGCGCCTTGTAGAGGCGGACCGGCTTGGGGAACTTGTAGCGGTAGGGGTCCCCGTTACCGTCAACACGCCCAAAAACGTCCGGCACCCAGAGGCCCGTCCAGGCGTCGGGGTTGGTGATGATGTACTGGTTGGCGCCGTCGACCGAGATATCTTCGATGACCCGTCCCAGGGTGCGGTAGATGGCGCGCACGCCCAGGGTGAAGTCGGGGCGGACCTCGTACTCGAAGCCGAGGATGTATTCCTCGTTGTAGGAGCCCTTCAGCTTGCCGCCGTTCGGCGAACCCTTGATGAGCGTGTTGAAGAAGCCGTAGGAGTAGTGGTAACCGCCGTTGTTACCATTGTAAGGGATGGTCAGGCCCGGGTCCTGGTAGTAACTGAAGTGGAAATACTCATCGGTGAGGGCGCGGATGGCCATGTCGTTCGGTATGCGCTCGTAGTACTGGCCCCAGAAGCCGTAGAGCTTGCTCTTGTTGTTGTGCGCGACGTCCCACGTGAAGCCGATGCGGGGCGCCCACATGTCGTTGATGTTGACGCTGCGTGCCTTGCCGTTTGCAAGCTCCGGGCCGTAGGCCGCGGACAGGCCGGGGATCGAGGTCGGCACGTTCAGGTTGTTGTTGGAGCCCTTCATGTGGAGCTGGTCGAGGCGGACGCCGAGCTTCAGCATGAAATAGTCGGTGATGTTCCAGTTATCCTGGATCCAGTAACCCGACCAGGTCTGCTTGGTCTTCTTGGCCGCGTTGTTCATGAAGTTCTGCGCGCGGAAGAGGAAGCCCGAGGGCGACGCGCCGGGGGAGTACTGCCAGCGGATGAAGGAGCCGCCGCTGGGGGAACGGCCGTAGAAGGGGTCGGCGGGCGCCATTTCGGGCGTCGACGGACCGGTGTAGTTGAATTCGTAGTCGTACTTGATGTCGTAGCTACTGGATGCCGTAGGACAGCTCGTGGCTGCCGGCCCACGTGAACAGGTTCGTGGCCTTCACGCGGATCTGGTCGTTCTGGTCCAGCGTGTGCTCGAACAACATGCCGCCGAGGGAGGGCCTGTAGGAGGTGATGTCGACCGAGGATCCTCCCGTGTATTGTGAATTCGGATCGGCGGCCAGCGGGATGATCTCGTAGCCCGTGTAGGTGCCGGGCCCGTAGCGGTAGCCGTACGTATAGTTGTTCATGGCCGAGGCGTTGGTCGGAGTGTTGTCGATTTTCGTGTGACGTCGGGAGAAGGCCACCTCGGTGAAGAACTTGGGCGTCCACGTGGCGTTCCACTGCAGGCTCACGGCGTAGTTGTCGGTCTTTTCCGTGTGGGGCGCGGCCGTGGTGATCGGGTTCGAAAGCCCGGGGGCGTAGTAGAAGTTATTCGAGTCGTTGTTGCCGAAGACCGACATCGACAGCTTCTGGTTGGGATTGATGTTCCACGTCAGCTTGAAGGCGTACATGGGATTCTTGTCGGTGTTCGTGTAGCCCGACGTCATGTAGCCGGACGTGGCCGGTCGGCCGTTGATGTACACGTTGGCGCCGCTGCCGCCGGACGTAAAGCCCGTGTCGGTCTTGTTGTAGTCGTACGCCACGAAGAACCACAGCTTGTCCTTGATGAAGTAGCCGCCCAGGAAGCCGCCCACGTCGTACTGCTTGAACGAACCCCTTGTGTTCACCTGAGGTGGGGTTGTTGAGCTTGCGCTCCTTGGCACCCAGGCCGTCGTCGAAGTAGTAGGCGTAGAGGCCGCCGTGGAACTCGTTGCCGCCGCTCTTGGTGATGGAGCTGATGTTCCCGCCCATCAGAGCGCCGTATTCGGCGCCGATACCGCCGGTCCTCACCTCGGTGGCTTCGATGAAGTCGAAGTTCAGCGAGGTATTGTTCAGCGCGTCGCCCGAACCCGTCACGTCGACGCCGTCGACGGTGTAGGAGTTTTCAGGGCCGGAGGCGCCGCCGATCGAAGGGGTGTCGGCCAGTCCGGACGTGACCGCGCTGGGCGCCAGGAAGGCGATGCCCGCAGAGTTCCTCTGCAGCGGAATGGACTGGATCATCTTGTCCGAGATGTTGGCGCCGACCTGGGTCGTTTTCTGGTCGAGAATGGGGGCTATCGCCGTGACGACGACTTCCGTCTGACCTTGACTCAGGGTAAACGGCAGGCTGATCGAGGAGCCAAGAATAACGTTGATGTTCTTGCGGACCACCGTGTTGTACCCGGGGGCCTCGACCCTCACCGAGTAGCCGCCGCCGACCGGCAGGAAGGGTATCAGATAGTTACCGTTCGTGTCCGTGGCCGTGCCCACAAAACCCTGCAGTTTGGCGCCCTGTAACGTGGATGGTCGCCCCGATAATGGGCTGACCCGCTTCATCGGTGACCCTACCCTGAAGGCCACCGCCCGTCTGTGCAAAGACAGAAACACTCATGATGGCCAGAGCCACCACGAGCAGGGCACTCCACTTGAGCGCATTCCTCATATTTTCACCTCCATAACCTCCGAAGTTTTAACGCCTCCCGTAACTCAGGCAGAATTACTAGATCACATCACCTCCTTTCGACCTGATCCATCCAAAGTAGCAAAGGATTTCGAATGATGTCAACCCCCCGCCGGGAGCGGACGCGCCGCGGTTCGGGAAGAAAAAGGCCCCGGGACATCCCGGGGCCTTCGTAGAGCCTTTGTTTCAGCAAATTGCGGTGCCTAGAAGCTCCACTTGACGCCGATACGGGCGTTGCGGCTGGACTGGCGGGCCGTGGTGAGCCCCCAGTTCTTGTCGCGGTGCGCGTTGGTGAACCAGGAGCCGTCTAGAATCTGTGATGTGTAGTCGGGCGTGCGCCAGTAGGTCTGGTACTTGGCGGTCGCCGTCTGGCGGTTGGTCACGTTGAAGACGTCCACGAAGAAGGCCAGGTCGGTTTTCCACAGCTTCATGTCGTATTCGGCGTGGATGTCGAGCTGCCAGACGCCGGGCAGGCGGTCGCTGCCGCGGGGGGCGGTCAGGACGGTGCCGTAGCCGATGTCTTGGCTGGGGTAGCCCATCTGCTGGTTGAAGGGCCGGCCCGACTGGAGGTTGAAGTTCATGCCCAGAACGAGGCCCCAGTCGAAGCGGTAGCTGCCCTGGACCTTGAGCGAGTGCCGGATGTCCTGGGGTAGCCACCCGTAGTAGTTGTTGATGAGGATGCTCTGGGGGATGTCGTAGGCGCTCGAGGCGCCGGGGTTGAGCCCGGCGAGGCTGTAGCCGCCCGATCCGCCCTCGTAGTTGCCCTTCAGCGTGGACCAGGTGTAGTTCACGTTGAGGAACCAGTTGTTGGAAAAGCGCTTGGCGAGCTTGAGGGTGTAGGCGTCGTAGTTGCGGATCGCCCTGGGGAAGCGCTCGTAGTCAGGCACCTGCGAAGCCCAGCGGCTCATGATGGCGGGCCACTGTTCGCCGGGGTTCATGATGATGTAGCTGACGTTGCCCGTGTTGTCGATGTAGCCAACGTCCTCGATCACGCGGCCGAGCTGGCGGAAGGTGGCGTTGAAACCCACGGTCAGGTCGGGGCGCAGCTCGTATTCGACGCCGGCCATGAACTCGTCCGTGTACTGGTTCTTCACGCCGTTCAGGACGCCCGTGGGCACCCCGCCGTAGGTGGAGGTGTAGAGGAAGCTGCCGAAGTTGTAAAGGTCCCTGTAGGTGGCGTGGCCGGGATCCATGGACTGGGACATGGCGATGGGAAGGCGCTGGTAGAAGCGGCCCCAGTTGACGTAGACCTTGGACTTGCCGTTGTGCATGAAGTCGTAGTTGATGCCCACGCGCGGCGACAAGGAGTCGAGGGACAGCTTCTGGCCGTTGTTGCCGGGCTTGATCTCGTTGCGCTCGAACCTGAGGCCGTAGGACAGGGTCAGGAAGTCCGTGACGGACCAGCTGTCCTGGGCGAAGAGGGCCGAGTATGTGCCCTTTTCATAGGAGCGCGGGTTCTGGTACCGATAGTCGAAACTGTAGTAGTAGTCGGCCGGGTTGGTGGAGAAGTTGGGGCCGAAGAACTGGTAGAGGAGGTACCTCTGGTAGCCGCCCGTGTAGTTGCTGTAGGAGTTCCACTTGAGTTCTTCGACCTGGCCGCCGAACTTGATCTCGTGCTTGCCGGCCATCAGGGTCCACTTGGTCTGGAACTGGGTGCTGTCGCGGTCGTCCCAGATGTAGTTACCGATGCCGGCGCCCAGGCTCACGTAGGGGCTGTAATCGGCGCCGAGAATCTCGGGACGGCCGAAGCCCGCGTGGTCCCACGGCAGGATGTCGAGGCGGGAGTGCGTCTTGCCGAAGCCCGTGTCGCTGAACAGGTTCGGGGACCAGGAGGCGTACCAGCGGAGCGCCACGTTGTAGCCGCCCTGGTACCGGCGGGTCTGGAGGGCCCGCCTGTCGATGGTCGGGAAGGGGCCTTCGTTGTACCACATGTGGGACGGATCGGAGAAGACGGACAGCTCCAGGTTGTGCTTGTCGTTGATCCGGTAGTTGAACTTGGCGGACCAGAACCAGTTCCGGCTCAGGTTGTCGTATTTGTACGGGACATGGATCTGGGTGAGGTAGCTGGACGTGTACGAGCCGTAGTTCGTCGCGGTGGTGACGCCCTCGTAGTGGCGCGTGAAGAGCGAGGGGTTGTAGCCCACGAAGAACCAGAGCTTGTCCTTGATGATGGGGCCGCCAAGGTCGAAGCCGTAGTCGTAGTTGTGGTAGGGGCTGTTGGTGGCGACCGAGAGATCGGTGGAGTGGCGCTTCGCGGTGAAGGACTCGTCGGTGTAGTACGCGAAGAGTTCGCCGTGGAACTCATTGGTGCCGGACTTGGTCAGGATGTTGAACAGGCCGCCCGTGGAGGCGCCGTACTCGGCCTCCATGCCGCCGGTGGTGACCTCCATCTCGCGGATGAAGTTGTAGTTCAGGTTGGTGCCGAAGGTGCCCGTCACGGGGTCCGTCGTGTTGAGGCCGTTGATCAGGAAGATGTTCTCGCTTCCGGTCGAGCCCGCCACGCCGGGGTTGCCGCCCATGCCCGAGCTGGTCACCGTCGGGGCCAGGTACAGGGTGTCCTGGTACTGGCGGCCGATGGGGATGGTCTCCATCTCCTGCTGGGTGATGTTCGTGCTGACCTTGGTGTCCTTGAGGCTCACGACGGGCGGACGGGCGGTCACGGTGAGTTCCTCGCCGCCGCTCGTCAGCGTGATCTGCAGGCCGGTGGTCGTGCCCAGGCTGATCTTGACGTTTGACTGGATAACCTTGTTGAACCCGGCCGCCTCGACGACCATCTTGTAGTCGTTTGCGGGAGGGAGGTACGGGATGACGAACTCGCCCTGCAAGTCCGTCGCCGTCCCTCTGGGACCCTGCAGATAGGCGGACGTGACCTGTACGGAAGCGCCCGGAATGGGCTGGCCGTTCGTGTCCAATACCCGGCCGCTCAGACTGCCGGTGCTTCCCTGCGCCCAGACGGCCGTGCTCCCTAGCACGAGCGCCGCGACGAGCAGGAGTACACCTCCTAGCTTACACTTCATGACGTTTCCTCCTTTCCTCGGTAATACATACATACACAAACAACATCCGTCGCCGTTTGCGTTCTAACCCGCTAGCCTGCGAATAATGCTAAGAACTTAAGTTCCCATATACCCCAAAGGTAGTAAATTTATCCCGGAGATCCCTTAACTGTCAAGCCCCAGATGCCGGATCCCTCCGCAGTAGGGGCGCAACGCCTCCGGAATCTCGACCGAGCCGTCCTCGCGCTGGTACTGCTCAAGAACGGCCACGAGCGTCCGTCCCACGGCCAGGCCCGAACCGTTGAGCGTGTGCACGAATTGCGGCTTTCCCCCCCCGTCGGGCTTGAACCGGATGCCCGCACGCCGAGCTTGAAAATCTTCAAAGTTCGAGCAGGAGCTGATTTCCCTGTAGCGATCCTGGGACGGCAGCCACACTTCCAGGTCATACGTCTTGGCGGAGGAGAAAGACATATCACCGGTGCACAGGATGACTTTCCGGTAGTGCAGGCCGAGGGCCCTCAGGACGGCCTCGGCGTCGGCCGTGAGTCCCTCCAGTTCCTGGTAAGACGTGTCCGGATGGGCGAATTTCACCAGTTCGACCTTGTGGAACTGGTGTTGACGGATCATGCCCTTCGTGTCCTTGCCGTAAGAGCCGGCCTCGGAGCGGAAGCAGTGGTGAAAAGGCGCAATACCGGATTGGCAACTGCGCCCCGTCGAGGATCTCGTCGCGGTGCAGGTTGGTCACGGGCACCTCTGCGGTCGGGATGAGGTAGAACGCCCCACCGTCCACTTTGAAGAGGTCCTCCTCGAACTTGGGCAGGTTTCCGGTCCCTTCCAGCGCGTGCGCCTTGACGAGGTAGGGCGGGAGGATCTCGGTGTAGCCGTGGCTCCTGGTGTGGAGATCCAGCATGAACGTGATGAGCGCGCGCTCGAGCATGGCCCCGGCCCCGCGGTACACCACGAAACGGGCGCCGCTTATCTTGGCCGCCCGCTCAAAATCGAGAATACCCAGGGCCGTCCCGAGCTCGTCGTGGGCCTTTGGGGGGAAGTCGAAACCGGGCTTTTCCCCCCAGACCGAGACCTCGACGTTGGCCGCTTCGTCCCGTCCGTCTGGAACGGATTCGTGGGGGATATTCGGCAGGTTCAGCAAGTGTGCGCGGATCGCCTCGTCGAGTTCGACGACGGAAGCGTCCACGCCCGAAATCTCCTCGCCCAGGGCCCGCATCTCGGCCTGAATGGCCGCCGTGTCCTTGCCCTCTCGCTTGAGCCTTCCGATCGACTTGCTTGTTTCGTTACGGCGCGCCTTGAGGGTCTCCACGCCGGTGACCAGCTCCCGGCGCCTCCCGTCGAGCGCGAGAATATCGTCTATCGCGGCGCCGGCCACACCCTTTCGGGCGAGCTGCCTCTTGACCTCGTCCGGACTGGTTCTGATGAGGTTGATATCCAGCACGTTACCGCCTGCGTCCCAGAAGCTCGATGCCGGTGAAGAAAGCGCGCCGCATGCTTTCGGGATCCGCCTTGCCGAGCCCCGCGATGTCGAACGCGGGACCGTGGTCGGGCGACGTCCTCAGAAAGGGCAGCCCGAGCGTGCAGTTCACCGCGTGGCCGTGGCTCATCATCTTGGCCGGGATCATGGCCTGGTCGTGATAGAGGGCAACCGCCACCGTTTCCGGCGACTCGGGACGCAGGAAGAGGCTGTCCGCCGGGACGGGTCCTTCCACCTCTATACCTTCGGCTATGAGCGTCTCGATGGCGGGCTCTATGATCTCCCTCTCTTCCCTTCCAAGCAGACCGCCCTCACCGGCGTGCGGATTGAGGCCGGAAACCCGGAAACGCGGCCGCACGCTGAGCTGGCGGTTCCAGGCGGTGGCCAGGCCGCGTATGAAGTCTTCGAGGGCCTCCCGGGTTAAGACCGCGGGGATATCCTTGAAGGGGACGTGGGTCGAAAACAGGGCGACGGGCATGACGCCCGTGAAAAACACCATGTAGGTCCTGGCCTGGAAGAACTGGGCGAGGTATTCGGTGTGCCCGGAAAACGGGATTCCGCACCGGCGGATGGCCTCCTTCGAAACGGGGCCGGTCACCAGGAGGTCGGCCTCCTTGCGCGTCATCCGCCGACAGGCCTCCTCGATCGCGAGGAGAGCGATTCTCCCGTTGTCCGGATGGGGCCGCTTGTGAAATCGGAGGGTAGGCAGATCCACGTCGTCCCAGCGCACACCTTCCGGGGCGGACTGGACGGACCGTGCGGGACCGATGACCGTGACGTCGGCGGCCTTCTGGACCTCTCCGTCTTGCAATATGGACCACAGCGTCTCGGGACCAACCCCGCCGGGGTCGCCCGTGGTGATGAGCACTTTCGGACGCGTCATGCCTCGCGCTCCTTGAAGATGTACTTGATGGCGTGCTTGTAGAGAAGAAGATTGGGCTCGTTGTTTCGGTGGACCTTGATGCAGTCCCTGTCGTACCACTCTATCCAGCCCCTCAGTTCCTCGCCGTCCATGAGGACCACGATCATGGGGGTCTTCGAACCCATCTGCTTGAGATAATAGAAATTTTCGGCGTTGGTCTGCTCAGGAGGAACCTGTTTTCGCCGCGCCGGCGAAAAAGTGCCGGAAGGAGGCCCGCTCTCGTCGTCTTTGGCCTCGCGGATTTCACGTCGCCTGCCGGTGTAGTCACGGAGGTTGGGTCGAATCAGTTTTCGATCTGGCATCTCGTGCTCCTTGCCGGACTATTCCTCCGGCTGGGAGGGCTGGGGGCTCTTTTTTCGGTGTAGGCATTCGTAACGCAGACAGCACATAAGGCGGCCGCATCGTCCGGAGATCTTGGCGGGATTGAGACTCAATCCCTGGTCCTTGGCCATCCGGATGGTTATCGGGTAGAACTGATGGAGGTGCGACGAGCAGCAGAGGGGCCTGCCGCAGTGCCCGTAGCCGCCGAGGAGCTTGGCCTCGTCCCGAACGCCGACCTGGCGCATTTCGATCCTCGTCCGGTACTGGTGGGCCAGGGTGCGGACCAGCTCGCGAAAATCGACGCGGCTCTCGGAGGTGTAGACGAAAAGGAGCCGCGATTCGTCGAAATACATATGGACGTAGACGACCTTCATCTCCAGGCTCATGGCGCGCGCCTGGTCCCTGCAGAATATGAAGGCGTCCTTTTCGATCTGGCGCTGGCGGGCGCGTTTCTTCCTGTCCTCTTCGGTGGCCAGGCGCAACATCGAGACGGTCTGTACGTGAGAAATACGGGGAGCCATGAAACTCCTCCCCTCCAGGACCTCGGCATAGGTCTGTCCGAAGTCCGTCCGCACGATGAGCGGCGTGGACCTTTCCAGGGCCCCGCCTTCCCATTCGGTGTAGACGGTCCTGGCCTGGCTTTCGATCTGCACTTGGTAGAGCGCCATGTCTTTTGTCCTCGCCCCCCTATCCTTCGGCACGATAGGGCAGGTCTTGCCTCAAGTCAAGTCAGCGAGCGGAACGCCGGGGCTTCCTGGGCGAGTCCGCCTGTTTTGACTTGGTGGGAGATGATCCGGGGACGAGCACGTTACCCATGGCCCTGAATTTCTTGTACCGGGCCTCTATGAGATCGTCCTCCGATAGTCCCGCGAGTTCGTCGAGTTCCTGTTCCAGAACGTGGCCCAGCGATTCGAATACGACCCGGGGGTCGACGTGAGCGCCCCCCAGCGGCTCCTCGATGACGCGGTCTATCAGGTCCAGTTCGATGAGGTCCTGCGCCGTGAGCTTGAGGGCGGCCGCGGCGGCCTCGGCCTGCGTGGCGTCCTTCCAGAGGATGGCCGCGCATCCCTCCGGAGAAATGACGGAGTAGATCGCATATTGAAGCATGTTGACCCGATCACCGATCCCCAGAGCCAGGGCACCGCCGCTGCCGCCCTCACCCGTGACCGTGACGAGGATGGGCGTGCGTAACAGGGCCATGGCGCGCAGGTTGGCGGCAATGGCTTCGGCCTGGCCGCGCTCCTCCGCATCCATGCCGGGATAGGCGCCGGGCGTGTCTATCAGCGTAATGATCGGTATGCCGAATTTTTCCGCCATGCGCATGATTCTAAGCGCCTTGCGGTATCCCTCGGGGCGGGGCATGCCGAAATTCCTGTAGATTTTCTGCTTCGTATCGCGCCCCTTCTGGTGCCCTATCACGCACACCGGCCTGCCGTGAAAACGGGCGAACCCCGCCACGATGGCCGGATCGTCCGCATATCCTCGATCGCCGTGAAGCTCGATGAAGTCCGTGAAAATTCCTTCTATATAATCCAGCACGTAGGGCCGTTTCGGATGCCTGGCCACCTGGACGACCTGCCAAGGCGTGAGCTTGGCGAAAGTCTCCTTCCTGAGCTTCTCGAGCTTCTTCTGCAGCGCCGCAAGCTCTTTTTCCCGCTTCTGCCCCTCCCCGAAAAGGGAGAGGTTTTCAATCTTCGCCTCGAGTTCGAGGATCGGTCTTTCGAAATCCCGGGGATCTTTCATGATCGCCTCTTCAGCATTGCGGCTTCGACGTGTCAGGCCCCGACCCGAGGCCTGGATTTACCCCGCCCGTTGCCGTTCGCGGGTCGAAAAATGAACTTGACCCGTCCCTTCCCCAAAAACGCCTCGAGCTCGCCCAGCAGGTCCTTGCCGCTCTTTACGCGGCAAGTAGGTCCGAGCATGACCCTGGTTACCTCGCGGCCTTCTTCGACCACGTCCATGTACATTGGTAACGACCCCTTATAACGCCTCAGCAACACCTCGAGATCCAGCAGCCAGTCTTCCTCGCACAGGGCCGACGGCACGTTGAGCACCACGCCGGCGGCCTTCAGTTCGAGTTCCTCGTCGGCATTCTTCAAGGGTACCACGGCGCTGGCGATGATCTTCGCTTTCTGGTCTTCTCTGGTGGCTTTGCCCACCACGAGGACGGCCGCGTCCTTGGCCACGCGTTCCTGGTAATTGGCGTAAGTCTCTTTGAAAAGTAGGACCTCCGCCCGGGACTCCAGGTCCTCGAGGGTGAGAATGCCGTACATTTCGCCCTTGGCCTTGCTCTTGCGCTGGTGCCAGGTAGTTACGATGCCGCCCACGGTCACCTCGGCCGGCTCGCCGAGGTTGCCGAGGTCGGACAGCGAGTGTGTCGCGTACCGGTTGAGAACCTCCTGCTGCTCCATGAGCGGGTGCCCGCTGAGATAGACGCCCAGGCTGGCTTTCTCCCGGCTGAACTTTTCCATGTCGCGCCAGGTCTCTCCCCTTTGGTACTGGATTGGAACGTCCTTCATGTCCTCTTCACCGAAGAGCCCGGCCTGCCCGCGCATGCGGTCGTCCTGGTCCCTGGCCGCCATGGACATGGCGTGTTCCAGGGAGGCTATCAGGTCCCACCTCGGCACGCCGAACCTGTCCATGGCGCCGGATTGGACGAGATTCTCCAGGACCCGCTTGTTCACGTGAAAGCGGTCCACCTCGCGGCAGAACTGGAAGAGATCTGTAAACGGACCCACCCTGTTCCTGGCCTCGATGACGGCCTCCACGGAGGCCTGCCCCACGTTTTTTATGGCCGAGAGTCCGTACCGGACGGCCCCGTCTTCTATCGTGAACCCCTCCTCGCTCAGGTTCACGTCGGGCGGAAGAAGCTTGATGCTCATCTCCCGGCAGCTGTTCATGTATTTGAGGATTTCGTCCGTGTTGTCGGCCCAGGCGGACAGCATGGCCGCCATGAAGTGGGTGGGGAAATGGGCCTTCAGAAAAGCCGTCTGGAAAGCCACCAACGCATAGGCGGCCGAATGTGATTTGTTGAAGCCGTACCGGCCGAAGGTCTCCATGTTGTCGAAGAGGTCCTCGGCCTTCTTGATGTCGACACCCCTCTCGCGGCAGCCTTTCATGAAGAGCTTCCGCTGGGTCTGCATGGCGGAGGCGTCCTTCTTGGCCATGGCCTTCCGGAGGCTGTCCGCCTGTCCGAGCGTGAAGCCCGCCAGATGGTGGGCGATGAGCATGACCTGCTCCTGGTAGACGATAACGCCCAGGGTTTCCTTCAGAATGCCCTCGACCTCCCGGATCGGGTACTCGGGCTGTTTCCTCCCGTGCGCCCTCGCGATGTACTCCCCGATCATGCCGGCGTCCAGAGGCCCCGGACGGTAGAGCGCGTTCAGCACGATCAGGTCCTCGAAGCGCTTCGGCTTGAGCCGCCGGAGGATGTCCTTCATCCCCCCGGACTCGAACTGGAAGACCCCGTCCGTGTCGCCCCGGCCGAAGAGGTCCAGCGTGTCGGCGTCATCGAGCGGCACGGCGGCCAGATCGGGAGGATCGCCGCCGGAACGCCGGATCAGTTCGAGCGCGTCGTTGAGGATGGTCAGCGTCCGCAGGCCGAGAAAGTCCATCTTCAGCAGGCCGAGGGACTCGATCTCGTCCTTGCTGAACTGCGTCGTCACGTCCTCCTTGCCGCCGCTGCCCTTGTGCAGCGGGCAGAACTCGGTGATCGCCTTGGGGGCGATGACGACACCCGCCGCGTGCGTGGAAGCGTGACGCGTCAGCCCCTCGAGGCGCCGGGCGATATCGAGGACCTCCTTCACCTGCGGATCCGAGTCGTAGAAACTCTTGAGCTGGGCCGAGAGGTTCAGGGCGCCTTCGATCGTGACGCCCAGTTCCTCGGGCACCATTTTCGCGATCTTGTCCACCTTCTCGAGGGGAACGGCCAGGGCACGGCCCACGTCCCTGATGGCCAGCTTCGCCTTCATTTCGCCGAAGGTGATGATCTGTGCGACGTTTTCTCGGCCGTACTTTTCCGTCACGTAGTCGATGACCCGGGACCGGCCGCGCATGCAGAAATCGATGTCGATATCCGGCATGGACACGCGCTCAGGATTGAGAAAACGTTCGAAGAGGAGGTCGTAGCGGAGCGGGTCCAGATCCGTTATGCCCATGCAGTAGGAGATGAAAGAACCCGCGGCGCTTCCCCTGCCCGGCCCCACCGGAACACCGTGGTCCCTGGCGTACCGGATGAAATCCCAGACCACCAGGAAATAACCCGAAAGGTCCATCTTCTTGATGATGTCGAGTTCACGCTCGAACCTGGCCTCGTAGTCCTCCTTCTCATGGGCCCCGGCCTGCCTGATCAGGCCTTCGGCCACCCGACGCGCATAGCCTTGTCTGGCCACCTTTTCGAAGTAGGTCGCCAGCGATTGGCCCTCCGGCACGTGGAAGACGGGGTAGTGCTTGGATGCGGTGTCGAAGCTGAAGTGGCACCGTTTGGCGATGGCCACCGTGTTCTCCAACGCTTCCGGATAATCGCCGAACCGCTCCCACATCTCCCCGGGACTCTTCAGGTAGTGCTGGGGGCTGTAGGCGAGCTTGCCGGACTGGGCCCTCTCCTCCCGGGTCGTCTTGGTCTGGATGCACATGAGGATATTGTGGGCCTCGTAGTCGTCCTTCCTCAGGAAGTGCACGTCGTTGGTCGCCACCAGCGGGATGCCCGTCTCCCGGTGCATGTCTATGAGCTGCCTGTTCACCTCGACCTGCTCTGGGATGCCCTGGTCCTGGATCTCGAGGTAGAAGTTGCCCTCGCCGAAGATGTCCTGGAACTCGAGGGCCGTCCTGAGGGCGTCCTCCGTGCGGCCCTGCATGAGTTTCTGGGGAATTTCCCCGCCGAGGCACGCCGAGGTCGCGATGAGGCCTTCGTGGTGTTCCTTGAGCAGGTCCCTGTCCATCCGCGGCTTGTACTGGAACCCCTCCATGAAGGCCGCGGTGGTAAGCTTGCAGAGGTTCTTGTATCCCTTCTCGTTCTCGCACAGAAGAATGAGGTGTGAATAGGGCCTTTTCCTGCTCGGGCTGAGGGTGTCCTGGTCAAACCTCGACCCGACGGCCAGGTAGGCCTCGCATCCGACGATGGGCCTGAGTCCCGCCTTGAGCGCCTTCTTGAAGAACTTGACCGCGCCGAAGAGGTTGCCGTGGTCCGTTATGGCCAGGGCCTGGGATTTGTGCGCCACCGTCTGGCTGATCAGGTCATCCAAGCGGCAGGCGCCGTCCAGGAGCGAATACTGCGTGTGCAGGTGAAGGTGAACGAACGGTCTTTCGGTCATCGCCGCATCCCAAATTTGAGGGTCATTCCCATTCTATTGTCCCCGGCGGCTTGGAGGTCACGTCGTAGACGACCCGGTTCACGCCCTTCACCTCGTTCACGATACGCGAGGACACCCTGGCAAGGAAACCGTGATCGAACCGGTACCAGTCCGCCGTCATGAAATCCTCCGTCGTTACGGCCCTCAGGGCCACTACGCGCTCGTATGTACGTTCGTCTCCCATGACACCGACGCTGCGCACCGGGAGCAGCACTGCGAAGGCCTGCGCGATGGCATCGTAGAGTCCCGCCTTCCGGATTTCTTCAAGAAACAGGGCGTCCGCCTCCTGGAGGACAGCCACGTCATCGGGTCTGACCTCGCCGGGAATTCTGACGGCCAGGCCGGGTCCCGGAAAGGGGTGGCGGCCCACGAAGGCCTCGTCGAGCCCCAGAAGCCGTCCCACCGAACGGACCTCGTCCTTGAACAGGTCCCTCAGCGGTTCCACAACCCTCATGCGCATGCGCTCGGGGAGCCCGCCGACGTTGTGGTGGCTCTTGATGACGGCGGCCGTTCCGGACGTCGCCGCCGATTCGATGCGGTCCGGGTAGATGGTCCCCTGGGCGAGGAACGGGATGTCGCCGAGCGCCCGGGCCTCGGATTCGAAGACCTCGATGAAGGCCCGGCCCGTCGCCTTCCTCTTTTCTTCGGGGTCCGACAGGCCTTTAAGGGCCTTGAAGAACCGTGCCCCGGCGTCGACGGACCGCAGTTTCAGGTGGAACGTCCGGGCGAACGTGTGTTCCACCGTCCGGGCTTCGTCCTTTCTCAGGAGGCCGTGGTCGATGAAGAGCAATTCGAGCCGGTCGCCCACCGCCCTGTGGATGAGAAGCGCCATGACCGCCGAATCCACGCCGCCCGAGATGGCGCAGAGAACGCGCTTCCCACCGACCGTCCCTCTGACCTCCGCGATCGCCTGCTCCACGAAGGAGGCCATGGTCCAATCACCCTCCGCCTTGCATACGTCGAAAAGGAACCTCCGGAGGATCGTCCGCCCCTCCCGCGTATGCGTGACCTCGGGATGAAACTGGATGCCGAACAGGAGGCGGCCGTCGTCTTCCATGGCGGCGACGGAGGCGTTCGGCGTCGACCCGGCCGTTCTGAAACCGGGGGGTAGGCCTTCCACGCGGTCGCCGTGGCTCATCCAGATGGGCTGTGCGTCCGGAAGGCCCTTGAACAGAACGCTGTCGAAGGAGCCTGAAAATTCGGCGGGACCGTATTCCCTGCGCTCGGACCGGCGGACCGTCCCGCCCAGGATGTGGGCCATCCACTGCATGCCGTAACATATGCCCAGGACGGGGACTCCGAGTCCGAGGAGCCCGGGATCCGGGCGGGGCGCACCTTCGGCGAAGACCGATTGCGGACCACCTGAGAGGATGATCCCTATGGGGGCCGCGCCTCCGATCTCCGAAACCGGCGTGTCGAAGGGCGCGACCTCGCAGTACACGTTCAGTTCGCGAACACGGCGCGCGATCAGCTGGGTGTACTGGGAGCCGAAATCAAGAACAAGAATCGTCTGTCCGCCGTGCATTCTCTTACGTATCCTTTGTCCGGAGTATCTCAGTATAGCCCCCGGCCGAGCCGGGCAACAAGATCGCTCTCCACCCCCGCCGATTCCGTGCCGGACTCAGTCCGAGAGTTCCGCGTCCATCCCCTGAGACCATGCACTGAAAGCTGCGTAAAGGGCGTCCGGCTCTTTGTAGCGGCCCAGGCTGCCCCTCAGGGAAGCGGCGCCGGGCATGCCCGTCGTGTACTTGCCCAGGAAGGTCTTCATGCGATGGAGGGCGAGACCCGGAGGCCCGATTCCCAGCAATTCGTCGAAATGGCCGAGGATGAGTTCGATCCTTTCGGCCATGGTCGGCGACCGGTAGGTCCCCGTTGTCCGGTACGCCTCAATCTGATTGAATATCCAGGGATTCTTAACGGCCGCCCTTCCCACCATGACACCGTCGCAGCCGGTCGTCCGCCAGAGCTCGACGGCGTCCTCCGGAGTCTTCACGTCGCCGTTGCCGACAACGGGAATTGGGACGGATGCTTTCAAGGCGGCGATCCTCGTCCAGTCCGCCCGCCCCGAGTAGCCTTGCGATCGCGTCCTGCCGTGCAGCGCGAGGCCGGCCGCGCCGGCTTCCACGAGCGCTTTCGCCACTTCGAGGTAGGTGATCTCCACTTCCGACCAGCCGAGTCTCATCTTGACCGTCACGGGCACGGATACGGCCCTTACGACGGCCGAGGTCACGGCGGCCGCGAGCGGCGCGTCCCTCAGGAGGGCGACGCCACACTGGCTCTTCGTGATCTTGGGCGCCGGACACCCCATGTTGATGTCGATGATATCCGCCCCCTCCTGCTCGCAGCGCCGGGCCGCATCGGCCATGTGTCCGGGATCCGAGCCGGAGAGCTGAAGGGCGACCGGACGTTCGGCTTTCCCTATCCTGAGGTAGTCCTCGGTCCGAAGCGCACCCCTGACCAGGGCCTCCGACGAGACGATCTCCGAGACGACGAGCCCCACACCGCCGCAGCGCTTTACCACGCGCCGGAAGGTCACGTCCGTAAGTCCGGCCATGGGAGCGAGGGCGAGGGCCGGCGAAATGACGACCCTTCCGAGCCGGTAAGAGTCGGGGCATGCTGCCGGCACCGGCCGCGCTCCAGTTACGTCGTCCTTCTCACACCATGCGTTCAATCGAGCATCCTGAAAAAATCTGCCTCACGGCCCTTCGGAACCGGCCTTTGGGCTTCGGCGACGATCTCGCATCTCTTCGGAGGCTCGTCCATGGCAAGCAGGGTCACCACATCGCCAGCCTTGACGTCCTTTCCCGGTTTCGCCGGGTGCCCGTTGACCAGGACGCCTCCACCCCTGGCGAAATTCCTGGCGGAAGAACGCCTTTTGACGAGCCGCGTGTTCTTTAAAAAGAGGTCCAGTCTCACGTGCCCACTAGCCGGCTTTTACACGTATTTCGGGTTGACCCATACGTAATTCTCGGCCTTCAGGCGCTTGATGTACGAGGCGTAGGCTTTCTTGAATTTCTCTTCCTTCAGAGCCTCGACGATCTGGGCCCTCGCCTGGTCCAGGCTCGGGACATCGGGTTCCTTGACCGCCTCCACCCTGAAGATGTACCAGCCTACGTTCGTGGGCACGAGGTCGGGCGTCGTGCTGCCCGCCTTGAGGGAAAAAACCGCGTCCGCGATCGAGGGCGAGAGATCGTCTCGCGTGAACCACCCCGCATCGCCCTTCTGGCTTCTCGAAAAAGCTTCCGAGTACTTTTCCGCCAGGTCGCCGAAATCCGTCCCGGCCTTGTACTGCTTTCTGATTTCGTCGGACAGGGCCTCCGCCTGCTCCTTGGTATGATCGCTCTTCAGGATCAGGATTTCCTGGAGGTGCACCTGGGCTTTGGGGGTCAGGTTGTTCTTGTGCTCGTCGTAGTACTTCTTGATCTCATCCGTGGAAATCGAGATGTCGCTCCTGATCTCCCGGCTCTTCATGAATTCGGGCACGTAGATCAGCGTGATCTGTTTGCGGAACTCCGCCATGGTGAGCCCCTGAGCCTGCAGGGCCTTTGCCAGGTCGGCCTTGGTCTTCAGGTGGTTTTCTTTCATGAAGTCATCCAACTGGTGGTCCACGATCATGTCCACCTGATAGAGCTGCTTGGCCTTTTCCACCAGAAGGAGTTCATCCTCCATCTGGTCGAGCAGTTTCTGTGGCAGGACCTTTATCTGCGCTTCCAGATCCGGGCCCTTGTATTCCCTTCTGAGGGCGGCCTCCGTACTCTTGAGCCTGCTTTCGTATTCGGTGCGGGTAATAATCGAATCGTTGACCTTGATGACGACTTCTTCTATCACGCGTGACCAGCTGGACAGGGGCCAGACAGCCAACATGAGAACGAGGGCGAAAAGGCTGCGGCGGCTCATGGGGTCTCCTTCCGGTAGGTAAAGGGCAGTTTAGACCAAAACACCGTGATTTTAAAGCGGCGGCGCAGTCCGGCCATGTATGCGCCGAGAAGCTGATCGCCCTTGGCGTCCGAAATGGTCAGACGGATGTGCGGCGCCATGTCCTGCAGGGGAATCGTGTATCGTTCGTAGCTCTTGACGACGAGAAGGATCTGGTAGAACTCGGCCGATACCTGGATGGGCCGCGTGGGTGCACCCGCCTTGGCGATGCGGACCTCACGCCGGAGGTAATCGGGAAGTTCCTGGTATTCGAAGTACTGATCGCCGCCCTTCTCCGGAGACAGGGAATAGAGCCTTGCCACGGCGATAAAGGAATGGCCCCGCTGGAGAAGCTTTTCGGCTTCCTTCGCCTGATTGAGGCCTGGCAGGAGGATCTCGCGCAACAGGACGCCCCGGCCCTTCTGAAAATCCTTGAGATGGTCCCTGTAGTAGCGTTCAACCTCCTGCCGGGAGACCTCCACCTTCGAGTAAACCTTCTGCTGCAGCGCGGCCGACGCCGCATCCTCCAGGACCCCGTAATCGGCGAACCTCTCGAGCGGTTCGGGTGAAACAGGGACGGGAGAGCCGACCGAGTCGTTGAGTATCAGCACGTCGTTCACGAGGTGGTCCCAGACGCGGCTCATGATATCGGCGTTGGTCGTATCAGCGACCTGGTTCTGGTCGAGGGCGGCCTTGAATGTCTTCTTCTGGATGTAGTAGCGCCCCACCACGGCCAGCACGTCGGGTTTGGCCTTCAGTCGCTGGATCGGATCCCGGTGGCAGGCCGAGACGAGGAAGGTCCCGGACAGCGCGAACAGGAGGAACAGGAAAAGGAGGCGCCTGGCGGTCATAGGGCCACCGCCTGCCCCGGCGAGGCCGCATCCAGAACCCCATCCAGAATCCTCAATGGATCTTCGCCCCGGTCCAGAGGCACCTCGAGCGCGCCCGCGGGATTGAGCTGAACGCCCTGTCTTCCGGACAGGTACGAGACAAGCCCGGCGGAATCGAGGGGAGCGCCCGGATCGAAATGGACGCGGAGGAGTCCCTGCTTGGCGGTCACATTCTTAACGTACATACCTTCCGCTTTGATACGAAGTCTGACCGACGCGATCAGGCCCGCGGCCTCGGCGGGCATGGGGCCGAACCTGTCCGCCACCTCCGCCGCAATCCTGTCCACCTCCTCGACGCTCGAGGCCAGGGACAATTCCCTGTAGAAGGAGAGGCGCTGATTCATCTCTTCCATATACTCCATCGGGACGGAGAGGTCCAGTCCCAGGTTCATCTCGCAACGCGCGACGGAAGGCGGCGTTTCGCCCTTGGCTTCGGCGACGGCCTCTTCGAGCATCCGGAGGTAGAGTTCGAAACCGACGGCGGCCATGTGCCCCGATTGTTCCCCACCCAGGAGATTGCCCGCCCCACGCAGTTCGAGATCCACTGCGGCCACCCTGAACCCGGCGCCGAGTTCCGAAAACTCCTGCAGCGTCTCAAGTCGTTTGGCCGCGTTGCCCATGAGTGCGACGCCCGGCGGGGTCAGCAGGTAGGCGTACGCCGGTACGTCCGAACGTCCGATACGGCCGCGCAACTGGTAGAGCTGAGTGAGCCCGAAGTTGTGCGCGTCTTCGACCAGCAGGGTATTCACCCGCGGCAGGTCCACTCCGTTCTCGATGATCGTGGTGCACACGAGCACGTCGTAATCCCCCCGGAAGAAGGCCAGCATGACATCCTCCAGCGCCCTTTCGCCCATCTGCCCATGGGCGATGGTCACGCGCGCGCCGGGGACCCACTCCTGGAGCCTCCGCGCCGCTCCGGCTATGGTTTCCACCTGGTTGTGGACGTAGTAGACCTGGCCGTTTCTTGAGAGCTCGCGCTTGACGGCGGAAACCACAAGGTCCTTGTCGTAGGGCTGGACGGTGGTCTGAATGCTCAACCTGTCCTTCGGAGCGGTCTGTATGAGACTCATGTCAAGGATACCCGAAAGACCCATCTGCAGGGTTCTGGGTATGGGCGTCGCCGTGAGGGTCAGCACGTCCACCCGCGCCTTCATGGCCTTGATCTTCTCCTTGTGCCCCACGCCGAAACGCTGCTCCTCGTCCACTATGAGGAGCCCGAGCCTCGGCAAATTCACGTCCTTGGACAGGAGACGGTGCGTGCCTATTACGATATTCACCTCTCCCGCCGCCGCGGCCTTGAGGACTTTCTTCTGTTCGGCCGCAGGCACGAAGCGCGAGAGCATGGCCACCTTCACCGGAAAGGGGGCGAAGCGCTCCTGGAACCGCTCCGTATGCTGGAGCGCCAGCACGGTCGTTGGACACAGAACGGCCACCTGCCGGCCCTCCTCGACGGCCTTGAATGCCGCCCGCATGGCCACCTCCGTCTTGCCGAAGCCGACGTCGCCGCACACGATCCGGTCCATAGGTCTGGACGACTCCATGTCCGCCTTGATGTCCAGGACCGTTCTCTCCTGGTCCGGCGTGAGATCGAAGGGAAACTGGGCCTCGAAGGCCTCCTGTCCTTCGGAGTCAGGCGAATAGTTGTAGCCATCGACCGTGCGGCGTGTCGCATAGAGCTTGAGCAAATCGACGGCCACATTGCGCACGGCCTTTCGGACCTTGTCCTTGTTCTTCTTCCACGCCGTCCCGCCGAGGCGGTCGAGCGGAGGATGGTGCCCTTCGGGTCCCACGTACTTCTGAATGAGGTCCATACGGGCCACGGGAACGAGGAGCTTTCCTCCACCCGCGTAAGCGAGTACGAGATAGTCTTCCCTAACCCCATCCCTGACCAGCGTTTCGATGCCCTGGTACAGACCTACGCCGTGTTCCACGTGGACCACCGGGTCGCTGACCTTGAGGTCCCGCAACCCGGTGGAAAAGGCCTCGCGCCTTCGGATCCGCGCCTCGGGCACGGCGCGGGCACGGCCGAAGATCTCCTGCTCCGTGACGACCATCCACCGCTGGTTCGGGAAGACCACGCCCTCGTCCACGGGAGCCTTCACGGCGTAGAGTCCCGGAGGAAGGGTATCGCCTTCGGGGGGCTCCCTGTTCAGGGGGCAGTCCTCGGCCACGGCCATCTCCGCCAATCGGTTCAGCGTTCCCTGTCCCCGCAGAAGGGCCAGGCACCGGTATCCGTCGGCGACGCGCTTCCTGATCTCTTCGAGCATCCTGAAGGGCTCGCCGGGAAACACCGGCGGCCTCTCGCTGGGAACCGTCCCCTCTTCCGCCCCCCCCGCAAGGATCGTCCGGGGGTCCTCGGTCAGCGCCACGAGGTCCTTCACGCTCATGAAGAGCCCGTCCGGGTCCAGGAAGGCGGGACGGTGCTGACGCACGAAGCTGTCTCGAAATTCCCGCAGGGTGGCCGTGGCCTGGTGCACGAGCGCGGCGGCTTGGAGGACCGTCCACCTCGCGCCACCCACGAACTCCGGGAAGGTGCAGTAGAAGTTCGCGTCATGCCTTATTTCCGACTCGTAGGAGGGGTAAATCCCCCCATGGTTCAGGCTTTCCAGGCGGACTTCTCCGAAGGCCCCCGTTTCGGCGAGCTCTCCGCGCAGCCGAGTGATGAGTTCTTCGTCGCGCAAGGCTTCGGAGAGCGGGAAAAGGAGTACCGGATGGTCCACGTCCCCCATCGAATGCTGGGTCACAGGATCGAAATACCGAACCGATTCGACGTCTTCGCCGAAGAGTTCCAGGCGGACGGGCATGGTCTCGGTCGGGGGAAAGACGTCGACGATTCCGCCCCGGAAGGCGACCTCGCCGACTTCCCCCACAAGGTCGACCTGCCTGAACCCCATCCGCCACAGGTCGAGGCGCAGGGCGTGCCTGTCGAGGGTCTCGTCCCGCTCGAGGAGCTTGAGGCTCGCTTTCCAGTACCCGGGCCTGGGGACGCGGTAGAGCAGGCCCTCCACCGAGGCCATGACGGCGGGGCGCGGGGACGTCAGCGTGCGCGTCAGCGCCGCGGCCCGTTCCAGTAGGATCCCCGGATGCCTGGGCAGGCCTTCGTAAGGGTCTGCGTCGGGGGCCGGCAGCCACGCCGGGGCGCCGCGTTCGCCGAGGACCGCCTCAAAGAAGGACTGGTGTCTCTGCCCTTCAGCCTCCGTGGAAACCACCACCGCCTCGGCGCTTTTTCTCAGCGAGAGGTGCGCCGCGAGCACGTAAGGCAACGCTCCGCCCCTCACCGACGGCAAACCCTGCGCCCCGCCCAGGGCCTCGTAGAGTTCTGAGAAAAAACGTTCGAGGAGCGGGTCCATCACGGCTCCGACTGGTTCAAGGATGAAACGAGGGCGCTTGTCGAACGGCCAGGAACGACGGGCAGCGTGAGCACCCGGCCGCCGGCGGCGAGAACGTGCTCCCGGCCGACGATCGTTTCCAGCGTCCAGTCGCCGCCCTTCACAAGGACGTCGGGCGTGACCGATTCGATGAGGTCGAGAGGGGTGTCCTCCTCGAAGACCGTCACGGCATCCACGGCGTACAGGGCCGCCAGTATTTCCGCCCTTTCCGCCTGGGGTGTTACGGGCCGGGAGGGTCCCTTGAGGCGCCTGACGGAGGCATCGCTGTTCAGACCGACGACGAGGCGGTCTCCGAGCGCTCCGGCCGCGTTCAGGTATCTCGTATGCCCGACGTGGAGCAGATCGAAACACCCGTTCGTGAAGACCACGGTCCGGCCCTGGGAACGCCAAGTCCGCCTCGCCTCGATCAGCTCGGAGATGGTCAGTACGAGCCCCACGTCACTCCTCCCCGAAGCGGAGCCGCGCCACCCGCTCCTGCAGGGACGGGAGAACGCTGTCCAGAACGCTGCTCAGCGGCACCGCCTTGCCCCCGCGCGATACAAAGAGCCGGAAGGTCCTCGCAACGCTCCCCTGATCGTTGAAAGTCGACTCGCCGGTGACGCCGGAGTATTTCTTGAGCGAAAGCAACCCCGACCTGACGTCGTCCGCCCGAATGCCGTTCCTCTCCATCACACGGGCCAGGAGGCGCACGGCGTCGTATGCGTGCGCCGCATAAACGCCGGGGACCGAACGGTAACGTGCCTGGAATTCGGTAACGAAAACCTGGACCTCGGGATTCCGGCTTTGGGGGTCGAAGTGTGGGAGCGGAAAGATGAGACCGTCGATGCGGCCGGCGGCGCTCTTGAGGATGTCGCTGTCGCCCAGGGCGCTCGCCGCAAGGAGGGGCCTCGCCTCGCCGGCACCCTTGAGCGCCTCCACCAGCCGCACGATGGTGCGACCGTACCCCGAAACGAAGACGACCTGAGCGCCTCCCGCCTCCACGATCCGGCGCGCCGTGCCGGCGTAGTCGTCGCCCTTCGCCGGAACTTCCATGACGCGCACCGTTCGGCCGTCATGCTGAAACCGGCTTGAAAACGCCGCGGCCATGCCGCGTCCGTAAGTGTTGTCTTCGGCAACCGCCAGGACCTTCGTGACATGGAGCGTGTAGGCGACGAAATCGGCCATCGTGCCCGCTTCCAGGTCGTCGGAGGGCCAGTTCCTGAAAAAGTAGCCCCCGTCACGGCCGAGACCGGGGCTAGATGCGGAAGGCGAGAACAGTACGCGCCCGAGGCTGCGGGCCATGGGCTCTATGGCGAGAGCCTCAGGGCTCGAGCACCCGCCTATGACCACCTGGACACCGTCTTCCCCGACCAGCGCCTTGAAGGCCTCCGCCGCCCGATCCGGGCTTGAAAGCGAGTCCCGCACGAGAACTTCGAGGCGCCGGCCCGACACGCCGCCGTCGCCGTTCACAACAGCCACACCCACTTCGATCCCCCGGCGTATGCTCTTGCCATACGGCGCGAGCTGCCCCGTGAGAGGCAGAACGGCCCCGATGCGGACCGGCCCGCCGCCGCAGGCAGACAGCAAGGCCGCCCCACCAAGCGAAAGGAAGACCGATCCTATTGTTATTGCGCCCAAGGCGCGTATTCTCACCATCCCGTGCTCCCGCGCAACCTATTACTGTAGCCGCGCCTAAATATATGGTCAAGAACACCTTGCTCGGGGCCGCGTCCGGGGCCGACCGCCCACGGCCGTGGTATTATTTGTGGCGTTGATCCGCCCGAGCACACTCTCCGGCGGGCTGCACGAGGGGAACACCTGCGGAATTCCCGCCATAGGATCTCCGGAACGCCCGGCACCGATCCCGTTCCATTATTTGCTTCGGCGCCCCTGTCCGGGAGGCGGTGTTTCATCCGCCGGTCATTCTGGGAGGTGAAAAATGCGCATCCGTATCGTCGCCGCGGCATTGGTCCTGTCCACGAGCCTTTGCCTCTGGGGGAGGAGCCCCGACATCGTTCTCGTCAGCCTCGACGCATTCCGGGCGGACAGGCTGGCCGCCTGGGGCGGTCCGGAAGAACTGGCGCCCAACCTCAATGCGCTCACCCGAAGCGGGTGCGTCTTCACCGGCTGTTACACGTCGTCCCCCATGACTCTTCCCGCGGACGCGACCCTTCTGACCGGGTGCCTGCCGGCTCGGACGGGGCTGTACGACGACGGATACGGCCTCCTCTCCGCCGACGTGAAGACCCTCGCCGAGGTTCTGAAAATCGACGGATACGAGACGCGGGCCGTTGTGGCGGCTCCTGCGCTAGACGGCCGGTTCGGGTTGAGCCGGGGTTTCGACGTCTACGACGACGCCCTGGGCCCGATGCGGGCGCGCGACGCGGCCCAGGTCACCGACCGGGCGGTCGCCGCGCTTTCGGGGAAGACTTCAAAAAAGCCGCTCTTCCTGTGGGTGCAGTACGCGGACACACACGCCCCGTACACCTCCGCCCCTTCATCCTCCCCAGCGGGCGATCTAACGCCCTACGACAGGGCGGTGGCTTACCTCGATGCGGAGGCCGGGCGCCTCCTCCGGGCCCTGCCCAGAGACACGATCGTGGCTGTCGTCTCCGAGCATGGGGAAGCGCTGGGTGCCCACGGGGAAATAACCCATGGAGCGCTCCTCTATCAACCCACGGTCCGTTCGCTCTGGATCCTTTCCCTCCCGGGGAGGACCGGGAATCGGCGCATATCCAGTCCGTGCAGTCTCGCCGACGTAGCACCGACAATCCTTTCGGCCGCAAAGTTGACCGCTCCGGCCTCTTTTCGCCCCGACGGGCGCGACGCCCTTTCCGCTGAGGCCGACAAGACCGGTACGGTTACCATGGAATCGTGGTTCGCCTATGACAACTTCCGCTGGAGCCCGCTTTTTGCGGTAACCGACGGCCGGTACAAATGGGTGAGGTCAACGCACGGGGACAGGTTGTACGATCTCCGGAACGACCCTGGAGAAACACACGATCTGTCGGGCTCCCCGTCCAGTGCCGCCGTCGGATTGAAAAGCCTTCTGCCGGCCATCCCGTCCTCTCCCCCGGCGGACGCCATGTCCCTGTCTGTGGTCCGCGGGCCGGCCCGGTCCGGACGAGGCGGGCCTCAGATCGCCGGGAAAACGCTGCGCGCCCCCTCGGAGGCCACGGGCATCCTGCACGCCATGAACGAGGCCCGCAACGCCCTAGAGATGGGGCATTGGGAGCAGGCTGCCGCCCTCATGGCGTCGGTGACGTCGGAAGATCCCGGCAATCCCACGGCCTGGTTCGAATACGGCGAGGCCTTGCGGCACGAGGGACACCCGGACGAGGCGATCAGAGCCCAGGACCGAGCCCTCGTCCTGGCGCCCCGAATGGCGCGGGCCTACGTGGCCAAGGGCCACGCCGAAGTCTTGAAGTCCAAACCGGACGAGGCCGCCCGATGCTACGGTTCGGCCATCGAGATCGAACCGGACCTAGTGTCCGCGGTCAACGCGCTTGCGGCCTACTATCTCGACAAGAACGAGGCGGAGAAAGCCTTCAACCTCCTAGGGCGTGCCGTTGCCGGCGGGTTCGCCGACGCGCAGACCTACGTTCTCAAGGGAAGGATCCACCTCGTCCAGAAGAAAAAGGCGGAGACCACTGCCGATTTTCAGATGGCGCTGCAGCTCAGCACCAATCCTGCCAGCACCCTGAAGGAGGAAGCCGATGTCTACCTCCTCAAGAGCCAGTTCGACGAAGCGCTCGCACTCTACAGGGAAGGTATGCGCCTGTACCCGGCCTACGCGCCCAACTACCTGACCCTCGGCACGCTGTACCTGCAGACGGACCGCCCGGCGGAAGCCCTGCCCCTCTACAGGAAGGCTCTGAACTGCGACCTGGACGCCAAGACGCGCCTTCGCGTCGATGCCCTCGTCCGAGACCTCGAATCGGCCCTGAAGCACAACCCGAAAAAGGGCGCCTGAGGCTTTTTCGGCCCGGGCCATCCGGCTCACACGGGTCCGCGTCCCACCCCACGGGGTTGAAGCCCGCCTGCGAGAACCTTTACGCCCCGTGCATTCCTCATCCCCTGGGCATGGGCAACAACGCCCCGCCGGAACAGCAGATATCCTGGCCCGTGAGGTGCCGGCTCGCGTCGCTTGCCAGAAAGAGGGCGGCCTCCGCCACATCCTCGGCCTCGGCGACGCGCTTGAGGGGCACGGCCGAAACGATGGCCGATTCCCTTTCTTCAAGGGCCTGTCGGCTCATGGGTGTCCGGACCCACCCCGGTGAAACGAGGTTGACGCGAACGGCAGGCGCCAGTTCCTGCGCGAGGGAGTAAACCATGGACTGGACGGCCCCCTTGCTTCCGGCGTAGTGGCTGTGCTCCGGCTCTCCCCTCTGCCCCGCCGTAGAGCCGATGAAGATGAGGCTGCCTTCGCCCATCCGGTTGGCGGCCTCCCGCGCCAGGTAGTAGGAGGAGAAGGTATTGGTCCTGAACATGGTCTCCAGCGTTTCCCTGGCAAGGGATCGGATGGCCCCGTCCGTCCATATCCCGGCTGAATGCACAAGCACGTCAAGCCCTCCGAGTCGCTCGGTGGCCTCCCGGCATAACGTCACGCAGCCCGCTTCTTCGGACAGATCCGCCTGGACCGGAAAGATCCGCTCAGGGGCCTCGCGGGCGAGGTCCCTGACTGCACCTTCACCGGAGCGAAAATGGGCCGCCACCCGGGCGCCCGAGGCCAGAAAGAGCCTCGCGCAGGCGAGACCGATGCCCGAAGAAGCGCCGGTTACGAGTACGGCTTTTTTCCCCAGATCGGAATAGCTAGAAACAGATGTCATTCAACCTCCCGTTCTGAACCACGGGCGTTCAATTCCAGCGTCAACCCGTCGTAGGCCGGCGCAACGCCGTCGGGAAGGGCTTTAGAAAGCTCTTCGTGATCCATTTCGTGTCCCATGTGGACGAGAAACGTCCGCCGCGGCCTCACGGCTTCAACAGCAGCCAGCGCCTCCCCGACAGTCATGTGGGTGGGATGCTCGGGCGAATGCCTCAGAGCGTTTATGACCAGCGTGTCCACGCCCCGCAGGGCTGCAACGGTTTCTTCGGGCAGGCGCTTGCAATCGGTTATGTATGCAAAATCTCCGATTCGATATCCGGTCACTGTCATGCTGCCGTGGTCAGCCTCGACCGGGAGAATCTTCAGCCCCCCGAGCGTAAACGGTCCTTCGAGCGCGATAAGATCGAGCCTGGGGAGTCCTCCGCCTTTCGGGACATCCTCGAAAGCGTACCAGAAGGTCCGCCGCACGCCGGTCAGCGTGGCGAGGCTTCCGTAGACGGGAATGGTCTGGCGCTGCCAATAGGCGTAAACCCGCGTTTCGTCGAGCCCCAGAATGTGGTCGGCGTGGGGGTGCGTGAGCAGGATGGCGTCCAGTCTCTCAATGCCGAATCGCAGGGCCTGCTGCCGAAAATCCACGGCCGTGTCGATTATCAGGGACAGGGCGCCTTCCCTGATCCACACCGACTGGCGCATGCGCTTGTTCCGAGGGTCGCCGGAGGCACACACCCTGCAGCGGCAGCCGATTACGGGGACGCCCACCGATGTGCCCGTTCCCAGGAAAGTGACTATCATGGAGCGCCTCCGCACAGAAGCCGTTTATCTTAACACGCGCCGGGCCCGGGGAATCCTACACCGGGCGGATGTCGATCGCATGCCGGTTAATTGTCACTTGACATTCGCTCTTTACGTACCTAACATTGACGTATGGAGCGGATGCTGGAAGGTGCCCTGAAGAAACACCGGTGCCTGGTGGCGCGGGCAGACTACGGATACGACGTGACCACGCCCCGAGGCTGGGAAGAATGCGACCTCGCCTGGTCTCCGCCGCAGTTCGCCCCTTCCGCGGCGCCCGGCCTCGTGCTTCGGTCCGCGGACTGCCTCCCCGGATGGGCCGGGACCCGGGATTACGCCGACGTCTGGCAGAGGATCGTCCTTCGGGGCGCCGGACAGGGACTCCTGCTCGTGTGCCGCTTCCCTCGTCGCGCCGTGCAGGTGCGCGACGCCTTGGTCGGGACCGGTGTCCGGGCGGGGTTCTGGGAAACGCCGGCCGCGGGCGATGTTCCGCCCCTCTATTCAAGGCTGCCGCCGACGATCCCTCAAGCGCCTGAACCTCGAACACGAGTGGTCGACGGGCATGGCCGCCGCGCGCGGAGGCGACGGCCCTGGTGAGGATCGGCGCCCTCCTGGCCGAAAAGGGGCCCAGTTCCGTTCCCGATCTGGCCTCGGACATGGGGATTTCCTCCGGAGCCGCAAGATCCTACATTCGCTGGATGGAAGACGCGGCCCTGGTTCGCCGGGAGGGGCGGTTCGCCGCCTTGCGCCACCCCCTCCTGGCGGAACTGTTTCTCGAAAACCCTGCGCCGGGGGCACGGCAGCCTGTTCCGCCAGTGCCCCCACAAAAGCAGTGGGACCCCGTTGAGCTCGACTGACGGGGCGGCAGTCGAAAAGGCCAATGAATAGTTGACACTTCGGCCATCGTCGCCTACCATGCAGCGTACGGAGGTTCCCATGCGCGCTTTCCTCGCCCTGGACATGTCGGAAGGAGTCCCGGAGAGCCATGGACGAATGTCATTCGACAGCTCTCCGAAGAAGCCAGGGGCGTCAAGTGGGTCAAAGCGGAACAGATCCACCTGACGCTCAAGTTCTTTCCGGATCTCGCCCCGATGGAAAGCGAGCGCGTGCGCGGGGCCTTGCCCGAAGTGGTTTGCGGAACAGCCCCCTTCATTACGGCATAAGTGGTCTTGGTTTTTTCGGCAGCCCGGATCGCATGCGCGTGATATGGTGCGGTCTCCGGGACACCGCCGGCGGGCTATCGACCCTTCAGGCGTCGATCGAAGACCGGTTGGCCGGCGTGGGGATCCCTCGCGAAAACAGAGCCTTCTGCCCGCACCTGACCCTCGGCCGGCTCAGGGAGCCGAGACGGGAACCGGCTCTCCTGGAAGCGCTCAGGAGACTCGAGGAGCTTCGAGGCAGGGGAGGACCGCGCGGACCACGTCACGCTGTACGAAAGCACGCTCACACCTGCGGGCCCCATCCACGAGGTGGTCGAGCGCTGGTCACTCGAGGGAAAGGGATGAACTTGACCGACATCCTTATTATAGCGGGCGCCTATCTGCTGGGGGCGATTCCCTTCGGTTACATCCTGACGCGGTACAGGGCGGGCGCCGACATCCGGACCATGGGATCCGGTAACATCGGAGCCACGAACGTCCTGAGGACACAGGGCAAGCTCCTGGGTCTGGTGACCCTCATCCTGGATTTCTCCAAGGGCGCCTTTCCGGTCTGGGCCGGCCTCCACTGGGGGCACGCGCCGTGGATGAACGCGGCGGCGGGCGCTGCGGCCGTCGTGGGCCACTGCTTCCCGGTCTTCCTGGGATTCAGAGGCGGCAAAGGGATCGCAACCGGCCTCGGCGCCTTTCTCTTCATTGCGCCCGTTCCCACTCTGATCGCCCTCTGCGTGTTTCTTGCGGAAGTCCTCGCCCTCCGTTTCGTGTCCCTGGGTTCGGTGCTGGCTTCCCTGACGTTCGGCGCCATCCTCATGGCCGGCCACTACGTGTCCGGGCGCTACAGTCTTGAAGTAGCCGTGCTGGGTGCGGGCATCGCCTTACTCCTGGTGGCCAGGCACCATTCCAACATCAGACATCTCCTGGAGGGAACCGAATCCAGGCTGTGGGGAGATAAGAAGAAGAAGGAGGGTGCGGCGTGAAGCCCGAAAATAGAGTGATCGTATGGGGCGCGGGCGCGTGGGGGACCGCGCTCGCCGTTCACCTGGCGGGCAGTTGCGACAGAGTTGCCCTGTGGATTTACGAAAGGGACCAGTACGAGGCGATGACGGGGTCGAGGGAAAACGTCGACTTCCTTCCCGGCACCCCGCTGCCGGAGAACATCGACCTGTTCCACGATCCGGAAGCGGTTCCGTGGACCGCCTCGAACTGGCTGTCCGTGACACCGGCCCAGGCCACACGCGCCCTCTGGAAGAAGATCGGCCGTCTGTGCCCCGAGGGAACCCTCGTCGTGTCCGCCTCCAAGGGCATCGAACAAAAGACCCTGCTACCTGTCAGTGCGGTCATCGAGGCCTACGCTCCCGAGTCGTGCAGGCCCGCCGTCGTGCTCTCGGGGCCGTCGTTCGCCGCCGGCCTGGCCCGAAAGGATCCCACGACAGTCGTCCTGGCATCGCCTCGGGCCGATCGCGCCGAACGGGCTCAGATTCTCGTTTCGGCCCCTCCGTTGAGAGGCTATACGAGCACGGACCGCACCGGCGTGGAGCTTGGCGGCGCGGTCAAGAACGTCATCGCTCTCGCGTGCGGAATCGCGGTCGGGTTGGGATTCGGACCGAACACGATAGCCGCCATCATCACCCGGGGGCTGCGCGAGATCGTCAGGCTGGGCGTTGCTCTCGGAGCGGATCCGCTGACCTTCTCCGGACTTTCCGGCATGGGCGACCTCGTGCTGACCTGCACGGGGAGCGAGAGCCGGAACCGGACCGTAGGCGTCCGGCTCGGCCGGGGCGAGCCCCTCGAGGCGATTCTCGATTCCATGAAGATGGTCGCGGAGGGCGTCCCGACCACCCGTTCCGTATCCGACCTCGCGCGCCTTCACGGCGCGGACATGCCCATCACGTCCGTGGTGGAGAGGATCCTCTTCGAGGGCCTGGGCCCCGCGCAGGCCCTGGACGAACTTCTTTCGCGCGATCTCAAGCACGAGATGAACTGATCCGCGTTGACAGCGCCCTGCCTCTATGCTACGTTCTAAAGGCCAGTCACCGATCAGGTAGGAATTAAGTTGAGTTACCGGACAAACTGTCAGGGAGGAGTGAATGATGAAGAAGTTGTCTTGTATCCTGTTGGCTCTCTTGCTGGCCTTGACGATGGTTTCCTTCGTGGGATGCCAGAAGGCCGAGGCCCCGAAGGCCCCCGCGCCGGCCGAGACGCCGGCCGAGGCGCCCGCCGAGAACGCCGCGCCGGCCGAGCAGCCTCCGGCTGCCGAAGCCAACGCGCCCGCAAACGAGGAAACAAACGCTCCCGCCGAAACACCTGCGGAAGCCCCGGCCGAAGCTCCGGCCAACCAGTAAAACGTTGTTGCACCTACCAGGAAGGGGGCGCCGTTCGGCGCCCCCTTCTCTTATTAGGCTGCTTTGACCCGGCCCGTACTAAGCGACCGACTCCGCTTCGTCCAGCAAGGTCAGGTAGCTCTCGAAACGACGCTCGGTGATTCGCCCTCCGGAAACGGCTGTACCCACGGAACAGCCGGGCTCTCCCCGATGCCTGCAGTCGGGGTAACGGCACCCCTCTCCCGCCTCGTGGATCTCGAGGAACCCGCTCTCCACGCAACGCCAGTCTACGCCCCACAGCGCAAACCCGCGGATCCCCGCCGTATCGATGAGAACGGTTCCGTCCTGCAGTCTGTGGGCGACTGCGCTCGTCGTCGTGTGCCGCCCCTTGCCCGTGGCCGGGTTCACGTCGCCCACCGCGCGTGCCTGATGAGAAGGGAACAACGTGTTGAGTAGCGTCGTCTTTCCGACTCCCGAGTGGCCGACAATCGCGACCCACTTGCCGGACACGTCCGAAAGAAAGCCCTCGATCCCTTCGCCGGTTCGGACCGACATGCGATGAATGGGGTACCCGAGGGCGACGTATGGCGACAGCTCGTTTTCCACCGCCGGCTTATCGGCCAGGTCCATCTTGTTAACCAGGATCACAGGCACGATGTCCGAAGCATGGGCTTCGACGAGATAGCGGTCCAGCAGTCCCGTGTTTGGCCTCGGCCAAGCAGAAAGCATGACGGCCATCACGTCCACATTGGATGCGACGACGTGCTCCACGCCCGTGAAAGTGAGGCGGCGGGAAATCTTGTTGGCACGCGGAAGAACGGTCTCGATCAAAGCCGTGCCGCCGGAATCGGGACGTAGCAGCACCCGGTCGCCGACGGCCACCAAATTCCGGCTGCGGCCGCCCTCGAGTTCCAGGCGACCGGCCGGAAAAGCGCGCATAATCTTCGTTCCGTCCCAGACCATGTGCTGCTTGCCCATGGTCCGCATAACTCTTCCTTCTACTTGCAATTGCGTCCCTCTGGAATTATAATTCGCCCCTCAATTTCATGGGGGGATACTTTCATATTGTACGACTGTATGGAATGGAATGTCGTGCATCAGCGCTTAAGGGGAAAGCATGTACCAGATTACCAACAAGAAGGTTCTAGCCACGGGCGTGGTCGAGATGACCATTCGCGCCCCCCGCGTGGCGAAAGCCCACAAACCGGGTCAGTTCCTTATGGTCATGAACAGGGAGGAGAGCGAACGGATCCCGCTGACCATCGCGGACTCCAATCCGGAGACGGGGGAAGTCACCATCGTATTCCTCGAGGTCGGGCGATCCACCATCGAGCTCGGCCAGGAATTTCAGGAGGGTGACGAGCTCTTCGCCGTTCTGGGCCCCCTCGGGACCCCGACGCACATCGATAACTACGGTACCGTCGTGGTCATCGGCGGCGGGCTGGGCGTCGCGCCCATCTACCCGATCTGCAAGGGACTCAAGGCCGCGGGCAACAAGGTGGTCACGATCATCGGGTACAGGGGCAAGGACCTCATGTTCTGGAACGACAAGCTTGCCGGCGTTTCGGATGAAGTGATCATCACGACGGACGACGGGTCCTGCGGGATAAAAGGTTTCGTGACGACGGCCCTCGAGCAGCTCCACGACGAGGGACGCACCATCGACAGGATCGTGGCCATCGGCCCCCCGATCATGATGCGCGTCGTCGCGGAAAAGACGCAGCCGTGGGGTATTCCCACGATCGTCTCGCTCAACACCATCATGGTGGACGGAACGGGCATGTGCGGAGGCTGCCGCATTGCGGTGGGCGACGAAACCAAGTTCGTCTGCGTGGACGGGCCGGACTTCGACGGGCACAAGGTCGACTGGGATCAGATGTTCAACCGTATGAAGGTCTACAAGGAACAGGAACATAAGGCCATAGCGGCCGACCCCAGTTGCAATCTCTATCTCGAAACACTGAAACGGTGAGGAAAGCCATGGCTGAGACTATAGATATCGTCAAGTTGGGCGGGGTCAAGGACGGGGAACGCAAGCGCCCCCGGTCGAAGGAAGCCCGCCGTGAAATCGCCTGCCAGACCGTGGCCGACCGCCTCAAGAACTATAGCGAGGTGGCTCTGGGATACACGCCGGACATCGCCGTCGCCGAGGCCATGCGCTGCCTCGAGTGCCCCAAGCCGCGCTGCGTGGTCGCCTGCCCGGTTCACATCGACATCCCTTCCTTCATAGGCCTGATCGCGAGGGGGAAGTTCACCGAGGCCGCCGAGGACATCCGCCAGTACAACAACCTGCCGGCCGTCTGCGGACGCGTCTGCCCGCAGGAGAACCTCTGCGAAGCGGCGTGCATCATCAACGACACCAACGCCCACAATCCCATCGCCATCGGCCGACTGGAGAGGTTTTCCGCGGACTGGCAGTTCATGCACTCCGAGCGGCGCGCCGAAGACCTCCACAAGAAGCCCTCGACGGGGTACAAAGTGGCCGTCATCGGTTCCGGACCCGCCGGTCTTTCCTGCTCCGCCGACCTGGCAAAAATGGGCCATACGGTCCACATCTTCGAGGCATTGCACAAAGCCGGCGGCGTCCTTATGTACGGCATCCCCGAATTCAGGCTTCCCAAGGCCATCGTTCAGAAGGAAGTTGAGTACGTGAGTTCCCTGGGCGTGCAGATGGAGCTTAACAACGTCGTCGGCCGGACCATGCCCGTCCAGGAGGTCCTGGACGAGTTCGACGCGGTCTTCGTGGCCTCCGGCGCCGGGTTCCCCAACATGATGAACATCCCGGGCGAGAACCTCAACGGCATTTACTCCGCGAACGAATTCCTCACGCGCGTCAACCTCATGAAGGCCTGGACCCACCCCGAGGCGGGGACCCCAATCCGCAGGCCGCAGAGACTGGTCGTCGTGGGCGCGGGATTCACGGCCTTCGACGTCGTCAGGATCGGCCTGCGCCTGGGCGCCGACGAGGCCCGGATCGTCTACCGCCGGAGCCGCGAAGAGATGCCCGGCCGCGGCGAAGAGATCGAACACGCGGAAGAAGAGGGCGCCATCTTCACATTGCTCACCAATCCGGTGAGGTACATCGGAGACGGGAACGGCAGCGTAAAGGCCGTGGAAGTGCAGAAGATGCAGCTCGGAGAGCCCGACGCCTCGGGGCGAAGGCGTCCCATTCCCATTCCGGACAGCAATTACATCATCGACTGCGACACGGTTGTCGTGGCCATCGGCCAGACGCCCAACGTGCTCATTCCGTCCAACCTTCCAGGCCTCGCAACGCGCTGGGGCTCGGTCATCAAGGTCAACCGGGAAACTTACATGACCACCGTGCCCAAGGTCTTCGCCGGAGGGGACGCCATCACCGGGGCGGCCACCGTCATCCTCGCCACCCGTGCAGGACGCGAAGCGGCCCGTGCCATCGACGCCTACGTGCGCGACCCATACCGCGCCTGGCAGTCACCCGAGTAGGAGGGGATCCATGGCCATACTTTCGACCTTTCAGAAATATCTGAACGAACCCTTCGCCGAGACCCTGGACAAGGACTTCGAGGGGGCACAGGCCGCGCTGGCGGGCAAAGCGCTCGAAGCGGAGACTCTTCAGGCCGTCCTCGACGCCATCGCCACCGAACGGGACCACGCCGCCTTCCCAAAGAAGGCCGGCCTCTTCCTTTCGGCGGCTTTCCAGGTGCTCGCCCGCGACCAGGAAATCGACCTCAGCGTCCTGGAGGACGTCCGCCTGCAGGGATTCGGAGCATTCCTGAAGAAGAACGACCTGGCGGTCAAGGGCGACCTCGGCGATTACGCCGGCGCCTTCATGAACTCAGGTACGCTGACCGTCGACGGGGACGTGGCGGACTACGCAGGCATGGGCATGAAAGGTGGCTCATTCGTCATCAAGGGCCTTGCCGAGAACCATCTCGGCCATTCCATGAAGGGCGGGGAAATAACCGTTGCGCGCAACGCCTACGATTTCTGCGGCAACAGGATGACGGGCGGCCGTATCCTCGTGCGGGCCAACGCCGGCTATTCCGCAGGATACAGGATGACCGGCGGAGCGATCGAAGTCCGCGATCTCGTCTGGGACCTGGCCGGCGAGGAGATGACGGGGGGGCGCATTCAGATCGGAGGACACGTGGGGCACGAGCTGGGCCTATCCATGTCCGGCGGTGAACTGGCCCTGAGCGAGAAAGAAAAGGACACTCCGCGCGCCAAGGGGAGCGGCGGGCGCGTAACAATCTTCGCCAAGGGCAAGAAAACAGCCTGACGGCGATCCTCTCCCGGCGGCCGGAGGTACCGCTTCCGGCCGCCTTCACATCTCCTCCCGTACACGCCTTGTTTCAAGACTTTAACTGTCCCGGCTTCGGCCCACTCGGTGACGACGTCCAGATTAAGCGGGAAAGGGCGTTATCGCCAGTTGGCACCCTCCTTGCTTTAGGACTAAGCTAAAGCAAGGAGGTGTGCCAAAATGGCTCACGGGTCCATAGTCATCTTCGAAGACGAAGCAGAAAACCTCAGGAGCCTGACACGGGCACTGGAGAGGGTCGGGTACGAAGTCCACGGCTTTCAGGATCCTTCCGAAGGCATGAAGTACTTCGTCGATCACACCTCGTCCGATCTGGTCCTGACCGACCTCCGAATGCCCGGCATGGACGGCATGGAGGTCTTGAAGAAGGTCAAGCAGACCGAACCCGGAGTACCGGTCCTCCTCATCACCGCCTTCGGTTCGGTCGAATCGGCCGTTCAGGCCATGAAGGTGGGCGCGGACGACTATCTCGCCAAGCCCGTGGACCTGTACGAGCTCAGGCGGCGCGTCCAGGCTCTCGTCGAAAAGCGCCGGCTGAAGTTTGAAGTGGATGAGCTCAAGGCCCGCCTCGACGAGCGATTCGGCTTCGAGAATATCGTCGGCACCTCGAGGCCCATGCGCGAGCTGTTCCAGCAGATACGCCTGGTCGCGCCGACCCGCGCCACCGTGCTGATCAACGGGGAGTCCGGCACGGGGAAGGAGCTCATTGCAAACGCCATCCACCACAATTCCGACAGAAAGAGAAGCCGCTTTCTCCCCATCAACTGTGCGGCCATCCCCGCCAACTTGATGGAGAGCGAACTGTTCGGGCACGAGAAGGGTGCCTTTACCGGCGCCGACAAGGCCTATGCCGGAAAATTCGAACAGGCCAACGGGGGAACGCTGTTCCTCGACGAGATCGGCGAGCTGACGCTCGATCTGCAGGCCAAACTCCTCCGCGTGCTGGAAGAACGGTTGGTGACCCGGATCGGGGGCACCCACTCCAGCGCGGTCGACGTTCGCATAATCACCGCCACGAACCGCGATCTTTCCCAGATGGTCGCGGAGGGGAGTTTTCGCGAAGATCTCTTTTACCGCCTCAAGGTCGTCGAACTGGTCATCCCCCCGCTGCGAGAGAGGAAGGAGGATATCCCTCTTCTCGCCCACGCCTTCATAGAGCAGTTCAACCGCGAACACGGCAAGACCATAACAGGCATGTCCTCGGAGGTCGTCCCCGCCCTCATGGAACACTCATGGCCGGGCAACGTTCGGGAACTCAAGAACGTGATCGAAAGGATGGTGATCTTCTGCTCTGATGACGAGATCCACCCCGGTCACCTGCCGCCGGATTTTCGGCCCGGGTTCGAACCGGCATCTCCCGTCGCTCACTCTTCAGGTGCGGCCGTGCCCGCGGCACGCACCAGCATGGCGGCGCCCTCGGGCCAGGCGGTCCAGCCTCTGGACAAAATGGAAAGACAGGCCATCCTTGCCGCGCTCACGCAGACAAACGGGAACAAGACCCGTGCCGCGCGCATCCTGGGTATCGGCCTTCGGACCCTCCACAGAAAACTGAAACAATATCGCTACGATGAAGTGAACCAAGAAAGGAGCCCTTTATGAAGACCGTTAAACTCTTGATGCTTGCCGCGGCGGGTGCCCTGCTCATCCTCCTCGGCTTTGGACTGGCTCAGCTACGGAACGTGAGCGCACCAACCGCAAGCGCCGTAACGGAACCCGCCCAGGCTCCTTCCACGAGCCCGGCAGGCCTGCCGAGCTGGGCGCCGATCGCCAAGAAAGTGAATCCCGCCGTCGTGTCCATAACGGCCATCAGCGTCCAGAAAAATTCACAGGGCCAGGATCAGATGAGCCCCTTCACCAACCCCTTCGAGTTTTTCTTCGGGCAGCCGCACCCCCAGGTTCCGCAGGGTACACCGCCCGTCCAGGAAGCCGGCGGGAGCGGGTTCTTGATAAGCAAGGACGGCTACATCCTCACCAATAACCACGTGATCGAGGGAGCCTCAAAGGTCACGGTCACTCTGGACGACGGCCGGGAATTCAACGCGAAGGTGATCGGAAAGGACAAGGAAACCGACGTTGCCGTTTTGAAGATAAACGCGACGGATCTTCCCACCGTTCCGCTGGGCGATTCCGACCAGGCTCAGCAGGGCGACTGGGTCATGGCCGTGGGAAATCCCCTCATGTTCAGCCACACGGTAACTGTGGGCGTCATATCGGCCAAGGGGCGCCGAATCTCCTCCAGCTCTCTGGACGACTTTCTGCAGACCGACGCCGCCATCAACTTCGGCAACTCCGGCGGTCCCCTCGTCAACGCCGAGGGGCAGGTGATCGGCATCAATACGGCCATCACCCGACGGGACTTCAGGGGGCGCATGGTTGAAGGGATCGGGTTCGCGATACCCATCAACCTCGTCAAGGGCGAGCTGACCCAGCTCAAGACCAAAGGAAAGGTCGAGCGGGGCTACCTCGGCGTAACGGTCGGCCAGGTGGACCGCGACGCCAAGAGCTACTACAAGGACAAGTACGGCGTCGAACTCAAGGGCGGCGCGCTCATCCAGAGCGTCCTCGACAACGGGCCGGGCGGAAAAGCCGGCCTGGAGAAGGGCGACATCATCGTCAAGGTCGACGATCACGAGATCAAAGACAGCCGGGAATTGCCCTACGAAATTTCCGGCTTCCAGCCAGGCACGTCCGTCACCCTCGAGGTCATGAGGGATGGGCACCGCAAGACCTTCAAGGTGAAGCTCGGCGACCGCGAGAAGGGGCTGAGCGCGCAAGACAATTCGGAACAAGGCGGATCGGTGCAGCCCAGCAAGAACGTTCTCGGAATCGCGGTGCAGAACATCACCCAGCAGACGCGCATGATGTACCGCATACCCCAGAACGCCACGGGCGTAGTCGTCGTATCCGTGAATCCCCAATCGAACGCCTTCTCGAAAGGCATTCAGGAAGGGCATGGTCATCTCCGAACTCGATGGCCACAACATCACCAGCGCCGAGCAGTTCAACAAAATAGCCAACGCCATCAAGAAGGACGACCCCGTGAGCGTCTATATTCAGGACGTCCAGGGCGGCATCTTCCTTTATTTCCGCGCCGGCTGAGGCGAAAAGGATCCGTGTCAAAATGGCGCGCCAAAATGGCGCGCCATTTTTTTACTTGACCCCATGACGGATATTGCCTATAATCCGGCTTCCCAGGGGGGTGAGGAGTCCAACCCGTGAAAGACGAACTTGTCGCCCAGCGGCGTGCAAAACGCGATGAATGGCCATCCGCTTTCAGGGGGGGCCTTCCGGATCATTTTGTAACTACCGCCCCCCTCTCCGGCATCCGAGAACAGTACGGCGGGCTCAGCGCGGAAGAGCTGAGCGCCGAACCCGTCCACGTAAAGGCCGCCGGGCGCCTGCTCAGCCTCCGCAAGATGGGGAAACTCACCTTCGCCCATATCAGCGAATCGGGCGCACGCCTTCAGATCCTCTTCCAGAAACAGAAGCTCGAAGAAGAGTACTCCAAGCTTTCCCTCCTGGATCTCGGAGACTGGATAGGGGTAGAGGGGGACCTGTTCAGGACCAGAACCGACGAACTTACGATCCTGGTGGACGCCTACGTCCCGCTGCAGAAATGCCTTCACCCCCTGCCCGAAAAGTGGCATGGGCTGACGGACGTCGAGCAGCGCTACAGGCAGCGCTACCTGGATCTCATCATCAACCCGGAAAGCCTGCCGAGATTTCAGTCGCGCTCGCGCATGATCTCGGCCATCCGCGCCTTCATGCAGGATGCCGGATACGAGGAGGTGGAGACCCCCATGCTCCACCCGATCGTGGGAGGCGCGGCGGCCCGTCCCTTCGTCACCTACCACAACGCCCTCGACTGCGAGCTCTATCTGCGCATCGCGCCGGAGCTATACCTGAAGCGCCTGGTCGTCGGCGGCATGCCCAGGGTTTTCGAGATCAACAGGAACTTCCGCAACGAGGGCATCGACACCACGCACAATCCAGAATTCACGATGATGGAGTTCTACAGGGCCTATGCGTGCGCGGCCGACCTGATGACCTTCACCGAGGAACTCCTCCGCCACACGGTCAAGGCCGTCAACGGGAAGACCACCATCATTTACCAGGAGAAAACCGTCGATTTCGAAAAACTGTTTCTCCGTCTGGACCTGAGAACGGCCGCCCGTAAAGCCCTGGCTTCCCGAGGCGTTCCCGACGGCGTCTGGAATACGCCCGAGGGCCGGGAGAAGTGGGCGGACAGGCTGGACATGAGCCCCGTCAAGTCGCGGACACCGGAACGATTTCTCGTCGAGGCCTTCGAAACTCTGGTCGAACCCACGCTCTGGAATCCGACCTTCGTCCACAACTACCCCGTGGAGGTGTCTCCGCTCTCCAGGCGAAGGGCCGACGCACCGGACACAGCCGACCGTTTCGAACTCTTCGTTGCGGGCATGGAACTCGCAAACGGCTTCTCCGAGCTGAACGAGCCCGACGATCAGCGACAGCGCTTTCAAGACCAAGTTCTGGCCAAAGCGGGGGGAGACGATGAGGCCATGGCCTACGACGAAGACTACTGCAACGCGCTGGAATACGGCCTGCCTCCCACCGCCGGTGAAGGCCTGGGCATCGACCGTCTGGCCATGATCCTGACGGACACCAGTTCCATACGGGACGTCGTCCTCTTCCCGCTCTTGAAACCCCGTCCATCCGATGACGAGGCGTCATGAACCTCCCCACCTTCGTCGGCAGGCGATACCTCTTCGCTCGCCGTAGACAGGCCTTCATATCCCTCATCACGATCATTTCCATCCTCGGGGTGACCGTCGGCGTCATGGCTCTGATCATCGCCCTCGGCATATCCACCGGTTTCACGACACGGATCCAGGAGAAGATCCAGCTTCTCAATGCAGACCTCAACATCCTCGGCGGCCCGGACGAGATATCTCCCGATGGCTACCAGAAAGTCAGCCGGGTCCTCAACGGATCGAGCTACGTCGAGTCTACCGCTCCGATCGTATTGGGCACCGGGCTCGCCAGCGGGCCGACCACGCGGGTCGGCGTGGTCGCCAAGGTTGTCGGCATCGATCCCGCTATGGAAGCGCGCGTGGTCGACATAAGGCCCTATACCCACGGGTCTGGTTTTCTAGGGCAGACGCCGGATGGGGCCCACGGGGCGATTCTCGGGGCGGACCTCGCCAACAATCTCGGCGTCGGGCTCGGAAGCACGATCCAGTTGCTGGCGCCGCGCCTCACGCTCTCCCCGTTCGGCAACATTCCGAAGATGGTGTCCCTCAAGGTCACGGGCATACTCAGGACGGGATACTACCTGTACGACACGGAGTTTATATACGTGAGCCTGCCGCTTGCGCAGGAGCTTTTCACGCAGTCCGGCTACGTGAGCGCCGTACAGGTGCGGCTGAAGGACCCGGGCTCTATCGGCGCGGCGCGCGAGTCGCTCCAGAAGAAGCTGGGCGTCGGATTCCGCGTGCTCGACCTCGTCGGCAGCAATGCCGAGTTCTTCAAGGCCCTGAGGATGGAACGAATCCTCCTCTTCCTCGCCATAGGACTCATCGTCATGGTGGCCGCGATGAACATCGTCTCAACGCTCATCCTCATGGTCATGGAGAAAGTGCGGGACATAGGCATCCTGAGGAGCATGGGCGCCTCGCAGCTCGACATCCTGCGGATATTTCTCTTCCAGGGCATGGTCATAGGCATCGCCGGGACCGCTCTCGGCGCCCTGCTCGGGACGACCGCGTGCGTCGTTCTGGACAGGATGCACGCCATCCCCCTGTCCCTGGACGTCTATCCCCTGCCCTACGTTCCCTTCATAACCTCGCCCGGACAAGTGACCGCCGTATGCGCCTTCGCCCTGGTGATTTCCTTTGCCGCGACTCTCTACCCCTCATACAGGGCCGCGCACCTGGACCCGGTAGAAGCCTTGAGGTACGAATGATGATGATCCAGCTCGAAGGCGTCCACAAGCGTTTCGCTTCAGGCAGCGAGTGGATTCACATCCTGAAAGGCGCGGATCTCTCGGTACAGGACGGCGAAGTCGTGGCCCTTACCGGACCATCTGGGGTGGGCAAGAGCACCCTTCTCCACCTCATCGGAGGGCTCGACCATCCCGACGCGGGCCTGATCCGGGTGGACGACAAAGTGGTCACCGACCTGAAGGGCATCGACCTGGACCAGTTTCGCCGGCGCAGCGTGGCAATCGTCTACCAGTTCCACTTTCTCCTGCCCGAATTCTCGGCGCTTGAAAACGTGATGCTGCCCGCCATCGTCGCGGGCGACGGGAGAGATGCCGAAAGGCGGTCCAGGAAGCTCCTGCGGGAGGTCGGCCTCGAGACCAGGGCGAACCACGCGCCTTCGAAGCTCTCGGGCGGGGAACAGCAACGGGTGGCCATCGCGAGGGCCCTTATCAACGAGCCGCGCGTGCTGCTGGCCGACGAACCCACAGGAAACTTGGACGAAGAAACGGCCGGCCTCGTCTTCGACCTGCTGATGAATCTCAAAAATCAGCACGGCCTGACCATCCTGATGGCGACCCACAATTCCGGACTGGCGGACGCCTGCGACAGGATCCTGCGCTTGAAGGACGGCAGAATCGGGTGACAGCCTTCCGGCCGGATGGTATAATCCTTCGGATTGAGGAGAGGCATGTACGAGAGGTACACGGAACAGGCTCGAAGGGTCCTCTACTTCGCCCGACATGAAGCGCACCAGGCCGGTTCCCCCATGGCCGACACGGAGCATATCCTGCTGGGCCTGCTCGAAATCGACTCGCGGCCCGCTAAGGATATCTTCGCCCGCACCAGTATCCGGGCGGAGGAGATCAGGCAGCAGGTCGCCGCGGGCGTCGGCGGTAACGGCGAGGGGGCACCGAGGGCGACGCCGGGCTGGTCCCGCGACGCGAGGCTTCTGATCGAAAAGTACGCGCCGGAGGAGAGCGAACGCCTGGGCTCCATCCGGATCGGCGTGGAGCACATCCTGTCTGGGGTTGCTTCACCTGGAGGATTCTACCGCGGGGCGAATCCTCTCCCAGCAGGGGCTGACCCTGCATGAGGCCCGCGAGAGGGTCGTCTACGGGACAAGGAAGCACGCGCTCGAAAGGCGCCGGGAAGACAGGGTATCTCTCGAGGAATTCACACAGGACCTGACGGCCCTCGCCGAAGACGGCGTGCTGGACCCCCTCGTCGACCGGAAAACCGAACTCGACCGCATCATTCAGATTCTCGCCCGCCGCCATAAGAACAATCCCATTCTCCTCGGCGAGCCCGGCGTCGGTAAGACGGCCCTGATCGAAGGACTGGCCCAGCGCATTGCCTCTGGCGATGTTCCCGGGACCCTGGCAGACAAGCGCATCCTCACGCTGGACCTGTCTCTGGTTCTGGCCGGTACGAAGTACCGCGGACAGTTCGAGGAGAGGCTGAAGGGCATACTCAAGGAGGCCGCGGAGGACCGGTCCGTGATCCTCTTCGTGGACGAGATCCACACCATGGTCGGGGCGGGGAGCGCGGAAGGGTCGCTCGACGCGGCGAGCATTCTCAAGCCCGCCCTCAGCCGCGGACAGGTCCAGTGCATCGGGACCTCTACCTTCAGAGACTACAAGCGATACATCGAGAAGGACCGCGCCCTCGTGCGCCGCTTCCAGCCCGTGAAGATACTGCCGCCCGGCGAGGCGGAATCCCTGGCCATTCTCAAGGGAGTGAAATTCCGCTACGAGGAATTTCACGGAGTCCTCTTCACGGAGGACGCGCTGAAGCAGGCCGTCGCCCTTTCGAATCGATATATTTCCGACCGGTTTCTCCCCGACAAAGCCATCGACGTCCTCGACGAGGCGGGTGCCATGGCCAAGATCATGAACCACCCTCCCGACGGCCCAAAGCCTTTGGTGGAGGTGGACGTCTTCACGTTACCTTCCCAGACACCTCGGGCGGAGTCGGCATGAAGAACCGGCAACCGCGATTCCCAGGCCGGCGGTTCGCCAGCCCCGCCTGATTCAGGACGGTGACGACAAGTCAGAAGCCGTGGTGGTGGACAAGGGACAGATTGAGGAAGTGGTGGCCCTGTGGACGGGTATTCCCGTCAATGCGCTGCGGGAAGGTGAAAAGGAGAAGCTCTTCAGGATAGAGCAGACCCTGCACAGGCGCGTTATCGGCCAGGAGAAGGCGCTCTCCGCCCTCGCCCGGTCCATCCGCCGGTCCCGCGCGGGTATCAAGAACCCAAACCGCCCTATCGGCTCGTTCATCTTCCTCGGCCCGACGGGCGTGGGCAAAACCGAATCCGCCAAGACCCTGACCGAGTTCCTGTTCGGAGACGAGAAGGCCCTCGTACGCCTGGACATGAGCGAGTACGCGGAAAAGCACTCGGTTTCCAAGATGATCGGCTCTCCGCCTGGGTACGTGGGATACGAAGAGGGCGGCCAGCTCGTGGAGAAGATCAAGCGTCGTCCATACTCCGTGATCCTCCTGGACGAGATTGAGAAGGCCCATCCGGACGTCCTCAACATGCTCCTGCAGATCCTCGAGGACGGGATCCTCACGGACAGCTACGGGGATACGGTGGACTTCAAGAACACGATATTGATACTGACCAGCAATCTGGGTTCCAAGTTCATCCTGGAAAAGGGCGTCCCCGGTTTCGACGACGGGGCCGAGCGAACCTCGACCATCAAGAAGGACGAAGTCCTGAGGCTGCTCAGAAAGACCCTTTTGCCGGAGTTTCTCAACCGTATCGACGAGATCATCATTTTCGACCCGCTCAGCCGGGAGGACCTCATCTCCATCGCCGTGAGGATGATCGAGGATTTGAACGGCGTTTTGCGGGAAAAACACGTACGCCTGGTTCCCGACGACGGTGTGGCGGAGTTCCTTGTGGACATCTGCTGCACGGATCCGGCATTCGGCGCCCGGCCCCTTCGAAGGGGGGTTCAGACTTGCATCGAGGATCCCCTGGCTGAATGGCTTCTTTTCCACGATGTGGGCAAGGGGACCTGCATCACACTGGCATTAGATGAGGGGAAGATCGTCCTCAGACAAACAGAACTGGTACCCATTTCAGGATAGGTGAGGCATGAGTCGAAGACTAACCGTGACCCTGACCGGCCTTCTCGCCTGTGTAACTTTTCTTTCTTTGATGGCGCAGACGCCAGCAAAGCAGGCCCCCACCAAGAAGAAGCCCGTCACCATCGAGAAGATCATTCTGGAAGGGAACGACCGCCTCACGCCGGACGCCTTCCTCGCGTTGACCAGCCTCAGGGTCGGCGAACTCTATGATGAAGGGCGAATCCGCCAGCAGTTCCAGAAGATCTGGAATTCGGGCCTTTTCGAAAACCTCTCCATAGAGAGCAAGGACGGCAAGACGGGCAAGATCCTGATCTTCCACATCAAGGAGCGCCCCATCATAGCCTCCGTGGACTTCACCGGGAGCAAGTCTCTCACCAGCAGCACCATCCTGGACAAGCTCAAGGAGAACCACGCCGAGATAAAGACCGGAACGGTCCTTGACTACGCGAAGGTCAAGAAGACCGAGGCGGCCCTTCGTTTCATGGCCGGCGAAAAGGGCTATCCGGACGCGGATGTCACGTCGAAGATCCAGTCCATGGGCCCGTCCCAGGTCTCTATCACATTCACCGTCAAGGAAGGGCCGAAGGCTCGTATCGACAAGGTCAAGTTCCTCGGTGTGCACGCGTTCTCCCAGCGCAAGCTCCGCTATACGTTGAAGAAGACCAGGCCCCACTGGTTCCTCTCTTGGGCAACGCGTCACGACATCTACTCGGAAGGCCGTTACTACGACGACGTCAAGCTCCTGAGAAACCTGTACGAATCGGAAGGCTATCTGGATGTCGACATCGGTGATCCAATCGTGGACAGCCACTTCAATTCGAAACACACGAAGAAATGGCTGACCCTCAGCATTCCCATTACCGAGGGCGTGTCCTACAACCTAGGCACGGTTGGCTTCGAGGGTAATACGGTCTTCACGGGCAAGGAACTTTCCAAGCTGGTCTTTCTCAAGAAAGGCAAGACGCTCGACAAGGTCGCCCTCGATTACATCATCAAGAACATCGAGGCCATGTACGGGGAGAAAGGATATATCTACGCCACGGCGACGCCGATTTTCGACAAGCATCCGAAGGAGAAGGTCGCCAACTTGACCATTTCCATCACCGAGGACCAGATCTACTACCTGAACCGGCTGGAATTTTATGGCAATACCTCCACGCGGGACTACGTCCTTCGCCGCGAGATGCAGGTTTACGAGCAGGAAGTTTTCAACTACGTCAGATACAAGCGCGGCTTATACCGCCTCAAGCAGACGGGACTCTTCAAGATTGAGCAAGACCCCACCATCTCCAAAGTTCCCAATACCAATACGGTCAACGTGGCGGTCACGGGGACCGAGGCCAGCAAGAACGAACTGCTTTTCGGCGGCGGCTATGGCGGCGTCAACGGGTTCTTCATTTCCGGCGCGTTCAGAACTTACAACTTCCTCGGGCGAGGCACGACCTTGTCATTCAATGCCGACATAGGCAAGGTGCAGAAACTCTACTCCATCAAGCTATTCCGATCCGTGGCTGTTCGGCCATCGAATAGGCGGTTCCTTCTCTGTCTACAATTCGCGGCTCACCTATCTTCAGTTCGATCAGCAGGCAACGGGCGGCTCCATGGCGGTGTCGTTCCCCCTCGGTGATTTTGCGGCATGGACCGTCGGCTACAGGTATGAGAAGTCCAAGGTGACCAATCTGCAGGTACAGACGTTCTCTCCTCTCTACAGCGACTACCTTAACAACACCACCACATCCGCGGTCTTTGGAGGGATCAACTACAACACCGTCAACAATCCCTTCCGACCGATGCGCGGCATGTCCCTGTCTCTGAATACGACGGTAGCCGGCGGCTTCGTGGGCGGGCAGAACTACTTCATCAAGCCGACCTTCGACGCTTCCATTTACGTGCCCACGCACAGGAAGCAGAACTTCGCTTTCAGACTCAGTCTGGGATACATAACCGCCTACTCGGGGCACACGATCCCTATTTGGGAGCGCTACTTCCTGGGCGGTCAGGATTCCCTGCGGGGCTTCGGCGTCCGGTCGGTCTATCCGCTGACCAAGGACGACCGCTATTTTGTCGACCCGGTGACGGGAACCATCGAAGGCGGCAACAGGTTTTTCCTGACCAATACGGAGTACGTCTTCCACATTACTGAGCAGGTGGACGTCGCACTCTTCGTCGACGCCGGAAACACCTATCACGAACGCCAGCGTTGGGATCTCTCGAACTACCGGGCCGACGCCGGCGTCGAACTGCGCTTCTTCATTCCCACTTTCAACGTCCCGCTCAGGCTCATCTACGCGACGAACCTGAATGCAAAGCCAAATGACGACTTCAGCAATTTCCAGCTCTCTATCGGTTTGACGTTCTGACAGCCAAGGAGGATTGAACCATGCGGAAACTCTTTACCTCTGCCCTCGTTGCCGTGCTAGCTTTTACCGCGATCGGGGCCTTCGCCCAAGCCAAGATCTCTGTTGTAGACACCATGAAGGTGGCGGACCAGAGCAAGCTGGGCAAGCAGATTCAGGCTGAACTCAAGGCCTATCACGACAAAAAGCAGCAGGAAATCAGCGCCAAGGAGGCCACCCTGAAGAGCCTCGAAGAAAAGGCGAAGGACCCGAAGATCAGCGAGGACAAAAAGGACGAACTCAAGAGCGAGTTCAACCAGAAGATGTACGAGTACCAGGCCTACGCCAAGGCTGCGCAGGACGACATGCAGCAGCGTAGTCAGAAGATGCAGCAGGAGTTCCAGGAGAAGCTCGCCAAGGTCATCACGCAGTACGCGCAGTCCAAAGGCCTGTCGGTTGTCGTGGAAAAGGGCATCTGCCTATACAACGCCGAAGCGCTCGACATCACCCCGGAGATCATCACCGCGATGAACCAGGCCTACCCCGGAACCTGAACCCCATGAAGGTTTCCGCCGTTGGTAAACTTCTTGGTTTGAGTGTAGTGGGCGACCCCGACGTGGAAATCACGGGGGTCGCCCCGCTTGATCTTGCGACCCAGCGGGACATTTCCTTTCTTGCGAACACCAAATACAGGGAGGCCGCGCGCCGGAGTTCTGCGGGGGCGCTTCTCGTCCCGGATGGCGAGAGCCTCCCCGGAAAGGTGCTGATAGCCTGTCCTAATCCTTACCTGGCGTTCGCTCTCGTCATGCAGGCCTTTTACCCGCCGCGGGCCTTTTCTCCCGGCATCCACCCCACGGCCGTCGTCGGTATCGATTGCGCCATCGATCCGAGCGCCCACATAGGGCCCTATGCCGTCGTCGGGGACGGCGTGGCCATCGGTCGGGGAAGCGTCGTGGACGCCGCCTGCGTAATCGGGGATAAGTGCAAAATCGGCCAAGACTGCCACATTTATCCCAGGGTAGTCCTTTATCCGGAGACCATCATCTGGGACCGGGTATCTCTGCACTCCGGCGTCGTGGTGGGGGCGGACGGCTTCGGTTACGCGCATGACAAAGGACGCCACGTCAAAATACCCCAGGTCGGCACGGTCGTGATAGAAAGCGACGTGGAAATCGGCGCAAATACGACGATCGACAGGGGCGCGATGGAAGAGACCCGGATCGGAGATGGCACCAAGGTCGACAACCTGGTCCAGATCGCGCACAACGTGCGAACAGGACCGGACTGCATCCTGGTAGCCCAAAGCGGCATCAGCGGCAGCACGACGCTCGGAAGGGGCGTCATCCTCGCGGGACAATCCGGGGCCGTGGGCCACATCCGTATCGGCGACCGAGTCCGAATCGGAGCCAAGTCAGCCGTCACGAAGAGCCTGCCGGACGACGCATTTGTGACGGGACACCCCGCCCAACCGCATAAGGCGTGGCTCAAGGAACGGGCGATGACAGGTCGCCTGGAGGAATTGCTCGACCGCGTCAAGGAATTGGAGCGACGCCTGTCCGAACTTCGGGCCGAGGAGGGCAACGTATGATAGATGTTGTTGAAATACAGAGCATTCTGCCGCACCGATACCCCTTCCTTCTCGTTGACCGGATACTGGAGTTCGAGCCGGGACAGCGGATCGTGGGCCTTAAAAACGTGACCATCAACGAGGAGTTCTTTCAGGGACACTTCCCAGGTAAGCCGGTCATGCCGGGCGTCCTCATCGTCGAAGCTATGGCGCAGGTGGGCGGCGTTCTCCTTCTCAGGGAGATCGAGGACCGTGACAGCAAGCTCGTTTACTTCATGGGGATTGACGGTGCGCGTTTCCGCAAACCGGTGGTGCCGGGTGACCAGATTCGCTTCGAGGTCGAAATCCTGAAGCGTAAATCATCGACTTGCAAGCTCCAGGGCAAAGCCTTTGTGGACGGCGCCTTAGTCGCCGAGGCCGTCATCCTTTCGGCCATGGTGGACCGCTGATCCACATCTGCCATCGAATGCTCCTGTTTTGAGACGACCGTTGAAAACGGCGTTACCATTCAAAGGTGATCAATGAACAAGATACATGAACCTCCGTCGTCGATCCCGCCGCCAGGCTGAACGACGGTGTTGAAATCGGCCCCTTTGCTTACATCGGTCCGGATGTCACCGTGGGGGACAATTGCATCATAGGGCCTCACTGCGTTTTTCACGGCAAGGTCACCATCGGCAGCGGCAACAAGCTGGTCTCGAACGTCGCCGTCGGCGGGCCTCCCCAGGATACGTCCTACGCGGGAGAGCCGACCGAGATCATCGTAGGCTCCGACAACGTCATCCGCGAATTCGTGACGATCAACCGGGGGACGGCGAAGGGTGGTGGCGTAACCAGGATTGGGAAGCCACAATCTTTTCATGGCCTACTCCCACGTTGCGCACGACTGCCAGGTCGGCGAGCATACAATCTTCGCCAACGCCGCGACCCTGGCGGGTCACGTTCACGTCGGGGACCATTCCACCGTCGGCGCGTTCAGCGCTGTTCACCAGTTTTGCCGGGTTGGTGAATACGCTTTCATCGGCGGCTTTTCGGTCATCACGAAAGACGCCCTCCCGTTTGTGAAGACCGTCGGGGCACGGAGCGACGCACAGCTCTACGGCATCAACACGATCGGGTTGGAGCGCAAGGGCTTCGCCAAAGAGTCCATCGACGCATTGAAAGTCCGCCTACAGGATTCTCTTCCAATCCAAGCGCCTGCTCAAGGACGGCCTGGAAGAAGCCGAGAAGGCCGCTGGGCAGCATTCGGAAGTCCAATACCTCCTCACCTTCATCAGGGAATCCACGCGCGGCATCCAGAGGTGACCGAAGGCCGCCCCTAATACAAAGGGGGCACGTCTCATGCAGAAACCGACCACAGACGGGAAACTCAGGATAGCAGTGATGGGTGTGGGATCCCTCGGCCAGCATCATGCCAGGATCCTCTCCGACCTCGAGGGCGTTGAACTTGCGGGGGTGATAGACCCGGACTCCGGAAGGGCCAGTGAAATCGCCGGTAAGTTCGGGACCAGGGTTCTTCCTATCGATACGGATCTCACCGGGTTGGACGGGGTGGTCATAGCGGCGCCGACCCGCCTGCACCGGGAACTTGCCGTTCCGTTGCTCGAGGCCGGAGTGGGCGTCCTGTGCGAAAAGCCCCTTGCGACCTCGATTCTCGCGTGCGACGACATCCTGGACGCCAGAAACCGCTCCGGGGCTGCCCTGCTCGTCGGGCATATCGAACATTTCAATCCCGGCGTCGAGGCCCTTTCGCGGTTCGTCCGGGAGCCAGGTTTCATGGAGGTACATCGTTTGGGGGTGTTTGTGCCCCGATCTCTCGATGTGGACGTTATTCTCGACCTGATGATTCAGATTCGAAATCGCGCAGAGCCTTGTGCGCCGTCCCGTTTCGAAGGTAGAAGCCGTGGGCGTAAGGGTGCTGACTCCTTACGTCGATCTGGCCAACGCCAGGATTAGCTTCGAAGGGGGCTGCGCGCTAACCTGACGGCCAGCCGCATCTCCAAGGACAAGGTCAGGAAGCTCCGCGTCTTCCAGCCGGCGGCCTACTTGAGCGTCGACTATTCTGAGCAGGCGGTGGAGTACTATCGCGTGGAAGATCGGGACGGAGATAGGACCATCGCGAACATCCCCGTCGCCGTCAAAAAGAAGGAACCGCTCCGCTGCGAATTGGAACATTTCGCGCGTGTACCGGGGGGGAGGAACAGCCAAAGGTCGGCGGCGAAGCCGCGCGCGACGCGGTCGCGGTCGCGCAGACCATCCTGCAATGCATGGCGCCTTGAGTTCTTCCGCCATCGAGGCTTACTTCGATTCCGTCTGTCCCGAACAGAGCCGGGCTTTCGTGGGCGTCGCACGATCAGACGGCAAAGCCGTGCGCGGATGGCGCCAGCATGGCGGTAACGGAACCCGAGCCCCTTGCATGGCGAAGGCCCCTCTACGACCTGGCTTCTCGACAAAGCCCCTGGCGACAGCCCTTCTGGCCCTGCGCGCCTTCGATGCCGGCAAGATCGATCTCTTCTCTCCCGTCGAGGGTATACCCGGCCCCGCCGTTACGTTGCTCGGCCTCTTGCGACACGAGGCCGGATTCCCGGAGTGGGTGCCGCTTTATGCCTACCTCATGGACAGGCACCACGCCGCATCCTGGCTCATGAAGGAGTGCCCTCGCGGGGAGTCCGGAAAGAACGTGGAGTACGGTTGTCCCGGCTACATCCTGCTCGGCCTTATCCTCGAGCGGGCTCTCGGAGACAGCCTCTCCGATTTGTTCGACGAATGGATCGCACGACCACTTGGGATAACCAAAGGTGCGGTGTGTTTCCGGCCTGCCGGCCTGCCTGCCCGTCTGATCGCGGCCACCGAACTCGACGCAGCCTACGAAACGGCCATGGCGCGCCGTTTTGGCGCTGAGATTCCGCCCTTCGCCACGGGCCTGGCGTGGGGCGAGGTGAATGATGGCAACGCGAGGTTCATGGGCGGCGCATCGGGCAATGCCGGCCTTTTTGGCACTCTTGGCGCGGTAGAGATTCTGTGCAAGGCTTATGTTCCGGACGAGGGCTTTCTCTCGAGGAAGTCCCTCGAACTGGCCTGGGACAGCCCGCATCCACCCGGTTTAGGACAGCGGAGAACGGCAGGCTGGAAAGCGGTGGGTTCCATCGGATGGTGGGCCAACGGCCTCTTGCCCCAGGGCAGCATCGGGCACGAGGGGTTCACGGGAACAGGAGTCTGGATGGAACCTGGAGGCAAAACGACTTATATCTTACTTACGAACCGGATTCACCCCAGGCATCCGGGTACGGAATTCGGTCCGGTTCGATCCGGTTTTATCCGGGCGGCCAGAGGCGCACGATGACGTTCATTCCTCGATGGCTTGTTCGGGAGGCCAAGGACGCCCCCAAGCGCCTCAGAAGAGGCGTGTTCTCCCGAAACAGCAAGGGGAGGCCGCGAGCCCGGGACGATTATCATTCCGATGGCTGGGGTGATAACAGGCGCCATTCGAATGGATACCTGAGATGAATGATCGCTGGACACCGAGCCTTGCTTTTATCATCGCACTCCTTCTTCACGCGGTCGTGCTCTTTTTCGTGAGCCAACAGTACCTGGCCGCAGCTTCCAATCCAGCGAGGCTGAATCAGGCGGCCAGACGACTCAATACGATCAACGGACGCCCGGTTCGATTCGTCTACGTCAAGGACATGGTGCCCTCCAAACAACCGCCGGAAGATCCCACCCGCCTTTCGGACATGAATCGAAGGGGGGCCAGCCCCAACGCCAAGAAGGGCACCTCCCCCGACCCCACATCTTTCGGCCGGAGCCCCATTCGCCAGACGGGGGGGGCAGGCGACGCACCTGTAACTCGTCCATCGGTCGCCCCGATGCAGGCGTCTCCGCGCCCATCGCCGGGCCGTACCCCCACCAAGGGCCAGAAAAGCGATGAAATGGCGCGGCTCGAACGTCCCGCTCTCTCCAAGGACCGGCGCTTTCAGAAGCAGGATCAAAAACAGGAAAGACGCGGACAAGCAAAGACCGCCGGCGAAAGGGGCACGGAACTGGGCCAGCGGGGGAAGCCGTCAAACGACCAACACGGCCTGCCCGTGGGAGGTTCGGAAGATGCCGGGACGTTCGATACCCCAGCCTCCGGGAGTCCGTCCCGGCCCGCGAGCCCCGAGGTTCGCGGCCTTGGGAGCCAGATCCAGAAAATGATGTTGGGCAGCCTCCAGGGCGGATTCCACAACCCCATCGCCAGTCGACTCAATACGGGTTCCATCTCGTTCGATACGGCGGCGTGGGACCTTGGACCGTATGCCCGGCAGGTTCAGGAACGGGTACAGGGAAACTGGCATGTGCCCGAAGCCCAGACGGTCCTCCGTCAGAAGGGCTGGGTCGCGATACGCTTCAGCATCCTGAAAGACGGCCATGTGACCGACCTCCAGATCGTTCGCCCGTCCGGAATTCCATCCTATGACCAGGCCGCCCTCGACGCGCTCCGATCCTCCGACCCTCTGCCGCCTCTCCCGTCACAGGTTACCGCGCCTAAGCTGGGCGGCGTCTTCCGTTTTTTCTACAACATGCCCATTGGGGACCACTGACGGGATTCGGGGGATCACTTCCTGCCGGTGGTTCTTCCAGTGCCGCAGAAATGCTGGCACGTTCCTTGCTTATTTAGATGTCCTCATACCCCCCTCCATTCCTCTTTATAGCCCCGCAAGGGGCTTTCTCTTTTCCTGCAAGGCCGGAATCGCTCTACGAGAGCGGACCTGCAGCCTCAACACGCGCGACTCCATCCCTGTTCGATCAGGACACGATGCGCTGCTTCGGATACGCAATGCCCATTCGGGCTGTGTCATTTTCGACACAGATGGACTCACCCGGCACACCCGCCGCGCCCATTAGGCACACCATGCCATATTGGCACGCACGGCCCACACCGTAACCCGCTGATTTTTCTACATCTCAGTTGGCACGCCTATTGCTTATTTTAGTGTCTGCCTAACCCCCCTCCCTCTTCCTCTGCGGGAGCCTTCCCCAAGGCTCCCGCAATTTCCTTTTCTGCAGGATTTTCCATGAAGACTATGCGATTGGGAAGCAGTCGTCATCCCCGAAACCGCAACGCCTGAAATATTGTCCAGGCTGATTTTGTAGATGCTCGTGGTAGGATAAGTGCGGTTGTAATAGAGGCTGGCTCGGCAAGGAGAGTGTGAAGTGAAGAAATCCCCGTTGTTGATAGTCTTCATTGTAGTGTTCATCGACCTCATGGGCTTTGGTATCGTCATCCCCTTACTGCCTCTCTACGGCGAGCGGTACCACCCCTCAGCGGCCATGCTGGGGCTTCTCATGGCGGTCTATTCACTGATGCAGTTCATTTTCGTCCCCATCCTGGGACGGCTGTCGGATCGCTTCGGGCGCCGCCCCATCATCCTGCTTTCCCTCTGCGGATCGGTCATCGGCTATGTTCTCTTCGCCATTCAGGCGACGTTCGGTGTGCTTTTTCTCTCGCGCGTCATCGCGGGAATCATGGGGGGCAACATCGCCGCGGCGCAGGCCGTCGTAGCTGATGTAACGCCCCCCGAAAAACGGGCCCACGGCATGGGGCTGATCGGAGCAGCCTTCGGACTGGGCTTTATCTTCGGACCTGCGATTGCAGGGGGTGCGTTGCACATCAGCAGCGAGGCGCCCGGATGGTTTGCAGCGGGCCTGTCCGCCCTTGCGTTGCTCTACGCCGCCTTCAAGCTCCCTGAAACCTGGCCGAAGGAGGCCCGCGCCGCCCGTTCCGCAGAAACACATACCCGGCGCAATTGGTTCAACGCTGAAGCTCTTCTTCGCGCCCTGTCACACCCGCAGATCGGCTTTCTCGTCGTTATCTTCTTTTTGACCACATTCGCGTTTTCCATTTTCGAGTCCGTATTCGCCCTCTTCCTCCAGAAGCAGTTCGATCTCAACATCATTCACGTCACATACCTCTTCGTGTTTCTCGGACTGCTCGCCGCCATTGTGCAGGGCGGCCTGATAGGGAGGTTGGCCAAACTTTTCGGAGAGAGGAGGCTGATCATTGGGGGCGCCATTCTACTTGTATTCGGCTACCTCACGACCATGATTGCGAGGTCCGTTCCCGAATTGATCTTTTTCCTCGTTTTTCTGGCTTTGGGGGCGGGCGTCACTTCGCCGTCTGTTTCTGCGCTCATCTCGCGGCTCACCAAGGCGTCCGAACAGGGGGGAACGCTGGGAGTCAACCAGTCCGTCTCGTCTCTCGCTAGAATAATAGGCCCCATGTGGGGCGTCTACGCCTTCGAACAGTTCGGGGTGCCTCTTCCCTTTATAACGGCCGGTGCGGCGGCGGCACTCGTGCTGATCCTAGGACTTATCGTCCTCAAGGTCTCGCACGCTTCCTACACCGAGCACACTGAAGCCGGGTGAAGGCCAACCGCCATCGGCCGACTGCCGGGGCTTCCGCAATCATTCAACCACGGTGTAACGATGTGCCGATTGGCGCATGCCATGTACTGCCCCCGTAGCCGGCAGGGCAGGTGTTGCTCAGAACGATCAAGTCACAAGGGCACACTCTCTCCTGGAAGTGCTGGGATGGTCATGGGTTTTAAGTCCGGGTCTTATTAAATGAACAGGCCGCACGAACCTCCGTGCGGCCTGTGACTAAGGAATCGCAGTTCCACCGGTCAGTTAGCCCTACATGCCGTCCAGCGTGAACTCCTGAAAATCAAAGAAATACCCCGTGCGGGTCAGCACATCGACCTCTGCCTGGACGATGGCCGTATGTCCGTCTTCGATTTCGAGGAATCGGTTGAACATGGTCCTGGCCTCTGCGTCGTCAATGGAGTCCACGAGCTTCTTGTAGTAGGCGCTGACCTCGTCTTCCAGCTTCAAGGCGGTGAAGAGCCTCCGGTAGTCGTCCTGATAGTCCCGCGACGCCGCCGAATCCTCCAGCTTGGCGACCCCCTGTTCGATGAATTCCTTGGAGGGGAGGATGGTGTTGAGCGGCTCGGGACTGAGCACGCCCTTGTCTTTCCACTCGGCCAGTCTTGATTCCAGGTAATCGACGTGACCCTGCTCTTCCTTCGCCAGGGTCTCGAAGAACCCCTTGCTCCTGGCATCGTCCGTCTCGCGCGCAGCCCACAGGTAGTGGTCTCGGACCTTTTTCTCGTATTCCAACGCGGTTACTATGGATTCTTCGATATTCACGCAAGCCCCCTATTCATCGGTGCCTTTGCCATAACGACTTCAGACGTTCGTAACGCTTTCGGCGGCCTTAACATTCAGGAGGGCGGCCAGGCGCGTCCGCTGTTCGTATGCCTGCGAGGCCATGTCCTCCCTTCGACCTCCGGCCTGATCAAAGGTTACACATTAGCCCAAAGCCGGCCTCGGGGTCAACGAGATGAAGACTGTCCGGCGCCGGGTTCGAGCGGCCTTGACACGGTGCGCCGGACTCTGTATGATACGTCTTCTTGAGTATGTTGGAGGAAAGTGTGGCAAATCATCCATCGGCACTGAAACGAGTCAAGCAGAACGAGAAGCGGAGACTTAGGAACAGAGCGGCCCTCGGCGAAATGCGGACGGCCATAAAGAAGTTCCGAGCCCTCGCCGCTGAAAAGAAGGCCGAAGACGCACGGAAGGCTCTTCCCGAGGTCTATTCTCTGATCGACAGGACTCGTAAAAAGGGCGTTATCCACATGAACACGGCGGCCCGTTACAAGGCTCGATTGGCCCGTGTTCTCAGCCGCCTGGGCAACAACCAGTAAGTCCGTTCCCGTCGAAGAGCACACGGAGGGGTCCTGCCCCTCCGTATATTTGTGCGCCATCGCAATGCAAGCCGTGCCTTGAGGAATCTTGTCCCGCAGGGATGCGGGTGCCCGGTGATGGTCGGCCGGTGCAGCGCCGGAGTAACCGAGTCCGTTTCTAGGGGCACGCATGGCGCCCACCTTCGTGCGGGTCCGGCCGAGCGTGGGCGCATGAAGTACAGGGAGAGCGCCTCCGGGGGAATGTGTGATATCCTGCCTGCCGCGTCGGACCGGCGGGCAGATCCGCTGATCCTGCGCTATACTGGCCCCGGAGGATTTGTTATGGCCCTACCCACCCCGACCGAAGCCTCTGTCGCACAGCGCATTCGAGATCTGGCGCGCGAGAAGAATGCGGTCATCCTGGCCCACAACTACCAGATCGGGCCCGTACAGGACGTGGCGGATTTCGTAGGGGATTCGCTTGGGCTCTCACAACAGGCGGCAGAGACCAGGGCCGACGTGATCGTGTTCTGCGGCGTCCATTTCATGGCGGAGACGGCCAGCATCCTCAGTCCGGGGAAGACCGTCCTCATTCCCGACCTCGAAGCCGGGTGCTCCCTTTCGGACACCCTGACCCACGAACAATTGAAGGCGTGGAAGGCCCGCTACCCTGATGCCGTGGTGGTGACCTACGTGAATACCACGGCCGCGGTCAAGGCCCTCAGCGACTACTGTTGCACATCGTCGAACGCGGTCAAGGTCGTCCGGTCCATCCCGGAGGAGAAGCCCATTCTGTTCGGCCCCGACATGTTTCTCGGCGCCTACGTCAGCCGCGTCACCGGCAGGAAGAACCTCCATATCTGGGCCGGTGAATGCCACGTCCACGCCGCCGTTCGCCCGGAGGACATCGAGAAGGCCAGGGAAGCCCACCCGGGCTCGGATTTCCTGATTCACCCGGAATGCGGGTGCGTGACCTCCTGCATGGTCTACCTGAAGGACAAGGACATCCAGGCAGACAACGCCTACATTACCTCGACCGAAGGCATGATCGACCACGTCGTCGGCTCGCCGAAGAAGGACTTCGTGGTGGCGACGGAGACGGGCATCCTTCACCGCATGGCCAAGGAAGCCCCCGGCAAGTCCTTTTATCCCGTGAGCGACGAGATGGAATGCAAATACATGAAGATGATCACCATGGAAAAGCTACTGCATTCTCTCGAAGCCGGCGTCCACGAAGTGAAGGTTCCGCCTGACCTGGCCGAGCGCGCGCGACTCCCCATCGAACGCATGATCGCCATCGGCCGCGAGGGCTCCCGGGACTGACGTTTCGCGCCGGCGATCTCCGCCGATTCGATCGAACACCCCCAAGAAGATTTCGTACCTGAAAAGAGCCGTGGTTCCTCCTTCCGAGATGAGGAGGCTTCTCAGACACGGTCTTCCAGCTTACTAATCCCCTTTCCGGCACCGGTTCAAGCCCGCGAAGAAGACACTGGAGAAGAACACTGAAAACGGTGCCGCCTGCCAGCACTGTGGTTGCTCCTTTGTGAGGCTCCGCCAACCCCCCGCGCGCGTCCACGCCCATCCGGCCTTCCTGTGAGAACAAAGCACGCGCTAGCAGGTCCGCGGCTTCCGGAGCACCGCCTGCAATATTGTCCTTCCTGATGACATTTTATTAGGCAGAGTAGTTGCGAAAGTCATCTTCGCAGACTGTAACTTTCGCATGGGTCGGCGTCGCGGGGGCGTTCGGCACCATGCGCACGAAAAAGGCACAAGGAGGTGATTGCCATGCAGAGTCCGGCTGGGCAGGTGCAAACTCTGTGGGCTATCCGGCCCGTCACGGGGCCGTGCCGCAGTATCCGCCAGCCCGGACAAGAGATAAGCACAAGCAGACGCAGTACCACAACGCGCAGGGGATTGGCCCAGGGTTCTAAAAGGGCAAAGGCAGGGAACATTCCACCGACCCGCGTGCCACCTGAATTTCGTTCGGCTGGTTCCTGGTCACAAGCTCCATATCCAGAAGCGAATTGTGAGGTTTCAAGGGATGGAAACAATCAGGATTTCTAAGGGAGAGAACATGAGAGCCACAATCAAATCCAGAACCTTCGTACTGCTCGTCGTCTGCATTTTCGCAGTCGCCCTCGCGGGCGTCCCCAGTTTCGCCGCTGCCAGCGGAAACACCCAGCCCCTGACGGACCAGCAGTTGCTTCAGATGTATCCACCCTCTCAGATTCAGGCCTACAGGGCCCAGCTCAGCACGATCCTGTCCAACATGAGCACCATCGCGGCGCTGACGGGCTCGGAGAAGGGCCAAGCTCGACTTGGCGACTGCGCAAAGCCAGCTCCAGCAGGTCAGCGACGCCGTGGTGGCCCACTGGATGGCGTCGGGGGCCGATCTGGCGCCGCTCCAGAGCGCCATGCAGAATGCCCTGACCGTTACGGCGAGCCAGCCGGCCCGCCTGAACAAGGCCGCGGCCGGCGGCCCCCTTTACACAACCGCCGGTTTCCCCAACGCCACGTACGGGTCCGCGTGTTCCGGGTACACCAGCAACAGCGACGTGGTCTTCGCCTACACGACCGCCCTGGACTCGGCGAAGCTCGTATGGATCCCCCTCAGCAGGGCATGCGAGGAAGTCGTAGTTGCATTGGGCGAAGGCGGGAACACTTCCGCGCTTTGTATTATCCCTGATGAGGTATTGGAGGCCGCGGAACTGATACTCAACGAATATACTGTCTGCGACGGCGACACGGACTCCGGCAACATCGCGGGCAACTACGCCCGGCTGGCCTACATCAACGGCCAGATCGACCAGGACTATCAAGCGACGGTCAGCAACGACAACACCAACACCAGCAACATCATCAGCAACGACAACACCAACAAAGACACCATAATGACCAACATCAACACCAGCACGACCAACATAATTAACAACGACAACACGAACACGTCCAACATCGTCGCCAACGACAACACCAACAAGGACGCCATCATCGCCAACGACAACACCAACACACAACAGATCCTCTCGGCTCGTCATGGCGGGCCAGGCGCAGCAACTGCAGATGGCCATAGAGAACAATCTTTCGAAAACCAATCCCACCATCGGCATGTTCGAACTCCCCGCCGCTAAGGGAGGGAAGCTCGAGACGGTCGCGCAGATCGTCACCGACACGATCAGCAACTTGATCAGCGCAGGACAGAGCGTGGGCAGCGCCAATTATTACCTCAGCCTGGCGAACAGTTTATATTCAGCCGGAAGGTACAAGAAATCCTACTACTATTACGCCTACGCTTACAGGTCCGCCACAACCCCCTGGAGCGAGAACGCGAAAGGGATCGACCGGACCGCCACACGGACGCGCCAACCGGACCTGAACACGGGCCACAAGAAGTCGAGAACCATAAAACTCTCTGGGGAGACCATTTGCCTCTCCCCTCTTTCTCTGCTCCGAGATGTCCCTTTAGAGGGAGGATTCCCGAGCCGTGCAGAAGAACGGAATGCGTCTACCCGACCGGGAGCAGGCCGGAGGGCCTTGGCACGCCCCGATAAAGCGGGCTGTCACCCCCTGCCCTTTCGTGGGGAGTCCGCTGTGCGGGGGAACCTTTCCGTTCCCCCGCACCCCTTCGAAAGCGGCGGACTGGGGACCCGAACAGGGGAGGTCCTCCCCGTAGGTGCTCTTACGGACGCTCGAGCAGATAGGCGAAGCCCATCCCGCCGCCGATGCACATGGTGACGACGCCGCGCTTGGCGCTTCGGCGCTTGAGTTCTCCGAGAATCTTGCACGTCAGAACGGCGCCGGTGGCTCCCAGGGGGTGGCCGGTGGCGATGGCGCCGCCGTTGACGTTGACCTTGGCCGGGTCCAGGCCCAGGGCGCCGAGCGCCTTGAGGCAGTAGACCGACTGGCTGGCGAAGGCCTCGTTCAACTCGAAGAGGTCGATGTCGTCCATGGAGAGCTTGGCCTTCTTGAGGAGTCTTGGGACGGCCTTGGCCGGACCTATGCCCATGATCTCGGGCGGTACGCCGGCCACGGTCCACTCGCGAACGAAGGCTATGGGCTCGAGTCCCATCTCCTGCGCCTTTTCTTCGGACATGATGACCACCGCGCCGGCGCCGTCGTTGATCTGTGAGGCGTTGCCGGCCGTCACGGTGCCGATTGGGTCGAAGGCAGGTTTAAGCTTGGACAGGGCCTCGACGGTGGTGTCGGCCCGCGGGCCTTCGTCCGTGTCGAAGGTGAACGCCTTCCAGGCGCCGCCGTCCATGGTGCGGACCTTCAGGGGCACGATCTCGTCCTTGAACTTGCCCGCCGCGATGGCCGCTGAGGCCTTCTTGTGCGACTCGAAGGCGAACTCGTCCTGCTCGGCGCGGGAGACTTCGAACTTTTTCGCCACCATCTCGGCCGTAGTGCCCATCGCCGAATAGATATCGGGATTGAAGGCGATGGCCGACGGGTCGGCGATCATCTTGTTGCCGCCCATGGGCACCATGCTCATCGACTCCACGCCGCCGGCGATGATGATCTCCTGGCTCCCGGCCTTGATCATGTCCGCCGCCATGGCGATGGACATGCTTCCGGACGAGCAGAAGCGGTTGATGGTCATGGCGGGCACGCTGTCCGGGAAGTCAGCCATGAGCGTGACGACGCGGGCGATGTTCATGCCCTGCTCGCCTTCGGGCATGGCGCAACCGAGGATGACGTCGTCCACCATTTCCGGGTCCAGGCCCTTGGTCCGCTCTATGAGAGCCTTGAGAACGGGCGCGGTAAATTCCTCTGGCCGCGTATCCTTGAGGCTCCCCTTCTTTGCCTTGCCGACGGCCGTCCTGGCCAGGGAAACTATTACGGCATTTCGCATGGTTCCTCTCCTACCGATGTGGCGGGCACGGGGCCCGTCCTTCCATCTTTCTTTACCGCGTTCCAGGTCTCCAGCGTTCCAACCGCTCTAGTTCCTGAGCGGCCTGCCCTTTTCGAGCATGTGCTGGATGCGGGCATGCGTCTTCTCCTCGCCGCAGAGGCTCACGAAGGCCTCGCGTTCAAGGTCCAAGATCGTCTGTTCGGAAACCGGATTGTTGATCGTCGTATCGCCGCCGCAGAGGATGGTTCCGACGTGCGTCGCGATCTTCGCATCATGCGCCGTCACCCAGTGGGTGTTCTTCATGTTGTGCAGGAACATCTTGACGGTGGCGATGCCGTCCCTGCCGGGTAGATTGAAGGACCGTTTCAGCGGTGGCTGGTAGCCTTCTTCGGCCATGGCGATAACCATCTTCTTGGCCGTGTACAGTTGCTGCTCCCGGCTGATCTCGATCTTGTCGAAGGGCCTCAGGTATTTGAGCTCGCGGGCCTTTTCGGCCGACGTCGAGACCTTGGCCATGGCGATGGTCTCGAAGGCCTTCTGGATAAAGGGCATATTGGAGAGAAGGGGCTGATCGATTCCGGCCAGCACGCGATCCAGCACGAAGAAGTGGCCGCCGCCGGCGGGTACAAGTCCCACGCCCACTTCAATGAGCCCCATGTAGGTCTCGGCGTGGGCGCAGACCCGGTCGCCGCCCATGGTAATCTCGGCGCCACCGCCGAAGGTGAAGCCAAAAGGCGCCGTGACCACGGGGATTCTTGCCCGGCGCATGCCCATCGTCATGCCCTGGAACTTGCCCACCATCTCTCCGATGGCATCCCACATCTTGCCCTTGGCGGCCTCGAGGATCATGGCTATGTTGGCACCGGCGCAGAACTGAGCGGCCTGGTGGTGAACGACGAGCCCGCGGAAATCGCGTTCTGCGATCTCGATGCCCTTGTGCATGATCTCCATGATGTCCTGGTCGATAGGGTTCATGGTGGGCTGGCTCGCGGAATGGAACTCGATGCACGCGATACCGTCTCCGAGGTCCACGAGAGACGCGCCCGGATTCTCAAGGATGGCGGGTACCTGCCGCTTGATGTCCCTGAGAATCAGGAAGGTTTCAGGCTTGGGGACGGCTCTGTAGCCCTTCGTTTCGATATCATAGAATTCGCGCCCGGATTCGCCGTCGCGGTAGAAGGTGGGGCATCCTGCCTTGACCATTTCCTTGACCCACGGCGCTACGGCCACACCGTCCTGTTCCATTTTTTCGATCGTCGCTTCGACGCCCAGGGCGTCCCAGGTCTCGAACGGCCCGAGCTCCCAGTTGAAGCCCCACTTCATGCCCGTGTCGATATCCACGATCCTGTCTGCGATCTCACCCATGCGGTTGGCCGAATAGGCCAGAACGTCCTTCATGACGCGCCACGCGAAGGCACCCGCGCGGTCATCCGCAAGGACCACCGTCTTGATGCGTTCTCCGGGGTCATGGAGTTTTTTGGCCTGCTTCAGGGACGGAATGTCGGGCTTTTCCTGGGACACGTATTCGCCCGTCTTGTAGTCCAGGACCAGTATCTGCTTCTTGCCCATGTCCTTCTTGACGGCCTTGAAGAAGCCCGCTCCGCTCTTGCGGCCGAGCGCGCCGTTCTTCACGAGTCCCGACAGCACATCGGGGATCTCGAAGGCCCACTTGGCCTCGTCGTCCGGACAGCCTTCCTTGAGGGTGTTGACGACGTGGATGAAGGTGTCGAGCCCCACGAGGTCGGCAGTCCCGAAAGAGGCGCTCTTGGGCCGGCCCAGCGCGGACCCGGTGATGGCGTCGACTTCGTCGACCCGGTACTCCATGTCCAGCATGGCGTGCAACGTGGCCATCATGCCGAATACGCCGATGCGGTTCGCCACAAAATTCGGCGTGTCTTTCCCGTAGACGATGCCCTTGCCCAGGCGGAAGGTCCCGAAATCAACGATGTCCTTCACCACCTGCGGGTCCGTGTCCTTTCCGGACACGAGTTCCAGCAGGTGCATGTAGCGCACCGGATTGAAGAAGTGGGTGACCAGGAAGTTCTTCTTGAAGTCCTCCGAACGGCCCTTGACCATGCCCTCGATGGACAGGCCGGAGGTATTCGAAGATACGATCGTGCCGGGCCTGACGGCCTTCTCCACCTTCTCGAAGAGCTGCTGCTTGATGTCCAGCCGCTCGACCACCACTTCTATGACCCAGTCGCATTCCGCGAGCCGGGGGAGATCGTCCTCGAAATTCCCCACCTCGATGAGCTGCATGAACTTCTTCGAGTACATGAGGGCGGGCTTGCTCTTCTTGATTGCCTCCAGGCCCTTGAGGGCGAACTTATTCCGGAAGCGTTTGTCGTCCCTGGTGAGGCCGGCCTTCTCGTCCTCGGGGGTGAGTTCCGGGGGGACGATGTCCAGCATGAGCGAGGGTATGCCCGCGTTCGCCAGGTGTGCAGCGATCCCGGACCCCATGATCCCAGCTCCGAGGACCGCGACTTTTTCGATCCTGCTTCGCATCTTTTTCTCCTCCTGTAAGGGCTAAACCAGCGGTGCCTCCCCCGTGGAGGAGAAGGCGGAATCGGAAGAACAATGTCGGCTATCTTAGTAGGTGCCCATTCACATATAAAGTGTCCCACGTTGCAGATAGGATTGCAAGTTCATAGTTTTATTGCCAATCAGCGCAGCCGCTCTCCCGCTATAAGTATATTCGTGATTAATCACTTACTATCACTCAAGAAAAATGCGCTTCCTCCCTCCGCCGAGCTATTGGAGCAGGCGGCGACGGGGTGAGACGGACCTTTCTCCCTATCTGCAATCTAAAAGGTAAGGAGGATTGGCCGAAAAGCAAGCCGGCGGGTCGAGCGACCCGCGGCGCATGGCATTGGGACCAAGACGGTAGTCGCCCCGTAGCTGATTCCAACCGTTGCGGACCAGTCCCCGTATAACGATCCGGAAGACTTGGCGGCTGGCTAAGCGGTATAATTGCTCTTCGAATTTCTAGGAGCTTGTATGGGATCATTTTTTCACATCTGGCAGCACCTCCCCAGCCACATCAGCCCCATCATCTTCTCCATCGGATCCTTTGCCCTGCACTGGTACAGCCTGATGTACATCCTGGCTCTCGCCACCGCCTACCTGCTCACGGCGTGGCGAATACGTGAAGGGGAATTGAGCGTTCCACCGGACACCTCCTCCCTGGCCGACGTAATTCTGACCAGCGTCATAGGCGTCATCGTCGGAGGGCGACTCGGCTACGTGCTCGTGTACGACCTTCCTTATTACGTGCGGCACCCGCTTGAGATCTTCCTCCCGTTCAGCTTCAAAGGCGGCATCCACTTCACGGGCTTTTCCGGGATGTCCTTTCACGGCGGCTTGCTTGGCGTGCTGATAGTACTGTGGATTTTAAGCCACCGCAGGGGATGGAAGATCCTCGACCTTATGGACGCCCTCGTTCCGGCCGTCCCCCTTGGCTACACCTTCGGGCGGTTGGGAAACTTCATCAACGGGGAGCTTTACGGCCGCGTCACGCACTGGTCATTGGGTATGTACTTTCCTCTGGCGCCCACCCATGAGTTGCGTTTCCCCTCCCAACTCTTCGAGGCGCTTTTCGAAGGTATCGTGCTTTTCATCATCCTCTGGTCCATACGGAACTGGCGTCCCTTCAGGGGCTTTCTCTCGGGCGCGTACTTGATGGGCTACGGCGTGGCGCGCTTCTTCGTAGAGTTCACCCGGCAGCCCGACCCTCAACTGGGATACGTGCTCGGACCTTTCACAATGGGGCAGGTCCTGTGCGCCGGGATGATCATCGCCGCCGTCCTCCTGTGGATCGTTCAATGGAAGCGGGGCGCCGTTCCAGCTCCCGCGCCTCGAAGAGCGAAGAACTAGCAGGCTGCTGAAGAACTCTCGTAGGTCGTGTTAGCCAGCGCCACCGCTCCGAATGCACGACCTGGGCGGCACCCTCGTGGACAGGGCGGGGCTCTCGCCGGCTCAGACCACTCTCCTGAAGAGGCTGGCGCCGATCATGCGGCCCCCTTACGATGGCGGCAGATGGCACCACCATTTTGCGCTGGGCTATCTCCCCGCCGATTCATGAAGCAACGGGAGGGAGATGCCGCTACCCGCCGGAAGGGACAGCCGGACAGGCCGAAATGCTGGAAGGATTGATCCACTTTTTCGCACAGGGTCAATGCGACGCGTCGTCAAGGCGGGCGGTACAGGTTCAACACATAGGTAACGAAATAGGTTCAACACATAGGTAACGGTTTGGGCGAAGCTGGTCCTTCCGAAACGGGAGGATCGAGGATGCCGTGGAAGGAGACCGATGTGATGGACCTGCGATTGGAATTCGTCATGAAGGCGTTGAGCGAAAAGGTACCGTTTGTAGAGTTATGCCGTGAGTACGGGATAGCCCCGAAGACGGGCTACAAATGGAAAGAGCGATTCTTGCGAGGCGGCACGCCGGCGCTTTCGGATCGCTCTCGGCGCCCTAGGCATGCGCGCGGCGAGCTGAGCGAAGCGGTCGTGTGCGAAATGATCCGACTGAAAACGGCGCACATGCATTGGGGGCCTTACAAGATACGAGAGGTCTACGCCAGATTGCATCGTGGCGAGAAGGTCCCGTCGGATACGTCCTTCAAGCGGGTACTGGATAAAGCAGGCCTGGTGAAAAGAAGAAAGAAGCGGCGGAGCAAAGAGGTCGGACGGATCGAGAATAGAATGGAGGCCAAGGAGCCCAACGAGGTCTGGACTGTGGATTTCAAGGGCTGGTGGCGCACGTCGGATGGCGAGCGGTGCGAGCCTCTGACGGTGCGGGACGACTACAGCCGCTATATTCTGTGTGCCCTTGTGCCTCAAGACGCGAAAACCGAAACGATCCGCCGAATCTTTGAAGGGCTCTTCACATTGTACGGGTTGCCCTGCTGCATACGGAGCGACAATGGGACCCCCTTCGCATGCAGGCAGGCGCTCCTGGGCCTGACGGTCTTATCGGCCTGGTGGCTGGCCCTGGGGATCGATGTGGATCGCATCGCGCCCGGATGTCCGTCCCAGAACGGTGCGCACGAGCGGATGCACCGGGACATCGCATGTGAAGTCGAGCGACACGCACGAGGTACTCTCAACCACCAGATGGCCGCACTGGAAGTGTGGCGGCAAACCTTCAACCGGCAAAGGCCGCACGAGAGCCTTGGGATGGGCTTGCCGTGCGAGGTCTACAAACGCTCAGAGCGCCCGTACCGAGGGACGCCGGATCGGATCGAATATCCGCTCGGGTGCCTGACGCGTCTTGTATCCAAGACAGGGCATGTCCGCTTCAAGAGCACACTCGTCTTCATCACATCAGCCCTTCGGGGCTGGCACGTCGGGCTGAAGCCGGACGGGTCAAACGGCTTCACGGTCTACTTCGGCCGGCTGTGCCTGGGCACTCTGGACCCTTCTATCGCTTCCTTTCAACCAACGCCCGGTGCCCTGAGGAGAAAAGAATGATCCGCGCTGTGGATCTGTCGCGTCCATGGAAAAGCCTCAGAATGCCGCTGGAAGTCCACGCTTTCCCACAGACGCTTGGAAAACGCCCGCGTTTCCCACAGATCCACCGCGCCTACTGCGGAGGTATGGACAGGAAATCAGGAAAAGTGTTACCTATGTATTGACCTAAAAGTGTTACCCATGTGTTGGTCGTGCCGGGCTTCAGTCAAATCCGAAATCCCGAATCCCGATTCCGAAAACGACGTCTACCGTCCCCAGTCGCGCGGGTATCGGAAGTCGATGCCGATGGTCCGCTGGGAGAGCTTCGCGATGATGGGGAGGCGTCGCTTGAACTGGCTGCCCTCCACGCGCCGCAGCACATCGGCGACCCGCGCCTCCGGATACCCGACGTCGGCCACCTCCTCAACCGTGTACCTCTCATCGACCAGTAAATAGAGGATGGCATCGGCCTCCGTATACCGTATGCCCATCTCAGCTTCATCCGTCTGATCGGGCCAGAGATCGGCCGACGGGGGTTTCTCGATGACCGACTGCGGAAGACCCATGTGGTTGGCGAGTTGCCAGACCTGGGTCTTGTAGAGGTCGCCTATGGGGTTGAGTGATGAGGCCATGTCCCCATACCAGGTCCCGTAGCCGAGAAGCAGCTCGGTCTTGTTACTGGTACCGAGGACGAGGCGCGCCTTCCCGCGCCGAGAGGTCGAACAGACAGGCCATGCGCGTTCGGGCCATGTAGTTTCCCTTTCGGAGGGCCGAAGTCCCGGCCTCATCTCGAAAATAGGCCTCCACCATGGGCGTGATGTCGACACGCTCGGCGCGCACACCCAGGCCATCGATCACGAGGTCCGCGTCCTCTTCCGAGGCCGGAGAGCTCGTGCGAAAGGGCAATTTAACGGCCAGCACCTTGTCCGGGCCGACCGCATGTGCGGCAAGCGCGCAGGACAAGGCCGAATCGACGCCGCCCGAGAGACCGACCACGAACCCTTTAAGGCCCGTCTTGGCCATCTCCTCGGTGAGGAAGCGGTCGATCATGGCCAGCGCCACATCCGGATTGACTTCAGGGGGATAGACTCGCTTCATGGCGTGCTCCGCCTTGTGGCTTTCATTACATACCCCCCGCATTCTTTGCGGCTCATCGTTCTTCCCCTCCTCCGGCGAGCCGGTCGTCAACCAGGGCCTGCAGGTGTTTCAGCACCATCTCGGGCTTTTCATCTCTCAGAAGGGGCGTCAGCGTTCTGGCGCGCCTGAGCGCGGCGAGGGGCACGTCGACGCGGTACACGGCCTCCACGTTTTCGTCGCCGTCCAGCAGGAGGTTGCCGAAGGGATCGGACACGTACGATCCGCCTGCAAAGGCCAATCCATCTTCGTAGCCGACGCGGTTCACGTACAGCCAGTTCACCGTGAGGAACTGGCTGAGCGTCTGCCCGACCCGTTCCCATGTCTGAACGGATGCCACCGGCCCGCCGCCCGTCCAGCCCCTTCCCGGACTTCCCGATAGTACGGCGAGCGTATGGGCCCCCTGCAGGGCCAGGAGATAGGAAGAAGAAAGGTGCCATGCGTCTTCGCAGATGAGAATCCCGAGGCGCCCGAACCTCGTATCGAAAGCCTTGAAGCCGTACCCGGCGGCAAAGTAGCGGCCCTCGTCGAACATTCCGTAGGTCGGCAGGTAGACCTTTCTGTGCACGTGATGAATCCGGCCGCCGGAAAGGTAGAGCGCGGCGTTGTAGAACAGAAACTCGGGGCTCTGGAGGACCAGGCCGACGATGATGTCCTGCCGCCGGCTCGCATCGAGCAGGGGCGCCAGCTTCTCGTCGTTCCGCAGGGGAAGGGCCACTTCCGCCACCAGGTCCTGGAGAAGATACCCCGTCAGGGACAGTTCCGGAAAAATGACCAGATCGGCATCGCGGGTCTCGGGGCGCTGCAGGCACTCCATGTGCGCTTCGAGGTTCCGGTCGATGAGTCCCAGGGAGGGTGCCATCTGAACCAGGGCGAGCTTTAAGGTCTGCGACATCGGATCTCCTCCGGTAACCAATGACTATACCGGCGGAGCCTCCGGGCGGCAAGTGCATGCCCCGCCCCGGGACGAGGCCGGGCTCGCCCGGTGCCGGGCTGCCGAAAGCGATGCCTGCCGTCGGCGGGCACGGACAGAGGGCTGGAAACCCTCTCTCGCAGGGCCGGACAGAAAGAGACTAAGGATACTTGACAATGCAATTAAGCAGGTTTTATAATTAGCACTCTGATGACCTGGTTGCTAACAACCCTAACTTCCCTATAGGAGGTAAACGAATGAAGGTCAAGCCACTCAACGATCGCGTCCTGATCAAGCGTCTCGAGGCGAAGGAAGAGGTCCGCGGGGGGATCATCGTCCCGGACACCGCGAAAGAAAAGCCCATGGAGGGCAAAGTCATAGCGGCCGGGCCCGGCAGGCTCGACGATAGCGGCAAGCGGATCGCCATGACGGTCAAGGCCGGCGACAAGGTCCTCGTGGGCAAGTACGCCGGAACCGAACTGAAAATCGATGACGTGGAGCATATCGTCGTCCGTGAGGACGAAATCCTCGGCATCGTTGAATAGCGAGAGAAGGAGAGTCACTTATGGCTAAGGAAATAGTCTATTCCTCCCAGTCCCGCCAGGCACTCATGGCGGGCGTCAACAAACTGGCCGACGCCGTGAAGGCCACCCTCGGCCCCAAGGGGCGCAACGTCATCATCGAGAAGAAGTTCGGTTCCCCGCTGGTCACCAAGGACGGCGTGACGGTCGCCAAGGAAATCGAACTGCAGGACAAGCAGGAGAACATCGGCGCCCAGATGGTGAAGGACGTCGCCTCCAAAACGTCCGACGTGGCCGGCGACGGCACCACCACCGCCACCGTTCTGGCCCAGGCCATGCTGAAGGAAGGCCTGAAGGCCGTGGGCACGGGCGTCAACGTGATGGAGCTCAAGAAGGGCATCGACGGTGCCGTCAAGGCGATCGTCGACGAGATCCACAACAGCGCCAAGCCCGTTGAAGGCAAGGCGGTCGAGCAGGTCGGCACCGTGTCGGCCAACAACGACGAGACCATCGGCACGCTCATCGCCGAGGCCATGGAGAAGGTCGGCAAGGACGGCGTTATCACGGTCGAAGAAGCCAAGACCATGGAAACCACGCTCGAGATCGTCGAGGGCATGCAGTTCGACCGCGGCTACCTGTCCCCCTACTTCGTGACGGACGCCGAGCGCATGGAAGCCGTCCTCGAGGACTGCCTCCTCCTGATCCACGAGAAAAAGATCTCCAACATGAAGGACCTTCTGCCCCTCCTCGAGCAGGTCGCCAAGAGCGGTAAGCCCCTGATGATCGTCTCCGAGGACGTGGAAGGCGAGGCGCTGGCCACGCTGGTGGTGAACAAGCTGCGCGGCACGCTTCACATCTGCGGCGTGAAGGCCCCCGGATTCGGCGACCGGCGCAAGAGAATGCTCGAGGACATCGCCATCCTGACCGGCGGCAAGTGCTTCACCGAGGACCTGGGCATCAAGCTGGAGAACATCCAGATGGCCGACCTGGGACGCGCCAAGAAGGTGGTCGTGGACAAGGACACTACCACGATCGTCGAAGGCGCGGGCACGGCCTCCGACATCGAGGGCCGCGTCAAGCAGATCCGTCGCGAAATCGAGGACACCACCTCAGACTACGACCGCGAAAAGCTCCAGGAGCGCCTGGCGAAGCTGGTCGGCGGCGTGGCCGTCATCAAGGTCGGCGCGGCCACCGAAGCAGAGCTCAAGGAAAAGAAGGCACGCGTTGAAGACGCCGTCCACGCCACAAAGGCGGCAGTGGAAGAGGGCGTCGTGCCCGGCGGCGGCGTGGCCTATATCCGCGCTATTCACGTGCTGGACAAGCTCAAGGGCTCGGAGGACTTCATGGCCGGCGTCAAGATCGTGCGCAGAGCGCTCGAAGAGCCCGCCAGACAGATCGCGAACAACTGCGGCGTCGAAGGTTCCGTGGTGGTGGAGCGGATCAAGAGCGAGAAGGGCGCCGTTGGCTTCAACGCCAAGCTCGAGAAGTACGAGGACCTCATCAAGGCCGGCATCCTCGATCCCGCCAAGGTGACGCGCACCGCGCTCCAGAACGCCGCATCGGCGGCCGGAACGCTGCTCACCACCGAGGCCATGATCTTCGAACTCCCCGAGGACAAGAAGGACATGCCTCCGATGCCCGGCGGCATGGGCGGCGACATGTACTGATCATGACGAACGTCGGGCCGGGCTTGCAATGTGCACGGACCCGGTCCGGCGAACTCATCTGAAAAGGGCGGCCCCAGGGCCGCCCTTTTCTCATTCGTACACTTTTTCGCCGGGGGCCTGGGCGTTCACGGCGTCGCCTTCCACGTCCCGCGCCTGCGAGGGCGTCTTGAGAAACTCCTTGTAGAATTCGTGTTGAATGACGAGGTCCATGATCTCGTTAGTCCCGGTCCAGATCATGATCAGCCGCGTGTCCCGCAGAAGGCGCTCGACGGGGAAGACGTCCGTGTACCCGATGCCGCCCAGGATCTGCATGGCGTTGTTCACCATGGCCCAGGCCGATTCGGTGGCGAATTTCTTCGTTTCGGATACCAGCCGGCGCACGCGCCCGGGGGGAACGCCTCCCTCATCGATGGCCCTGCAGGTCTCGCGGCAGAGGGCCCTGGCCGCGTCCAGGAGAACGAGGGAATCGGCCACCTTGAAGCTCACGGCCTCGAAACGCCGGATGACCTCCCCGAAGGCCTTCCTGCGGGCCGCGTAGCGAGCGGCCACGTCGAGGGCGGCCCTTCCCATCCCGAGCGCCCCGCACGCAGAGGTCATGCGCTCGGGGATCATCATCTGGTTGAAGACTGTCTGCTCCCGCACCGACGGCATCTTCACCGCCGAGGACGTTGGCGGCCGGCACCCGAACATTCCGAAAGACCAGCCTGCCCGTACCGCCGCCCCGTGTGCCCATGAGACCGTAGACGTGCTCGACGACGACGCCTTCGCCGCGGTCCACGAGAAAGGCGGTCATCGCCCTCTTGGGATCATCGTCCGACCCAGTCTTGGCATAGACGAGAAAGAAGTCCGCCCCCTCCGAGCCGACCACGAACCGCTTCTGGCCGTTCAGCACGAAGTGGTCGCCGTCCCGGACCGCCCGGGTCGTGGCCCCGAAAAAGTCGGACCCGCCCCGTGGTTCGGTCAGGGCCTCCGCCGGGGCCAGGCGCCCCGCGAGCATGGGAGCGAGATAGCGGTTGCTTCTGGTCTTCGGTCCCGAACACGGCCAGGGCCTCACCGACGATGCTGACCAGCGAATAGAGACAGGCCAGCGACGTGCCCAGCACGCCGATCTCCTCGAGGGCCAGGAGCTCGCTCGTCCAGGGCAAGTTGCGCCCACCGTAGGCCGACGGAAACCGAAGCCCCAACAGCGTCCGCTTCCCTGCCTCCACGAGATACTCCTTCGGAAACCGAACCTTGTCCGCGTCCATGTCCAGGATGAGTTGACGCGGCACCCATTTCACGAAGTTCCTCGCCTCTTCGCGGAGAGGTCCTTTCTGCTTCGGTCAACAAGGCTTCCGGATAGGTGGTCATGGCTCCTCCCCCAGGGATCAGGCTCTAATTCGGACACCCTTCCGGCTCACGGGCCGAGGTGCGCTGGCACCGAAAATACGCCGGAAGGGACTCGACGGCCGCTAAGCTGTTTCAGAATATCACTTTCTGCGTGCAGCAGGTGTGGGTTCCGGAGAAACAGCCGAAAGAGTGACATCCGGCGCGCAGAGAATTAAAATGCTGATAGGACGTTAATTTTCTCTGGGAACGCCCTCGGACGGGCAACGCCTGGAGGTTCCAGCCGGACCGCCTGAGGGGGCAAAAACCCTAAAGGAGGTATACCATGGACATGAACCTGACCGAAGAGGAGATGGATCTCCTCAAGAGAATCCTGGACAACGAACTCGGGGAACTCCGCGAAGAGGTGCACCACACGAAGGACTCGGAGTAGAAGGCTCACCTTAAGGCACAAGGAAAACACGCTCCGCGGCATTCTCGCGAAAGATGACGGTCCAGGTTTGATCCTCTCGTGTGCGCTGAACGAGCACCTCACGGTGCCCCGGGTCATCGCAAGGCATTTCTTACCGTGCCCGACCACTCAGCGGCCGGCAGCAGGACCACCCGCTCCTTCGAGGCGGATTCCCGGCGTATCCCGGGACCCGGACGGGTGGTGTGTGACTTCTTTTCATTCCTGCTATATCGTAAACTGAGAGTGGCGCCCGCAAGAACTGCGGGAGGCCCTTGCCCATAACCTTACACTGGGGGAGATTGCCGTATGAAAAAGCGCATCGCCATATCGTGCCTGGTAGTTTGCTGACCGGATTCCTGTTTCTCACCTTGAGCTGCAAGAAGGAGGCGCCCGCGCAGAGCGAGGCGGCCAAGGCGACATCCGAAGCACCGGCACCCAAAGCGGAGGCCGCTCCGAAGTTGGCACAGAACGCCCCCGCCCAGACTACGGAGCCCTCGCAGGTAAACGAGTCTGCTGCGCCCACGGCACAGGGCAAGGTCGACGAAGACGCGCCCAAGCCCGGTACGGAACCGGTCGCCTTTCTCATGACCAAGCTCGGAACCATCGAGATCACGTTCTTTCCCGACAAGGCACCCAGCACCGTAAAGAACTTCATCCATCTGTGCAAGACCGGATTCTATGACGGGACGAAGTTCCACAGGGTGATTCCCGGCTTCATGATCCAGGGCGGAGACCCCAATACCCGAATGGGTCCCCCGTCCACGTGGGGCCAGGGTGGACAGACCGACAAGTTCGGCAGCGAGATCAACATCAAGGCCGAATTCAACGACATTCACCATGCCAGGGGCATCGTCTCAATGGCCCGCGCCACGGACCCCGATTCCGCGTCGTCCCAGTTCTTCATCTGCGTTGCGGACGCCGGGTACCTTGACCACAAATACACGGCCTTCGGCAAGGTGATCAAGGGCATGGATGTCGTGGACAAGATCGTAAATGCGCCTCGGGATCCGGTCAACAACCGCCCAAAGAACCCCGTCGCCATCGACAAGGCCCGGGTCGAGTATCTGCCGGTGAAAGGGCTTGAATCGGACCAGAAGTAGTTGCCAACAGCTTCGGCGGCGTCTCCATAACCCGCGGGACGCGCCGAGATCTTCATCGGGTGTGTTTTTGCCGGGGGCACGTCAGCAGTCGGATGCCCGGCGGACGGCTAAGCCAGACTGGAGCGCAAAGATGGTCGAGAGCGCAGACGGAGGGAGGCCTGCCATGAAATCAGTAAAGAAACTGTCGATTATTCTCGGTGTCGTGATCATCGCACTCTTGGCGGCGAGTTTCAGCTGCTCCAAGAGAAATATCAAACTGGGACTGGCCGCTCCCTTGTCCGGGGAACAGAAACGAGGCGGTGAAGACGTCCTCCACGGCGCCCAGCTGGCGGTGGACGCATGGAACGCCAAGGGCGGCGTCCTGGGGAAGCCGATCGTTCTCGTGTCCGCGGACGACAAGGGCGACCCGGACCAGGCGCTCCTCGTCGCCAGGCAGTTTACGAATAAGGTCGACGCCGTCATCGGTCACTACAATTCGAATTGCACGCTTGCCGCAGAGCCGCTGTACGACAAGGAGAAGATGCTCATGATCACGCCCAGCTCCACCAACCCGGACGTCACCGACCGTGGATACCTCACCGTTTTCAGGGTCTGTGGACGCGACGACCAGCAGGGCAAGAGCGCGGCAAAATACGTGGCGGATAATTTCCCCGATGCCAAGGTGGCCGTGATCAACGACAAGTCTTCCTACGGACAGGATCTGGCCAACGAGTTTCTCAAGAACTACGAATTTCTGACGAAGAAGCAGTCGGTCTACTACGGCACTATCGAGAGAACCGGAGTCGATATACCCAGCACCGTCCGCAAGCTCAAGGAAACCCAACCCACCGTCGTTTACTTCGGCGGGTTGTGGCCGCAGGGCGCATCGCTCGTAAAGCAGATGCGGCAGGCAGGCCTGATGGCGACATTCGTCAGCGGCGACGGCTGCTACGATCCCGAGTTCGTAAGCCAGGCGGGGGACGCGGCCGAGGGTTGCCTCGTCACCTTCATCCCGGACCAGAAGACCCTCCCGACCGCCCAGGCCGTGGTCAAGGAATACGAGAAGAAATACGGGGACCTGGGTCCCTATTCCCTGTATGCCTACACGGCCGTGACCGTCGCCCTTCAGGGCATCAAGGCCGCCGGCACGACGAACGGCGTGGACGTGGCACACACGCTCCACAAGATCGAGGTCGACACCCCCTTCGGCAAGATGAAGTTCGACGCCAAGGGCGATCCCCAGCAGTCTCCGTACGTCATGTGGAAGGTCGAAGCCGGAAAGTTCGTCGAGGTTCCCATGACCCCGCCCGCGCCTACCGAAAAAACCGAGGAGGCCAAGGACGCGAAATAGACGCACCTCCTCAGGCAAGACGACACAGAGGGCCGGAATTTCCGGCCCTCTTTTTTATCCCCGTTCACACCCGACTCGGGACTCCTGATTGAGTGGATGAGGGAAATCGTAACAGGCTGAAGGCTGAAGGGACAAAGACGAAGACCTGCTGCGGCCGGCCGCTTCAAAGCTCCGCCGCCCGTCGTCTTTCAAATCCCGAATCCTGAATCCCAGATCCCAAATGTCTTTTTTTCAGCTTTCCAGGATCACGACGGCGGCGGCCATGCTCTTTTCGTGGGTCAGGCTGACCAGGGCCCTCGCCCCACCCATGGCATGTAAATGTTCCAGGGCCCGGCCGTGCAGAACGAGGCCGGGCGCCCCGCGTCCAGCCCCTCCGACCACTTCCACGCTCTGCCAGCCGACGCCCTGCCCCCACCCGGTTCCCAGGGCCTTCATGGCCGCCTCCTTGGCGGCGAACCGCACGGCATAGGAACGGATGGCGTCGGCCTTGCGTTCGCAGGCGGACCTCTCACCGGGCGTAAAGATGCGCTTGAGCAGAGCCGGCCGCCTTCGAACGGCCGCCTCGAAGCGCCCGGTATCAACCAGGTCCAGGCCCATGCCGACGATCATGTGATTCACCTTCTTTTTCGGGTTGACTTTTCCTGGCCGAGCCACTTCTTGATCGTGGCGGTGCGGAACCCCCAGTTTTTCGAGGTGGTTGATGGCCCCGCTGACGGACGCCCCTGTATCGCGGCAGATAAGAAGCCGCTTCTTCCAGGCCTCGATGGCCGGCGGGCTTGTAGCCTGAGTCCACCTTCATGATCTTCTCGTAGAGGTAACCGAGGTTGTTGGCTGCCCAGCGCTGCCGGGGGTCGAGTTCCAGCGACCGCCTGTAGGCCTTTTCGGCGTCGAAGTAGCGCCTGTTGGTCTCCAGTGCAATCCCCAGGTAGTTGTGCACGTTCGCATCATCGGGAGCGATCCGCATGGCCTGCCTCGCCTCCTCCAGGGCGGCCGCGGCATCTCTCGTGCGGCGATAATACTCGGAGAGGCCCAGGTGGGCCCAAAAGTCACCTGGATCGAGCGTCATGGCCTTCTCGAGGGGCGCCCTCGCCTTCTCCAGAACGCCCTGCTCCAGGTAGGTCAGTCCCAGTTGGCAGTTCGCCTGGGCCATGTGGGGATCAGCCCGCAGGGCCTCCTTGTAGCAGGTTTTGGCCTGCTCCATGTCCTTTCTGTGGAAATGGAGATTGCCCATGTTGAACCACGCGACGGAAAGCGAGGGATTGAGTTCGAGGGCCTTCTGGAAACTCGGCAGGGCATCATCGTATCGGCCTTCGAGGTAATGTGTGTACCCGAGGTAGTTGTACACCTCGGCAGCGATGACCTCCTGTGGGTGGAGATCGAGGACCGCCTGGAGTTCGGCGCGGGCCATGGCGTACCGGCCGTCCCCGAGATAGTAATCCGCGTAGGTGAAATAGAGGCCCCAGTCCCGTGGATTGACCGACAAAGCCATGCCGAGAGCCTGCCTGGCGCGGCTGAGGTCGCCTTCCTCGAGGTGAATACGGCAGAGTGTATTCCAGGCCTGGACGAAATGTCGCTCCCTGGAGACGGCGCGATAGAGCCACCGCACCGCTTTGGGAACATCGCCCGAAGCGTATTGGGCCTTGGCGAGGTGATACATGAGGCGCAGGTCTTTCGGGGCCTGCCTGTGGGCTTTCCTGAAGCTCTTCACGGCCTGTTCATATTCTTGCCGGGCCATGTCGTACAAACCGCACACCTCGTAATAAAGGGCATTTCGGTGCTCCTCGGGCACACGCTCGAGTCTCGCCAGACCTTCCCTGTCCTTTTCGAGATAGTATTCGACGAGGGCCATGAGCACGCCCCGGACAGCCGGATGTTTCTTCTCGGCCGCAAGCCTCTTTCCGGCCGATGCGAGCTTGACAGGCGAGATGGCCACGGCCTGAATGTGGATCATCCACAAGTCGTACGATTCGGGATGGAGGGCAAGGCCTCTCTCGGTCACGTCGGCGGCAAGGTATGGCAGCGACCTCAGGCTGAGGGCGTTGGCCGCATTCAGCCATGCAGCCTCTTCCGCCTGCGGGCTCAAGGCCGAAAGCCTGCGTTGAAGGTCTCTGTCGAAGAGCAGAGCCTGCTCGTGCTGGAGAGTGGACATTGGACCTACCTCCTGAAGTGGCCCGACTTGCCGCCCGTCTTCTCGACGAGCCGAACGGGACCTATCACGGCGCCCTTGTCGACACCTTTGATCATATCGTACAGGGCGAGACAGGCCACGGTGCAGGCCGTGAGGGCTTCCATTTCAACACCGGTGACGTCTCTCGCCGACGCACTTGACTCGACCCGGATGCAACGCGCCTCGTCTTCCCATTCGAAATCGACGGCGATGGCATTCAAGGCGATCACGTGGCACAGGGGGATGAGCTGCGGCGTCGCCTTGGCGGCCATGATTCCGGCCACCCTTGCCACGGCCAGGAGATCACCCTTCGGCAGGTCGCCCGCGCGTGCCAACCGATAGGCTTTCTCCCCCATGGATACCCGGCCCGCTGCCCGGGCCGTTCTCCGGGTGGGCTCCTTGCCGCCCACGTCCACCATTCGGGCCTTCCCGTCCTGGTCGAGGTGTGTCAGCTTGTCGCTCACCTTCTTCTCCCGACGACGGCCGCCATGCGGCCCGCCGCCTCCCCGTCTCTTCGATAGGAACAGCATAGACCAATGCTACAAGCCGTACAACGATCTTCCACGTGGATGTCGTCCGGCCCAACGCCTGCGCGCTCGAGCATGCGGACGTTGAGCGCGGGCAGGTCCAGCACCGGCCTCCCGCCGCCGTCGCCGACCCATCCCGGGAATGCGTTCCTGAACGCGCCGTAGCGTTCTTCGTCCACGGCATAGCAGCACGCACCGATGGCCGGCCCGATATAGGCCGAGACGCCGGATTCATTTCCCGCCCGGAGCCGCACTACGGCGGCCTCGACGATCCCGGCAAGGGTCCCTTTCCACCCCGCGTGCACCGCGGCAATCCGCCGCCCGTCCTTCGTGGCGAGGAGGATGGGCACGCAGTCCGCGGTAACCACCCTCACGGCTTCGCCGGGCCTGTTGCATAGGAGCCCGTCTGCTTTGCAGGGGGCGCTATCCGCGTCGACGACCGTTCCGGAATGGACCTGTTCGACCCGGTGGACCCTCGTGCAGAAACACCCGCGCTCCTCAAGAAAGCGAATGAGCGCAGGTTCGTCAGTACCACAGGCATCTTTCAAGGTGACGAAGGCGTAGACGGATTCGTGAAAAAGTGCGCTCGCATCGATGAAGGGACCAACCTCCGGCCTCTCGATCCGGCTAAGCACGGGCATCCTCCATCAGCACGCCGCACCCGACTCCCCCCGTCGAGAACGCCAGGAGAAGCGTCGGCCCCTCCTTCGCTTCTCCATGGGCCCGCGCCGCTGACCCTGCGGCTCCGGCCCACGCCGCTCCGCACACACCGAGGGAGGGCTGGAAACGGATCTTCCTTGCACCGGGCACCCGTGCCTCCCGCCATGTGGAAGAGGCATCCTGCAGCCTCTCCGTATCCTCTGGCAGCACCACGCGCCCGATAGCGCTCGCCTCGAGACCCGCCCTGTCGGTGATCCTCTCCAGCAACCTGTCGAAAAGCGACGCGGGATTTCCGGGGTAGACGTGCGGCGGACACAAGGATGAAAGCGAAGCCCACCCGGTAATCCTGGCCAGAGCATGGGCGGGGCGATCCCGGCCCGATTCGAGACTCACGGCATAGGCGCCTTCGCCGGAAGGAAGGGCCCGTGGTCCGCGCAACGGCTTCAAGAGCTTAAGCAAAAAAGGCGCGAGTTGGTCGGCCCCTCCGGCGACGCATGAAGTTAGCAGCCCGGCGTCGAGAAACCGGCAGGCTTCCACGATGGCCGCAAGTCCGCAGGCCTCCTTGCCGTTCAGGGTGATCGCCGGTCCCGCAACGTGAACCAGCAGGGAGGCCTGGGCCGCCGGCGCGTTGCCGACGGAGAAAGGGAAGGCCGCGGGATTCATGGCCGCAAAGCCTTCGTTCAGGAGAGTCCGTTCCAGGTCAATAACGGGCTGTGTCGGGCCCCACGTCTGCCCGGAGAATTGTCCGATGGAAACCCGTCGCTCGTCCGGCGTTCGCGCCACGGCCTGCTTGACCGCGTGCGCCCACCACAGAGACGCATCGTCCAGCCAGCGTAAAGAGGCCCCGGGGAAATCTCGCTTCAAGGCCAGGTCTGCGGGTATGCGTCGCGGCTCGCTCGCGCGCCGAGTCGCCTGCAATGAGGATGGGATGCCGATGCCCAGTGGACCTACTGCGCCCGTTCCCGTAACCCAGACCGGCTTCACGGCCTCCTCCCGAAGAGCAGGGCGGCGTTGTTTCCGCCGAAGGCCAGGTTGACGGACATTACTTTCCTCAGGGGGAGGCTCTCGCATGCCGCGGGAATGCGGAGGCGGAGGTTGTCCGGAAGGGATGTGAACCCCACGCAGGGAGGGACCACCTGATCGCGGAGACTTAAAACCGATGCCACGGCCTCCATGGCCCCCGCGGCCCCAAGGCAGTGCCCTATGGCCCCCTTCAACGAAACCACCGGCACCTCGTGCGCGCGGGGTCCGAGGAGTTCCGCGATTGCCCGGGCCTCCGCCTCATCGTTGGCGCGCGTCCCCGTTCCGTGCGCGTTCACGTGATCCACGTCCACGGCACGGGTTCCTGCAGCGAGCAAGGCCGCTCTCATGGCGACGAGCGCCCCCCTGCCGTCGGGATGTGGCGCCGTGGCGTGATACCCGTCTACCGAAAAGCCGAATCCCTCGAGGACGGCAAGGGGCTCGGCCCCTCTCTTCTCCGCGTGGTCGGATGATTCGAGAACGAGAAAAGCCGCTCCCTCGCCCACCGCCATTCCCGAGCGGTCCCGGTCGAAGGGCATGGGCGGTGACGAACTCACCAGGCGAAGGCTGTTGAATCCCCCGACGGTAAGCCGGCTCAGGGCATCGGATGCGCCGGTGAGAACGCAGTCCGATTCGCCTCCCTCGATCCAGAGAGCGCCCTGCCCGATCGCCGCGCTGCCAGAGGAGCACGCATTGACGACGGCGGCGCGGGGGCCCTGGGCGCCGAAAAGAGAGGCCAGCACGTCGGTCGTTGTCGCGGGGACGTGGCGCGTGAAGGTGCGAAGACCACGGCTCAGCCGGCCGGTGGATGAATACACACCGAAGATGTCCTCGGACTCGGGCAACCCGCCCACGCAGGCCCCGGTCGCTATACCGGCGTCTTCGGGCAGCGCGTCCAACCCCGCCGAGTCAAGGGCTTCGCGAGCCGCTCGCACCGCCAGGCCGTCCACGCGGCTGCCCTGGTAGGCGACCACGCCGGGGACCTCGGCCACCATGGGGCTTCGCAAGCCTTCGGCCGGGAACCGCGTGACCGGACCGACGCCGCACGCTCCGGCCAGAAGCGCCCTCCAGAAGGAGGGCACATCTGAACCGACGGCGCATAGGATCCCCACGCCCGTCACGCACACCGTCCGTTTGATCATCGCTCGGTCTCCCGGATGGTGAAAGTGCCGCGCGCCACGAGACGCCCTTTGCGCCTTGCCGTCATCTTGACTCGAAGCACAGGCCCCATCCTGTGAACGACCTCCCCTGTGAGGTCGAGGCGGTCGCCCGGCATCACGGGCCTTGGGCACAGGAATCTCGCGACCTGAACGAGCACGCCGCCTGACGACCCTTCGGAGCCGGCGATCAACCCGGCGGCCTGTGTCATCATCTCCACGATGACCCACTGGGGAACGCCCGCCCCGCGGCTCCACGCGTCCGATGTCGTGACCGCAAAACCGAGGGATCCGCCCTCGCGGGCTATGAGGCGGAACGGGTACGCGTGAGGAAGTCTGCTCCGTTCGGTCATAAGGTTTAAAGGATATCAAGACCGGGGGTGCCCCTCAAGGTGGGCTCTCGGATCTGGACACCGAGGAGTTTCGTTCCGGAATTCCGAATTTCGGACCGGAGAGCGGAAAGGCTCCCGGGCGAACCTTCCAGGCGCGGGTTTCAGTCAAACTTCTTGGTCACTCGATCAATTTATCCAAGGGCCGGTCGCGCTCGAGCTTGAGCAGCGCCTTCTTGATTCCGAGTCCGCCGCCGTATCCTCCCAGGGTCGCCTTTCCCACAACCCTGTGGCAGGGAATGAGGATGGGGATGCGATTGGCTCCGCATGCCGAACCCGCGGCTCTCGTCGCCCTGGGGCGCCCGGACCACACGGCCAGGTCCTGATAGGAAATGACTTCCCCGTAAGGGATGTCCTTGAGCGTTTCCCACACGATGGCCTGGAAATCCGTCCCCGAAGGCCTTGGTTCCAGGGCGAGATCGAACACCTCCCGCCGGCCGGAGAAATACTCCTCCAGCTGCCGGCAGAACTGGCGGAAAAGGGGCTGAATGGGTTTGGGCACGGGGCCCTTTGGCGCCACGCCGCCAAAATCGATGCGCTGGATGGCGTACCTGGAAAGCGTCACGTCCAGCGGCCCGATAGGCGTGTCGACGCTCAACGTAATACTCCCGCTCATTCCCCGAAATCCTTCTTCGCGGAGTACTCGGCCACCACCGTAGCGTTCATACCCCCCCGGGCGTTAAAGACGCCGGTCAGAGAGGCTTTCACGGGCCGGCAACCGGCGACCACGTCCCGCAATACCCGGTTTACGACATTCTCGTAAAAGATGCCAACGTTGCGGTAGGCCAGCAGATATTCCTTGAAGGATTTGAGTTCCAGGCACGACGCCCCCGGCACGTAGCGGAGCACCAGCATGCCGAAATCCTGGGGAGGCCCGTTTTCGGGCACACGGAGGTGAATTCGGGCGCCTCGATCGTGATCTCGTAGCCGGGGTACTGATTCGGCCAGGTCTCTATGTCCGGCAGAGGGGCGTCGATGCCCTTCCTGGCGTGCTCTTCGGTGTATCCAGCCATGACCTACCTCTCCTCGCAAAGTGTCTTCCGCCCCCTCAGGAGTCTCCCGGCCGGACATCGCCGGAAGGCTGACGGGACGGTACTGGCATCTTAAAGCTCGGCGATGAGCTTGTCGAGTTCGCCCTTCCTGTCCAGCGCCTGGAGGTCGTCGCAACCACCGATGTGCCTGTCGCCGAAGAATATCTGCGGGACGGTCTGCCGCCCGGACTTCTCCTCGCATTCCGTCCATCGCTCCGGCTGTTGATCCAGGTTGATCTCTTCGAAATCCACGCCCTTCTTCTTGAGCAGCTTCTTGGCCGCCACGCAGTAGGGGCAGGTGGTCATGGTGTAGACAACGGTATGTGCTTTCATCGTGCGTTCTCCATTGAACCTGCTGCATTCCAGCGGAATACTATAACTCTTTTGCGGGCGAAAACTTCCCGCTGTCCGGAACTCGTGGCCCCTGGTCGCCCTGATTTCCTGGCTCGCGTTCCAGCCGCACGCGCGGGAGGCAGCGCGGGCTTGTCGCCTGGAGGAAGGCGATGAGGCGTTCCCGCACGAGGCACCTGAGGTCCCAGGCCCTGGATGAGTCCTCGGCGCTCATGAGGGCCCTGAGTTCCACCGTGTGCTCGGTGGCGTGGTGACCTGCAGGTTCCAGGCCCTGCGGTCCCACAGGGGCGTACTCTCCAGAATGCGCTGAGCTCGTCCCGGAGCTGCCCACCGGGACCGTGTAATCCGCATATATGAACACCGTACCCAGGATCTGGGCCGACGTGCGCGTCCAGTTCTGGAAGGGCTTTTCGATGAAGTAGGTGATGGGGACGATGAGGCGGCGCTGGTCCCATATCCGCACCACCACGTAAGTCAGGGTGATTTCCTCGATCCAGCCCCACTCGCCTTCGACGATTACCACGTCCTCGATCCGGATGGGCTGGCTAATGGCGATCTGGATGCCGGCCACGAGGGTGGCGAGACTCCGCTGTGCCGCAAACCCCACGATGATCCCTGCCATGCCCGCCGATGCCAGCAGGCTGACGCCCAGACGCCGTACCGCGTGGAAAGTCAACAGCATGGCCGCGATCGCAAGGAGGATGAGCACCGCATCCACGACCCGCTCGATGACGCGGAACTGCGTGTAGACGCGTCGTGCCTTGAGGTTGTCGCGTTCGTCCATATCGTACCTGGCCATAACCATGGTGCGAAGAAGCGTCACCGAGCGAATTCCGAGCCAGGCCGCCGCCCCGATGACCCAGACCCACAGCGCGTGGCCGACAATCGCTATCGCGTCGGGCGGAAAGTGCATGAGGGGCACGGCTAAGCGCAGACATACGGCAGGAAGCAGGGCTCGCAGGGGGGCCCGTAGAAGATCGAGCCGCACGGGCATCCCGTCCACGGACAGGGTTCTGCGCGCATGGTAGCGGGACATGAGGGCGCTGAGGATTGCGTACAGCGCCAGTCCGGCCAGGAGCGTCAGGCCGGCGATAAAGAGCGAGTAAGTGTGTGTCTCGATGCTATTCCACATGATCCTTCGGAGGAGCAGTCCGCGGCCGCTAACTGCGATGCGCCGCTGGATGGTTTCCCTTCTTCTTGTACACGCGACGTGGGGGGCGTATTGCATCCGCCCGCCTGGTCCGTCGAAATTGGTCCCACCGGAATCCTTGTGCGCGGGGCGCGCGGTGCCGGGCCGAAACGATGACGAGGCGCGGCGTCTCTATCGTGGATCAGCGGGGGGCAACGGTCTCGTCCGAACCTGAACGGGGCCTAAGGTAGACGATGGTGGCGCCCCAACTGCCCGCCGTCTCTCCGGCAAGGTGAAAGCCCCTGACGTAGCCCAGGCGTCGAGAATTGCGTGCACGCTCCGCCCCAGCACGCCTCGGCCCTTTCCATGTACGATGCGCACTTCCAGGATGTCCCGCTCGCGACAGGCTGCGAGGTACTCGGGCACCAGTTCGCGGACGTCTTTAGGGCTGAACGTGTGCAGATCGAGCGTGCCGTCGATGGGAATGACGACGGGCTCTTCGTCTTCGGGCACCGCCGGATCCTCCGTGCGCGCAGCCGGCCTCAGCCGGCGCTGAAGAATGTCTTCTCGTCCAGGCCCCAGATTCTCGGCGTGGTCAGTTCCAGGCTGTTGCCCGCGGGATCCCGGAAGTATATCGAACGGCCGCCCCATGGCCACTCCATGTCCTTCTCGATCACCACGCCGCTGCTCTCCAGGCGGTCACGCCAGGCCGACAGGCTGTCCTCGGGAACGGCGAAAGCCACGTGCCCTTGGCCGGTCGCGCCGTGGGCGGGGACATCCCCACCCAGGACGACGGTCTTTGCGGGATCAAAGATGAGCAGCATGCGGGCACCGCACCGGAAGAACACGTGCCGACCTTCCTCGCGCCCCGTGACCGCAAGACCCAGGACCGTGCTGTAGAACCTCTCCGCCGCCTCGAGATCCTCGGCGTAGAGGCAGGTTTCCATGATATCCATGACCGTCATTTCGTTCCCCCCTGAGAAGATCGCGGCGCCAAGCTTCAATCTAGGTCGGCCACCGTCCCCAGGCCACCCGTGGCGGACATCCGGGGCCCCTGCCTCTGCTTGACCGCCACGACCCAGGCCACAAAACGGTCCTTTCGCTCAACCCGGGCCTCGCACCCCCTTGCGGCGAGGAGACTGCGTATCGCCTCGGGCGGCAGAAACCTGCTTCCCATGAGCGTCAATTTTTCCATCATCGCCACGACCTTGACCGCAACCGTGTGGATGTCCGGCTCCTCGATGAGGAGGCGGCCGCCGGGCTTGAGCACCCGCACGAGTTCGGTGAGGGCGGCCTCCTGGTCGGCGAAGTGGTGCAGCGCATCCACCACGAGTACGCGGTCGAAGACGGCGCCCGCGAAGGGGAGGCTTTCAACGGGCGCCTGCACCGTCCAGAGTCCGTCCTTTTCCCCTGCCCTTTTCAGCATGGGCAGGGACAGGTCGCTGACCACCATTCGCCCGGCCATGCCGCCCAGTTCCGCGGCGACCCGGGCCGTCCCGCCGCCCGCCTCGAGCATGGCGCCCGGCGTGGGGAGGCCCAGAACGCGGACAAGTCCGGCCGGGTCCGGCGGACGGATGACCCGGTCGTACAGCCACGCGAGGTGGTCAAAATGCCCGTTCATTCGAACTGCCGGCGTAGAGTCTCGAAGGCGGCCTTCAGCGCGTCCAGTTCAGCCCTGAGGTCTGCCGTCTCCCCCTCGAGTTTCTCGAGGCGCGACCTCCCTGCAGGCTCTCTCTCTCCCCGTCCCTCTTCTGGGGAAGCAGCGTCCTCGCCGGACCGCGCCGGAGGCGGACCGGAAAGAAGGTGCACGTACCGGTTCTCCTTTCGACCCGGCTGCCTCGGCAGCTTGCTCACGAGGGGGCCCTCCTCCATGCCCGCCAGACCATCGAGCACGGATTCGACCTCGCTCAGGGCCTGGAAGGCGTGAAGGCGTTCCGTGCGGCCCCGCAGCTCCCCGGCCGTCTGGGGACCGCGGAGCATGAGCACGCACAGGACCGCCTGGTCCTCCTCGGAGATATCGAACGCTTCGCGGAAGCGGTGCTTGTACTTGGTCACCCGGCTGTCGGGTCCGCTCACGACCCAGACGAGGTGCTTGTCTCGAAGGGATTCCAATGCCTCCGCCACGTCGGCCTCGGCGTAGGCCGTCACGGGATCGCGGCTGGATTTCTGGTTGCAGGCCGAAGTGAGAGAGTTCAGGCTCAGCGGGTAATAGCCGGGCGTGGTCACCGATTTTTCGACGAGGGCGCCCAGGACCCGGGTCTCCCTTTCGTCGAGCAGTACGCGCATGGATGCCTCCCGTCAGAATCACCGGGGCCGCGGGCCTCACGCTCCGGCGCCGGATTCTTTTTCCAGAAAGAGTGTCTGGGTCGGATACGCGAACTCGATGCCCTCGTCGCCGAACTTCCTGTACAGGGCGAGGTTGATGGCCTGCTGGATGTCCATGTAGACGTTATAGTCCGGCACCTTGACCCAGTAGACCACTTCGAAATTGAGCGAGAAGTCGCCGAAACCCTTGAAGTGCGCCCTGTCGAAGCGCACGTTGTCCTGCGCATCCACGATGTCCTTGATCATGGCCGGAATGGCTTCCAGCTTGTCGGCGGGTGTCTGGTAGGTCACGCCGACGGCGAAGAGAATGCGTCGCTCGTTCATCCGCTTGTAGTTGCGGATCCGGCTCTTGAGGAGGTCGTTGTTGGCGAAGATGAGTTGCTCGCCCGTCAGGCTCCTGAGACGCGTCGTCTTGAGTCCCACGTGTTCCACCGTACCCATCTTGTCGTCAACGATGATGAAGTCCCCCATCACAAAGGGCTGGTCGAGCGAAATGGACAGTGACGCGAACAGGTCTGCCAGGATGTTCTGCGTGGCAAGGGCCACGGCGATGCCGCCCACGCCCATGCTTGCGATGAGGGTCGTGACGTGGACGCCGGGGATGTTGTCGAGCGCCACCAGCGTCACGACAGAGAAGAGCGCCACTCGCACGACGAAGGTCGTGGCCCGCATGGTGGTCACGCGCCCCGGGTCCACCTCGAGATTGGACTCCTGGTACCGGGTGAGCCACATGTTGATGAGGGCGTCGCCCCATATGCCCACCTGGACGAGAACTGACACGATGGTCACAGTGCCGATCCACTTGACGGCCACAACGGGCAGGCTCAGGACCTGAGTGCCGGCATAGGCCGAAAGCGACGAAGAGGAAGAAGACCTTCGTCGTCGTGAAGATCCTGGCCACGTAGTCGTCGAGCACCGTCTCGGTTCTCTTTGCGAAGGCCTCCACGCGCACGTGTGAGGACCCGGCGGAGAATCCTGAGGAGAACGAGCGCGACGAGCGATACCACGAGGGCGATCAGCCACATCCTGACGCTGTTTCCGAGGAGCATGATGTTCAGGAACGGGACTCTGTCCAGAGCGCTGCCGGCTATCGCGTTCAACAACGGTAACCCCCTATTCGTAAAGCTTCTGCGGTTTCGGATTTCTTCAACAAACGGCCGGCCGTGCAGGGCCGTGCCATTCGTCCGCGGTTCGTCATGTCCGGCCGATCAACCTGTCTTGAGATAGCAAATTATACCATGAGAAGGAGCGTCGCCTGCCGCTTCGCCGCGAGTCAGGCGCCGATCCCCGCCGCGCTCGCGATGGCCCGGCTGAGCGACTCCGGCTCGTCCGTGCCCACGCGGACGCTTTTTCCGCCGTCCAGGGCGATCTCCACGGCATCCAGCCCGGACACGTTGTAGAGCCACCCATGAGGCGTCATCCGGATGCCCCAGCCATAAGCCCAGCTGTTCCTCACGGGTTTACACGACCGGATCCCGGACAGGGGAAAGCTCTTTCTGACGACGCCGATGCCGAAGCGCAGGGCGAGCCGGCCCTCGCGGATCGTCACGGTGAGCCAGCCGAAAACGAGCGTGATCAGAAAAAGGACCGCCAGAGCGATCGAAAGAACCGGCCGCGGTAGTTTGTGTGGCATGAACATGACCAGCACCAGAAATACGGCCAGGTTCAGCCCCACCATGACGTATCCGGCCTGCGTATGCCTATAGAGTTCCACCGCGCGTCCCTCCTTCCTCAGAAGCGCCGCCCGCTCGCAGGATTCCTGGAGGCAGGCACGAAAACTCGACGATTGAACCGTCGTCCGGATGCGCCAGCGCCAGTCTCATGTGGTGCAGATTGTACCCCACGTCCCCCGGAAGGGCCGAACACCCTTCCCCGATGCCCCCTCCGGCGGCGTACAGGGGATCGCCGGCCAGGGGATGGCCGGCGGCGGCCATGTGAATGCGTATCTGGTGGGGCCGGCCCGTTTCGATCCGGACCTCCAGCAAGCTCGTGTCCCCCCGTCTCTCGATAACCCGGGCTCTGCTCAGCGCCGGCTTGCCGCGCACACTCGCCGCGTGGACGCTCCCGAGAACGGGGTGCGGCACCGGTCCGATGGGCACGTCCACCGTAAAGAGCGTCGCCGGAGGGATGACCAGACACGAGAGCACGGTAGATCTTCTCCACGGCGCCGGTGCGCCAGGCGGCCGCGAGGGCTTTGCGCGCCCGCGCGGATCGTGCGAAGAGCACCACCCCGGACGTCCCCCGGCCCAGTCTGTGCGCGGGCACGGCCTCCGGGTAGCGCCCGCGTACGAGCGCCAGAAGGGTGTGCTCCAGGAACCCTCCGGCCGCAACGGTCGGCAGGCCCGACGGTTTGGCCACGGCCAGCAGGTCCTCGTCTTCGTACAGCACGGCGTAGGCGAGAGGAACGTCCGGCTCCTCCCACGGCGGACGGTGCCACACGATTTCCTCCCCCGAGGCCAGGAGACGATCGGCGGACACGGGATCCCCGTCTATCGAAACCATTCCCCGGGCGATCCTGGCGAGCCATTCGGCTTTGGAGGAATGACGGTACATGCGGGACAGGAAGCCAAGAACGCTGAGGCCTGCTTCCCTTGCCCCGATTCTGGTCCTGTATTCGTATCCTCCGTTCAGGGCCACTGCCCTCATCCCCCCGAGTGAGGCAGGACACCCAGGTATTTGACCGCCAGCAAGAGGGCGACAAGGCAGAGGAGCCACTTGATAGCCCTGGCGGGAACGTACTTCTGGAGCCGCGCGCCACAATATATCCCCGCGAGCCCGCCCAGGCCGAAGAGCGCGCCGAGATGCCAGTCCGGGCTCACGGCAAGCCCCGGAAAGAGAGGCGCCATGGCCACGTAGAAAACCACGCTGGCCCCCGAGGCCACGAAAGTGCCGAGGAGGGCCGGCCCGGCCACCGTATAGACCGGCAGGCCGAAGACGGAAACGAGGAAGGGCGCCATGATCGCACCGCCGCCTATGCCGTACGTACCCGCCACAACCCCCGCCAGCAGGCTCAGGGTCAGGACACCCGGAGTCGAGAAGTCGAAGACCTCTCCGTTGAATTCGTAGGCCGTGCTCAACAGCCCGAACCGCCGCACGCGGATGCACGGAAGATCCGGCCTCGCCTCTCCGCCTCCCGCATCCCTACGCGCCCGCGCCCGCGTCAGGAAACCGTCCTCGGCCGCCCTGGTCTTTCGGGACATGCCTCCTCCTGCCAGGAGATCCCAGGCCATCCGCCCGCCGATGTACAACAGCACGAGCCCCGCAAAAATCTTGAAGGTCCCGGGATCGGGCAGATAGCGCACGCGGATGTAGGAGCCGGCCAGGACGCCGGGGAGAGTCCCGATGACGATCACCCACGCCAGCGCCCAGACCATGCGGCCTTCCCTGATGTAGCGCCAGACTCCGCCCGGTATCGCCACCACGTTGTAGAGTTGATTGGTGGAGCTGACGGCCGGGCTCGTGAAGCCGAGCACGCTGACCTGGAAGGGAAGAAGAAGGAATGCGCCAGAGACCCCGCCCATGGCCGTAAAGAAGGAGATGGCGAAAGCCACGAGGGGCGGTAGCCACCAGGACACATTCGTCACGGTCCCCGCCGGCACGATTCCCATCAGCCCCATGCCCCTGGCCTCGCGGACAAGTTACACCAGCGGGATTTCAAAAGGGAGGCGGTCGCCGGGAATCCCCCGGATCCTCCGCCTCTGAGCAGGTCCGATCTGCGCAAAATCGAGCACGTAGCTCCCCCCCACCTCGTCGAGAAACTGATCAGGATCGTTCCGCCGGGATGTTCTTCGACCATGCCCGCCTCACCCGATTTATCCAAGCCACGGCCTTCCCTCGGCTCTCGCTCGAGCCACGTCCCGCCTGCAGAGATTCTATGTGCCCTGGATGATCGCTGCAAATGCCAGCAAGACAAACGGCGCAGGCGGGGTGCGCCCCGGCACGGCTCAAAGGGCAGAGCACGGCCCCTCGAATGAAAGAATCTGCGCCCGCCGGCTTGTCGACTTGCCACGGGAACGGACCGGCACCGATAATGGTATCCGGCTTGAAAGATGCGAGGCGATGGTGACGACTCGGAATCCACAGGACGAACTTGTGGAAGCAGGCGCGATCGTTCCGGTGTACAGGCGTGACGACGGGCACCCGGGCCTCGTCGTCGTGAGGCGCACCCCCTGGGGTATACATGGCGGTCAGCTGGCCTTCCCCGGCGGTAAGCGGGAATCCGAGGACCGAACCATACTGGACACCGCCCTTCGTGAAACCTGGGAAGAAATAGGGTTATCCCGGGAATCGGTAACCGTCCTCGAGCCGCTGCCGCCCCTGGAAACCTGGACGACGGGATTCAGAATCCACCCCTTTCTGGCCCGCATTGTCCACCCCCATGAATGGCGGAGGAACGACAGGGAGATTGCAGAAATTCTGGAAGTGGACCTTCAGGACCTGGCCCGTCCCGAAGCGCAGGGCGAGGAGACCATCCGCTTTCCCAACTGGCCGAAGCCGTATACGATTCACTATTATCAAGTGGGACGATACAAACTCTGGGGCGCGACATACCGGATTCTGGAACCGCTGTTCCCCAGACTTCTGGCCGGTGAATGGGAGTTTTAGAAAGGATCGCATGAAACCCGCCACGACCGTTGCCGCCGTCCTCTTGTTCCTTGTCGCGATTGCGCATCTAATGAGGCTCGTCTTCCAGGTCGAGATCATCGTGAACGGTTTCACCCTGCCGATGTGGGCTAGCATCCTCGGCTGCATCGTTCCCGCCTTCATCGCCCTGATGCTCTTGAGGGAGGGCCGGCGCTAGCATCAAGAGAATGGCAAGGGATTACCCGAAGAGCCGATGATGCGGCCGGATTCCCAGGCCGCGGACGGCGCGGGACGGCGGGTCGATTTCCGGACGCCCGGCTTTGCGGGGAGAGTCCCATGAAACCCGCCGCGTCCGGTACTTTTTTCCCCGCACTTGATCCAAACCTCTCTTCTGACATATAAACGGTGGAGTCAGCCATAATCTAGTCGCGGGGAGAGGGTTATGAGCAAAATATGTCCCGTCTGGGTGGGCTACGTCCTTGCCAGCCCCCTTCGACGGATCTTCCACAATCCTTATGCCATCCTCTCGCCCCACGTGCGCGAGGGCATGACGGTGCTCGACGCGGGCTGTGCCATGGGCTTCTTCAGTCTGCCCCTTGCCAGGCTGGTAGGCCAGTCTGGCCGCGTCATCTGCGTGGATCTTCAGAAGGGCATGATCCGCGGCCTGGAACAGCGTGCCGAAAGGGCCGGTCTCATAGGAAGACTGGAAGGGCGTCTCTGCTCTCCGAACGACCTCGGCGTGGACGACCTGGACGGCAAGGTGGACTTCGCCCTGGCTTTCGCGTGCGTACACGAAGCCCCGGATTCGGCCGGCCTCCTCGGCCAGTTGGCGAAATCACTCAGAATAGGCGGCCGCTGCCTTCTTGCCGAGCCGAGAGGACATGTCACAGCGGCGGCCTTCGAGAAGACGGTGGCCCTGGCGGAGGCTCAGTCCCTGGTCGCTACGGCCCGGCCCGAAATCATTCGCTGCCACGGCGTACAGCTCGAGAAAATGCCCGTGCAGTAAATCCCCCGGCAACAGGTCTCTTGAATGAACGAGGCTCTCACACCGCCGGACAATATCGTCGCCCCGGGCCATATCCCCACAGCCCATCTCGTTCTCTTTCCCAGGCAGGCGGTGTGTTGCGATCCCCAGCCCGTGTTTGACTCCCGATGCCATTTGGGGCACCATCAGGTACCGGCCCCAGGTGGGGCGCCGGATGGCGGAGACATGGACTGGATCAAGGAAATCATAGGCTTGCTGCACGATCCCGAGAAGCTCAAGGCCCTCATCATGTGGGGCAGCTACCCGGTTCTCTTCGGCATCATCTTCTCAGAGACAGGCCTCCTCATCGGCTTCTTCCTGCCGGGGGATTCCCTGCTGGTCACGGCGGGCATCCTCGCCGGCCAGGGTTACCTGGATATCTGGTGGCTCTATTTCCTGCTTTCCATCGCGGCGATCGCGGGCGACAGCACGGGCTACACCATCGGGCGAAAGACGGGGCCCATGATCTTCAACAAGCCGAAATCGCTTGTCTTCAACCCGGAGCACCTGCAGCGGGCCCAGCGCTTCTACGAAAAATACGGAGGAAAGACCATCGTCCTGGCGCGGTTCGTACCGATCATCCGCACCTTCGCCCCGGTGGTGGCAGGCGCCGGGCGCATGGAGTACAGGCGTTTTATCCTCTTCAACGTCTTCGGCGGCATAGGTTGGATCGTGACGATGTCTTCAGCCGGATACATGCTGGGCCGCATCCCCGGCGTGGACAAGTACCTGCACCTCATCATCGTGGCAGTGATCGTCCTTTCCTTCATCCCGGGAGTGGTCGAGGTCCTCAAGGAACGGATGCAGGCCAAGCGCTCCCAGGGAGCGCCCTGACCGGCCGTCCCGCGTCGGCCCTGACCGGTTCATCAACGGGCTCGTACGAGTTCACTCTGCGGGGCGCCGCGGATTTCTGGCCCTTCGTTCCTTCACTTCGTAAGCGGACAGGTCCCTGGACAGGCCCTTTGCCTTCACGGAACCGATCTTCTTGAAAGCAAAGATCTCCTTGAGGAGTTCGAAAGTCGCCTCTCCGACGACGATCTGGCCCGGCTTGGCCACTTCGGATTCCAGACGCGAGGCCGCGTTGACGGTGGTGCCCAGCACCGTGTACTCCATCCTGCGGACGCTTCCGATGTCACCCGCCACTAGGGGCCCCGTGTTGATCCCCATCCGAAAGAGGATGGGCGGCCGCTCGGGATGCTCGCCGTTGAGCACGTCGAGCGTCGAGCGCATGTCGAGGGCGCACCGCACCGCCCTCTGGGCATGGTCTCGGGAGGGAATGGGGGCCCCAAAGATGGCCATCACGGCATCGCCGATGAACTTGTCCAACGTACCTTCGTGGCGGAAAATCACGTCCGTCATCCGGGAGAAGCACTCGTTGAGCATGAGGGCTACCTCGGCGGGGGGCATGCTCTCCGTCATGGCCGTAAAACCGACGATGTCGGCGAAGAGAACGGTCCCGACGGTTTCCTTGACGCGAAGGGCCCCGGATTCGGTCGGATCTCCCGCGGAAAGGATGCGGTTAACAACCGAAGGCGAGTGGTAGCGCTCGAGGCGGGCCTTGGCCTTTCTCTCTCTTTCGACCGCCGCGCGCAGCTCCGCCTGCCGGATGCCCATGGCCGCGTAGCCTGAGAGGGCCGAGAGCAAATCGAGGTCGAAATCGTCGAAGGCCTTGACCTTCAGCGGCGTGTCCGCGTAGATGATGCCCAGCACCTTGTCCTCGAGCTTGAGAGGCACGCAGAGCGCCGACCGGATTCCGAGAAATCGGATGGACTCGCCCGCCTTGAACCGCGGATCCACCTGTGCGTCGTGGGACAGGACCGCGAGGCCTTCCCCGAAGGCCTTGTTCGCGATGCTGCTGCTGATCTGGATCGCCCCCCTGTCTCCACCGGCCTGGCGGACGGCGCGCGGTTCGAGACGGCCGCTCTTCCCGTCGACGAGCATGATGACACCCCGCCTGACGGGGACGTGGGCGAAAATGACGTCCAGGATCTTCTCGAGCAACCCCTCCAGATCGGAGGCCGAAATGAGCGTTCTCGCCACGTCCGAGAGCACGGCGAGAATCCGGCTGAGGCGCGCCAGCCTGGCGCTGTCTTTCGCGTGAAGTGCGCCGGGGGCCTTGGCGTCCAGGGGCTTCAGTTCTTCCTGGATGGCCTCCACCGACCTCAGGATGGTGCCTTCCTTGATGAGCCCTTCTTCGCCGGAGGAGAGTTGCACGACGTCGCGGGGGTCCTCTTCAAAGCGCAGGCTTACGGTCCCCAGCGTGATGACGTCGCCCGGCGCCAGGCGAACCTTCTTCTTAACGAGTTCGTCGTTGACGCGCGTTCCGTTGCGCGACTTGAGGTCGGCGATCTGCCAGCCTTCCGGCGTGTGCGTAAGCTCGGCATGGCTTCGCGACACGGTGTGCTCCGGAAGCGCCAGGTCGCTGCCGATCATACGGCCGACGGTCACGCGCTCCTTATCCAGGAGGTAGGCGCGCGATTCCCCGTCGAGCGTGAAAACGAGTCTGAACATGAAGGCACCTCGCGCAGATTCTACCACGGCGGCGGAGAGCGGTGGCGGATCCGGCCCGGGGCTCTTATGACCTTCCATCCGGCGCGCTTTCCGATGCGCCCGATGCCCATCCGAATGCGCGGCTTATCATACTCACGGTAACTGCGACCGCACCGGCCAGAAAGAAGGCCGGGACAAGTTCGTAAACGAGAGAGATCGAAAGCCCCGTTTCCTTCCACACGATGGTGACCAGGAAGCCCGTCACCATGCCCGCCACCACGCCCCACCTGGTCAGTACCCTGGTGGTAAGTGCAAGCAGAAGGACCGGACCGAAGGCGGCGCCCAGACCCGACCAGGCGAACAGGACGAACCAGAAGACCACCCGTATGTTCTGCACGGCCACCAGCATGGCGGCGGCACCGAGGACCAGCACCGAGATGCGCCCGGCGAGGACGGCCTTCCGGCTCGACGTGCCGAGTCCGAAGACCTTCTCGAACACGTCCCGGCTGACGGCCGATGCGGCCACGAGGAGTTGGGACGACACGGTGGACATGATCGCCGAAAGGATCGCCGCGAGCATCACGCCCGCGACGAGCGGAGGGAGCATCTGGCGGGACAGGAGTGGGAAGAGCTGTTCGGGATCGCCGCCCGGCTGCATGAGCGAGGGCATGACGATACGGCCCGCCAGTCCCAGGAAGCTCGCGCCGTAAAAGACGAGTACGCCCCAGACCATGGCGATCACCTGGGTCTGCCGGATCTTCTCCTCTCCGGAGGCGGCCATGTAGCGGGTCAGGACGTGCGGCTGGCCGGGATAACCCAGCCCGATCCCGAAGAGGCCCGCGATGAGTCCGAAGAGGGCGAACCCGGTCTTGCCCCCGGTCACGGTTACCAGGTTCGGGTCGACGGCCTGGAGCTGATGGAGCATGGCCGAGTATCCGCCGACCTTCGCCACCACCAGAATCGGCATGAAGACCAGGGCGGAGACCATGATCAGCCCCTGTACGAGGTCCGTCCAGCTCACCGCCCTGAATCCGCCCATGAGCGTATAGACGATGATGATGGCGCCACCGATCCACACGCCCGTCTGGTAGGGCAGGCCGAGAATGGCTTCCATGGCTTTGCCGGTCGCCGTCATCTGGGCGGCCACGTAACCACCCAGCGACAGAAAGATAATGACGACGCCCACAAGCCGAACCACGTGCATGGGATCGCCGAAGCGGTCCACGAGAAAATCCGGAATCGTGAGCGACCCGGTTTTCGCGGCCTCCCGCCTCAGCCTGGGCGCCACCCAGTAAAGGTTGATCCAGTAACCGAAAAGGCACCCGGGTGCGAACCACATGGCCGAAACGCCGCCCTTGTAGGCCATGCCGACGGCGCCGAGCACCACCCATCCGCTCTCCGACGAGGCCGTGGAGGAGATGGCCGTGACCCACGCGCCCAGCGAGCGGCCCGCTAGAAAGAAGTCCTCGGAGGATTTCGTGAGACGGGACGCGACGTATCCGATGCCGAGGAGCACCGACATGTAAACCACGACGATGACGCCGATGGTCACGTCAATGCTCACGGCGCCTCCCGACGGCGTAATAGACGAGCGCTCCCACGAGCACCGAGGCGGGAAATGCAACCAGGAACAGTTCTGTAAGCAGAGGTATGTGCAATGCCCTCTCCCAATGGTTCCAGCTTCCTCTAAATCATAAATGTAGCATGTTACAGGACGTCCGGACAAAGCCATGGGACGGAGATCGGTGTCCCTTTTTAACGGTTTTGAAGCCCCTGGATTCATCCATCGGTATCGGCCTTGGCTCCCCATAGACACTTTTGCGACTCTATCCCCATTGCACTGACATCCTGTTTCTCCTATTCTGTCATCTGTTTTCCCGGACTGACGAGGGTTCTAGACGGAATGTCTTTTCGTGCGTCTTACAGATAGTTAAGGGAAGGCTTTATTGTCCATCACAAATGGAGGGAAGAACAAACCATGAATGAAGACCGCTGCCGGGTCGCCACCCTTGTGTTACCGCTGCTTATCATTTTGTCCTTTGTTTCGTTCACCCAGACTGCCAATGCACAGACTCTCCTGTGGGTCTATCACACGCAGGATCCCGTTCTTTTTGCACCTGCCGTCGGGACCGACGGCACGGCCTACTTCGCTGTAGGCGACAGCCACATAGATGCAGTCTCCGCCTCCGGCACCCTGCTCTGGGGCGTGGACCCCGGCGGCCTCCCTTCGGCCGGGATGGCCCTTTACAACGGGTTTCTCTATTTTCCGACCAGCCAGGGCGAACTTGTGGCCTATAGCGTGAGCGGGCACCTTGCCTGGCGTTTGGACCTCCATTCGGACATTCGCACGATTCCGGCCGTGGCGGGAGACGGGACCCTCTACGTAGGCACCGTGGACGGCAGGCTGGTGGCGATCACACCGGCGGGACAGATCAAGTGGCAAGTGGACCTCGTCGATCCGGTTATTGCAAATCCGGTCGTGACCCACGCAGGCGACATCATCGTCGCCAGTTACGAGAACCTCTTCGAGTTCGACAGTTCAGGCAAGCAGGTTTGGTACCTGCCCGCTTATTCCCACGTCACCGGAAGACTCGCCCTGGATGCGTCGGACAACGTCTATTTTACGGATGGTGCGGGAAAGGTCTGGAGCGTTTCTCCGGAAGGCGCCAAGAACTGGACCACCACTCTTACTGCCGCTGCGGCCTCGCCGGTTGTGTCCAAGAACCACGTGTACATCGTGACCTCGGATCAGAACCTCCACCGGTTGGCCGCAACCAGCGGCACCGAAGATTGGACCCTGGCCAAAGGGTCCGACGGGACACCCGCCCTGTCCGAGGGAAACATTCTGTGTCTGGGCAGCGCGGACGACAAGGTCGTATACGAGTTGAATACGTCCACAAAGGGGACCGCCGGCCAGACGTCTCCTCTCCCAGATGCACCGGGAGACACGGTTCTCGTCCAGACCACCAAGGGACCAAGGCTCTATTTCACGAGTGGCGCCAACGATTTATTTTGCTTTTCGACGCCCGGCGGCCCCGATATCACGATGCCGTGGAACCAGCTTGGGGCGGGGCCCCGCCACCTGTTCAGGCGCGACGACCCGCCGACGGTCACCATGACCTCGCCGACCGATGGAGACTCTGTATCCGGAACGGTGGCCATCGTCGCAGACGTGAGCGACGACTTTCCGCAGGGTCTCCAGGTGCGTTTCTATGCAGGCGATGCACTGATCGACTCGGTGAACAAGCCGCCCTTCGAGACGTCCTGGGTCACGAGCACAGTAGCCAATGGATCGTACACGCTGTCGGCGCAGGTGAAAGATTCGGCGGGACAGATCACCACGAGTCAGATTCAAGTCACCGTCAATAACTCTAGCGACGCAACGACCATCTACCCGGACACACCTCCCCCCGCATTCTCCTGGTCGTCGGAAACAGAAGATCACTTCCGGGTAGAGTTCTCGGTGGATCAGGGTTTCGATTCGCTCTTGACCAGTTCGAAATCCCGTGCGCATTCATGGCTCAAGGGATCGAACTGGCAGCCATCGAAAAGAAAATGGAAAAAAGTCCTGGCAGCCGCCGCCGGCGTGACGGATGCCGATACGCAGGTCTACTGGCGCGTCGTGGGAAAGAGCGGCGCCTTGGTTTCGTCCGGCACGTTCAATATAGCCCGGCCCGGGGCCGCCGCGCCTTCCGCGCCGGCGGACGGGAGCCAGGTTGCCGCCGGAACGGCACCCATCTTTCGGTGGGGCGCATCGCACAACGATCGCTATATCGTGGAATTCTCGGCGACCGCGGACTTCTCGGGTGGCGTGCACGTATCCAGCTCGAAGCATGGCAAGAAATGGCTGAAGCAGGTCACGTGGACCCCCGGGGCCAAAAGATGGAAGAAGATCCTGCAAACCGGAACAACCATTTACTGGAGAGTGAGGGCGAAGGACGCCATCGGGCGCGAGACCGTGAGCTTGCCGTCAAGCCTCGAGATCACGTCCTGAAAACGAACTTCCGCGCACAACAAGGGCCCGCCGGCCGGACATCCGGTCGGCGGGCCTTCTTTTGCAGGTCGGCAGCCCGGGCTACCGCTTGATGAGCCGGATGCTGCCGCTGAGGGTCTTGACGCGCACGCTGGCGCCGCCCCCGCCTCCGGCCGTAAAATCCAGGGACTTGCCGGGAGCGTACTTGGAATCCCGCGTGGCCGCAGGGCCGAACTCGTTGGTAATCTCTCCAGAGAAGCTCTTCAGCCGGAAATGCGCGGCCGCGCTCGCGGGCAGTTCCAGTTCGACGCTTCCGCTCACGGACGTGGCTTCCATCCGTCCGTTGGGATCGAGGGCTCCCTTGATCAGAATGGAGCCCGACGTCGTCTCGAAGTCGCCGTCCTTTATGGCTCCGGCTTCGATCTTAACGTCACCGCTCACGCTCGAGGCATCCACCTCTCCGTGGGCTCCCCTGACGTTCACCGTTCCGCTCACCGACTTGGCGCGCACATCCGCCGCTTCGGCCGAGACGTCCACGTTGCCGCTCACGCTGGAGACCCTGATCCGGTCCGATCCCGCCCCCTTTACGGTAATTTCTCCGCTTACGGTCTGGCCTTCGATATTTCCCTTGACGGAGTCGATTCCGAAGTCGGCGCTCACGGTCTTGAACTCCACGCGGCTTCCGGCCGGCACTTGGATGTCGAGCACAGACCCTTTCACCTCGCGCGTGTGCCGGGGCAGAACCACTCGGATGGTCGTCGTCTTTCCGCTCACGTCGAAGTCCAGGCGCTCGGCGTTTTTCCCTAGGGTCCCCTGGACGGTGACCTCCGCACGATTCCACCCCGTGACCTTGACCGAGCCGGCAAGGTTGTCGATCTCCACCACCCCGTCGGGCGCGGCGGGGCGTTTCTCGTCAATCTTCTGTTGCGCCAGAGCCGGCAGGGTGCCGGCGATCACCAGCGCGGCAGCGAGCAGAATTCTAGGACTTTTCATTTTTTTCTCCTTTCCAATCGTCGTTCGAAAGCTGGACCGCCTGCCTCAGGAGATCCAGTTCCTGCCTGTACGTCCCGGCCAGCAGAAAAGTCAGGTCCCGATTGCCCGGGTCTTTCCTCAGGGCCGTCTCTATGTCCCCAAGCGACCGGTCTATGATGCGGAGGTTCTTTTCCACGACCTCGACCGTCGAAGGCATCAATCGCGCCTTTCGTGCCTGGAAGGCGGCGAGAAGCTGGCGGCGTTCATCCTTCAGGCGGACGCCTTCAGGGCCGAGGGTGACCGACATCGAGGCCCGCATGCCCGTTCCGGCGGGAGGGCGAATGTCCACGGTTCTCCGTCCGACCAGCCACGCCGTGGTGAGGGCCGTCCCCGCCACGAGGACTACTGCGGCAGCCGCCAGACCGAGCCACCGCAGGGGCAGGGTCCGCCTTCGCCACCTTGATGGCCTCGGCCTCCGCACGCTCTCGTCGCCAAGGCGCCCGGCGATTGCCGGCCAGAGATCCGACGGCGGTTCAACGGGCCGGGCAAGATCGTGCGCCTGCTTCACGAGAGCGAGAAGACTCTCCTCACGGGTCCGGCACGCCGCGCAGGTCTGCAGGTGCGTGCGGACGGCCTGCCGCTCCCGCGGAGCGAGAAGGCCGTCCACGTAATCGTCAAGCCGACTCAACACCTCTCCGCACTTCATCCTAGCGCCTCCCGCAAAAGCCGGCGGGCCCTGTGGAGCTGAGCCTTGGTCGTGCCGGTGGACAGCCCCTGCATGGCCGCAATCTCCTCGTGCCGGTACCCTTCCACGTCGTGGAGGATAAAGATGGTCCTCGCGCCCTCCGGAAGGTCGGCCATGGCCCGTTCGAGGTCCATCGTCCTGTCTGGGGATTCGGGTTTCGCTTTCCCAAGGCTGGCCGGATCCTCGACGGATACCACACGGGCCGACCTCCGCCTGGCCGAACGCCTGTTCTCGAGCACCACGTTGACGGCCAGCCGGTGCAGCCACGAACCCAGAGCGGCTTCCCCGCGGAACCCCCCCAGCGCGCGCCATGCCCGGACGAAAGCCTCCTGGGTCAGTTCCTCGGCCTGGGCGTGGCTGCCGCTCATGCGGAGGCACAGGCCGTAGACGGCGGCCGCGTGGCCGCGGTACAGCCGCTCGAACGCCTCCACGTCGCCGCACCGGGCGCGCTCGATTTCATGGGCCTCCGGCTCGTCCAGCTTGTCGTGGTCCGTGCTCTCCAGGATGTCCGCCGCCAGGCCGTCCATACGCCCTCCACCTCTCCAGTTCAGATTAGATGCCGGTAGAGCCCTGAAGGTTTGAACGGATCAGGGACGCTCAAGTTTCAGTCGATTTGACCTGATGAGGAAAAACCGGCGGGCGGGGCCGATCAGAACTGTCGGCCGGGAAAGTCTTGAACGGGGTCGCGATTTCGCGGGCCGGGCTTTTCGACCGGCGTACCCGTCAGGGGTGCGAGTCGATCCCGTTGACGAGCGAAACGATGGCGGCCCGCAGAGAGTCCAGGCTCGAATCGTTCCGGACCACCTCGTCGGCGAGCTTGAAGGTCGCATTCAGGCGCTGGGCCGTAGGATCGCTTGTGTTCTCTTCCGCTTCCTTGGCCATGAAGGCCTCGAGGCTCTGGACGGCATCCCCCCGTCCCGTTCTCGCCTTGGCCCTTTCGTAACGCACCTCGGCGGGTGCCCATACACCGACGAGCCGAAATCCGGGAAGCCGGCGCAGGACCTCCACCTCCACGGGGTTTCTGATCGAATCGACGATGTCCCTGTGCCCCAGCCGGGCGAGGATGCGCTCGGCCAGGATCCCCGCGCCTCCCTCTGCCCGCAGGTCGTTGCCCGTCCGGATGAGGTCGTCACGCGAGGTGGTCGACCCGCGGGCCAGGGATTCCTCCCTCACCACGTCCGACAGACTGTGGTAGGCAAACCCGAGGCCTTCGAGCACTTTGGCCGCCTCGCCTTTTCCTGCGGCGTTCGGCCCGGTGAGTCCTAGGATGATGGGCGGGCTGGAAGTCATTGAATCTCCTTCAAGCGTTTTTTTGCGAGTTTGGCCAGCAGATCGTCGTTTGGGCGACAGGGACGCCAGCAGAAAGTGGTTGAGGGCCAGCGGGGCATATCCCGACAGCTGGTAGCAGCGTCCCTGGAAGTACTGGGCCTTCCCCTGCCAGGACGTCGTATAAGGCGCATTGACGAGGAGGTCCGTAAAACCGTCTATGGCCCGGTTATACCTCCCGAGCCGGAAGCGGGCGTAGTTGAGGTAGTACCGGGCGTTGCCGGCGTAGAAGTCGAGAGGATGGTTCTCCACGAAGTCCTTCAGTATCGGGAGAGCCTCCCCCTCCTTCTGCTGCCTCAGAAGGGCTACGGCGTCCATGAGGACCTTTCGGTTCGCGCACTGGTCCCCGAGGTAGGCAGAGGCCCAGGTCCGGTACCTGGATTCGAAGGCCTCGAAGGACTCGCCCGTCGATTGCTGGAGGGCCGCCTTCCACCCCAGTCCCGACCGCATCCCCTCTATCCAGTCCTTGACCGCTCCGTCTCCGCGGTTGGCCGCCAGAGCCCTGACTGCCCAGTAACCGTCCACCCAGGCCATGTCGACGGCATCGTTCAGCGGCCTGACAAGCTGGAGGGGCGGTCTGTCGCTGTCCAGAACCGTCCGCCGGCTGTAAATCTCGCCGAAACCAGAGAGGTAGAGGGCTGCGCCGTAGCGGAGCCAGACGGGGGCGTTCGCGTACTCCGGGACTTCTTTGAGGAGGATCCCGGCCGCCAGTGCGGCGGACATGGCGTCGCGAGCGGACCACCACCTCAGCGCGAGGGGCTCGACGGGCAGAATCACCCGGACCTTCCCGTCCTCGAGTGAGGCGGAGAAGGCCTCGGTGAAAGAACAGTCTCTTGCGGAAACGGGAACGAAGGTGATGGCGTCCTGCGATGCGGGAAAGAGGGCGGACCGGTCCTTGAGGTCCTTGACCGCGTCCATGAGATTTGCATCGAGCACGCCGAGCGTCTTCTCCACATTCGGGTCGAGGGCGAGTTCTCCGGTGTAGGGTTTGATGGAGAGTCCCTCGATGGACAGGACCCTGGGCGGCGGCGGTGCTACCGGCCGTACGGCTTTGTCGGCCGGCTCAGGAGGGGGCGGCGGCGCGGGCGCCTGTCGGATCGCGGGTGCCGTCTCGGCAGCGGGCGCCCAGAGCCACTTCAAGTCGTTCCTGTGGATATAAACGACGACGGCCAGGGCCGCAAGGGACAGGAGGACGGCCCCGAGTATCTCCGTCCCATAGCGCCACCATCGCATCACGGCACCTCCACGGCGCGCGAGTCGGTCCAGCCCCTGCCCTCGCCCCAGAGAACCAGCTTCCAGTTGCCTGCCGTCGAGACCTCGACGACTTCCGATCCAGGCGGAAGCTCGGCCAGCGCCTTCCCCTTCCGTTCCGGCTGGGGATAGACTTTCGCCGCCTCTACGATCACGGCCGGCTTATGGGAAGGCAGGACGGCATCGGCGTAAGCGATCAGTCCGCCCGCAGCGGCCGCGACCACGAATGCCGCCACCAGAGCCTGAGCGCAGATGCGTCGTGCGCGGCCGGGCCCGAGGAAGAGAAGCGCCGTCAGAAAAGCGTTCCCCAGGAAGACGAAGACGAGTACGAGGATCTCAAGGAGGCCGGGCGGAAGGTCGCGCACGGCGGACTCCCAGGGAGACGGCTGCCACATGGCGACGCGGGCGGGGAGGAGCCGCCGGGCCACGTCGAGGTTGTGGAGTGCGGGCTCCAGATGCGGGTCGTCTTTGAGCGAGCGCTGGTATTCCAGGATGGCCCTGCCCAGGTCGCCTTCCTTGAGGTAACAATTGCCCAGGTCGTAGTGAACGTCAGCGCCCTGCATGCCGGCATCGCGCAGCATCCGGTACAGGCGGGCCGCTTCACCGTAGTTTCCGGCTTCGTACGCCTCGCCAGCCTGACGGGCCAGGAGGTCGGTGGACGCGGCGCTGGGCGCCCAGCCCATCGACAGGCAGGCCGCGAGGATGGCCGCAACGAGCATGACCCTACGCATCGGGGTCCCCTTTCACCCACTTCGACACCTTCCCGTAGCGCTCCTGCATGTCTTTTCGGGTCGGTCTTTCGGGCGCGTAGCGCGCCTTTTCCATGAGGTCGACCAGGTCGAGAGCCTCGCCGCGTGCCCCTTCCGAGAGCCCCGACTCCTCGAGCGCCGCCTTGAGCTGGCTCCGGTTGAGCCCTCCCGTGGCTCTGCCCGTCTTCAGATCGAGGACGGCCACGAGCGACCTGGAAAGACTCTCATGAAAGGTATCCGATCTCCTGACGTCGAGGTGCCTCCGGGCCCGGTACAGGGCCTTGCGGGCGCGATGGCGAAGCTCCCGGACACGCTTTTTCTCCGGTGCCAGCAGGAAGCTCCGGTAGACCCAGAGGAGGAGCGCAAGAAAGACGTTCAGGAGGAAGGGGATGGGCAACAGGAGCCAGAAAAGCCGCCGTGGAAGGGGATGGGACGGAATCGGCCTTCGGTGAGGATTGCGGATTATGGGCGCGACCTGGATCTCCTTCCCGCCGCTCGATTTTACGCTTTTCACGTCGACGCGCCCCTCCCCCACCGTGAGCGTCCTGAATGCGGCCCGGGACGGATCAAAATAGACGAGGCTGACCGGAGGGAAGGTCACCGCACCCGCCGCCTTCGGCAGGAAGGCCCTCTGGATCAGCCGCCGCGTCTTGTAGACCCCGCGGCTGAATCCGCTGGAATCTTCGGTCGTCGCCGGATAGGGGCTGAAAAAGGGCGATTGATGCCATTCCAGGGGCGCCTCGGGCAGGAAGCCGCTGCCGTCGACGGACAGGCCGACGGTGAAGGGTTTCCCCATGTCCACGTGTCCGGGAGCCGGTGCGATCACCTTCAGGACGAAATCGCCTACGGCGCCCTTGAACCCGTCCGGCGGCTGTGGAAGAGGCTTGACCTTGAGCGAGGTCCGGCCCCCTACGACCGTGGCGATCGACGGGCCTCCATAGCCGGCCGTATCGAGCCTCAGTTCGGCCTTGAAGGAGTCGATGTCCAAGTCCCCCGGCTCGAGCGGGAAGAGGGTCGCCCGGATGACCACGGCGTCGAGGTAGAGCCGTCCATCGAAGCGCACCTGGTGAGTGGGCGATTTGGTGGCGTCGGGATCCTCGACCTTGCGGAACCCGGAGAAGTCGGGGGAACGAGTCACGTCGAGCCCACGCACGGATCGCCGCGTCAGTAGATGGAGCGTGTAGATCACGGGCTGCCCGACGTAGGCCGAAGCCGCCGAGAGCGTCCCCCTCAGGAACACATCCCGCGCAATGGAAGGCGCAGCGGGACGTGTGCTTTGCGGCACGGGTTTACGGGGTTCGGGACGGGGAAGGCCCGTTTCGACCTGGACGGTGAATCCGGAAACGGTACGTTCCACCCCCCCGATTCGCAGCGTCATGTCAGGCACGCTCAGGCGTCCGGCCTCCGTCGGCGTGAGGAGGTAGTGAAAAAGGAGGGCCTTTCCCCGGGGCGTATTTTCCACGGACTGGTATGTGCCCACGGACTTGAAGCCGTTGAGGGGAGGCAGGATGGGCTGGGTAATGGCGTGATTCCCGCTCAGAATCCGAAGCGTGAAGACGAGATTATCACCCAACCGCAGGTGCGTGCGATCCACGGAGGAGTCCACCTTCACGTCCTGCGCCGGGACGGCCGGAGCGACCAGGAGCACGAGCGCCGCGAGCACGAGGATCTTCTTCAGTACGGCGGCGGTCGACAATGCGGATCTGGCCATCGTTCCCCTTTTCCGATCAGGATTCATCCAGCGGATTCCCGCCCTTCAGGGCGTCCGGAGGATCACCCGCCCTGCGCCATCCCGAGGCGCTCCGCCACCTCCGCCATGCGGACGGAGACCATCTTTGAAACCCCTCCCTCCGCCATCGTCACGCCGTAGAGGACCTGGGCGAGTTCCATCGTCCTCTTGTTATGGCTGACGACCATGAACTGGGTCTGGCCGTGGAACTGCGAGAGCAGTCTGTTGAACCGGTTGATGTTGGCCTCGTCCAGCGGCGCGTCCACTTCGTCGAGGATGAAGAAGGGCTGCGGCCTGTAGCGGAAGAGGCTGAAGAGCAGCGCGAGGGCCACCATGGCCTTCTCGCCCCCGGACAGGAGCTGGAGGCTCTGCAGTTTCTTGCCCGGCGGCTGGGCGAATATCTCCACGCCGGTCTCGAGGGGGTTCGCCTCGTCCAGCAGCGTCAACCGCGCCTCGCCGCCTTCGAAGACCTGCTTGAACAGGTGCGCGAAGTGTTCCTTGACCGCGTTGAAGGCCTCCATGAATCGCTCGCGGGTCGTCCTGTTGATCTTCCGGATGGTCTCCTGGAGGGAGGCGACAGAGGCCTCCAGATCGGACCGTTGCTCTGCGAGGAAGTTGTACCGCGTCTCGAGTTCGGCGTACTCCTCCCTGGCCAGCATATTGACGGCACCCAGCCCCTGGATTTTCTCTTCCATGCGGCCAAGTTCCCTGATTTCCTCCTGGTGCTCTTCCGGCCCCAGAGGCGGCTCGTCCGAGAACTCCGCGGCCAGGTCTGACGGGTCCTCTTCGAAGACCTCGCCCATGCGCTCCACCAAGTGGCGAAGATCCGACTGCACGGAGGCCAGAGCGAGATCGTGGCGGTTGACCTCTTCGCGCGCTTCGTCCACGGTCTCCCTGGACTGTTTCACCTGCTGTTCGAGCCCCTGGACCTCGGCGGCGAGGCGACGCAGATCATCCTCGAACCGGGTCTTCCGCTCCCGGCTCTCTTCTAGGGCCAGGAGAAGCGTCCGGAGGCTCTGATCGCCCTCCGTCACCGCCTTGGTCAGGCCGTCGATCCGCGCTTCGAGTCCCTTGACCTCTTCCACCAGCCGCTTGTCCGTCTCGGCGAGTTGGTCGAGATAGGCCCGCGACTTTTCCTGGGATTCCCGGGCGGCCTTGTAGCGCTGGCCCACTTCGCCCTGGCGCGTGCGGCTCTCGGCAACGGATTCGTGGGCGCCCTCCTGGGCCTCCCGGGCACGCTGAAGCGTCTCCTCGCCGGCTCGGATCTCCCCCTCGGTGGCGGCCCGGTTCTTATCCGACTGGGCGAGTCGAGAAGCGAGTTCGATCCGCTGTTCCTCCCAGCTTTCCCGCTCTTCCCTGGCCTGCGCCGCCTCCCCTTCGAGGAGCTCGCGGGACGCGGCCAGGCGGCGGCTTTCTGACTTCCGCCTTCTCCAACTCCCGGTTGACCACCTGTGCGGTTTCCCGGTCGGCTTCCTCCCGGACCCGCAGGTCCTCCAGCGCGGATCGGGCTTCTCCAATATCCCGCCGAAGTCCCTCCTCCGCTGCCCGCGCGCGGTCCAGCGCCTCCCTGTCGCACTCGATCTGGTCGCGGGTCGCGTGCCGCTCGCGCTCGAACTCCAGAAGGGATGCACCACCTTCTCCTCCCGCTCCTCCGCGGACCCACCCGTCGGGGTGAGCGTAGACGCCGTCCCGGCTCACCGCCCCGAAGCCGGTTTCCCGGGCGAAGGTCCTTGCCTGTTCGGCGTCCTCTGCGAGGCCCGCGATGGGAAGGAGGTTTCTGACGACATCCGGCAGGCCGTCCGCTTCGTGAAGCCAGCCGAGAAATCCCTGCCGGCGCCCAACCTCCGGGGCCTTTCGCCCGTAACGCCCTTCTTCGACGAAGAAGATCGCCTGTCCCGCCCGCTGCCGCCTTAGGTCCTCGAGGATTTTCGGAAGCCCTTCCCACCGGGCTTCCGGGTAGCCTTCCAGGAGGTCTCCCAGGACGGCGGTGAGGGGAGCGACGAGATTGCCGGGAACGGAGGAGAGCATTTCGGCCAGGCGCGTGCCCACCCGTTCCGGGGCTTCTCCGGCGAGGAATGCGTGCGCCGACGACTTGAGGGAGGCCTCGTGTTCCTCGAGAACCTTCAGGCTGTTTTCCGTTACGGCTAGCTTCTGGCGGGCCGCGGCCAACCCCGCGGAGGCTTCTTCCAGTTCCCGCTGGAGCCGGGCAACGGCCTGTTCGGCCTCGTCCCGCGCCCTGCGCGTGACCGCGTGCGATTCGTCGGCCTCGGCCTTTCGCCCTCTCAGGTCCTCCAGGCTTTCGTCTGCGGCGCGCTCCCGAGCCGCCAGGCTTTCTTCTTCCCTGGCGATCTGCCTTTCGCGTTCGCCCTGCTTTCGGAGATCGTCGTCGAGGCGACTCAGGATAGCGGTCATCCGCGAGTGTTCCTGCGCCAGCGTGAAGGACTTGCCGCGGAGCCCTTCCTGCGCGGCCTGCAGGGCCTCCAGCTTCAGACGGCTCTCTTCGAGAAACGCCTGGGCCCGTTCCGCTTCGCCTGCGGCGTTCGCCTGCTCGACCTCGAGGTCCGCGAGGGCCTCTTCCAGCTCGCCCGTCTCGTTTTCGGCCCTGCCGAGGCGCGTCTTGAGCTCCTCGCGGTCCGTTCCGATCTGGCGCAGGCGCTGGCGGCTCGCCAGGATCTGCTCCGTGCGCCTCTTGTTTTCCTGCTCCGCGCGCTCCGAGGCAAGCTCCTTCTCGTGAATCGCCCCGATCAGGGCCTGCAGGGAGGTTTCGTGCTCGCTGAGCCTCACCCTGGCCTTCTCGAGCTCCGCCTGCTGCTGTGCCAGGATGGTCTCACGGCGCTCCTTCTCGGTCCTGAGCATGGCCAGATCGCGCTCCAGGGCGCTCTTCCTTCCGGTGTATTGACCGAAGGCACGCCCCCAGAACCTCCGGCGCCGGCCCCTGAGTTCGTCGGACAGTTTCACGAAACGGTCGGCCTTGGCCGCCTGCCGCTTGAGCGAACCCATGCGGACTTCGACCTCCGCGATCACGTCGTTCAGCCTCAGGAGGTTGCCTTGGGTTGCCTCGAGCTTATGGAGGGCCGAACGCCGGTTCTCCTTGTAGTGGGCGATACCGGCAACCTCCTCGAAGATCATGCGGCGCTCCTCGGGGCTGGACACGAGAAGGGCCTCGACGCGCCCCTGCTCCACCAGGAAACTGCCCTGCGTGGAGATGGCGTACCGCATCAGGAAGTCCTGAACGTCCTTGCGTCGCACCGCGTGGCCGTCCATGAGGTAGGTGCTCTCGCCCGTCCGCATCAGCCGCCGGGCGACCTGTACCTTGAGACCGTCGGACTCCTTGGAAGGTCAGGATCACCTCGGCCATGCCCGCGGCGGGGCGCTTGTGACTGCCGCCGAAGATCACGTCCTGCATCTTCTGGCCGCGCAGGGACTTCGCGCTTTGCTCCCCCAGGGCCCAGAGGACCGCGTCCGCCACGTTGCTCTTGCCCGAGCCGTTGGGCCCGACGATCACCAGGAGGTCTTCGGGCAGGGGAATCCGCGTCCTGTCCGCGAAGGACTTGAAACCGAAGATCTCTATCTCGCTCAGTCTCAGCATGTAACGCCGTCTTCGGCAAGAAAGGGTTCCAGATGAGATCGGAAGTCCGGGTCAAGGGGCCTCTTCACCCCCCTCTTGTAGTCGAAGGCCACCTGGACGGAGCGCCCTTCGGCTGCAACTGCGCCGTTCGCCGTGAGCCGGTACTCGAAGCTGAAAGACGTGGTGCCCATGGCCGCTACTCTCAGGCCAAGGACAAGCTCATCGCCGATCATGACGGGACGGCGGTAGTCTATTTCCAGCCGGGCCAGGATGAATGGAAAATCGGTGGCCCCGTTCACTTCGAAGTTTTCGCGGAAGAAAGCGACCCTCCCGTTCTCGAAATAGCTGGCGTAGACGGCGTTGTTCACGTGTCCCATGGGATCCAGGTCCCTGAAACGGACTTCCAGAGGCACCTCGAAAGGGGAATTTCTCCATTGTCCAGGCTCCGGTTGAATCGATAGGCTGAGTGCTCCACAATGTACTAGACGTGCGAATCGGCGGAAGCCGTCTGTTACCTCTCTTCTCTCGTCCCTGGGGCGACTCGCGGCTCCGTTTTTATTCTCAGCGCCAGGGGGCGCACCGCATTTCCTTTCCGGAGGTTTATCCTATCATGAACGAAGAACGTCTAAGAAGCATACAGCAAGCGCTTCGCGAGGAGAAAGTCGACGCTTGGATCTTTGCCGACTTCAGGGGATCGGACCCGATCGCCCAGCGCCTGCTCGGCCTGTCCGGCAAGACCATGGTAACCCGGCGCTGGTTCTACGTGATTCCCGCCGAGGGCGAACCCACGCGGCTGTGCAACCAGATCGAACCCCACAGCCTCGACCACCTCCCGGGCTCTCTCGCGCTCTACGGCCAGTGGCAGGACTGGCAGGCCAAGCTTGCAAAGGCGCTCACAGGCGTCAAGGCCCTTGCGTGCCAGTACTCGCCGGAGGGCGTCATACCCGCCCTTGGGCGCCTCGATGCCGGAATGGGGGAATACCTGCGCGGCCTCGGTCTCCAGCTCGTTTCCTCCGGGGATCTGGTGGCCCGGTTCGAGGTCACCCTGTCTGAAGAACAGACGAAGGGGCACTACCACGCCATGGAGGTGCTCCTGGACACGGTGGACATGGCATTCGCCAGGGTCCGTGCGGCGCTCGACGCGGGTGAACCGATCACGGAGTACGCCCTCCAGCAGGCCATGCTTGACCATATGAAAGCGGGCGGACTGGTGACCGACGCGCCGCCCATCGTGGGCGTGGACGCCCACGCCGCCGACCCGCACTACGAGCCCGGCCCCGAAGGCAGCAGTACCATCCGGGGAGGTCAGGTGCTCCTGCTGGACCTGTGGGGCAAGGAACAGGCGGCGGGATCCGTCTACGCCGACATCACGTGGTGCGCTTGGACGGGGGCGACCGTCCCCGAGGAACAGGGAAAGGTCTTCAGGATCGTCCGCGACGCCCGCGACGCGGGCATCGTCAAGGCCCTCACGGCCGCCCGCGACAAGGTCTGCGGATGGGAAGTGGACCGCGCGACCCGGGACGTCATCGACAGGGCCGGGTACGGCGACTATTTCATCCACCGGACGGGCCATTCGATCTACGAGGAAGACCACGCCAACGGCGCCAACATGGACGACTACGAAACGAGGGACACGCGAAGGCTCCTGGCCGACACGCTGTTCTCCATCGAGCCCGGCATTTATCTGCCGGGACGCTTCGGCTTCCGATCGGAAGTGAACGTGCTGGTTGGCGCGGAGGATGTGGTCGTGACCGGACGCAAACAGGAGGACCTGCCCGCACTCCTTGCCTGACCGGTGGAACGCGTTTGCCGCCCCGACGAGGCACCGTTGGCTACCGGCTCATTTTACCGGCGGACGGATCTTTCGGATGAAACGGCCGAGTCCGGCGGCCCGAGTCATCCGCGTCCCTGCCTCGCGGATAGGGGATGCCCGCTCCGTCCAGGACCATGCGGACAAAGGCCGTCCTCAAGGTTTCCTCGCGCGTCTCGAGGGACGGTTCAATCTCACGGGCCTCGAGGTACGCCGGTCCCTCGTACCGATCGTGGACCGGGTGCGACTCAGGCAGAAAGGCGTTGAAAACCCGGCATAAATCCCAGACGACGGCCGCAAGCACCCTCCTGCCCGGGGGCGGAGGAGGTTGCCGGGCAGGATCGTCCTGCTCGGCCTTCCGGGCGGCCATGCGCGCTTCGCGAAGGGTTCTTCGCAGGCGGCGAATGCGTTCCCGGGCGAAACCTTGCCGGTCCAGGACCCCCTGCGTCGTCGAAGAGAGGCGGGCCAGCGCGTCTTCGAGCCCCTCGCAGGCCTTTCCCAGTCCTTCCGCTTCCACCTTTACGGACTCGGGCTGCGGGGCGACTCGGCCCCGGGGCGCGGGATCCGCGATCGAGACGGCCTTGACCACTGCGCTTTCGAGGCGGCGGACGTCCGACTGGCGGACCAATCCCAGGAGGTCGGCCAGGTCGGCCACGAGTTCGTCGCTTACGGGATTGGGCCGGGTCGCCAAAGCGCCGCCGCGGTGGATCCGGTATCTTCTTTTTGCCATCGGTTCCTCCGGCCGAATCGATGGGTGGGTCTTTTTCGACAGGTCGTCAGAGGAAGAAATCCGGGATCAGTTCCATGCCGGGGTTGACGGCATACTGATCGAAGTCGGTCACGCCTTCAGCGCGGAGAACCTCCTCGTCGATGAAGAAGTTGCCCGTACATTCCCGGCTGGGCCTGGTCAGTATGGCATGCGCGGCGTCGGCCACGACATCCGGTTTTCGGGAGCGCGCGGCCACTTCCTCGCCCCCCAGAAGGTTGACGACAGCGGCCGTGGCGACGGTCGTCTTCGGCCACAGGGCATTGACGGCGACACCCTGGTCCTTGAACTCGTCCGCCATGCCCAGGACGCAGAGGCTCATGCCGTACTTCGCCATGGTGTAGGCCACGTGCGGCGCGAACCACCGTGCCTCCATGTTGAGGGGCGGAGACAGGTTGAGGATATGGGGGTTCTCGGCCTTCAGAAGATACGGAAGGCAGAGCTTGGAGGTGACCCACGTCCCCCTGGCGTTGATGCCGTGCATCAGGTCCCACTTCTTCACGGGAAGGTCCGCGGTACCTCTCAAATCGATGGCGCTGGCGTTGTTTACGACGATATCGATGCCCCCATAGGCCTCGACGGTCTTCTTGCACCGCGTCCTCGATCTGTGCCTCGTCCCGGATATCCACGGGCAGGGCGAGGGCGTGACCGCCGGCCTGGCGCATCTCGTCGGCGGCCGAGTAGATCGTGCCGGGCAGATTGGGGTGGGGCTCGGTCGTCTTGGCCGCGATGACGATCCGGGCTCCATCCCTTGCGGCGCGCATGCCTATGGCCTTTCCGATGCCCCGGCTCGCACCGGTGATGAACAGCGTCTTACCTCTCAGATTACCCATGATTACGTTCACCTCCCATCGCCGGGACGACGTCCGCCCCTTCCATGTCCAGTTCTCTTTTTACCACCATGGCAACGGTCGCCGCGTGGACCTCGGCCCCCGCCCGCCTCAGGACGCGGGCGGCCTGGCGCAAGGTGGCCCCCGTCGTCATGACGTCGTCTACCAGGAGCACCCGCTTGCCCTTGACACGCCGCTTGTCCGCCTCAAAAGCGCCCCGCACGTTGATTTGCCGCTCGGACCGAGAAAGCCCCTTCTGCTCCTTCACGTTCTTCCTCATCCGGAGCGCCCGGTCGCACGGTATGCCCAGCTTTGCCGCCGTGCCTCCGGCTATCAGGCCGGCGGGTTCGAATCCGCGGGCCACCCTGCGCCTGAAAGGACTCGGCACAAAGAGGACAACGTCCCATTCAGCCTCGGGCCATGTCCTCCGGGCAGTGCGCGCAACGGACGCCCCGAACGACGCGGCGAGCGGGTACCGTTTGTTTTCCTTGTAAAGGAGCATGGCTCTCCTCACGGGGCCCGCGTAGATATACGCGCTTGCGTGGGCGGTAAAAGCCGGGGGATCGGCCAGGCACGCACCGCATACGTGGGGCTCCTGGCCTTCTACGGGCGGAAGGGGGATTCCGCACACAGGGCACGTAAGTCGGCCGGGGCGGCGCCTCGCCTCCCAGCACCGGCGGCAGACTCCGGGGAAGGGGCCGCCCGCGCTGTCTGCCCCGCATAGACAGCAAGGGCCGAAAGGAAAGATCCCGTTGATGATTGCGCGGTTGAAAGTGCGTACCTTCACGGAAGCCTGCCTCTGCCGGTCGTGCCCTGCTGCGCGCCGTCACCGGGATTCGCCGCACCACGACGCAGTTCCGTTCTCGTCCAGCGGCTTCGGCGGCAGGTAAAGGATGACTTCGCCCGGCTTTTTCATAAAATAGCGCTCCCTGGCCAACGGTTCGTAAAGAGCAGGGTCTTTTCTCAATTGGTCGATTACGTTCCTTGAGCCTGGAGTTCTCCTTTTCGAGGGCCTGCACTTCCCGCTGCAGGTCCCGGACCTGGCGGCGCATGGCCACTAGATCGAGCAGCCCCCCCTTGCCCCATACGAGCAGGGCCAGCATGGGAAGCCACACGATCACTATGAGGCTCCATCCAATCTGAGCCTTCCTGGACATTACCCTTTCAGGCGTTCCACCACCTCCATCCCCGCGTAGTGGGCCGCCTCGGCCAGGTCCTCCTCGATGCGAAGAAGCTGGTTGTACTTGGCGAGCCGGTCCATGCGACAGGGCGCTCCCGTTTTGATGAAATCGGCGTTTACGGCCACGGCCAAGTCGGCGATGAACGTATCCTCCGTCTCTCCGGACCTGTGGCTGATGACGATGCCGTAGCCGGCGCGTTTCGTCATTTCCACGGCCTCGAGCGTTTCTGTCACCGTTCCTATCTGGTTGGGCTTGATAAGGATCGCGTTGGCGATTCGGTCCTCGATGGCCTTCCGTATCAGCTCGGGATTCGTGACGACGTTGTCGTCGCCTACGAGCTGGACTTTTCCGCCCAGGGCCTCGGTCAAGGCCTGCCACCCATCGCGGTCGTGCTCGCCTATGCCGTCTTCGATGGACAGCAGAGGATAGCGGCCGATCCACTCCCCGTAGAGGTCGATGAGCTCGGACGCGGTTCTCATGCTGCCGACCATGTAGGTCTTCTTTTCGGGATCCCAGGTATTGCTGGCGGCCACGTCCAGAGCCAGGTAGACGTCCTTGCCCGGCTGGTGGCCCGCTTTCTCGATGGCCTGTACGAGAAGCTTGAGCGCGTCTTCATCACTTGGCAGGTCCGGCGCGAAGCCGCCCTCGTCGCCGATACCCGTGGAGAGATTGTTCTCCTTCAGGAGGGCCTTCAGGTGGTGATAGATCTCGGACCCCATCCTCAGGGCCTCGCGGAAGGTGCGAGCACCGACGGGCACGATCATGAACTCCTGGACATCGACGTTGTTGTCGGCGTGGGCGCCGCCGTTCAGGACGTTCATCATGGGTACCGGCAGCCGATGCGCGAAGACACCGCCCAGGTACCTGTAAAGCGGGAGTTGCAGCAGGCCTGCGCCGGCTCTCGACGCGGCCTCGGAAACCCCCAGGAGAGCGTTGGCGCCCAGGTTGCCCTTGTTGCCCGTCCCGTCCAGGCGTAGCAACTCCAGATCGAGTGTCCGCTGGTCAAGGGGATCGGCGCCCTCCAGGGCTTCGGCAATGACGTCGTTGACGTTCTCGACGGCCTTGAGCACGCCCTTGCCCAGGTACCGCGCCTTGTCCCCGTCGCGCAGTTCCACGGCCTCGGCCTCTCCGGTGGAAGCCCCGGAAGGCACGGAAGCCCGGCCTACCGTTCCGTCTTCGAGAATGACTTCCACTTCAACCGTCGGATTCCCGCGCGAATCGAGTATTTCTCTGGCTTGAATCTGGTCGATGAACATGGCTTACCTCCATGTTTATGATAGCGCAACTCGATCATGAATGTGGATCGGGGCAGGCTCGGTGTCCACGCCGCAGGAGCAGGCTGGAGGCGCCCCGAAATGGGCGCCTCCAAGCGCACTGAAGCAACCGGACAAGGGCGAGGACCGCCTCCGTTTCGAAGCGGTGCCTCAGAGAATTGCTAAGTGCCCGTCGGCTGGTTTTCAGCCTTTGTGAACTCTCCGAGCATGATGGGAACGGCGACCTTCAGCATGAAGGTGAAGGCCAGAAAACCCAGGGCGAAAATGCCCATGGCTATCTTGATTTCGGTCCAGGACGGCACGTACTCGTAGACTTCTCCGAGGGTCGACGGGGTGAAGCCGGGAATAATCAACCCCATGCCTTTCTCTATGTAAACGCTGGAGTAAATCAGGACGCATCCGATATTCAACGTCACCCAGTTTCTCCTCGTCTTGGGCAAAAGGAAAAGCAGAAATGCCGCCACGCCGCACAGTACGGATGCCCACGCATAGGGCACCAGCGTATCGTGTCCGTGGAATCCGAAATAGAGGTACTGGGTGAACACGAAGTGTTCGGTGTGCGAATAGAACTCCTTGAAGATCTCCGCGCCCTGAAGGAAGAGGTTGATGCCCATCGCATAAGCCATGAGTTCCGCGATTTTGAAGATGGCCTGGTCGGTGATTTCGAGACGGGTCATCTTCCGCAGAACCTGCAGCAGGATGAGCAGGATGGCCGGTCCCGAGCAGAAAGCCGACGCGAGAAATCGCGGCGCAAGGATGGAGGCGTTCCAGAAGGGCCTCGCCGGAAGCGCGTTGTAAAGGAAAGCCGTAATCGTGTGTATGCTCACGGCCCAGGGAATGGAGAGGATCACCAGCGGATAGACGACCCCCTTTCTGTAAGGCTTCCCCTGGTAGGCGCAGAAAAGCATGTAGGTGACCACGGCCCAGTTGATGAAAAGGTAGCCGTTGAGAACCAGTACATCCCACGACAGCATCGAGGACGGGAAGTTCAGGAGGCCCACAAAGGGGATGATGTGCCAAAAGCGGTCCGGCCGCCCGATGTCCACGAGCACGAAACCCAGGCACATCACCAGTGCGGCGAGGGCCAGTATCTCCCCAAGGAGGGTGATCTCCTTGATGGGCTTCCAGTTGTAAATGTACGCGGGGATCACGAGCATGACCGCCGCCGCGGCGATTCCCACCAGGAAGGTGAAGTTGCCGATGTAGAAGCCCCACGATACCTGGTCCCTCATATGCGTGAGGATGAGGCCGTACTTGATCTGCCTCACGTAGGCCGCCACGCCGAACCCCATGACCAGGAGAAGGAACACGACCCACGCGTAGTAGTACCGGTTGCCGGTAACGACCAGGCGGCCGCTCTTCTGAATGAACCGCCAGAAACTGCGTGCTTTCTCCATGGCCTCAGACTCCGTAGAAGTAGTAGAACTTGGGTTGCGTATTCAGTTGTTCCTTGAATATGAACACCCGCTTGTGTTCCATGATGTAGCGGATCTCGCTGTTGGGATCCAGCAGGTTCCCGAACTTTCGCGAGCCGGTCGGGCAGATTTCCACGCACGCGGGATAGCGCCCCTTCCGCGTCCTCTGGATGCAGAAGGTGCACTTCTCAACCACGCCCTTTGGCCGCGGCCGGTTGCCGAGGTAGTGGGTTTCGGGGTTCATTTCATCGGAAGGAAGGTGCGGAAGGCCCCAGTTGAAGTGCCGGGCGCCGTACGGGCAGGCGGCCATGCAGTACCGGCATCCGATGCACCAGTTGTAATCGATGACCGTGATGCCATCCGGCTCCTGCCACGTGGCCTTGACCGGACAGACCCTTACGCACGGCGGATTTCTGCACTGGTGGCATTGGACGGGCATGTAGAAGTGCCCCTCCTCCGGTACCTCCTTCGGGTCGTAGTAGCAGGTGGCGTGGGCAAGGTCCACGCCCTTGTCCTTGTCCATCTGCAGCACGCGTATCCACTGGATCTGCGGGTCTCTTGACTGGTTGTTCTCCGCTACGCAGGCGTAGACGCAGCGCCGGCACCCCACGCACCGGGACAGATCGAGCCCGTAGCCGAAGAGGACTCCGGGGATGGCTGGCTCGTCGCCCACGCGGACTTTCTTCCCGTATTCGGCCGAGTACTGTTTTTCCAGGCGCGCGATGATCTCTTTCAGGTCCTGCTTGGACAACTCATGGAAGTTCCGCTGGAGGAATTCTTCGATCGCAAGGCTTCCAGGGCCGGCCAGCATGGCCGCGCCCGCCGCGAGCACGGTCGTTCCGATGAACTTCCTGCGTGAGGCGGATTCGGCATCATCCTGTTCCGGGACGGCGGAGCCGACCTCCGACCGGGTCCTGTTTTCCGCAGGCGCCTCGTTCAGGGGTGAAGATTTCTTGCTCATGGCGTCCTCCCTTGCGAAAGCTGGATGTCCCTGGGAGGGACTGGCGCGGGCTTGGGCTTTATGGGCTTGAAGTGCGGCGAGTGGGGATTGTGGCAGTTGACGCATAGCAGGTACTGCTTCTGCCCGTTCCAGTAGCCCGTCCTCTTTCCGTGCACCCCGGCCTTCCAGTCACGAAGCTTATCGCCGTGGCACTGTCCGCATAGCAGGTAGAGTTTCGAAAAGTCGATGAGCGTTCCATCCACGAGATGAAGCTTGTCGCGGTTCTTCGCGCTGTGGCAGTCCAGGCACCACATGCCGGGGCCGTGCTTCAAGACTATTTCGGTATGCATGTCCTTCAGCTTTCTTGGCGTGGTGTCGACCGGCATGTCGGCGTGGCAGGCGCTGCAGGGGAACAAGCCCGGCTCAAAGGCGGGAGGCGGCACCTGAATGCCCTCCATGCCGGGAGGCGCATGGCTTTGGATAGGGCTTCCCGCGGGCTCCTCCGAGGCCGGATTGGCCGCGCGCACGGGCAACCCGAGACCCGCCGCGATGAGAACCCCTGCCAGCGCGCCCGCGGACAGAATGGAGAGGATCCCGAACGGGGCGAAGAACCGGCGGAAGTAACGTATCCGACGAGAAATTGGCATTCGATCCTCCTGGGGGCTGTTCCTTCTTGGGTAGGCGGTAGAGAGCGGCGATGGATACCAAGCCCGCGCAGGGCACGCGGGTTCCTGTTTATCATGGTTGTCGGAATGGAGGTCAGCGCCGACGGAGCGAGCGGTCCACCTCCTGCGCGCAGCGGGTGACCGCGGAACTGTTCTTCCCTCATACCTCATGGCGCAGGACCCCTCCGTTCAAGGGCCGCACGTCCCCGTCTGCGCAATCACCCCCCTGCGTCCAGGCGCGGCGCTTTATTCTTCTCGATCTCGTCTTTGCTTAGCGGGCGTTTGAAGAAGTGCCGGAGTAAGAAATGTTCTCCGCCCAGCCGGTCTAATGATTGATATCTTAGTGCGTCGATGCCCGTTCGTCCAGTCTCGAGAGAAACGAGTCGGGCGTTGGCGAGCGCGGCGAACCACACTGGGGGCGCCTTCGCATACAAAGGGACCGCAGACGGATCTGCGGTCCCTTTGTATCAATGCGCGTCGGATATGCTAAGCGCCGTGTGCTTCGAGAAGTGGTACCCTCCCGGCGTGCGCCGGGGCTTTGAGCATGGCGTCCGAACTCGAAAAATCGTGACAGTTCGTGCAGGCGCCCTGGTCCTTATAGTGGTCCGCCTTGTCCGTGTGGCAGGTCTCGCACGTCGCGCGGCCCTTCACGACCCACACGTGGGGCTTGTGGCAATCCCAGCAGTCCGCGTCCGGGTGGCCGCCCTTGAGGTGGAGACCGCCGAGGCTGGTGTGGCAGGTCTTGCAATCGACGATGGGCTTGACCTCCTGGGCCTTGAGATGGCAAGTGTCGCACCCCATGGAGATCATGGGCGCCTTGGGGTCGATCTTGTGGCACCCGGCACAGGTTTCGGGAGGACGGTAGCCGGCCGCGTGACAGCGGCTACAGAGTATCTGCGCGTGCTTGCCCTTCAGTTCCCAGGGGTGCCAGCCTTCGGTGCTGGCGGGCATGACCGTACCGAGGGGCACCAGGGGTCCGCGCTGCGGCATGGTGTGGCAGGCGGTGCAGCTGCGCGTGAGCGGCTTGCCCGTCTTGGTCGAGACGTGCCGGCCGTCGTGGCAGCGGAAGCAACCGGGCCAGTTCCTGTGCCCGATGTTTGAGGCGTAGGTCTTCCAGTTAACCTTCATGGCAGGGAACACGCTGCGGTCGTATATGTTCCCCATGGCCCGGCCGGCGGCCTCGATGGCCTTGGTTTTGGTCTTGTAAAGATCGGGGTAGTTCTTCTTGTAGTAGCTGATGATCTCCTGTTCGAGATCCTTCCGGGCCGTGGCCCTGGTCGGGTAGTTCTTGACGAGGGCGTCCACCGCGACCTTTTTGATCCATGGGAGAGAGGGATCGATCAGTCCGACGGCCATGGCCCTGTCCACGCCCGGCCCGGGGGCCGGGAAGATGTGCGTGGGCCTGTTGTGGCAGTCGATGCAGTCCATGTCGTGCTTGGGAAGGGCATCGATCGCTTTGGACGTCAGTTTGTAATCCTTGTCCACAAAGGTCTCGATGGAGCCGTCGTCGTGTTTAACCTGTACCCAGGGAATCTTCTCCTGATGCCGATCGATGGCCCGGAATGCCACCGTGTTGTCGATGATCATGTGCCAGTGGATACCGGCCTTCGCACCCAGGGCCGGGTCGCCTCCGCCCGTTTTTACGAGGAGGCTGATCTCTTCCGCCGTGTTGTCCTTGTCATACCGGAAGTGAGGAATCTGAACGAGTTGAGCGCCGTAGAATTTGTTGGGCCAGTGGCAGCGCTCGCAGGTTTCCCTCGCCGGACGCAGGTTCTCGATGGGGACGGGAATGGGCGTGGGATAAGAGTGAAAGATGGTGGCAAAAACCTGGCGCACGCCGGACATCTTGGACTTCACGTACCATGAGGCGCCCGAGCCTACGTGGCAGTCCACGCACGCGACGCGCGCGTGGGGCGAGTATTGGTAAGCCGTGTACTCGGGCTGCATGATCGTGTGGCACACCTTTCCGCAGAAGGTCACGGACTCCGTGAAGAGAAACGCGTTGTAGCTGACGACCCCAAGCAGGATCGCGCCGACGAGGCCCCCGATGCTGAGGTAGGCGAACCGTTTCCTCTGTGCGGGATCGTTGAGGTCCAACCGCGGGTAGGGCAGCGCCTCGGGCTCGTCCATCCTTCTCCGGCGGAGGCTCTCGCGCCACATGCCCAGCAGAAAGACCAGCACGCCGAAGGTGAGGATGGCGGGAAAGACCATATAGGTAAAGATGCCCAGGTAAGGACTCGGCTGCCTGATGCTGAATTCCAGGATGAGGGAAAAGACGATGAGTATGAAGGCCGCCAGTACGATCAGACCGCCGAAATAACTCACCGTATTGCGGTACAAAGATTTCCCCCAGTGCTTGTCGCTCATGTCTGTTTCTCCTCTGGTTGCCCCCCGGTTTCATTCTAGAACTTTTGAAACAAGCAGGAAAGACCCCAGATCGGGTCCACCGCCTCGCCCTCGCCCGCCGGTCTACCGGCTTTCCGTGCCGCTACGTCGAAGGGGGCTGAACGGCGGGGACCGCGCGAGCGAGCTTACAGAAAACGTGCGCGAGAGTCAAATCCCCCCGCTCGATCGACATCCTGCGTACGGTTCCTCCCTGGCCTCCTGGTCTGCGCGTCCGCCTGCCCGCATCACCTCCAGGACGGGCGTTTTATCGGGAGCAGGCCCTCTCCGGCCTTGCTCTTTGCGTTCGCGCTCGGCTAAGATGCTTCATGCGCAGCAACGGTCTCACTTATATCCGGGCGAGGGCCTTCGCATATCCACAAACACTACGGGACGGCGGGCGCTGATATGATTCGATTCTACCACGTGGACAAGGACTACCGTGGCGGCGTCCAGGCTCTGTCAGACGTGAACCTCGTCGTCCATCCCCGCGAGTTCTGCTTCATCACGGGCTCCTCCGGGGCCGGAAAGACCACGCTCCTCAAGCTCATTATCCGGGAAGAGATGCCGACGACGGGCCAGATACTCGTGAACGGGCGCAACCTCTCCGTCCTGTCGAACAGGCAGATGCCCTTCTTCCGCAGACGCATGGGTGTGGTTTTCCAGGATTTCAGGCTCATTCCGACCCGGACAGTCTACGAAAACGTGACCCTCCTCATGACCATCATGGGCATCCCTCACAAGGAAAGAAAGCGCCGCGCCTTCGAAGCGCTCCGATGGATCGGCCTGCAGAATCGCATGAACGCCTTTCCGGAGCAGCTCTCGGGCGGCGAGCAGCAGCGGGTGGCCATCGCCAGGGCGCTCATCAACAGGCCCGTAATACTGCTCGCTGACGAGCCCACGGGCAATCTTGATCCGCAACTCGCGCACGAAATAATCGCTCTCTTCCAGGAAGTAAACGCTGCGGGCACCACCGTGGTTGTGGCGACGCACGACAAGAGTCTCATCCAGGACTTTGGAGGACGGGTGATCCTCCTTCACCAGGGCCGTGTCGTGGAGGACGGCGAATGAGAATACTCCGCACCCTAGGCTATTTCATCTACGAAGGCCTCATGGCCCTGTGGCGTCACAAGGCGCTGCACGGCTTCGCCATATTTGTCGTCGCCCTGTCGCTGTACATCCTGGGTTTTTCGGCTTACCTGACGGGCAACGTGAACGCCCTTCTTTCGTCGTGGCAGAGCAAGCTGGAAATCCGTGTCTTCCTTGACGACGGCCTCCCCCCGGACAGGGTCGGCCAGCTTCAGGAACTGTTTGAGAAGAGCCCGATGGTTGACTCCGTCCGCATCGTGACTCCCGAGGAAGCCCTCCGAACGCTGGCGAAGCTTGCCCCGGCCTTCGGCTCGGCGGCTAGGGACATGCAGTCGAATCCCCTGCCCACGTCCCTCTCCGTCCGGCTCAAGCCGCCGATCGACCTGAAGGCGGTTCAGAACCTCGTCGCCCACGTCTCCGGGGAAAAGGGCGTGGACCAGGTACTCTTCGACTGGGACTGGGTGGACAAGCTCAGGATATACACCCGCTTTGTTTCGCTCGTGGGCTGGCTGCTCTTCGCGGCGCTCGGCGCCGCCGCTGTCTTCACCGTGGCAGCCATCACCCGGATTCTGGCGCTGTCGAGACGGGAAGAGATCGCCATCCTCCATTTCGTGGGTTCCACACCTGCCGGGATAAGGGGACCGTTTCTCGCGGGCGGCGCCATAATGGGGTCTCTCTCCGGCCTGCTGGCCCTAATCGGGCTTTTCGCCACCCACGTGGCCATGCAGCGCCTATCGGCCGGTGACACGCTTCTGCTCACCTGGCTCTCACACGCCTTCCTGCCTCCGGTGGAACAGGCCGCGCTCGTTGGACTGGGCGTCGTTCTGGGCGCCGTCGGCGGTGTGGCCTCCCTGGGCTCCGTAGACCGCTGGACCTGACGCCGGCGTTTACAACCTGTACGATCATGATCGCCCCGCTCCTTGCTCCGTAACCGACCTGCTGGCGGACACCCGTTCGTGCTGTTAATATATTGCCAAGTCATGGATAGGGCACCGGCGCACGGTCAACGCTCGTTTGCAGGGGTGCCCTTTTTCGAGGCCCAAAGGGAAAGAGGGGGACCATGAAGATCGTCGCAACTCTGTTTGCAGTGTTTCTCTGGCTGCTCGGCGTCGTGTTTTTCCTGGCCGCCGCCCATCCCGAAGCCGTGGCGCAGGGCAAGAGCGTTCCGCGGATCATCGCGGGCGCCGTGCTCGTCCTCGGAGGGGCGTTCCTGGCCTATCTCGCCTGGCGCACGCCCCGGAGGAGCGCCGAGACCGTCGGCGAAGGCCGGCAGGAACCGCCCGGAGCCCTATCCCTGAAGGCGCTCACTTGCCCCCACTGCGGGGGACAGGTCGACCCTTCGAGCGCGGTGCTGAACGCGGAAGGCACGCTTTCGCTCACGTGCGGCTACTGCAAGGGCACTTTTCTCATCCAGGAAGATCCGAAGTGGTGAGTGCGTCCGCATGACAACAGGGAGGCAGGGGAACGGGTGCGGCCCGGCCGCCCCGGGGCAGGAGGAACTTCTCATGGTGATCAAAAGAATACTCGTTGTCGTTTTCGTGAGCGTAGTGTCCCTGGCCTCCGTGGCGGCCTATCGATTCAAGGTTCCCGAAAACCGGTCCGTCGTGGCGATCAATCCGGACGCCTCCATCACCATCCGATACGCAATCACGTTCCGGAACGAGGGACAGCCCATCGACATCATCGACGTGGGTCTGCCCGACAGGCATTACGGCGATGTAAGAGCCGATCTGGACGGCATCCCGATGCGCAACATCAGGAAGTCGGAGGTTCTCCCTTCGGGCGTGGAGGTCCACCTCGGTGGCCACGCCATTCCGGCCGGGGCGACTGGAACGCTCCATCTCACCGCGACGGCCTTCGACCGCGTATTTCCGGACCGAAAGGACAAGACATACGCCAGCGCCGTATTCACTCCAACGTGGTACGGCGCCAAGTACACCTCCGGGACCACGCACCTCGTCTGCCAGTTCGTCCTCCCGTCCGGCGTCGGCCCGGAAGAACCCCGGTATCACGGCCGGGCCTTTACTTCAGCGGCCGTCAGGGATGGCAGGGTCGTTTACACCTGGGACATTCCGAACGCCTCCCCTTCCAAATCCTATACCTTCGGGGCCTCGTTTCCCGCACGCGTCATGCAGAGGGTCGCCGCGGAACCCAGGGGCCCCGGTCCCGCGGCCAGGATCCTCGGCGCCCTCCTGGCACTCATCGGCGCGACCCTGCCGCTGCTCTTTGTCGCGTTCTTCATAGGGATCATGGTCCTCGTCGTTTTCAAGGCTTACAGGCGCCGCCTCAAGTATCTGCCGGCCACGGTCGGCATGGAGGGCGCGGAGATCCGGCGCGGCCTCACCGTGCCTGAGGTCGCCGTCCTCATGGAACGTCCCGTGGACAAGGTCATGGCCCTCCTGCTGTTCGGCATGATCCGGAAGGGCTACGTCAAGGTCGCGGGCCGCAATCCTCTGAGGCTGGAGCTTGCAAAGGACAGGACCATCGAGTTCGACTACGAAAGGGCCTTTGCGAAGGCCGTGGAGGATGACGGACGAATCGACGAGAGCGAAGCCGCGAAGGTTCTGACCGATCTCATCAAGCGTGTGACGGAGAAGATGCGGGGGTTTAACCGGAAGAAGACCCTGGCCTATTACAATGCCATCATGAAGAAGGCGTGGGACCAGGTGGGTTCGGAGGATTATTCCCAGGCCTTCGAGTGGCTCATCCTGGACAAGGAATTCGGCAAGCGGGCAACGGAGCGCTTCGGGCCGCGCCCGATGCCACTGCCCGTGTGGTGGGTCCCCATGTACACGGGCCATTATAATCCTGCCGGTACGGGGCAGAGCGCACCAGCGACCTCCTCGCCGTCCGGCCCCGTGGCGGCCGCCAACAGCATCGTGAGCAGCGTCGAGAGCTTTTCCCATGACCTGGTGAACAGCGTCCCCGGCCTGGCCACGAAGGTGACGCAGACGACCAATCCCGTTCCCCAGTCTTCGGGCGGCGGCCACAGCGGGGGCGGTTGCGCCTGTGCATGTGCATGCGCCGGCTGCGCGTGCGCCTGCGCGGGAGGGGGACGGTAGTGCAATTTTGGATTTGGGATTTTGGGTTTCGGATTTCGGATTTGAACGACGGCAAAGGGAAGGTCCTCCAAGGGGAAGAAAGAGTTCGATTCTATGACCAGCCGGAGCCCTTAAGCCTTTGTTTCTTCGCCAATCACTTGGTCACTGGATCACCAGATCGATTGTTCAGATGCAACGGAGGGTCGGATGGGAATCAAGAACTGGTTCGCTAAGCCTTCACCGGTAAAACCGGGCCTCTACTCGAGCACCTTGGCGTGGGACGGTGAGACGCACCGCATCCACCTCCGCATAGAAGCCTCCGGCCAGGGTCTCCTGACGCTGGACGCTAGCCGCATTCTACACCTCAGCCCCACGTCGACAGAGATGGTCAAACACCTCCTAGAGGGCCTCTCGGAGGAGGACACCCTTCGGGCCATGGCTAGGCGTTACCGCGCCAAGACCTCTGTGCTCCGCGCGGACATTCAGCGGATTCACGGGATCGTGAGAACCCTCTCTACCACCGACTACGTCTGCCCGGGTACCGACCTAGGCGTCGATCTCATCGAGCCTTACTCCACGCAACTCTCGGCGCCCCTGCGCATGGACCTCGCGCTAACCTACCGGTGTCAGAACCGGTGCGGACACTGCTACAACGACGAGACCCGCGAAATAGCGGAGATGGACACGAGCGCCTGGCGCGGGGTCCTGGACGCCTGCTATGCGGCGGGCATCCCCCACGTTGTGTTTACCGGCGGAGAACCAACCCTGCGCGACGACCTGCCGGACCTCGTTGCCTACGCGGAGGAACTGGGACTCGTCACGGGACTCAACACCAACGGCCGCCGGCTAGCCGATCCCGCCTTTACCGAGGGTCTTCGAAACGCCGGCCTCGATCACGTGCAAATCACGTTGGAATCCGCCGATCCCAATATCCATAACGCCATGACCCGCTCCGATGCCTTCGAGCAGACGCTCGCCGGCTTGAGGGCCGCCAGGGACGCGGGACTCTACACCCTTACAAATACGACGCTCACCAAGGTGAACGTCATGGGCATAGAGAGCCTGGTCGACCTCGTCGCATCGGAAGGACTGTCGACTTTCGCCGTAAACGGCATGATCTACTCCGGAAAGGGCGCGACCGGCACGATGGACCTTGCGCCCGAAGCCCTCGTCCCGGTCCTGGAACGTCTGGCGGAAAGGGCCCGGGCGAGCAATCTCCGCCTGGTGTGGTATACGCCCACCCGCTACTGCGAGCTCAACCCCGTGGAGATGGCGCTCGGTGTTAAACAGTGCACGGCGGCGCGAATCAGCATGGCCGTCGAACCGGACGGCACGGTCATTCCGTGCCAGTCCTATTACACGGGAGTCGGAAACATCCTTCAGGACTCGTGGGAGAGCATCTGGAACAACCCGCTCTGCCTCACGCTGAGGCGGCCTCAGAAACCCCTTGCCGAATGCGAGGCCTGCGAGCACCTGAGCCTGTGCGGGGGAGGCTGCCCCATCGAATCGGAGCACCAGCGCTTGCACTGCCGCGAAGTCGCATCCGGAGGATAGCGGGAAGAACTATCAGATTGGCTTGTATCCGCGGGGATCTCCGGTTCGCCGCCGCGGTCTCATCGGCCCGGCTGTCCGTGGCGCCAGACGCGCCGGACCAGGACCCCATGGCCTCTACCCGGGATGCGAGGACTTCGTTCTCATCTGCCATCTGCCTGAGTTCCTCGGCGTATGCGCGGGCCCTGACGGCGGCCTCGCGAGGTCCCGACTCGACGCATTCGGGACAGAGTTCGCCAAGCGGTTCCTCGCCTTCGTAGAGCATGGCAGCTTCGGCGCGCACGGCGAAGAAGCGTCCGCAGAGTTTGCAGACGGCTTCCCTCTCGTCCTCTTCACCCCGCGCAAACCTGAATTCGAGTTCGTCCACTGCGGACTCCTTTTCAAACCACGAAACGGTGCGCACAACTTAGTTTACCCCTTTTGCGGTGCGGACGCGGGGGGTGGCCCGCCCGAAGGGCGGGCCACCGGAGGCTGGGGAGGGAGGGAGGAAGGGAGAGAAATCCGATCTCCGAACAAGTGCCGCACCCTGCTGGATTCGGCCCTCGGCCCGGGGGCACATAGATCAGCAATCCACATGCCAATGTGCCCCCCACTTCAACAGATCGCCGCCGTGGACCTGGCACACTTCCGTCACGTGCCTTTTTCGATGTGCCATTGCGACACATCGCGGCAATCCGGCACGTCGAAGGGGCACCGCGGGGGACGTGAAGGCTGAAATGGAGGCGATTCAATCACATGGATGAGACACGTCATGAATGGTGCGACAAGTCTTTTTGGAGCCGGACCGTTTGCAGCAGAAGTCAATCCGGGACAGGTTCCAGGAGCCGTTTGAGGACCATTAGAGCGAGGTCATCACCTTTGGGAACCCCGGCAAGAAAGCCGTTCAGATCGCCGAGGCAGGCGTTGACGAGTTCGCGTGCGGTCAGATGGCTTGTACCTTTCGTCAGGGCGTTCAGCCTTTCAACGCCATACTCGCCGCCGGAAACGTCCCGTGCTTCGGACAGGCCATCGGTATAGAGCAGTAGAGAATCCCCCGGTCCCATCCTGACGGTCCGACTGGTGTAGCGGGCGCTCCTGAACAGACCGACAGGCAGACCGGTCGGCTCGAGCGGCACCATGCCGTCCTTTCCTATCAGGAGCGGCGCACAATGGCCCGCGTTGCAAATTTCCAGGTCGCCCGTGGCCTTCGCCCGTCCGCAGACCAGCGTGGCGTAGTGGGATGAAATCGTACATTCACAGAATACCCGGTTGGCCTGCTCGACCAGGCTGTCGACCGCCATCCCGGGGGCCACCAGGCTCCTGAAAATGGCGTTGAGGTGTGCCATCAGCATGGAGGCCGCCACGCCCTTGCCCGACACGTCACCCAGAAGGAAGAGGAGGTCTCCCCCTTCCGTTTCGGGCCTCACCACGTCGCAGTAGTCGCCGCTCACGGGACCGGCGGGTTCGAAGTGGTAACAGAGTGCCCAGTTGCCGTAGCTCATGCAACGCCTGGGAAGAAGTCTGTTCTGAATCCTCGAGGCCAGTTCCAGGTCCTGTTCGAGTGCCCGGCGCTGCTCGTGGGTCAGGTGGTCCAGGCACGCCCTCGCGAGCGGATCCACCATCAGGAGCTCCTCCTCGATGGGGTCCTGGCACACCTCGCACAAGCCGTAGCTCCCGGCACTCAATCGGTCGAGGGCCGAATCCACCTCCTGCAGAAGGTGGGCGATATGTCCGGAGTCCGTGGATTCCCCCGTAGCCGCTTCGAGCCGGCGTCTCCGCTCGACCAGCTGCCTTTCCATGATCGCATCCATCTCACGTCTCATTGTACTCCCTCGTTGCGTTCAAGGGACCGGCGGACCATGGGAAGTCTGCCCGCCTGTACCGTGCATACCCATTTTGATGATTAAAGGTAAGCCCGCGCGGCACCCAAATCAAGCGCGCCGGTCACCGGGATAGGGCGGAAAAGGGGGATTGCCTTGCGGAAGACCAGCCGGGCAGGCCCCGATAGGGAGGTGGCCCGCCCTTTCGGGCGGGCCTCGGGGTTAGGGAGGGAAGGGATCTTTTCGGAAGGCTGCCTCCTGGTCTTTCCCACCAGGCTCTCAGCTTCCGAGGTCCTTTAGTATGCATACCCCGTGCCAGTCATTTCGTCATCCACAATAGTCAGCGTTCATGGGGCTTCCGTGAGCTATAAATCTATCAGCTGTGTCAATTAGGCCTGATTCTTGACAGAAGTGGCACGTCGATTCGGCATATCTACTCCACGTCCGGGAGGATTGCTGCCTTTACCCGGCGAGGCCTCCGGTCTGCCCGTGGATTCGTAAGACCCCGAAGAAATGCCCGCGCCGTCAGGACAATCCGTGAAACCTTGGCGTCCCAGCTCTCGTCCAAAGATTTGTAGGGAAGGTCTCCGCCCCTGGGAGGGGACGGTATCTGATAGCCTCACGCACTTGCAGAAAGGGGGCAACATGAAACTGAAAACGCTCTTGGTTACCGGGGTCATTCTCGCGGCGACTCTGGGCTTGGCCGCGGAAACGGTTACATCTCACGCGGAGAAGACGTTTCCTGCCAAGGCCGGAGGAACCGTCCGGGTCGAGGCCGCTTTCCAGGACGTCACCGTAAGCGTCAGGCCGGGCGATACGGTGAAAGTCACCGTCGACCTCAAGATCTCCACCTGGCCCATGGACGCAAAGAAGATCCTGGACGCGTACGCTCCCGTCTTCAAAGAGAAGGGTGATACCCTCCTCATCCGTTCGAAGGCCCACAGTTCGTGGCAGGTGGGCTGGTTCAACAATGAGGGCAGAATCGACATCCAGATGCCGCCCGGTATGAACGTATCGCTCGACACGGGTTCGGGAGACTGCCGCCTCGACGGCGACACCAACGGTATGGACGTATCCTGCGATACCGGATCGGGCGACGTCAAGGTCGAGGGGAAGCTCAAGAACTTCAAGGTCGATACGGGTTCGGGCGACGTGACGGCCCGGCTCGAAAGGCCGGCCCAAAAAGTCCATATCGACACGGGCTCCGGCGACGTCGATTTCAACGGCGGAGCGAGGGACTTTTACGCGGACACCGGATCCGGAGACGTGACGGCGGTGGGCCTTCTCGGGACGGCGAAATTCGATACCGGCTCGGGGGATGTGAAGGCTGAATGGGCCTCTCTGTCCGCCGACGCGTCCGTGAAGATCGATACGGGGTCAGGCGAAGTGCGCCTCAACATGCCTGCAAGCGCCGTGCTTTCCGGATCGGTCGAGGCGGACTCCGGAGACATTCACAGCGACTTTCAAGGCACAGCGGCGGAGCATGGCCACCGGCTGACTTTTCCGGGTGGCCCGGGCGCCTGCGCCCTGTCGGTCGGAACAGGATCCGGCGATATCACGATAGTCAAAAAGGGCGCGTGAAACGGTCCCATTCCAAACGATTTCCCGCCCGGCGCCGACCCCCTCTCCTCTTCAGGCGCCGGGTCTTTCTCTCTCGGCAAGCACCGTTTTTGAAAGCACTCCGGAGACTGGTACCATGCAGGAGAGCTTTCGCGCCGCGTCCTTTGCCCCCCGCCGGCCGCATTAAGGAGGTTGTGCCATGCCGAGGACCGAGTCCGAGGAGAACGGCCTCTTTCTCAGAATCTACGGGCCGCCAAAGCCACGGGGAACCCTCCTTGTTCTGCACGGTCTTGGCGACTGGGGCGGCTCCTACGAGGGCCTCGTGACCGCGCCGCCCCTTTCTGGCCTGCGCGTCCTCGTACCGGACCTGCCCGGATACGGCCGAAGCCCCAGGCCGGCGATCCCCCGCACGCTGGCCGGTCTTGCGGACGACCTCGCCCTCTGGCTCGGGAAGCGGGGCGAGAGGGCGGTCACGTTGTTGGGACACTCGATGGGCGGCGTGATCGCTCAGCTCATCGCCGAGCGGCATCCGGAAAGCGCCACGGCCTTGGTCAACGTTGAAGGGAACATATCCAAAGAGGACTGCTCCATGAGCGGCAGGGCTGCCTCCCAGTCCGCCCGTACCTTCATCCGGGAGGGATTCAAGAGCATGCTCGAAGCACTGGACGCGGCGGGCAAAGAGGATCCCGGGGCGGCGGCCTATGCCCGGAGCGCCCGGATGTCCGATCCCGCGGTCTTTCACCTGCATTCCTGCGAACTGGTGGCCTTGTCCGAAGCAGAGGACCTGGCCCAACGCATGGCGAAACTCGCCATGCCCGCCCATTACGTTGCCGGATCCCCGGGTGGAGCCGGCCCGCGCTCCATCGCGCTACTTGCCAGAGCGGCCGTCCCGGTATCCGTGATCCGTCCTGCCGGTCACTGCCCGTTCCTGGACAAGCCCGCCGCCTTCCTCAAGGCCGTGGCGAAAATGATGTCCTAGAAGCCGTAGGCGAGTACGGCCGTCACTCGCCCCTGCCTTTGAAGAGGGGGAGCCCGAGGTCGAAGGCCACGCGCTTTCGAATGGCCGGGTCGTCCATGTCCGCGACCCGGCCGTGGAGGTCGGCTGCCGCGGGTGAACACAGCCAGCGAATGAGGACGGCGGGCTCCCCGGGCGGCCTGAGCCAGCCCTTTTCGTGGAAGCCCCGGAACCGGCCGACCGAGCCGAATCGATCGGGCGACATGCCCCGCACGGCTTCCTGCATGGCCGTGTCCACGATGCCCGGACGCACGGCGTGGACGCGGAGCTCGAGCCCTTTCGCCTCCGCCTCTTCGGCCGCGACGTTCACGAAGTGCTCCAGACCGGCCTTCGCGGCACAGTAAGCGCTCCAGCCCGGGATCACGTGGGACGCCGCGCCGCTGGACACGAAGATCGCCACACCTCCCTTGTTCCGCCGGGGGGCCTGAGCGAAGACGCGCCAGGTGAAATAGGCGCCGGTCAGGTTCACGGCAACGTTGCCGGCCCAGGCCTCCGGGTCGACGGACCAGGCGTCGCCCGCCGGTTCGACCACGCCGGCGTTGGCCACGATGATGTCGGCAGGGCCGAACGCCTCGCGTGTGCGATCCGCAAGGCGCTGCACGGAGGGCCAGTCGGACACGTCGGCCGAGACGGCCAGCGCACGCCCACCGGCCCGCTGCACCTTGTCCGCGGTCTCCCGCACCTCGGCCTCGTGCCTCGCCGCGACGACCACGGCCGCGCCCGCCCGCGCGAGTTCCACGGCGGTTGCGCGCCCAATCCCGCGCCCCCCGCCCGTGACGACCGCCACCCGTCCTTCGAGTCCAGCGTTTTCATCCATGATCCACTCCTCAGAACGCTCTCTTATAAGGAACCCGCGCTGGCGGCTGCATCTTCCAAGTGCTTAAATGGCCATGAGGGGGTACGTCCATGCGGGCCACGTCGACCTTTCAGTTCGAACGCACGCGGTCGGTGCGGTACGCCGTCTACCGGTCGGCGCGCCTCTCTCTGCGCAGACGCGTTCTGGAGGTGGGATGCGGCGAAGGTCCGGTGGCCGCGGAGATCGCGGCCAGAACGGGACGCCCCGTCTCTGCGGTAGATACGGAGATACCGCTCTCGATCAATCCGGCCATTCGCTTTGCGGCCGCGGACGCACACGCCCTACCCTTCAGGGAGCGGTACCTTTGACGCCGTGGCATTTCACTTCGCCATCCTCTGGTTCCGCGATCCCTGCGGCGTCCTTTTGGAAGCCCGGCGCATCCTGAAACCGGGAGGCGTGGTGATGATCCTCTCGGAACCCGACCTCGCGGCCCGGTGCGACGAACCCGAAACGGGCCTCGGGACGGCTGCTCGCGAAGGCGGTTAAGGCGGCCGGCGGGCACCCGGACGCGGGGCGGCGGCTCGAAGGTTGGCTCACGGAGGCGGACTTCAGGCACAGGCTTCAGCGGACGCCCGGGCGTTGGATCGCGGTTACCCGGGCGGCAGAGGTTGAAGAAGAGATCGCCTTTCTCCAGGATGCGGGCATCCTCGCCCGAAAACGCACGGAGACGTTGGCGGTAGCGGAACGCGAAGCCGTCGCCGCGGGTCGCCGCCGCGTCCTCCTGCCCGTCACCTACGGCATCGCCGAAAAGCCACCATAGCCAGGAGGCTAGTCCTTCTTCTCTTCTTTGTGCGTCAGCCTTTTCTGCGTCCAGCGCACCGAGGATCTTGTAGAAGTCCCCGTGGACCTTTTCGAAGGCCTTGTCCACCGCAGGACGCGCCTTGTCGTTCACGGCGGAATCGAGGGCGTCCACGCTGCGGGAAAGGGTCCGCGGCCATGGCTTCCCTGGCCTTCGCGGATTCTTTTCGGCCTCGGTCCGGGCGTGCTTCGCCACCTGGCCGAAGGCCCGGACCAGGGCGTCGCGCTTCGCCTTCATCTCCGGCAGGTAGTCCTTGAGCACGGACTCTCTGCCGTCCCGCACGGCGGTGTGCATCTTGTGGAGCACCTTGTGAAAGTCGTCCACGGCCCTGTCGCCGACCAGCGGGCACCCGTGGCTTTCGGCGGCCTCGGCCTCGTACCCGGACTTCCTGACGGCCGCGACCATGGCGTCGACCCCCGTCTTGCTCTCGTCGAAGGTGACCTCGGCCTCGGCCTTCTTCAGGTCCACCCTGGCCCCGGTGACGCCGGGCACGGACGCGAGGGCCTTCTCGACGGCCTTGGCGCCCATTGGGCAATGAACCCCCTTGAGCTTGAGCGTGGTGACCTCTGCGGCCAGCGCGCCCAGCGAAACGAGAACGAGTGCCGCAACCAAGAACGATCTGCGCATGATTCCCCCTCTCTGCCTATCACTCACCGGTCGGTTTGCGTCTTTTCCCGACCAAGGATACCCCGGGGAGCACTCTTTCGGGAAGCCCTCCGCCGGCGCCCGTGCAGAAAAAGAACGGCGGCCGTGGCCGGCCGCCGTCGTGTTCTGATCTCTCGAGTCCGGAGTCGGCTCACCCCTCCAGCGCAAGCAGGAAGGGCTGTTCCAGGGCCTCCACGATCCAGCGCAGGAACCGCGCGCCGTCCGCCCCGTCGATGATGCGGTGGTCGTAGGTGAGCGAGAGGGGCAGCACGAGCCGGGGCCTGAACTCGCCGTCCGTCCAGACCGGCTCGATGTCCGGACCGGGACACCCCCAGGATGGCCACCTGGGGCGGGTAGACGATGGGCGAGAACGCCGTGCCCCCGATGCCGCCGAGATTGGAGATGGTGAAGTTGCCGCCGTCCATCTCGTCCGGCGTGATCCGGCCCGCGCGGGCCTTCCCGGCCAGCGTGCTCAGTTCGGCCGAAAGCTGGACGATGTTCTTGCCGTCCACGTTTTTGACGACGGGCACCAAGAGCCCACGGTCCGTGTCCACGGCCACGCCCACGTTCACGTAGTCCTTGAAGACGATCTCCTGGGCCGCCATGTCCACGCTGGCGTTGTACTGAGGGAAGACCTTGAGGGCCGAGGCCACGACCTTGAGGAGGATGGCGGTGACGGTCAGCTTGCCGCCCGCCGCCTCGGCCTTGCCGGCGTATTTCTTCCGGAAGGCCTCCAGTTCCGTGATGTCGGCCTTGTCGTACTGGGTGACCTGCGGCACCGTGGCCCAGGCGTTGGCCATGCTCTCCGCCGTGAGGCGGCGCACCTTCGACATGGCCTCGCGCCGGACGCCCCCCCACTTGGTGAAATCGGGCAGAGGCCTGATCGCGCCGAAGCCCGCCGAGGGGGAGGCCAGGGCCGACTTGGTGAAGTTCTTGACGTCGTCCATGGAGATGCGGCCGCGCGGACCGGTCCCCTGGACGCGGTTGATGTCCACGCCGAGTTCGCGCGCCAGGCGCCGCACCGACGGGGCCGCCGGGGCGGGCGGCTTCTTCGGCCCCTCCGCCGGTTCCCCGGCGGGTTCGGGACGCGCCGCGGGCGGTGGTTCCACCGCTGCGGGCTCCGCGGGCGGGGCCGGTTCCGGTTCCGCCCGTGCCTCTTCAGCCTCCTTCTCGGCGGCCGGCGGGCCTTTCTTTTCCCCGGCCCCGTCGGTTTCGACCTTCATGAGCACCTGGCCGACGGTGACCTGATCCCCGGGCTCCACGAGAATCTCCACGACGGTGCCGGCCTCCGGGGACGGCAGTTCGAACATGGCCTTCTCGGTCTCCACCTCGAAGAGCGGCTTGTCGACCTCGACCGTGTCGCCCACGGCGACGAGGAGCTTGACCACGTCGGCGGACTGGATGTTCTCCGATACTTCGGGCAAGCGGATTTCCTTGATCATCTCTTTCTTTTCCTTATCCCTTCAAGAAACCCAGGTCCTGAGTGCAGGAGCCCCATTCGGGCTCTCCCGCCTCAGCTTATCACCGGGTTGGCCCGTTCCATGTCCACGTCCAGTTCGCGGGCCGCCTTCTTGACCACGGAGGCCTTGAGGTCGCCCTGTCTGGCGAGGAGCGAGAGGGCCGCGAAGGCGATGTGCCTGGCGTCCACCTCGAAGAAATCCCGGAGCGCGGCCCGGCCGTCGCTTCGCCCGAACCCGTCCGTGCCAAGCGCGGCGAAGGGGCCGGGCACCCAGCGGGCGATGGACACGGGCAGGGCCTTCACGTAGTCGGAGGCCGCCACGAACACGCCCTTCTCGCCGGAGAGCGTCTCCTCCACGTAGGACTTCTTCGGCGGCTTGTCCGGGTGCAGCAGGTTCCACCGCTCCACGTCCGTGGCGTCGCGGTGGAGTTCCTTGTAGCTGGTCACGCTCCAGATGTCCGCGGCCACCCCGTACGTCTCCTCGAGTATCCGTCCCGCTTCGACGGCCTCGTTGAGGATGGTGCCGCTACCCAGCAGGTGCGCCCGGGCCTGCGCGTTCTTTCTTCGCCGACGCTGCTGAACCGGTAGAGCCCCTTGCAGGATGCCCTCCCTGACTCCGCGGCCCGCGGGCATGGGCGGCATCCTGTAGAACTCGTTCATCACGGTGATGTAGTAGAAGAGGTTCTCCCGCTTCTCGTACATGCGCTCGATGCCGTCCCGGATGATCACCGCCAGCTCGTAGGCGTAGGCGGGGTCGTAGGCCTTGAGGTTGGGAACGGGGTAAGCCAGCAGGTGGCTGTTTCCGTCCTGGTGCTGCAGGCCCTCGCCCGCAAGCGTAGTGCGGCCCGACGTGCCACCAAGCAGGAAGCCCTTGGCCTGCATGTCGCCCGCAGCCCAGATCAGGTCGCCGATCCGCTGGAACCCGAACATCGAGTAAAAAATGAAGAAGGGGATCGTGTTGATGCCGTGGGTGGCGTACGCCGTGCCCGCGGCCAGGAACGAGGACATGGCCCCGGCCTCGGTGATGCCCTCCTCCAGGATGGCGCCGTCCGTGGCCTCCTTGTAGTAGAGCAGGCTCTCCCGGTCCACGGGCTCGTAGAGCTGGCCCGCGTGCGAGTATATGCCGACCTTCCTGAAGAGGCTCTCCATGCCGAAGGTCCGGGCCTCGTCGGGCACGATGGGCACGATCAGCTTGCCGATCTCGTGGTCGTTGAGGAGCTTGGCGAGCAGGTGGACGAAGGCCATGGTGGTGGCCACCTCCCTGTCGCCCGTCCCCTCGTAGAACTCCTTGAAGAGCGCGTCGGGAGGCGTCTTGAACGGGGGGCGCGGTAATCTCTCTGCGGGGCAGGTAGCCGCCCAGTTCCTTCCGCCGAGCGTGGAGGTAACGCATTTCGTCGCTGTCCACCGGCGGCTTGTAGAAGGGTGCCTCCGCCACCTCGTCGTCGGAGATGGGGATACCGAAGCGGCTGCGGAACTCCCTCAGTTCGTCGTCGTTGAGCTTCTTCTGCTGGTGGGTGATGTTCTTGCCCTCGCCGGCTTCGCCCAGGCCGTACCCCTTGATGGTCTGGGCCAGGATCACGGTGGGCGAGCCCCGGTGCTCGACGGCCGCCTTGTAGGCCGCGTAGACCTTTTCCGGGTCGTGGCCTCCGCGGCGCAGTTTTCGGATCTGCTCGTCGGAGTAGTTCTTGACCATCTCCAGCAGCTCGGGGTATGCCCCGAAGAAGTCCTGTCGGATGTAGGCACCGTCCGACACGGTATAACGCTGGGACTGGCCGTCCACGATCTCGCCCATCCGCTTGACGAGGAGCCCGTCCTTGTCTTTGGCCAGCAGGGGGTCCCAGTCGTCGCCCCAGATCACCTTGAGGACGTTCCAGCCCGCGCCGCGGAAGGCCGCCTCGAGTTCCTGGATGATCTTGCCGTTGCCGCGCACCGGGCCGTCCAGCCGCTGGAGGTTGCAGTTCACCACGAAGACCAGGTTGTCGAGCTTTTCCCTGGCGGCCAGCGTAATGGCGCCAAGGCTCTCGGGCTCATCCATCTCGCCGTCGCCGAGGAATGCCCATACCTTCTGGTCCGAGACCTGCTTCAAGCCACGGTCCTGCAGGTAGTGGTTGAAGCGCGCCTGGTAGATGGCCTGTATGGAGGCAAGTCCCATGGAGACGGTGGGAAACTCCCAGAAACCGGGCATGAGGTAAGGGTGGGGGTAGGAGGACAATCCGCCGCCGGGCCGGCGCTCGCGCCGGAATCCTTCCAGGTCCTTCTCCGAGAGCCTGCCTTCCAGGAAGGCGCGGGCGTAGATGCCGGGTGATGCGTGTCCCTGGAAGTACACGATGTCGCCTTCGTGGTCCTTGCCCCTGGCCCTAAAAAAGTGGTTGAAGCCCACCTCGAGGAGGGTGGCGGCCGACGCGTACGTGGAAATGTGGCCCCCGATACCGTGCTCCTCGCGGTTGGCCCTGACCACCATGGCCATGGCGTTCCACCGGATGATGCTCTTGATTCTGCGCTCGATCTCGCGGCTGCCGGGGAAGGGGGGCTGCCGGTCCAGCGGAATCGTGTTGATGTAGGGCGTGTTCGCCGTGAAGTGGGGCTTGACGCCGTAGCCGTGGGCCCGCACGTGAAGGTGCCAGAGCAGGTCGCGGATGCGCTCCGCGCCTTGCTCCTGGTACACGTAGTCCAGGGAGTCAATCCACTCCCGGTTCTCCACATCGCGCAAGCGGGCGAGTTCTGCATTATTTTCTTTCGATTTCATTTTTTCCTCTCGGTTCGGTCCTTTGATATTCAAAGTATAGCGGATTCCCGCGAGCGGTCCCATCCCCGCGGACCTTGAATCGGTTTGCACTGGACCGGGACAGTTCGGAGCGAATGGTCGTCCGCTGGGGACACAAGTCAACGTAACAGCGAGCGGTTCGGGATTGTTTCCATGACGGAACGACACGGGAAGCGGCGGGGAGGGTGGACGGCAGGCTGTTAGCGCCCGCCCCCGCCGGGGCCGCCCGATCCGCCCGGTCTGCCGGAACCGCCGGGGCCCTCACGGCCGTCCGCTCCGCCGGGACCGCCTTCACGCCCCGATCCCGAGGGTCCTGTGCCGCCTGCCCCGCCGGGCCCGACACCGTGGCCCCAGGCCGGACCGTTCCGGAGACCGGGCCCGCCCAGGCCGGCCTGACGGGCCCACTTCAGGGCCAGCGCGGAGGGTCTCACGCCCGAGGGTGACAGCCTGAGCAGGTTCCTGAGCACGTCAGCGTCTGCGATGCCGCACCGGCGCCCCACGAGAAAGACCCACGGCAACCTGAGGATTTCCGAATCGGGAAGATCGGCGGGCATGGCTGCAAGAAGGCCGTGGGCATCCCGGTCCCTGAGGCCGAGAGCGCGCAGGTGCGCAAGGCTATCTGCACCCGCCAGAACGCGCGGAAGACGACCCGTTTTGAGTTCGCGTACGAGAGCCGCGAGGTCCGCCGGGGCGATGGGGCCCGTCTCCAGCGTGTCGGCGAGTTCTTCCACCGCACTCCAGTGGTAGGCCGCATTCTCATCCTTGAGGCCCCGTGCCTTCAGCCCGTCCACCAACAACCTGGCCGCCCGGGTTTCTTCCACGAGGCGCTCGGAGAGCTTACGTACGAACTCGTTTGGTGCCCGCTTGGCGAGACATTCAACCATCCGGGAGACGTAACGCTCGGTGGGGAGGTTCTCTCGCTGAAGACTGTCAAGACCGGACAGCACGGGAACCAGTGATGCTTCCGGCAGGTGCGACCGCTCGGCCGTAGCCAGGAGCCGTCCGAGGTCCGTGCCCGTAGTCTTCTGCTGCGCGGGCAGGGTTGTCCCGATCATAAACAGGGTAAAGAGGAGAATGATCGTCTTCCTCATCTCACAGCCTCAAAACGGCATTCTGGTGACCGAGGCCGTCCGGACGGACCTCTACCGCCTTCGGGTCGGTCTCGTACCGCGCACCGTCCACCAGGAAGAGGTACTCGTAACGACCGGACGTCAGAGTCACCCGCACCTCCCACGTGCCGTTCTTTCCCTTCACCATAGGCGTCTTTCTTGAATCCCAGTCGTTGAAGGTACCCACGAGGGACACGCTTTCCGCCCTGGGCGCATAGAACACGAAAGTCACCGACACACGGCGCTCGGCGAGGCCCGGCGACGTCGAGTGGACTTTTTGAGCGATCCCCTCGCCCGCACCCTGCAAGGAGGACGTATTGCGCTGACCGACCAGGGTCCAGATGCCGGCGAAGATCCCCGCGAGCGCGGCCAGAACCACGAGCCTGTACCCCCACGCGACGGAAGGCCTGTCAAGGCGCCAGGCCAGCCGGCGCCACAGGGAAGCCGACGGAGGCTGCACCCCGTTGAGGGACGCGACGATCTTGGATGCAAGGTCGTCCGGAGGAAGATCCCGCTGAATCCGACGGATTTGATCCGCAATCGCCTTCATACCGGTGTCCATGTCCGGGCTTCCTGGCCCACGTTTCATACCTTCGCCTCTTCGCCTGCGCGTTCCATGCACGCACGGAGGAGATCAAGCCCTCTATGGATGCGCATTTTAGCGGCCGAAAGTCCAATCCGAAGACGGAGCGCCACCTCCGCCAGGGTCATATCCTCGTGGTACCTCAAGAGGACGGCGGCGCGAAGCGCCACGGGCAGACCCGAGAGGCAACGCCTCAGTCGCGCCTCGTCCTGTCTCGTGGAAAGGTTTTCCTCGATGGGCACCGACCCGCCGGGTGCTGCGTCGGCCCAAGCGCCTTCCATAGACACCGTCCTTGCTCCGCGCCGGCGCTTCTTGCCGTGGTCGTAGCAGATGTTCGCGCAGATGCCGAAGAGCCAGCTGAGAAACCGCGTTCGCCCGTCGAATTTCGCGAGGTCCCGGTAGGCCCGGAAAAAGGTCTCCTGGACGATCTCCCCAGCGTCGTCCCTCCGTCCCGTCATCTTCGCCGCGAAGTTGAAGAGCGCCGGCGTAAAAACCTCCACGATCGGCGCGAACCGCTCCGGTTCCCCCCGCAGGACCGCCCTGATCCGGTGCTGCACCTCCCATTCCTCCATGCCGCCGTGCTCCGCCTCTCATCACAATATCCGCTCCTCCGGACGAAAAGTCACGCCCGGAGCCGGGCGGGCCGCCGCGGCGCGGCAGCCCGCCCATCGTCCGGTCTGTTCAGTAAAGCCACAGGGGCACGCCCTCGTTGTTTCTGAGCTGGAGGGTCTCGCCCGATTCGACCTTGGTGACGGACAGCGCCACGTTGCAGTCGGGGCACTGGATCATGCGGACGCGGACGGTTTCGCCCTTTTCGAGCGTGAAGCCCTGCTGCTGCATGTACCAGAACGGCCCCAGGGCCACCTTGACCTTGCCCGAACCCGCGGCCTTCAGATTCACCATGTTCCGGTGGCTCCCGAGGCCGATATCGAGCCCCTTGACCTTGCCTTGCACCTCCTGCATGGTCGTGGGCGCCGCCTGTTGTCCGGTGCAGTAGCAATCGGACTGCAGCGCGGCACCCTGGCCGTTACCCTGGCCCTGGCCCTTCCGGTGTCCCTTCCAGAGGGGTTTCCCGTCGCTATCACGTAGTTCGATGCTGACGCCTTCGGTGACGTTTTCCACCGAAAAGGCCACCACCTCCGATTCGGCCTTGTTGATGCACCCGGCGACCGTGGCGGTTACGTCGTCGCCGGCCGCGAGCGAGAAGCCCTGGGAAACTAGGTACCAGTAAGCACCCAGCTCGACCGTAAGGATCTCGCCGGTGTCCGCCGCGAGAACGAAGCTGGGATGCTTCTCCCCCGCAGCGATCGACACGGAGGTCACCTCGCCGGACACCGTTCTCAGGCTCGACAGATCCACCTTGCTCTTCCCCTGGGCCGCGGCGGCCAGCGTAAGCATGGCGACCATAAGCACCAGGGCTCCTCTCATCGCTATCCTGCTCATCCTTCACCTTCCCTTCGCAAAAGGACCTTGACCCCGTTCTCGGCGGCTCCACAGCCGCTCCTATCCACATATTTCCGCGGGGAGCCGAAAGGTCACATGACCCAGATCCGGAAGAACAGGGCACAAGATCCTTGCCTTTCCCGGAGTGGTGGCTATAATGACGGTCCAGGCGATGGAGTCCGCCTCAATCGCGGTGTTCGAACCGCTGATGACCCCTACCCGAAAACTACGGCTTCAAGGCTGCAAACATCGCCGCTCCGGGAGATACCTGTGGCCGGAAGGGCACAAGGAAAGGGATCATGGTGCAGAAGATTGTCTGGATAGCACTCGCTGGCGCCATCGGGACCCTCGCACGATACGGACTCGGCGCGATCGTCCAGCGATGGTTCAACCACGGTTTCCCATGGGGCACCTTCGTCGTGAACGTCCTGGGCTGCTTCGCCTTCGGTCTCGTATGGACCATGGCGGCCGACAGGCAGGTCCTCTCCCCGGAACTACGCGTCATCGTTCTCGTAGGCTTCATGGGTGCCTTCACGACCTTCTCTTCCTTCATTTTCGAATCGGGACAGATGGTCCGGGCCACCCAGTGGCTGATGGCGGGCGCCAACATCCTCGGACAGGTCGTCATCGGCACGGCCGGGCTGTTCCTCGGATTCGCCCTCGGGCGGATGGTGTAAGATAATGGGAGAGGACGCCATGAGACTGCCGCAGGAAGCAGAACTGTTGAGGATCTTTATCGGGGAGAGCGACAAGCACGGGATGCGGCCACTCTACGAGGTGATCGTGGAGAAAGCCCGGAAGGAAGGCTTTGCAGGGGCCACGGTGCTTCGAGGGATCATGGGGTTCGGCGCCAACAGCCGCCTCCACACGACCAAGATCCTGCGCATGTCAGAAGACCTGCCCATCGTGATCGAGATCGTCGACACCGCCGAGCGCATAGACACCTTCCTGCCATTCCTGGAAGAAGTCATCGGCGAGGGGCTTATCACCCGCGAAAAGGCCCGCATCATAGCCTACCGCCACTCGGACGGAAAATCGCAGGACGCCTAGCTTCGCACCCTGACCTTGCGTTCTCCATACTGATCCCAAGGGACCGCCCGCGGGAGAAATGCGCCCTTCCGCAGATTCGGGGCGCGACCGGTCCGTTGAATCATTTCATCCGATTGCGAGACTTTGAAGGCGATGGACGCACCCGGATGGGCCCGTGAAGGACCTCACCCCGGCCTTGCAGGAGTTAAAAACAAGCTGGAAAGCTGAGAGCGCGCTGAACCGGGGCGCCGAAAAAGAAGAGGGGCGGAAGCCATGCTTCCGCCCCATGCCGTTCTGGAACGAATAAATCGCGGCGGC
>CAVRTJ010000005.1:0-256419 GCA_963724125.1 uncultured Acidobacteriota bacterium
CTCATCGGACTCGTATTGGTCTTTACGGCCGCGTTCGGCTGGTGCCCGCCGTACCAGTTGCTCGGGATCAGCACCTGCAGGAGAAAGAGCGAGAAGTCCGGAACCGGCCCGGCCTGAAAACACGCTGGCCGTGTCCAGTGAGGTGTTGAGTGTCCAGTGCTCGGGAAGACCTCCCTTGGGGAGGCCTTCCCGAGATGCTTTCAGTCTCGCCTTCCGATGCCCGCATTTCAATTCCCAAATCCGCAATCCTAATTTCTCTTTCTCCTTTTCCGCCGCCGAGGATCAGGGTATCCTTTTTGCATGGCTGAGAGAGCGCGGGACGACAAGGCGGTCTGCTTCCGACATCCAACCGTAACGGCACGCAGGCATTGTTTCCACTGCAAGAGGTCCATCTGTCCGAAGTGTCAGCACCGCATCGAAGGCCACATCTTCTGTTCGAAGCGCTGCGCACAGACGCAGAAAAGGGCCGAAGCCTGGCGGAAACTCCTTCACTGGAACGAGAAGGCCCTCAGCGGCGCGTGGTTCCGGGTCGTCATATTCGGCGGGATAGTCGTCCTGGGATCGCTGGCGATCTGGCTGTCGTCGCGGGCGGACCGGTTCTTTTCGGGGCCCGATATCGCCGTGCCGGTATTCAAGCGTGTTCATGAAAGAAGCCTAGACCAGGAGACGATAGACTGGGATTCTCCGGGCGCCGTCGCCATCCAATCACCCACCCAGGGTGGTGTCCTTTCGACGAACACCGCCTCCGTCTCAGGCGTGGCGCCCAGGGAAGCCATGGTCGGACTCTACGTGAACGGACGCAAGGTGGATGCGCAGATGGCCGCGGACGGAAAGTGGCGCTTCGACGCCGTTCCCATGGACGGCCGCCGGAACGTCATCCAGGCCCGCTACTTCGACAACAAGGGCAATTCGTCCTACAGCCCTGCCGTCACGGTCAACCTGCTGACCCGGCCGGCGGCGCCTCTTGCGGCGGAGAAAACCACGGGTCCTGAACCGCGTGTGGACGGGCTGAACCTGATCCGCGCCCCCGCGGGAAACAGGCAGGTCCTGCTCACCTTCGACGGAGGATCGGACGCCAACGCCACGGACATGATCCTGGACATTCTCGAACGCGAGAAGATTCACGCGACGATTTTCCTGACCGGCGAGTACATGAAGCGGTACCCGGAACTGGTTCGGCGCATCGCCGACGACGGCAACACCGTTGGAAACCACACGTATAGCCACCCCCACCTCACCACCTACTCGTTCAACGGGCGCCAGCAAACCCTGACGGGGGTCACGCAGGCCTTCCTGAAGAGCCAGCTGGAGCGCGCGAATGAGGTGTTCAGGCTCATCACCGGCCGTGACATGTCCCCATACTGGCGCGCGCCCTTCGGCGAGTTCAACCGACAGATCCTCCGGTGGGCGGCGGACGACGGCTACCGCGCCGTCTACTGGACGCCCCACCTGGATACACTCGACTGGGTCAACTCGCCGTCCAGCCCTCTGTACCACGGCCCCAAGCAGATATTGGACAAGATCCTGCACCAGGCCGACAACGGCCCGTCGGGCGTTGACGGGGGGGTCATTCTGATGCACCTGGGGAGCGGGCGGCCGGAAGACGCCCGCGCGGACGTGATTCTCCAGTCCCTTATCGACGATCTCAGGTCCGAGGGGTACACCTTCACGACCGTAGACAAGGTCGGATGGCCGAAAAAAGGTTAGCGCCGGAACGCGGCCGCGCGGCGGGCACGCCTTACTTCTTGCGACGCCTCCTGGGCTTGGTCGTCTTGGCCGGAGGTTCGACGATCTCTTCCTCGCCTTCTTCCTCGTCCTCCAGGCTCCGCCCCTTGCGGCCGAGGGTTATGGGATAGGCGCCGTCCACCTTCTTGCCGATGTGGATGATCTTGCTCTTCTGGGCCTCGGCGAGAAAAGCCTTGAACTGCGAGAACCCGAAGGTCTTTTCGTCGAAGGTGGGGCTGAGCTGCAGCATCCTCTGTTTGAGGAGCGACGAATCCACGCTGCGGTCCTCGTCCTCGAGGAGGGCGATCGCCCTGCGAAGGAGAGAGAAGGCCTGTTCGAGGTCCTTCGGATCTGCTTCGGGCGCTTTGCCGGCCGATTCCTCGGCGATCTGCTCCCGGGTTGGGATGTTTTCGTAGGCGAGGTACTCGTTGCAATTGCGCATGACGACCGAGGATGTGGTCTTGCGCATTCCGATGATGACGACCTTTTTGTTGTATGCCTGCAGGCGCGATATCAGGGGCAGAAAGTCGCTGTCGCCCGAGAGGATCGCGAAGACGTCGATGTGCGGGTTGGTCAGGCAGGCTTCAAGCGCGTCGACTGCCAGCTGGATGTCGGCGCCGTTCTTGTCGCCGCCGGCGTAGATGCTGGGACGCTCCACCAGGTCTACGCCGTTTTCGGCCAGGACCTTACGGAACTGAGAGAACTTTCCCCAGTCGCCGTAGGCCTTCTTGAGAATGATGATCCCCTTTTCCCTCAGGGCGTAGAGGACGCGGCTGATGTCGAGCTGCCCGTTGTCGAAATCGATGAACAGGGCGATCCTCGGCGTGGAATCGTTTACCACTTCTTGCACGTTAATTACCTCCGAACTATACAATAATCCGCCGGGCACCCGATTGGCAAGCGCGGGAGGCGCGGATAGATGTAAATCGATTTCGGATTCGGGCCTTGAAGGGGCCTGCGCGAGAGCCCCGTGGCGGCCCTCGGAGGGCGGCCGGCGCCTTTGCGCCTTCACTCCTATGGCCTTCACCATCGACTCTTTATGCACGGCGAACGTCGAAGGGTATCCCCAGCCTCGATCACCATTCACTTTTCACTATTCACGTCCCCATCACCTGTTAAAATGGCCGGGGAGAAGATGGATGCGTCGATACGCCGCGTGGCGACTGTTGATGTTCGTTCCAACTCTGCTCGGACTCCTGACCCTGGTCTTCTTCCTGAACAGGGCCATGCCGGGTGACCCCGTGGACATCATGCTCGGCGAGAACGCGCCGTTGGCAAAGCAGGCCGAACTACGGCACGCCCTCCACCTGGACGAACCACTGGTCCGACAGTACGTGGACTATCTGGCCGGCCTCGCCACCGGGCACCTCGGCACCTCCATCCGAAACCAGGAGCCGGTCATCGAGGAACTCGAACGCGCCTTCCCGCAGACGGCCAGGCTGGGATTCTCCGCCATGCTCCTGGCGTGCCTGATCGCCTTTCCCTTCGGCCTCATCGCCGCGCGAAGGAAGAACAGCCTGTCCGCCCGCACCGTCAACTTCTACTCCAGCGCCGGCCTGTCCCTGCCGTCCTTCTTCCTCGGTCCCCTTCTCCTCATGGCCTTTGCCGTGGAACTCCCATGGTTCCCCGTTTCGGGCGCCGACGAACCCGGCAGCCTTTTTCTCCCGGCCCTGACCCTCGCCGTGCCCATGTCGGCCCTGCTGACCCGCATCATAAAGGCCTCCCTCGGCGAGGAGGAGGATCGCGAGTACCTGCGCACGGCCCTCATGAAGGGCCTGTCCAATCGCAGCGCCTTCAGGAAGCACGCCCTCCAGAACGCCATGCTGCCCGTGGTCACGGTCATCGGCCTGCAGTTCGGCGCGCTTCTGACGGGCGCCATCCTCACGGAGAAGATCTTCCGCTGGCCCGGTCTCGGCACGCTCGTCCTCAATGCCATCAGCAGCCGGGACTACCCGGTTGTCCAGGGTGTGGTCCTTCTCTTCGCGATCGTCACGCTCCTCGTCAACCTGTCCACAGACCTTCTTTACGCGTGGCTCGATCCCAGGGTGCGATACGATGGCTAAGAAGCTGGCGGTCCTCTTTATCGTGATCTGGGTTCTGAGCGCCCTTCTCGCGCCCTGGGTCGCCCCTTACCGCTACGCCCAGCAGGATCTTTCGGACAGGCTCGCCGGCTCGTCCCCGGCACACTGGCTCGGCACGGACGACCTCGGCCGGGACGTCCTCACCCGGGTGCTGTATGGCGGCCGCCTCTCTCTGATCATCGTCGCCTCAGCCCTCCTGCTCGCCCTGACGCTCGGCACGGGCGTAGGCATCCTGGCCGGGTACATGGAGGGCGTGACGGACCACCTCGTGGGACGCGTCATCGACGTGCTCATGGCGCTGCCGGGCATACTCCTGGCCATCACGATCCTGGCATACGTGGGGCGGGGGTTCCTCCCGCTCGTTCTCGCCCTATCGGCCACGGCGTGGGTCGGGTACGCCCGCCTGGCGCGTTCCGTCACTCTTTCGGTCAAGCAGCGCGATTTCGTGAAGGCCGGCATGGCGGCCGGTGGCCGAACCAGCCACATCCTGCGACGGCACATCCTGCCGAACACGGTGAGCGTACTCCTTGTGCAGGCCACGGCGGGCGCCGCAGGTGTTATGCTGTCGGAAGCGGGGCTCTCCTTCCTGGGGCTCGGCGTCCAACCCCCGAACCCTTCGTGGGGCGAGATGCTGGCCACGGGGTGCGATTACCTCCTGGAGGCCCCCCACCTGGCGTTGATCCCGGGGGCCCTTCTCTTTCTCACCGTTTGGGCCTTAAATACCCTAGGGGAGGAGTTATCCCGTTCCTTTTCCCCGAAAAGGAGACTGCTTGCGACTGGTCTATAGGACGTTGTCCCTACTCCTCGCCCCCTTTTGGCTTCTGTTTCTGGCCATCCAGCAGCGGGGAAATTTTCGTTTCCTGGAGCGGCTGGGCTTTTACGAATCGCGGGAAGATGCACCCATCTGGATTCAGGCGGTCTCCGTCGGCGAAGTGCGGATTGCCCTGCGTCTCGCCGCCGTCCTGAAATCCAGGGGCCTGCCCGTCGCCCTGACGAGCACCACGGCCACCGGCCTCGACCTTGCCGCAAAAGAAGGCCCCCCCGACCTTTCTCCCCAAGCCTTTCCCGTGGACCTTCCCGGGTGCGCCAGGCGGGCAGTCAAGAGGCTCAGTCCCCGTGCGCTGGTTCTCGTTGAGACGGAAATATGGCCCACCCTCTTCCGTGAAGCCCGGACGTCCAGCGTCCCCGTATTCATCGTGAATGCCCGCCTCTCGGACAGGTCTTTCCGCAGGACACAGAAATTCAGACGACTCTACGAAAAGGCTCTGAGAGACGTCTTCGTGGCCGCCCAGAGCGAAGAGCACGCGGCCCGCTTCCACATCCTCGGCGCGAGCTCCGAAAGGATCGTCGTCCTGGGCAACCTCAAGTACGACCTCCGTCCCCCGGAGGCCTTCGAGGAGGTCAGAGCGTCTCTCGCCCGAGGGATTCCTGAGGCGCCTCTCTGGGTTGCCGGTTCGGTCCGGGAGGGGGAAGAGATCCTCGTTCTGGAGGCCCACGCCGCGGTGAAGGCCTCCTTTCCCGGCGCGAGGCTCATCCTTGCCCCGCGCCACCTCAACCGGGTGCAGGTCTGCCTAGAACAGTGCGAAAAGCTGGGCCTCAGAGGGGTCGAGCGCACCGCCGGTCCGGGGCCGGATTGGGATGTCCTGATCCTCGACACGGTCGGCGAGCTCTGGTCCGCTTACGCCCTGGGGACCGCCGCATTCGTGGGCGGGAGCCTCGTGCCCCTGGGCGGGCAGAACGTCCTCGAACCGGCCTTCCTGGGTAAGCCGGTGCTCTTCGGACCGCACACGGAGAACTTCCGGGAGGACGCCGAGCGCCTCCTCGCCGGCTCGGGTGCCGCACGGGTCGAGGATCCCCGGACGCTGGCCGAGCACGTCGCCGCATTCCTTTCCGAACCTACCCAGGCCGAGGCCTGCGGCAAGAAGGCCCTCGCGGCCGTGGAAGCCCACAAAGGCGCCGTCGACCGCACGGCGAAGTGGATCGCGGACACCATTCCCGGCGTGTGACCCCCGCACGGCGGGAGCGGCGCGCCGCCGACATCGATCGCTTTTTCAGGGAAAGATCAGGTTCTGACCATCCCACAGTGCCGGGCGCCCGAGCGGAAGCACACGCTTGCCCGTCCGGTGGCCGACGGGGAGGTCGGTGATCACCGGCTTCCCGGGAGCCAGGAGTTCTCTTACCCGGCGTGCGACGTCGTCGGGGCCTTCCCTCTCTCCCATCCCGGTGAATCCGCCCAGCAGGACGCCGGCGGCCCGCTCGAACCAGCCCGCCTGGTCCAGGTGCGTCAGCATCCTGTCCAGCCTGTACAGGGGCTCGCCCACGTCCTCGAAAAAGAGCCACCTGCCCGCGATGGCGGGCTCCCACGGCGTCCCTACCAGCGCGCTCAGAATGCTCAGGCATCCGCCCGCGACGGGAAATGGACCCGCGGGACCGGCGCCCTTCCCCGGCAGGGGCGAGGGGCTTCCAGCCAGAGCCGACCACACCGAATCGAGCACGCACACGCCTTTTCTCGCCAATTCCTGGACAGATGGCGCGTACAGAAGCGTCGTGCCCGGCATACGCTGCGCCCAGGCATAGAGCGCCGTGGCATCCGAGAAACCCGCGACGATCTTGGGATGCCGGCGCAGTCCTTCATCCCGCAGGCCGCCAAGAAGCCTCGTCGTCCCGTAACCGCCGCGTGCAAACCAGATCACGTCCACACCGGGGGCGTCCAGCGCGTCCTGAAGGTCCGCGAGCCGTTCGTCGTCGGTGCCGGCCAGGTAGCCCACCTTCATTCTGACGTGGGGGGCCTCTGCCACCTGATGTCCCTGCCTGCGCAGCATATCGATGCCCGCGGTCAGGTCGGGGCCGTTCACCGGTCCGGCCGGCGCGACGATCCTGATCTTCAGGGATGGGGCAGGCTTTCCGCTCATGTTCCCAAGTCTACCAGAACCGGTGCCTTCCGCGCGATCCGCATCCGGACTGGGCCTTCCCGGCCGGCAGGCTTATACTGGGGTCTTCAGATTCCCGTGCGACAGATGTGGAACCAGGTGGACCATGACCTATAACTTCGATCCCGACCAGTGGCACGAAAACCAGCGCTCACTCCTGCAGGCACAGTTTGACACGGGTCGCCTCACCGAAGACGAACTCCGCGACGCCATCGCCGATCTCGACGAGCGCTTCGACGCCATGCTCGACCGCCTCGACGGTACCTTCAAGATCCCCGAGTGAGCCCCGGCCGGCCATGCCGTTGGGATCGTTGAAAGACCGGGGCCATAGACCCGCCCTTGACTGCCGTTCCGCGCGGCGCTAGGCTTCAAGGGAGCCGGGGGTTTCGGCACGCAGCCGGCGACCCCGGCGAAGATCGCGGAGAGACCACTTTGGCGGGCCTGCGTTAGTGCCCGCGGGACACGTTCATCTATGAAGCCATATCTTCACTCTACCCCCCACACCGCCCCAGCCCCATCATGCCGGCCTTACCGCGGCGGTGCCTTGCCACGCCGGCGGTCCCGCCGGCCCGGGAGACGCCCATGCTCCTCGCCCTCGGTTTCATCGATTCGCCCGAAGAGATTCTTCTTGTCCTGGGGATCCTGCTCCTCTTGTTCGGTCCGTCCAAGTTACCGCAACTAGGCTCTTCGCTCGGCAAGTCCATGCGCGCCTTCCGCGAGGGAAGCCGTGGAGAAGCCACCGCGGATTCCGACGACAACGGCTCTGCCAAATCCACCGCCCCGACCAGCGTCGCCACCTGTCCGAAATGCGGTGCGTCGACCGGTACCGGTAGCCAGTTCTGCACCCGCTGCGGGTTGAAGCTTGGTTGACCTCTTCAGCTCTCTGCCGGAGGTGTCACCACGCGGAAATTGGGATCCCGCCCGCCCACTCCCAATCGAACGCGTCGGGTTCGAACGCGAGGACGACTTCGTCCTCGAATGAAGGGCATACGACAAGTTCACACTTTCCAACGCCCTCCGGCCGGGAAATCATGGGACCGCAGTCGGGACAGCCGAGGTTCAGTGATCCCTCCGCGGCGTGGTCCAGGACGTGGTCCACCTCCCCCTGCCGGACGAGATCTATGAAGGTATCGGCGAGGTCGGCGTCGAACTGGCCGCCCCGCTCCTCCTTGAGCGCGAGAAGGGCGTAGTCCACCGCGTCGTCACGCCTGCAGGGGTGATAGCTCGTCATGGCGTCGAAGGCATCGACGATGCTGACGAGACGGCTGATGATCCAGGGCCGGGTGCCCTTCAACCGGTCTGGATAGCCGTTCCCGTCGGCGCGGAGGTGGTGCTCCGTGATGGGGCGGTCCACCAGTGGCGCCAGTGGATGGTTCGCGATGATGTCGTGCCCGATCTCGGGGTGCCGCCGGATGACCTCGAATTCGCTCTCGGTAATCTTTCCCTCCTTGAGCAGGATGGAATCGGATATGCCGACTTTGCCCACATCGTGCACGAGGGCGCCGAGTTCCGCCAGGAAGACATCCCCCGCCGCAAAGCCCGCGGCACGCGCCATGGCGCCGGCGTAGCGGCTCGTCCGCCACACGTGGCCGCCCGAGTAAGGGTCGTGAACCTCGATGACCTTCGCCAGGACGAGCAACGAAAGAAGCATGGACCGTCCGACCTCGATCCTCTGCGACATGTTCTCTCCTCCAGACAGAAGAAAACCGCCGCAGGTCCCGCAGCATTCCCGCCGCCCCAGCAACCTGCCTCACTGCCACTTCGCCTCATTGTTCGTTGCCGGCTCCAAGGCCTCCGCGCCGGCTGCGTGCGGCTCGCGCACGAACCACAGCATGACGGCCGAGACGGTCCCCACGGCGAACGCCCCACCCCAGAGCGCCGCCGGTCCAAGGCCCTGCAAAACAGCCGTCCCCAGCCACGGCCCGATGCTGACCGCCGTCCCGCGGATCATGCTGAAAGTCCCCATGTACGTACCCCGCCCGCGTTCAGGCGTCAGGTCCGCGAGCGCCGCCGACGCCGTGGGGAAGGTGATCATCTCGCCGAAGCTCCAGACGACGCATGTTGCCGCGATCCCCTGGAACGTGGTCACCAGTCCCGTCATGCCGAAGCCCGCCGCGCAGAGGAAGGCTCCGAAGGCCAAGGCATTTCGGTGTTTCCAGCGGATCATCCAGGTGTTGAGCGGGATCTCGAAGCAGATGATCAGGGCCGTGTTGAGCGTGAAGACGAGCCCGAAGTCCGACGCGAGCAGTTTCAGGTCCTGCACAAGGTAGAGCGGATAGGCCGCGCTGATCTGGAAGTAGACGAGGACAATGGGCACCATGGCCAGCGCAAAGTACAGGAAACGGCCGTCTCCGAGGGGCCTGGACGCGAAACCCGCGTCGGCCGTGTTCTCCCGCGAGCCGTCTGCTTCCGTTCTCTTTCCCATCACGCCGAGTTTCGCGAACATCACGAACATGAAGGCCGAGGCCAGAATGGTGGTGGCCGCGTTCACTGCGAAGAGATAGTTGAAAGACAGAAGGGCCAGGAAGCCTCCCGCGGCGGGACCGACGCTCATGCCCAGGTTGATGGCGAGCCGGTAGAGCGAGAAGGCGGGCTTGCGCTGGCTCGGCGTGGTGAAGTCGGCGATGAAGGTCATGGCCGCGGGCCGGAACCCCTCACTGAACAGGGACCAGACGAAAACGACGCCAAGGATGACAAAGTAGCTGCGGAGAAAGGGAAGAACGATCAGAAAGAACCCGGAAGCGAGCAGGGAGGCGAGAAAGACCGTAGCCGCCCCTATCCGGTCGCACAGCCGTCCGGCCAGCGGTCCGCTCACCAGGCCGCCCACGCCGTAGACCGTCAGGCTGAGCCCCGCCAGGCTGGCGGAGAAGCCCCCGGGCCTCCGTGAGATAGAGCACCAGAAAGGGCAGGACCATCATCCCCACGCGGTTGATGAGGCTGGCTGCCGCTACCACCCAGACTTCTTTTCGCAGTCCGCGCAGTCCCTTCCACGGATTCATGCCCAACTCTCCCTGCCGCGCGCTACAACAACCTCACGGACCATACTATGGCACGAATGGCGCGTGGGGTGGACCTTCGGCGAAAGGGTCTCTGGAGACGAGCATCGCGGCCTGCCCGGAGGAAGAGTCTTGCAGGTGGCGTCCACTTCCCTAAGTAGCCGTGCGCGGGTATAGAATGGTCTTCTGCTGTTCCGTTCGGTTCAGGCGCTGCGCGGCGTGGGTGACCGGTCCGCATTTTTCACACGCCCTACCGAAGGAGGCCGACCATGAAATACAGGACCTTCCCCGGCATTCCCGACCTGCCCATCTCCATCCTCGGCTTCGGCTGCATGCGCCTGCCCGTCCTCGGCGGAGACCCCGCACGCATCGACGAGCCCCGGTCCACACGGCTCCTCCGCGAAGCCATCGAAGGGGGCGTCAACTACGTGGACACGGCCTATCCCTACCATGGCGGCCAGAGCGAACCCTTCGTCGGCCGCGCCCTCAAGGACGGCTACCGCCGGCGGGTTCAGATCGCGACCAAGTGTCCCACCTGGCTCGTCCAGGCGGAAAACGACTGGGAGCGTTTCCTGGACGCGCAACTCGTCCGTCTCCAGACAGACACGGTGGACTTCTACCTCCTGCACGCGCTCAACGGGGAACGATGGGAAACCGCCAAGAGCCTCGACGGTTTGGGCGCCCTCGACCGCGCAAAGGCCGATGGGCGAGTTCGCTACGCCGGCTTCTCCTTCCACGGGTCGCTCGAGGCCTTTGCGGAGATAATCGAAGGCTACGACTGGGACTTCTGTCAGATCCAGTTCAACCTGCTGGACGTCGATTTCCAGGCGGGTCTGAACGGCCTTCGTCTGGCCGCTTCCAGAGACGTGGGCGTGATCGTCATGGAACCCCTGCGCGGCGGGCTCCTGGCAAAAACACCGCCCAAACCCGTGCGGGGGATCTGGAACCGGGGCAGGAGGAACTGGTCACCCGCCGAGTGGGCCTGGCGCTGGGTCTGGCACCACCCCGAGGTCGTTACGGCCCTGTCCGGGATGAACACCATGGAGCAGCTGCGGGAAAACCTTGCCATAGCCGATGTCGCCGAACCCGGCGCCTTGACCGGTAACGATCTCAGCCTTGCCGAGGAGGTCCGCAACTACTACCTCGGGCGCATGAAGGTTCCCTGCACCACCTGCGGCTACTGCGTCCCCTGCCCCAACGACGTCTCCATCCCGGATGTCTTTTCCATGGTCAACACCGCCGCCATGTTCGACGCACGCGAGGCCACGTCGAGGCTCTACAAAGGCATGCTGGTTTCGAACGGCCGGGGCGCAGACGCCTGCATCGAGTGCGGCGAGTGCGAGCCCAGGTGCCCACAGGCCATCTCCATCCCCGAGGTCCTCAACGAGGCCCACGCCTTGCTCGGGTAGACGGCTGCGCCGATCGTGAAGTGAAGGGGTGCAGGAGAAGGAGGCGAGAGACCCGCGCCCTCACGCGTCCTCGGACCGGAGGCGCTTGACCACGACGATCGTCCGATCGTCCGTGTACGGACCGCCCTCGGAGAAGCGCGCCACTTCCCCCAACAGGCCCTCGATCAGTTCCCTGGCACTCATCTGGTCCAGGTTCCGGCGCACGTAGTCCAGGGCCCTGGTCTCTCCGAATTCCTCTCCCTCGACGGTCTGCGCCTCGGTGATACCGTCCGTGTAAAGGAAGAGACAGTCGCCGGGTTCCATGCGATAGAACCCTCGCTGGTAGGTGGGGTCGGACGTGGGGCCCAGAACGATCCCACCCTCGGACATGGGGTAGAAACGGTCCTTCTTCGTCCGGAAGTAGTACGGGGTGATGTGGCCCGCGTTGCAGTAGATGAAATGTCCGCTCGCCTCGAGTTCGCCATAGAAGAGGGACACGAACCGCGAGGTCAGCCTGGAACCGTGGATGACCTGATTGAGCTTCTCGAAGAGCTTGATCATCTTGTGGTCTTCGCTGATTCCCACCCGCAGGCCGATGATGACGTCCCGAGCCTGAAGGGCGGCCGGAAGTCCGTGGCCCGTCGCGTCCCCGATGGCGACGCCGAGCACCTTGGGATTGATCCTGATGAAGTCGTACACATCCCCGCCGACCACCTCGGCCGGTCGCGAAAAAGCCGCCACGTCGTAGCCTGGAAACTCGATGTCTTCACCGGGCAGGAGAGACATCTGGATCTGCTGGCTCTGGAGGATGATGGATTCCAGCTTATCCTTGGCCAATTTGAGGTTGATCGCATGGCGGATGCTCGACAGCGCAAAGAGGGTGTCGTCCTCAGGGGCCGGGCGATCGGGTCGGATGCTGAAGGCGATAACATGACTGTCCCCGGCCCCCACCGTTATGGCCGCGAACCGCTCGACGCCGAGCCGTTTCTCCAGGTCCGGATCCACCCCCTGGCTTTCCAGATCCATGTAGACGATACCCTTCCGCCGAAGCAGTACGATGGGGGGGTAGCTCTTAGGAATGCTGAAACCCAACGGGGCGTTATTTCCGCTTCCGAATTTCGACTCAAGGCTGTACTGTCCCTCGTCGGACACATAGAGCCTGGCGCCCGAAAAGCCGAAGTCCTCTTCAAAGTCCTCCAGGATGCTTTCTATGATCAGTCCAAGGGTGAGGGTGTTGCTCTCGCGGTCTTCGATCGCCACCACGTGACTCTCGACTTTTTTGAACAGCGCTCTAAAGTCCATTCTGCCTCGCTCTCCTCTCGGAACTGACAACAGGGAATTGCGGTCCCGGTCTGGTGCTCGATCCCATGCTACACCTCAACCTGCGTGGAAACCATCCGGCAGGTCACTGGACAACCCCCGGGACGAGTGATGCCGTGAATACAGGGCAGGTCGTAATCCGTCCGGCCGGACAGATACGCCGAGAATTCGGACGCCGTCACGAACAGCAGGCGGATGAAAATCATGGGAAGCTGGAGCAAAAGAATGAAAAGTTGGAGGTTCGAGTGTACGGATGTCCTGGATTCCGGACACCTTAAAAGGACGCCCCGGGGCCGGAACCGCCTCTCCAACTGTGCGGCGCATCACACCGTTGGGCTTGAATTCTGGCCTTCTACGCGCCATGATTTCTTCCTCGCCGCCGACCCTCGGCATGGCGATTGCTAGATACGGGACATGGCCCCGTTCGTTGAAGGGTGGCCGGAAAGGAGCGACAGAGATGAAAAACCTCCGCTTTCTGCTCATGGTTTCGGTCGCATTTGGCCTGTTGACGGGCGGGCTCTCCTTCCATGCACAGGGAAGCCTCTATTCGCGGGACCAGATCGATCAGATGGTGGCGCCTATCGCACTCTACCCCGACGCGTTGATGAGCCAGGTTTTGATGGCGGCGACCTTCCCCGAACAGGTGACGGAGGCCGACCAATGGGTCCAGGCCAACCCCGGCCTGACCGGCAAGGAACTGGACAACGCGCTGTCGACGGCGACCTGGGACCCCAGCATCATCGCCCTCTGCAAGTTCCCCACCGTCCTGGACAGAATGGCGAACAACATCAAGTGGACCAGCGACCTCGGCAACGCCTTCCTCAACCAGAAGCCGGACGTCATGGACGCCGTTCAGACCCTTAGGAGCGCTGCCTACCGGGAGGGCACGCTGAAGACGACGCCGCAACAGCGCGTGGTAGTGCAGGACCAGGCCATCGTGATCCAGCCCTACACACCGGACGTGGTCTATGTCCCCGCCTACCAGCCGGCCGTGGTCTACGGCCCGGCCTGGAGCTACCCAACCTACTACTATCCAGACGTGTGGGTATCGCCAGGCGCCTCCTTCGTCAACGGCTTCTTCTGGGGCCTCGGGTTCACCGTGGGCAACGTCCTGTTCGGCGGGTGCGACTGGTACCACCACGATGTGTACGTGAACAACAGCGTCATCTATAACAACTCCATCTACCACAACTCGCCCTACTACCGCCACGGGGATTGGCGAAGAGGTGGGCACGGCCGTCACCCCTGGGTCCGCCACGCGGAGAGAGCGGCCTACGTGCGGGGAAGCCATCGCGCACCTTACGGCGGCAGGAGCCACGGCCGAATCCACGGTATTCACAGCGGGCCGAGGGGCGATTACGCCGGACGGAACAACCGGGCGGACGGACGCGGCCCCGCAGGCTCCCGGAGCACCCGCTACAACCGGGCCGCCACACACGGACCGGCGGGCCGCTACGCCGCACGGAACAACCGGGCGGACAGACGCGGCCCCGGAGGCTCCCGGAGCACCCGCTACAACCGAGCCGCCGCGCACGGGCCGACAGGACGCTACGCCGCACGGAACAACCTGGCGGGGAGACAAGGCCCCGCAGGCTCCCGGAGCACCCGTTACAGCCGAGCCGCCGCGCACGGACCAACGGGACGCTACGCCGCGCGGAACAACCGGACGGGCAGACAAGGCCCCTCAGGCTATCAGAACAACCGTTACAGCCGCCCCTCAGCACACGGACCGAGGGGCTATTCCGGCCGCGGCTATAACCGTTCAGCCGCACCCGGCCGCACCGGCTATTCTCGCCCCTCGTATCGCGCCCCATCCGGCTATTCGGGCCGGACCCGCGCGCCTTCAGTTAACCGGGGACCAACCGGACACAGAAGCTACGGTAATCAACGCTCCGCCGGACATGCCTCCACCCGTTACTCCTCCCCCGGCAGAGCCCGCTCTTCGGGCCATGCATCCGCCGGCCATCGCGGCGGAGGAGGTCGTCACAAGCACCGCTGATCCACTTCAACCGGCATCAGATTCAGAAAACCGGGGCGCGGTCTTTGCGTCCCGGTTTTTCTTTACAGCAGAATTTTGTGAATTGCAGACGCAAATTGGGCGGACGCAACCGGGCAAGGCAGACCCACTAACGCGCATGGCCCGCCGGAGAGATGGCACCTCAATTTCGGCGTCTAATTACCGCTCAACCGATGTAAGGCCGCCCTTGCCTTCCTTCTTGGCCCTCTTGTCGGCCTTCTTTTCCTTCATGCTCTTTGCTGGTTTCTTCTTGGATTCCTTCTTGGTCTCTTTCGACTTGCCCATGGGTACCTCCGTGTCTCCGAGCATGCCATAGAGCTGCTTCAGGGATGACGTAGATAAGATACCACGATAAGCTCCCCGACCGCTGCAAGTGCGTGGTCGGCCCATGGTGCCCGTTCGCCTTCCAGCCGAGTCGTCGAATCACCCGGGCGCGGGACGGGGCATTGACGAAAAGCCCTGGTGTCGGGGTTGGGGAGAGCCAACAGGCTGCTGAATGGGTAGGGAAGGACGAGACATCCGGCGACGGCAAACAGCTCGGTGGCCGCTCTTTATGCCTTCAAGCGGGAACGAAAAATCTGCCGCCCGTCATCCACGTAGTTTCTACGTACTCTTCGGTTCTCGCCCCTCGTACTAATTGCCCTTCCCGGCGAGGATCGGGAAAGCTACAATTAAGTCAAGAACAGTTCAGGCAACATCTGTGAAGCGCATGCTCATCTGGTTTCCAGCCCCATCTGGGGGGGCTGGCGCCAGGTGAGCAATCTCCGTCCGAGGTTTTGGACTGACAGGTCGTGAGGCATGGTTCGAAAATCACGGTAATCACCGCAGTCATCCCCCACACCATGATTACGGCGGCGCCGTGAAAAAGAACACCCGCGCTGTCAACGAACGAGGGGAGAAGTAAAGGCCTCCATTCCCCTCGTGACGATTTCCAAGAGCCCCCCCTGCTCTCGGCCTCTCCGGTCTTCGGGCCGGAGAGGCCACCCTTCCCTGACGGGACGGACGTGGGGCAAGCGATTCGCCCTCCATGAGGATACCCCTCCTCAAAGGCTCTCCGGGCAACCGGAGAGCCGCCTCCCTTTTTGAAGACACCGTTCGCTGGTCCAAGTGATTCAGGCGCGAGCTGCCCTGCGAGGGGAAAGCCTTCCCGAAGAAGCTTGGAGGCAGGGAAACGACCGCCCATCGACCTCGGGCGTAGGACTGCGCCCGGCGCGCAACGCAATAGAAGGTATTGACAACGGTGCACGTCTAGACTCTCTGGCGGGAATAGCCACCCCCCCCCCGTAGTTCTCTGAATATGTCATACAGTGACGGGAACCGCGAAGCCGCAGTCAGGTCCGATGAACACCAGGAGATACCGGCCTAAGCAGTTCCTGCTCCCCATCCTTGAGTCCTCGAGATTTGACGGCCCGGGCGCACAATATTGAATGCGCGAGTCCCGTTTCCCCTGCCCGAGTCCATCGATGAAGACCGGACCCTTCGGATGCCTTCCGAAGGAGGTAGAACCAGGTTAGGGAATTGCGGGCCATTGAAGAACCCGCGCGGGCCGCACGCAAAGTCGTGCCTGATGGACGTGGCTTGAGAGACGCGGCCTGCGAGGTCTTCCAGATGACCTGCTTGATGGAGAAGGAGCTTCGCCATGATAGCGAGATGGAGATGGAACAGGCGCATCTGGACTTCGATGATCGCCGCAGTGCTCGGGCTGGGCCTCGGCCTCGGCGTCCTGGCCCAGGATTACGGTACACCGATGGCGTGGGGAAACAACGGCTCCGGCCAATTCGGCGACGGGACCACGAACAGTAGCAGTGTGGCCGTGCAAACGGCGGGCATCATGTACGTCACGGCCATCGCCGGGGGCGCGAATCATTCCCTGGCCCTCAGGGCCGACGGCACCGTCAATGCCTGGGGGGGTAACAACCACGGCCAGCTTGGCAACGGGACGTATACGGACAGCAACGTTCCCATACAGGTCTCGGGCCTTTCGGACGTGACGGCCGTGGCGGCGGGAGAGTCCCACTCCCTCGCCCTCGAGGCCGACGGCACCATCTGGGTCTGGGGGTGGAACGGCTACGGCCAGCTCGGCGACGGAACGATGATGAACCGCATCTCTCCCATCCAGGTTCCGGGCCTCATGAACGCGACGGCGGTGGCGGGAGGCTGGGCCCATTCCCTCGCCCTGACGAGTGACGGCACTGTCTGGGCGTGGGGGTACAACGGCGACGGCGAGCTCGGCTTGGGTGACAACGTCGATAGGGCCTATCCCGTGCAGGTTCTGGGCCTCACGGACGTCGTGGCCATCTCGGCGGGCACGTACCACTCCCTCGCCCTCAGGGCCGACGGCACCGTCTGGGCCTGGGGGCGCAATTTCAGAGGCCAGCTTGGCAATGGAACCAACACGGACAGCTATTTCCCCGTGCAGGTAATGGGCCTGTCCGGCGCCACGGCCGTGGCGGCGGGCGCGTCCCATTCCATGGCCCTGATGGGCGACGGTTCCGTGTGGACCTGGGGGGCCAACGGCAACGGCCAGTTGGGCGACGGGACGACCACCGACAGCAATGTGCCCCTTCACGTGACGAGCCTCCCGGGCATCACCGCCATCGCCGGTGGCCAGGGGCACTCCCTCGCGCTCACGAGCGACGGCCGCGTCCTGGCGTGGGGCTGGAACTACATCGGTCAGCTCGGCGACGGGACGACCACCGACAGCCTCCTCCCCATCTATGTGCTGAACCTGACGGGCGTCACGGCCATCGCGGCGGGCTGGAACCACTCCCTTGCGGTCGACGGCGCCCCCCCGTCCTGGGCATGGGGGCGGAACAACTACGGCCAGCTCGGTGACTCGGACACGACCGATACCAACGCCGCTGTTCAGGTGTCTGGACTCATCATGTCGACCATTGCGTCGGGGGCGAACCACGGCCTCGCCCTGGAGCCGAACGGCATGGCGTGGGCCTGGGGGCGGAACGATGCAGGCCAGCTCGGAACCGGGGACAACACCGACGTCTCCTACCCCGTTCCCGTGACGGGTGCGGACGTTGCGAACACCCGCGCCTTGGCGGCGGGCGCGAACCATTCTCTTGCCGTTGTGAGCGACGGGACCGTCTGGGCCTGGGGGCTCAATGCCTCGGGCCAGCTCGGCAACGGGACGAATGTAGACAGCAACACGCCCGTACAGGTATCGGGGCTTTCAAGCGTGGAGAGCGTGTCGGGAGGGTCGTCCCACTCCCTTGCGGTCAGGAGCGACGGCACCGTCTGGGCCTGGGGGCTCAATGGCTCCGGCCAGCTCGGCGACGGGACGACTTTCGCGAGGTTCGCTCCCGTCCAGGTCCCGGGCATGACAGGGGTCAAGGCCGTGGCGGCGGGCCTGGATCATTCGCTCGCGGTCAGGGACGACGGCACCGTCTGGGCTTGGGGCTGGAACGGGTACGGCCAGATCGGCGACGGCACGACGACGGACCGCCATTCCCCCGTCCAGGTGCCCGGCCTCACGAACGTCACGGCCGTCGCGGGAGGCTGGGCCCATTCCCTGGCGTTGATGAGCGACGGAACAATCCGGGCGTGGGGGTACAACAGCGACGGTCAACTCGGAGTGGGAGACAACGTCGACCGGACCCAACCCGTCAAGGTGCTGGGCCTAACGGACGTCGTGGCCATCGCGGCGGGCCAGTATCACTCCCTCGCCCTCAGGGCCGACGGCACCGTCTGGGCATGGGGATACAACGGCTACGGGGGGCTCGGCGACGGAACAAATCTGCATCGCTACACGCCCGTCCAGGTCCTGAACGTCGAGGACGTCACCGCCATCGCGGGAGGCGCCTACCAGTCCTTCGCGATCGCTCCCCGGCTGCCGTGCACGCTCACCTGCACCGCCTCTGCTTCGCCCTCTTCGGGCGCGGCCCCGCTGGACGTCTCCTTCACAGCGACTGCCACCCCGTCCGGCTGCATCCAAAACCCGGCATACGCATGGGATTTCACCACCGACGGCACGACCGACGACACCGCGCAGAATCCGGCGCACACCTACAGCGCACCGGGCACCTTCATGTGGACCATGACGGCCACGGCGGACGGCCAAACCTGCATCCAGACGGGAATGATCACCGTGACCACCGACGGAACGCCGCCCGACACGTCGATGACGTCGAGCCAGTGTGGGACGACGATCGGCTCGGACTCGCCGACCTTCACATGGACGGGGTCCGACAACGCCACGCCCACCGGGAGCCTCGTCTACGCATACCGGCTGGACGGCGGCGCCTGGTCGGCCTTCGGCGCCGCCACATCCAAGACCTACTCGGGCCTTTCTAACGGTTCCCACATCTTCGAAGTGAAAGCGAAGGACCTTGCGGGCAACGAGGACCCGACCCCGGCGGCGTGCGCGGTCGGCGTGAACCACGACCCTCCCGTCGTCAGCGCCATGGTCAAGGCGGGCTCTCCCTTCAGGATCGAGGTTTTCGGAAGCAACCTGCAGGACGGCATCCAGGTCTTCATCAACGGGACCCTGTGGGGCGACACCAGTAACCATCAACTCGTCAAATGGAAGAACTCCGGCAAGATCGTCGTCAAGAAGGGCACCGCCCTAAAAGCCGTGGTGCCCAAACACGCCACCACCGCGTTCCGATTTGTGAACCCAGGCGGTGGCTGGGCCGCCAAGGATTTCACCTGGCCCTGATCACCCTTACCACCCATCCGATGAACAAGACGGGGCCCTTCGGGGCCCCGTTCGCGATCGGGCGGACCGCACGAGCGAGACGGCCGCGCCCGGCCCGGAGCAGCGGGAATAGACGGGTCCGGACAGGGGTCATGCAATTGTCTTTATAAGAAGTTACGGGGGCACCATGAATCGCACGGCCGAAGGCACGGCGGCGATTCCGGGAGAAGAACGCGTTGTGGAGGCTGAGGAACCAAAGTATACTGCCGACAGGAGTTCACTAATGATTTTCCGCGGCATTCACGACGGGGCGGCAGGCTTTTCGAGACTGCTGGAACGGCCCGAAGAGATGGAATGGATGCTGGAGCAGCTCGAGCTGGCCGTGGTCGTGGCAGACCGGGACGGAGCCGTGCGGTTCGCCAGCCGGGAGGCCAGAAGGCTGCTCGGAGCCTCCCTCCCCGAAGCGGGCCTGCACGAGTGGCCGCAGATTCTCGGCCTCTTTCTGCCCGACGCACTGACGCCCCTCCCCGCCGACCGGGTTCCGCTCGCGCGGGCGCTCAAGGGCGAAGAGACGGCGTGCGAGGTCCTCTACAGGCGCTCGGACGGCGCGTCCAGGGGAACATGGATCAGCATAACCGCCCGGCCCATTCTGACCTCCGAAGGCGAGATAAGCGGCGGTGTGGCTCTCATGCGGGACTGCACCGAACACCGGTGCGTCCTCGAGCAGGTCGCGGAGGCCCTGGGCAAGAGAGGCGAAGCGACACCGGCGCCGCCCGACGACTGTCCGGCCTGCTTGCCCTTCTACCAGCGGCTCCTCAAGTACTACGACTGGGTCTTCAGCGCGGTGGAGCAGACGGCGGACAGCGTCGTCATAACGGACCACCGCGGCGTGATCCAGTACGTGAACCCCGGCTTCACCCATACAACGGGCTTCAGCGCCGAAGACGCCCTGGGCAAGACACCCCGTATCCTCAAGTCCGGCAAGCACGATCCGGAGTTCTACCAGAACCTTTGGGCGAAGATACTCTCCGGCGAACCCTTCACCGGCCTCATCGTGAACAGAAAAAAATCCGGAGAGATCTACACGGCTCAGCAGAGCATCTCCCCCATCCACAACGACACGGGCCGCATCACCCACTTCGTGTCGGTCCTCAAGGACGTCACCGACCTCCTCAAGAGCAAGGAACGCGAACTGCAGATGGGGCTCGCGCGCGAGGTCCAGGAGCGCTTTTACGGGGTTTCCGTGGACCTGCCCGGGTTCGACATCGCGGGCAACACCGTCCAGGCCGAGGAGATCGGCGGCGACTACTTCGACTTCCTTCCGCTCGAGGGCGGGCGGCTGGGCATCGTGACGGCCGACGTCACGGGCCATGGCGTCAGCGCCGCCCTGGTCATGGCCGAGGCGCGGGCCTACCTGCGAGCTTTCTGCGACCAGACGGAGGGGCCCGCAGAGATCATGACCAGGCTCAACCTGTGGCTGACCAAGGACCTTCTGCCTCACCAGTTCGTCACCCTCTGCCTGGTGTGCCTGGACACATCGACGCACTGCATGCGCTACACCAACGCCGGCCACGTGCCGGGGATTCTCCTGGACGGGAACGGCGCCCTCAAGGCCACCCTCCGAAGCCTGGACCCGCCCCTCGGCATCTTCCCCGACCGGACCTTCCACCTCTCCGAGCCGATCACCCTCCAGCATGGTGATACTCTCGTCCTCATCACCGACGGCGTGATGGAGAGGGCGGACGCGAACAACCGGGAATTCGGCGTCGACAGCACGGCTCGCTACGTGGCCGAACACAGGAACGAGCCGGCGCGCCGGATCCTCGAAGGTTTGGAGCAGGCCGTCCGGTCCTTCGGCGACGACGAACCCTTCCTCGATGACGTCACAACGGTCGTGCTCAAAGTCACAGGCTGAACGGAAACAGCGGGCCGCCCCCGACCCATCTTACGGTCATTCCGCAGATTGACATCCATTACACTTGGCATGATGATAGAAACGGACACATCAGGAGGGGACACTCGTGAGCGACCTGCCCATCAGGCTGGCGGCGTTTGAATGGCTCAGAGCGCAGGTGGCGGGCCACGGTGACGTGTTACCGAGACAGCTTCTGGCCGAAGGCTTTACGTGGCAAGGCACGTGCGTTCCGCTGATCGGTCCGCAGGGGATCTTCAAGCCCAAGGTCTGCGACCTACCGCTTTCCATCACGTCGATCCCGGGCGGTCCGTACGCTGACAGGTCGTTCGGCAACGATTTCTTCCACTATCGATATCGCGGCACCGATCCCGGCCACCGAGACAACATCGGTTTGCGGGCAGCCATGAAACGCCGCATTCCCCTGGTCTTCTTCATCAGGTTGATGAAGGGCCGGTACTTCGCATCGTGGCCGGTTTTTGTCGAACACGACGATCCGGCCAATCTGACTTTCACGGTTTCGGTCGAGGAAGAACGGCTCGCCGCCGTTCAGGCAGCCGGGGACTTTTCCAGCTACCGGGTGGCCGAGGACGAGGGCGAGAGCCGCAGGGCCTACCTGACGGCGCAGACTAAGGTGAGGCTCCACCAGCGGTCTTTCCGGGAGAGGGTCCTCAAGGCCTACCGCGAGCAGTGTGCTTTCTGCCGGCTCAAGCACCAGGAACTGCTGGACGCGGCGCACATCATAGCCGACAGCGAGCCGGAAGGCGAGCCCCTCGTGACTAATGGATTGGCGCTCTGCAAGCTCCACCACGCCGCCTTCGACAGCCTGTTCCTCGGTGTCAGCGGAGACTACGTTATCCGCGTCCGGCCCGACATACTCCTGGAGCCCGACGGCCCCATGCACCTCCACGGCCTCAAGGCCATGGAAGGCCGGAGACTGATTCTCCCGAGGCACAGGGACGACTGGCCGGACCCCGCGCTCCTGGAAAAGCGATACGAGTCTTTTCGGGGGGCGTACTGATTGAAAGGCGAGAGTTTTCAAAATCCGGGCAAGAAAAGATCATAAGCAAAGGGAGTATTCGATGAAGTTTTGCCGTTCGCTTTCGATGGCGGGTTGGATGATCCTGGCCTCTATTCTGGTATTGGGACTTTCGGTTCCTGTCCACGCTGCCCCGCCCGCCGGGCAGGACAGCTCCGTCCGCGCCAGCCTGCTGGCCGTCAAAGGTGCGCACCTGTCCCAACAGCAGGCGCAGCAACTGGAGAACGACCTCAAACAGAATCCTGGCGATCTCTCGAGCAGGACGGAACTCATCGGATATTACTTCGACCAAATCGGGTCGATGTCGGCACGGAAGGCCCTGCAACGTCACGTTCTGTGGGTGATTAGCAACCACCCGGAAGCCAGCATCGCAGGGATACCCCCGGCCACGCTCAATCCACACCAGGACGGCAAGGCCTACCACCGCGCCGTCGCCCTGTGGAAGCAGGCCGTCGCGGCTCACCCTTCCGACCCGGCCGTCATAAGGCATGCAGCGGACTTCTTCTTTCTGTCCGACCCTCCTTTTGCGAAGTCCCTCATCGAAAAAGGCCAGGGGCTCGAACCCAAAAACCGATACTGGTCCATGCGCCTGGGGGAATCTTACAGTCTTCAGGCGCGCAAGGCCCACGGCCCGGATTGCGCCAGGCTTTACGGCGAATCCCTCGCGGCGTACCAAGACGCTTACGCTCGCACCCAAAACGACCGGACGAAATCCTACCTCCTGAACTTTCTTGCAATATCTGCTCTGGATGCGGGCGAGGCCGCAAAGGCGAAGTCGTACGCCGAGCGGGCGCTCGACGCCGCCAAGAAGTGGCCCAAAGACTGGAACGCCGGTAACGACGTGAACCAGGCCTACACCGTCCTCGGCCTTCTGGCCCTGCGTGAAGGGCACGTGGATGAAGCCAAGGCCTGCCTCATCGCCTCGGCCAAAACCAAGGGTTCCCCCCAGCTCAAATCCTTCGGCCCCAACATGAGCCTCGCCTGGGCGCTTCTGCAGAAAGGGGAAAAAAAAGCCGTCCTCCAGTACCTCGACCTCTGCGGACACTTCTGGGCCATGGGGACAAACAGGCTGAACAAGTGGTCCAAGACCATCAAGGACGGCGGCACACCCGATTTCGGAGCCAGATCTCTCTATTGAATCCCGCACCGGGCCTGCCACAGGCTCCCAAACGGGATCGCGGCGAGATCGAGGACCACGTAACTTGTGAAGACGGCGACAAAAAGCCACGTGTAGGGCGGCGGCGCCTCCCGCACCAGGCGGGGCATCCCGAGCATCTCCGCAAAGCTTCCCGGCGAAAACAACAGCCAGAGGCCGGCCGCTCCCGCCCCGAGGATCGTGTACCAGTACAGACACTTTAGCCGGACCAACCGGCCACTTTCCCTGCCGGACATGGCGCACTCCTTTCCCCGGCTTCGCGAGCCGTGGATACTTTCTAACCCCCACCCTGGACGGAGTACGACCAGGCGTTCAGGAAGACCGGCGACTCGTCCACGCTGCACCACGGGCAGAGCGTGCACGGGATGGGCAGCGCCGGGAGGTGGCACGGGTTATCCACGCGCCAGGCCTTCCAGACGAAGGCGACCTCCGGTCCCGACACCGTCACCACGTTGTACCCGATGTAGGGCTGCGGTTCCCCGGAGGATGGCGCTTCAGGGTTGTGGTAGTACTGCCTGGCCGGATCCCGGATGTAAGACGCGCTGTAGTCGCAGTCCCATTCCGTCTTCCGGTCGATCTCCGCGCCGCCCGTCCCCACCAGGACCTGGTGGAGTGCGTCGATGCCTTCACCCCCCGGATGCGACGTCCCCGAGATGATGGTGTGGTCGTAGAAGTGTTCATGGCCGCAGAAGTAGATCTCGGCCAGTGAACCGGCCTGCCGGACGAACACGTCCCGGCCGGCGGCGGTGAGGGCGGTGGCCTCCATGGAGGTGTCCATCTTGATCGTGTACAGGGGAGAGTGACCGAAAACGAAACAGTGGGCCAGGGAATCGTCCGCCTGGAACGCCCCGAACTGCTCCGCGAACCATCCACTGCTGAAAACGCTCGGCACGCGCGTTGAGGGTGGAGGGAATATGCCGTTGTCCTTATCCTCGAGAACCGCGTATTCGTCGATGCCCAGAAACAGGCTGTTGCCGCATCGAAAGGAATAGGTGAACCCCCTCTCGTCCATCTCCGGGTTCTGGTCCGGCCCCGTGCCCAGCGACGGCCCGTTCTGCGGGAGATGCCGCCCGATGTAGGCGGTCCACTGTTCCCGGGAGAGGTCGCCCTTCAAGTAGCACTCGTGATTGCCCCGCGTCGGATACAGGGTCGGGGGCTGGCCGGGGCTGCCCACCGGGGAGTACCCGTAGGCGGCCGCGAGCCGGAGGAACTCCGGGTACTGTCTGTCGGACAGGGCCCTAGAAATGGAACCATCCGGGTCGAAGAGGGCGCACGTGAGGTCGCTCATGCAGAGGCCCATGTAACCGGCCGCCAGGTCTCCCGGCACGAGGAGGAAGCGGCAGTGATCCTCGGCCGCGTGCTGGAAAAGAAAGCCCAGGGTCCGGGTGGCCACTCCGGGAAGCAGAAGGTCGCCCCTCGAATCGTCCAGGGCACCGAAGGTGAACCCCAGGTCTTCGGTGGAATCGAGGGAAACCGCGAACCGGCCGTCCCGCACCGAATCCGCAAAGTTCTTCAGGTCACGCAGGACAAAGAACTCTCCGTTCAGCCGGTAGTCCATGTGCCGGATCGAACGGGCCGACAGGCCGAACGTGGGCCCCTTGTCCACCACCCTGACCGCTCCCAGGGACGCCCTGCCGATGGTCCATGCCGCGACGACCCCGTCGATGAACTGATCCCCCGTTGCGTCCGATACGGCTCCGGTGACCGTAAAGGAGGCCAGCCCGGCGTGGGAGACCAGGTCGCTGCGGGGGTCTGCGATACCGACGAGGCCGGGGGCCGCGCCAGCAAGGATGTACGAACGGTCCAGGCCACCCACCGTCACCTCGTTGATGTCCCCACCGGATACGATCCTCAGCTTCCGGACCCACCCCTCGACGGAGAGCCTGCCGATTTTCGATGCCTGCAGCAGATCGTGGGCCCCGTCTGCCGAGCCGTCCCAGGATTCCACGGTCATCCGCCGGATCTTCCCTGCGCAGCGCAGAGCGCAATCCCGCACCGCGCGGAATTGAATGACCGAGCCCTTCTGGGGTATCCGCCCGAGCAGGACCTCGACGGGTCCCGGAAGATCGCGGAGCACGAGGTGCTTGACCCCGCGCGTGACGGTCAGTCCGGAGAGCAGGTCGACGTTCGGCGCGCGCAGTGCCCTCAGCCGGCCCTGCACGAGGATGCGCCTCACCGTGGTGTGCCCTGAGGTGGCGATCACCAGCACGGTCGATCCCATCGTGCCCGTCAGGACGATGTCGACGGGGTCCGCGCCCGACGTGGCGGTGACGTAGCCCTCACCGGGGCCAGTCAGGGCCACCGTCACACCGTCCCCGTCACGGTCCTGAAAAGCGGCCGTGGCCCCCTTCCCGAGGGGCATAGGTTCGATGGGGTATTCCCAGGCCCCGCTGTCCGCCCTCCCGGCAACCGTTCTGGGGGCCCCCGTCTGGTCGAAGGAAAGACCGGAAGCACCCGAAGAGGCGTTCACGGCAGGGCTCCACGGCTGGAGCGCATGGGCAAGAGTGGGCCCTCCGTTGTCCCCGAGGGGCAGGAGGCCGCAGTCCTGACCCGTCACGTTCCCGCTGCCGCCCAGGTTCCCGATCGTGCTTTGAACGAGAGAATCCTGCGCGAGGGCGTCTCCCAGGAGATCCGGGGCGCCGCCTTCGTCCGCGGCGAAGTTCCCGCCGACGATGCAGCCGCTGAAGAACACGGCCCCTCCGAAGGCCTCGCCGGGGCCGCTGGTTTCGCTCTCCATGAGCAGGAAGTTCGCCACGCCGCCGCCGGAGGATGCCCTGTTGAAGGCGACGGTGCAATGGTCCGCCTCTATCAGGCCGGGCACCGCGTCCACGCCCCACGCGCCGCCTGTCGGGCGCGTGTCGTTGAAGAGGCCTCCTCCCAGGCCGCTCCTCTCCGCCAGTGCAGTCACCGCGTGCGGCACGACCGCGTTCCGGGATGCGTCTGCGCCCGCGAGGGCGGCCTCGTTTCCGGACAGCGTACAGTTGACCAGTGTCACCCTTGGAACAACCGTATCCGAGCCACCCCACGCGTTGCAGATGCCGCCCCCGTTCCCGGTGTCCCCGTGCCCGGCGCCTCCGTATGCCGTGTTTCCGTAGAGCGTGGAGGCCTCCACGCGAAGCACGCCCGTGTTGTAGATGCCGCCGCCGTTTCCGCCGCCGGGACCTGCTGTGGCGGTATTGCCGTAGATCGAACAACGTAGGAGAGTCAGGCGACCCTCGGTGTAGAGCGCCCCCCCGTTGCCCCCGACGGAGGCCCCTCCGGTCAGCGCAAGGTCGTCGAGCGCCACGACGGGCATGGGCCCTCCCGCGGGCCGCGTGATCCGGAAAACGCGTGAGGTGCCCCCCGCATCGATGACCAGCTGATCACCGGGCGAGTTTGCGGATGGTCCTCGAATGTCGAGGCCCTTGTCGATAACGATCTCCCCGCTGGAGAGGTCGACCCGCAGGATGACCGGGCTGAACGTGATGGCGTCGCCCGCCAGGCTTTCGGCGACGGCCTGCCGAAGAGAGCCGGCGCCCGCATCGGCGGACGACGTCACCACGATCGTGCTACCCGGCGTTCCGAGGGACAACAAAGAAGCAAGGATTGAAAGAAACAGGATCCGATGAGCAACGCCAGGTCCCCGCGGCATATTTTCTCCTCTACGGCCCCGTCAGAAGCCTACCGCCCCTTCAACCGGCCGAATTCTTCACCCATGAGAATGTGCTTGTAGGTCACCACCGCGTGTGCGTGGTCCGAACCCGCCCTGCCGTGGACGACGCGTTCCGCCGACGCCGTGATCTCGAAGCCGGCCTTGTCCTGGAAGAGCATGATGAAATCGGACCCTCCGAACAGGAAGTTGCCGAGCATCTCACCCTTCCTGTGTGCGGTGCCCACCTGGACACCGTCCTCGAGAATGACCGAGGACACCTGCGCCATGCCCATCGGGATCAGGGCCACCAGCCCTGACATAGCCGAGGGTCTGAGAGAACTGCCAGCCCGTGGAATCGATGGGCACGTACTTCTTCTGTTTCTTATCCCACGCCACCTCCAGGGCGACGTTCCGCTGGCGTATACCCTTCTCCTTGATCGTGCCGCCCACCGCGAAGTGATAGCGGTGATAATCGTTCACGTTGAGGAAAATATAAGTGAGCACGCCGTCGACGAAGGCGTCCTTGTAGGCGCTGTCCTTCCCGAGCAGGTCGCTGACGTTGAAATAGCGCAAGAGTTTGACCTTCAGCCCTCCGGCCACGTGGATTTTGGAGTTCTTGTCGATGGGCCAGACGCCCTGGGGCACGGAGTCGGCCGGAGAGGCTACGACCGACGGGTCGTCCGGCGAGGCGACGGGGCTTTCGGCGGGGGACTTCAGATACCTGCAGAAGAAGCGATTGAAGGTGTTCCAGTTGGACGGGTTCTCGTACCAGCCTTTCTGGAGGCCGAAGCGTGGATCGTCGTGGAACTCCTTGTAGTACTCGGGGCCCCACGAACCCTCCGTGTCCAGAAAGGCTCCCCACGTCTTCGCAAAATCCCGCAGCCAGGTGGAAAAGGGCGGATAGTACTGAATCGCGTTTCTGAACAGCCCCTTGTCCCTCAACTCCGGCAGGGGCTGGTCCACCAGAAAGTAGAAATAGCAGAGGCTCTGGAGGATCTGGTTGCGGGTGAGGTGGGCCGGATGATGCAGCACGTCCCGCGGGATGAGTTCCGATGCGGAATCGATGTAGTCGTAGTAGTCGTTCAAGTTTCGGACGGGATTGGTCTTGTGGTTCGGGTTGATCTTCCGGGCCTTGGCGATGGACGCTTTGAGCATGCGCCCGACTTCCGGGCTCTTCTTCACCACCTGCATCAGTTCCCGCGTGATGGGCCTGTGGCTCTTTGATTTCGCGACGAACGCGTTAGCAATAAAAACCACGTCCGCCACCGCCACGAGGGCCAGGATCTGCTTCGCCTTGAATCCCGTTCTTCGCATGGGCCTCCCCTCCCTGCCTGCACCTGTGCGGCACAGCCGCCTGGCACCTCTTCCCTGTTCTTCTTTTGGTGATCTTGTTTTATTGTATCCACGACCATGCCGGCCGTCCAATCGGGAACAGATCGCAGGCCGGCTCTCGACGGCTACCGCCACGCGCCGACGAAGGTGACCTTCCAGAAGGCGACGTCGTCCACGGGCAGGGGCTGGTTCGTCCACGATTTCCCGCCGTCGCTCGTCTTCAGGATGACGCCGAGGGGGACGGACGTGGGGACCCCGACGGCCCTGGAACCGACCACCACGGCGTGGCGGTCGTTCGAGGCGCTGATGCCCTCGAAGATGTGCTGGTGCGTCGGGTCGAACGTGTGCACGACGAGTGTGCCGCTCTTCTTCAACCGGACGTGGAAGATCTTCCCCCCCGAGTTTCCGCTCAGGTTCTGCACGGCCCAGAGCGTATGCGCCGATGGGGACGCCATGTCGTCGAGGTCGTTAGGCCCCGAGATCGCCCCGACGCTCTCCCAGTGGTCGCCTCCATCCCCCGTACGGAAGAGTTCGCCGGAGCACCACGATGCGCACCACGCAACCTTTCGCGAGTGGGCCGAAACCATGTGGAGTCCGGGGATCGTCGGGGGCCCGGGATCATAGTCGACGAACTCGCGCCGCCAGGTCGCCCCGTTGTCCGTGGAGTGGACCATGCCCTGTCGTCCACCCTGCTCGTCCACGATCCTGATGTCCGCGTTCCGGCGCCCCCGCACATCCATCCGGTTGACCTGCCCGATGGTCACATCGGGGTGCGGAACCACGTTCCAGGTCCGCCCGCCATCGATCGTGTGGAGGACCGTACCGTCAAGGGACACCGCCCACGCCACGTGCCGGCTGAGCCCCTTGACCTGCTTGATGGGACCCACGCCTCCCGGCAGGGCCTGCTCGTACCAGTCTTTGCCGTTGCCCGTGTGCAAGATTTTGCCGTCGGCGATGCCGCCGAGGGCGGCCCATGCAGTTTTGTTGTCCACGGCGCTGATGTCGTTACCGTTGTATCCGATCCAGCGCGCGTTGTCGCCCTGGACGGTCCAGGTCTTGCCGCCGTTTGCCGTGTGGAGGATAACCGCCGTCCCGGTCGTGTCTTCTCCTATCACCCAGCCGACCCGCATCCGGTGCTGCGTCCCGCCTTCCGCCGCGCTCGCGCCCGACGCCGTCCCGAGCGCCGCGCCTACCGCCAGGATTGCCGCCAAGCCGATCACGACAAGCTTCCAGTTGCGCATAGCCTCCCCCTCCATCGAAACGGCCGCGTGCAAAAAGTGTGGAGCCCTTCTCCCAGTTCGTCCGGTGCTTTCTGATTATACGTTATGCTACCGGACGGCCGGGGCTTTCGCAAGTTCGAGTGGACACTCCGCGGCTATGCTATGGATGCACGCGGAGGTCAGCACAATCGGCACAAATCGAGTTGCGCCTTCCTCATGTGACGGGTTCGCTAAAAGTGATGCCCGTTCACAGCAGCAGCTGCTGGACCGACCCCGTCCAGGGCGTCAAGGGAGGGGTGCAGATGGGCAGGACGTGGAGCTACGGGTACCGAACCGTGGCGGGTGGCTTCGGAGCGGGCTCGGACCTCCCGGTCCTCGCCTCCCTCCGCCTCGACGCGCGGCTGTCCAGGCCGACCTCGCTGGGTCTCGGGTACGCGGCCTGCAGAGTGGATTACGAGACGGGGAGCGGCAACTTGTGCTTTAGAGTGGCCAACCGGGCAACCCGCCAGCCTGGAAAAACGAGTGGGCACCGCGTTCCCGCAGTGCCCACCTGTACTACCGGTCCTGCCGAACGCTCTCGGCTAGTGGACCCCGAAAGCCGCGCCAACCAGCTCTTTGTGCGGCGCGTCGTCGCTTTCCTCGCGAAGGAGCTCATCGAACAGTAAACGGTACGACACCACTGCACGGCGGAGGTCCTCTGTCGTTGCCTTTCCTTCCGCGGTACGAGCGTGCACCGCGTGTGCGACCCGATAGTTCTCCACCAGCTCGGGATGGTCAACCGAGATCACGTCAGCCTGCGCCTCGAACTTGCCTGTAGGGTAGCCACGGTCCGCCATCAGATGCAACAGGAGTTCGTCGGCATCGGCGACCGTAGCCTGCGGCCGGTCGATGAAGCGGGACTGGAGCGAGGTCCAGTCGTCCGCGTACCGCCGCCTCGCGCTTGGGCTCAAGGGCCGCAGGTTCAACTTGTCGTGCTGCTTCTCCCGTTTGAGAAGGTTCGCCTCGGCCTTGCCCCGGCTCCCGGATTGCTTGAGCGTGCGGTCGTATTCCGACCCGAATCGCTCCTTCAGGCGGGTGCGCCGGCGCCGACCGACGATCACCAGCGCCCCGATCCCGATCAGCAGAAGAATGACCATGCTTATGATTAGGATCAAATCCAGTGTGCTCTTTCCGTCTCCTTCTCTACCACACTACCGCACTCGATGGCGCGTCAGGCGACGTTGCCCCTGACCGCGCTCATTTGCGCAGTTTGCATCGTCAGTCGTGGCGCTTCTCGTTCTTCTTCTGTTGCTCGTCGTTCGGCGCGGACTTCGAATGGTTCGACTGGGCCTTGCCCGGCTTGGCCCTGTGCTCCATCTTGGGCGCGGATTTCGAATGGTTCGGCTGGGCCGTGTTCCGCTTGGTCTTGTGCTCCATCATGGGCGTGGACCTCGAATGGTTCGGCTGCGCCGTGTTCCGCTTGACCCTGCGCTCCATCCTGGGCGCGGGCCTGGTGCGGTTGGGGTGGCCTGCATTTTTCGAAGGACTCGCGCTGCCAAAGACGCCGGGCCTAGCGGTAGCGGCTACGGCTGGGGTTCCGTGGTTCACCGAAGCCCGGAACTCCCGGTGCCTTCTTGCCCCTTGCTCGTGCTGTTCTTGCATGGACGTGCGGGGCCTGTGCTTTTCGCGCGCGGCAGTTTCCTGTTCGTGGTTCGGCCGCGCCACGATTCCGCCATGACCTCCGTTGTAGCTCACGCGGTTGCGGCCCCTGTTGACGACGGGCCTGTCGTACACGTAGCGATTGATGTTCCTGTTCACGTTTGTCACATGGCGGTTGTAATAGAAGTGGCGGCCGCGCCAGTGTCCGCCGTCATAACCGACACCGTTGTATCCGAATCCGTAGGCGACCCCGCCGTAGAAACCGATCTGGGGGCCCCAATAGCCAGCATTCCAGACGTAGCCGCCTCTGCCCCAACCCCAGTAGCCGGGCGTCCAGAGGAGGCCAACCTGAGGCGGCTCGACCCACGTGCCGGGCACCCAGTAATAACCATCGGATCCGTACGCCCAGTAACCGGGCGTCCACATGTAGTTGGGCGCCGGGCACATGGGCTGCGAATAGACCGGCAGCATTGGCGGGGCTATGGTAATGGATAGAGAGACCTGTGCTGACGACGCGGCCGGAAAGGCAAGCATCATCGCCCCGACCAGGAGAAGACCAATTAATCGTGTGTTACACATTGTTTTCACCTCATGAGAGCCATATGGGCTCAAAGAACTCACAACACGAAAAAAGAACGCCTCGAATCAGAGACTTGCGGATACGGACGTCCGGAGAATCACGGCTGGGGTAAAAAGCATGCTCTCCTCCTTATCTGAAGACGCAATGCGTCCGTCCACTCAGATCTGCTATCTTTCAATTGCCGACCCGCTCTTCCGGCGAGCCCGCCAGAGGCTCACGAGGCCACTACGGTCACGGACACAACGGCGCCGGTCTTCAAGTACTCGCCGGCCTTGTGCACCCGATTGCCGTCCGAGGGATCCTTCCAGGTCTGTTCGAGGGCGGTTGCATCCACCTTGACCAGGCAGTGTCCCCGGTCCGTCACCGAGTCGACGGTTCCGACGACGGGCGTAAAAATGGCGCCCGAGCGTTGGATGATGAGCCGGACGGGCATCCCCAGGAGCATTGACGACATGGAGCGGGCAGGATTTACGATCTCCGATGCGTCGGACGTACCCGTGCTGAGCTCGGGGTCCGAAGGCTGGGAGAATGAACTCCGGATGGAAACCTCGAGGAAGGTCACGCCCTCCAGAACGGAGATGCTTTCAATGGTTCCCTGGCGTGTCGCGAGCACGCCCGAGGCGGCCGCCATGGTGGCCAACAGAAAGAGACTGGCCGCACCGGCCAAAAATTGAAAAGTGGGAATTCGAACGTTCATGGCCACCTCCTGCTTCAAGCCCTTTCCGTCGTGTGGGCGTTCGATAAGGAGCGCCGCAACCGACGGGGCCGTGATGACCGCATGACTCTTCTTCTTAGAGCTTATCCGCAGATTGCTCCGATCTTTCTCCAGCAGATGATGGCGGCGGCTACTTGCACAACATGAAAGAATAGGGCGGGAGGGGGTTAACCCCCTCCCGCCCGGACTTGAGACCTCTTTGCCAGTCAGTTGCCTGTGCGGATCAGCACTTCGACACGTCCTTCACTCGCGAGATTCGGATCACCGAAGCTCCCCGTCTCGATCCGGTCTGCCTGCACGCCGGCCTCGATAAGCGCCGAGCGGACGTTTGTCGCGCGGCTGTTGGCCAGATCCTGGCTGGTTGAATCGGAACCGCGGGGAATGGAGCTGTCGATCCCGACTTTAAGGGACGGGTGCTGCCTCATGTACTCCGCGACTTCAGACACCTTGTCCCTATCAGAATCAGAAAGTTCCGTCGTGGTCGAATAGAAGGAAAGAGTCCTGTACGAAGTCCACTGGTGTGTCCTTCCACCGGGGCCCTGTGCGCCCTCTTCCCCGGGGATGCCTTGCGGGCCCGAATACCCGGCAGGTCCGGTCGAACCAACTGAGCCGACCGTGGTGGCGCCTTGGGCACCGGTAATTCCGGTCGCCCCTCTAGCGCCGGCGGGGCCGCTCTTGCCAGCGGGACCGGCGGGACCGGCCTGCGTAGGCCCGCGCTCGCCAGTCTCGCCACGTAAACCTGGTGCGCCTTCGCTGCCGATCTGGCCCATCGCGCCGGTGGAACCGACCTCACTGGCGCCCTGCGCCCCCGTGTTGCCGCGAACTCCCTGTGCGCCCTGGGGGCCGGTTGGCCCGGTTACGCCAGCGGGTCCTCTGACCATCGCGCCTTTGGCGCCTGTCGCCCCAATCGGACCCTGAACTCCCGTGGGACCGGTAGGCCCCCGTTCGCCGATAGGGCCGCTAATGCCTGCCCCGCTCGCTCCGGTGGCGCCGACCTCGCCTTGCGCGCCCGCAGGACCGGCAGCGCCTTCAGCGCCGGCTGGGCCAACCCAGCTCTGCTCACTTTGCTTCTGGGCAGCGCATCCCACTGCTCCGATGAGCAACGTCACGGTGGCCAGGCCGATGATCCAGCCCACCCAGTTAGAGGTTTTGCTTTTCGTTTTCATGATACTTGCCCCTTTCTTCTTTAGGTTTGTTCTCTTTACCGTCACTTTCGAGACTCTCGAGGTTGCACAACTTCGATCGTGACGCGCCTGTCCTTCAGATACGTCATGCAGACGAGGGTCTCCTGGAACCAGGATTGAATACGGTCACCGATGTCGGCCGCACACGCTGGCGTCCTGGGGGCCACGAGAACAGCCGGACTGAGGGCCAGCGCCAGAACTCAGAGCACAGAACCCCTTTAGGCGTCATCTCCACCTATACCTCCATTGCATTGCTTTCACGGCCTGCCAAGGATCTGCCACGTCATCGCTCGTTGCCTCCTTTCTGGCCGCGCCCCACTGGTTCCTCACCAGCGAGGGTGTGGTCGCGCTACATCAGACGGCTTCGCGGACATTGCGTTCCTGGAGAGAAGAGTCGTAGGCCACTGGCGTCACCCACAGCACTGCAATATGGCCGTCGCTTCATTCTAAGTTTAGCGTCCGTCCGTCTATCCACTCAGCGTGGAGGCTACGGTGGAACGTGGCGCACGGGGTGGTGGAAATTACATAGGATGCTGGGCGCCTCCGTACGGACTACGGAGCATGGAGAGAGGTACGTGACCCCGTCGTTCAGCACGCGCCAACTCGGAAGAACATCGCCTTAATGGGGGCCGCCAGGGGGCGCACGGACAGGTGAAGCCGCGAAGCGGCCCGGAAAGACGCGAAATGGATGTTCGGAGCGATGCGGACTTTCCGCATCGCTCCCCAGGTCGGCATTGTGGCCCTGCGCCCGGCTGAAGGAGCACAACCTTCGACACCCCCTCAGGGGGGAAAGGAGCGGTGCCGTATAGACGCTTCACGGGCTTCCGGCCGAGATGGACAGCCAGGGAAGGAGCCGTTCCGAGACCGGGCCCTGCCCCGCCCGTCCTCCCCAGGGACCCGCACCCTTACCGGCTGGTTATTCATTCAAAAAGGCATTATATTATCAGTGTCTTAGGTAGCCTCTCGCTAATCTCAGGGGATTGCTTCTTCGGAACTGCCCGGATTGCGTCAAAGGGCGGTGAGCAAGAGAACTCTGTCCAATCCGGGCGGTTTGCTGCCCGCCCCGGATCTAGTCGAAGGAGTACCCGCAGCGAACGACTCCGTTCGAAGAGATGGTCCCAAAGGAGGTCGTCGGGGCCAGGCTCATGGACTCCCTCATAAGATTTGTAGACCCTGCAGAAGGGCTGACCGCGGCCCATCCCGTCCCGGCCTCTTCAGGCCGAGATGGACAGGATGGCGAAGTAGAGCCTGGGTCCGGTCGTGCCAGGCGTACTGCCCCCGGCACTCTTGAGCGACCTGACGTTCCTCGCCGAGTGCGCGGCATGCTCTGTCGCCACCAACGGATTCAGCCGCTCGTTGCTTGAAATATCGTTCGTCCCTGGAGGTATAGATGCAATACGATTCTCGCTCCGCCAGCAAGACCGCCCGTCACCTGTGCACGTTGGCCCTCTCGCTGTTGCTACCCATCGGGATTTTGCCCCAACAGCATCTCGGGCAGACCGAGGGAGCGGTTTCGAAAGCGACGGTAACCGTGAAGGTCGCCATCGTCGCGGATGATCTTTCATTGAGGCCGGTCCCCAAGAAGGTGTTCACGCTGTGCCGCCAACCTACCTGCATCGACGGCATGACCGTCACGACCAGCTTCCAGGGCGACGCCACCCTGGAGGTCGATGCGGGCTCTTACATCATCAAGAGCACGACACCCGTCGATTTTGAAGGGAAGCTCTACTCGTGGGAGGTCCCTTTCAGCACATCGTCAACGGGTGCCACCGATATCGAGCTGTCCAACGACAATGCCACGGTGACCCTCAAGGATGATACAAACTTAAGAGCGGCGGTGATCACGGACGAGGCCCGCCTCTACCAGAAGGTAAAAAACAGCGTGTTCAAGATAGAATCAGAATCGGGGCACGGCAGCGGTTTTCTGGTCGATGCCGGAGGATTGGTTCTCACGAACTATCACGTCGTCAAAGGATCCTCCTACCTGGCGATCAAAACAAGCCCCTCCGAAAAGTACCTTGCGCAGCTGGTCGAATACGACGATACCCTCGACATTGCCGTCCTCAGGGTCCATCAGGATGCGGTAATGAACCTCCCGGTCCTGAAATTGGCGCGGGACTCCCTCGAGCGCCCCCCCGTTTTGGAGGGCGAAAGGGTGGTTGCAATCGGAAGCCCGCTGATGACGGAGACCATCATGACGAGCGGAATTGTGAGCAAGGTTGAACAAGGGGCCATTCTGAGTGACGTGAGCAGCAACCCGGGCAATTCGGGTGGCCCCCTGTTTGACTCGACGGGCAGGGTCATCGGGATCACCACCTTCGACGTGCTGCCCAGAAAAGGGCCTGGTGTTTCTGGAGCGGTGCGGATCTATTTAGCGAAGGCCGTTCTCGCCAGGGCCGTAGGCCGCCTCGGAGAATCCCCCCCCCTTTCAGGCGCCTTCCTGTCGAGTCCAGCTATCGATTCCCCGTGGCCCCGCTGAAAGAAATGACTGCATCGGCACACAGGACAACCACGGATTACAACCTGAAGATAGGGTTCTTCAATGTCCAGTTCGCCACGCCGGCGCTCATTTCCTTCCTGAAAACAAGCGCCGAGGCGGAGGCCAAGCAGCAGCATTTGAAAAGGACCAATGGTGAGGAGTACGGGGCTGACCAGGACTTCTACGAGTGGCAGCGGTACTCGGGAGACTACAGGCCCGTGGTGACCATTTGGGCGATGCCTGAGATTGAGAAGACGGGGGGCTCCTCATTTCTGGCCGCCATCTTTGGTTCCCGCGCCCACCTGAAGTACCGGTTCAAGGCGGATTTCAAGAAGATGGAACTCCTTCGAGACGGGGTCGTGATCGAACCCATCCTTCCGGGGCGGATCCCAGACCTGGAACACTACCATTCTGGGAACGCGAGCATGGAGGACCTCAGCTATTACGGCGGGTACGAGTACCCCCCCGAGGCATTCAAGGCTGGCGCCAAGATGGAGCTTAGGATCTGGGACGAAGGGCACGCGGATTACGTTCACGAAGAGATCTCTGCGAAAAGACAGCTGCAGATTTGGAACGACTTCTTGCCCTACTTCAGGGCGATGGAACGGACCGTTTCGACCCAAGCCCCCAAGTCCTGACTCCCGCCGTTTGTGCCGGCTGGGCTTCGGTCCTCACCCGGGCAATGAGGCCCTCTGAAGGTTCGGAAGTGGCCGAGGGCCTCGTCGGCACTCATCCTGAAATCATTGTGGGCATCGTGGCAGCGGGCGGGCATCCGATGGAATCCGGAGGCTCCTCAAAGTTCTCGAGCCCCAGAACGCGTTGTGCCATCTTGAAGCAGTAAATATCTCCGCCCCAAGGGGCGGGGATATTTACTTGTCACTCAATCACCGGGCGCGTAGCGCCCTCTCACCCGTGGCCGGCGACGGCGTGGGGGACGTAGGACGCCTCGAGGACTTCGACCTCCTCTGGCGAGAGGTGACATCGACCGCGCCCACGGCCGTTTCCAAGTGCTCCATCTTCGTGGCGCCGACGATGGGGGCGCTGACGCCGGGCTTCTGGAGCAGCCACGCCAGGGCGACCTGCGCGTGCGGCAGGCCCTTGGCCTTCGCCATGGCGTCCACCGCCTCGATGACGCGACGATCCGCCTCGGCCGTCTCGCCGTAGAGCATTCTTGCCGAAGCGGTCCGTCTCGGACCTCTTCGTCCCCGCCGCCTCCGGGCTCCGCGCCAGGTAGCCGCGGGCCAGCGGGCTCCACGGGATCAGCCCCACGCCCTGGTCCAGGCAGAGCGGGATCATCTCGCGCTCCTCCTCGCGGTAGAGCAGGTTGTAGTGGTTCTGCATGGAGACGAATTTCGTCCAGCCGTTCTTTTCGGCCACGTGCTGGGCCTTGGCGAACTGCCACGCGTACATGGAGGACGCGCCGATGTAGCGCGCCTTGCCCGCCCGCACCACGTCGTTCAGGGCCTCCATGGTCTCCTCGATGGGCGTGGCGTCGTCCCACCGGTGGATCTGGTAGAGGTCCACGTAGTCCATCCCGAGCCGCTTCGAGGCTGGCGTCGATGGCGTCGAGGATCGCCTTGCGCGACAGCCCGCCGCCGTTCGGGCCGGGCCGCATCACGCCCCAGACCTTGGTCGCCACCACCACCTCGTCGCGGCGCGGGGCGTACTCGCGCAGGGCGCGGCCGGTGATTTCCTCGCTCGCGCCGTAGGAGTAGACGTTCGCCGTGTCGAAGAAGTTGATGCCGAGTTCGACGGCCCGCTTGAAGAAGGGCCGGGACTCGTCCTCCTTGAGCGCCCACTCCCAGCGGAGGGGCGAGCCCTCGACGGACGCCCCGGGATCGCCGTAGCTCATGCAGCCCAGGCAGATTCTCGAAACGGTGAGCCCCGTGTTACCGAGTCGCTGGTATTCCATGTTCACCTCACAGTCTGTGCCGGCCGGCGGCCGTGACCGAGGCACGCTTTCAATATTGCACCGCGCTTCTCAGCAATCAAGAACGCGGGCCGGGAGGGGATCATTCCTGGGCCAAGCCGTGCGGGGTGCAGGGCCGGGGGTAGCCCGTTGCAGGCGTCCGGGCTGGAAAAGAGGAACATTCGAAGACCTTCGAATGCCTTAGCGTCTCGACGCCTTCACTTCTCTTCACCTTTGGCTTGATCATTCGACCGCCCGATGGCCAGCGCCTGCTTCACGGCGGCGTCCGGGACTCGGGGACAGCGCGCCAGGGCCTCGGGCCTCTTGTCCAGGGCGGCGTTGTACACCTCGAAAAGCGTGCGAGGGTCCTCCATGACCGAAAAGACCCCCTGCTTCCCGAAGGCCAGGTAGATCGCCCCCAGCATGTCGGCGCCCAGGACGTAGACCCGCCCGATCGGCCCGCCGATCCAATAATCGAAAAGGTCGGCGTCGAAGGCCTTCTTGGTCAGCTTTACCGGCCGAGGGCACCGTTTAGCAGGGCGACCTGCCGGTCCAGGATGTCCTCCTCTTCGGCGACGAGCGTCTGCCATGACTGGCGGGCCTCCGGCGCCAGGATGTGGTAGGGCAGGTCCGGGACGGCGGGGGCACGACCCGGCGGCGGCCCGCTGATGAACTCCGTCGCGGCGCCTTCGGGCAGACACATGCCGACGACCCGGTAGGCCATGGCGTCCGCCTGGGAGTACCCCTCCGGGATGTCGAATCGCATGCCCAGGTGGTGGGATTCGTGGGCGATGGTGCCCATCAGCCTGTCGACGTCCAGCCTGCCCGGGCGGCTCTCTTCCAGTTGCAGGAAGTCGTACCCCTGGGCGCCCTGGATGGCGAAGGCCGAACTGCCGCCGTTCGGTATGACGGCCAGGTAGAAGTCCGGGATTGCCCACCTCTCCGGCAGCCACCCCTGCGCGTAGTGCACGCCGGCCCGCACGAGCTGCTTGAGGTCCGCGGCCTCGAGCTGTTTCAGCCGCGCCTCGTAGCGCGCCATGTTGGGGTAGAACCCCTCCCAGCGCGTGCGCATCTTGTCCGCCGTCGGGTTCTCGCCGGTCTTGTACACGCCGTCGTACTGGAGGCTGAGGATCATTCGCTCGAAGACGTCCACCGGCAGGTGGTTCGGCCGCCACGACCGGTTATAGTGCCTGAACATGACTTCGTACGGCCGCGTGGTCATCAGCGCGTCCAGCATGGCCGACGCCTTCGCGCGCGGGGCCCCGCCCTTCATGGCCAGCAACACGTCGTGCATCCCCTCGCACGCCGAGACGTCCACCGTCACGTTCTGCGCCGCCGCCGACAGAGACACCCCGAATGCGACCAGCATCGTCGCCACAACTCCGATCCGCCTGGAACCCATAACCCCACCTCACACTCTCGAAGGTCCCCATTCCGCCCGCCGACCGCGCGCCTCCACGCCCCGGCCCGCCGGCCACAAGTAATTTCCTCTGCCGCATTTATACGGGTATAGCCGGCTAAAGTTGCCTTACAGGTGCCGGACCGCAGGCTCTCGGCATGTAAGCTGGAAGCACGATTCGGGTTTGAGAATGGGGACTGCGGATCTAAAGGACGGCCGTGGACGTGCCTTCGAAGGTCTTCCGCCGCCGCAACCCGGAAGGCGCAGCACCCTCCAGGTCCACGGCGTCGACAGCGTCTACGGGGGCCCTTCCGAATTCGGCCGGAGTGAGAGGCCGGCCTTCGGGCCAGTGGCTGCTGCTCTGGATCATGCGTTCCTTCAGATGGGCCAGGCTGTTGCCGAATGAGTAGTTTCTACCCCAGCCCCCACCCTGCCCCCGGGTATAAAGCACGCTTCTCGATAACGACTTCGACGACTACGTTTTAGAAGAGTTCGATAGAAATCACAACGGCGTCTGGAACGACGAGGAAATGCCTTAAAAGGGTGGGCCCACGAGGCCAGGAGGCGGTTCGGCTAAGGCCCGCACGCTCGGTTAGTCCCAGGTATTGCCTGAAGTCATCCTCGTGGGCTGGAAGGAGGCGCTCGGAATGACCAAGGACCCTGATTGCGGCATGACCGTTGGTGAGATATTACCGGAGAGAGGTACACATGCAGGCCAATTCTTCGTTTTCTTCAACCCTGCCTACAAAGCCAGCTTTGACGGAGAGCCTCCCTACTGTCCGGTTGCTTGTTGCACAAAGTCTCGCAAGGTTTTGATGGATACAACGTTGGGGCACATCTCAAGCGTTTTCGATTTGAATTCGGGTGCGGTCCCGACTGGTTCTCCGTTCCTCTAGGGGCTGGGGGTGGCGGATGAATGTTGGCAAGATGGTGTTCTCGCAACTGGTGGAGTCTTTTCCGGCCCACGATTTCCAGCGTTGCGTGGTGCGCCACGGTGGGTAGAACTTCACCTGCTGGGCCCAAGTTTTTCGCCATGACCTTCTCGCAACTGACCTATCGGGAAAGCCTGAGGGACATCGACGCGTGCCTGCACGCGATCCCGCAGCGCCTTTACCACATGCACATTCGCGGCCGCGTCGCCAGGAGCACGATGGCCGACGCAGACGGGAACCGGGACTGGCACACCATCGAGGACTTCGGCCATGGTGTTGGTTCGCCAAGAAGCGTCTCGACATCGAACTCCCCCTCCAAACAATGCTGCAAATCATCACTCTTTCCATCTTCGAGAAAGTCCCTATCCATGAACTTCTCAGCGAGAATTATCACGTCAATATCGAAAGTGCTTCTTGCAACCCGTTGTTGTTATTCAACTTATGGCCTGACAGTAGTGAGTCAGAATTCAAGACGTAAGATGCGAGAACGCACGATTACCTTGAGGACTTGGTGGTGTGGCAAAAGGCCCGCCAATTTGAGACACCGGCGTGCGGCCCGCACCATTCTGGCTTCTGGCTTCTTCTTTAAGGGACCTATGACATGAAACTCGTTCGTGTGGAAGAACTGAGTCAGGTGGGCGAAACCCGGCGGCTGGCGGCGTCCATGGGCAGAGAGTTGGGGCTCGATGCGGTCAGCATCGGGCATATCTCCATCGTCGTGACCGAGCTGGCCACAAACCTGGTGAAGCACGCCGGCGGCGGCGATCTCATCTTGCGCGCCTTCCAGGTCGCCGGAACGTGCGGCATGGAAACACTCTCGCTGGACAAAGGGCCGGGGATCCCAAACGTAGGCGAGAGCCTGCGCGACGGTTTTTCCACGTCAGACAGTCCCGGGACGGGGCTGGGCTCGGTCGTGAGGCTGTCGTCCCTTTTCGACCTCTATTCCAAACCCAACCATGGCACGGCCGTGCTGAGCCGCATCGAGCCGCGGCTGCCGGCTGCCTCTGCGGTACCGAGCCCGCTGGAAGTGGGGGCGGTGTGTTTGCCAGTGGCCACGGAGGAAGCCTGCGGCGATGCCTGGGCGGTACATCAGACCCGCGAGCGGGCGCTCGTCCTGGTGGCCGACGGGTTGGGTCACGGTCCACAAGCGGCCGAAGCCTCTGCCGCGGCGGTCCACGTCTTCGAGAACCATACGAAATGTGATCCCGCGGAGATGGTGAAACGCATGCATACCGCCCTACACACCACTCGCGGGGCCGCGGTGGCCGTAGCCGAAGTGCTCTGGGGCCAGCGCGAAGTGCGTTATGCCGGCGTGGGCAACATCTCCGGGCGAATCTATTCCGGCGATGTCTTCCGCGGCCTGGTCTCGCACAACGGCACTGTGGGCGCCGAATCTCGTAAGATTGAGCAGACCACCTATCCCTGGCCGGAAAACGGACTGCTCGTCATGCATTCGGACGGACTGGCCACCCGATGGGACCTGGACGATTATCCTGGGTTGCGAGGGCGGACTCCTGCCCTCATTGCAGGCGTGTTGTTCCGAGACCACGGACGGGAGCGGGATGACAGCACCGTGCTGGTGATCCGGGAAACGAGGAGCTCCCCATGAGCACCGCGATCAGCCGCGTCGAAATCCGCTGCGAAGAGGATGTGGTCCAGGTACGACGGCGCGCCCGCAGGGTTGCGAACCTGTTGGGTTTTGACCGCAGCGACCAGACGCGCATCGCCACCGCCGTCTCAGAAATCGCCCGCAATGCCTACCAGTATGCAGGAAGCGGCGAAGTCGAGTTCATGCTGAAGGGCGTGGCCAGGTCACAGGTCTTCGCCATCACGGTGCGCGACGGCGGCCCAGGGATCAAGGATGTCCAGGCTATCCTGGAGGGGCGCTTCAGCTCATCCACCGGAATGGGCATCGGAATCGTCGGTTCCTGTCGGCTCGTGGATCAATTCCATATCGATACCGAAATCGGGAAAGGCACCCTGGTGTCCCTCGGCGCGACGCTCCCTCCAACCCAGCAGGAGGTCACGCCGACCCTCTTGAAACACATCGGTGAGGCGCTGGCAGTCACAGGCCCCGAATCACCGCTGGAGGAGGCCCACATTCAAAATCAGGAACTCCTGCGCGCTATGCAAGAACTGCGGGGACGGCGTGAGGAACTGGAGGTTACCAATCGCGGTGTGGTGGCGCTCTACACGGAACTGGACACGAAGATCCTTCTGCTGCGCGAAAGCGAGGCGCGGTTCCGCCGGATTTTCGAGCAATCGCCGGTGGCGTATCAATCCCTTGATGCCCTCGAGCGCATCCTCGAGGTCAATCCCGCCTGGCTCGCCCTGTTCGGCTACACGCGCGACGAGGTCATCGGACGCCGGATGACGGAGTTTATCACCCCGGCCAGTCAAGCCCTTTTGGCCGAGGAGTTCGCCCGTTTTCGCGAGTGCGGCGTCACCCACGGCGTCGAGTTCGAGGTGAGGCGCAAGGACGGCAACGTGTTGACCGTTTCCAATGACGGCGTTTTCGTCCGCGACGCGCAGAACCGGCCGTCCTACTCCCACTGCGTTTTGCACAACATCTCCGAACGAAAGAGCCTGGAGTTTGATTTGGCGCGCGCCAGGACGATGGAAACCATCGGGATGATCACCGGAGGCGTGGCTCACGAAGTGCGCAACCCCCTCAACTCCATCCAGATCATGGCCGCGGTTTTAGAAAAGAAGCTGGGAGATGACCCGGACATTCGGCAGTGCGTGGCCCACATCAAGGAGCAGATCCAGCGCTTGTCCATGCTTATGAATGATCTCCTGCTCCTGGGCCGCCCGGCCGACTCGGCCGGGTTTGTTCCCTGCGACCTCCGGGCGGTGGCCATCAGCGCGGCGCGGTTCGCGGAGGGAGGGGTAGCCGGTTCGGACGGGCGCGTCCGGGTCCGCTCCGACGGTCCGGTGCCGCAGGTCGTGGGCGACTCGGCCAAGCTTGAGCAGGTGCTCATCAACTTGCTCCAAAACGCCCTCACCATCAGTCCGAAAGGTACGCCGGTGGGGGTGGAAGTGTCTCTGGAGGATGGCATGGTTCAGATCCGCGTGCAGGACCAGGGGACAGGGATCGCGCCGGAGTTTTTCCCACGCCTGTTCCAACCCTTCCAGTCCAAGAGGAAGGGCGGCACAGGCCTGGGGCTGGCCATCGTCCAGAAGATTCTCACCGACCATGGCGGTTCGGTGGAGGCCAGGAACAACGAACCGGCGCCGGGTGCGACCTTTATCGTGAGACTGCCGGTGGGGATTTAGGGAAGGGATGAAGTCATGGTTCGCATCCCCAGGATGGGATCCACGGCATCGCGAGAGGCTGTGAAGGCAAGAAAGAACGGAGGCGTTAACGATGCCCTCAAGAAGACGAACGAACTCTAAAGCTGAGCGAGACGATCGTGCGACGGCGCATGATCCGGGCAGCATTGACTGATGGCAGATAAAGGAGATCATCCCATGGCTAAAAACCGTGACACCAAACTCCTAAGGGTCTTGACCAAGTTTGGAAAGGAAATCGTTGAGGAATGGCTGAAGGAACAATTGGCCGCGTTGACTTTGCGAAAGGACCTGCTGTCCGAAGCCGATCTGCGCCGCGAATCGGTGGAGTTTCTGTCGCTATTTACGGCGGCAGTCGCCGGCGGGACCCCCACCGACATCACGGCCTCTGAATGGACGCCGTTGCGGGACTTTCTCTCCGGGATTTCCCGGTCGCGGGCCGCCAAGAACTTTACGCCTACCGAGACCGCCACCTTCGTGTTCTCCTTGAAACAGCCGCTCTTCGTCCGGCTGCAAGAAGCGGTCGGCAAGGATGCGACCGCCCTGGCGAGCGAAGTGTGGACGGCCACCGTCCTCATCGACACCTTGGGCCTGTTCACCTTTGAGACCTTTCAGCAGAGCCGCGAGCTGATCATCAAGCGTCAGCAGACGGAGATGCTCGAGCTGTCCACGCCGGTCGTGAAGCTCTGGGATGGCATCCTGGCCCTGCCGTTGATCGGCACGCTGGACAGCACCCGCAACCAGATCGTGATGGAGAATCTCCTGCAGTCCCTCGTGGAAACCGGCAGCGGGATCGCCATCATCGACATCACCGGCGTGCCCGCCGTGGACACGCTGGTGGCCCAAAACCTGCTCAAGGCGGTTTCCGCGGCCCGGCTTATGGGCGCCCAGGTCATCATTAGCGGAATCCGCCCCCAGATCGCCCAGACCATGGTCCATCTGGGCGTGGCCTTTGGCGACGTGGTGACCAAGTCCTCGTTGGCCGACGCGCTATCCTTCGCCTTCAAACAGGCGGGCCTCTCGGTCACCCGAAAGCAGGCGCAGGCCTAAGGAGAGGAGGACACCGTGGACAAGATTCCGATCCTCAAAATGGGCAATATTCTGCTGGTCACCATCCTGGGCGACATGCACGACCGCCTGGCCATGGTCCTCCAGGAAGACCTGACCGCGCGTGTGGCGAAGGAACGGGCAAAAGGGGTGCTCATCGACATTTCCGCCATGGAGGTAGTGGACTCATTCATTGGCCGCCTGCTGAGCAATATCGCCGCCATGACTCGGGCGCTCGGCGCTGAAGTCGTGGTGGTGGGTATGCGACCGGCGGTGGCCATCACTGTCGTGGAATTGGGGCTTTCGCTGGAGGGTGTCCGCACCGCACTTAGCGCGGAAAAGGGCATGGCCCTGCTCGCATCCCTGTCGGAAGCCTCAGCAGAGGCGAACAGCCATGAATATCATCCGGAGTGAAACCCTCAAACTGCTGAACTCCGAGGACATCCCATGTGCTCGGCAGGCCGTGCGCGTTTGGATGGTGGAATTGCAGTTCGGCCTTGTGGATCAGACCAAGATGGTCACGGCGGCCAGCGAACTGGCCCGCAATACCGTCGAATACGGCGGAGGCGGGAATGTGCGCATGGAAGCGCTGGAGGAAGGCTCCAAGCGCGGCCTCCGGCTCGTGTTTGAAGATCACGGGCCGGGTATCCCCGACCTTGAGCTTGCTATGAAGGATGGCTATACCACCGGCGGCGGCATGGGCCTTGGACTCAGCGGTTCGAAGCGGCTGGTGGACGAGTTCCACATCTGGTCGCTGCCAGGTGAAGGAACGCGCGTCACCGCTGTGAAGTGGATATGAGAAGGCGGGGAGACGGGATTCGGGAGACAGAATCACTACTGTCCGATTGCTTGCTGCACAAAGTCTCGCAAGGTATTGGTGGATTGCGGATTTGGGAAGGGGCTTGGGAAGCAAAATGATTATATCGGATTATCTCTGAAGAGTCTCAAGAGCAATTTGTAGAGATCCTCCTTTCGGTGGTTAAACCTGAATTCTGTCTCTTTGAGATGCAGGTAAAAGGTGTGATGGGCGATTCCATTGAACTTGACCATCCTGCGTTTTGTGAAGCTCCAGAACGATTCAATCCCGTTGATGTGATTGTCCTTTACCCCGAATTCATTCAGGTGATGCTGAACCCTGAAATGCTTTGCGTAACCCACATCCACGAGACCGTCGTAAGCGCTCCATCCGTCGTTGTGGATGACCGACTCCAAACTGACGCGTCCGCGGATAACCTTCTGTAGTGTGACTTTTTGGCAATCCGGAACGATCTGCGTAAAAACACTTTCGCCCCGTTGGAAGATCCCGAACACGATCGTTTTTCCACCGGCCCCTCGCCCATGTTTACCCGGAACCCGGCGGGGTCCGAAGTAGGATTCATCGACTTCGACGACGCCCCCGACCGGAGACTGCGCTTCACAGATCGCTGCCAGGCGAATCCTGATTCGGAGGAAAAGGGCGTTGATGGACCGGACGCTGATCCCTGTCATTCTCGCCGTCTGGCTGGCCGACAAATCCTCGCTGAAGCACCTCATGATTGCCCGGAATTTGCTCTCGGAAATCTTCGCCGCTTTGTAGTACCGGTTAACCCTATTCATTTCATAAGCATACACCCTTTCTAAATGGACGTCTGCTTCCTAAGCACCCTCCTGATTCTTGGGGAATGCCAGAATGATGCGACTTTCTATTCCTCGAGCGACCTTGGCATTACTTGGACCACCTTGGGAACCGTACCGATGCTGACAGGCCTCACGGCTCTTACCAGGCTGTTGAAAATCTCTGGCCGGGGTGGCCGGCAGAGGTCCATATGCTTCTGAAAATGCGTTGAGGGTTCTGGAAGAGGCGTTGATGAGGGAGCGATTGGTCTGTAGGTGGGCTCATTCTAGCCTCCAGGCAGGGGCTGGGTGCCCCGGTTCCGGCTTCTTTTCGCCTTCTTCACACACCTATCCCGAGGTTGCGCATCCGAACCAGGTTGTAGGCCGCAAGTCCGAAGGTGAAGGACCATCCGACGCGGTCTTTGCCCCTGAATCGTGTCTTGCGCATCGTGGCCACCGTTTTCATCCAGCCAAAGACCTCCTCCACCAGCTTCCGCGCTTTGATGCTCATCGCGTAACCGGCGTGACGCGTCGTCCTGCCGTCGATGGCCGACCTCCGCCCCGTGGTGTTCTGTGCTACGTGAGGCGTCACGTTCAGGGCCCTCATGTCTTCCACAAACTGGGCCGTGTCGTATGCCTTGTCCCCGCCGAGGGTTGCCCTCCCATGACCGGGGATGTCCTCCGCCATTTCGCGAGCGGCCTCTCGCTCGGCATCCCCCGTGGCCAGCGTCAACCGTCCGTCCACGACGAGGCCATGCCGGTTCTCCATCAGGACGTGGCCCATGTAGCACAGCTTGGTCTGCTGTCCCTCCCCTTTCCGGTACAGCCGGGCTTCGGGGTCCGTCGCCGAGGCGTGGGTGTCATTGCGCCGCTTCTTCCCCTTGAAATCCACGGATGGATTGCGGCCTTTACCGCTGGACGGAGGCTCGGACCCGTCTTTGGGCTTCACGCTCTTCATGGAGGCCCATGCCTCGATCAGCGTCCCGTCCACCGTGAAATGTTCGTCCGACATGAGGTTCTGAGCCTTGGCCTGGTCCAACACCGCCGCGAAGAACCGCCGGGCAATGTCGCCTTCCAGCAACCGGTCCCGATTGGTCGTGAAGCTGGAATGGTCCCAAACTTCTTCGTTGGTGCCCATGCCCACGAACCAGCGAAAGAGAAAGTTGTAATCCAGTTGCTCCACCAGCATGCGTTCGCTTCGGATCGAGTAGAGCACCTGGATGAGCAGGGCGCGCAAGAGCCGCTCGGGAGGAATCGAGGGGCGTCCCTCCCGCGCGTACAGCACGTCCAATTCGGGCGACAGCCTCCGAAGCGCCGCATTCGTCATCTTCCGAATCGGCCTGAGCGGATGGTTCACAGGGATCCGCGACTCCAGCGACACGTAGCTGAACAGTTCCGTCTGATCCGTATCCGCTCCTCTCATCACCACCTCCATCAGTCATATAGTATTATATCATATAGCTATATTGATTTGAAGAGGTTTTTCAACATCCTGTTACTGCCGATCCACGCGATTCCAGCAACCTTGTCGTGGGCGGGTGGTTCAGCACGTCCTCGCCAGGGTACGAAAGCCCGTATGATGCATGGACGGGTGGAATCTACTGTAGTTCAGACGGGGGTGCGACCTGGTCCCCCGCTATGGACGCCAATGCTATTGGGGGTGTGACGTGCTTGTACCGAGACAAAGATGATCCGGACATCCTGGTTGCATCGGCCATGGGGTACGCGCAGTCCCCGGGGGCGCAGGGAGGCATCTTCGTGTCTCTGGACGGAGGCAAGACCTGGCAACGGCGCGACAATGGCTTGCCGTCCTTTTCGGCGGGTAACAACGCGCCCCTGATTTCAGCCGTAGTATCGCCGCCCGACGGGCAGACGCTCTATGCCGCAGTGCAACTCAACGGCGGCATCTACCGCTCGGACGACCTGGGGTTGACCTGGCGCAAGATAGCCGATCTGCCTCTTCGCCTCTCTGATGACTATATCTCCCACTACCTTTGGGACATCACAATCCGTCGCACTTCCGTGACCCAGATTCTGCCCCTCGATGACGGCACCGGCGACCTCCTCATCGCCACCATGGGACAGGGACTCTTCATTGCTAACCCGATGGGTACCGCAACGCATCCGTAGAAGGAGGCACCAGTGGTGGCGAAAAGTCCGTATGCTGGCCTCGGGAGCTTGACGATACCCATAACGGGTATTATCATTCCCATTATGGGAACGAAGAAGCCACCCGCCGATATCGGCAAGCCTTCGAGCCGTGGCGTCGCCGACGCTCTTTTCACGAAGGTGCAGCAGCGCGTGCTGGGTCTTCTCTTCGGGAATCCAGGCCGGAGCTTCTACGCCAACGAGATCATAGCGCTGGCCGGATCGGGCACCGGGGCCGTCCAGCGGGAGCTGGCGCGCTTAGCGGAGGCCGGCCTCTTGACGGTGACGCGGGTAGGGAACCAGAAGCACTACCAGGCCAACGCCACGGCACCCGTTTTCGGGGAGCTTCAAGGGATCGTGATGAAGACGAGCGGGCTCGTCGACATCCTTCGTTCCGCGCTGGAAGATCTGGCGCAGGACATAGACGCCGCCTTCGTGTTCGGTTCGGTGGCCAAGGGCCAGGACGCGGCCGCCAGTGACATCGACCTGCTCGTGGTCACGGACCGCCTGACCTACGCCGACCTCTTCGCCGCTCTGGAAGAGGCCGGATCGAAGCTGGGGAGACCAGTCAACCCTACCGTCTACACTCGGAAAGAGATGTCCAAACGGCTGCGCCAGGGCAACGCCTTCGTGAAGAGGGTTCTGGCCCAGCCCAAGTTCTGGGTCATCGGGGGGGACGATGACCTCCCCGCTTGACGCCCTGACCGGGCCCGGAAAACCCCTGAAGCGGGAACCACCCGACGCAGCTGAATTCGATGGACTGTGCCGTTCCGCGCTGGCCCGCCTTGCGGACGCGGAGAACACAGGCAACTCTCTCGAGGGCCGTTTCGATCTCGCCTACAACGCCGCGCATGCGCTCTGCCTGGCCGCGCTTCGGTGGCACGGGTATCGCGCCGGCAACCGCTACATCGTCTTTCAGGTCCTTCCTCATACCCTCGAACTGGGTCCCGAAGTCTGGCGTGTTCTGGCAAAGGCGCACGACGTCCGAAATCTTGGAGAGTACGAAGGGGATATGAACGTGGACGAGCGCCTTGTGAAGGACGTGACCACGGCCTGCCGCGCTGTCGCCGACAGGGTAGGCGAGCTACAGCCGATCCCCCGCTCGGAGTAGCCGGCGCTTCCATTTCCGCGTAGTCGGCCAAACGCCCTGCGTATCGATACCGATCAAGGCCGTTGCTCCGCAGGGTGCGGCGCTAATTGCATCAGAGCGGTGGCCTCCTGCTGGGCCGGGTACTATCTATCGGGGGACACGGCCAGGAGCAGCCGGCCCGTAACATCCTATAAATACTGGCCTTACACACCGATACTTGCAACTTTCTTGCAATCGGGCTCTTATTTCTACTGTAGAAATGTCGAATGGTGCGTTGCAGGTAAGCTTCTTATACTCTCTAACATCAACAGGATGAAAGAGATGGCGGAGAGGGAGGGATTCGAACCCTCGGTCCCAGTTTCCTAGGACAACTGCTTAGCAGGCAGTCCTGTTCGGCCACTCCAGCACCTCTCCGCGAGTCGGTGGCCTCAGAGATTATAGGGGCAGGAGTCCTTTTGAGTCAACGCGGCGGAGCGGGATCAGGCCGACTTCCCGCCGGCCGCTGTGGAACACTGGACAATGGGCGCGGTGCGCCCTCGTTCCTCGGTCATACGGAAGAAACGACGAACGGGCGGGATAAACCCGCCCGTCGTCAAGCGCGAAGGGAACCTGTAAGCCGGATTCTGTACCCCGGCGAACCGGGGTGGCAGCCATTCCTCTGGGACCGCCGTCACCGACGGCCTCAAGCGGCCTACCCGGAGGCACGGCCGGGCCAGCCTTAGCGCCTCCCTATTTGGCCTTGCTCCGCACGGGGTTTACCCTGCCGCCCCTGTTACCAGGAGCGCGGTGGGCTCTTACCCCACCATTTCACCCTTACCTGGCTCGAAAGAGCCTTCGGCGGTGTATTTTCTGTGGCACTTTCCGTAGGATCGCTCCTCCCTGCCGTTAGCAGGCGTGCCGCCCTGTGGAGTCCGGACTTTCCTCCACGGCCGAAGCCGCAGCGGCTGCCCGGTTCCCTCCGCATCCATACTGTAGGCTCAACGCCCCCCGGAGTCAACGAGGGGGCCGGAGTTGACTTCGAGCCGCCAATCTCTATAATATCTCTGGGCCGACGGGCCGTTAACTCAGTTGGTAGAGTATCTGCCTTTTAAGCAGAGAGTCACTGGTTCGAGTCCAGTACGGCCCACCATGGGCGTCCCCATCGTCTAGCCCGGCCTAGGACACAGGCCTTTCACGCCTGCGACGGGGGTTCGAATCCCCCTGGGGACGCCAAGGAGATATCAGGCCGCTTTCCTTCGGGGAAGCGGCCTTTTTCATCGTGCGTCCTGCTTCCAATGCCTTCCATCCAGGGGGATTCGAAGGACGGCGGATTGTCCGTGGTTTTCAAGGCGACGGCGCCAACTGCTTGGCGCCGAGCCGTAGAAAAACCCGGAAGGGGCCCCGCCCCGGAAACCGTAGCCTCCCTCGAAACGCAGTGAGCTCTGCGAACGAGGCTTCCAGGGAGGGTAGGTTTGAACCCCCTGGGGACGCCAATGAGCACACCAAGCCGCCTCCTGCCGGGGAGGCGGCTTTTTTAGCGTATTGATTATTTCGCTGCTTCTGGCCATACTGTTTGGGACGATGCCTAAAAGATACGACGTAATGGCCACCCTTGTGACATATCATGGAACTCCCGCCCCGGCCGGACCGATAACCGTAGTCCTCCCGGAATCCGTGCACACCGACCGGTGGCGAAGGGGTGTGGGCGCGCCGGCAGCGGGCCAGGACGACGCGGGTCCTTCGCAGGTGTCCTGTGGCTGACGATCCACAGGAGGTCATCGAGGAGGCGCCGGGCGGGCGCCCCTACTTCAAGCTGATCGTTGCGTGTTTCGCCCTCACCGGTCTGCTCCTCCTGTCCGGTACCTACGCATGGCTTGCGGGGAGTCTGCGGTGGGCGTCCTTCGCGCCGAAGTGGATCCCCATGGCGCCGAGCACAGCCCTGGCCGTGGCTGCTCTGGCCGTCGCGCTGGGGCTCAGGCTGAGAAGCCGCCGAGTCGACGCGTGGCATATCACCGCCGCCGCCCTGGCCTGGATCACGGCAGCCTTCACGGGGCTCCTTCTACTGCAGTTCGCCTTCTTCCCCGGGTTGGATATCGAACATCTCCTGCTGCCCGTTCCGGGAGAACTGAAGGGCGTACCGCTCGGGCGCATGTCGCCGTTGACGGCGATCTGCCTCTTCCTTCTCGGATCGGCCCTTGTGTGGTCTTCCCACCTGGAGGGCAGGGCACAAGCACGACAGGGGCTGTCGACGGCACTCGCCATGGTTGCCGCCATCGTGGGTTACTTCGTCGTGGTCGGATACGCGCACGACACCCCCCTGCTGTACGGAGGCAGCGTGATTCCCGTGGCCCTGTCCACCGGCCTGGCCATCCTCTTCCTGGGGATCGGAACGGTATCGCTCTATGGCATTGACGGCTGGGCGTCGCGCTTCCTGCTCGGTCCGTCTCTGGGCGCGCGGATGGTGCGCACCTTCCTGCCCCTGGTCGCGCTTCTGCTCGTGATGAGCGGAATGCTGCACGTCGGCCTCGATTACCTGGACCCTCTACAGAGGGGCTTGTGGCACGGTATTTTTGTATTGTGTCTCTTGGCCGTAGGGACGATCCCGGTCATTCTCCTCAGCCGGTATTTCGAGGCCACGCTGGAGGAGGCACAGACCGGTCGGTGGGAGGCCGAATCCGCCCTTCGAGCATCCGAAGAGAAATACAGGTCTCTCTTTGAGACGGCGGGCGACGCCATTCTTCTTCTGGACGACAGGAAGGTGCTGTCCTGCAACAGGTTCGCCCTGGAACTCTTCGGGTGCGCCCCGGAAAAGATTGTCGGGCACAGCCTTCTGGAGCTGTCGCCGCCGAGCCAGGAGGACGGCATGCCGTCAAAAGATAAGGGCGCCGAATATTACAGGCTGGCGTTGCAGGGCACCCCCCAGCGTTTCGAGTGGATCTACACGAGAGCCGACGGCGAACGCTTCGACGCCGCCGTCACGCTAACGCGGTTCGAGACCGAAGGTCCCCCGTGCGTCCAGGGCATAATGCGTGACATCACGCAGGACAAGAGGAACCGCGAAGCCCTGCGGCAGGAAAGGGACCTTATCGCGCGAATCATGGAAACCAGCCCGGCCGGAATCATCGAAGCCGACAGGGACAGGCGGATCACCTTCGCCAACCGCCGTGCCGAAGACATCCTTGGCCTGAGCCGCGAAACCAGCAGGCAAGGTGTCTACGATACTCTGGACTGGCGGTTCCTGGACGTGGACGGCAACCCTCTTCCAGAGACAAGCCTTCCCATCAACCTGGTGATGGCCACGCGCAAGCCGGTTTTCGACCAGAGAGTTTTCGTGCTGCGGACGGACGGGCGGCGCGTCGCCCTCTCGATCAACGCGGCGCCCCTCTTCGGCATAGCCGGGGCGGTGAAGGGGATGGTGGCCTCTCTGGCGGACATCACCGAGATGATCAACAGGGAAAAAGACGTCAAGCATCTCGAGGCGGAGACCAGGCGTCGAAAAGAACTGGAACGCCTCACACGCCTGTTGCAGGGACTGGCGCACGAAGTACGCAACCCCCTGTTCGCCCTCGACGTCAACCTGGAAGTCCTGAAAAAGAAGCTCCCCGCCAGTTCCGCGAGCGGAGAACAGCTTCAACGCGTGAGCGACCAGATCAGAAGGCTGGACGTGCTGGTGAAGCTGCTCCTTGAATTGAGCCATTCGGCCCGCCCCGAGGAATACCGGTCGGTCTCCGTCCGGGATATCTTCGACGCGGCGGTCTCCATCACGGAGCTGGAAGAACCGGACGCCGGCGGAAAAGTGGAGTTCGACGTTCCTGCGGAGTCGGTGGAGGTCACGTGCGTTCCGGAGAAGGTGGCCCAAGCGCTCAAGCAACTCATCATCAACGGCCTCCAGAACAGCCTTCCGCCGGCGGATATTACGCTTCGCGCCAGACGCGAAGGCGATTCGCTGGTCATCGAGGTTATGGACAGGGGGCCGGGGATCCCGCCGGAACTGGCCGATCGCCTCTTCGAACCGTTCGTGACCTCGCACCAGGGACGTCGGGGCCTCGGGCTTGCCCTTGCACGGCACTATGTGGAGGCGCACGGCGGAACCATAGAGGCGTCTGAACGGCGGGACGGTCCGGGCTTGGTCATCACCCTGCGCCTTCCCCGGAATGGCGAGCCTCGTCCGGACGGCGAGGGATCATCGTCCTGACGACCGACTCCATGCACTCCGCGCCGGGCGATGCCGGGACTAACGACGGATCAGCCGGCCTCCAGGAGGACGCACACGGGCTCTCTCAGCCCGCCAGGGGCAGTTTGTTTCCGCCCGAATCCCGCAGCGTCCCTGTCGTCGGCAGCCATGCCGCGAAGGTCGCGCCCGGAGGCGGTTTGTTATTGACGGCGCTGATGGTGCCGCCATGGGATTCGATGTAGTGGCGCGCCAGCGCGAGGCCCATGCCGGGCTGGCCCGTGCGCGTGGTCACGAAGGGTTCGAAGAGGGACTTCCGGATCTTTCCGGGAATGCCCGGTCCCTCGTCGGAGATGAGAACCCTGCATCCGGACGCGTCGTGGTCGCACCGGATGTGCACGGCGCCGCCCTCGGGCGTCACCTGGACCGCGTTGCGAAGAAGATGAACGAAGGCCTGTGTGATTTTCCGGGGCGAGACTCTGACGAGCACCGGTGTCTCATGGACACCGATATCTATTTGACCACTCCGGGACGGGAATTCCTCCTCCACAGCGATACAGGCATCCTTAATCAGAGCGCGCAGGTCGGCTTCAATCATTTCCTCCGGTTCAACGGACTGCCCCAGTTCAAGAAGGCTCCGCACAAGCGAATCCAGCCGCTTCACGTGTGAGAGGACAAAATCCACCTGAGTCTGCTCCGTCTCGTCGAGCGACAGCCGTCGCACAAGCCCTGCGAGGTTGAGCTGGATGGCGAAGAGGGGGTTGCGCACCTCGTGTGCGATGCCCGAGGTCAGCTGCGAAATACCTTGAAGCTCGCGGGCCTTCGCCTTCTCACTGGCGAGCGCCTCTTTTTCAGTGATGTCAATAAACGTGCCTTCGATGATGTCGCCCTCGCCCGGCTCGCCTTGAACCAGTGCGGCGCTCATGAGGACGCGGATGGGGCTCTTGTCCATCTTGAGCAGGGTCAACTCCATGTTGGTGACTCGCCCGTCCCGCTTGAGGCGATCGATGAACTTTTTGCGCTCGGCCACATTGGCATAGTGGTCTACTACGCTGATCTTTTTCACTTCATCGACGCTGTCTGCACCGAAGATCTCCGCCAGGGCCATGTTGCAGTCGAGCACTCTGCCGTCAAGCGATGTCTTGTACATGCCCGCCAAACTCCGCTCGAAAAGCTTGCGGTATCGGACCTCCGACTGGCGAAGGGCCTTCTCCATGGCCATTTTTTCGGTGACGTCCTGGGCCCTCGCCCGGACGAAGGCGTCGCCGCTATCGCTCGGGCTGAGCGTGTTCTCGAAAGCGAGGATCCTGACATCACCGGACATTGTCAGGACCTTCATGCTACCCTCCGCCCGGCCGTCCCGGTGCACGGTATCCAGATATTCCTGAAACTGGTCTTTTACGTCCGACACCAGGACGTCGCGCAGGTTCATGCCGATGACCTTGCCTGGGCTTTCCAGGCCGAAGAACCTGGCGGTGGCGGGGTTGCACGATGTGATTGTCCCTTTGAGATCGTGCGTCAGGATGACATCCACGCTGTTTTCCACCAGGTCGCGGTAGCGCTCCTCGCTCTCGCGAAGGGCTTGCTCCGCCGCGAGGCGGTCGGTCACGTCGCGGATCACGCCCCTGAAGCCCGAATACCGTTTTTCTGAAACAGCGATGGGATACGCCGAAAGCTCAAGAAACCTCACAGAGCCGTCCGCGCGGACGGTCCTCCAGTCGGTTATCCACTCGCCCTTTCCCGTCTTGAAGACGCGATGGAAAGCGGCGTAGGTCCTGTCGGCGGTTTCCTTTTGCGTGACCGAGCGAAAATTGCGGCCGATCAGTTCGTCGCACCTGATGCCCCAGATTTTCCCGAAGGCCTCATTGGCGAAAATGATCTTTCCATCCAGGTCGACCTCGTAGTACCCCTCTTCCATGTCATCCAGGATGGTCCTGTACCGTTCCTCGCTGACGCGCAGTGCATCCCGGGCCTGGCTGGCATCGGTGATGTCCCAGAAGACCCCAAGGGCCCCGATGAAGTCGTCGTTCTCGCCTTTACGGGGCGTCACCGTGACGCGGAGAATCCGCTCTGCGCCGTCCGGCCGTTTGATCCGCATCTCGTAGGAGTCGCTTGTCCCCTGTCGTCGGAGGCGCGTGCCATCCAGAGCTCTCTCGAAATCCCGTTCCGACGTGAATTCGGACAGGTTCCGGCCTGTAAGTCCCCCCGAGGGCACCCCGAAGATGGCCTCGGCGGCTGGGTTGACAAACACGAAAGTCTCAGAGGGATCAACGATGCCGACGCCCTCGCCGAGATTCTCGACCAGCATTCGATAGAGTTCTTCAGCCTCGTGAAGCGTCTTCTCGGCCGCTCGCCTTTCGCTGATGTCCCGGACGATGGAGAGCATGGCCGGCTGGCCGGCATAGGTGATGACGCGCGTGCTGATTTCCACGGGCATCGGCGTACCGTCGCGTTTCACGTGCTCCGTCTCGAAGACGGCATGCCCTTTCTCTATGATTTCCGCGAACCGGAGGGGCACCTTTTCTTTATACTCCGGCGTGTCGATCTGGGATACGTGCATACCGGTCATCTCACGCAGGCTGTAGCCGAGACGCTCGCACAGCACGTCGTTGGCGCCGATGATGGTCCCGGTCATATCGAGCAGGAGAATGCCGTCGTTGGTGTTGTTGAAGAGTGTCCGGTACTGCTCTTCACTGTCCCGCAGAGCCTCTTCGGCTCGTTTCCTGTCCGTAATGTCGACTGACACGCCGCCCACCAATGCCGCGGCGACGGCCGATCCGGAAATGGGGAACTTGCTGGCCATCCAGGTTCGAGGCCCGTCCGCGGACTGGATCACATTTTCGCTTTGCCGGGCCTCGTCCGTCTGAAAAATCGCCTCATCCTCGGCCAATACCTTGGCCGCTTCCTCGGGTAGCAGGATGTCCTCCGGGCGATGGCCCAGGATATCCTCCCGCCGCTTGCCTATCGTTTCGCAGAGTTTCCGGTTCACGAACACATACCGGCCGTCCCTTCCCCGCATGAAAGCGATACCGGGGAGGTTGTCCATGAAGGCCTGAAAGCGCGCATCTTTTTCCTGCAGATTTTGCCTTGCCTCCTTCTCGCGGTGAACCAGGATGGCGGCAATGATCCCCGCCATCACCAGAGCGAGAAATACGCTGGTGCGCATGTAAATCTCGTAGGGTCCCGCATCCAACAGAAGGACACTGAGAAAGGGCTTCTTCGAAAAGAAAATGGTATCCACGACCGCATCGCCGCCCCAGAAGCCCAGGCCAAGAACAATCGAGAGAATCAGGATCTTGGTTTCGGTCTTGAGGGCGTGTCTCCAGAGGAAGCCAGCGCTCTTCGGAAGCCTTTTGTTTCGCTTGGGTTCCGTGCCGATGGCATGTTGTTTTTGGTTTTTCGTCGTCCTGGTCATCTTCCAACCTGCCCTCAACTGTTGAACTCCTGAACCGCCGACTCCGGCCAATCACGCCCCGCGAGATTTCGATACCGGGTGACGAGCAACCAATTGCCGCCACCTTTCACTCCATCTACAGCAATATCTGCGCCAGAAGGTCCGCTTTATGTGGACGACTGTACAATGATAAGAGGATATTCACTAACACACAACGCCAGGCGCGCCCTCGTGCTGGAGGGGCTTCGCGTGCGTACCGACGCATCGTCCCAGAATTGAGACACAAGAACGGTTTCTGAGACTCAATACCAGCACCGATTCAGGACATTTTATCACCGAAAAGTGACATATCTGGCGAGATCGCTCAGATCTCGAGTCTCAGGCCGATCTCAAAGCAGGAGGACGGACCGCGCGGGCCTTGCACTGGATTTGATCCGGGACCCGGTCTGGACTAGACTCTTGGCCATGGCAGCCCTGCTCGAGGTCGACGGTCTGCGGATCGAGTTCCCCACGGAAAGAGGTACGGTAAGGGTCGTGGACGGCGTGTCCCTGCGGGTCGACGCGGGCGAGGCGGTGGCCGTCGTGGGCGAGTCGGGCTGCGGCAAAAGCCTGACGGCGCTCTCGCTGTTCCGGCTCGTTCCTCCCCCGGGGCGCATCACCGGCGGCGCCGTCCGGCTCGGGGGTCGGGACGTGCTTTCGATGTCCGAAAAGGAGTTGTGCGCCATGCGGGGCAAGAGCGCGGCCATGGTCTTCCAGGACCCGCTGTCGGCCCTCAACCCGGTCATGACCGTGGGCGCCCAGATCCGCGAGGCCGTCCTGGCGCACGAGAAGATCGCCGGCGCCGAGGCCATGGCGCGCGCCGTGGACGCCATGCGGCTCGTGGGCCTTCCGGACCCGGGCCGTCGCTACGGCGACTACCCGCACCAATTGAGCGGCGGCATGCGCCAGCGCGTTCTTCTGGCCATGGCGCTCGTATGCAGGCCGGCCCTGCTGGTGGCGGACGAACCGACCACCGCCCTCGACGTAACGGTCCAGGCCCAGATTCTCGACCTGCTTGACCGGCTGCGCAGGGAACTCGGCATGGCCGTCCTGCTGATCACGCACGACCTCGGCGTCGTGGCGCGATTCGCCCAGCGCGTCTACGTGATGTACTGCGGGCGCGTTGTGGAGGAAGCGTCCGCCGCAGAACTCTTCGCCCGCCCGGGCCATCCCTACACCCGGGGCCTGCTCGCCTCGGTCCCCCGGATGGACCGCCGCGAGGCCCGGCTCGCAGCCATTCCCGGCACGGTGCCACCCCCAGACAGGCTTCCGCCCGGGTGCGCATTCGAACCCCGCTGTTCCATCGCGGTGGACGCCTGCCGTTCGGCCGCTCCGAAGTTCGACCGTGCAGGCGACGGTCACGGCGTCCGGTGCATCCTTTGCGGCGAGCGCCGGTCATGAGCGCGGGCAGGACCTCCGAACCCCTGGTTCGGGTCGAGCATCTGGTCCACCGGTATCCCGTGAAGGGCGGCTTCTGGCGGACGACGAAGGCCTGGGTCCATGCCGTCGACGACGTCAGCTTCGACATTGCGGCAGGAAAGACGCTCGGTCTCGTGGGTGAGACGGGATCGGGCAAAACCACCCTGGGGCGGTGCCTGGTCCGCCTGCTGGAGCCCTCGTCGGGCCGGATTCTCTTCGACGGCGAAGACCTGCTGGCCCTGAACGGTGAGCGGCTCAGGGCCAGCCGGCGAGACTTCCAGATCATCTTCCAGGACCCCTACGGGAGCCTCAACCCGAGGATGCGGGTGGCGGACATCGTCGCCGAGCCGCTCCTCATCCACCGCATGGGGAACAGGCGCGAACGATACGAACGCGTCGCGGACCTGCTCCGGCAGGTGGGCCTCGATCCATCCGTCATGGGACGATTTCCCCACGAGTTCTCCGGCGGCCAGTGCCAGCGCATCGGCATCGCCCGGGCCCTCGCGCTGAACCCGAGGTTCATCGTCTGCGACGAACCCGTATCGGCGCTCGACGTGTCCGTGCAGGCGCAGATCGTCAACCTTCTGCAGGACCTGCAGGACCGGCTCGGGCTCACCTATCTCTTCATCGCCCACGGGCTCAGCGTCGTGGCCCACATCAGCGCGCGAGACGGCGGTCATGTACCTGGGCGGTATCGTGGAGATGGGGCCCACCGAAGAGCTGTTCGTACGCCCTCTCCACCCTTACACGAAGGCGTTACTCTCGGCCGTCCCCAAACCCGATCCGGCGGACACGTCGCGTCCGGTTCCGCTGAAGGGCGAACCCGTCTCCTCCACCAGGGGCTCGACCGGCTGCCGATTCGCCGCCCGCTGTCCCCTCGTTGAACCGAGGTGCCGCCGGGAAGCGCCGGAATTGAAGGGCTTCGGCGGCGGGCACATGGCCGCTTGCCACTTCGTGTAGTGACCGAGTGATCAAGTGATCCGGTAAAAATCGCCGTCCGTTGGGGCGGCGATTCTCACTTTAAGTGGAGCATGGGCACCAGGATGATGCCGACGAAGTCCTGGAGAAAGTGCATGACGATGGGCGCGACGAGGCTTCTCCGCCACAGGTACACGAGCGCGAAGACCACGCCCAGCCAGCCGACGATCAGGACGCCCGAGAATCCCTCGTAGCCGTGGCCGAGCGAGAAGATCGCCGCCGACGCGAGGACGACGAAAAGGGGGCTCCTGGAAACCAGCCCCAGCCGGTTGATGATGTAGCCGCGGAAAATCGTCTCTTCCGCCACGGCGACGACGGCCACGAGGGCCAGCGCGAGCGCGTATTCGAACGGGCCGTGCGGCGTGAGGAACTTCGGCAGCTTCATGGTGGCGCTGGAGAAGCCCAGGGACTTGAGGGCGAACTGGAGCACGCCCGCGGAGAAAAAGACCGGGACGAAGAGGCCTATGCCCAGCAGGACGTCCTCCCAGCCGTTCTTCAGGGTGACGCCGATGGAGGCGAGCCGTTCTCGGTTCCGCCAGATGAAGAACAGAACAAGCGCGAGGAGCGCCAGGTCGCGCAGGATTGTCGCGGTCGCCACGAGCGGAAAGCCAAGTTCGCGCTGGCGGGTGACGAAGAAGGACAGAAGCATGGACGGGACGATGAGGAAGAGAAAGACGAGGAATTCGATCCCGCGGATGCGGCGCTCTTCGGGAGGATCCTGTTCGGCTTGTGCCGGTTCTCCGGCCGGCGGTGCTTCGTCCTGTTCGCCGGGCGCTGGGAGATCATCCATTACGTCGATGCCCATAGTGCGTATCCTCCAGAGGATGCTTCGTTCCGGCGCCTGGCGCCGGGAGAGCGGTTGTCCCCCGCCCCGCCCGACGCCTCCGGCTTCTCCAACACCTCGACGGCGCTTCTTTTTCCATCGCGCCCTTCAGCGAACCGTCTGCCGGGGTCCAGATCAGTTCCCCGGCTCGGGACTTTCAGGCCCGGCCGGCGTTTCCGGCGGAGCCCCGGCCGGAACGGGCTCGCTCACCTTGTCCGCTTCGAAGAACCGCCACTCGGGGCCGAACTGTTCGAGGAAGTAGACGGAGTAGCACCGGAAGAACACCAGGATCGGCAGGAAGACCACCGAGCTGATGTAGGGGATGGCGGCGATGCAGCACGTCAGGCACGTTCCCACCAACATGATGATGCCCGCGGCGATGCCGAGCACGAACTTGAGCAGGTAGAAGAGGATGAATGCCAGGATGTGTCCGGGCAGGAATTCTGCCAGAAAGACGCGGAAGGCCGGGACCGTTTTCAGCTCCCTGCGGTACATGACGGGCACCACGAAATCCTTCAGAACGGCCATGACGAGGGCGAGGGCCACCGCCATGAGCAGGAAAATCGCTCCCGCGAGAACCACGACCAGCAGGGCGAAAAACGTCATCCGGTGTATGCGGATGGCCGGGAGCAGAAGGAGGGTGCTCCCTGCAATCAGCGCGCCGAAGGCGAAGAAGGACACGATGCCCAGGACGATGCGGAAGAAGAAGAGGCTGTTGCCGAGCGCCCGAAAGCGATGCCAGGGCTCGACCACCGCCTCGCGGTTCCGCACCACGCCGTCCAGGAACATGAACTTGCCGCGGCTGCTGAGCCACGTAAAGAGCAGGCCTATGGCGATGGCGATCAGGAGAATGCCGCCGCCGATCAGGATAATGGCTCCCAGGTGCATGCGCACCCAGTCGTCCATGGCGCCGTAGTTTGCGCTATGGTGGCGTCGGTTTAAGTCGAAATATCTGCGAGGGCGCGTTGGCGGCCCCGCCTTCTCCCAGCATGGCGAGGAAAGCGCAGAAGCCCAGGACGAACCACTTGGCGAGCGAAAACTCGTCGAAGAGAATGCGCTTGACCCACTTGACCGACCGGTCTATCGAATCGATGACTGATACGTTCATAACCCTCTCCCCTTATTATCCCCGGCGGACTGCGGATCGCCGCCCGCTCGGCAGCTCACGGCGCCCGCAGATCGGCGGCCGCCTCGCAGATCAGCGCCCAGGCCTTCTCCACGTGGCGGCGTTCCGTGTTGGTCTGGCCGACGCTGAGCCTGAGCGTCAATTTCTCATTCATCCGGGTGTGCGTCAAATAGACCCCGCCACCGGCGTTGAGCCGGTCCATGATCGCCTGGTTGGCCCCGTCCCCTCCCCGGTGTCTGAAACACACGAGGTTCAGCGGGCGGAGGCACGGCCAGCTCGAACCGGTCGTCCCCGCGCACCCACTGGGCGAACTCCTTCGCCAGTTCGACGTGGTGCCGGACGTGATACCTGAGGCCTTCCACGCCGTAGTGGCGGATCACGAACCATAGCTTGAGGGCGCGGAATCTCCGTCCCAGAGAAATCTGCCAGTCCCTGTAATCGATCACCGCGCCGGATTCGGTCGCCTTGTTCCGAAGATATTCGGGCAGGATGCTCAGGGCCTCGATGAGGGCCTTGCGATCCGCTACGTAGAAGCAGTCGCAGTCGAAATTCGTGAAGAGCCACTTGTGCGGGTTGAAGCAGTAGCTGTCCGCCGACTCGAGCCCGTCGAGAAAGTGCCGGAACTCGGGGCACACGGCGGCCGAGCCGGACATGGCCGCGTCCACGTGCAGCCACAGCCCATGCTCACGGCACACCGCGCCGATGGCGGGCAGCGGGTCCATGGCGTTTGAAGAGGTCGTACCGACGGTCGCCGCCACGAAGAAGGGCACGAGCCCCGACTGCCTGTCCCTGTCGACCTGCCTGGCGAGGGCCTCCGGCCTCATGGCGAACGCATCGTCCACCTCGACGAGCCTGAGGTTTTCGGCGCCGATACCGGCGATCCGTACGGCCTTCTCGATGGAGGAGTGACCCTGGGTGGAGGTGTAGGCCACGAGGCGGCCGTCGCAGCCGAGGCGGTTGGACGCTCCGACGGTCGTTCTTTCCCTGGCCGCGAGCAGGGCGCACAGCGTCGCGCTGGAGGCCGAATCCTGGATCACGCCGCCGCCCGCCCCCGACGACTTGAAGCGTGACGGGAGGGCCGTCATGTCCGCCATCCAGTCCAGAACGTGCGTCTCGAGTTCGGTGCAGGCCGGGCTCGTCGCCCAGAGCATGCCCTGCACGCCGAGCCCGGCAGACAGCAGTTCGCCGAGGATGGCCGGCCCCGACGCGTTGGCCGGGAAATAGGCGAAGAAATTCGGAGACTGCCAGTGCGTGATGCCCGGCATCACAATCTTGTCCACGTCCTCGAGGATCGCCTCGAAGGACTCCCCGTGTTCGGGCGGGGACGCGGGCAACGCGGCCCTGACCTCGCCGGGTTCCGCCTTCGAGAGGACGGGCATGGATTCCACGCGCTCCTGGTAATCGGCGATCCAGTCCACCACCGCCCGGCCGCAGGCGCGGAACTGCTCGGGTGTCATGTGGTAGCTCTTGTCCTCGGACATAGGGGGCTCCTTTCGGCGGAGTGGCGTGGGCGATCGCGGCGCGCGCCCGCGTCAATTGGTCATGTAGATATACAGGTTGGCCTGCACGCCCCGGCTCGAAGAATTGTAAAGGTAGACCCGGTAGCGGGTAAATCCGACGGCCTGGCTGGCTGGCTTGGAATCGAAGTAGCCACCCGTTCCCGGCACCAGTTGCGCCACGACCTCGAGCGGGAAACTCGATACGCCCGGCCTGGTTGAGGGCGCGGATCACGGGCTCCTCGTCCGGCACGAGGACGGCGCCCACCGTGCCGCCCCGGTAAGCCGCGTCGGCCACTTCGCCCTGGAGACTGAGGACGACGTGCGTGAAGCCGTCGGTCGACACCTCTCCCGCCTGCACCATCTGCGTGGGATCGCCGCGCCTGGACGGCGGAACGATGACGCTCTCCTTCCTGACCAGCTGGCGCGTGCGAGAGGGGCCCCTTGACGGTCACGTCGCCCTCGACCTTCTGCACGTCCGGGAAGTTGGTCACGCTGACATCCTGGGTCCCGCCGCCCGAATCGTACTGGGCCTTTGTCCCCGGCACAAAAACGAGGATTCCGACGACGACGAATATGAGAGCCGGTACGAGAAGTCTCTTTTGCACGTGTCTACCCTCCCTAGCAGGCTGCAAGCCTTGTCCTATTCTACATCCCGGTACGCCTCCTTCCGGGGGCGAAACCCGCTCTTCGACTTGATGTGGGTCAAATCCACTTCAAGACGCCGGCGAAAAGCACGAGACACATCGCGTCGAAGCCGAGGATTCCTCCCACCACGACCGCCTTCTTCCGGAGACTCTTCATGTCAAAGACCCAGAACGCCACCAGAAAGAAGGGCAGGTAGCCGACCAGGAAAATGAGCCACGGCGCCCGGACGTTCCACCAGGCGTAATCCCACGTGAGCGCGTTCGCGGCATTCAGGAGATACTCGACGAAGACGCAGAAAACCGATCCGCCGATGGCAAAGGCCAGCCGGTTCGGAAGGCCGAGGATCTTCTGGGCCTTGTCACGCGGAAGCATCTTGGAGAAGGTGATGCCGGCGATGGCGAACATGAAGCATATTTCGATGTTCAGCCCGATCAGTATGAGATAGGCGGTCCGGCCCGGCGCGCCCCAAACGGGCGCGTACTGCGTGAAGTGGAAGACGAGGCCGTTCCATATCTCGTTGAACCAGTCCATGCCCCAGAAGGCGAGGCCGGCAAAGACGAGATTCCAGTTCCTTCTTTCGACCTCCGCAGCGTAGACGTAGACCACGAGCGCGAAAAGGGGAATGACGTACCACTGGAACTGCCCGGCGTCCCTGAGAATGTGCAGGGCGTCCGTCGCCGCTTGCGTGGGCATGGCTCACCTCCATACGACCTTCCGTGCCTACTTCGAATCCGCACTTTCCATTCGATGCAAGTCGCCGCGGACCTCTGGTCCGGTAAAGAAGTCAAGAGGCAGGGGTGCGAAGAAAGCAGAATCCCCCACCCCACATCCATTATCCGCGGGCGCCTTCCCCTCGACCTCGACCGGTCCCCGATCTATGTGTTCTTTTCACTCGTCATGCGTCCGGCGAAAATATTGTACACCAACGCAAAGATCGCGCCGCCGACCAGCGCATCAAAAAAGGCCCAGACCAGGCCGATCAGGCTGCCCATGGGGCTCAACGTGTATCCCCGGTACAACCGGCCGATGAATGTCAACTGGGTGGATGCACCGTCGAATGCGATGATCCACCAAGTCAGAAAGAAAAGCCCGAAACCCCACATCAGTCCGCACGTCAGGGCGAACGCCTTCACGTTGAGCTTCATGTCTCACCTCCTCTACTAGGTCGGCTAGGCTGAAAGCTACTCGCAGGTCGCGTTGGCAGCCCCACGCGACGGGGATGTCCGCCCGTGCAGCCATAATCCGCGTCGACTCGCTGAAAAAAAACGCGCTTCGATAGCGTGGCGTCCCGCCGCCTTAAGGGAGCGAAGGCACCGCCACGGATTTTAGCCGATCCTGAGCACCTTGGCCCCGCGTATCTTCCTCGCCTTCATCTCGGATAGCGCGGCGTTGGCGTCCTCGAGAGGGTATTCCTGGAACTCGGGCTTGATCGGGATGCGGGCCGCCAGGGCGAGGAACTCCCCGACGTCCCGGCGCGCCACGTTGGCCACGCTCTTGATTTCCTTTTCCATCCAGAGGTGTTCGGTGATAGTCCATCTCGGCGAGGCACGCCTTGTCCGAGTCCTCCTTGCGTATGGCGTTGATGACGAGGCGGCCGCCCGGCGCCAGGTTCTTCATGGCCTCGACCACCGGCCGCCAGACGGGCGTGGTGTCGATGACGGCGTGGAGCTTTTCGGGCGAGGCGTCCGTGGTGTCTCCCGCCCATTCGGCACCCAGCTCCATCGCAAAGGTCCGCTCCTTCTCGCTGCGGGCGAAGACGAAGAACCGCGCGCCCGGATATAGGAATCTCGCCATTTTGAGCACGAGGTGGGCGGACGCGCCGAATCCCGTCAGTCCGAGGTTCTGGCCGTCCTTCAGGTTGGCCAGCCTGAGCGACCGGTAACCGATCGCGCCCGCACAGAGGAGCGGGGCCGCCTCCGAGTCGGAGAAGGTCCCGGGGATGGGAAAGGCGAAGGCTTCGGGAACGGTCATGTACTCGGCGTAGCCGCCGTTCGCATCCCGTCCCGTTGCGCGGAACGAGCCGCAGAGATTCTCCTCCCCCGCCAGGCAGAGATCGCACCGCCCACAGGCGTCGAAGATCCAGGCCACGCCCACGCGATCGCCCGCCTCGAAGCGGCCGCAGCCTTCGCCGAACCCTTTCACTCTGCCCACCGCCTGGTGGCCGGGAATGATGGGGAATTTCGCGGGCGGGGTCCTGCCTTCGATCTCGTCGAGCTCCGTATGGCACACGCCGCACGCGGAGACCCGGACCAGGACCTCGCCTGCAGCCGGAACCGGGACCGGCATGTCCACGTAGGAGAGGGGGGTCGGATTGTCCTCGAACCGGCTTACGGCGTTGAGCACCATGGCCTTCATGTCTGCATCTCCTTGACCGTTGCGACCAGAGGGGCCGGTGCGCCGGGGGTACCGCTTCCCCATGTGGTCCTTCCCCGCCGCCTTCCGGCCCCATGCATTGAACGTATAGCACGGCCTGCAAGACTTGCAACCCCGGAGACACGCCGCGCCTCCGGATTCGACGTCAATCGGGAGACACGAAGGCGTACAGGAACTGGTCGACGATCCGCCCGTCCTTGACGGCGCTCTTTCGCATCCGCGCTTCCAGGACGTACCCGGCCTTTTCCAGGACCCGGCACGAGGCAGCGTTCCATTCGTACGGAACCGCGTACACCCTCTCAAGGCCGTGGCGTCGCATGGCGTAACCGGTGAGGGCGCGCACGGCCTCGGTCGTTATGCCGCGGCCCCAGAAAGGTTCCGCCAGCCAGTACCCCAGCTCGGCGGAGATCCTCTCCACGTCCGGAGTGCAGACGAAATCCGATGCCTACCTACAGATTCGCCCTGCACGGCTATGGCGAAGTAGGTTTCCGGGTCCTGCCCCAGGGCGGTGGCGATGAAGGCCCGCGCATCTTCAATCGTATAGGGATGCGGGAAGGCGTCGCGGAGGTTGAGCCAGATTTTGCGGTTGTCGGCGTGGACCGCGAGCGACCCGGCGTCTTCCTTCCTCCAGCTCCTGACCTCGCAGTCTTTCAGAACGATGTGCACGATGAATCACCACCTTTCGTCTCCGTCCGCGCCCGATCCGCCTCCGGCGCCTTCCGCGCGAGAAACTGGAGGAATTCCACCGGTGCGCCGTTGTCCACGATGAAGGCCACGATGACCCCTTCCGACGGGCTGTTCGGCTCGATGATCACATCCCGGCCCTCGATCGCCTCGGCCAGGTCCTCCACCTCGAACGCTACGTGCGGAACCTGCTTGACGAGATCCGGAAGCGGGCAATCCTCTTCGAAACGCATCCATTCGATTCCGAACGGGCTGGACTCGAATCCCGCGACGTACATCTTGAACGCCGGCAGGTAGGTTTCGCCCTCCCGCGGAACGTCCGTTGGTATGCCCACGTGGTGGTACTTCCTCATGGCGTCCCCTCTCCGATGGTAACACCGGCTGCATGTTCCGCCTCGAGTCGAGTAGGGCGGAATTGCCTCCGCCTCAAGGGGGCGACGGACTTGTGAAGCGGTTTCTTTCGCTGTTTTCAGTATAGGCCATAGCGCGCGGGAACGCCGCCCGGGCTATGCTCCCTAGGGTTGCCGGCTCTTCAGCTTGCGGGCGGCGCGGCGTATATGGACGTAAAACCAGTAGACACCGAACAGGAGGGCGGCTCCGAGTTCCCAGTACGGGGGCACCTGAAGCGATCCCACGGCGGCACGCGCGGCATCGAGTTTCCCGGCGGCCACGAAGGGCGTCATGCGCGCCCAGGTCAGCCTCACGCCGCCATTCCAGAGGGCCAGGAGAAAGAAAAGCGCGCCTCCCGCAATGAAGGCCCCCTTCTCGAAGGTGGAGTACTTCATGGGCGCCGTGAAGAGGATGAGGCCGAGGGCGGCGACGATGACGATGCCCAGAACGATGGTCAGGAGCGGCATGGAGCTCCCCCGGAAGGACGACGTCGCTGGTCCCGGCCCGGCGGCCGTTGCGGTGAGGCTGCGGACCGGTGTGCGGTCACCGAAAGTTTAGCATGGGAGGGTCGGGAGTGGCAGGCACGGCGACCGCTCAGATCAAGAGAAGGGCGGCCAGAGACAAGGCGGCCACGAGCAGGGCGGAGGCGGGCAGCCCCAGAACGGGCAGGAGAAAGAGGCTGCCCAGGAGCGACCCCGCACACCCGCCCATGAGATCCGCGGCATACAGCGGCGCGATGATCGCATTCTGGTCGTCGACGCGGCGCAGGCTGGCGTAGGCAAAGAGACCGCCCACGAAGAACCCGGCCGCTCCCATCAGGAACGAGGCACCCGCAAGTCCCGGCCACAGACCACCCCTGAAGAGTCCGGCGACCACGAGGGCAAGCACCGCCGTGCCTCCGGCCACGACGGCGCCGGCCCCCACGCCTATGCCCTTGGGGTGTCGCGTCCTGCGCCCCCACTGGTCCACGAACAGGGAGCCCAGGCTGAGACCCGCCATAAAAACGGCCAGGAGGACCCCGATGTCCTGGTAGAGAACGCCGCTCCGGACCTGGAACCCGAGCATCAGAACCCCCTCCAACACCATTCCGACGAATCCTGCCAGGATCGACGAGCAGGATTCGCCGCGCGGTCACCCACCACCTCAATGCCGCCACGAGCGCGAGCACCGCACCGGCCGCCGCGAAAAGCCAGGGCCGCCCGCCGGCGCCCCCCGGTCCCTCCGGGCCGCCGAAATCCGTGAGCCCCAGTGCCGGGAAGAACCGGGAGAGCCAGAGAACGAGCGTGTACTGATAGCAGATCGGACGCGCATCCGTGTTGACGGGGACATCCGCCGAACGGAGCGCGGCCTCGATGGCCGCCAGCCGGTCGTTCGTGAGGATGTAGCGAACGTACCTCGGCGTTACGAGGCGGGACTCTATCTTCCGCTTCATAAGGCGCGCCGACAGGACGCCGGGGTCCCGCTGGAGCCGCCCGTTCGAGGCCAGGACCACGTTCGTCGTCCCCGGCAGGACCAGAACGTCGCCGAAGACGCCCCGCAGGGCCTCCGTGATGCTCGCCGTGCGCCTGGTCAAAGCGGGTGTCCACAGGTTCTCCGCGGAGCCGAGCCGGAAGCCGAGCACCCCGTCCTCCCCCAGGCGCCCGCGGCAGGCCTCGAAAAACTCCCGGGTGTAGAAGCGGTTGTTCTGGCCGGACTCGGGCTCGGGCATGCCCACGAGAATGAGGTCGTAGGTGTTTCTCCGCCGCAGGAACGTGCGCGGATCGCCGTAGACGAGCGTCACGCGCTCGTCCCGGAGGGCGTCCCGAAGCTGGCCGGGCAGGTACCCCGAAAGCAACCTGACCGCGGCCTCGTTCAGCTCCACGTCGTCGACGCGGCTCGGGCCGTGCCGGAGGACCTCCCTCACGATGCCTTCCGGCCCGCCTCCCAGGACCAGCACGGACCGGGGTGCCTCGACCTGCAGCGCCGCCATGTGCACGAAGGCCTCCATCTCCGTGCCCTGGCTCTCGAAGGCGAGCGCGTCGTTCTCGAAGACGGACACCTGTCCCTCCAGACGCGTGAGGGTTACCCGGCCGTAGGGCGTGTCCAGCATCGCAACCAGGCTGGGATGGTTGAGACCCGTGAGCAGTCTGTCCAGACGGCCCGACACAGCCATCCCGGCGATCAGCAGCACGGCCGCCGCGCCCGCCAGGGGCGCCAGCCAGACCGGCCGGTTCCTCCGCCACGGAACGGCCGAGGCCGCCGCGGCGTAGAGCGCGCACGCCAGGCCCACCGCGAGGTTCTGCACGCCCCACGCCATGAAGAGGGTCACGAGCACCCCGCCCGCAAGCCCGCCCGCGCTCTCGACGGCATAGGCGCGCGCCAGTGTCCGCCCCCGGCTCACGTAGAGGCTGGCGGACCGCTGGAACAGCAGGCCGGACAGGATGCCGAAGGGAATCATGGCGGCCGCCATGCCCGCGATCTGGAGGGCGAAGGGCAGGTAGGCGCCGGGCGTCGCCCCGAAGAGGACCCTGAGCGCCCTGATGAAGAAAATGCAGAGAGGCAGGAGGCCGGCGAAAGCGAGCAGGAGGGCCCTCACACGGACGGAGGCATCGCCCCTCAGGCGAGCCCCGGCGAAGACGCCGAGGGCCGTCCCCGGAAAGAGGAATCCGAGGGCGAGGATGTATATGAGTTCGCTTCCGAAGAACGCGACGAGCAACTCGCGGAGGAGGACCACCTGGCCGAGCAGGGTGATGAGGCCGACGCTGAACAGCCGGAAGCGCATGCCCGCTTCCCGGAGGGGCTGCCGGTCAGGGCTCCGGCGCGGGGCATCCGCCCCCGAACCGCCCGTGTCGCCGGCCGGCCTCACTCGCCGAACACCTCGGCCCGGAAGGTATAGAACCGCGCTCCGTGGCGCCAGGCGTCCGCGTCCAGGCCGGCCTTCAGGCAGAGGTGGGCCAACATCTCTTCGCGGTCCCATCCCTGTTCGGGCGCGACCTGCGGGAGAAAGACGGCCTGCCGCCCGCCCTTTTCGATCAAGACCCCGTCCCGTCCGACCGCGATTGCGCCAGGTCCGCTCACGGGCTCCATGGGCGTCAGGGCCGAGATTTCGACCTTGATATCCCCGAGTTCATCGGCGCGCAGGGGACGGAAGCGGGAGTCCTTGAAGGCCGAGTCCAGCGCCGTCCGCGCAACCGTCAGCGCCAGGGGCGTATCCTGAGCCATGTGGCCGATGCAGCCCCTCAGGTCGCCCTTCTCCTTGAGCGTGACGAAGGCGCCGCGATGGACCCTGAGCGCCGGGGAAGACCGCCTCGGGAGGGGAAGGGTGCCCGTGGTCAGGTACTGTTCGATGGCCCTGTGGGCCAGGTGGAGCAGGTAGCGCTTGTCGGCCTCGGTGAGGGATGCCTTCTCCGTTTCCGGCGGCACGTTCAGCACGGTCGTATCGGGTCCGCCCGCCCCCGCCGCAAAGACCACGGCGCCGTAGCCCACGACCCTGTCCGTCTCGCCGGCGATGGCGTCCCCCGCATTCGCGTAGCTCACGACGATGCCGCGCTTCGCGGCCATGGCCTTCGCCGCGACCATGGCCGCCATGACGGGACCCTCGCCGCACGCGCACGTTTCCAGGTCCCTGCGGGCTTCCCGCATCTGGTAGCGGGAGGATGCCGCAAGGGCTGCCGGGTCCAGAGAGGCCATGGCTTTCAGCGTCTTCCTGTCGACCTCGACCGCGTCGGCGTAGGGAGGATAGTGAGAGAGGTCCGAGGAGGCCACGATCAGCGCTTTCCGCCCCTTGAGGGCCTTGGCGAGAACCGCGCCGAAACGCTTCGCGAGCCCCAGGTTCGAATCGCCCACCACGGCGGCAACGACGGGAACGCCGGGAAAAACGGTCTGCACGAAGGGCAGCTGCACTTCCACCGAGTGCTCCCGGGCGTGGACCTCCGGCCTGAACGTGACGACCTTGTCCGCATTAAGGAGCGCCGCGGCCAGCTTCGTGTCGATCTTCGCAATTCCCAGGGGCGTTCTGTACCCGGAGCCCTGGTAGACGGACACGCCGTCGAAACCCAGTGTAGTGTGGTTGGTCCCCAGGATGACCACCACGTCGTAGGTGTAACCCATGGCCTGCCTGAAGGCGTCGGCCGCGATCTGGGCCGAGTAGACGTAGCCCGCGTGGGGCACGACCATGGCGATCGGCCTCTCGCCGCGCGGAGCGACGGCGTCGTCAAGGTAGTCCTTGACCGCCTTCTTCAGTTTGCCCGCATCGCCGGGATAGAAGGTACCGGCCACGGCCGGGGGACGGACCGCCTCCGCCCCGGCCTCTCCCGCCGAACACGACGCGCTCGCGGGAACGAGAATCAACAGGAGGACACAGACCAGAACCAGGAAACCTCCGCCGTCGCCCATGTGTCTCCTCCTTGACTTCAGAATTTCCACCGCCGTCCCGCGTCAGCTCCACACACCCGCGATGGCGGTCCCGCACTTCGGGCACCGGCCTGCCTTGAGCTTGACCTTCGTGACGAAAAAACCGCTGCGCTCGATGCAGACGGTCCCGCACTTCCAGCAATAGGTGTTGTTGCCCGGATGGCCGGGCACGTTGCCGACGTAGGCGTAGCGGACGCCGTTCTTCATGGCGATGTCCCGCGCCCTCTCGAGGGTCGCCACGGGTGTCGGCGGAAGGTTCCGCATTTTGTAATCCGGGTGGAACCGCGTGAAGTGGACCGGTACGTCGGGTCCCGCCTCGCCGGCCACCCATTTGGACAGCTCCGCCAGCATCGCCGGCGAGTCGTTGAGGGTGGGAACGACCAGGTTGACCAGCTCCAGGTGCCGGCCCGCCTTCGCGACCTGCTTGATGCTTCGCAGGACGGGTGCAAGATCGGCCTTTGACACATTCTTATAGAAGGCCTGCGAGAAACCCTTGAGGTCAATCTTGATACCGTCCAGGACCTCGATCATCTCGGCCAGCGGCGCCTCGTTCATGAAACCGCACGACACGATCACGGACCGCACGCCGACCTTCCTGCCCGCCCGCGCGATGTCCGTCAGGTACTCCGTGAATACCGTGGGTTCGTTGTACGTGAAGGCGATGACCGGCGTATGCCGTTCCCTGGCCCGCTTCGCCATGGCCTCCGCGGGGCAGAACCGTACCGAGTAGTCCTCCGGACTCGCCTGGGAGATCTCCCAGTTCTGGCAGAAGGAACACCGGAGCGGACAGCCCGACGTCGCCAGGGAATAGGCGTCGGCCCCGGGCAGGAAATGGTAGAAGGGCTTCTTCTCGATGGGGTCCACGTGTTCGGCGATGGGCCGCCCGTAAACCAGAGAGTACAGCTTCCCCCGCACGTTGAGGCGCGCCCTGCACCGCCCCCGCGCCCCGTCGGGAATCACGCAGGCATGGGCGCACAGGAGGCACTTGACGACGCGCGCATCGTGCTTGTACCGCTTCACGCTTGCGATCTCACCGGCGGCGTGACAAGTGCCGCACGCCGTGCCGGCGGCGCCGGAGGGCGCCCAGTAGCGCGCCACCGGTCGCGTGGCGCATGATCGCTTCCAGCGTTTCGGCCGCCCTGGGATCGTTGGGGTCCAGCCCTAAGAGTGCGAGGATGTCCGATGTGACAGCAGCAGGGTACCGGCGCCGAGCGCCGCGCCCCACCGGGCCGTCTTGCCAAGGAAGTTGCGTCGGGATACCTTCCCCCCGTCCATGTCGTCCCCCTGATCGACGGTTCCTGCCTCCACAATATACGGCGCCCGGATGCCGCGGGCCACCGGGGTCCGGAGTCCGGCGCGGCGAGCCGCCGACCCGCTTCTAGAACCTCAGCGAGAGGCAGCTGAGCCCGCCGTCCATCCTGCGCGCTTCGCTCATTTCCAGCTCGACGACGGGAAGGCCCAGCGTTTCGATTTTTGCCCTCACCCCCGGATAACCGGCCGGCGTGAGCAGGGTTCCGTTGACCCAGAGCGTGTTCGCGGCGTACGCGTCGGCCGGGTCCAGGACGATCCGCTGGAATTTCTCAAAGACCTCATTTTGTGAGAATTCCTGCGTGAGCAGGAGCGCGTCCCCCCCAGGTAATTGACGTTCGATTTCAGGTGCAGGCCGCGCGCCACCGGCACGGTCGTCCAGTCCAACCCGGCGGATTCAAGGACCGCGCCGAGCTGCTTAGCGCCTTCATCGTTGGTCCGTCCGGAGATTCCGATGAAGGCCCGGCGGCCCGCCAGGAGGACGTCTCCCCCGTCCAGGGTACCGGGGGGCTCGATGCGGACGAGGTCTCTGCAACGGCTCAGCACCGCCGCCATGGCATCGGCCTCGCCGCGTCGTGCCGCGGCCCCCGGACGCGTGACGACCGCTATTTCGGGCAGAACCACCGCCGCATCTTCAACGAAATACGCATCCGGGAAGCCCTCGAGCGAGTCCAGCACGGTCACTTCGAGCCCGAGGTCCTCCAGGGCCCGCACGTAGGCGGCGTGCTGCCGGAGAACCAGATCGTAGTCCGGTGCGCCGAGGTTCGACGTGGTGATTCCGGCGCCGAAATCCCTGCCCGGGCGCCTGGCGATTGCGCGCGTGAACATGATTCCTCCTGCCATGCTGCCGGTTTGTGCGAAGCCGTGATCGCTTTCATACCGGCCGGGCCACCGAGACTTGTCCCGCCACGGAAGGCTCCTGCGCTCATTCTACCGGCCCGCCGCTGCGGCCCAGGAATGCATACAGGAGCCATCCCGCCAGCGCGACCAGTGACAACCCCGCGGCGAAACCGTTCAGAAAATCGGCCGGCCGGGCGGAACCGAATGCCAGTGGCGTGCGCTGGAGGAGGACCAGGAAGATGGCTGCCAGCGCCACACCGCTTTCGATGGCAAGCCCATAACGCCAGTTCATCCGATCCCCCTCACCATGGCCTGCATGAGGTAGGGCTCGTGCGTCACCTGGCTGTCGCCCGTGCACAGCCCGCCCTGAGGCCGCCAGCCCTCCCGAATGGCCTCGTTGACGCGTTCCGCAAGCTTGTCGGCGGCCTTCTGAAAGTGCGTCCCCGTCACGTCCGAACACTCGACGACCAGAACCTTGTATTCCATGGTTGCGTCCTCCTCCTGAGGCGGCGAAACCCCGTGCGGGCAACCGTCTACGACGGGATACACTCTACCATCGAGCCGGGGGAAGTTCGACGGGATCTAACTCTAGAGTCCCCGTGAAGCCTCCGCCGCGCTTACATGCCCCAGGTGCGCGGGGGAGTGTTGATCCAGATCCGCGTGCGGTAGGCGTGCGCGTCCAGGTCTCTCAGGAAGGCGAGCCAGTCCTTCCAATGGTCGGCCGTGACGGCCCTCTCCGCCTTCCCGCTCGCCGCCTGCCCGGCCTGCGAGGCTGCCATCAACTGCTTTTGAAGAGCCTGAACGTCGTCCATCCGGCCGGCCGCGGCGGCGGCCTGCATGCGTTTGGCAATCGCCGACATGTCCCGGATCGCCGCCATGGCGGGGGCGGATGCCGTCTTCCGCGTCGAGGCGAGCTTGGCGCGGGTGCGGTCGAGCAGCCACCGATCGTAGCTCTCGAGCCTGCCGTTCGACGCCCTGACGGTGGGATACCACGCCCTTTCGAGGTGCTTGTATTCTTCGTAGACGCGGATGAGGTCCGCCTTTGTGTGGTGCCCCCGGCCGCTGTCCACCTCTTCCCTGAGGCCTTCGAACAGGTCGGACATGGCCGCGATCTTCCGGTCCGCTGGACTCATACTTCCGAGCAGTTCACGGTTCGCCTCGCCTATCTGCTTCTGCATCGCCGCCATGCTCCGGTCCAACTTGTCGGAGGCGTCCGCCTTGGCCGGAGTCCCGGCGGCCCCGCTCGCCTTCGCCGGCTCGAGGGTCTGGAGCAGCACGCCCGCGTCCTTCGTCTCCGTCATGTCCTTGAGGTGACGGACGACCTGTGACTGGGTCATGACCACGTGGCCGAGGTCCACTTCATCGTAGGCGGGGTTGGTCGCGCCCAGAGGCTTGCCCGCCTCGTTGTCCGAGCTGTCGGCGTTCCACAACGTATTTCCCGCGGATGCGGTGAATCGCCCGTCGCGTGACGCGTACCAGGTTTTTACCTTGCTTATGGGGGCGCGGGACAGAAAGACATGCACCGTGGCGTCTCCCGCGTTCTTGTCTCTCGTGCCGCCGGGAAAAGTTCCGGCCACGAGACCGCCCGCTGCGGCATCCGCCGCGACGGCACACGAGGCGGCCAGGGTGAGGGTGAAGACTGTCAGAGCGATTTTGCGCATCGTCGAGCGTCCTCCTTTTCACGTAACATGGATGTCGTGTACGGATTTCTCTACGTTTTCGTTTTTTCAACGACGAACACGAGGAAAGGCCATGTGGGCACGCCGATCCGTCCGGAGAAAAGGACGCGTCCCCCTGCCTCCTCGAGGGTGGGAAGGACAGTCACCGAACGACATCCCAGGGAAATGGAGGGGAAGTGCCAGGCGGCGGCTTCGATCCTCCCTCCCAGCCACCTGACGAGGGCGTTTTGCGGGTCCACGGAGTGGGCGATCCCAATTTTGCCGCCCGGCCTCACCACGCGGAGCATTTCGAGTGCGCCGCGCGCCGGATCGTACAGGGGGCACAGGCTGTACGTCGAGAGGACGGCGTCGAAGCTGTCATCCTCGAAGGGCAGCGCCGTCATGTCGCCTGCCCGGAAGGAGAGACGATCCGCCAGCCCAGCCTGGACGGCCTTCGTGCGGGCGACATCCAGCATCTCGTCGCTCAGGTCGAAGAGGACGACTCGTCCCGAGCCACCCACCTTGAGCGCCGCGGCGAGAGCCGTCGAACCCGTGCCCGCACCGCTGTCGAGGACGCGGTCCCCCGTTGACACGGCCCTTTCAACGATGATCTCCCGACCCCGGCGATCCGAAGCCAGGGTCAGCAGCGCGTGAAGGCGGTCGTAGCGGCGGGCCGACCTGTCGTAGACGCCTCTCAGAACCTCTTTTTGCAGAGCCTGGCGCAAGCCGTCACTCCTCCCCTGGCTGTTTGATCAAACGCCGGCGCGGCCGCGTTTCATCCCGGCCGGCTCGCTTCACCAGAGCTCCATCCGCATCCTGAACCAGATCCCGGCGGCGAGAACCGCCTGCCAGATGCCGAAGAAGAGTAGAAGGCCGTGGAAAACCAGAACCAGCAAAAAGCCGGCCAGCCATCCCGAGATGAATATGAGCGAGACCTTCGTGTCGAGCGCGAAGAAGGCGATTGCCGCGTACACCCAGAAGATGACGAACGGAACGACGAACATCAAGACCAGAAAGAATTCCACCCCGTCCCTCTTCTATTTCCGGTCACCTCGGCCCTGCCGTCACCCGCGAGGCCCCGGCGCCTCCATGTGCAGCGGGAACCCTGCCCCAGACAGACACGGTCAGTCCCTCCCGCCACGAAAACTCGGGCTGAACGGGCAGCGCCAGGAAGTCGTCGAATTCCTGCCCAGTCACCTCGCCGGTCCCAACCACCGAGTCCTTCAACTGGCCATAGGCCATCATGTGCGACGAACGAATCACGTCATCCCCGCCGAAAAAAAGCCTCAGGCGTCCTTCACCGCCCATGCATTCCAGTCCCAGCGAACGCATCATGCCGAACAGCCGCTTCCCGAGAAAGGGGTCCATTCCCCCGCTCTGCAGAAAAGCAAAAATTGCGCTCGTCACCTTCTCGTACAGTCTTTGCATGGCTTCCGGGGAAACGGGATCGGGCATGTCGGTGCTCATGTCGGGTTCTTCCAGGAGCATCCAGCCGCCCGGTTTGAGGGCTCCGGCCATCTTCTTCATAACCTCGCCCCTTGACGGCAGGTGCATGAGGACGTCGCGCGCGTGGACGAAGTCGTAGGCCGCCGTTTCCAGCGGGTCCGCGGCGATGTCGTGCTTTCTGACTTCCAGATTCGAAAACCCCAGCTTCTCGAGAAAGACGGGGTTGATGTCCGTGGCCACGACGCGGCCGACCGCCCGACGCGGCCGCACAGCCACGCCGCCACCGAACCGGTCCCGCCGCCGACTTCCAGGCAGCGCCAACCCTCGTCAATCCCGATGCGCCGCAGGCAGTCCTCCGTACCGGGGTCCTGAAGGCTCTCCTTGATTCTCAGCCTGTTTCTCGCGTCTTTCATATTTTTGTCAAGCATATAGTCCGACATGACGATCGTCCTCCGAATAGAAAAAACATGGCCTTGACATTCACCGGTACGGGGCCGCCCGCGTATGCGACTTCGCACGATGACGTATCAAGACGTTGTTTATTGTATCAGATGACGGCCGGACCGCCGCACCCTCAAGCGTTCATCCGCCAGACGGCGATGTTGAGGGCGGCGGCGAAGGTGACCCACAGCAGGTAGGGCATGAGCAGGGCACCGGCCGCTCGGTGCCTTCGCCAGAAGGCGACGGTCGTCGCCAGGAGGGTGATCCACAGCAGGAGGATGTCGACGAGCCCCAGGATCGGGGAGTGGAGCCCGAAAAACAACCAGGACCACCCACCGTTGAACACGAGTTGGACAATGTAGAGGCCGAGCGCAGCGGGGGCCACGCGAAAGCCGCCCTTCCGCCAGACCAGCCACGCCGCAACGGCCATTGCGATGTAGAGCACCGTCCACACCGGCGGGAAAATCCAGCCCGGCGGCGTCCAGGCAGGCTTCTGCAGATGGAAATACCATTGGCCGGGTCTGAACAGACCGCCCACGGCCGCCGCGACGAAAGACGCCGCCAGCCAGCCGGCCAGACCATATATCTGCAAGGCCTTCTTCACGGTAACCTCCCAACCGTCGACATCCCTACACATGTGACCGAATCACATATTACCCGTATTTCACACTGCGCTCAAAAAAACAGGGCGCACCGTGTGCGCCCTGGGGAAGAGTTTTTCAGAAATCGTCATCACGGGGCCGAAAGATCCGGAATCGGTCTGTTTTCGCCACTACCAGGTGAAGGTTGTCGTCGACCTCGCCCCCGTCGGGATTCACGAAGCGGAACTCGGTCTGCTACGCCGCTGGGGCACGACGGCCTTAAGAGCGTTGCCCTTCTTGATGACTATCTTCGTTTCGTTCTTGTACTTGACGTTGCTCCAGAGGCTCCCGTTGATGTAAACCTTGATCCCGGCCTGGAGGTTGCTGCCCATCACCTTGATCCTGAAGGGCGCGCCGACCTTCTGGATAAGACTGATCACCGGCGGGTTGTTGACCGTCAGCGTGTAGGTCTGGCTGCCCGTGCACCCGTTGGCGTCCTCCGCCGTGATGGTGAAGGTGTAATCAGCCAGGGTCGTGGGCGTTCCCGAAAGAACGCCGCCGGGACTCAGGCTCAGGCCGTCGGGCAGGGTCCCGGCGGTTACGGAGTAGGTGTAGGGACCGGCGCCTCCGGAAGCCGACAGGGTCTGGCTGTACGTTCCGCCGATCCCCGCGTCGGGGAAGGACGCTGGCGTGACGCTGATATCGGGACAGACGGTGACCGAATACCAGTTCTCGGCGAGCGCGTAGGCATCCACCGAACCCAAGTCCCGTGGCCTGGTCATAGCCTTCGCCGCAGTAATAGCCCGTGACGCCCGGCACCGAGTTGTCTCCGACGGTCACGTCGTGGAATACGGGCGCGCCGCTGCCGCCGTACTGGACGTCGGCCAGCTTGTAGAGCCTCGGGTTGATGTTACCCTGCCGCTCGCCCGTCTTCTGAACGACGAGCGCCATGATGCCCGCAAAGCTGGGGGAGGAGGCCGAGGTCCCGGACACGAGATACCAGCCTCCCGTGTAGATCAGGTAGGCGTTGTGGCCGGCCGCTGCCAATGAGACATCGGGCACGTCGCGCGCGCCGTCGTCCGGCACGCCGGGCGCCATCTGCCAAGAGGGCTTGGTGTAGGTGCCGGAGGCCCCGCCGCTCGTGGACCAGAGGCCGGACCCGCCCTCCTCGTTGCCGCTCTCGTTCCACGCCTGTTCCGGGATGTAGGACAGGGCCGAGGACGAGTCTGGCTGGTGGTTGGGGGCCCAGTACTGATCGGGGTTCGTCGTATCCATGAACTGCGTACCGCCCACGGCCACGTTGTAGGGCGTGGAACACAGGCCGGAGACGGCCAGGCCGCTGCCGCTATCGGAACTGGGGAGGTCGCAGGCTGAACCGCCGTTATCGCCGGACGATACGCAGGACGTGATGCCCTCGGCGGCCGCCTGCATCCAGAGATCGTGGTAGAACTGGTTCTCGGCGCTCGCCCATGATCGACTCGCACTGTCCGAAGCTCGTGCTCATGACCGGCGCGAGGTCGTTGTCGACGACGTACTGGGCGGAGAGATCCACACCGTCCGTGCTTCTCGTGGAAGCGGAGGCGACGAAGTTCACGGTGGCAGCCGGCGCCACGGCGCCCGCCCACTCGACGTCGAGGTAGGCTTCTATCACGTCGCCGGAGTTCTGGGAGCCCGGGTCAGCGCCGTTAATCGTAATAACCGGATCGTTCGCCGGAAGTCCGAAAGCGCTTCTAAACTCCGCCACCGTGCTGGCCTGGATGTCCGCCCTGCCGACAACCGCGATGCTGGTCCCCGAACCGTCCATGCCCTCGCCATAGAGGGGATGGAGGTCGTAGATGGTGGCGAAATCACCCGGCGCCAGGTAGTGATCGCCGCCGGAATTATACTTTGGCGAGATGCTGCCCTCGGGAACACCTCCAAGCACTCTGTGCATCGGCTTGCGCGGGAAGTCGTGCAACGATACCACGCCCGCAACCATGCCCGAAAGAGCCCGCGGGATGGAAGGGTCCCAGGCGTTCGCGTCGTGGAGCTTCCCGTTGACCCGGTAGTTGTCGATCTGCGTGTGAAAGGCCCGCTCCACGTCGGCGACCGTGCCGGAAAAATTGACGGCCGTCCGGCCGTTGGACACCTTGTCGATGGTGAAACCCTGCGACCGGAGCCAGCCGGTGACGGTCCGGATATCCTGCAGGGAGGCGCCGAATCTTCTCGCCGAACTGTTCCGGCGTCAGCCAGCGGTGGTAGTCGGGAGAGGCCGGGTCCTGCTGCGCCCTGGAGGAAGGCCTTCAACTCGGCCTTCTTTTCCGGGCTGATTTTGAGCGCCAGAATCATGTGATCCATCGGCGTGGAGGGATCCGTCGGCCCCACGTTGAACTCGGGCCGTGCGAGCGTGTTCACGTTGCCTCTCAGAACCACCGTGTTGCTGTTGTCGATTTGAACGGGCGGCGAAGCCTTCGCTGTTTCTGCAAACTGCGCCTTGAGCCCCAGGGAGAACGTCAGGCACAGGACCAGACCAAAGGACAACCACGCCGTCAATCGCCTGGTGCTTTTCCACATGAGCATATCCTCCTCTCCAGGAGCGACCTTGCAGGCCCGCTCCATGGCCTTTCAAGTGGTCTCCGGAGGGTCCTTCGCATTCCGGAGAGCGCCGCATCCGATTGTCTGAGGTGGGGGGATCCGGCGCGGGCGCTGATTATAACACGCGAAAATTCATGAGGCCGTAGACGGCCGGAGACAGCGCCAGAATGGCAGGTCCAAGCAGGGTCATATGCCCCAATACAGAGCCTGTCTGGATGAGGACGGCAGATATGGCCATGGGGGGTTGGAGGGGCAGGATTTAAGAACAGCCTTCAGCGTTTCACGCGCTGCGTGCTGTCTGCCGTCAGCCGGCCTTGAGAACCAACGCCGATGTTGCCCGACAGGCCGGTCCTGATGAGGATTCCCGTGGCCGCTTCCGTGGGGGGGGTGTTCCTGTTGCCCGTCACAGCCGTTGCCCCCGCGAAAAATCCCACTTCAGACGGCGGCATCCAGAGCGTGAGGCTCAGGTGCCGCGGGAGGAGTACGCCCTCAGCGCTCTCCGGTTCGTCCCGCTCCGAGGCTTCGATAGCACCGCCCGCTGCTTATCCGTCCACAATCCGATCAGGCCCATCCGGGAACCGGGGAGGAAACGAGCACGCGCACCATTCCATGCGACGCCCTGTTTACCACCATTAGGAGTCCGAGGAACCAAGATGCAATAAACTCTCCCACCGACTGTTGACATTGTTGAGGAAGCAGCATCCAGGATAGACAACGCGCCATAGCGGCCGGGTCATTTCAGGGCCCTAGCCGCCGGGATCTCTTCTTGTCCGGCGTGAAATCTGCAGCGAGTCGCGGACCAATGCCTTCCTCGAAGCCCAACAGGCTCCCTTTCGGTGTGATTTTTCGCGTGATGGGTGAAGTTGACGTAGCAAACGTTTCTCCTTGATCGGAGTGTTCGACGAGATCGCGGGGGTCGAGGCTCACGGAAAGGAGGCTTCATGAGAGTATCCTGTCACGGGTCCGTCGTTAGAGGGGACAGATCGGGGCGCTTTTCTCTCCCTTCATGTCTTCTTGTCCTGGCGATCATGCTCTTGACCGGCGGACTTGTACCGTCGGCCCAGGGCCGGCCCCGATTTCAAAGTCCCATTATCGTGAATTCGATCAGTCCCGACAGGGTGGCGCAGGGAACGACGGGCGTCTTTCTGACGCTTCACGGCTCGGGGTTCCGCACTGTGCAGCGCCTCATCGTGAGGAGCCCCGACATCCAGGTCCTGTCCTTCCAAGTGATTTCCCCCAATCTGGCCACCGCCACCATCGGCGTACTGCAAAGCGCCGCACCCGGTCCGGTGCGGGTCGACATTTACGATCCGCAGACAGAGGCAAACACCGCGGATACGCTCACGCCGCCTCTTTACGTCTACCGGCGCAGCGGCCTGGCCGCACCGCTGGGCATACGCGACGCGGCGGTCGTCTTTCCACAGCCCGGGACGCTTATTTCGCCGGATCGCTCGATCTATGCCAAAGGCCTCCTCGCGACGACGGGAACCGGCGTTGTTATCGGACGCTTTCTCCTCGACGGCGTTCCCTTCGACCAGTTTGCCGTGGTGGCCAATGGAGGCGCTCCGGTTCAGGTCAAGACGAGCGTTCCCATCCCCTTTACGTACCAGGGCACGCACGACCTTGTCCTGGAAGTATTGAGCCCCCAGCACTTCACATCGGGCGCAGTGCGGCTCATCGGGAGCACCGATTCGAGGACCTCCCTCAAGTTGCTCGCCCCCCGCGCCGGCGGCGCCTTTTCCCACCCGCCCGTCTTTCGATGGACCATGGTGCCCGGCGCGGTCGGGTACGAGGTCCTCTTCCGGTCGTTGGACGCTTCGGACCTCATGACGGTAAAGCGTTTTGAGGTAGCCGGGGAAGAATGGACGCCGTCCGGTTTCGACTGGGCGGCGCTGGGCGGGGGCCGATACGGGTGGTCCGTGATGCCCGTCTTTCCAGGCAGGATACCGGGAACACCTGCGCTCTGGCGGGACATCGTCGTCCAGGCCGGTACCGTCCGGGTCGTTCTTCTCGGGCCCCGTCCCGGGCCGAGACCCGGGACGCTGGTGCTGCGCTGGGAAGGCGGCCCACCCGGCACCGTTTACCTCATCGAGTTCTTCGGTCCGGACAACGCAGAAAAGCCCCTCTTCACAGCGCTTACACCCAATCCCTCCTACGTTCTCAAACCGCCCTTCGCCGATAAGGTCGTCGCGTACACCGTCTACACTCTGGATTCGGAAACCGGGACGGTCCGCTTTGGCGACGGCGAGCGGGGAACGGTCCCACCCCCGGGGCAGAGCAGTCTGTACGGGGTCCGGAGCCGGATGCTTCTCGCGGCAGGACCCGTCACCGTGACCGGGACCTCGCCCGCCGACGGGGCGAAAGTGAACGGCGCCCGGCCCGCGATTGCCGCACGCTGGACGGGGAAGGTGGACCCCGAGGACGTCTCGCTCTTCATCGACAACGAGGACGTCACGGCCATGGCCGACGTCCAGGCGGGACGCATCGTCTACCACCCGGTCATGGACCTTTCTCCAGGATCGCACGACATTCGACTGGGGCTCGGCGGCACCCTGAAGGAATGGCGAGTCAGCGTAGAACGCTCACAGGCTCCCCAGGCCGCCTCGGGGACGAAGTCGCCCGCCGCGAAACCGGGAAGTCAGGCGCAGCCGCCTTCCAAAGCGAGAAAGCCCGGGGCAAAACCGACGGGAAGCTGGTCGGCGGAAGTAGCCGGGCTCATGTCGGAGATATCGGGCAGCGGCCCGAACGAGCAGGACACCTTCCGCCTGACCCTCTCGTCGCAGTCCGACCTCGGACGGGAGGGCTGGTCTTTCAAGGATACGGCCGACGCCTCTTTCCGCCACGACTTCTCGGATCCCACCCACACCGTGAACGAGAGCCGCAACTGGGTCTTCAAGGGCGGATACAAGTCGGGCGCCTGGGGGGCTTCGGGAACGGTCGGGTACTCAAACGTGAGCTTCCTGGGCGATTCTCAGCTCGTGGCCTCCGGCCTGACCCGCGGCGGCGTGGAAGTGGACGCGGATACCCCTGCGGGTTCCCTGGGCGCCTACGCCTCCTACGACAACACCGTCCCCGCCCTGGGTTCGGGCTCCGGCGCGGGCGACTTGAAGGTCAGGGCGGCCGGCTATACACTCCCGCTCCCATCGGACCGGTTCCTCGTGCGGCTGATGGGGCTCAGGACCGAACAGGACGCTTCGCCCTACCTGCCTGGAGGGACGGGCACCGTGCTCGGCATATTGGCGAGGCTGAAGTTCACGACGGCCTTCGGCCTCACCCTCGAGGCCGCGCAGGGACGGGCCGAGCCCGACGGGCTGCACTCCTACCAGGGCAACGCCTACAGGCTTGGCTTCGAGGGGACGGTCCTCAAGACCACCTACGCGCTGAATTTCAGGCGGGTGGCGTCCGATTTCGCGAACCCCGCCAACCCCGGCTACACGCAGGGCGGCGTTCCCGACCGGAGCGGAGTGGGATTGAACCTCTCCCGCAGCTTCGGCAGGCTGTCGGCCTCGATGAGTTACCTCTACTCAAAGGACGGCGTGGGAAGCGGACTCTCTTCCGGTCCCTCCGCGAAACAGCACGTTCTGAACCTGCAGTTTGCACTACCCATAACCCATACGGTGGCGATGACGCTGGGGCTGAACGGCGAGAAGCTGACGCAGGGCGCCGACCCCATCACGGGGCTTCCCGGCACCGATCAGCGCATGGACGGATGGAACCTGGGCTTCGTGGAGGGTCTCAAGCGCTTCTCCTTTGCGCAGACCTACAGTGGCCAGCGGGTCCGCAGCCACATCGACCCGGCGGGCGATGTCGACATGGACAGCTTCCTGTTGACGGCGAGCGGCAGTATCACCGCCGTGTTCCAGATCGGCGCCACGGGGTCCTACACCACGACGGATACGGCTCTGGCGGGACGGACCGACGTGGTCACCCTCTCCGTGTCACCCCTATGGTCTTTGTGGGACGGTCGCTTCTCGGTTCTGCCCAGGGCCGCCTACACGAGGACGAAGAACGACCTGGGGACAATGGACGACCGCGTTGAACAGTACCAGTTCACCCTGCGCTGGAGCCCCCGTTTTCTGCACAGCCTCCTGTCTCTTGAAGGCACGGCCGAATGGAACCGGTACGGCGGGTCTTCCGCCGGCCTGCCGAGGGCCGGAACCCACCGCTACCTGATGAATCTGAGAGTGCACTGGGGCGGCGGCAAGGGAAGCCTTAACCAGACGGAGGCCGGCCCCGGAATGAATCCGACGGTGCCGATGGTTCCGACGAGCCGCCCGGGCGGCGGCATGGGAGGCAGCCGGATATGAAAAAGGAATCGCTAACCCACTCCGGATCCCGCCGCGTGCGGATCCTGGCTGCGGCACTGCCGGCTGCATTCATTCTTATCGGCTGGACGTCCGCTTACGCCTCGCCGAAGCCCCAGGCTGCCCCGGAAGGCCGGAAGTTCGCACAAGCGGCCCGGATACAGCTCGTTCCGCCGAGCGGCTTCCAGGGGCAGACCCTGCGCGTGACGGCCCAGGGGCTCGCTTACAGCCGGCGGCTCGAGCTGTCCTTCGTGCCCGAGGGCCTGACGGTCTCGAACGTCCAGGGCACGCCCGCATCGTCCCCCAGGAACACTCTGGCCGCCGTTCCTTCGACGCCCGCATCCCCCGTGAGCTTCACGCTCACGATCGCGAAGCACGCCCGGCCGGGCCCCTATACGCTCGTCATCGGAACGCCGGACGGCGCGTACCGGGTGCCCAAAGCCTTCACCGTCCTGGCAAGAAGGCAACCCGTCCCGCAGTTTGCGCCTCCCCGGGTGGACCGCGTATCGCCCCAGGACCTCCAGCCCGGTAAGACCTACACCCTGAACCTCACGGGGGAAGCCTTCCGACAGGGTATGCGTGTGTCCTTCGGCCCCGATCTGCAGAACCTCGGGCCGCCGATCGTTCTTGACCCGCACCGGGCGAAGCTCAGCGTGCTCGTCGCACCCTCCGCGATCCCGGGCGTCCGCCTGGCGAGCGCTAGCAGCCCCGAGGGCCGCCCCAAGAAGGGCCCCGGGGGGATCCAGGTGGTCCAGTCCCGGACCGGCCTCATCCCGAAAGAAACGCCCGTCCTCGACCTCAAGCATCTCAAACCCGGTGTCGTGAAACCCCACGGCCACATCACCCTATGGGCGCCGAACCGCAAGAGCGGCAACGCGGTCGCGGTTTACAGCCCCGGCGATTCCCCCATGGTCCAGCGCGGAACGCTTTTCACGTGGGCCGAGGACAACCCCGGTCTGGCGAAGTACTTCGTCCTGTACATCAAGGACAAGAACGGCACGGTGATCGCCAAGGCTCAGACCCCGGCCTCCAAGCCTTACTACCGGGTCTCGGCGGCCTTCCTCAAGGGCCTGCCGCCGCCCGATTCCCTGCCCTACTTCAACTGGTCGCCGCCCCTGCCCGTTGTGGCAAAACCGGTCATGAAGGCCCGGGCGGTCATCGGGAAGCGCTACGCGCCCTACGTCCAGCCCGCGTCCATGACCTCGGGCGAAGCGGGCGGGTCCGCGTCGCCATCCGTTTCCACGAGCGTAAAACCGTCCGAACTGAGGAACTACATCAATGCCCACATGGACGAGACGGCCGTGACGCAACTCGATCTGCACGGCCTCGGCAAGGCGGGGAACGCCAATGCCACCTGGGAGGTCAAGGGCTACTGGACCAATCCCGTAACGGGCGAAGACGAAGCCGTGGAGAGCAGTATGGTCCTGCCCCTGCGCCTGCCCGCAGCGCCGACCGGGCTCTTCGACTGCGACGCCGCCGCGAAGGGCGGCTCGGTCACCCTGCAATCCGGGGGCGGCGGGGCCGTGCCGGTCACCGGCCAACCCGTCCTGCTGTCGGGGACGGTGGACGTCTCCGAGTCCCCCTACCGCCTGACCTCACCCTTCTACGTCCTGCTCCCCGGCATGCCCCACAAGGAGAACTACCCAACCACCTACGACAACGTCTACCTGTCCTGGGGCGACGGCGAGGTCGATCGCCTTACCGTCGACCGGCCGAAGCCGGACGACGCGACCATCGCCATCCGCCGCGACGGCAAGCCGTTGAGCCACGTTTACGGGAGGGCGGGCACGTTCCAGGTCAAGATCTACGTAATGCCCGACGAGCAGGATCAGGACCCTTCGGCCGCAGCGGTCTACGGTTCCAATTCCATCTACGGGCAGGCATTGCAGGCCCTCTACGCCAAGCCGCAGACATCGGGCGGCGCGGCCCCCGGCGGTGGGACGGCGGCGCCTACGGTGACAATCGGGGCGTCCTCTGCCACTCCCGCCGGAGGAGGCTTGGCCACCGGGCATCCCGGTGCGGGTGCCACGGTGGACGCGAACGCCCCCCCGGCCATCAAGCTGCCGGGGGAGGACGCTTATCTTCTTGCGTGCGCCTCCGTCGAGATCCAGGAACCCCTCGACCAGACGGCCTACGGCCCGCTCCACCTCAAGCAGGTTAACGTCGTCTTCCCCGGACAGGCCAAGTCGCCGCCCGAGGTGACCGACTGTTCCGACGCCTTCACCGCCACGGCCCGGATCAGCTATTACGGTATGGGGAAGATCGCCTTGGGATGGAGCGTGGACGGCGGTGATGAGATAGTCCAGGAACCGCCGGAAGGCATCGGCCCGGGGAAAAAATCACCCCTGTCCCAGGTCGAGATCCACTCGCCGCCGCTCCCGACGTCCCTCTCCGGTTCTCCTCACAGCCTGACCGTGCGGGTGTGGGTGGTGTCGGATGCCGAAGCCTCCAGCGTCTCGTCGAGCGGGAGCGGCGACCCGCCCGGGGCCTCGCAGGCCGGTACATCAAGCCGATCCCCTATCCGATGTCGTCACCATGACCGTAATGCGCCCGACGCAGGCCTCCTATTCCGGCCTCGGCGCGACGGTAACTTTCTCGGACGCCGCTGGGCGGACAGGACACCGGTTCGGGAGGATCCACACCGCTCCCCTTCCTGATCCGCGTACGGAAGAAACTGTCCGACCGGCAGGTGACCTCCGCCCCCGAAACATATAAGGTGGTGCCCCACGACCCGTCTGTCCCGTGCAACCTCACGTTTCCCACAAAGGACGGCCCTTTTACCATCAGCGACATCGGTCCGAACTACAAACAGGCGGGGGACGGGACGTGGTCGGGAAGCGGAAAACTGCACCTGAACCTGCCCGAGGGCACGTCCGGGACGAAGCAGGTATTCATTCCCGTGACCTTCTCGGGCTGGACGCTCTCCGGAAGCGGCGGGGGAAGCGTGGGCTCCGGCGGAACGCTCGACGTCGACGCGGACGCGGCCGTGACGGTGGTCGGCCTCAAGGGAAAGATCACGCACGTCAAGGCGACGGCCGGCCATTCCCAGCCGATGACCATCACGCTGAACGTCACGCTCTCACCCTTCTCCGGCCTCACCCTGCCTGCCGGCGCGGGATCGTGGAACGTCACCGGGCCCATCACGCCGGAAGGCGATTTCTACAAGAAGGGCCTGACCCTGGTCAACGCCGGCATCGGCGTCAGCGGGTTCAGCCTGCAGGGCGTCACGTTCACGCTGGACCTCAGCCGGTCAGAGGGGAGCGACCCCGCCAGCGCCGCCTGCAACAAGGCGGGAAACGGGAGTGCGTGGACCGGCCTCTACGTCGAGAACGGCACGCTGAAGCTCTTCGCCTTCGGACGCAATTTCGCCTCCCTTCCCCAGCCCAGCATCGCCGGGTGGTCCATCGGACCGTCCGGCCTTTCCGGGCATCTGGCGAAGATCGCAATCAACGCGAGCGCGCCGTGGGAGCTGGCCACGCTCAAGCTCAACAGCGTGGATTTCGACGTGTGCAGTTCGAGCCTGACGGCGACCTATCACCTTTCGCTCGAGCACGTTCCGCTCCTAGACGAGACGCTGTCGGGCGACCTGCAGATCGGCTTCGACGGCAGCGTTGCAGGAAACTTCAAGGTCCCCGACGTGACAAAGAGCTTTACCGTGATCGGCATGAAGGCCTACAACGCCGACTTCAAGAACGAGGCGGGCGTGGGATGGCGGCTCGGCATGGACGTGAAGTTCTCCATGTCCGCGGAGGGGCACGATTTCTACAGCTTTAACCTCAACGGCCTGCAGGTGCGCCTGAACGGCACCGTCGCGCTGAAGGGCGGCGCCGCCACGATCAAGCTGCCCGCCGGCGGGAAGGCCGCTCTCGGCCCCGTCCAGATAGACATCAAGGAGGTCGTGCTCAAGCTGGGCGTCACATCGGGCAACCCCTACCTCGAATTCGACTTCGGAGGCGGCTTCCACCTGAGTTCCATTCTCTCCGTCAGCGTGAGCCGGGTGAAGTACCGGCTGGTGTCGCAAAGCGGCGCGGTGCACGGGGAAGGGCCGTTCGTGAACGACATCAAGATCCACTGCCAGTTCCCGGACGGACCCAAACCCACCGTCCTGCTGGATGTCTCCGTGAGCTACAAGCATGAATCCGGGAGGACAACCTACGCGGGAACCGGCCACCTGTCCATCCTAAACACCGGAGACATCGACGCCGCCTTCCTGCTTGGCTACCAGGGGGACAAAGATTACTGGATGGCCAAGGTGGGGATCCCTCTGGGACCGACGGGCGTGAGCCTCTACCCGCCCTTCCTCACGCTCTACCAAATCAAAGGAGGATTGGGGCACAACGTCCCCGTCGACGCGCTGAGTAAGAACACCCGCCTCGCCGACATCCAGCCCACCTTCGACGGATCCTACTCATTCATGGCCGGCGTCCGCGTGGGATCGGTGGACAAGGGCTTCACCTACACCTTTGACGGCCTGCTCACCATCAAGACTTCGCCGGTGGCCTTCCGGATCGACGTGAAGGCGTGGTTGCTCACGGCCGCCCACGGCGGCAACGGCCAGTTCCAGGGCTTCATCCAGTACGCATCCAGGTGCTTCGACGCGGGACTCTCCGGCGAATTTCACGCGCTGAACAACGCCGTCTGGGTCAAGGCGCCATCGAACGCGTGCTCGATCCACTTCGGCCCGGACGGCTGGCACATCTACCTCGGTCAGAACAAGGGCGGTCTGCGGCTCCAGGCGCACGTCCTCGTGGTGGACGCACAGGGGTGGCTGATGCTGGACGGCCACGGCTTCGACGTCGGAGGCCTGCTCTCGAGCCATCTCCACTACGGTGGAAGCCTGTGGGGATTCGGCGCACATGCGGACGTCGACTTCAAGGCGGGCATGGAACTGGCGATCACGGTGCCCCTGCACATCAAGGGAGAGGTAACGATCTCCGTCGACCTGGAAGCCGGTATCGATACGCCGGTCGGGTGCCTTTGCGTGCATCCCGGAGTGAGCCTCGACCTTTGGGGCGAGGCGTTCCCCGTATCGCTGTGCGGCAAGGCGACCATCAAATTCGGAAAAATCTGCTGGTGCCTGGTCGGGTGTTGCGACACCTACCAGACTTCAGTCAAGTTGTGTGTATAAGGGAGTTGTCCATGAAACGCACGCTATTGATCGTCTCCCTTCTGGCGGTCGCCGCTACGGTTCCACTTCTGGCGGCGCAGCCGTCCCCCAACGAGGGCCTCGTGGCCGCTTACAGCGACGGACACGGAGCGGTGAAACTCATGTGGCCCATCCCTCACGGCACATGGCCCGCGGGCGGCTACACGCTCGAGCGGGTCGACACCCGCGCGAAACAGACGAGGAACGTGGCCGAAGGGCTGCGCCCCGGAAGCGACCACGCCCTGCTCGCCCGGCTCCCCGGCCAACAGTCCGATGTTCTGAAGAAACTGGATGCGATGGACCGCCGCGTGGCGGCGGGGGTGCCGGCCAAGGGCTTCGACGGCGCCAAGGCCTTTCTTTTCATCTCGGCCGTGGCCGACTTCCGGTTCGCGGAGGCCATGGGCACGGCCTGGGAGGACCATCCCACGGGAAGCGGGCCCTACGTCTACCGCCTGCTCGGGGACGGCGGCCGGGTCCTCGGGACCTCTCTTCCCGTGGACCCAAGGCAGATCACGCCCACGGCGAATCCGCCGCAGGACGTCCGGGCAGAAGCGTCCCCCCAGGGCGTGCGCCTCTTCTGGTCACGCCCCGAACCCACGCCCGGCATGCCGGTGGCGGTCTTCAGAGTCAAGCGCGACGACGGATCGGGGCCGCAGATCGTCGGAAAGGGCCCAATCCTCCTGGGCGACGAAGAACCGTCCGGCAAGGCCAAGAAAAGAACGAGGTATCTCGATCCGGAAGCGCCGAAGGAACGGACCGTGCAGTACGTCGTCGTGGGCGAGGACGTGTTCGGGCGCGAATCGGCGCCTTCCCAGCCCGTGGAGGTGTTCGTCCCGGACTTCGCGGCATCCGACCCGCCCGGCGGTCTCACGGCGAAGGTGGAAGCGGGACGCGTCACCTTGACCTGGCAGCCGAACGACGATCCCAACACCGTCGGGTACGTCCTCCAGCGGAGCGCCTTCCAGCAGGGGCCCTACGCGTCTCTCACGGACAAGCCGATCGGGCCGAAGGAGAGCCGGTACGAGGACGACACGGGAACCGCGGGCGGCAGGTACTACTACCGGATTTTGGGGATCGGGCCGCGAAACAAGGTCGGCGACCCGTCCCAGGCCGTGGCGACCGTGTGGCACGCGTCGGGACCGCCGCGCAGCCCCGCGGACCTCAGGGCGAAGCTGGGGATCAGCTCGATCGTCCTGCGCTGGAAGGCCATCCCCGGAGCCGTCGCTTACGTCGTGGAGAAACGGTCCAAGGGCGCCTCGCGCTGGTCGCCCGCAACGCCGCGGCCGACGCCGGAGCCCCGTTACGACGATCCCATCGTGCCCGGCATGACGGGAACCCTGCTCTACCGCGTCGCCGCCCTCGGGGGCGACGGACAGCGGAGCAAGCCGTCCGGCGAGCTGGCCGTCGACATGCCGTCCGACCTGCCCCCTCCCCCGCCACACCTGACGAGCGCCACCGGCCTTCACGGAGAGGTCAGGCTCGCCTTCATCCCCGGCGGGGACGGATCGCGGACGACCGCCTTCTACATCCTCAGGAGCGCCCAAGCCGGCGCGACTGCGACGGTGATCAACAGCAAAGGTCTGCCATCTTCCGCCCGTTCCTACGAGGACCGCGGCGCGGTGCCGGGCATGACCTACTGGTACAGCGTGGTCGCCGTCGACCGGAACGGGAACAGGAGCGCGCCTTCGGACGCGACGGCCGTTAGGGTCGGAGAGGCTGTCCTCCAGGCGCCGCCGCCGCCGGCCCTCGAGTACCGCGCCAGGCCCTACCCCGCCGTGTCGATCCGCTTTCAGCCGGCGCCGGCGGGTGTTTCCGTGGTCGTGGAGCGCAGGCCCGCCAGCGACAAGACCTGGACGCTCGCCGCGGGACCGCTGCCGCCCGGAGCGACCTCCGGGATCGACGCCAAGCCCGTCTCGGGAGTGGTCGAGTACAGAATCTACTACCGCGCCGCGACGGGGGCCAACGGTCCGCCATCCACCGCCGCAACGGTTCAGGTACCCTAGGACGTGGCGGCGCGGTTAACCTTTCTTGAGGACCAGGCGCAACGAGCAGGGCCGCGAAGAGGCTGGTGGCCACGAGGAAGAAGAAGAACCTGCTGTGCGGCCAGTGGTCCCAGAAGGGTTCGATGCCGCCGGCGAGGTAGTTGCCGACCGCGGTCGCGCCGAACCACAGGCCCATCATGGTGCCCCGGAACCTCGGCGGCGCAACCTTCGAGCAGAACGACAGCCCCATGGGACTGAGGTTCAGTTCGCCCAGGGTCACGACGGCGTAGGCGGCGATCAGCCAATAGGGCGAGACGTAACCGTAGTCGCCGCCGGCCAGGCCCGCGAAGCCCATGATGGCGAAGGCCGAGGCGGTCAGCAGCATGCCGATGCCCATCTTGGCGGGCGTTGAGGGTTCCAGGTTCCGCTTGCGCATCCACGACCAGAACAGCACGACAAGCGGCGTGAGGGTGACCACGAAAAAGGGATTCGCGGCCTGGAAGACCTCCGCGGGAATCTTCCAACTGCCGAAGAGAGGCCCCGTTGAATCACGCGCCCAGAGCGTGAGCGTGAAGCCGTTCTGGTGAAAGGCCATCCAGAACATGACCACGATGGCGTAGATGGCCAGCAGGGCGAAGATGCGGCTCCACTCCTGCTTTTTGGACAGCTCCGGCCCCTTCACCAGCGAGTCCGCGTGGCGGCCGATCTCGGCGTGCATCACGAACCGCCGGAAGAAGTGAAAGATCAGGAGCGAGCACACCATGCCCACGCCGGCCGCCCCGAAAGCCCACGACCAGCCGAGCGTGTTGCGCAGCCCCGCGGCCACGAAGGGCGCGAAGAAAGCCCCGATGTTGATGCCCATGTAGAAGATGTTGAAGGCCGCGTCCTTGAGCGGGTTGCCCTCCTCGTAGAGGTTGCCCACCATGACCGAGATGTTCGGCTTGAAGAGGCCGTTGCCCGCGATAATCACGAGCAGCGCCAGGAAGAAAAGCGGACGCCCCGACGTGCGGCCCGGCCCCTCGTACGGAGGCATGGGCTCCGAAAAGTCCTTCCCCTCGGCTGACGCAGCCTCGGACCGGTGCAGCCAGTCCGCTTTCACCTGTGCGTAGTGCTGCTCCGCGGCCTCCACGCGCTGCTCTTGCTGGGGATTCTCCGGGTAGTGGATGGCCACCATCCCGTAGCCCACCGCCATGAGAATTGCGCCCAGGATGATGGTCTTCCTGAAGCCCAGGACGTGGTCCGCCACCCAGCCGCCGCCGATGGGCGTGAAGTAGACCAGCGCCAGGAACCCGCCGTAGATAGTCCCCGGGTGCGCGAAGTGGAAGTACTCGTCCAGGTAGAGCGTGAAGATGGCGAGCATGGTGTAGAACCCGAACCGCTCCCACATCTCCGTGAAAAAGAGTACATAGAGACCTTTCGGATGCCTGAGTTTATCCATCGTTCTCCCCTTCCCTCTGCAGCTTCTTCTCGTGATTGCCTCACAACATACCGTGAGGCGGACGGGCGGTCAAGCAGGAATCAGGCTAGGGATTGGGATTTGAAAGACGCCGGAGGACAAGCCTTCGAAGGGCCGCCGGTTGGACGGGTACCCGAAGGGTGCCCGAGCTATCCACGTGATCAGTAGTGCGTCGGATCGCCCGCCGGGGGATGGTTCTTTCTCCTGCGCTACGCAGGCGCCTCAACGGTCCGACAGGCGCCGGGCAAAGGCTTTGACGAGCAGGATGACGGGAACGAGCGCCAGCAGGGGCACGACCATGTAGACGGGCGCCCAAGGGCTCCGGGGCGACGGCGCGGTGGCCCGGGTGAGGTAAGCGAAAACCATGAGAAAAAGGCCGAAGGCGAGGAACAACCAGCCGCCGTATGCGTTCACCGCGTACCAGTTTCTCTCGGAGACAAAGGCCTCTTTGATCCGGATGCCGTAGGCCCGGTTCATGGGCACCACCCGCAGGATGAGCGGAACGGAAACCAGTGAGGCCAGCAATCCGATTCCAGCAAGGACATACGGTACGGGTACAATCATCGCCACCTCCCTCAGCACCATGATAAACCCGTTAGTTCCACGCAGTCTTGAACCCGGAGGAGTCTCTCTCCGTCTTTTCTCCGTGCGCCGCATGTCTTCGCGGTGAAGGTCTCCAGCGTCTCCAAATGCGCCTCCTTTTGACCCGGCTTCCCCCTCCGTGAGAGCATAGAGGCAGGGTTAAGCGACCTTTGAGGCCAAGCTGAAGCAGGAGAGACGGCCGTGGCGGGATCCGAAGAAGGCAAGGGCGGGCCGGACGGCGCCGAGGTGCCGTACTGGACCATCCTCGACAACCTCGAGGAAGGCATCCTGCTCGTGGACGCCGGGGGCGCCATACAGGCGTGCAATCCCAGCGCACAAAAGATCCTGGGGCTGTCCCGCGACGAGATGGTGGGCCTCAAGTCCTTCGACAGCCGCTGGCGGGCCGTGCACGAGGACGGCAGCCCTTTCCCCGCCGAAGACCTGCCCGCGGTGAAGGCCCTCAGAACCGGCGAGACCGTACGACGCGAAATCATCGGGGTCAGCCGCCCCGGCGGCGAAGCGTGCTGGCTCCAGGTCACGGCCCAGCCACTCTTTCACCCTGGAGAAGCAGCGGCCCACGCCGTTCTCGTGTCCTTCCAGGACATAACAGAAAAACGCGCGGCGGACGAGGCTCTGAAGCGCAGCGAGGCGCGGCTGAAAACGCTGGTCCAGAACGCATCGGACCTCCTTACCGTACTCGATGAGACCGGCATTATCCTGTTCCAGAGCCCGTCATCGGAGAGAATCCTGGGGTTCGACCCCGACCGAGATGACAGACAAGAGCCTCTTCGATTACGTCCACCCTTCGGATGCACCCACGCTCAGACGGGCCTTCGAGGACGCCGTCGGGCGGCCCGATGAGAGGATCGTTGCAGAATTCCGGGCGCGCAGAAAAGACGGGACGTGGATCGACCTGGAGGCCCTGGGCAGCAACCTCCTGGGCAATCCCGCCCTGGCGGGCTTTCTCCTTGCGGCCAGGGACGTTACGGGCACCAAGAGCGTCCTGGACAAGCTCCGTCTCCTGGACCGCGCCATCGGGGCGAGCGTGAACGGCATCGTGATCACCGACGCCACGCTTCCGGACAACCCCATCATCTACGCCAACGCGGCCTTCGAGCGTATCACGGGCTACCCTCTCCAGGAGGTTCTGGGACGCAACTGCCGCTTTCTGCAGGGCGAGGACCGCAGGCAGGTAAGTCTCGGGGCAATCCGGAGGGCCATCCGGACGAACACGGAGGGCAGCGCCGTCCTGCGCAATTACAGAAAGGACGGCCGCCTTTTCTGGAACGAACTGCACATCGCCCCTGTTCGCAACGAAAACGGCCAGGTCACGCACTTCGTGGGTGTCCAGAACGACATCACGGAGAAGCTGACGACCGAACTCGCGCTCAAGAAGAGCGAGGCCCAATTCAAGGCCATGTTCGAGGGCGCGGGCCTCGGCATCGTCATGATCGACATGCATGGAAAAATAATGGCCGCGAACCCGGCCATTGTGGACATGCTGGGTTATTCGGCCGCCGAGTTGAGAACGCTGACGCTCGAGGAGGTCACGTTTGAGCAGGACCGTCTGCTGGACCTGGGCCTGTTCAGGGACCTGCAGGTCGGAACGAGGGAAAGCTACCGCGTCGAGAAGCGCTTTCTCCGCAAGGACGGGTCCCGGTTCTGGGGCGGGCTCAGCGTGTCCATCGCCCGCGGTCCTTCCGAGAATACTCAGTTCGCCATCGCCATGCTGGCGGACGCCAGCCGGCGCAGAGAGGCCGAACAGGCGCTTCGACGAAGAGATGCCGTCCTCGAAGCCTCGGGCATGGCCGCCGAACTCCTCCTCAAGTCCGAGGACTGGGAAGGCGGCATCGGCGGGGTCTTCGACAGGCTCGGCCTGGCGCTGGACGCAAGCGCCGTGTATCTTTACGCGATGGACGACCACGGCGAGGGACCGCCTTTCCGCCAGAAGGCTCGCCGCCTGGACGAACCCGGACGCGGAGGGGCGGGATCTTGCCGCGGAGCCGCCGCTCACGCTGACGGTCGAGGATAGTGTCACACTCGAGCGGCTCGCTTCCCTTGCGAACGGTGCCATACTCTCTGACCTGGGGGACAGGGATGGAGACACGTACCCGCCGGGCTTCCCCTTCGGGGACGGCGGATCCCGCCTCCTCGTGCCCATTTTCGCGGGCGCCTCGTGGTGGGGATTCCTGGGGTTCGAAGACCGCCACACGAACAGGCAGTGGTCCATAGCGGAGACGGAGGTCCTCCGAACGCTGGCCGGCATATTCGGGGCCGCGGTTCTCAGAACAAGGAACCTCCGGGCGCTTCGCGAAAGCGAGGCGAGGATCCGCTCGATCTTCGACAACATGCTCGGCGGCCTCGTCACGCTCCGCGAGGACGGCACCATCGACATGGTCAACCCGTCGGCCGAGAGGATGTTCGGTTATAAGACCTACGAACTGGCAGGACGGCATTTCAGCGAGCTTCTGCCTCAGGTCCCGGCCGACGAGAGGGAAGGCCTCATGCAGATCGCGCTGAAGAAAACACTCGGGCGCGTGACCGAGTGGGAGGCCAGGAAGAAGGACGGAACGCTCTTTCCCGTGGAACTTTCTCTGTTCGAATTTCACACGCCGGAGGGCCGGTCCTTCGCGGGGAACGTGAGGGACATCTCCCAGCGGCGGGAGGTGGACAGGCTCAAGAGGGAGTTCGTTTCGATGGTCAGCCACGAGTTGCGGACGCCGTTGACGTCCATAAGAGGCGCACTCGGACTTCTGGCCGAAGGCGGGCTCGGCAGCGGCGTTCCCGAGCAGGCGAAGCAGCTCATCGACGTGGCTTTTAAAAACAGCGGCCGGCTCGGAAGGCTGGTGGACGACATCCTCGACATGGACAAGCTCGAAGCCGGAAAGATGGTCTTCCGCATGCGGCCTCTGCCCATCGTGCCCATCGTGGAACAGGCGATCGCGGCGAATGCGGCCTACGCGGCAGAGCTCGGCGTGAGCTTCGCCCTGACCGGGACCGCGACCGGCGCCCGGGTCCAGGCCGACCCCGACCGGCTCTCGCAGGTCCTTGCGAACCTCCTGTCCAACGCCGCGAAGTTCTCCCCGGAAGGTGACACGGTGGAGATCTCGGTCGAGCGTACGGCCGGGGTCATCCGGATCGCCGTCCGGGATCGAGGCCCCGGTATCCCCGATGCCTTCCGGTCCGAAATCTTCAGCAAGTTCGCCCAAGCCGATAACGCCAGCGCCCGCCGGAAGGGTGGGACCGGCCTCGGCCTGAGCATCAGCAAGGCCTTTATTGAGAAAATGGGCGGACGCATCGACTTTATCAGCGCCGAAGGCTGCGGAACCACGTTCTTCTTCGAGTTGCCCGAATACGAAGGAGGAAGCTTCAAAAAAACAGAAAGGGGCGGATGACGGCCCGGGACACCGCGCCTGTTTCCGCCATCCGTTTTCCCGGTGCACGCTGCCTGTGTTATTTTTAAGGGTGGCAACGGAGGACACGTACCAGATTTCAGGCCCGGTTCCTGGACCGGCCGGTGAATGCGATGGACAAGGATCTGCTGAGTCGCGTGCTCTACGTCGATGACGACCCAGACATCCGGATGGTCGTCAGGCTCGCGCTGGAGACTGTGGGCGGGTTGACCGTTCTGGTGTGCGGCTCGGGCCAGGAGGCCCTCGAAAAGGCGGACGGGTTCGGACCGAACCTCATCGTGTTGGACGTCCTCATGCCGGACATGGACGGGCCGACAACCCTCGCCGCGCTGAGACAGGGGGCAGGGACCGGGGAGACGCCCGTGATATTCATGACGGCCCGTGCCCACAAGGAGGAAATAAGCCGGTTGAAGGCGCTGGGCGCCATCGGCGTGGTCCCCAAGCCCTTCGATCCGATGGAACTTTCGACCACTCTGAAGGCTTTGTGGAACGCGAGACGGGACGGAACAACTCCGGAGCCCGATAGGGAGTAGACCGTGGCGGGAAAGATCGTCGTCATCGACGACGAACCAAAACTGCAGGCGTTCGTTGCTTCCGTTCTGAGGAAGAACGGGTACGACGTCCTCGTGGCAGGCGACGGCCCCTCCGGATTCCGCCTCGTCGAAAAGGAAGTGCCGGACCTCGTCCTGTCGGACGTCCTGATCCCCCACCTCAATGGATTCGATCTGTGCCGGAAGATCAAGGACACGAAGCGTCTCCGCCACATACCCGTCATCCTCATGACCGGCGTGTACAAGAGAGAACGCTACAAGACCGAGGCCGTGGGCTCGGGCGCCGAAGGCTATCTCCTGAAGCCTTTAGACACCTCGCTGCTGCTGGCCAAGGTCAAAGAGTACGTGAAGCCGGCACGACAAACCGCAGACGAGATGTCGGCCTTCAAGAACGACCTCAACGCGCTCAGGTCGGTCTACGCCGGGGGGCTCCCGGAGAAGATCACCGCCATCGAGAAGCTCTGGAAGGATGTGTCCATAGGGTCGGGAGGGGCGGACGCGCTGAAAAGGTTGCACGGCCTCGTCCACGGCATGGCAGGGTCCAGCGGTACCTTCGGATTCAATGGGCTGGGGGTGGCCGCAGGCAACGTCGAGGATCTCCTGGACACCCTTCTGGAGTCCGGCAAGGAGTTAGACGACGAAATCAGGGAAGAAGTCCAAGGCTGGCTGGGCCGATTCGGCGAACTGGCGGCCGACCCGGACCGCGCCGTATCCGAGATGGAGGTCGCTCCGAAGCGATATCACGAGGCCCCACAGGGGCTCAGCCGCGCCGAAAAGTCAATCTTCCTCGTGGACGACGACCCCTCGTTCGTCCTGAATCTGGGCGAGCAGATCAGCCACTTCGGGTACAACGTCAAGACCATGACCCGCCTTGAAGATCTCGCGGCCTCGGTAGACGCCGCGGACCCCGCCGCCATTATCATGGACATCGTCTTCTCCGGGGACAAGGAGGGCAGCATCGGAGCCATAGAGGCTATCCAGGCCGGGCGGGAGCGTCCCATCCCCGTCCTCTTCCTGTCCGCCCTTGGTGATCTGGCGACGCGCCTTCGGGCCGTCAGGGCCGGAGGCAGGGCATATTTCACCAAACCCGTGGACGTGGGCGAGGTCATCGAGAAACTGGACGCACTGACCCAGCCGCAGCCGTCGGATCCCATCCGGGTCATGATCGTCGAGGACGAGAAGGAACTGTCCCGATACTATGCCCAGCTTCTCCATGCGGCCGGCATGAACACGAGCGTGGTCAACGACCCCCTGGACGTTCTGCAGGTGATCAGCGATTTCCGGCCCGACCTCATCCTGATGGATCTGTACATGCCGGGCTGCGACGGCATGGAACTGGCGGCCGCCATCCGCCAGGAGAGCGCCTACATAAGCATTCCCATCGTCTTCTTGTCCGTGGAGAGCCGCCTGCACCACCAGATGAAGGCCATCGACCTGGGGGCCGACGATTTTCTCACCAAGAACATAGCCCCCCAGCACCTCATATCCTCGGTGGCGGCCAGGGCCGAGAGATCGCGCTACCTCAGATCCTTCATGGCCCGCGACGGGGTCACGGGCCTTCTGAACCACACCCGGATCAAGGAGCACCTGGTCACCGAAGTGGCGAGGGCGCACAGGACCAACACGCCTCTCGCGTTCGCCATGCTGGACATCGACGACTTCAAGTCGGTCAACGACACCTACGGCCATTCGACCGGAGACAGGGTCCTGAAGAGCCTGGCCCACCTCCTGACCCAGCGCCTGAGGAGGATGGACAGCATCGGCCGGTACGGCGGGGACGAATTCGGCCTGATCCTGCCCAATACGACGGGCGCCGACGCGCAGAGAATACTCGAGGAGATCCGAAAGGCCTTCGCGCAGGTCTGCCACCAGGCGGACGGGGAACCCTTCATGGTCACCCTGAGCTGCGGACTGGCCGAGTTGGGCCCCTCCCAGGATTCAAACCAGCTCAGCGAGAGGGCCGACCGGGCCCTCTACCAGGCCAAGGCCTCGGGAAAGAACCGCGTCTTCAAGGCCCTGCCGAACTGAGCCATTTGATGCGCTGGCCGGGAATGCTTTCCGAAAACCATTGACAGCCTCCCTCGACCGGACTACTTTTCACCCGAGGTGAGCCGTGTACGATGACCTTTCCGTCGCCACATTCCACACAGTACTGGAGGACTTTCCCGACGGCGTGATACTGCTGGACGAGGAGCGGACCATCCTTTACGCCAATCCCGCCTTCTACCGGCTTATCGACCTCGACCCCCGCGAGGACATCGTGGGGAAGTTCTGCGGGAGCGTGGCCCGAACGGCGATCTGCGAAAACCAGTGCCTGATGCGTCGCGCCGAGGCCGAGACCCTCACCACGATCCAGCGCCACAGCATCGCGTGCGCTTTTCCATGTGTCGGCCCGCTCTGCATGACGCACCGCATTTTCGTCAGGGGCGAATCGGAGCCGGGCCAGCCCTATTCCATGGAAATCTTCAAGGACATGGCCGACCTCGGCAACTACCTCGAGACCCTCCGCACGACGACCCTGGCCCTCGAGCAGGAGAAGGACAAGCTCAGCGTCATCCTGGAAGGCATAGCCGACGGCTATTTCACGACGAACAAGGACCTCATCGTGACGGACGTGAACGACAGCCTCCTGCGCTTCCTGCAGAAAAGAAGGCACGAGGTCGTCGGCAAGCCCTGCCCCGAAGTCTTCCATTCCAACAAGTGCCAGACCGACTGCCCGGTGCGCTGGTCCCTCGACCGCAACAAGCACATCGCGAACTGCCGCGAGAGGATACTGACCGCCGAGGACGAAGTCCGTCACGTCCTCAAAAGCACCTACCTGCTGCGTAACGTCCAGGGCCAGGCCACCGGCGTTATCGGCATCGTCCGGGACAACTCCGAGCTCGTGGCCCTCCAGCGGCAGGCCTCCTCCATTCTCAGGGTCCACGGATTCGTCACGAAGAACAAGAAGATGCACGAGATCCTGGACCTAATCCAGACCATCAAGGACACGGACACGTCCGTCCTCATCCTCGGGGAAAGCGGCACGGGCAAGGAGATGCTCGCCAACGCAATCGTCCGGAGCAGCGGCCGCGTGAACAAGCCCTTCATCAAGATCAACTGTTCGGCACTGACCGAGAACCTGCTGGAGAGCGAACTGTTCGGCCACGTGAAGGGCGCCTTTACGGGGGCCTTGAACGACAAACCCGGGAAGTTCGAACTCGCCGACGGCGGGACCATATTCCTCGACGAGGTCGGCGACATGTCCCTGACACTGCAGGCCAAGGTCCTGCGCGTGCTCCAGGAAAAGGAATTCGAGCGCGTGGGCGGAAGCCGCACCCAGCGCGTGGACGTCCGCATCATAGCCGCGACCAACAAGGACCTCAAAGAGGAGATAGCCAAGGGAACCTTCCGCGAGGACCTCTATTACCGGCTGTACGTGATCCCGATCGTGATTCCGCCCTTGAGGGAGAGGAAAGAGGACATACCGCTCCTGATCAACTTCTTCATCGACCTCTTCAACCAGAAGTACCGCAGGACCATCCAGGAAGTCTCATCGCGCGCCCTCGCCCTCCTGGTGGACTACTCGTGGCCGGGAAACATCAGGGAGCTCAGGAATGCCCTCGAGTACTCGTTCGTCTGCTCGAACGGCACGATCCTCGAGCGCCCGTCGCTTCCCATGGAGATCCAGAACCGGCAGGGTCCCGGCAGCATGGCGCTTCACGACGCATCCCGCCCGTCGAGAGAAGCCCGCGCGGAATCGGACGGGGGCCTTTCGCCTTCCGCCACCGGAGAGCGCGAGAAGCTCATCCAGATCCTCGACAAGTGCGGCGGCAACAAGACCAGGGCGGCGAAGGAGCTGGGCATCGGCCGGACGACCCTATGGCGAAAGATGAAGGAGCTGGGCATCGAGGAGCGGTACCGATGAAGCGGGCAGGAGCCCTGTTCGCAGCCCTTTCGATGGCCGCGCTCGTCGCGTGTTCGTCCAGCAGCTACAGGCCTCAGTCCCAGGACGGAGGGACCATTTTCATGGAAGCCTGCAGGCCCTGCCACGCCGGTCCGTCGTCACCCGGCGGGAGCCTGGCCGGCACGCGACCTCACCGCTCGCCAGGTGATGGCGAGGTTGAAATCGGGAGGCAGGGGCATGCCGGCTTTTCCGGGCATCAGCGGGGAGGCCAGGGACGACCTCGTCCGATTTGTCGTGGGGATGAGTCGCCCGCAGGGGGACGCGCCGTGAGCACTGAGAATCTCGCTGTCCGTTTCAAGGCCAGGAAAAAATCGGCCGGCGCCTGCAGGAGGCGCATCAAGGCCTCGTGCGGATCGGGCACCGCCGGCTGCCGCACCATCGTCTATCTGGCTCCGGGCATGGAATGCCCCAACTGCCACATGGCCAGTCTGGAGAAAGTGGATCAGGACCCCGTCGCATGTCCGATCTGCGGCTACGGAACCCATCGGCCCGTCACCTGATAGCCCCCTCGCCCGGGGTCCCGGGATGGAAAAGTGTAATTGGGGAATTGGGATTTGAAAGGCGGAAGGCGGAAATCGGAAGGCGGAAGGGAAACTGTCTCCCGAAGGCTAAGGCCGAAAGGCTAAGGGCTAAAGGAAGACGGCAGAAGGCTTGCCGTTGTAGCGGCCGATGCTCGCATCGGCCGATCGGCCTTTGGCCAGCAAAGGCCGCCACGAAGGAATACCTCGTGCCGTTTCACTCTTTAGCCTTTCGGCCTTAGCCCTTCCCGGTGGGACTGCCGCGGCCCTTCGGGCCTCGCAGTGACTGCTTTCTGCAGTTCCGGATGCTTTCGATGCATAGCATCGAAAGCTGCGTCCCGACGCGAGTGGGCCCTATCCGCGAAAGACGAGGGGAACGGCGCCGAGTCGTACTTGTGTACGTCGAGGTGCCGGGCCATGAAGTCTGACAAACGAGAGGGTCCGCTTCCGTCGGCGCTTCCTTGAAAGGTGGGGGGGTGACACGGCCGTTTTCGCACAAGGCCGCGGTGCGCGAAGCGCCGATCGGGCATGACCGGGGCAGGCGGGAAGCGTCCCCAAAGGTCTGCCTTCCCCAGGGCTTCACGAGCTGCCACGGCATGGCCGATTGCAAGGTGCCGCAGGCACCCCGCGGTCGTGCTCCTTAAGTTAGTGCTCTCCGTGACTCTCGTCCCCTAATTGCCTCTACGCACAAATGTGCGGTCTTCGAAGGCCAGCCTGCGCCGGACTCACCTACTCACAGTCCTCTCGAAGGTCGCCTTGAGCCTCGATCACTCCATCACTATTCACTTGATCACTCGATCACTTCTATTTCACATTGAAATCCAACCTGTTTTTAGTCAGAATAGAGGCAGCGCACATGCAAACCTGCACCGGGCCCGTCTCTTCCCTGCGCTGCCGATATACTCCCCCTTTCCGGCCGATCCGGCACCGGGAGGCGGGCACGAGGCCATTTCAGCCGGGATGTTCTTTCCTTTGTGGAGGATGAGTCATGCGTAAGTATCTCGTCTTATCGATCCTGGTCGGCGCCCTGACCGTAAGCGCCCAGGCCCTGGTGGGCATATCCTACAAAGGCAAGGTTGAGGTGAAACTGCCGCCCGAGCAACAGCAGAAGCAGGAGCAGATGTCCAAGGAAGACCAGGCGATGATGAAAAGCATGGGCCTGGGGAACGGTCTCTCCGGCTTCCAATTCGAAGCGAAGGCCGAGAACGGCAAGTACAAGATGACTTACACGACGGGATTCGCCATCTTCCCCAAGGGGAGCTACATCCTCGGTGACGCGAAAGCGCGGGTGGGCTACATCGTGTTCCCAGAAAGGCAGGAATACGCGAAGCTCGACATCGACGAACTCCAGGGGACCGCCAACAAGCTGAGCAGTTCGGTGCACATGCAGTTCGAAAACGAGCACGTGGAGGTGACGCCCCTGCCGCCCGAGGTGATCAGCGGCCTTCCCTGCACCGGCAAGAGGATCAAGGTCTCCTACGACGTCAAGACCCGCATTATGGGCATGCATCACAAGAGCCACGTCGAGGAAACGACCGACTTCTATTCGACCAGCAAGTACGACGTCATGGCGGCCTTCGGCGACCGCAACTGGCACGCCCAGGGCATCGCGACCGGAGACCCCGAGTTCGACAAGACAATCGCGGCGAAGGTCGGATTCCTCGGCTTCCCGGTCAGGGTCCGCACGGAAAAGACCACGGACGGAAAGCCCGAGGCGACCACCATCCTCACGACGGAAGACGTCCACATGACCCCGATAGCGCCGGGCACCTTCGACCTCCCGGGCGGTTACAAGGAGACCAAGCTGGGCACGGGGACCGTCTTCAAGAACATGTTCCATCCGGCCGAACAGCCGCAAAACCGGAACGGCGAAAACGCGACCGGCGAACAGCAGAACCAGGGCGAACAGCAGCCCGCGCAGCAGGAGCAGCAACAGGAACAGCAAAAGAAAAAGAAGCGCTCATGGAAGGACCTCCTCAAAAAGATCGGCGGCTGAAGCGTTCCGTGAGGTCCTGAAGGGTGACGGCCCGTCACGCGGAACCTTGTCAGCACAGAAGGCTTGTGGTAGACTTTCCTGCGCTCTGCTCCCGTGAGGAGCAAATTATGCCCAGAGGGGAGGCGATTTAGAGTGCCGACGGTTGTAGTTAAAGAAGGCGAGACCGTGGAAGGCGCCATCAGGCGTTTCAAGCGCAAGTGCGAGAAGGCCGGCGTCCTTTCCGAGCTCAAGAAGCGCCAGCACTACGAAAAACCCAGCGTCAAGCGCAAGAAAAAGGCCCTGGCCGCGCGAAAGAAGCTCCTCAAGCGCCTGGCCCAGGAACGTAAACTGAACGCTTAGCTCTCTCTTTATCTTGTAATCATGGACGTCAGGACATTGCGGTCCCTGGAGTGGGACCGCGTCCTGGCGCTTCTTTCTCTCTGTGCTTCGACCCAGGAGGGAAAGCGGCGCGCGGGGACGCTCACTCCCGAGACCGACGCCGAAAAAGTGCGTTTGAGACATCGCCGGGTGGCCGAGTCCCGGGACGGGGAATCTCTGTGCGGGCGCCTCTCCCTCGAGGGCTACCAGCGTACGCCGGTGAGCCTTCCCGGAGGCATGGCCTTCCCGATCGAAGTCCTCAGGACGGCGCGCGCCAGCCTGAGGGCCTGGCGCCGCACAGACGAGTGGCTGCGGGACGAGGCATCGCCCAAGCCCACGCTCCAGGCCGTCTTTCCGTACTCTGAGGGGGTCGCCGCCGTGTGGCGCCACCTGGAGAAGATACTGGACGACCGCGGCCAGGTCGCGGACGGGGCCAGCGACAAGCTGCGCGCCATCCGCCGCGAACGGGAAAGCGCCCGCAGCAAAGTGCTGTCACGCATGGAGAGCCTCGTGGACGACCTCGGCACGAGCGTGCTGCGGGAAGCCACCTACACGGTCAGGAACGGGAGGCTGGTGCTTCCCGTCCAGGTGTCGCGGAAGGGCAACGTGAAGGGCATACTGCACGACACATCCTCCACGGGCGCGACGGCCTTCATAGAACCGATGGAGGTCGTGGAACTAAATAACCGGCTTACCGCCCTGGATGCTGAGGAGCGAGAGGAGATCCAGCGCATCCTGGTCGACGCATCTTCCCGCATCTCGTCCGTTTCTGAGGAGATCGATGCGGCTTTCGATTTCGTCGAGGAACTCGACGTAGACCTGGCCTGCGCACGCTTCGGCAAGGCCTGCCGAGGCGGCCTGCCCCTGCTCGACGAAGAGGGCGGGCTGGTTCTCCGCCGCGCCATCCACCCGCTTCTGGACCCGTCCCTTAACGGCCTGCGGAAGGAGGCCTGGAACGAATCGGAACGGGGCGAAGCGATACCGCTTGATCTGGACTTGTCGCTGAACGGGACGAAGACCCTCGTGGTCAGCGGCCCGAACGCGGGCGGAAAATCCGTTGCCCTGAAGACCGTCGGGCTCCTGTGTGCCATGCAGCAGGCGGGAATCCCCATCCCCTCCGCCGAGGGCACGCGCATGCCCGTCTTTTCCTTCTTCCACGCTACGGTGGGCGACACCCAGTCCATTCTCGATTCCCTCTCCACTTTCTCCGCCCGGATGGTGGCACTCCGGGACGCGATGAACGCGCTGGAGGAACCGTTTCTCTTCATACTCGACGAACTGGGTTCCGGAACCGATCCCTCGGAGGGTGCGGCCCTCGGCGAGGCCATCCTGCTGGACCTCCACGAGCGGCGGGGTTTCACCCTGTGCAGCACGCATTACGAGCCCCTCAAGGCCAGGGCGCTGGTCACGGAGGGCATGGGCAATGCCGGCATGGAGTTCGCAGAGGAGGACAGGACGCCGACCTACCGCCTGAAAATGGGCCAGGTCGGCACAAGCCGCGCGCTGGAGATCGCCGAGCGATCCGGACTCCCGCCAGGCCTCCTGCGAACGGCCCGCGCACTGCTCCCAGAAGGCGAAAAGCACCTCAGGGACGTGCTTTCGGCTCTGGAAGAGGAAATCGCCCGGCACGAGTCGATCAGGGCCGAACTCAACGCCAGGATCGACGAGGAGGACGGCGGCCAGGGCCCGCATGGCAGAGGCCCTCGCGGCCCTCGAGGAGGAGAAGAGGAACTTCGTCGAAAGCCTCCCCTCGAAACTTGAGGACCTCCAGGAGCGCTTTATCGCCGATCTCAAATCGGAAGTGAACCGCCAGTCGGTCAAGCGCGTCGCCTCGAAGGCCCGGATCAGGACCGCGAAGGAGGCATCCGAATCGCTGGGCCTGACCGCCCTCGTGGAGCCGGCGCACGTCCTGCCGGAAGTCGGGGCGAGGATAAGGATTCCGGGCATGGGCATCACCGGCGATGTGCTTTCCGTGGACAAGGGATCGGGCCGCATCACGGTGGACTGCAACGGAAAGACGCTCCACGTGGGAGCGGGCGACGTCCAAGTCGTGGAAGGCGGCCTGCCGGGACTGCCCCGCCGCGGGGGTGGAATCGATCGCGGCCCGGTGGATGCGAGCTGGGAAATCAACCTCATCGGACAGACCGTGGCCGAGGCCGAGGCGTCGCTGGTGCCGTTTCTGGACAGGGCCGCCATGGCTGGTCTCAGCCAGGTCAGGATCATACACGGAATCGGCACGGGACGGCTCAAGGCCGCCGTGCGAGATCTGGCCAGGCACTCGCCACTCGTCGCGGCGTGGGAGGACGCGCCCCCGTCGGGAGGAGGCCCCGGTGCCACGATCGTCAGTCTGAAGGACTGAGAAGGGAGTCTTCCGTCTCGTGTCGAGAGTACCGATGCAGGAGCAGAAACCGGGTCAAGAGGGCATTCCCGTGGTGTTGCGCGACGACCTTGTGGGAACTACATTACATGATGGCGTGTGAGGTGCCATGACCACAGTGCACAGTGTAGACGAACTCAAGTCCCTCATAGATCCGCTCGCCGTCTACCAGGAATACGTGAGGCTCACGCGCCGCGGCAAGAGAAGCACGGGCCTGTGCCCGTTCCACAAGGAGAAGACGCCGTCTTTCTCGGTAGACGCGGACAACGGCCTCTTTTATTGTTTCGGCTGTCATAAGGGAGGCGATCTCATACAGTTTCTACAGGAGATCGAGTCCTGTTCCTTTCCGGAAGCCCTGGAAATCCTCGCCCGCAAGGCCGGGGTCACCCTGGAATCCCGAGGCCCGAGGACTCTCGACCAGGCTCCGGACCGCAAGGAACGGCTCAGAAAGGTGCTGGAGTGCGCCGCGGCCTTCTTCAGGGAATCGCTCGATTCCGGCGGTGAGTCGTCTCCCGTGAAGGCGTACATAAGAAAACGCGCCATCCGCGAGGAAACCGCCGCGCGCCTCCAACTGGGGTACGCGCCGAATGGAGGGCTGATGCGCCACCTGAGCCGGAACGGCTTCAAGGCCGAAGAAGGCCAGGAGGCCGGTCTGCTGGTAGAAAGACGCCGGGGAGAGTGGGGCGTGCGCTTTCACAACCGGCTCATCTTCCCCATTCAGGACATCATGGGGCGAACGGTGGGCTTCGGGGGACGGGCCTTGGGCAGCGAGGAGCCGAAGTACTACAACTCGCCCGAATCGCCCGTCTTTCAAAAGCGGGAGCTTCTGTACGGGTTGAATCTGACCAAGGGCGCGGTCCGGGCCAAGGAACAAATAGTCCTCACGGAAGGTTACATGGATTTTTTGGCCGTCACCCAGGCGGGCGTCGAAAACGCGGCCGCGACCCTGGGCACCGCCCTTGCAGAGGGCCAGGTAAGACTGATCAAGCGCTACGCCCGGGAGGTGATTCTCAACTTCGACCAGGACGCCGCCGGACTTGCGGCCGCACAGCGGGCCATTCAGCTGTTGCTGGCCGAAGGGCTGAGGATAAGGGTCTCGGTGGTTCCGAATGGAAAGGACCCGGACGAATACATCAAGATGAACGGCGCCGAGGCCTACCGGAAGCTCCTCGGCGATTCGCTGCCTTTTTTCGACTTCCTCGTGGAAAGGTCGGAGGAAGAACTGGCCCGGGGTGGCGTGCCGGCGAAAATGAACTTCCTCGACGGCCTTCTTCCCTACCTGCTCGCCGTGGCGGATCCGATAGAGCGCCAGGAGTATGCCAAGGAGATCTCCAGCCGAACGGGAATAGAAGCGGCGCTCATTTTGAAGCGCCTCGCCCGCGAGAAGGCCCACGTCAAGGAAGACTCGCCGGCCGGCACGACTCTCAGGAACATGGAGGTACCCATTGCCGAACAGGTCATCGTCAAGGGCGCCATGACCTTCCCGGGCGTCGCAAAAGAACTGGTGTCGGGACTGCCGGAGGATGCCCTGAACATGCTTGCCGTGGGGCCCCTTCTCACAGCGCTCATGGAGCAGGGCGCGCCGCAGGGGGGCGACCAGACCGCCCTGCTGGCCTACATCCAGAATAGTTGTCACGAAGCGCCTACGGAGAGTGACTTTGCAAACGCGGTCAATAACGTTTTGGGGGATCACTTGAAGAAAGAGAGACGGCAGATACAGCAGAAAATAAGAGAGGCCAGTCTGAGAAAGGATTTCGGACTGATACAGATTTTAAACCGTGAGAAAATATCCGTTCTGGAGCAGATCCAGTCTCTCGAACGGTCAGGTTCTTGATGGCGCCAATGGGTACTTTGCGGAGAAACAAACACATGGACGACCGACTCGAAGACATCCGGGAAATCGTGGCCTACGCCCGAAGCAAGGGCAATCTCAACTACGACGAGATAAACGATCTCCTGCCGGCCGATTTCAACTCCAGCGAGGACATGGACTTTCTCTTCCAGGTCCTGGACGATCAGGGCATCGACGTGCTGGAAAAGGACCAGCAGGACGACCTCAGCATTTTGCGCAAGGGACGCAGGACGGGCGACAGCCCCCTGGGTTACGACCCCGACCTGGAAAGGACCAGCGATCCGGTCAAGATGTACCTGAGGGAGATGGGCCAGACTCCCCTGCTCAACCGCGAAGGGAGAGGTCCGCATAGCGAAGAACATCGAACGCGGCCGCAAGGTCATGATCAAGGCCCTTTCCAGGTCCCGATACGCGGCCCGCATGATCCTCGACATAGGCGAGGAGATCAAGAAGGACCCGGAAGCCGGGCGGCATTACCTCTCGATCTACGACGACACGGACGACGAACAGTCCCTCGACTCGGAAGCTCGAGGAACAAATCGAAATCATCGATAAGATCCGGGACATCCAGCTCAAGGTGGAGGCGCTGTCATCCAAGCTGACCGCCCAGAAGAGCAAGAAGACCAAGAAGGTGAGGGAATTGCGCTGGACGCTCAGCCGCATCTACGTGGAACTCACCCAGATGATCCGCGGTCTCGAACTGAACACGCACTTCATCAACGACATGATGGCGTCCTTCAAAAAGTCGAACCAGGAGATCCGCTCTCTCGAGTCCATGGCCAGGCGCCTCAAGGCCCGCCTGGTCAAGCTCCACGACAAGTCGCAGAAGGAAGAGGTGGCGAGGCGCGTCGCCGAGGTGGAACAGCGGCTGGCCGACATCTGCGAACAGATGGGATCTCCCCTGTGGGAGGTCAAGCACATCGCGGCCCTCATAGACAAGGGCGAGCGGGACATGGAAAAGGCGAAGAACGACCTCATCCGGGCGAACCTCCGGCTGGTCGTCTCCATCGCCAAGAAGTACACCAACAGGGGGCTCCAATTCCTGGACCTGATCCAGGAGGGCAACATCGGCCTCATGAAGGCCGTGGAGAAATTCGAGTACAGGCGCGGCTACAAGTTCTCGACTTACGCGACGTGGTGGATCCGGCAGGCCATCACCCGGGCCATCGCCGACCAGGCGAGGACGATCCGCATCCCCGTCCACATGATCGAGACCATCAACAAGCTGTTCAAGACCATGCGAACGCTGGTTCAGGAGATAGGGCGGGAACCCACGCCCGAGGAAGTCGCCGAACGGATGGGCATTACCGTCGCCAAGGTGCGCAAGATTCTCAAGATCGCCCAGGAACCCATCTCTCTCGAGACACCCATCGGCGAGGAGGAGGACAGCCACCTCGGCGATTTCATCGAGGACCAGGTGATTCCCTCCCCGATCGAACACGTCATCGGAGAAGACAGGAAGGGCCACATTTCGGATCTTCTGAACGAACTTCCGGAGCGAGAGGCCAAGGTCATCAGGATGCGGTTCGGGCTCGGCTACGATTCGGAGCATACGCTGGAAGAGGTGGGGAGGGCCTTTGCGGTCACCCGCGAGCGCATCAGGCAGATAGAGGCGAAGGCTCTTCGCAAACTCCCCTCCCGGAGCAGGCACCTCAGGGCCTTCCTGGAAGGCACTCGTTAACTTTATTATGAATCATTATCTAGAGCAAAGGAGGCAACCATGAAAGTCGCGAGTCGAATTCTGGGGGTGGCGGTACTTGCGATGTTGTTCACCGTGGGATCCTGGGCGCAACTGACCAAGGGCTTTCGCGGCAGGGTCCTGGACAGGGACGGCAAGCCCGCGGTCGGCGTGACGGTCAAGCTCGTAGACCAGTCGAACCCTTCCAACGTCCACGAAGTCAAGACCGACAAGAATGGGACCTACATCCAGGCCGGTCTGACCTATTCCGACAAGGGCTACAAGATCTCCGTGAAGCTTCCCGGACTCCCCGAAGTCTCCAAGGTCGAAAAAGCCAAGCTGATGGAAATGACCGAGGTCAATTTCGACATGCGGAAAGACGTCGTCATGCAAAAATCCGAGGTGAGTGCGGCCGCGGAGGCAAAAAAACTCTTTGAAATGGGGGACTACGAAGGGGCCCTTACGAAAGCGAACGAGGCGCTTGCGAAGGACGACAACGTGAAGGCTGCCCTCTTCTTCAAGGCGGCCTGCCTGGACAAGATGGGTGACACGGACAATGCGATTCAGGCCTTCGAGTCCTTCAACAACAAGTACCCCGGCAACGTCTCCGTCCTGGGCATGCTCGCTCAGCTCTACCAAACCAAGGGCAACAAGGAGAAGGCGGATTTCTACAAGAAGGCGTTTGCGGCCAAGGGCGGCAAAATCAAGGGTGAATCCTACAACGACGGCGTGAAAGCGCTCAACTCGGGCGATGCGAAGGTCGCAGCAGGCTATTTTGAAAAGGCGACCAAGGAAGACCCGAACGACGCCGATTCACACAGGGAGTGGGCGAGGTCCCTCGCCCAGCTCGGTGAATACCAGAAGGCGATCGATCAACTCAAGATTTACTTGAAGCTCAAACCCGACGCCAGCGACGCCGCGACCTGGAAGCAGGCCATCGCCGGCCTCGAGCAGGTACTGAACCAGCAGAACGGCAAATCGAAGAAGTAAGCAGGCTGTAGCGGGATACTTTATCGGCTAAAACCCCGGGCCTCGCGGTCCGGGGTTTTTTATGTCCCGAGCGCGGGATCCGGCCGCAGGCGGCACGCCGCACGCCCCTCTCAACATCCGCTTAGTCCCCTCTAACTCTTTGCAAACTTGTGCAACTCATGTTAGTATTCATCAGGAAGCTGGGGGCCCTTAGCTCAGCGGTGAGAGCCACCGGCTCATAACCGGTCGGTCCCAGGTTCGAATCCTGGAGGGCCCACCAGGCAGTAAGGAGTACAGGTGCCGGCGAGGGTTCTTTTTCGCTTAATCTGGCCATACCAAGGGGTGCGTTGAAGTGCACCCCTTTTTTAATGCTCGAGGGCGAAGTCAGTGAACGACATTCTTGAACAGCTATTGAAACTCCAGCGATTGGACATTTCCATACGAACACTGGGCCACGATCTCCAACAAATCCCCAAGAAAAGCAAGGTCATCGACGAGAAGGTAAAGTCCGTCAAGGAGCCTTTCGACACCCACAAGGCCGAGAAGAGACGCCCTGGAGAAAGAGCGCGGCGATCTCGAGGAGACGGTCAAATCCCTCGAAGACAAGGAGCGGAAACTCAAACTCAAGATGCCCGAGATCCGCTCGAACGAGGAGTACAGCGCTCTGCTGAAGGAAATGGACGCGGTGAAGAAGGCCCGGGACACCGCAGAGGAAGACTCCCTGAAAGCGATGGAGCGCACCGAGGAAATCGAAAAGGCCCTGCCCGACCTTGAGCGGGAATACCAGGAGGGCGAGGCCAAGGTGGCCGAAGAACGCAATGCGCTCAAGGCCGAGCGGGAGAAGCTCGAAGCGGAACTCCTCGCCCTCAAGAAGGAGCGGCATGCGCTGCAGGCCGATATGAAGCCGGCGTGGTTCAACAAGTACACGCACATCGCGGCACAGAGAAACGGTCTGGCCGTCGCCGCCGTCCGGGCCGGAACCTGTCAGGGGTGCTTCATCGGCGTACGGCCCAAGCTCATTCAGGATCTCCATTACGGAGAGGAAGTGGTGTTCTGTGAAGGCTGCCAGCGTATCCTCTACCTGGACGATGGTTCCAGCCAGACTTAGTTCTCTCCTGCTCCTCTGCCTTGTCCTGCTGGGACCACTCCCCGCCCGTGCGTCCGAACCCCTGGATTTCCGAATCCTGCAGAAGCTGGTCAAGGAAGGCGCCGACCAGACGGCCCTGGAGCAGGGGCGAAGCCTACCTCAAAGCCTATCCAAAGAGCCCGCACAGGGCCCAGGTCGCAGCCTGGGTCGGAGAGTTTCTGTACGAGGGCGGACAGATGGAATCCGCCCTTCCCTACCTCGATGAGGGCCTGAAGGGGCTCCCCTCCTCGAAACACGGACGCCTTCCGCTCCTCAAAGCCCGGGCCCTGCTGGGGCTCCACCGTCCGGAGGCCGCCGAGGCCGCACTTCGGGGCTATCGCCCCGCGGGCGAGAAGGACAGGGCCGAAGCCCTCAGGGTGGAAGCCGAGGCCGCTTCTGCGGGGAGCCGACCCGCCGAGGCCGTCAAGGCCCTGAAGGCCATCCCCGAGAAGCAGTTCTCGGATGCAGACCGTCTTCACCTCGGCCTGGCGCTCGCGTCGTCCGGCCAGGACGAGAAGGCTGCGGCCGTTCTCTCCCCGCTCGTCTCCAACGGCGTCCTTTCCGGCCAGGCCTTGCGGAAGGCCCGCCTCACGCTGGCATCCTGCCTCTATCGGACGCAGCGTTACGATCGGGCGCTCGACGTTCTCTCGCCCATGACCGGGTCCACGGAACCGGACCGGGAAGCCGGCCTTCTCAAGGCATGGGTCCTGCACGCCCAGAAAAAAGATGCACAGGCCTACGATCTCGTGCGGAAGGTCGTCCCACTCCAGGGATGGAAATCGGCGGCCGCCTTGGAACCCGTTCTGCAGGCCGCGGCCGAACACGATACGGGAGCCCTTCTGAGCCGCTCCGCGGCACTCCTCAAGGCCTTCCCTTCGGGACCCGCCGCCGGGCGCGCCCGGGTCCTCTCGGCGCAGGCCCTGCAGGAGAGGGGCGACGCCGCGGGGGCCCTGCTGGTGATGCAGGCGGCACTCCCGGACCTTGAGGCGTCCTCGGACCGGATTCGTGCTGCCCTGCGCGGCGCGGATCTGGCATGGCGGGAGATGCACGATCCGGACAAGGCCGGGAAGTGGCTGGCCGTCGCGGCTAAAGCGGCGGAGACACAGGAAGAAAAGGCCCGCGTCGCATTCTCCAAGGCCAGGTTCGAGTGGGAAACGGGCCACGCCACCGACGCCATCAAAACCCTGGCCGATATCGTCCAGGGCTACAAGGGCACCGCCCCCATCCCCGATGCCTACCTCCTGCTCGGCCGCATTCTCGTAGCCCAGGGCGAGCGCGAGAAGGGCCGGCAGGCCCTCAAGGTCGTCGTCGATGCCTTCCCGGACTCCCCCGATTACGCGGAGGCGGCCCTGGACATGGCGGAAAGCCTCGCGGCCGAGGGACGCGACGCGGATCTGGCCGGGCCGCTTGCCGACCTGGAGGGGATTGCGCTGAGTGCCGCACAGAGAAGCCGCAAGAACTACCTGAGCGGCCGGTTGGCGCTCGCCTCGGGCAAATGGGACCTCGCCAGGGCCCTGTTCGCCGAATCCGCCCGTCAGGCCGCCGGTCCCGAAATGCAGGACAGCGCCACGTTCGCCTCGGCCCTTGCCGACATCGGCGCCGGCCGCATCGATGACGCCCTGAAGGAAGGATCCGCCGTGCTGTCACCGGACCTCAACCGGGCCATCAAGTTCCGGGCCGCGGCCGCTCTTGCGGCCGGCGACGGCACCGCAGACGCAGAATCCATATTGGAAAAGCTCTCCAGGCAGGAAGGCCCGGCCGGTGCCCTCGCGCTGTGGGATCTCGCGGACCTCCAGATCAAGGCCAAGGCCGGAGGACAAAGGCATGGCGACGCTGCGCGAACTCGCCTCGTGGTCCAGATCCGAACCCTTGTCCGTCCTGGCTCAGCGCAGGATCGAGATGATCCTGCTGACCCGCAAGGGCGCCACGGCGGCCCTGATGGCCGTTCCGGCGTTCAAGGAAGCGGAGCCGGTGGCCCTGGGCGAGATGGACGCCCTCCTGAGAGCCGCGCGCCTCAAGGCGCGCGCAGGGGAAACGGCGGGCGCCGAGAAGGCCTACCGAACCTATCTCCAGCGCATGCCCGGAGGCCCCGGCGCCCCGGAAGCCGCCGGCTACCTGGCCGGGCTCTCCATGAAACGGTCGGATTACGCCGCCGCCAGGAGGCTGCTGGAGTCGGCATCCGAGTCGCCCGAGCGAGACTACATGCTGGGCGAGGCCTGCTTCAATCTGCGCGACATGTCCGCCGCGCAGTCGGCGTTCGAAGCGGCGCTCGCGAAGCCGGAAGCCCTCAAGGCCGGCGAGGCGACCAGGGCCCGCCTGCTGGCCGGAACGGCGGCCAGGATTCAGGGCAAGACCGCGCAGGCCGTTCAGCACCTGTCCGCCTATGTTTCCGGCGCTCCGGCCACGGCCTCGGACAAGACCGACCTCTTCAACGCCTCACTCTGGCTGCAGAACCGCGGCCAATACGACGCCGCCCTGGCCGGCCTCGACAAGCTCAGAAAGGCCTTCAGGGACGCTGAGATCGGATTCAATTACGGCTATACCCTCGAACTGGCGGGCCGCAAGGAAGACGCCCTCAAGGCTTATCTCCAGGTGGCCTACGCCTCCGCCAACCCGCAGTGGGCCCTCACCGCCCGCTACCGCGCCGCCGAGCTCATGGTTGCGCTCGGGCGGACCGCCGACGCCATCGCCCTGTACAAGGAACTCGTTTCCAGAACGGAGGGAACCGTCCAGGGCGACTTCGCCGGAAAACGCCTCGAGGAACTCCAGAAGGAGAACCCGCCCGCGGTCAAGGACAAGAACTCACCCCCGGAGGGAGGACAAGATGCGACTTCCGCCACCGCTCATCGAGAACCTGAGCCGGCGACTCATCCGAGCGCTCATTGACGCTCACGTAATTTCCAGCGACCACCCCGAGCGGACGATCGAGAAGGTCGAACGTCTCATAACGGCCGACCTGTCCGTGGAGGACGATATTATGGAGGAAGCGCGTCTCCTCCTCCTCGAACACCAGGCGCAGATCAAGGACTCGGACCTCGAGTATCACACGCTCATCGCCAAGGCCAAGGGCCAGATCGCCAACAAGCGTGGCTACATTCTCTCCTCGGGTCCCGGCAAGCTCTCCCGCGAAAAACAGCACGACCTTGCCCGGCAGGTCGTGAATCTGCTTCTGCGGGACGACGACGTGGAGTACTACCTCCAGGACAGGGAGTTCCACCCGGCGGTGCAGAAGGCCTTCGAAAGGGAAATGGCCAGGGACGCCCAGCGCGAGGAGAAAGCCAGGCAGAAGGTCTTGAATATCAAGCGCCACATCCCGGAGGAATCGTCCGAGTTCCACGCCCTCTTCCAGCAGTTTTACAAGGAACTGCTGGACAAGGAGTCGTGACCTCCGTACACCCCAAACCCCGCGGCGGCGCGCGTATGCGATCACGAAAGCGAAGCCGCGTGGTATACTGCACCCTTTCGCGAGGTGAGTCATGATGAAAGATTGTTTCAGGCAGGAAATCGTCGATTCGCAGAAATTCAGGGAATGCGCCCAGTGCCCGATCTCTGAAGAATGCACCCGCACGGTCTACCTCAAGAACGCCAGGGGCGTGGCCTTCTTCGGCCAGATCGTCGGTATCCTGCTGGGCCTGTTCGGCGTCGCGCTCGCGGTGGTGACCTGGCGCGACCTGCCCAACGGGGCCCCATGGCTGCTCTTTATCAGCCTCGTTTACCTCATCGCGGTCGTCAGGGCCCAGAAGGAGTACAAGGCGGCCAACGAGGAAGGACAGGCCCTGGCTGCGAAGGAAGCCGAGGCCCGGCCCGAAGGCGGCGCCAGTCCGAAACCCGCCGGGGCGCACCACTGAAACAGGACGTCGCGGTCCCGGGGCGCAGCGGACGCCATCACGCGGGGAACGGAGCAGGCCGGCTCTCCTTCCGCCTGCCGGCGTTGCCGGCTTACCCCGCGAGGGGCCCTTCAAAGAGGACGGCATGGGACGGTTTTACATTACAACGCCTATCTATTACGTCAACGACTACCCGCATATAGGGCACGCCTACTGCACCATATGCGCCGACACCTTCGCCCGCTATCACAGGTCGATGGGCGACCGGACCTTCTTCCTCACGGGCACCGACGAGCACGGCCAGAAGGTCGAAAAATCGGCCGCCAGGGAGGGCATTACGCCACAGGCGCTCGCGGACAGGGTCGTGCAGCGATACCACCAGCTCTGGAAGCAGCTGGATATCACCCATGACGACTTCATCCGGACGACCCAGGACAGGCATGAAAAGGGCGTCCTCGCCATCCTTGATCGGCTCGTGAAGGCCGGGGACGTGTACAAGGCGTCCTACCGTGGCCCTTACTGCGTCTCGTGCGAGGCCTTCTTTCCCGAGAATCAGCTCGTCGACGGCAAGTGCCCGGACTTCGGCCACCCCGTTTCCGTTCTGGAGGAGGAGTCCTACTTCTTCCGGCTGTCCAGGTACCAGGAACCCCTGCTCGAACTCTACAGAAAACAACCCGATTTCGTCCTGCCGGAGAGCCGGATGAACGAAGTCCGGTCCTTCGTCGAAAGCGGCCTGAAAGACCTCTCCATTTCAAGGACGAGCATTTCCTGGGGCATCCCTTTTTCGGGCGACGAAAAACACGTCCTTTACGTCTGGCTTGACGCGCTGTCAAACTACGTCACGGCCCTCGGCTACGGTTCAGCAGATACAGCGCTCTACGATGATTTCTGGCCGGCGGACGTGCACCTCATCGGCAAGGACATCCTCCGCTTCCACGCCGTCTACTGGCCGGCCTTCCTGATGAGCGCCGGGCTCCCCCTGCCGAAGCACGTCTACGGGCACGGCTGGTGGATGAAGGACGCCAGCAAGATGAGCAAGTCGCTGGGAAACGTGGTGGATCCGCGCCCCTTCATCGAGGAGTTCGGTTCCGACGCCGTCCGGTACTTTCTCCTTCGAGACAAGCCCATCGGAACGGACGGTTCTTTTTCCGACGAGGCCTTTCTCGACAGGGTGAACGCGGACCTCGCCAACGACCTCGGCAACCTCGCCTCCCGGCTCACCAACCTGCTCGAAAGGCAGGCGGAGGGACACGTCGGTCCCGGTGACGGGAGCCTCGAAAAGCCCGTCGAAACGGCGTTGGAAGCCTATCACTCGGCCATGAGAGACCTGTCGCCCAGAGACGCGCTCGCGGCCATCTGGCAGCTGATATCCGATCTCAACAAGTACCTCGTGGAGAGGGCGCCCTGGAGCGCGCCGGGCACGACGGAGTCGCTGGACACCCTCTCGGAGGCAGGGCGGGCCCTGCGTGCGGCGGCCATCTGCATCGAGCCGGTCATGCCGAGGAGCGCGGCGGCCATCCTCGATGCCCTGGGCTTCGACGGCTCGGACCTCGCGTCGTACGCCTGGGGCGACGGACAGGCTAAACCGGCGCACAAGCTGACCCAGCTCTTTCCGCGCGTGGACAAAAAGGTCTACTTCGCAAAACTGGAGAAATCGAAAATGGATCAGAGTACGAACGCACCCGACACGCCCGAGAAGCCGGCCGAACGACCCGCGGAGCCCTCCGCGCCCGCGAAAACAGAAGCCGGGACCGGACCCGAAAGGCTCTCCATCGACGAATTCCGCCGCGTGGAACTCCGGGCCGGAAAGATCCTCGAAGCCGAACGTATTCCAAAGAGCAACAAGCTCATGCGGCTCGTGGTCGACCTCGGTTCAGAGCACAGGCAGATCGTGGCCGGGATAGCAAAAAAATATGCCCCCGAGGACCTGGTGGGAAAGACGTGCCCGTTCGTCTGTAACCTCCAGCCGGCAAAGCTCATGGGCGTGGAGTCGAACGGAATGATCATGGCCGGCAACCTCGACGGCGAACCCATCCTCCTCCAGTTCATGGAGGAAGTTCCCCCCGGCAGTCCCATAACTTGAGCGGTGCGCGTGCCGGGGGATGACGCAGGCGTTGGGGAAACGCGCGAATCACCCGCCGCACATATTGCCCGCCGGCTACAACCGCCGCACGTGTCTCCAGGTAATCTCGGAGCCTGACAGGCCTCAGGTTTCCCTGAGGAGTTCCTCGAGGAAGCTCATGTCGAGCGTGAGGCGCAGGTCCGCCGCCTCCCAGAGGGATTCCTGGACGGTGAGCTGGGGGCCGGTCCGCGGGCCATGGGCCAGTGCGAAGGTCAGGCCTTCACGCTTGACGAGTTCGACGGCCGGCAGGAAATCGCCGTCCCCCGAAAGCAACACGATGGCATCCACGCTCCGCCTCGCGGCGGCATAGACCATCTCCACCGCGAGAAGAACGTCCACCTGTTTCTGTTCGAGGACGGGCTTGCCCGTGTTTTCGTCCAGCCCCCTGAAGGCCAGCCGGCCCAGCTTGACCTCGAAGCGGTCGAGGCGCTGGAGGCGCTGGTAGAAGCCCTCCTTCTTCCGGTAGGCCTCCTGCTCATCGCTCGTCGGCGAACCCGACAGGTAGGGCAGGCAGTTGAAGTAGACACAGCGGAGAAGGGTGAAGTCGAAGGAATGGCAAATCGCGTGGGCCATGCGCTCATAATCCAGTCTGGGGGAGCCAAAACTGCGCTGCAGAAAGTCCAAGTATCCGCCATCGATCAGTAATAACGCTCTGTTGGCCATAACGGCAAATCTCCTTTACAGATTCAAATCTTACCACGGACGCCGCAACGTGATTCGACGCCGGGGCTCGTGTGCGCTGCGGACCCGGAGTATCGGAACCCATGCGGGCGTTTCATGGACGGCGATTCTGGGCGTGAAAGAGGGCATGCCTCCTAGGAACCGCGCACGGTCATGGCGCCCAGCGCGATCGAGAGAAGCTTGGCCTCGGGCTTGTCCGACCGGCTCGGGATGAGAACGGGCGCGGTCGCCCCCATGATGACGTGGGCAAGCCGGTACCGGGCGAAATAGGTCGTGGACTTGGCGAGGAGGTTCGCCGAGATGATATCGGGACAGAGGAGGATGTCGGCGCGTCCCGCCACGTCGCCGGAGTGTCCTTTCTTTTCGGCCGCTTCGGGCGACACCGAGAGATCCAGGCTGAGGGGACCTTCCACCTCGCAGTCGGCGATCTGACCGCAGTGGGCCATGCGGGCCAGGGCGGCGGCGTCCAGGCTGGGACCATGGCCGGGTATCACCGTCTCCACCGCCGAAAGCACGGCGACCCTCGGCCGGGCGTACCCGAGCTTGTGATAGAGCGTGACGGCGTTCTCCAGGATCTGCCGCTTCGCGATGAGGTCGGGCTGCAGGTTGATTCCGCCGTCCGTTATGCATATGATCCGGGTCCCGTCCTTTGTCGGGTACTCGAACAGGAAGGCGTCGGAGAGAAGCCTGCCCGTCCTGAGCCCATTCTCCCGGTCCAGCACGGCATGCAGAAGTGTCCCCGTCTGGGTTTTGCCCTTCAGCAGAATCTGCCCCGCCCCCGTTCTCACGAGTTCGACGGCGCGGTTGACGCTGGACTCTTCGTCCGGGGCGTCCACGATTTCGGCGTTCTTGAGCCTGGACGGCAGGGCGTCGATGGCCGGCCCGATGAGGCCGGGGTCGCCCACGAGGATCGCCCTCGCCAGGTCCTGTTCCTCGGCCATGGCGATCGCGTTAAGCGCGGCCGGATCGTGACCGCAGGCGACCACCACCGTGAACGGCCCGCGCCTCCTGGCCGTTTCAAGGACCCCGTCCAGACTAGACAAGCGCGGCGACATGCTCCACCCCCCTGCGGAACGCGTCCAGGCATGCGTCCTGGATCTTTTTCGGGAACCTCTCCCTGATGGCTGCCTCCCAGTTGTCCGGGCTCATGGAGAGACGATGCGAAAGTGCACCCAGCATGATGATGTTCACCATCCGGTGGTCGCCGACCTCCCTGGCGATGGTCACCGCATCCACCCAGACGAGCTTCGGGGCTTTGCTGCTCAGGAGCTTGTCGATATCCTGGATGTACCCCTGGTTCTTACGCAGGTTCTGGGTCAGGGGCGGAATTTCTTGAGGGCATGCGAACGCCACGCCGTCGGGCCGGAGGTAATCCATGTACCTGAGCGCCTCCAGCTTTTCGAAGGACACGAGGAAATGCGCCCCGCCCCTGGGAATGAGAGAGGACGGAACGTCTTTCCCGATCCTCACGTGCGTGTCCACGTTGCCCCCTCTCTGGGCCATGCCGTGCACTTCGCTCATCTTGACGTCGAGTCCGGCGTCGACGGCCGCCAGGGCCAGAACGCGGCTGCTGGTCAGGATGCCCTGGCCGCCCACACCGGAAAAGAGGATGTTCGTAATGTCCATGATGTCCCCCTCGCTAGGCCTTGCTGGCCGGGGCCTTGATGGCGCCTTCTTCGCAAACCTGCTCGCACACGCCGCACCCCGTGCACAGATCGGGGTCTACGTCGGGAAAGCCGTCCGCCTCGTGAAGCGCCATGCATCCCACTCGGATACAGGCTCCGCAGCGGTTGCACAATTCCACGTTGATCTCCACGGTCTGGCCCTTTTTGATCCTGCCGCCGAGAAGACACGGGGCGACCGCGACCACCACCGAAACTTCCGGGGCGGCCAGTTCCTCTTCGAGGACGGTCTGGACGTCCCGCAGGTTGTAGGGATTGACTTCGCGAACGCGCTTCACGCCCAGGGCCTTGCAGACCTTGGCGACGTTCAACTGCGGGGCCTCGTTGCCCCGTATGTCCATGCCCGTCCCGGGGTGGGGCTGGCCGCCCGTCATGGCCGTCCAGCGGTTATCCAGAACCACGAGCGTGGCCCGGCTCCTGTTCACGATCATGTCGATGAGGGCGGGTATCCCCGAATGGAAGAAGGTCGAGTCCCCTATCACGCCGACGGTCTTTCCCTTTTCCTTGGGTCCGCCGAACTTCTCGAGGCCTTCGGCCATCCCCACCGAGGCGCCCATGCAGAGGCACGAGTCCATGGCCGCCAAGGGCTTTAGCGCTCCGAGCGTGTAGCAGCCGATATCCCCCATCACCCGGAGCTTCATGTCGCGGAACAGGGCAAAAAGGCCCCTGTGGCCGCACCCGGGGCACAGGGTGGGCGGCCTCAGGGGCAACTTGACGTCGCCCATGTCCACCGTCACCTTCGACCGCGCCTCGCCGAGCAGGGCCTTCTCGACCGTCGGCAGGTTCATCTCGCCCGTGTAGGGGAAGAGATCGCGCCCGCCCGTAATCTCGATGCCCGCCGTCCTCATGGCGTCCTCGATGTAAGGTTCGAGTTCCTCCACGACGTACAGCTTCTTGACGGTGGAGGCGAAGCGCCTGATCCGCCCGACGGGGAGGGGGTTCGTAATCCCGAGTTTGAGGATCGATGCATCCGGGAAGGCCTCGCGGACGTAACCGAAACTCACGCCGGACGTCACGATTCCCAAGTCCGAACCACCCTTCAGGACGGGATTCCACCTGTCGCTCTCTTCGGCAAAGGCGAGCGCCTTGCGGAGCCGCTCCTCCACCTTGACGCGCCGCACCCTTGAATGGCTTGGCAGGAGAACGTTCTTGGGGATGTCCTTCAGAAACCCCTTCGTCTCGTAGGCGTCGCGCTCGTCGAGGTTCACCACCCCGGTCTGGTGGCAGACCCGCGTGGTCATCCGCAACAGTACGGGCGAATCGAAGGTCTCTGACAGGCCGAAGGCTTCCCGCGCCATCCAGCGGGCCTCCTCTGGGTCGCAGGGCTCTACCATCAGCACCTTCGCCGCCTGGGCCATGTACCTGTTGTCCTGTTCGTCCTGGCTGGAGTGCATGCCGGGATCGTCCGCCGAAACCACGACGAGGCCGCCGTTCACGCCCATGTACGACGACGAGAAGAAGGGATCTGCCGCAACGTTGAGCCCAACGTGTTTCATCGTGACAAGAGCGCGCACCCCGGCGAGGGACGCGCCGACCGATACCTCGTAGCCGACCTTTTCATTGGGAGCCCACTGCACCTGCACGTCCTCGTAATGGGCGAGGGCTTCCAGTATCTCCGTGCTCGGGGTCCCGGGGTAACCGGAGCCGAAGGCCGCGCGGGCCTCCCAGGCGCCCCTCGCCACCGCCTCGTTCCCCAGCATGAGCTTTCTCATGGTGTTCCTCCAGGGTAGTCTATGGGTTTCTCGTCCCCAGCCAGCACGCGCAGTGCACCGTCGGCGAGGGCTTCCATCTCGAATTCACCGGCGAACCGGAACATGCGACCGAGGAATTCGACCCGCTCGGTCACCCACTTGCAGAAGAGGTTGGAATGGGCGAGCCCGCCCGGTCAGCACGATTCCGTCTATCCGGCCGTCGAGCACCGTCGCCATGGCGCCGATCTCCTTGGCCACCTGATAGGCCATGGCCTCGTAGACCTCCCGGGCCTTCTTGTCTCCCTGGGAGATGCGGGCCTCCACCTCCATGGCGTCGTCCGTTCCGAGGTAGGCCAGGAGTCCGCCCTCCTTGGTCGTCAGGCGTTTCATGTCCGCGGCCGTATGCGCGCCGGAAAAGCATGCCTTGATGAGGGGCTGCGTCGGAAGCGTTCCGGCCCTCGTCGGGGAAAAGGGACCACCCGAATTCGCGTTGTTCGCGTCCAGGATGCGGCCGCCTTCCATGGGCACGATCGAGAACCCCCCGCCCAGGTGGGCTACGACGAACCGGCTCTCGTCGAGGTCCTTCCCCAGTTTCCTGCAGGCCATGCGCGCCGCGGCATGCAGGTTCAAGGCATGGGACAGCGGTTGCCTGGGCATGCCGGGAAGTCCCGAGTACCGGGCGAGGGGCGTCATCTCGTCCACGGCCACCGGGTCCACCACGAAGGACGGCGCTCCGTACCGCCGCCCGATTTCCCAGGCTATGAGACAGCCCAGGTTCGAGACGTGTTCACCCTGGAAGCCCGCCCGAGCGTCCTCGAGCATGGCCTCGTTGACCACGAGCGTGCCCGAAGGAACGGGTCTGATGAGACCGCCCCGGGCGACCACGGCGTTCAATGGCCTGTCACCCGAGCGCTCGAGAAAATCGATGGTGGATTGGAGGCGGCCCGGGAGCTGCGCCAGGATATCGCCCGGTACTTTGTCCGCCTTGACGTTATCCTCGGTTTCGCGCCCTTCTCGGGTGAAGATGGCGAGTTTTGTCCCCGTGGATCCCGGGTTGATGACGAGCACACGATCCTTTTCGGGCATGTTTGACTCCGTCCCTATAAGCTTTGATGTTAATGGCTGATCCAAGCCCAGGCAACATCCTAGCCCCCTCCGCACCTGGGGTGGGGCGTTTGGCGCGATCATATTTCACGGTGCTCCGGCCGGATCGGTAACGACGTTTCCCCCGCGGCCGGCCGGCCGCAGCCCCCGTCACACCAACCAGCGGTTGGCGGTCTACGGCTGAGTATTATATTCTAACATCAGGACGCCGCCCCGGGCATGGGACCGTCATCCGAAGAAAGGCCAGGATGACCGTACGGATCGACGTGGAAAACCTGCTGTCAAATTACGATCTCGATGCAGTGCGCCTGATCGTCGCACGGAGTGCGGAGCTGCAGGACCAAGGCAGGTTCTCGCTTTACCGCATCCTCGACGGGAACCGCCTGAGCCGGTTCGACGCCGAAGGCCGTGAACAAACCATGGAGGGTAAGGGGCTTCCCCGCGCCGAAGAAGACTCTCCCGGACAGGAGGGCGGCTCCGAAATTCTGCCTATCGAGCTTCACGATTCTCACCTCTGGGGCTACTGGTCCGTTCCCGCCCCGGAACTCGAAGCGGCACGGCGCAAGCTGCCGGCCCTGACGACCACCATCCGGCACCTGGACCACCTGGAGGACGACCTCAGGCTTCGGGAAACCAACGAGGCCCTGTGGTCTATCTTTGGGCTGGGCCACGTCCTTGGGCAGGCCGAGGAACCCGCGGAGATGGCATCTGCGATACACGAGGTCTGCCGGCGCGTCCTCGGCGCCCAACTCACGGGCCTCGTGCTCCTGAGCCAGGGCGGGAGCAGAATCTACCGCTGCGAGGGCGAGGGACTGCCGGAGTCCTTCCCCGGCAGGCCGGAGGCCTGGCTGAAAGCCTTCCCCCACGGAAAGGAACGTTGGGGACCGGCGGCGCCCGAGGCCGGATCGGCTGCTGAACTCCTACACACGGAACCGAGCGCCGGCATGCTTCAGAGCATCGGTGACAGGGAAAGGCCGAGCGCCTACCTTCTCGTTCTCGGCGACGCACCGTTCAGCGAGAGGGAAAACGGCCTCTTCGCGCGCATCGGCGATTTTCTCTTCGCAGGCTTCGTGCGCTGGGAGCAACTGGAGGGTGTGAGGCGCAAGTCCCGCCAGGTATCCGAGCTCTTCGTCATGCTCGCGCAGGAGAAGGAACGCCTCGACTACGTCATGCGCAGCGTTCCGGTGGGGATCCTCCTGGCCGATGCCGAGGGCGGAATCGCCCTTTCCAACGAAACGGCGGCCAAGGCTCTCGGCCTGACACACGTAGAACTCCGCGAGAACAGGATCTTTGCCGGCAGGCAGGCGGGCCAGGCGCTCCTCGGACTGATCCGAAAGGCCAAGGCGGAAGCACGTATGGTCTCGACGCCCTACCAGATGGAATCCAGATGGTTTCAGGTCCAGATCGTTCCCTGGCCTGGCGGCAGCCAGTTTCTCGTCGTAACCCAGGACATCGAGGAGTGGTTCAGCCTCAACCGCCTCAAGGAAGACCTCATATCCATCATCTCGCACGAGGTAAAGAACCCCCTGACGGCGATCATCAACGCGGCGGAACTGATTTCGACAGGCCGCCCTGGGCCGCTGAACCCGGCCCAGGAGAGAATGGCTGCGCTCATCAGCGAGAACGGCAAGAGCATTCGGAGCATCCTCGACGACGTGGTGCGGCTCAGCAGGATCCACCACGGGGGCGGCGTCGAAGAACAGGTCCCCCTGGATGAACTCCTGGATCGTATAAGGGCCTCCTCCTCGGACACGATCCAGGGCAAACTGGTGACCTGGCGCCAGGACTTCGTAAGCGTAAACGTCACGGGCGATCCCCGAATGCTGGAAAACCTGTTCACGAACCTGATCGGGAACGCCATCAAATACGTGGGCATCGGCGGCTATGTAGGCGTAAGGCTGAAAGCCGAGGCGGGGAGGGTCGCCGTACGCGTCATGGACGACGGTCCCGGCATCCCTGAAGACGAACGCCACAGTCTCTTTACGCCCTTCTTCCGGGCCAGCAACGTCAGGGAGCTGGTGACCGGAACGGGCCTGGGCCTGGTGATCGCCAAGAACATCGCCGAACGGATGGGAGGGACGCTCGAAGCCATCTCCCCGCTGGAGCAGGAAGACCTTGATTTTCTCCGCTGTCCGAAAACGAGCCGTCCCGGGACCGCTTTCCAAGTCGTTCTTCCTGTGACAGAATAGGTTCCGATGCGCCAGAAACTGCTGATCGCGGATGATAACCGGGCTATCACCGAAGTCCTGAAAATGAACTTCGACCTCCTCGGCTATGATGTGCTGGTGGCCGTGGATGGAGAGGACGCCGAACAGAAGTTCAGGAGCTTCAAGCCGGATCTCATGATCCTGGACGTCATGATGCCCAAGAAGAACGGGTACAAGGTATGCCGGGACCTGAAGAAGGAGTCGGCCCTATCCCGGATTCCGATCATCCTCCTGACGGCCAAGAACCTCAAGGAGGATGTCTACTGGGGCTACGACTGCGGAGCCGACGCGTACATCACCAAGCCGTACGACCCCAGGCAGCTCGAACTGCTCGTGGACCAGCTCATCAAGGAAGCCGCTTCGGGACGGAGGGCCACCGCGTGGACCGGCCTGCCGGACGCCTCCCGGGTCGTCGCCGAACACAAGGCCCGGCTCGAAGCCGGCGCCCCGTCCACCATGATCAGGGTCCATCTCACCAGGGAACCCGCCGAGGCCTTCGGGCAAAAATACGGCGTGCCCAGGCTGAAGGACCTCGTCCATCAGGCGGCGTGGAAGATCCACGAGATCCTTCCCGAAACCACGTCGGCGGGCGTTATGGGACAGGACGAGGACGACCGGTTCCTCGTCGTTCTTCACCCCGAAGAGGTGGCCGCGTTCGAGAACATGGTCGTGGACAGGGTCTCAAAGCTCATTCTCAGCGCCTATGACGATGCCGACCGCGAAAAGGGGCATCTGGCCCTCCAGGAACCGGAGGGCGATGAAGACAAAGCCCCGTTCATCACCTGCGCATTGAGGAAATAAGGCTCAAACCCGAATAGGCGCGGCGGTCGGCCGGCGCTTTCGACTCGATGCTTCTTCCCCCCTGTCAGCGATTCCCTTTGAAATCGGTCACGTCCACTCCGTGGGAAACAACTTCGACCAGGCGTCCGTCGGCGTCGAACAGGGGCCGGTTGATCCAGACGACCCAGACGGGCCTGCCGTCCCTGGCCCTGTTCCGGGTGATGTTCGACGTGAACTTGTTGCCCGCTCGGGCGATATCTCCGAGGATGTCGCTCGGACCGGGTCCGGCGGCGTCCCGATCCGGCAGGATGGTGGCGGAGAGCTTTCGGCCCACGGTCTCGGCTCCGGTATAACCAAAGACCTCTTCGGCCTGGTCGTTCCAGAACCTGATCGTGAGGTCCGGTCCCCAGATGAGGAGAATGCAGTCGGCATTCTCCGCTCTGCTCCTGTAGCGCACGGGATCGGCCGTCCATGCCTCGGCCCTGATCGGATCATCGGCGTCTTCCTCGAGAGCATGACCCCACGCTTCGGACTTCTCCAAGGCGTCCTGGCTACGCTGAAGCGCCTCGTATTGAGAGAACAACTCCTCTTCGGTTGCGTGGAGTTCTTCGTTGGCCGCTTCCAGTTCCTCGATCGTACGCTTGGCTTCATCGAACAGCGCCGCGTTGACGATCACCATAGCCGCCTGGCGCGCGAATATCTCGATGAGTTCGTGCGTATCCCGTCCGAAATCATCGTGGCGCCCCCCGTAGAGAACCAGCACCCCCCTTACCGCGTCCTCGTAAAGAAGCGGCGTCGCGCAGATGATCCTGTACCCTCGGACCGAAGCGGAAGCGCGCCACGGCTCGAACTCGGGATCCTCGATATGCATGGCCACGAGCTTTCGGGTTTTGATGGCCATTCCCGCTGGTCCCTGCGCGTAGTGGGATTCGTCCCAGCGGACCTTCACCCCTTCCGTATATCCTTCGTCGTGTCCCGCCGATGCCAGCACCTTCACCTCGGTGCTCTCGGGGACGATGAGCCCGATCCAGGCCATCCTGACGTCGAATGCGGTCACTGCGGCGTCGCAGATCGCCCTCGAAGCGCCCTCCATATCCAGAAGACCGCCCATCGCCTGCGCCGAAGCGACGAGGGCCATCAGCTCCCTGTTTCGCTTGCGCGTGGCCTGTTCAGCCATCTTCCGCCCGGTGATGTCGCGCGCCACGCCGAAAAAACCGACGATAGCGCCGTTCTCATCCACGTCCGGCAACGCCCTGTCCTCTATCCACAGATACTGTCCGGAAACGCCGTGGCGAAAGCGATATTCGATTACCGAAGGCTCACCGCGGGAGAGTGCGCCCGTCATAGCACTCACGACCGTGTCCCTGTCTTCGGGGTGGAGGGCCTCAAACCACGAGGTACTGTTGTTCATGAACTGGTCCGGCGGATACCCCAGGATCGTTTCGAGTTTCCCGGACGCAAAGGTCGGGCGGAGTACGGGCGGCGAACCCTCCAGGGCGTTGTAGTATATGATCTCGTCCACGTTGTCGACGAGCAGGCGCAGCCGCTTCTCGCTCTCGCGGACGGCCTCCTCGGCCTGCTTGCGCTCGGTTATGTCGAAGGCCGTTCCTATTCCCGCCGGACGCCCCCCGTAATCGATCACACCCCCCGTAAACTCGATCCAGCGACTCTTCCCGTCCTTCCGGATGATCTGGAACTCGTAGTGCCTGGGCACGCTCTCGCCGCGTTGCCGGGCGATGGCTCTCTCCCTGACGAGATCCCTGTAGCCGGGATGAATGAGATCCCAGACGTTCATTTCCATCAATGCTTCCCTGGAGTAGCCGGTCATGATTTCGGCCGCCCGGTTGATGTAGCAGAAGCTGTTGTCCTGGTAGATGAGGATGGACGCCTCGGTCGTCTCCGCCAGCGTCCGGAAGCGCCGCTCGCTTTCCTGGACCCGTTCCTCGGCCTGTCTTCTCTGGGTTATATCCCGCCCGACGCCCACGATCGCTGCGACCTCGCCCCCCTCGTCCAGAACGGCCTTGTCCGACCAGGAAAACCACCTCCACCCCGAGGCCGTCAGCGCCCGCTGCTCCACGCGGCAGGTGTGCGGCGGCCTGTAGAGAGCTTCCATGGCATGCGCCGTGGCCTCGCGGTCCTCTTCATGGACCAGCGGCATGAAGGCGTTGCCGAGTAGTTCTTCCTCCTTCTTTCCGAATGTCTTGCAGTAGGAAGGGCTGACGAAGAGAAAACGCCCTTCGGTGTCGACCTTGACGACGAGGTCCGTCTGGTTCTCGACCAGCAGGCGGTAGTTCTCACGGCTGGTTCGCAGGGCGCGCTCGGCCAGGATCCGTTCCGTAACGTCTTCGATAAAGAGCAGCAGCGCCGGGCCGTCTTCCAGCTGAATCCGTCCCCCGGAAACACGGACCCAGATCTTGGGAGCCGCGGGCCGTTCCAGCATCATTTCGAGGCTGCTGTCGCCGCCCTCACCGTGTGCGATCCTCTCAAGAAAAACCGCCAGGTCGGACCCGCGCCGTGCGGGCACCAGGTCCAGGACGGAACGCCCCTCCATCTCTTCGTCCCGGCCCACGCCAAAGCAGCGCCCTGAAGGCGTCGTTGGTTATGAGGACGGCCCCTTCCCGCAGGACAACCACAGCCTGGGGAGCCTTTTCAACGAGGTCGCGGTAGCGCCGCTCCGATTCTTCCAGAAACTTCATGCGCACCCGGCGCCGTGTGCGCGAACCACGACAGGATCAGGATCGCGAGAAGAAAAACCGCCGCGCCCCCTCCCTGGACCGCGATCCTCCGCCAGTCGAGCGGAATCGGGATCGAGAGCCAGGTGTGCCGGAGGTGGAGCAGCACCTTCCCATCCTTGAACTTCGCCAGGGCCACTTCGAAGGCGTCCCGCTCGTCTTCCATTCCTTTTCTGAAGGCGAACACAAGCCGGCTCTTGGTGAGAAAGAGGGGGCCGAAGAAGTTTTTCGCGATGACGAGACTCCCCGAGTACCGGCCGTTGATCAGATAGACGCTGTTGATATAGTCGTTGATGACGGCGTCCACCTCGCGGGCAGCCAGGGCGGCGAGGCATTCCTCCGAGGTGCCGAATCGACGGACGCTTCCGACCCGGCCTTCCCCGAGGAGCGAGTCCGCCAGGGCGTCGGCAGTGCCTCCGGCCTTGACGCCGATCTTTAAATTTTTGAGGCCGGAGACCCTGCGTAGGTCGCGGTGCGGATCGCTCACCACGACGAGCCCGGTTTCCAGGTACGGCCCGGTGATCAGGTAGTCCGTACCCCTTTGGGAGGTCAGAGAGATGCCGCCAATGGCCAGGTCGGCCTCGGCGGCGTCCAGGCGGGAGAACATCTCGGGAAAGGACACCCATTCTATCTCGTAGGTCCATCCGTTGGCCGTACAGGCCAGGTTGAGGAGATCCACGTCCAGTCCCGCCGCCCGGCCGTCGCGTTGAAAGGCGAAGGGAACGTCCTCGGTCGCGACGACGCGCAGATGGACGGGAGACGCGCCCGGCGGCGGACTCGGCCTTGTGGAACCCGCTAGAACGAGCAGGCATGCCGCCAGGAAGAGGCGGCGCCACAGGGCCGCGCCCCGGTGAACCCCGGTCTTCTTGTCAGTCCCTTCTTCTCGTGATGCGCTGCATTCGGTTTCAAAGCCGTCTCTGTGTCCTGCTGGCTCTACCAGGACCGCCCTGCCGGCTCTTCTCCTCTCAGCGTAAATATCGCCGGGCTGATAGCCGTTCCGCCACCTCGAGAAACACTTTTTCTGCCCCAAACGACGACCGGCCCGACGCGCCTCAGCGCGCCAGGCAGACCCTGTTCTTGCCCTGTCTCTTGGCTATGTAAAGCGCATGGTCCGCCTTTTCCAGTATCCCCTTATGATCGCCCCCCTCCGAGGGAAAGGAGGCGAGTCCGACCGAGAGCGTCACGTGTATCAAACCTTCTATGCTCTCCACCTTCACGTCCATTTCAGAGACCGTGCACCTGATTCTCTCCGCGATGACGTCGGCTTGGTCTTTGGGACAGCGGGGAAGGAGAACGGCGAATTCTTCTCCACCGTATCGTGCCGCTATATCCTCCTTGCGAATGCACGCGTTGAGCGTGTTTGCGACGGCCTTGAGCACTTCGTCGCCCGCAAGATGGCCAAAGGTATCGTTGACTTCCTTGAAGTTGTCGAGGTCGATCATGAGGATAGTGTAGGGCTGTCCCGACTCAACGTGCTCCCTGGCCTGCAGGGCAAGGCTCTCCTGGAAGTAGCCGTGGTTGAAGAGGCCCGTCAGGCCGTCCATGACCGCCTGGCGCTTCGTTCGGGCATGAATCCGCGCGCTCTCCAGGGCATTGACGGTCTGGTTGGCCAGGACTTCGAGAGCACGCAGGGTTTCGACCGTGGGCATCTTTCCTTCCTTGGGTTCATCCACGGATATGATGCCCAGGAGCCTGTCGTCCTTGTCCCTCAAGGGAATGAGAAGCGTATCCATGGGGTCCCATCCGTCGGGCTCCTTCCGGGATTCCGGATTGAGGGGGAGGATGTCGTAGGGCGTCGTCCTGGCTTCCTTGTGGCTGATGAAGTAGCAGTTGCCCATGCGGTACTTCTCCTGCAGCAACTCGAGGATATCCTTGGCGGGGGGCTTCACGGCCTTGATGGCCTCCCACCTCTCGTCCATGCCGGCCTGGGCGGTCCTTTCGAAACACCTGCCGTCCTGGTCGTAGATGCTGATGAGGACGCATCCGAATCCCATGCCGGTGCGTATGCCCTGCGCGACCTTCTCCAGGATTGTGTGGACGTCCAGGTGGACCTTCAGGAGATTGCTGATCTGAAGAATCTGGGACAGGTAGTCGGTCTGGCGGACGAGCTTCCGGTTTGTGGCCAGCAGCTGCTTCTTGAGGATGTCGTCCTGCACGTGCCTCGCGATCTGAGCCAGGGAGAGATCGAGAAAGCTCGCGTCCCCGTCCGAGAACCCGCCGTTGTTGTTCCCCCGCTCCACGACCAGGACCGCGAAGGCGAGTTCGGTCGTGGCCATGGCGACCGTTATCTGGCTTGTGGCATCCGCCATGAGGATCGGCACGAATTGGCCGTTTCGCTTGAGGGCAGGCTTTCTCAGGGCGGGATCCACGAGCATGGCCATGAGGCTGTTCCTGGCCGCGTCGGTGTCGTCAGCCCCTCCCGTGGAACTGATGAGGGCGGGACCTGCGGTCGCCCCCGGGAGGATGGACGAGCATCAGGTCCCGGTCCCAGTGCACAAAATCGCACAGCCCCTCCATGAGCCGCCTCAGGAAAGGTTCGTCTTCCAGCGAGCCGGCACCGGCGAGTGAAAGCTGCTGAAGAAATTCCTGGCGCCCCGTCGCGCCGATGAGCGCCTTGTTCCTGTCTTCGAGCCGGGCATACAACCGCATGGCCCAGATCAGAACGAGCAGGGTCAGGGCGCCCAACAGCGTGTACAGGTAGCGCTGCTCCCAACTGGCGCCTACGACCAGGGCGACGAACGGCGAAGACAACAGAACCCACAGCATATTGTTGAGGAAAGGTTTCCACAGCAATACGCCCAGCCTGTCCCTTTTCACCGGGGGGCTCCCCAGAAGAAAGCCCAACCAGTTCAGGACGGTCGTGACGGCCATGGCAAGAAGCAGCAGCAGAAAAGGCTCCAGGGCGTCGCCCGGGGGACGTGGACTCAGGCTCAGATAGAAGTAGCAACCGAGGGAGATGGCCGTGGCCACCAGCACCGCGCCCCACAGGGTGAGAAGCCGAATGCCCTTGAGACCCTTGCGATAGACGCGGCTGGCGATCAGTCCTGCGCCGGCCAGCAAGCCGACCGTGAGGGGGTTTTGCAGTATGACCACCGCGGGAAAAGCGATAACGTGGTCGAGATTGAGGTTCCCGATGCCCCTCAACCTGATGTCGTATTCATAAACGAAGAAGAAAAACAGCAGGATGACGGGCACGGACCAGGGGTTCGACGAAGAGATACCCGTGCGTGATGCCAGCCACACCAAGCCTGATGCGCACAGGACGATCCAAATAATCTGGACCAAAGCAGTTCGTTTCATGTCTGGTTCCCGCGCCACAGGATACCACGACTCTTGCCCTTTCGGGCGGCCCCCTTCCGGTTTTTCGCCTGCCGCTCCCGCAGGGCGACGCTTCGAACCGCACATCCGTTCTGGCCGGATGTTCCCGAAACTGGCTTCCGTACGGGACCGGTCGTCGAGACAAGCCCTTCTTCCCAGGCCTCGGCCTATCGGCCCCATTCCTTTTTGACGCGCGTTTTAGGGGAATTGGGAGGCTTTGTGGGCTTTGGGGTTTTCGGCCTTCTTTGTGGCGGAGAAACCGCGAACGAGTCGCGCATACGGTATGGAAGGAAGGCCGCCAGAGGGCGCGCGGCGATGCCGACATTATGAATCATATTGTAACATTGCCGATTGCGGCGGCGGCTGCGCCTCTTTTGACGGGCTTTATGGGTTTGAGCGTGCGTTATTTGCCCCAAGCTCCCGCGCCAATGGCTGCGCAGAGAGACGGCCAGGAAAGGCCAGGCATATATTTAGAATCCATGGAGAGATTGCCGCGGGACCTTCCTTGCCATGACCGCAAACCACCTTATGCGCCAACATTTGGAGTCCGCCTCGGCCGGCCTTTCGGCTGAGACGTTCAGGGGGGAGAAGCAATGACGATAGTTCTTTTCGCAGTCCTTTACCTGTCCCTGGCCGTTTTCGTGATCGCCTGCATCGCCAGGGCCGTCTATTACGCCAGACAGCCCATGCACCTGCGCTGGGAACTCTATCCCGTTCCCCACGAACCACCGGACAAGGTCAAGCACGGCGGCTCCTACTTCGAGGACCTGGACTGGTGGAAGAACGACACCAACCACAAGAACATGGCGGGCGAACTCACCTTCATGATCCCTGAAATGCTTTTTCTCAAGGGGCTGTGGGAGTTCAACAGGAAGATGTGGATCCGGTCCTTCCCCTTCCATTTCGGCCTCTACATGCTCATGGGGACCATAGGCCTGGTCTTCGTTTCGGCCTTGCTCGGGATCTTCGCCCCCGCTCTGATGGCCGGCGGCCTCGGTCTCGCCCTCCATTGGATCTACACAGTGACGGCATTCTGCGGGTTCGTCCTGGCCATAGCGGGCGCCGCGGCGCTGCTCCTTCGCCGCCTCACAGACCCCCAGCTGAAGATCTACACGGTTCCGGGCGACGTCTTCAACCTCCTCTTTTTCGTCGTCGCCCTGGCCCTGCTTCTGGCCGGCTACCTTCTGAGAGGACCTCAGGCCCCGGGAACCCTGGCGGTCGCCACGGCCATACTCACATTCGACACCAGCATCAAGATCCCGGCCTTGCTGGCGGTGGGCATGATCCTTTCCGCCCTGCTCGTGGCCTACATCCCGCTGACGCACATGTCGCACTTCATCGGGAAGTACTTCACCTACCATTCGATACGCTGGAACGACGAAGTGAACCTGCGCGGGAGCCGGATTGAGAAAAAGCTGGCCGAATGCCTGATGTACAAACCGACGTGGTCCGCTTCTCACGTGAAGGCCGACGGCACCAGGACGTGGGCCGACGTGGCCACGACCAACCCGACCCAGGAGGGGGGACAGAAATGAAGAAGGACATCACACTCAAGGACATGTCCAAGAAGGACAGGGAGCCCCTCATTCACGTGGAAAACGAAGACCTCATGCCCCTGCCCGGCCCCCTGGACAGCCCCGAAAGGGAACACAACTGGACGCCCCTCTCGGCCCAGGTCAAGGAAAAGTCCGAATGCTTCCTCGACGACACCTGCGTGGTCAACGTGCCCCAACCCAAGAGCAAGGAGGAAGAGGACGAACTGGTCGGGAAGTTCCTGTCCGGACTGGACAAGCTCTTCACCCGGGAGAACAACTGGACGTTCCTTCAGCCGCTCATCCTGACCATGGAGCACTGCGCCAAGTGCCAGACGTGCTCTTCCGCCTGCCACATCTTCGAGGCCAGCGGCGAGAACGAACTCTACCGGCCCACCTATCGCTCTGAGATCATGCGCAGGTTGTACTTCAAGTACGTCAAGCACGGCGGGCTGCTCTCGGCCTGGCAGCACGGCGAGGTGGAGCTGAACTGGCCGCTCGTCGCCCGCCTGATCGAGCTCTCGTACCGCTGCAACCTCTGCCGGCGCTGCGCCCAGACCTGCCCCATCGGCGCGGACAACGGCCTCGTCGCACACGAACTGCGGAAACTCTTCAGCCAGGAAATGAACATCTACCCCAAGGAACTGCACGAAAACGGCTCGATGCTCCAGATGAAGGTGGGGTCGTCGACGGGCATGAGTGCCCTGGTGGTGAAGGACAACATCGAGTTCATCGACGAGGACATGTCCGAAAAGACCGGCCTCACGGTGGAGACGCCGTGGGACGTGGAAGGGGCCGACGTGCTTCTCCTGCACAACGCCGGCGAGATCCTCGCCTGGCCGGAGAATCCCGGCGCCTTCGCCGTGATCCTGAACGCCGCCGGGATCAAGTGGACCCTGTCCTCCGAAATCGCGGGCTACGACTCCATCAACTACGGCCTGTTCTACGACGACACCCAGCTCGCACGGGTGGCGATACTCCACGCACAGGCCGCGAAGAAACTGGGCGTCAAGAAGATCGTGATGGGCGAGTGCGGCCATGCCCACAAGTCCCTCTCCGTTATCGCCGACAGGGTTTTGACCGGCGAACTCAACATTCACCGGGAATCGTCCATGACCCTGCTCAGGGACATCGTGATGAACGACCGGATAAAGCTGGATCCCAGCCGCAACGATTTCCCCGTGACGCTTCACGACCCCTGCAACCTCGTCCGGCTCATGGGCGTGGTGGAGCCGCAGCGGGAGGTCATCCGCAAGATCTGCCCGCAGTTCCGGGAGATGTGGCCGCACGGCGTGGACAACTACTGCTGCGGCGGCGGATCGGGCTTCGCCATTATGAGCGGGAACAATTTCCCCGATTGGCGTTTTCACGTTTCGGGCCGCAAGAAGCTGCAGCAGGTCTTCAACGCCTTCTCCGACTGCATGGACCCTTCCATCAACAAGTACATCTGCGCCCCATGCAGCAACTGCAAGGGCCAGTTCCGGGACATGCTCGCCTACTACGATCTCTGGGAGAAGAACCACATACTTTACGGGGGGCTCGTGGAGCTCATCGTCAACGCCATGGTCGACGTAAAGCCCGGGTTCATCGACTGGGAATGGCACTAGGCAAGAATTGAGATTTGGGATTTGGGATTTGGGAAAACCAATACGCACCTCCCGAATCCGAATCCCGAGTTAGATGGGGGATTCTCATGGGAAAGAAGATCCTGGTCGTGGACGACGAGCCCGATGTGGTGACGTATCTCTGCGCGGTCCTGAGGGACAACGGCTACGAGGCCATCGAGGCCTACGACGGCGAGGAGGCCCTCGCCAAGATCGCGAAGGACAGGCCGGACCTGGTGACGCTCGACGTCACCATGCCCGAGATGACGGGCGTAAAGGCCTATCGAAAAATGAAGGAGGACGAAAAACTCCGGGCGATTCCCGTTGTCATCGTCACCGGCGTCGCGCACGATTTCAAGCAGTTCATCTCGAGCCGAACGCAGGTTCCGGCTCCCGATGGCTATCTCGAAAAGCCCGTGACGCCGGAAGCCTTGCTGGCCGAGGTCGAACGACTCCTGCAGTAAACGGAAGGTATCTCCCCCGAGCGCGCTTTGCATATCGTGCCCGTTGGATTAAAATGGACGCGCTATGGGGAATGGAGGCATTGAGGAGACCGGATCAACCCGGTCCATCGCGGCGGGCACGGCGCCCGCCGTTTTTTCGTCCAAAACGGGATTCGCCTTCCGCCGCCACACCGTCCCCTGCGCCGGGATCGCGGTGTACGTGTGACGTTCCCAGGACCCATTCACGAGCCCGGAATTCCGGTCCCTGAAGCCGGTTTATATAGGTGGGTCCGGAACACCGGTTTCATCGGGACAATCTCCGACCTGAGAAAGGGGCGCATCATGATCACAGTGGGAATGGATTATCGAGTCGTCGCAGGGAAGGAACACACCTTTGAGAACGCCTTCAAAGGCGTCCTCAAGGTCATGCAGGACATGCCGGGGCACGCCGGTTCGAGGCTCTACAGGGACGTGGAGGACGGCCGGTCCTATCTCATCGTCTCCGAGTGGAACGACCGGCAGGCCTTCGACGCGTTCGTCGGCTCCGAGAAGTTCAGGCAGGTGACGAACTGGGGCAAGGAACAGATCCTGTCCCAACGGCCCGTCCACACGGTGTACGAGAAATAAGTGATCGAGTAAATAGTGATCAAGTGATCCGGTTGGGGAAAGCCTTCTAATAAATCGTGCGTAGGGGATCAGTTGAGGAACCCCCATGCAGCCACCGCGAAGCCCCGGCACACCACCGTACTTCGAATTCGAAATCCTGAATCCAAACTCCCGTATCGTCTTTCCTACGGCTTTGCGCGCTGGTACTGCTTCGGCCAGGCGACCTCGGCTCCGAGCGCGCGGGCCGCGTGCAGAGGCCAGTAGGGATCCCGCAACAGTTCCCTCGCCAGCAGGACCGCGTCGGCCACGCCGGTGCGCACGATCTGTTCGGCCTGGGCCGGTGCCGTGATCATCCCCACCGCGCCGGTGGCGATGCCCGCCTCCCGGCGGACAGCCTCGGCAAAGGGCGCCTGGAATCCCGGACCCGCCGGAATTTTCGCATCGGGCACGAGACCGCCGCTCGAACAGTCGACCAGGTCGATCCCCGTCGACTTGAGCTTCTTCGAAAACTGGACCGACTGCGCCAAGTCCCAACCGCCGTCCACCCAGTCTGAGGCCGAGATGCGAACGAAAACGGGCAAGTCTTCCGGCCAGGTCTTCCGCACGGCTTCGGCCACCGCAAGAGGAAAGCGCATGCGATTCTCGAGCGATCCGCCGTAGTCGTCAGAGCGCCTGTTGCTCAGGGGCGAGAGAAATTCGTGCAGCAGGTACCCGTGGGCCATGTGGATCTCCACCACCTCGAAGCCCGAGGACAGAGCCCTCCTGGCAGCACTCTCGAAGCAATCCACCAGGGTCCGGAGGTCTTCTTCGGAGAGCTCGGACGGGATCGTGTCCTCCGGCGCGAAGGGCACGGGGCTCGGTGCGACCGTCTGCCAGCCGTCCCCGCCGGGAGCGATGGAACCGCTCCCTTTCCAGGGCACCCGGCAGGACGCCTTTCGGCCGGCATGGCCGATCTGGATGGCCGGCACGACTCCCTGCTCTTTGATGAAAGCCGCGATGGGCTTGAAGGCCCTCGCCTGATCGTCGTTCCAGAGCCCCGGTATCGCCGGGACTGATGCGGCCTTCGGGACTCACGGCCGTGGCCTCGGCCATAACGAGGCCCGCGCCACCGACGGCCCGGCTCCCGAGGTGGACCATGTGCCACGGGCCGGGCACGCCGTCCTTGGCGGAATACTGGCACATGGGCGACACGAATACGCGGTTCGGGATGGTCAGTTTTCTGAGTTTCAGGGGCGAAAAGAGCTTGCTCATATCCAAGTCTCCTGTATGCTTTCCAATCCACGCCCGCCATGCCTCGGCGGGCACAATCTTATCTTAACGGATACGGCAACCGATTTTATCCAAACCGCCTTGAATTTCACAATGAGGCAGTGAGGAAGAGAGATTTGGGAATTGGGATTGCGGATTTGAAGGACGGGAAAGAAGCGAGGTAGAAACTTTTTCTAAGGGCTAAGGCCGAAGGGCTAAAGGCTAAAGGGAAAACGGCACGGGACGAGCCGCTGTAGCGGCCGGCGGGAGCCGGCCGAATCGGCCGATTGCCATCGGCCGCTACGCATGCCGCAGACGGGAGGCCTTCGAAGGCCGGTCCCCGTGGCTTTACCCTTAACTCTTACTCTTAACTCTAACCCCTTCACCGCGCCGCAAGGAGCACTATTCACTAGATCACTTGATCACTCGTTCACTTGAGTCAACCACAGAGGCCTCAGAGCACACGGAGGAAAAGAGAGAAACCTGCATTCAAAGGACGGCAAACGGGGGAACTTCGAAAGTTCTCAAACGACCTACTCACCTACTCACGGAATCCCCTAATCACGGCTTCTTCGAAGGGCTGCTCTCATAAAAACCCGTGCTGCCGCATCCAGTCGTCGTCGAAGATGGTGCTGAGGTAGCGCGAGGCGCCGTCGGGGAATATGGTGACGATTCTGCGCCGGGCGGTTGAGGTCCCGTGCCAGTTGTCTTATGGCCCAGACGACGGCCCCGCTGGAACCTCCGCCCATGATGCCTTCGCGGCGGACCAGTTCGCGGGTCGTGAGGAAGGCGTCGCGGTCGCTCACGCGGATCATGTCGTCGATCACGCTGAGAATCGGCCGTGCCGATGACGAACTCGTCCCCCAGACCTTCCAGGAGGTAGGGCTTCGGCTCGACGCGTTTGCCGGTGCGGAAGTAGTCGTAGAAGATCGAACCCTCCGGGTCCACGGCAACCACCTTGATGGCGGGGTCTTTCTCCTTGAGGAACTTCGCCGTACCGCCGATGGTGCCGCCCGTGCCCATACCGGCCACCAGGTAATCGATGCGCCCCTCCATCTGCTCCCAGATCTCCGGGCCGGTGGTGACGTAGTGCGTCTCGTTGTTCTCCCTGTTGTTGTGCTGGTCGGGGAAGAAGCAGCCCAGGCGTCTCGGCGGCGAGCCGGGGCGTGATCTTGTTGTACGAATCGGGCGATTCGGGAGGAGGGACTGCTGTCGACCTTGTGGACCTCGACGCCGAGCGCCCTGAGCTGGCGGTCCTTCTCGGGACTGATGCGGTCCCTCACCACGACTTTCAGACGGTAGCCCTTCTGGATGGCGACCATGGCCAGCCCGAGGGCCGTGTTGCCGGAAGAATTCTCGATGATGAGCGCGCCGTCCTCGATGCGTCCCTCGCGCTCTGCCTTCTCGATCATGTACCGGGCGATCCGGTCCTTGACGCTCCCCATGGGATTGAGGAACTCGAGCTTGGCCCAGACCTCCACGGGCAGGTCGTCCATGATCCGGTTGAGCCTGACGATCGGCGTCCAGCCGATGACGTCCAGGATGCTTTCGAAGCGGCGAAGGTCTTTCATGCATCTCTCCCGAGCGGTCGTCTTCTCCATCGCGCGGGGGGACTTTCCCTGTCCCGCAACGGGGCGATTACGTATTGTACCGTATACAAAGAGAACAAGGGGTGGCGGCGGCCGGAACGGGCCGCGAATGATGGACGAAATGGCGTGGCGCAGGCCCGTTCAGCCCCCCTGCTTCTTGCCGGCCGAGAGGGCGACGAAGGAGCCCTTGCCGTATCCCGGTATCGGCCGGTCCAGCGCCCGCATCGAATCAGGCGGTTCGAAGAGGGTCTGTGCGACCCGGGGCAGCCAGAATCCCGTCCGTTCGAGCGCGTCCGACACCTCCGGAACGGTTCGGAAGACGGCGTCCCGGTAGAAGCGGCTTTCGTTCCGCCGGGCCCGGTAGAGACGCCCGAGCGGGCTTTCGCCGTCGACGAACCCGAGGACGAGCCTACCGCCGGGCTTCAGGACACGGCGGCTCTCCGCCAGTGCGCCGTCGAGATCGTGGACGAAGCAGACCACGGTCACCATGAGCACGGCATCGAATCGGCCGCTATCGAAGGGCAGGGCCTCGGCCGTTCCATCCACCGCTTCGATCCCCCGCCGCCCGGCCCGGACCCTCATGGCGGGGGAAGGGTCCACGCCCAGCCGGATGCCGAGGGCCTGCGCGAAGCGTCCCGTGCCCACGCCCACCTCGAGGAGATCCCCGCTCACGGGCATGAAGCCGCGGAGGGCTTCGACTTCGGAGAGGAAGGCCCACTTGTGCGTGTCGAACCACGCGTCGTACGCATCGGGGTATCGTTCGAAAGGGCCGGTTCCAGGCATGGTGTCACCCTTTTCGTGTAACCGCAGTTTCCGGATCTTCTCCGGGCTCTGGAGCGCTCCCCGCGGAGGCACCGGCTTCGTACCCGTCCCGGACCGCGGCGGTCACGTTCCGCGGAGACCTGGCGTCGCCGACGATCAGGCACTGCGGTACGAGTGCCCGAACTTCCGGCGGCACCGATTTCGGCCGCATCCCGGCGGCCAGCAGCACGGCGTCCACGGGCGGGATGGTCTGCGGACCATCGGGCGTCCGCAGTTCAACGGATTCCTTGCCGATCCGGACTACCGTCGTGTCGGTCAGGAGGCTCACGACCGGCAACGCCTTCAGCCGTTTGAGAAGAAGCGTCCGGTTCAGGGGATCCATGTCTCCGGACAGTTCGGAGAGCATCTCCACAACCACGACTTCCCGTCCTTCCTTTGCGAGCTTCTCGGCGGCCTCCAGGCCGACCATGCCCCCGCCGACGATGAGCACGCGCTCGCCCGGAAAGGCTTTTCCTTCGAGGTAATATTCCTGCGACGTCAGCACGGGTATGTCCTCGCTCCCTTCGATGGCGAGGCGCACCGCCTCTCCGCCCGCGGCCCACACCAGGACCTCGGGATGAACCTTGCGCACGAAAGCCTCGTCGACGGCCTGTCCGAAGACGATGGGGATTTCGGCCCGCTCCACGGCACGGATGAGTCCGCGCAGCGGCCGGTCCATCGTTTCCTTGCCCGGGGACATGGGCGCGGCGCGGAAGGTGCCCCCCGGTTCCGGCCCGGCTTCTGCCACGATTACACCGTGGCCCTGTTCCCACAGCGCGATGGCGGCCGATAGCCCCGCGGGGCCCGCGCCGGCCACCAGCACCCGGCGCCGCTTGCCGGGCGGCGAAAGGGGCGCCCGCCCCACGGTCGGGTTCACGATGCAGCCCAGGCCGTCGCCCTTCACGACGTTCGCCAGGCAACCCTGAAGGCAGTATCCGCACCCGATGACCTCGTCGAACGCCCCCAGTTTCCATTTCCTTGGAAGGTCGGGGTCCGCCACGAGAGGCCTGCCAAGGGCTACGGCGTCCGCCATGTTCTCATCGAGGATTCGCCCGGCCCGCTTGAAGTCTCCCATCCGTCCGGCGGCGATGACGGGAAGGGAGGTCATGCCGTGAACGGCGCGCAGGACGTCTTCCTGGAAGGACTCCGGCAGGGAGCCGTGATGGTAGTACCAGGGTGGATTGGTGCATGCATCGCCCATGCCGACGTGGACGAAGGAGATGCCGACCTGCTCGGCCAGCTTCAGGAGCGCCCGAAGGCGTCCGCATTCCGCCTTGTCGCCCGGTTCCTTCAGGGTGACGCGCAGACTCAGGGGCAGACCGGTGGCATCGGCCGCGGCCTTGAGCACCTGCTCGGCAAAGAGCGTGGGATCCGTGCCGTAACGGTCCGCCCTCCGATTCACCTCCGGATCGAGGAACTGATCGATGAGGTACCCGTGTCCGGCCTGAATTTCCACCAGGTCGAAGCGTGCAGCTTCTGCGACGGCCGCGGCCCGGCCGAACGCCTGCACGATGTCGTCGATCTCCGGGGGTTCGAGTTGTCTTGCCTGCGTCTTCTTCGAAGGACACGTGCACTCCGAAGGAGCGACCGGACCGGTCCCGCTCGCCTTCGGGTTCGCCGCACGCCCCGCGTGGTTCAGGTTGAGGCCGGCCAGGGCGCCGCCCTCGTGAATGGCCGTCGTGAGCCTTGCGAGATCTATGGCGCTGTCCGGCGAGGTCACCGAAAGTTGCTTCGGGTGTTCGCGGCCGTCCCACCGGACGGGAACGGGCTCGACCACGACGAGTCCCACGCCCCCGAGCGCGACGCGCCGGTAGAAGTGCAGGTGACGTTCCGTCACGTGCCCGTCGGGGGTCCCGAAAGCCGTTTTGACCGGGGCCATCCAGAGACGGTTCCGCATGGGCAGGCTTCCCTTCTTCCAGGAATCCATCAATCCGGCCATTTCTCCCTCCCATCGACGGCGGCGCCGTACGTCCGTCCCCGCCTCACTTCGTGCAGACCATGACCTTCGACCGGCCCGCCGGCGCGAGGATTTTGCGGACGCTGCCGAAGTAGCCCTCCAGGATGTGTTGCTCGTCCCGTAGGAAGGCCCTGGCCCGCCCCGCACCCACCACGGTGAGCCGGAGGTAGAACAGGAGCCTGACGAACAGGTTGGCCGGCACGTCGTGCTCCATCATGAGAAAGCTGCCACCGGGCCTGAGCACCCGGACGATCTCTCTGAGGGTCCTGTCGCGGCTGCCGCCCTTCAGTTCGTAGAAAGCGTGCGAACAGGTGACCGCGTCAAAGGCCCCGGCGGCGAAGGGCAGGCCGCCGGCGTCGGCCTCCACCAGGTGGACGCTGGGAAGGCCGGCGGTCTTGCGCCGCCCCTCCTTGAGCATGCCCCTGGAGAAGTCCGCGCCCACGACCCGTCCCCCGCCGCCGACCCTGTCGCACAGTTGGGTCAGGAGCGTCCCGGTGCCCGTGCAGAGATCGAGGACCGTCCCGGGCCGCTCCAGGACCACCTGGTCGGCCAGAAACCGCCTGGCAAGCCCCTGCCGGTCCCTCGAGTGGATGGCCACGAACCGGTCGTAGAAGCATGAAAAGAAGTCGTAGTAGACCCGCCTCAGGGATTTCATCACAGCCTCTTGCCCGCCACGTTTCTACGTGAATTCCTTTTGCGCAAACCCTCGGTTCACCTGCGACAGGATTACTTTTCCTCGTGGTCGTGGCAGTGGTGCAGTTCACCGCCTCCGCAGCCCTCGCCCGTGGCCTGCAGGGTTCCGTCCAGGTAGGCCCGGACCACATCGTCGGGTGCAGAGAGCCCCTCGACGCCGAGGACAACTTCGATCCCGTAGGCCTTGAACATCTGGACGGCGCGCGGTCCCATGCCGCCGGCCAGGATGGTCGTGGCGCCCTGGCTTCGGAGCCACACGGGAAAGGCGCCGCGCTCGTGGGGCGGCGGCGCGGCGACTTCTTTGCCCGTGATGGTCCGATTGTCCGGCTCGATACCGTAAATCGCGAACGTGTCGGCGCCGCCGAAGTGGCTGGAAAATTCGTCGTTGACGAGTGGGACTGCTATCTTGCTCATGATTGTCCTCCTGAGGTCTATTTACTGCTGATTCTCGGTTTCCAGTGGTGTAATTTTCGTCTTTCCCGCTCAAACATCCCGTGGGCAACGCGCCGTTTCCATTCGGGGTTTCCTGTACAGCCCAAGGTCGTGCAGTTCGCCTTCAGCACGAACCGTCCTTTCCAGCCCCGCCTTTTCGAGGAACGTGTCCGCCCACGCCATGGTCGCAGACCCCTGGGGGTGTTCACGTCCCTCGGCGGCGTGGACGCGCGCCACCAGATCGAAGCCCGCGGCGCTGAAGTCAGCGGCGACGATATAGCCGCCCGGCTTCAGCACGCGAGTCATCTCTCCCAGAACCGCGGCCCCGTCATCCAAATGATGCAGGACGTCCATCATGGCGCAGGTCGAAAAATGGCCGTCGGGAAAAGGCAGGGACGCGGCGTCGGACAGCACGAACCGGACGCGGTCCGAGAGTCCCTCCTTCTCGACCAGGTAGGCGGCGAAGTCCTGGTCTTCCGGATTGACGTCCACGCTGACCACCTCGAGCCCACGGCGCGCCAGGGCCATGGCGAGAAGCCCCTTGCCCGTCCCCACGTCCAGCACGCGGCCTTCCAGCGGTTCCACGGCCTCGGCCACGAACCGGGCCGCCTCGAACCTGTCGTGGCCAAGCCCCAGGTATTGTTCGGTCCGGGCCCGAAAATGGGCCAACTGCTCCTGGATTTCGTCGGGAGTCACCATTCACCTCGATTCAAAGCCCGGAATGTCCGGCCGCGAGAGCTTCTTCCGGATTTCGCGCGCCTCAAGTGCTCTTGTCCTTCGCCTTTCGGGCCTTGGCCTTCGCCAGCCCTTCCACGTGATGTTCCGATCCCTCGCGGATCATCACGCCGGCGCAGTCGGGACAACGCATCTTCATGCAGGGGACGCCCGACTTGTGCGGCTCGCGCCGTCCGCATTTCAGGCACACGCAGTAGCCTCCACTGCCCATTTTTCTCTGCCGGTTCGTATTCATCGCCATCTCTCCTTGCGGCGGTGTGTCAACCCGTGCCCTCACCCCCGCATCATGCCGCCCCCCGATCACGGCCCCTTTGCCGGCCGAAGCACCGTGCTGTGCAACTCCGCCAGGAGCCCGCGGGTCTGTTTGTCCACGGATTCGATCATCCAGGCGTTGAGCCGTGGTGTTCCGTCGGAACGCAGGTAATGCTCCAGGGGCCGGCGGACGCTGCCGTCGAAGACGTACATCGCCCCTGCGGTGGCACAGAAACGTCCGGGCTGCGCTTCGAAGGCAAGCGTGTAGAAGACGGATACGGGCATGCCCGTATGAGCCACCTCGAACGTCTCGCCCACAACGATACAGTGCGGCTGAGCGCCGCCGAGATCGCCGGCTTTCAGGTGGGAGCGGCCCACCAGCCAGGTTCTCGCCCGCTTCATCAGCTCCGCGGACGATACGCCCGGTGCGTCGACCGTATCGACATACTGGACCCGTCCGACTTCATTCAGCGGCATCTTCAGCGGCGCCGCCGCCAACAGGCCGACCGCCATGAGACTTACAGCCAAAACAAATCGTCCCTTCATCGCAACGCCTCCTTCTCTACACCGCGGACGCTCTCCACGGCCAGGCTTCCATCACCATCCGAAACCCATCATGACGCCGCCGAGAATCAAGCCCGCAATGGCGTTTACGGCCTTCACCCTGACGAACTCCCCGCGCGACTCGGCCAGGAGCGGCAGCATGCCGTGGCCGTCCTGGACCACGGACGAGGCCGCAAGGACGGAGAACGGCAGGGCGCCCTGGGCGAAGAGCGTCACGAAAACCATGTGCGGCCCGGATTCCGGTATGATCCCGACCGCGACGGCGACCACGAGTGCCCAGGCTTTGTGCCCCTCGATCCAGGCCTGAAGGGGAAGATCTGCCGCCTGGAGCCAGGCGAGCGCCAGCAGGACGCCGAGCACCCACAGGAATATCCTGGGGAGATGCTTCTTGGCCACGTGGCCGTACAGGTGCTCCTCCAGGAAATGTTCCGGCGCCAGATACGTCACCGCAAGCCCCGCGCCGGCGACCAGGAGCACGGTCACCCGGATCCAGTCCCACTGCCGGGGACCTATCCATCCGGCCACCACGGCCAGCAGGAACAGCCCGAGGGACGTGCAGAGAACGGCACGGGGAAAGCTCCACGTGCCAAAGGAGCCGCGCCTCAGGGCCGCCCGGGCCGGGCGGGGCTCGTCCGGATGGAGTTCGATGCCCTCCGGGCACGACGCGCACCCGTAGAAGCGAGGACGGCCCAGCTTGTCCACCACGGTCGCCACCGCCAGACCGTAGAAGAAAAGAACGGCAAACAGCAGCACGGCCTTCTTCGGGAACAGCGCCAGCATGACGAAAGCCTCGTCCCCGCTGGAAGCGATCATGGCCCCGGCCAGCGCGCCGAAGGAGATGAGCCCGTGAATGTAGAGCGTGACGTCGGTGAAGGCGCCCAGGCATCCGGGCACGGTGCCGACCAGGGTGATGGACGCCGTTCGCCCGATCCCGCCCCGCTGGAGCCACCGGCCCATGATGCCGGCCGTGGCGACCTGGCCGTATTCCACGAGTATCATCATGACGAAAACAAAGCCCGTCACCATCAGGGACTCGGCCAGGACCTCGCTCATCCACCCCATCGAATCACTCCCATCTCCCGCGGTTCTCCCCTGCGACCGCCGCATAATAGAGTCTGCCTTCCTTCCGGAAGCAGTGGACCGTCTTGCCGTTCTGGAGCCTGCCGAGCACGATGCGAACCGTCTTGCAGCGTATGTCGAGGCCGACCGCGATCTCGTTGATCGTGCACGGCCTTCTTCTGAGAAGGGCGAGCACGGTGTCCGCGCTTTCTTCGAGGTCTGATGCGCCCCGATCCGGGGATGGAGCGAAATCGGCGATCACTTCTGCATGCGGGACGAAGCGGCTTCGCAATCCCAGAAGGCGATCGCGATCGACGGCCCGCGCCGAACCCACACCACCCGGTCGCACGGGCGTATTGAGCTGAATGCAGTCGGGACGTATTCTCGCCGCGGCGTCCGCGATGGCGTCGAGCCGATTCCGGCCGTCCGTCTTACCGGCCAGGATCATGACTTCCAGCCATATGGGCCCCGCATACCGGTCTCTGAAACTCTCCAGTCCGTGCAGCACCTTGCTCAACGACAGACCTTCCACGGGGCGGTTTATCCAGAGGAAGAGGTCCTCGTCTCCCGCGTCCAGGCTGGGCATGACGACGTCGGCGAGGGCCGCCGCCCGCTGCACTTCCTCGTCCCAGAGGAGAGAACCATTGGTCAGAAGGGCCACGGGAGTGTCCGAAAGCCCTTTCAGCCCTTCCAGAACCTCCCCGAGATTAATTTCCAGGGTCGGTTCGCCGCTGCCGGCCACGGTTATATAGTCGGGGTGGGATGCGGCCAACCGGTCCCGGACTTCATCGATCACTTCGCCGACCCTGCAGAAGGCGCGCCGTTCCAGGGTCTTTCGGGTCGTCCGGCCCAACTGGCAGTAGACGCAGTCGTAGGTGCAGGTCTTGAAGGGAACGAGGTCGACCCCCAGGCTCCGGCCGAGCCTGCGGCTTGGCACGGGGCCGTAGACTTTCGTCCCCGGCGGTTCTGATCCGGCCGATCCCGATGGTTGCGTTCGAAACACGCGACTTCCCCCCACGTTTTGAGTTGAAGACAGTCAAGCGGAGCTTAAACCGCCCTCACCCTTCCGATGCGAGCTTCGCCTCCAGGCGCGAGAGCCGCTCTTCGAAATCCTGCAGAACCTCCCAGGGGCTCGCGCCGCGGTAGTCCCCCGCCGCGCCGGCCCGGGGCTCGGTCTCGTTACGCGGGAAGGGGCGTTCAGCCCTTCCGCCGCGGCACCGTCCGCGTCCGCCGCCCCATGGGTCGCCACCCTGCCCGGCGCCTCGGCTAAAATCGTCCTCGGCCGACCGGCACCACCCGCGTCCGTACCTCTCGTTCCGGTTCATCGTTCACCTCCTCGCGATCCGGGGACCTCGTCCCCGTTGCACCGGCACGCCCGGCCGCGCCGATGGGGCCCGCCGTGGACGGGACACGTTCCGTCTCCGCCGGGCTCGAACTGCACCGGGCCGTCGCTCACGATGACGGCCTTGCCGTCCAGGATGGCCTCGGCGACCTTCGCCCGGGCCCGCTGGAGAATCCGCCCGAAGGTCACGCGCGACACGCCCATGCGCTTCGCCGCCTCCTCCTGGTAGAGGCCCTCCCGGTCCGCGAGCCTCAGGGCCTCCAGTTCGTCCACCTGCAGGGAGAGCACTTCCAGCTCTGCCATGGGGATCCCCAGCGGCTTGAGGCCGTGGATCCGCGGATGTTTGGCGACGTGTCTCACCCTCGCCGGTCTCGCCAAGAAGCCCTCCTTTTGTGCGGCCGTTCGGCCGCTAGTTATGAACATATGTTCTTTTCAATGCGCTGTCAAGAGGGGGATTCGATGAACAGATGCCGGCGGTAAACAGCAGAGACACAGAGGTCACAGAGAAGGGGAATTTGGGAATTGGGATTTGGGATTGCGGATTTAGAGACGGCGAGGGACGAGCCGTTGTAGCGGCCGATCCCCATCGGCCGAATGCGATTGCACAGGGAGGATGGGAGTATGGGAGGCACTCGATTTGGGAATTGGGATTTGGGATTGCGGATTTTGAGACGGCGAGGGACGAGCCTTCGAATCGCCACAGCGTGCCTATTCCGTCATTCCCGCGAAGGCGGGAATCCAGGCCCCCGAAGGCAGTCATGCGTCCTACTCACCTAATTCCCTACTCACTTTCTCACGGCACCGCCAGGTGCGAACCGCCGAGGCGCAAAGGACGCAGAGAAAAGACGCTGAGAGACGGTGGCCTGTTAGGGCCACGGCCGCGGGGTGCCTGCGGCACCTTACGATCGGCCACGCCGCGGCAGGCCGTGCAGCGCGCCGTAGGCTTCCCGCTGAAGACGCTTCCCGCCTCCCCCGGCCTCGGCCGATCCGCGCTGCGCGCACCGCGACCTTGAGCTAATGACGCGATCACACTCCCCCACTTCCTGAAATGAGCGGCGACGGGAGCGGTTCAGCCGAACGGCAACAATCGTGTTCAGCGGGCGAAGTAGCAGTCCGTCTTTGCTTTCATCAGAATGCTGCATTGCATGATGCGGCTTCATTATCACTCGCCCTGCCCAGGGTTTTTCTGGTGCTTAATCTGAAGATAGTGCGTGACCGCCAGAACCGAGAAGTAGGCCCCGAGCGCCACACTGATCACGACCGATATGAGATCACGGTGGCGAACAATCGCCGTCACAGCGAAAGCAGCGGCTATCGCTCCATACAGCACAGCACTTACGGTCTGCCCATACTTGTTGCGCTGGACGGTCCTGGCTCTGAGAATGTGCCCATAGGCTACTGGACACAGCGTAACAGCGAGGATGCCGAGAACCAGCAGGACTCCTCCGATATCGCCCATGACAGAGGCCAAGCCGAGTAAATCGCTCTTCATCGCTACGCTCTGCCCCACATCGGTCTAACCCCCGCATTTGCGGCTGGCTTGGAGCGCAGCGGAAGACCAGGCCGACAACATGCGATTGTTAGGTGCTGCTACTTGTACGGAATAAGCCACTCGTCGTCACCCATTTTTACTTTGAGGCCATTTTTTCCCCACTGATGTTCGAGGCTTGGGATGAGCATTTCTGACTCTGGCTCGAAAACCGGCCCAGGGAAGCCATCAATCATGCCGATTTCTAATCTTTTCCCTTGAAGCACAAACAGCGCGACCTTTTCACAGTGTGGGCACTTGAACCCGTTCCACATACCTCGGTGCGCATCAGTTGCGCCAGAAAATACTTCTTCTGGCTTAAGCGATTTATTGCAATGGAAACACTCGATACTCATATGCACCTAACGTTTTGCGTAATGGGCTGGTTTGGAGTGTAGCCCGTAAGGGCGGAGCGGAAAACCAGTCCTAACAGGCTGTTGAAAATCTCTGGCCGGGGTGGCCGGCAGAGGTCCATATGCTTCTGAAAATGCGTTGAGGGTTCTGGAAGAGGCGTTGATGAGGGAGCGATTGGTCTGTAGGTGGGCTCATTCTAGCCTCCAGGCAGGGGCTGGGTGCCCCGGTTCCGGCTTCTTTTCGCCTTCTTCACACACCTATCCCGAGGTTGCGCATCCGAACCAGGTTGTAGGCCGCAAGTCCGAAGGTGAAGGACCATCCGACGCGGTCTTTGCCCCTGAATCGTGTCTTGCGCATCGTGGCCACCGTTTTCATCCAGCCAAAGACCTCCTCCACCAGCTTCCGCGCTTTGATGCTCATCGCGTAACCGGCGTGACGCGTCGTCCTGCCGTCGATGGCCGACCTCCGCCCCGTGGTGTTCTGTGCTACGTGAGGCGTCACGTTCAGGGCCCTCATGTCTTCCACAAACTGGGCCGTGTCGTATGCCTTGTCCCCGCCGAGGGTTGCCCTCCCATGACCAGGGATGTCCTCCGCCATTTCGCGAGCGGCCTCTCGCTCGGCATCCCCCGTGGCCAGCGTCAACCGTCCGTCCACGACGAGGCCATGCCGGTTCTCCATCAGGACGTGGCCCATGTAGCACAGCTTGGTCTGCTGTCCCTCCCCTTTCCGGTACAGCCGGGCTTCGGGGTCCGTCGCCGAGGCGTGGGTGTCATTGCGCCGCTTCTTCCCCTTGAAATCCACGGATGGATTGCGGCCTTTACCGCTGGACGGAGGCTCGGACCCGTCTTTGGGCTTCACGCTCTTCATGGAGGCCCATGCCTCGATCAGTGTCCCGTCCACCGTGAAATGTTCGTCCGACATGAGGTTCTGAGCCTTGGCCTGGTCCAACACCGCCGCGAAGAACCGCCGGGCAATGTCGCCTTCCAGCAACCGGTCCCGATTGGTCGTGAAGCTGGAATGGTCCCAAACTTCTTCGTTGGTGCCCATGCCCACGAACCAGCGAAAGAGAAAGTTGTAATCCAGTTGCTCCACCAGCATGCGTTCGCTTCGGATCGAGTAGAGCACCTGGATGAGCAGGGCGCGCAAGAGCCGCTCGGGAGGAATCGAGGGGCGTCCCTCCCGCGCGTACAGCACGTCCAATTCGGGCGACAGCCTCCGAAGCGCCGCATTCGTCATCTTCCGAATCGGCCTGAGCGGATGGTTCACAGGGATCCGCGACTCCAGCGACACGTAGCTGAACAGTTCCGTCTGATCCGTATCCGCTCCTCTCATCACCACCTCCATCAGTCATATAGTATTATATCATATAGCTATATTGATTTGAAGAGGTTTTTCAACATCCTGCTAATTGACGCAATTGTTAGCATTCAGCTCCACCCCAGCCATTTAATTACGCCCGCCGCGACCACAACAGCAACGATACCGGCCACCCACGCAAGCACCTTTGTAGGGGTGCGCCACTTTCCTGCGCGAAAACCAGGCGGGCCCTTTATGACCGAATGCGTTATATCTTCGCCGGCCTCGGCGATGTCCTCTGGGTCGTAGCCAGAACCTGTGCTTATAAATACCGCCCCATTGCTCTCGCGGTTGATCTTGTCAATTTGCGCCAGACTTTCGTTATTGATGCGCTCCCGCTCTTCTTGTTCAGTGCATTCTGTTTGCACGACTTGCACGGAACGGAGATCAGTTGGTGCAACCAAGTCATTGCCCGAAAAGAACGAAATGCCCCGTTCGTATGGAACGATGAAGCGCTTTTTTAGGTCGGCGAGTGAGAGATCGGCAAACAGGACACGAAATTTATCGTTTTGCCCGACCTTCGCAACGACGTGGTGGTATGCCATTTGTCTCCTGATTGCTAACGTCACGCATGACCGGCAGTTGAAAGCCGCGCTTCAGCGCGGCTTTCAACTGTACGAGTGATGCGATCTTTAGGATTCTATTCTTCAAGGTGTTTCTCAATAAGTTCCTTGATGTAAGCTGGCAGATGCTTCTGAAGCTCCAAAGTTCTTTTCCTCAATTTGTCGTACACCGATACTTCGTCACCAGACCATAGAATATCAGCCCGTCTGGTTTGCCTCATCGCAACATGCTCATATGAATCAGGATAAGCCCAGTAGCATTTCTTGCATATTTGCTTATCCTTTAGGTCGAGCCAATTTGCACAATGCTCACACGACCACGACTTTGCCCGGTTTGCTGATCCCGAAAGCAACATATAGTCTGCTGGATCGTTCATTTTCTCGGCATCGTCACCGGCGACCTCAAAAGGAACTCTGTGGTCGATCTGCAAATTCCTTTCAGGGAATTCTTCCAAATAGATGGCGCATCTTGCGCCATCTGCTTCAATAAGCTTTGCTTTCAGTTCCTTGGAGAATGCTGTGCGCCCAGAAAGCTTCGAGAACCTTGTCTTCTTGGGATCTCCGAACCGATAGGCCCCAATGCTCCTGCCGTCGGCAGCTTGAACTCGAAATGTCTCAAGCGGAATCCCTTGTTCTCGCACGTCTCGTGCGGCTCTTGGTGGATGGTTGTACCCGTACTTATTCTTCAACTCTTCTGTCGTAATGAAACCATGCTTCAAAATGTGGTCTATAACAGTCTTGGGACGTTTTGCTGTGACTGCCTTGCATTGCTGCACGAATTTCTTGGGTAAACGAGGCTTCTTCATGCACGTCCCTCCATCAAGCAAAGCTGTTCTCCTCGCGTGTAGCGATAGAGCGTTGGGACATGTGCAAGTTCATCTGCCAATGCTGGGGAGAGATAGAGTGACTCTATGGTAACATCCTTCCTGCCCAATAGAGTCGCTTGAGATGAGCGTCCTGCATCAAGCTCAATCAGTGTCAGGTTCAGCTCATCAGGCAAGGTCTTGCCATAAGATTTGTCACCTGTCCGACCATCATAACTTACAATGTACCTGATTTGTCGCGAGTTCAACTCCTCCAGGGCTTCTACAAATTCACAGAACTGAACGCTTTCCAAGTAGCGTGTGTCTCGATTGCCGCAGACGCCTTGATAAGGCGGATCCATGTAGACAAGGTCTTTGGGTTCTGCGAGTTTGAGGATGTCTCGGTAATTGGCGGATGCAGTTGCAGTCTTATCTTTCAAGAAATATGAAGCCCCCATGATCTGCATTTTCATTGTCTGAGGCTTCATTCCTTTTCGTCTGTTGTCTGGACTTTGATTGAATTCCCCGCGTGCATTGTAACGGACGGATGCTTTCACGCAACGTGCCAGCAGGTAGAGGAACAGATGTGGTGCTCCGGTTCTGTTAAATTCATCGCGAATCTTGACGTAAAACGTTTTGGGATCGGAAAGCTGATCATTCCAAAGTTTCGTATATTTCTCTGCCAGTTGGTCTGGCCTGTTGATTATTTCTTCCCAAAGGTCGATAAGCGGCTTGTTCAAATCGTTAAGATGAAATCTCTGCGCAAGACCAGATTCAGCAGCCGCAATAGTCATTGCTGCGGAGCCGGCAAAGGGTTCATAAAGCACATCAATTTGTTCTGGGAAATAGCGCAAGATATCAGGGGCAAGGTTTCTCTTGCTCCCCTGATAGGGTATCGGGTGTGGCAGTTTCTTTAGTTTCATGGCTTCAATCTATCGTTTTACTGTTTCGAATGCCAGTTTCATCTGTTTTTTCTCAAATCCCAACAGTGCTTATATAGTTTCTCGATAAGACCTATGGACCGCAGAATCGCGGCATAAGCCCCTGCGCTCAACTCAACATAACTCCCGATAATACAAGCCGTTACGCCATCCGCAGTGCAATGGAGGGGGTCATATATGGTTTCTATATAAGACACCGGCATCTTCCCCTCTACAGTTCGTCCAACGGGCTCCTGACGCCTTTTCCCCCGCGGTTGAGCACATGGGTGTAAATCATGGTGGTTTTCACGTCTTTATGGCCGAGCAGTTCCTGGACGGTCCTGATATCGTAACCGCACTCCAGAAGTTGAGTAGCGAAGGAATGGCGGAAAGTGTGGCACGTAGCGCGCTTGGTAAGTCCAGCCCTTCTCACGGCATCGGCGACCGCCTTTTGGATGACGGACTCGTGAACGTGGTGCCGCCCCTCTTGTCCGGTTCTGGGATTTTTCCACCGGTTCTCCTGCGGGAACACCCACTGCCAGCGCCAGTCCTTCGCGGCATTCCGGTACTTGCGTTCCAATGCGTCCGGTAGCAGGACACGCCCCCACCCTTCGGCCAAGTCCCGCTCGTGGATCACCTTGACCTTCTTCAGGTGATCACGAATCCTGACCTTGAGCGATTCGGGGAGCATGGTTATCCTGTCCTTTGCGCCCTTTCCATCGCGGACGAGGATCTCGCCCCGGGAGAAATCGACGTCCTTAACCCGCAACCGCAGGCACTCCATAAGCCGCAGGCCCGCGCCATACATCAGCGAAGCCATGAGCCACTTTTCGCCCTGCAAGACGGCCAGGACGGATTGGACCTCCTCCCGTGACATGACGACCGGGAGTCGTTTCGGCTTCTTTGCCCGAACCACTTCACCCAGGTCCCCGATTTTGCGGCCAAGGACGTGGCGGTACAGGAAGAGGAGGGCGCTCAGAGCCTGGGTTTGCGTCGAGGCGCTGACCTTGCCGTGGACGGCCAGATCGGTGAGGAAGGCATTGATCTGGCGCTCACCCATCTCCAAGGGGTGACGCTTCCCGTGGAAGAAGATGAAGCGTTTGATCCATTGAGAGTAGCTTTGCACCGTCCGGCGGCTGTAATGCCGGGCCTGCAAAGCGTCCCGGACGCAGTCCATGAGCTTCTCGCCTCGCCCGGGATCGTACGCGCCCGGCGGGTCGCGCATGAGGAGCGATCGAGAGTCATTGATGCGACACGTCTGATAAGGAAAGGATGGCAACGCTTTTTCAACGCGGACGCCGTCCGGATTCGTTTGCATGCTCCCTGGCTCCCCTGATGACAAACACAGTATCGTCCCTCCCGTCTTGCTGCGTCAAGTGTCGATGGGCCTGGAGGCGCAGTTATCGAGTGAATAGTGCGCCTTGCGGCGCGGTGAAGGCGAGGGGGGCCTACGAAGACGTCCCTGGGTGAAGAAGTGAGCCGCAGGATGACCTGCGAAGAAGCCCTCAGGTGAGGGGGAATGCTTACGTTCTTGTACCCCCAAGTTGCCCGTTCCGTCCCGCGTCAACGACGCGGGCGCGCTGCGCAGGGCGGCGGCCGGGAAAGCTTGCTTTTCAGGACGACGTCAGGCGCAGGCGTGCCGCTGGCCGGAGGCCCGCGGGGAACGGGCAACGGCCGTCGCAAGCTCGATCATGGATCTTCGAAGGCCAGCCCCCGAATGGTCTTACGGGCGATCCGGGAGCGCCCGTAAGCTGCATCTCGACGCGAGTGGGCCCTATCCGCGAAAGACGAGGGGACCGGCGCCGAGTCGTACTTGTGTACGTCGAGGCGCCGGGCCGTGAAGTCTGACAATGGAGAGGGTCCGCTCCCGTCGATGCTTTTTTTGAGAGTGGGGGGGAGTGTTCCCGCTCCTGCACGCCCCAGGTGCCCGTTCCACCCCGCGTCCACGACGCGGGCGCGCTGCGCAGGGCGGCGGCCGGGAAAGCTTGCTTTTCCGGACGACGTCAGGCGCAGGCGTGCCGCTGGCCGAAGGCCCGCGGGGAACGGGCAACGGCCGGGATAGGCTCAATCGGGGCTGAAGGATTCGGCCGGCTTCCGCCGGCCGCTACAACGGCTCGTCCCTCGCCGTCTTAAAAATCCAAAATCCCAATTCCCAAATCGCAAACCTCACCGCCTCACTGCCTCATTGTGAGATCCGATTTTTCTCTGTGCCCTCTGTGTGCTCTGTGGTTAAACCAACGCCGCGGTAACGCGCTCAGTACGCGTGCGTCCCGAGGACCACCTCGACGCCGAACTTGTTCTCCAGCAGGGTCTTCATCTCGTCAAAGTCGATGGGGCACTGCGCGGTCTCCATGGCCAGCTTCATGCACGTCCCCATGTGCACGACCTCGATCTCGCGGCCGAGCATCTTCGTGACCTCGTTCAGGAGCTTCACCCTGGGGAAGGTCAGCCCGGGGCAGTCGCCGCAGTGCGTCATGGCGACGAGTTCGATGTCGTCGTAGCGGGCGAATTCTCCGTTCCTCTCCGCCATACCCTTGTGACACTTTGCACACGCGATACACGACGTGTCCTGGATCCGCTTGCAGTACAGCACGGCTATCCTGGCCATGGTTCCCCCCTTTCGTATCCTGTTATGCCGGCCGTCGCGTTCGGCGGGGCCGGAGTCTCAGCTCTTCGCCGCCTCTTTAAGCGCCTTGACCATGTTGTCGAAGAGCGCCTGGTAGGTCTTGGCGCCTGGGATGTCTTCGATGGAGGAGGGCACCTCGATCACCTTGGCCTTCGTGCCCGCCCTGAACGCCCGGCCATATTCCGGCGGCGTGTTGGGGTCCACGATGACGACCTGCACCTTCATCTTCTTCACGTGCTCGACCAGTGTCTGGGGCGAGGGCAGTTCGCCCGGTTTCTCGGTGCACGCCGCGAAGGTCGGGCCGCCGATCTGCGAGAAGTTCTGCCACCCGCACTGGGCGGTGAAGACGCGGAGCCCGGACAACGGCTTGAGCGCCGCCTGCCACCGTACGAGGTCCGCCTTTATCTGCCTGTCGAAGGCCTCGGCGTTGGCCAGGAAGTACGCCTTCTTGCCCGGCCTCATCTCCGCCAATCCCTCGGCCACGTTCCGCGCCATGACGGGGGCGTTCGCGGGATTGAGCCAGAAGAACGGGTTCCCGTACATGAAGGACATTTCGACGTAGGCGTCGCACGTGCTCATGGGGACGTTGACCCTCTTTGCGCCCAGCGAAACGTTTATCCATACCGGCCTTTGCTTCATGGGCCTCGCTTCCGCCTTGTCCAGCAGCCGGACGCTGTCGTGTACGGCCGCCGATTCGTTGAAGAACCCGGTCCAGACGACCGCGTCGGCCTTCAGGAGGCGACCGCGGACGGCCGATTCGACCATCAGGTCCTTCCTGAGGATGCAGCCTTTGAAGAGGGTGAAGGTGTCGACCTGGTCGCCGCCTACGACCTTGACGATGGCTTCGATGTCCGGCTCCGTCACGGCCACGGAGAGCTTCCCCCCTGGCCGCACCAGGCCTTTGCGCCGACCAGAACGGAAACGACCGCAGCGACTGCGATTATCCAGTGATTCTTGTTCTTCATGGCCCCACCTCCATCTGCTTCGTCGAATTCCGCCGGGAGACGGCGTGCAGAGGCCGGAAACACCGGCCTGCACGGCGGAATGGTTCCGGACACGATCCCGGTTCCCGGGACTCCCCAACGCACACGACAACACGTGCAAGCTTCCTGCCAGTCACGGCCCCGACGTGCTCATGCCGTAAACATAATGCTCTGCCGCCCCCCTGTCATCGATCCGGGCGGGCGGAAGGTGATGCATAGTACATCACTCTTCGGAGCGAGCCTCGCGGCTCCCCTTTTGCGAAGTCACCGCGCGGGTGTCCTCCTTCTTCCTGCTTCCCTTCTCGAGATCAAGCCATCCGCACGCCGGCGCTTCGGCCACGTCGTAGTCCGACACGTAGGGCTTGATGTCCAGAAGCGGCGTACCGTCGAGAAGGTCCGCGCCCGTCACCTGGAGGAAGCGCCCGTCGATCTTCACCAGCCTCACCAGGGACAGACCGACAGGATTGGGACGCCTCGGCGAGCGCGTGGCGAAGAGTCCCCTCAACACGTCGCTTCGCCTCGGCTTGAGGAGCAGATCGTGTCCCTGGCTCCGGTGCAGGACCGTCAGCAGCCACAGGTGGCTGAACCCCCCCAGGTCCTGCAATCCCTGCTCGAACTCCGGGAACACTTCGACCGTCCCCCGTCCCACCCGCCTGAAATGCCTGGGAGGCTCGCGGTAGGTGATGAAGGGTGTCCGGACGATGCCTATGGGGGTGACGCGCCAGCTGAGCGTCGGTCCCGGATCCGCCGGCACGTCTCCTGTGGATCGTACGCGGCCACCATCGGAGGATTGCCCGCTCCTCTCGTCCTCTCTCCGTCCCGGCCCATGCCGGGAGACGGCCTCGAAATACATCGGCTTATCACGCATGTCCCACCTCCGTGGCGCGCGCCCCGACCGTCATGGGGCCGCGTTTCGTGAATCGTCATGTGCTCATCCGGCGCATCGGAGGATTCGGGACGGCGGCATTCCCCGGACACCGCCGTCCCGGCGCATCTGGAGCGGGCAGACAAAAAACCCCGCGGTGCGTTACTCCTCCTCCATGAGTTCCCAGCCGAAGATCATCGCCTTGATGTTCGTGAGCGGGGTATGCCCCGTCGTCGTGAGATAGACGTGGCTTACCAGGAACGCCAACAGCAGGAATGCCCCCAGGACGTGGGTGGTGGCGGCGGCCTTGAGCGTCCAGACCGGCCAGCCGTGCGCGGTCAGTTCGGGGTAGAAGAAGTAGATCAGCCCGCTCGTGACCTGCACGGGGATGATGAGCAGTTTGAAGCCGAGGTAGGCAAGCCGCTGAAGAGGGTTCAGCTTGGCCGTTCGGCTCTTGCGCACGGGGTGCGGCGCGCCGCGGAAGATGCCGGTCAGGTAGAACCCTGCCATCTCCCTGAGAAACTTGCGCGTGGGAACGTACTGCTTCCATTCTCCGGTCGTGAAGTGCCAGAAAACGGCGAAGACGATGAGCACGATCAGTGCAAGCGCCAGGATGTCGTGCAGGTTGACCGCCGTCGCGTAGCCGAAGAGGCCGAAGGTCCCGTGCACCTCGAGCCCGGTGATTACGAGGCCGATGATGAGCAGGGCCTGGGTCCAGTGCCAGAACCGCTCGAAACGCTTATACAGAACGACGCGCGTCATTTTTCCCTCCTGGTCCAGTGGAAGAAGATCCGGCCGCCGCCGTGGACGACCACGGCCAGGCACGACAGCATCACGACGACCCAGCCCAGGTCGCTCTCGTGCTTTTCCCGGTCGCGCCCGGGGAGATAGAAGCCCTTGAGCGCGGCCAACCTGCCGTTGGGTGAGTGGCAATCGGCGCACTGCAACGCGTCCTTCGCGGGCGCGACCATGTGCGTTATAGGCCAGACCATGTTCGTCCGGATGAAGCCGTAGTGTCCGCTGTAAGGCAGCCCGGAGATCTCCATGCCCGTCTTGATGGCCGCGGGCCAGCTGTGGTCCACCCAGAAGGCCCCGGACCCTTTCTGACCGTAGAGGTGCGGCGTCACGAGCTTGTCGAGGACCGTATCGTAGGGCTGCTTCCCTTTGTGGACCTTGAAGGGCCAGATCTTGGCGTTGGGATCCGTGTACGAGCCGTCGGGGCGATTGATCCAGACGGGCCGCGTCTGAGGCAGCTTGTCCGTCGCCAGCAGGAACTTCATGCTGCCGTCGAACCACATGTAGGAAGGCTTGACGTTCCGCTTCCAGACCATGCTGCCGTGGATGGTCGCGTAGGTTATGTTGCCGTCCTTGTCGCGCGTCTCGTACGCGCGCCCGCCTTTCAGTTTTCCAGCCGTGGACCAGTCCCACCACACGTTGCTGGCTTCGCTTCCTCGGGCGTAGGCCGGGATGTGGCACGTCTGACAGGCCACCTTGCGGTAGTGGCGGTTAAGAACGAACGACTTGTGAGGCGCTTCCCCGTGGCAGTTGGTGCACGCGATGTGGTCGAGCTTCTGGCCCGGGTACGCCGGCTTCTCCTGCATATCGGCGGGAAGGGGATAATCGGGGCCCGCGATGTGATGGCCCTCCGCGGTATGGCAGTCCACGCAGTCCATCCCCGCGCCGTCCTTGGCCATATGCACGTCCTCGGCTTTGTCGCACTTCAGGAGCGTGTAGTCCAGGTCGCCGTGCTTGGTCGCGTCGCCTCCACCTCCGAAGAAGTGACAGGTTCCGCAGTTGGCCAGTCCGGGCCTCCCCACGTGCTGGGCGACCTCGTCCAGCGGCACGGCGGGGTTCGGCAGGCCCGCCGCCTCTTTTTCGTAGTCCCCCGTCGTGTCGTGGCAGACGAGACAGTCCACGTTGTGCGGGTCCTTGAAATTGAAGCTGCTGTCCTTCCATCCGTACCCCACGTGGCACTTGGTGCAGGCGGGGTAGTTGCCGCCCCGGATGCTGATGCAGAAGTTGTTGATCAGCCACGTGCCCTTACCGTAGTCCTCGTAGCCCTTCCGTTCGGGGTGCCACAGCCAGTGTTTGGACGTCATGACCTGGTCGGCCGCCTTGTTGTGGCAGGTCAGGCACGCGTCCGTCACCGCAGAGCCGTCGCCTTCCGGGAACGGGCCCTTGAGGGCCGCAAACGTGCTGTGGTCCGCCGTGCTCATAGTGCTGGCACGTTCGTGGGCCTGAAGATAGGGATGGGCATCCGCCTTCTTCGCGGGGGCATCCGCGGCGTTCGCGGCCACGGCGCCGGACGCCAGGATCGCAATGCCCAGGCCCACCATGATCATCTCTTTGAGAAGGACAGGCCCGTGGTCCGGCCGGGGAGGCCGGCCAGTCCTCCAGCGGTTCTTCGAGGACCCGCTCCCTTGTGTTTTGTTTTCGGATTGCTGCATGAGAAGTCTCCCTGTTTTGACCCGATAAAGTCGCGCACTTCCCTTTGGGAAATTCCCGGGTGGAATTTCCTGGTGGCTGAACCGGAATGTCGCCGGAATCCCCGGCGGCCCCGGCCCTCTCGGTTCCGTCCGCTAAAGAACCACGCCGGACTTCAGGGGCAGGCTCGGCCCGAGTACGCCTTCGACTTCGAGAACGCCCGAGGATGTGGTCATCGTTTCTACCCTTCCGATACTGACTTCAGCACGCTGACGAGGTGATCGAAGAGCGCGCCGTAATTCTTTGCTCCCGCGGAGGTCTTCGACGGATGACGGGACCTCCACGACCCTGGCCTTCGTGATCGTCCGAAAGGCCCTTCCGTAAGCGGGCGGCGTGTTCGGATCCACGATCACGACCTGCACGCCGAGGCTCTTGACCTCGTCCGCAAGCCTCTCAGGGGTGGGCAACACGCCCGGCTTGGTCCGGCAGGCCGCAAATGTCGGACCGCCGATCTGCGAGAAGTTCTGCCACCCGCACTGCGCGCTGAAGATACGCATGGTCCCGAGGGCGGCCAGTTCCTTCTTCCAGCGAACGATGTCCTTTTGCAGTGAGCGGCTGAACGCGGCGGCGTTGGCCAGAAAGTAGGCCCGGCTGGCCGGCCTGAGATCGCCCAGCCCTTCCGCGGCGTTGCGCGCGATGACGGCGCCGTTCAAGGGATTCAACCAGAAGAAGGGATCCCCGGACATGAAGGAGACGTCGACGTAGCCCGTGCACGTCGAGGCGGGCACGTTCACCCTGGAAACGTCCCTGGATACGTCTATCCAGTCCGCTTTCCTGAAGGTCGACGCCGATCGCGCCGGCAGTGTCGCCACGCAGGCGTCGATGGCGGCCGATTCGTTGAGAAAGCCGGTCCACACGACGACATCGGCCGAGGCGAGTTTCCCCTTCGCGGCCGGCTCCACCGCCAGGTCCTTCCGGAGAATGCAGCCCTTGAAGAGGGGAAACGCCTCCACCTGGCTGCCCCCGACTGCCTGGACGATGGAAGCGATGTCCGGCTCCGTCACGGCCACGCGGATCTTCCCCCGCTCGGCGGCCGATGGGGCCAGGCATACCAGCATGGCGGCGGCAGCCCCGAATACAATCGTCCGGATCAGACTGCGCGTATCTCTCATCTGTCCTTCTCCTCGCTTGTGAGTCCGTCCGGGCCCGCGGGCTCCGGGGCGCCCGGCATGCGGAAGCCCGGATGATCCAGCATCCCGCAGGCGTAGGCCGCAACGACCTTCAACACATCTCCGCTGAGGCCCGGTACTATTTCGATCCCCCGTTGTCTGATTTCCAGGGCGGCGTCCGTGCCGATGGCGCCGCAGAGCAGGACGTCCACCTCCATCTCCTCGAGTTTCGCGGCTCTCTCCCTGCACTGGAGGTCCTCGCACCGCTTCTCGCCCTGGCGGACCATTCCCCGGTCGTCCAGCCGCCACAGGCTCACCTTCCTGCAGAAATCGAAGGCGGGGGAAACACGATCGTTGAATTCCGGTACGGCCACGAGCATGGCACACCTCCGCCGTATCCGGAGCAATGGCCGTGCCAGGGCCGGCCGCAGATCGCCTATCGCCTGTTTTTTTATTGATTTACAGAGAGTTGCGGATTGTTTAGCGCCAGTGTCCCGCCCGCCGTGCGAAGCAGACTGCATCACCGCCGAGCCGATGATTGCATTTTGCACCGCCAGTTCCATCACGACGGCATCGCTGCTTGGAGAGAGATGGACAAGAAGCCTGGAAGCAAAGAGATAAGAAGCCTTGCCGCACGCGCGGCCACCCACGGGGCATCACCGCCCCCCGCGCCCCTGCTCCGGTGCTCGCCTGCCGGAGTCCTCAGGCGAGGCGACGGGCCCGCTTCAGCTTTCGCCAGAGGGTCGTCTTGTGGATGCCGAGTTCCCGCGCGGCCGCGCTCCTGTTTCCCCGGTGGCGTTCGAGCGCCGCATAGATGTGCGACATCTCCACGTCGTGCAGGTCGCTTCCCGCGGTCCGGCGGGCGCCGGACGCCGAAGGCTCGACAGGAAGGGAGACGGGAAGGTGTTCCGGAAGGATGAGACCTTCCCGGCACAGGATGAATGCGTGCTCGATGGCGTTTTCGAGCTCGCGCACGTTGCCGGGCCAGTCGTAGCTTGAAAGCAACCGCATGGCCTCGCCCGACACGCCCTGCACGTCGCGGCCGCGGAGGCGGTTGAGGCGTTCGACGAAGTGGTCCACGAGGAGCGGAATGTCCTCGCCCCGCTCCCGGAGGGGCAAAATTGCAATTTGCACCACGTTCAGCCGGAAGTAGAGGTCCTCCCTGAACCGGCCCGCCGCGACCTCCGCCCAGAGGTTTTTGTTCGTGGCCGCGATGATGCGGACGTCCGCCTTGTGACTCCGGCTGGAGCCGAGCGGCTCGTAGGTGCTCTCCTGCAGCACGCGCAGCAGCCTGACCTGCATGGCCGGGGACACGTCGCCGATCTCGTCGAGAAAGAGCGTCCCTCGCTCGGCCGCGGCTATCCGCCCTTCCCGGTCCCGCCTGGCGTCCGTGAACGCCCCCGCGACGTGCCCGAAAAGTTCCGACTCCAGGAGCGTGTCCGGGAGCGCTCCGCAGTTGACGCTCACCATGGGGCCGTCGGCCCTCGGACTCAGCTGGTGGATCGGCCCTGGCGACGAGTTCCTTCCCCGTGCCGCTTTCCCCCACGAGCAGGACGCGGCTCTCGCTCTCCGCCACGGGGGGCAGCAGGGTGAAGATCTCCCGCATTTTCGGGTTCGAGGAGATGATGTCGTGGAAGGTATAGCGGCGCTCCGCCTCCTTCCTGAGTTCCGTTACCAGCGACAGGTCCCGGAAGGTCTCCACTCCGCCGATCACCTCCCCCCGCCCGTCCTTCAGCAGGGCCGTGCTCACGCTGATGGGCACGCGGCGGCCGTCCGAGGTGAGAATGGTCACCGGCTTGTTGACGACCGGACGGGACGACGAGATGGTGCGCTTCAGGGCGCAGTCGACCTCGCAGATGTCCGCCCTGAAGACCTCCCAGCAGGGCTTGCCCACGGCCTCGCCGGCCGGAACGCCGGTGATGGTCTCGGCCGCGCGATTGAAGGAGGTCACCGTGAAGGCGCCGTCGACGGTGAAGACGCCGTCGTTGATGGAATCCAGGATGGTCTTCAGATCGGAGACGGCCTGGCCCGGCTGTCCGTCTTCGCCGTTAGCCCTGCGGCGTCCGTCCTTTTTCTTGGGCACCATTCCGTATCCCCGATTTTCGTCATCCCCCCTCACCGGATGTCAGGACCCCGATTTTCTCCTCAGGAGCTCGAGGGCTTGCCGGAGAGCGTCCGGATCGGCGCCGTCCATCAGTTCCTGGATCTGTTCCTTCAGGGCGACTGGAGAATCTCCCCGAGACTCGGCCGCTCCCTCCAACTCGACTTTGACGGCCTGGGCCACGGCTTCCACGAACTTCCTGGCCGTCACGGGCTTTTCCAGGTAGGTCGCCGGGCCGGACATGGTGCTTTGGGAAAGGGCCGCGGCGGCATCCAGCTCCGACTTCACCTTCTCGTCGCGGGCATGTCCCGTCACGAACAGAACGGGAATCTTACGCCAGGCCTGATTTCGGTGCAACTCGTGGAACAGGATGATACCGGACTTGCCCGGCATGACCATGTCCAGCGATATGCAGTCGGGCGGCGACGACTTGATCTTGCCGAGCGCCTCGTCGACGCTCATCGCCGAATCCACCTGGAATCCCACGTCCTCCAGGGCCGTAGTCAGGAAGAAAATGACGTCTTCCTCGTCGTCCACGACCAGAATCTTCTTCTCCTGAGGTGTCGCCATCCGTCCCCTCCTACTTCTTGGCGTTTTTCGGTCCGGCTTCCCTGCCGCCTGCTCCGTTGTCGGTGCCGGATCCCGGTTCCGGCAGGCGCTCGCGGGGCAGGAGGATGCGGAAATTCGTCCCCTGGCCCGGTTTCGACTCGACGGAAATCCTCCCCCCGTGCTCCTGCACGATCTTGCGCGTCATCAGAAGCCCCAATCCCGTTCCTCCCGCTCCCTTGGTCGTAAAGAAGGTGGTGAAGAGCTTCTTCTTCACTTCGTAGTCCATGCCGCACCCGTTGTCAATGACCTCGAAGCCCAGCGAATCGTTCTTCTCAAAGCATCTCAGCACGACGCGGCAGTCCTTGTTCTCGCTCATCTGGCACGCGTCGATCGCGTTGGAGACCAGGTTGGCAAGGCACGTGTGAATTGCGGCCGCATCCAGCGGCGCGGGCCGGACACCCCGCTGGAGATCGAGCGACAGCTCGATGCCCGCCTGCCGGGCAAGGTCGCTGTAGAGTTCGTGAATCTCCCTGCACACGGCGGCCGGATCGGTCATGGCGACTTCGGGCACCCTGCCCTTGGAGAAGCTCAGGAGGTTCTTGGCCAGATCGGAGATCTTCTGCACGTTCCGGTCGAGCATCTGCATGCCGCGCTCGATCTTGGCGGTCTGGTTCTGCTTGAGGCCGGACTCCATCACGTAGACGCCGCCTTCAAGCCCCATGAGGATGTTCTTGATTCCGTGCGCGAGGCCGGCCACGGCCTGTCCCACGGCCGCCAGGCGTTCCGCCTCCAACTTTTCCTTCTCCAGCATGTGCAGGTGCGTCACGTCCGTCGCCATCTCGATGACGTACTTGACCTCGCTCCTGTCCGGCCCATCGTCCCGCGAAAGGGCCGAAGCCTTCACGATGTAGTGCGTCTCTTCGCCCGTCGCCGACACGCCCACCTGGGTGGAGGTCGCATCCTCGCCCGTCTCGAAGACCTTGAGGGCCGGGCACACGCGGCACGGGCGGTCCCGCCTCTTGTAGACTTCGTAGCACCGCCTGCCCCATGCCCGGCCGAAGGTCTCACGCATACGCTTGTTGGCCCGGACGATCCTGAGGTCCCGGTCGAGGACGGTGATGTAACTGGGCGCCCTCTCGAAGAGGACCTCGTTTTCCCTCAGCAGGCTGCTGGCCTCGTTGGCATTCGATGCGATCCATATGAGATGTGGCTCTCCGTCCGTCTCTTCCGACGTCAGCGGCGCGACGCGGACCACGAAGTGCGAGGTCACGTCGCCGCTCAGGTGAAGCCTGTCGTCGCAGACCCGTACCTGGCCGTCCGCGAAGGTCCACGCCGCGAGGCACCTGTCGCAGGGAGACCCCCTCCCTTTGAGAACCTCGTAGCAGTGCCGGCCGCGCCACTGGCCGAAGAGGTTCTGGAATCTGGCGTTCGCCTCCACGACACCGTAGTCCTTGTCGAGCACCGCGATCATGATCGGCGCCTGGTCGAACAGGTGGTCGTGAAGGAGCTGTCTCGTATCAGACATGCGGCTCTCCCACATCGTGACTTTCGAAGAGCTCGTTCAGACTGCGGATGAGCTTGGGGATGGAGATGGGCTTCTCGAGGTAGCCGTCCGGCAGCGGAAGCTTCTCCTCCTCCAGCATGCCCAGGTCCACCGCGGCAAAATCTTCCGCCTTGGTATATCCGCTGATGATCAGCACCGGGGATGTCGGCCGTCTCCGGATTCCGCCGTATCTCCCGGTAGAGGTGCAGACCCGATTCACCCGGCATCAATATGTCCATGAGAATAAGGTCCGGCTGTTCCCTGCTCACGGCTTCGAGGGCTTCTTTCGCCTCGGTCACGCCGGCGGTCCTGTAGCCGTTGTCTTCGAGGACGGCGCAGAGGTACTCCACGATGTCCGGTTCATCGTCCACGATCAGGATTTTCGGCACGCCGTTCGAACCGCTCATGAACGCCCCGCTCCTTGGTCTTGCAGTTTGAACTCGGCTCTGTACGTCTTTTCCGACTCCGTGCCGCCGTTGTGACAAGCCCCGCAGCGGCCGAGGTTCGGCTTTTTCACCGTCGGGTCGGCGGCTTTCTTCACGTGGCATGGGATGCACATCTTGTGCATGGCGTCCTTGTAACTGCCCGCCCATTTGGTGTCGAAGGTCTTGACGATCTCGTTCTTCGTCATCATGTCCTTGTCGTGGCAGCCCTGGCAGCTCTTGACCTTTTTAAGAACCACGGGCTTTGCCTCGCCGTGGCACTTCACGCACGAGAGGTTCCCGCCAAGGTGCGCCACATGGGCGTCGTGTTCGAAGATGTTCGTCTTCGTGTACATTTCGCGGTGGCATTCGCTGCACGGCGTGCCCCTGTCGCCCGCCATGTGCAGGTGGTGGCAGAGCACGCACGATTTGTCCTTGCCGGCCTCGTCCTGGTGGCGTTTGTGGTCGAAGTAGACGAATCTCGGCCCCGCACCCATCCGGAGGATCTTCTCGCCGCGGGCGCGGGGGACCTTAAGCTGCACGAAGGGCTCGCTCTTGGGCGCCATGGTCAGGCCGAAGGCCATAGCGAGCACGAAAAGCATCGAATACACCTTGGTGCTCTTCCGCCATCCCTCGCCCAGCCACACCTGCGTGAAGGGCGCGAAGGCCGGCGTCGTCTTCTCCAGCGCGCGGCGTTTGTCTCTCCACGTCCTCCAGCCCGTGCGGGTCCACGGGAAAGTGCTCCTGGATGAAAAAGAAGATGAGCGCACACGTCGAAACGATGCCCGATGCTGATGGCGAACTCGGTCCACGCAGGGAAGTAGAAAGAGCGCGTGGCCCAGACCTGGCTCAGGCCGGCAGCGTTGATGCGGTTCAGCACGAAACCGAGGACCGAGCACGCGGAGATGAGCCACACGGCGGTCGGAGAGCGGCGAACCTTCGGAATGGCGTAGAGAGCGATCGGGACGATCGTGGACATGAGCATCTCGACGATGAAGAGGTTGCTCTCCCAGGAGCCGTTCGTGACGAGGCCGAGCTTGTGCTGGTAGCCCAGATCGATCATGCGGAAAACGAAGTAGAACGAGAGCCCCCACGCGGCCATCTTCGCCAGGCCGTCGAGCATCTCCGTTTCAGGCTCCCGCTTGTAGAGCCAGGAGGTGATGGACGATTCGAACATGACCATGTTCAGCCCGAGACAGATGGCCGACACGAAGAACAGTTCGGGCAGCAGGTGGCTGTACCACAGCGGATAGATCCGGAACGGCATGATGAGGAGCATGGTCCCCAGCGACGACTGGTGGAGGGTCGAGAGCATGATGCCGAGGATCATGATGGGCAGCGCCAGCCGCGTGAAGAACCTGTAGGCCTTCTGGAACGGGGTCCGCTCCAGGATCGTGGGGGTGACTTCCAGCGCCAGCACGGTCAGGTAGAGCATCACGCACCAGGCCACCTCGAAGAGCGGCGAGTGGATGTTCCAGAAGATCATGGGATGCCAGATGTGCCAGGGCAGGCCCAGGTCGAACAGCAGGCCTACGGCCACCGCCCCGTAGCCGAGAAAGGCCGTGAGGATCGCCGGCCGCGCGGCGGGGTGGTACTTCTCCCGGTGGAAGATGTGGGCCACGGCCGCGATGACGAAGCCACCGGCCGCCAGGGCCACGCCGCCCATCACGTCGAAACCGATCCAGAGCCCCCACGGCGTGGAGTCGGACAGCGCCGTGGTCACGCCCAGACCGAGCGCGAACCTCAGCACGGCGACGGCGGCGGCCAGGCCGGCGAAGAGCCATAGAATGGACTTGAAGACGAAGATGCGCTTATTCCCCATGGCCGGCCTCCCCCTTGTCGCTCGCGACGTTCTCGGTCGCCTGGTTTTCCAGGGCGAGCTTCCGGCGCCGCTCGATCACCCAGTAGATTCCGCCCATGAGGGCGCCCATGCCAAGGAATTCGATGGGTACGGGCCACAGGGCCGCCCAGGTTTTCTCCGGAAGTGGCTGGTCCGTGAGCTGGCGGCTGTCGTCCCACCCCAGGAAGTCGAGCGAAATGTCGGCGATGTAGAGTACGGACGTCCCGCCGACCTGCTTTTCTCCCCAGACGCGCTGGATGTACTTTTTGGGTTCCGCGGCCAGGCGCTTGTGCGCCTCGGCGATCATCTGTTCGCGCGTACCGAAGATGGTGGCCTTCTCGGGACAGGCCGTGACGCACGCCGGTTCGCTGATCTTTCCGGACTTGAGGTTCTGGTAGCACATGATGCACTTGCGGACCGACGGCGCCACCGAATCCCACTCGTAGTGCGGAATGCCGTACGGGCAGCCCATCATGCAGTAACGGCAGCCCATGCAGATGCTCTTGTCGTAGATGACGGGGCCCTCCGGCGTCTTCTTGAGCGCGCCCACGGGGCACACCGATACGCACGCCGGCTCCAGGCAGTGGCGGCACTGCTTGCGGACGAAGTGGTTGTCCGGCTTGCGGACGACGCTCGTCCAGCGGTCGGCGGACAAGCCGTCCGGCGTGCGGCCGATCCTGGGCGGCGGGTCCTCGGCAGGAAGGTTATTGATCTTTTTGCAGGCGGCCACGCACTGTTCGCAGCCGATGCACTTGGTGACATCCGTAAGGATACAGGCGTTCTTGATCATACCGGCTCACCCTCCTTTCCAAGGGCGATCCGCACCCTCTCGCCGGCTCCGGGGACGAAGTGCCAGCCCATCTCCCATGAGGCCCGCGTGAACGGAAAGAGGGCCGCGTGCGCAAGCTTGGTGAAAGGGATCAGGATCAGGAGCAACTCGGCGCTCAGAACGTGCACGAGATAGGTCAGGGTGAAAGGGATGGGATTTCCCGCCGGGTGCGCCACGAAGTATCCCGTCAGGAAGGGCACGACGCAGAGCACCAGCAGAAACCAGTCCTGAAAACCGCTGAGGACCCGGGACGCCCGGCTGACCAGCCTGAGAAGGATGAGTACGAACAGGGCCGCAAGAGTTGTCCACGTGAGAACGTCGGCGACCGCGGGCACCAGGGCCGGCCACGCCAGGCCCACGCCCTTTCTGACGAGTTCGATGTGCCCGGCCAGGAACAAGGGCACGAGCAGCATGCCGACATGAAAGACCACCGAGGCTACGGTGTAGGGAATGCGCGTCCCCCTGAGCGCGTTTACGGGAACGATCCAGCCGAGGCTCTTCTTGAACATAAACTTGAGCGGGAGGACCTGGTCCCCGGCCTTCCGGTAGGCCCTGACGAGTTCGATAACGGTCAGGCCGACCAGCCGGGCCAACCCGAGAAAGAAGACCGCGAAGGAGAAGATGAGGAGCGGCCCCCTGGCGAACGTCAATAATGATTCCATGTCTCAGCCCCCCCTTTAGAAAACGATGGCTTTGTAAATCAGGTCGTGGAGTCCCACCACTTCGACATCCTTGAGGCCGTGGTCCTCGCAGACTTCCCTGAGCTGCTTCTTGCAGTTCGCGCAGGGCGCCACCACGTAGTGGGCGCCCGTGGCCCGGATCTGGTCCGCCTTGAGCTTGCCGGTCACGCCGGTCCTGTACGACCGGATCTCGTCCACCGACACCGTGCCGCCGCCACCGCCGCAGCAGTAGTTCTTGGCGCCCTTCGGTTCCATGTCCACGTAGTTTTTGCAGAAGGCGCGCAGGATCTCGCGCGGCTGGTCTATGATCCAGCCCGTGCGGGCGATATTGCACGGGTCGTGGTAGGTGACGACCTCCGTGACCACGTCGGGATCGAGCTTGAGCACGCCGCGCCGGAGCATGTCGACCGTGACCTCCATGATGTTCACCACGGGCAGGGCGTTCTTGCCTCCGCCGAAGGAAGGCACGAAGACCTTGGCGCTTCGCGAGGCGTGGCCGCACTCGCCGATGAGTATCTTCTTTCCCCCGAGGCGCTTCGTCTCGTCGATCTCCTTGTTGATGATCCTCTCCGCACACCAGTCGCTGTAGAAGAGGCCGTAGTTGATGCCGTCGTAATAGCCCGTCCCGATGGTCCACCGGTCGGCCTCCCCCGCGGCCTGGAAGGTCACGGCGATGCCCTTGAGCGTGTCGGCTTCGAGCAGGTAGTCGCTCACCGCAGGGAAGAAGACGAACTCGCGCCCCTCCTGGTCCACCGGGAACGGCACATCCACGCCCTTCTCGTCCTGGATGTCCTCGGTGAGGAACTCCAGGGTGTCGATGAGTGCGGGCACGGGGATGGCCGACGTGTTGCCCGTCTTGCCCTCGAGTTGCTCGCGCGTGGCCACCACCAGCGCCTTCGGCGTGATGTCCATCTCGCTCAGGATGTACCGGCTGAGGTGCGTGACCAGGCCGTGATCGATGCCCATCGGGCACTCGAAGGAGCACCGGCGGCAGGCCGTGCAGTGATAGACCGATTCGGCCAGCTCGGTGATGCGTTCGGGCGTGAGGTATACGGTGCCGGCCAGCTTGCTCTGCAGGACGCCGCGGAACGTGAAGTGGCGCCGGTAGATCTCGAGAAGCAGGTTGGACCGGTAGCACGGCACGTCCTTCGGGTCTTTCGTGACCTGGTAGATCTGGCAGGCGCACGCGCAGTTGGCGCACTTCGCGCCCACCCGCGAATAGGTGTCGATGAGCTGGGCGTAGTTGCTCTGCTGGAGCACCGCGGCGAAGATCTCCAGGAACCGCTTCACCCGGTCGCCCGGATAGAGATGCTCCAGGTAATAGCTGACCCCCAGTTCCTGGTGAGGCAGAAGTTTCGGTGCCGCTTTCACCTTGTCCGGAGGAGCGGCGGGCGCCTTCGGCGCCGTCTTCGGCTCCCCCCCGTTTGTCGTAGGCAGTTCCTGCGCCATGTTCGGTCCCCCTTGTCGTTTCAGCGCTCGATGGCGCTTTGTGCGATCGGCTCTCTCCGTGTTTTTTCCGACGTCCGGAATCTCCGGTAATAGTCACAATCAACGCACCTGTCGAACCTCCTGAGCGTGAGGGGCAGCAGGCCGTGCAGCTCCCAGCAGTGGAGGGTCCCCGACCGGTGCACGAGGCAGTTCTCGCAGACCCGGTTCGACGGGCTGCCGTAGAGCGCATCCACCTCGCAATGGAATTCCCAGCAGTAGGGCCGCACGTCCTTTTCTGCATCCAGGAGAGCGGTGTCCATGCCCTTTTCGACCATGAAACTGCGCAGGTCTTCCACTTTTATGCGATACTGTCCTCCGGCCGTCCTCTGCGCCTTGAGGTGTTTGGAGCGGATCCAGTTGAGGATGCTCTCCGAGGTCACGTAGCAGAAGCGGGCGGCCTGGCCTGTCGACAGGGCCTTCGGTCCTTGCCTTCTCAGTTTCGCCTCCTTCACCCTTTTTCCCCTTTTCGGACTTATGCTCCATTTCCGCTTTTGGGCAGATGGGTAGAGAGGCATAAGCCGTGCCAAGTCCGCGGAAGGGGATCAAGGCCGCTGTTTGAAGGACGCAGTAGGAGCTGAACTTCCTTTGTTTTGAATTTAGTTCCTGCGGGTCGACCACGCAATAAGAACCCGCAGTGTGGCGCGGCCAGGCATGCTACATGTGTCGCATACTGCCCAGACATATCGCTACAGTGTTGCATTTTACTTCGGTTGCTCTTATGCTGGCGAAGGATGGGGCCCGGTCCGAATACCGGCTACCGGCGCGCCGCCAGGGTGGAGGGACTTCATGGACAAGAAACTCGATACGCGGTACTTTCCACTGCTCCTGGACGTGGTGGACCAGGGCGTTTTTACCGTCGACCCCAACGGCAAGATCTCCTCGTTCAACAAGGCCGCCGAGAGGATAACCGGCTACACGGCCCGGGAAGTCGTCGGCGTGGACTGTTCCTCCGTGTTCAAGACAAACCTCTGCAACACGGTCTGCCCGCTCAGGCGCAGCATCTCGGCCAAGGCGCGGATCCGCAACCGGGAGGTGCGCATCCACACCAAGGACGGACGGGCGATCCCCATTTCCATCAGCACGGCGCCCCTCGAGACCGAGGGCGGCGAGCTGGTCGGTGGCGTGGAGGTCTTCAAGGACCTGTCCCACATCGAACACCTGAGGCGCAAACTGGACAGCAACTACCAGTTCGAGGACATCGTCTCCCGCAACGCCGAGATGCACCGCATCTTCGACATCCTGCCGCTGGCGGCCGAGAGCATGAGCACCATCCTCGTCAGCGGGGCGAGCGGGACGGGCAAGGAACTCGTGGCCAAGGCCCTGCACAACCACGGGCCTAGAAAAAAGAAGCCCTTCGTGGCCGTCAACTGCGCGGCCCTTCCCGAGACGCTCCTCGAATCGGAACTCTTCGGCTACCGGAAGGGCGCCTTCACGGACGCCAAGCGCGACCGCCTGGGCCGCATCGCGCAGGCCGAGGGCGGCACGCTGTTCCTGGACGAGGTCGGGGACATGCCCATCCCCCTGCAGGTCAAGTTTCTACGTTTCCTCCAGGAGAGGACCTACGAGCCCCTCGGCTCTTCCACGCCGATCAGCGCCGACGTCAGGGTCATCGCGGCCAGCAACCGAGAACTCGACGCCATGGTCCGCGAGGGCGCGTTCCGCGAGGACCTATACTTCCGCCTCAACGTCCTCCAGATCACCCTGCCGCCGCTCCACAAACGACCGGAGGATATCCCCCTCCTGACGCGCCACTTCATCCAGCGCTTCAGGCAGGCCACCGGCAAGGCCATCGAGGGCATCGCCGACGAGGCCATGTCCGCCCTGATCAGCTACGCTTTCCCGGGCAACATCCGGGAGCTGGAGAACATCATCGAGCGCGCCTTCATCCTGTGCGGTGAGAACGAGATCGGCCTGTCCAGCCTGCCGCCGCAGGTGCTCGAGGCCTACGAGCGCACGGGCAGGCGACCGCCCAGCGAGGAAGGGCGCCTGGACCGCCTGGAAGTCGAGGCCATCAACCAGGCCCTGGCGCGCCACAACGGCAACCGCACCCGCGCCGCCCGCGACCTCGGCATCCACAGAACCACACTCATCCGCAAGTTGAAACGGCTGGGGCTTTAGAGGAAACTTGGGATTTGGGATTTGGGATTTGAAGGACGGTAATGAAGCGAGGAAAAGGCTTTCTCCCAAGGGCAAAGGCCTAAGGGCGAAGGGCTAAAGTAAGGACGGTAGGGGCCGGGCTTTCGGAGGCCGGCAAACGCCCTACTCACCTAATTTCCTACTCACCTAATCACGGCATGTCGCTGTCATTGCGAGGCCCGCAGGGCCGCGGCAATCTCAGAGAGAAGCACGCGAATTGTTTTCACAGGGAGGATGGGAGGACGGGAGTAAGGCAATTTGGGATTTGAAGGACGACGAGAAAACGAGGAAAGAGCTTTTCCCAAGGGCTAAGGGTTAAGGCCGACGAGCTAAAGTCATTGCGGCCGGGGACCCGCCTTCGAAGGCCGCCCCAGACCTGATTACTTGATCACTGGATTACTTTTCATCCAGATTCCATCCACGTCCGCCATGTTCATCAAGGGAATGTACCAACAGGCCCAGATGGGGAGGAGAAGTGACGAGGTACACGTTCCGGATTCCAGCCGACCGCAGGGCTCTCAGAATGGCTTTAACGTCGCTACATGGGCAACGCCTGTCCACACACAGGTAGGCCCCATGGATGTCCTTCCTAGCTTGAAACGCTCTCGAGATAGCGTCGACTGGTGTCCAATGCATGTCGACGAAGATCTTCCCGTCGGCCTGAACGCGGATTTGGGACTTGCCATTTTCGAAAGGGATAACCGAACTGTGCACGGCTTGCGGAATAAGAACTGGCACCCCATTCCGCGATGGATACCAGATAGTCAAGAACACCACAGCAAAGATACCCCACAGCAACACACCCAGCGCGGCGAAGCCGGACATGCTGGAAGAAATCGTCATGTATTTATCGCCGTTGCCAGACATTCTCCCGTCTCCCTGCTTGTCTTGAAGATAGGGCGTCACTTAAACCGACGCAAATTCACTGGTGCGCTACCAGTACTCGATCTCTCGCCTGGTCACAGCTAACAGCGACTTCTTTGGGCAGCCTTCCGCGTTCCGCCCCGCTATTGATACCTTATCGAGACACTCCGTCACCAGAAGGTGATTCCGGGGCGAAGGCCGATTTTTCCCTTTAATTCCTGTCGAAAGTCCTACCGGATTGAAGAAAGAGTTCGTGAGGAACCCCTGCGCGTCACCACCCGGTGTCCGCCGCCCCAGTTGAGCGCCAAGGAGAAGCGGGCGTTAAATGTCCATCACGCATTCCTCTTTCAATGATACTATCATGTGCATTTTCAATGAGTTAACCGCAATGGCCTCAGGCGAGTTTGCCCCCGAGGAACCCCCCGTTGAGGTAGATGGCCATTTTGGCACAAACATTGCCTATAATTCATTGAATTTATTGATCTTGCCGTTCCACCTGGGATATGAGATGATCCGCAAGGGTTAACCTTAATTGTCCCATCTGGCGTGAAGCCTCCCTGGAAGGGGCGGCTCGAAAGTCGCGCTGGTCGGTCCGGAGTGATGAGAGGGTGTGGAGGGGTAACCATGAAATCGATTCGAGTTTTTCCATTCCTGTTTCTCGCGCTTGTGGGTCTGACGACCACGGCGGTATGGAGTGCGGCCAAAACGTACCAACCCGACACGCTGATCATCCCCATGGATACGGACTACCAGGACTCGGGGATTTTCAAGGCCTACGGTCTCGCTTACGAGCTTCTGAAGCAGGGTGTTCCGGTGGATTGGGTGATCCAGCCGGGGAAAAGCCCAGGGTGACGTGGATCTCGTCGCCACGGTCTACACGTCGGTTGATGGCCAGCCCGGGGACCCAACCGTCAGCCACGGTTACCGGGGAGGCCCCTTCGTCGTGGACAGCGCCTACTACGCCCAGGCCCTGCCCATCGTCCAGGCGTGGCAGAGCGCCAATCCTGAGGTAGCGGTCCACAAGGTCGTCTTCGCGTTCACCGCCAACGCCGCGCGTGAGATGACATCGGCTCCCACCATCGCCATCTTCGCAGACGGTGAAGAGAAAATTGCCTTCTCCTACCTCAACGCGGCCAAAATCCCGATGAGCAACGGCGATCCCTGGCCCGCGGATGATAAGAGCCGGGAATACACATGCCCGGGAGACCATTGCTGTCCCGATTGTTTTGACCCTTCCAAGGTCGCCGGCCCCACCACGACGAGCCACACAGACGGGAGCCTCTTCGACGCCAACGGCATCCCCAGGTATTGCCAGTTCATGTCCATGCACTACAAGTACGATCCCGATCCCACGGCATTGACGACCGAGGTCGTGGCCGAGACCCGCTCACTTCTTGGGGTTCCGGACGCATTTCTTCGCGGAATGCCAGGCCGTGAACGCCTTCGAGGACAACCCAAACGGTCACTTCCTGACGAGCAACGGGTTGGTCAAGGCGGACCAGCCGACAGCCGTAGATTACTACCACAGCGACGACCCTTTCGCGCAGGCCGACGGCGGCTTCGCCACCGTAAAGGGAAGCGAACCCGCTTATGCGCTGGGTCCGGGCAGCCTTTACTATACGAACAACGTCGTCATGCTCGCTCAACAGGGGGCCGCACTCGGTACGCGGGACCTCTGGATGAACGGCAACATGGGCAACGACCCGACCGAGGGCAAGGTCAGCTACCTGGGTGGACACAAGTACGAGGTGGATCTTCCTCTGAGCAGGCACCCCAAGTCTCAGGGAACGCGCTATTTTCTCAATGCGCTTTTTGAGGCGCCCTGCGCCACTGAGGGTGGCCAGCCCTCCTGCTCCACTGCGCCCTCGGGCCCTTCAAGCACGACCTCGGCCACCTATGTGGTCAACGCCGACTACCACAACACCGGTGCGGGGGTCGCCTCCAACCCGGTTCTATCCCTCGCTCTTCCCGCAGGAACTGCCTTCGTCTCCGCTTCAGACGGCGGCGTTCTCTCCGGTAATTCCGTTCTGTGGGATCTCGACTCCCTCGGTCCCGGCGCCGATGGCTCCCCGAGCGTAACCGTGACCTTCGACGCGGAGGGCACCTACTCCTTCAACACGTCCCTCGACTTCTGGGTGGGGCTGAGCCACCATCAGGTCACCGGCGGTCCGTTGGCGGTTCAGTACGGAGCGGTGAGCCTGCTCCGTTACGGCGAGGTGACCAGCCTGTCGCCCCTGACCCCCTCGAACAGCGAGATCTTTCAGTCCGGGTACTCGGCGTTCCAGGTCGAGAAGCCCGGGTTCTCATCGGGTGACTCCTTCCCCAACGACTCGGGCGACTACCTCGAGGCCTCTCCCCCACTGATCTACTACCAGCTCCAGGGTAATTCGGGGAACACATTGCGGGTGGCAAAGGGCGACAGCAAGGTTGTCATCACCTACTAGCCGCACCCCCGGCTCCTAATCGGCCATCTCCATCAAGGCGCCTGGCGGCGCGGTGATCGAGTCGTGGAAAACCCTTCGGAGGTCCGTCTACAGCCGTAGTTAACTTCCGAATTCCGACTTCTGCCTTCCGCCATCCGCCATTTTTAGCCTTTAGGCTTTCGTCCTTCGCCCTCGGGAAAAGCCCCCTCCCTATTTCCTTGCAGCCTTTCAAATCCGAAATCCCAAATCCAAATTCCCAAATCTCTTTTCTTGCCCTCTTCTCTGCGGGGCCTTAAGATGAACGGTGCGAGCCCAATGTAGCGGTGGATCCCGGTCGCGGGGACCGGTGGACGCTCGGAATCGGGCCGTGTCCGGGGGACGCCGAACCATGAGTTCAGACTCTCTGTACCGCCGCGTCGTCGTCGCCGGCCTGGGCGGCGATTCGGGCAAGACCCTCGTCTCGCTCGGGCTGCTCTTGCTCGCCCGGGACCGCGGCCTGCCCGTCGCGGCCTTCAAGAAGGGACCGGACTACATCGACGCCGCGTGGCTCGCGTGGGCTTCGGGCCTGCCGGCGCGGAACCTCGACACGTACCTCATGGGCTTCGACACGGTGAAGGCCTCCTTCGCGCGCTCGGCCACCGCCGCGGGACTGAGCGTGATCGAGGGCAACAGGGGGCTCTACGACGGCTTCGACGCACAGGGGACGCACAGCACGGCCGAGCTGGCCAAGACGCTCGGCGCGCCGGTGGTGCTCGTCTTCAACGCCACCAAGGTGACCCGGACGGCCGCGGCGCTGGTCCTGGGCTGCCAGAGGATGGACCCCGATGTCCGCATCGCCGGCGTCGTCCTCAACCAGGTGGCCGGGCGGCGCCACGAATCGGTCATCCGGGAGGCCATCGAATCCACGTGCGGGATCCCGGTCCTCGGAACCCTGCCCCGCGCCGCGGCGGACACCTTGCTGCCCGGCCGGCACCTCGGGCTGGTGACGCCCGAGGAGCACGAGCGCATCGCAGATCTCGAGGGGAACATCCGGCGCCTGTGCGAACCGAACCTGGACTTCGACGGGATCCTGGCCACCACGGCCGACTGCCCGGCCGTCCGCCCGCCGGCCGCGATCGCCCCGAACCAATCCGGTGCGGGCCTGACGATCGGCTACGTGAAGGACTCGGCTTTCACCTTTTACTACCCCGAGAACCTCGAGTCCCTCGAGCGCGCCGGCGCTTGCCTTGAACCGATCTCGCCCCTTGGTGATGGACGCTTTCCCGAAAAACTGGACGTTCTCTACATAGGCGGCGGCTTTCCCGAGACGCACGGTCCGGCCCTTTCTGCCAGCGTCGAATGGCTCGGCGCCCTCCGGGCGGCCGCCGAGGCGGGCCTGCCCATCTACGCCGAGTGCGGCGGCCTCATGCTTCTCTCGCGGGGTATCCTCCGGGAGGGGCGCCGATATCCCATGTCGGGCGTTCTGCCGTTCGACGTCGAGGTGCTGCCCCATCCGCAGGGACACGGTTACAGCGAGCTGGATGTGGACAGGCCCAACCCCTTCTTTCCCGAGGGCACGCGCCTCAAGGGGCACGAGTTCCACTACTCCCGCATCGTCCGGGAGGGTGAACCGGCGGGGACAGCGTGCCGGGTGACACGCGGGACGGGGTGTTACCCGGGCAGGGACGGCATCGTTCAAGGGTCGGTATGGGCCGCCTACACCCACCTGCACGCGCTGGGCACGCCGGAGTGGACCAAGGCGATACTCTCCGCACATGGGCATTTAACCCACTTCTCAAAGGGGCCTCCCGGTGGGATTTAAGAAGAGCGAGCATCCGCCCCTGAGCTATTTAACGCATAGCGGGCACTTTGAGGCCTGCGCGCCTTAACTGGAACCGGTGAAAAGCCTATGATTACAGAGTGACAATCGAGGTCCCGCCGGAGCGGGAGAACCTGTTTCCAACCAAAGGGGGGGTTCGAAACACACTCAGTCTGTACCTGAAGAGACGGGCATCACGTTCCGTTCTGCCCGGTAATTAAAGGAGGTTTTCGATGAGCAAACTGGTATCCCCGCACGGCAGCAAGGAACTCAAGCCTCTGCTGCTCGAAGGCAACGCGAGAGAAGAAGAACTCAAAAAGGCACAGGGATTGAAAAAGGTTCCCATGACCACCAGGGAAACCTCCGACCTCATCATGATGGGCATCGGCGCCTTCACGCCCCTGGACGGCTTCATGGGCAAGGCGGACTGGCAGGGGTGCTGCGACACCTTCACCATGCCCACCAAGAACGACCTCTTCTGGCCCATCCCCATCACGCTCTCGGCCGAGAAGGACCTGGCCGACTCGATCGGGCCGAACGAAGAGGTCGCCCTCTGGGACGCCGAGACCGAGACCATCATGGGCACCATGAAGGTCACCGAGAAATACACCATCGACAAGGAACACGAGTGCCAGAAGATCTTCACGACCACGGACGCGGCGCACCCGGGCGTCCAGAAGGTCATGGCGCAGGGTCCCGTCAACCTCGCCGGCCCGGTGAAGGTCCTGTCCGAGTCCTACTACCCTGAGATGTTCAAGGAGATCTACCAGCGGCCGGCCGACGCCCGCAAGCTCTTCGAAGAGCGCGGGTGGAACACGGTGGCGGCCCTGCAGTTGCGCAACCCCATGCACAACTCCCACGCCTACCTTGCCTGGATCGCCATCGAGGTCTGCGACGGCGTGTACATCCACCAGCTGGTGGGCAAGCTAAAACCGGGCGACATCCCGGCCGACGTCCGCGTCAAGGCCATCGACGCGCTGGTCAACAACTATTTCCGCAAGGAACGGGTCATCCAGGGCGGCTACCCCATGGAAATGCGGTACGCCGGACCGCGCGAAGCCCTGCTCCACGCGGTCTTCCGCCAGAACTACGGCTGCTCCCACCTGATCGTCGGCCGCGACCACGCCGGCGTGGGCGACTACTACGGCCCGTTCGACGCCCAGAAGATCTTCCACGAGATCCCGCCGAACGCCCTGCTGCTCAAGCCCCTGGCCATGGACTGGACGTTCTACTGCTACGAGTGCGGCACCATGGCGTCCATGAAGACCTGCCCGCACGAGAGCAAGGCCGTCATCGACGAGAACGGCAACTACAAGGGCGGCGCCAGGCTGCTCCTGTCCGGGACGATGCTGCGCAAGCTCATGAGCGAAGGCAAGCCCGTGCCCAAGGAATTCTCCAAGCCGGAAGTCATCGCCATCCTCAAGGAGTACTACGACAACCTCGAGGAGAAGGTGGAGGTCAAGCTGCACGGTGCCGCCACGGGTGATGCCAACCAGAAGAGATAATCGACGAAAAAAACACTCTCAGGCATGATCGACTGGCCGGGACCTTCGCGTCCCGGCTTCTTTTTGTCCCCGAAGGGTGGGGGCGCCCCCGGACGCGGCCCGGCTACCGCATGTCGGCTAGCTTTTGCTTCAGCAGGCCGATGGGCACGGCCTCGGCCTCGACGCCGGCTTGGGCCGCCGCAAGCCGATCAAAGAGTTCGGACGAGAGCTTGCCGGCGCCGATCGTCTCCAGGCGACCGCTTTCACCCTCCATGTCCACGGTCGCTCCGGGCGGCGCCGCGCGCAACGCCGCCAGCGCCTTGGCGATAAACGGATCGAGGGGCGCTCTTTGCGTCACCACGAAGCCGATCAGCTTGTAGTCTTCCGAACGAAACAGGGGTCCGCCGGCGTTTCCCATGGTGAAGGGGCCGCTCAACACGAGGCGGGTCGTCGACACCCCGCCTGCGGTGGTGACCGTACGATACCCGGCGACCGCACCGGCGCAGAAGAGGGGGCTGGGCGGAAGCTCCCCGCGCGGGAAGCCCCATGTGTAGACCTTCTGGCCCGGCACCGTTCCCGAGGGGCCGTCGAGGTCCATGCCACCCTTCAGGGCCGCCGAGGGACGGAGCACGGCCACGCCGATGTCCGGCTCGACCTCGAAACCATCCAACCGGATCTTCCGTCCCGCCGACGAATAGACGATCAGGTCTCCGGGCCGCGCCCCGGCTGCGATGCCGGCGTCGGTCAGTATGAAGCCACGACTTGCGAGGAGCCCGGTGCCCCGGCGGCCCGTTTTGCGGTTCTCCACCAGAAAGAGCGACCTGATCACTTCCCGGTCCGTGACGCCGACGTTTTCCATGAGCAGCCGGGCGCTTTCCCGCGGTCCGACGGCGTGGCTGAAATAGGTCTGCTTGAGATACCTGTAACAGTAGACGGCTCCGGCCGCCAGGGCCAGGAACAAAAGGAATTTGACGGACTTCCTCATGGTTCGATCTCCCCGTTTCCCGACCACCTTCCTCGGAATGGCGCGTATCACCGATTTTCATTGTACAGCAGGAGGACGTCGAAGCCGAAAGCGTGCTGTGCGGCCGGTCCAGGCATCACCTGTCGACTTGACAGCCGCCGCGCGGAGCGACTAGTCTGTTCTCAGCAGAGGACACAAAAGAAATCCGGCTTCTTGCGGGGGCGCGCCCGTGGCGCGGACATTTCATGGCACAGAAAGGAAACAGGACAGGTTTTTCACTTCGTCAACAGCTCGAGGCGTTGACAATAGCGGCGGATCAGTCCGGCCTGTCGATCGTCGTGATCGATAAGCGCACCACGATCCGTTACGCCAACGAGGCCTTTACACGGAGCATCGCGCATTCAAAGGACGACGTGCTGGGAAGGCCGCTCGGGGACTTCCTGCGCAACGGCGACGATGCGAAGGCTCTCGACCTCAAGGGGCTTCTCAAATCGAAGAAGAAGAACATCCGCGTGTCCCTGGACTTCCTTCGGAAAGACGGACGGCCCGTCAAGGCGGACATGACCCTCGATCCCCTGGCCGGCGACGCACGGAGCGCGGCATATTTCGCACTCAGCGGCACGGGCGCCGCCAATGCGAGCTTCCTCCGAAGACCTTCCCGGCGGCGGCGAAGCGCGTTATGCCCTCGCAGCCCGATGCGCCAACGACGGGCTCTGGGACTGGGACCTCAGGAACGACAAGGTGTACACCTCTCCGCGGTGGAAGGCCATGCTGGGGTGCGAAGACGATGAAATCGGCGACAGCCTCGACGAATGGCTGAAGTGGATTCACCCGGAGGACGTCGAGGAATTCAAGGTCAAGATCTACGCCCACCTCGAAGGGCTGACGCCGCAATTTCGAGCACGAACACAGGATGCTCCACAAAGCGGGACAACGGCGGTGGATGCTGACGAGGGGGCTGGCCGTCAGGGACGGAGAGGGAAAGGCCTACCGGATGGCGGGCTCGCTGACCGACATCACCGATCGCAAGAACGCCGAGCAGCAGCTGCTTCACGACGCCTTTCACGATGCCCTGACGGGCCTGGCAAACCGCGCGCTCTTCCTCGACAGGCTCGGCCAGTCCATGGCCCGCTCCGAAAGGAAGCCCGGTTACCATTTCGCCGTGCTGTTCCTGGACCTCGACCGATTCAAGGTGATCAACGAGAGCCTGAGCCACACGATCGGCGACCGGCTCCTGGTCGAGCTGGCGGACCGGATCAGGGGATGCCTCCGCCCCGCCGATACGGCGGCCAGGCTTGGCGGCGACGAATTTGCGATTCTGCTGGAAGAAATAAGGGACATGCAAGATGCCGTAGGCTTTGCCGAGCGGATCAACAAGACCGTGCAGGAACCTTTCACATTGGAAGGCGACGAGGTCTTCACGTCCGCCAGTATCGGGATCGCCCTGGGATCTCCCGGCTACGAGCGGCCGGAGGACCTGTTGCGTGACGCCGACACGGCCATGTACCGGGCCAAGGCGCTGGGACGGGCGCGCCACGCCATGTTCGACGCCTCCATGCACACGCGGGCCGTTGCGCTCCTGCAGCTGGAGACGGATCTCAGAAGGGCCCTCGAGCATAACGATTTCCGCGTCTACTACCAGCCCATCGTGTCGCTCAAGACGGGCAAGACGGCGGGCTTCGAGGCCCTCATCCGGTGGATCCACCCCAAGCGAGGCATCATCATGCCCATGGAGTTCATCCCGTTGGCCGAGGAAACGGGCCTCATCATCCCCATCGGGCGCTGGGTCCTCCAGGAGGCGTGTCGCCAGCTCAGGGCCTGGCAAACGCGCCACAGCCGTACGGTGCCCCTGATGATCAGCGTCAACATCTCGGGCCTGCAGTTTCTCCGGCCCGAACTCATCGCCCAGGTGGACCTCCTGCTGAGGGAGACCGGCCTCGACGGCGCGGACCTGAAGCTGGAAATCACGGAGAGCGTGATCATGGAAAACGCCGAGTACGCCATGGACATGCTCCGGCAGCTGAAGGCCCAGAATATCCGTCTCTGCATCGACGACTTCGGAACCGGGTACTCCTCCATGAGCTACCTGCGCCGATACCCCATCGACACGGTGAAGATCGACAAGTCCTTCACCACGCGCATCGATACGGATCCGGAGAGCCTCGAGATCGTCAAGACCGTGGTGACCATGGCGCACAACCTCGGGAAGGACATCATCGCCGAGGGCGTCGAAACCCGGGAGCAGCTCGCCCAGATCAAGGCCCTCAAGTGCGAGTACGCGCAGGGTTTCTTCTTTTCGAAGGCCGTGGACTGCCAGGCCGCCGAGTCCCTGATCTCCTGGCGGTGGTACTGGTGACAGAAGTGATCCAGTGACCGAGTGATCAAGAGATCGAGTCGGGGGCCGGCCTTCGAAGCAGCCGACATAGGAAGTGAAGGACTAAAGAAGTCAAGAGAAAAGATCCCTCTGCCGTTTCTCCCCAACCTGGAACCTGCAACCTGGCTTCCCACATGCCGTCTTTCAAATCCAAAATCCCGAATCTTCTTTTTACCCGATGCTATACTGTAGATTTAGTGGAGGAGCGGGACATGGCCAAGAACGAATCATTCGACGTCACCACGGGCGTCGACCTCATGGAAGTGGAAAACGCCGTGAACCAGGCACTCAAGGAAATCGGCCAGCGGTACGATTTCAAGGGTGCGAACGCGACGCTCGAACTGAAAAAAGCCGACCAGCAGGTCCTCATGGACGCCCCCGACGACATGAAGCTCAACGCCATGTGGGACATCCTCATGGGCAAGCTCCTGAGACGCAAGGTGCCCGTCAAGAACTGCCAGCGCGGCGGCGTCCAGAAGGCCGGCGGAGACAGGGTCCGCCAGGAGATCAAGCTCGTGTCCGGCCTGGACATCGACACGTGCAGGGCCATCGTCAAGACCCTCAAGGACGCCAAGCTCAAGAAGGTCCAGGCGGCCATCGAGAGCGACAAGGTCCGCGTTTCGGCGCCTTCGCGCGACGAACTCCAGAACGCCATCGCTCTGCTGAAGGGCCAGGACTACGGCGTCGAGCTCCAGTTCGGCAACTACCGCTGATATCCAGATCCGAAGATCGTCCATAGAAACAACTGAGATCTCACACTGAGTCAGCGAGGCGGTGAGGTGTGTGATTTGGGATTTTGGATTTGGGAATTGGGAATTGGGAATTGAAGGCGGCAGACGGTAGACCTTCGATGAAGGAGTGGACAGGGAGGACGGGAGGACGACTAGTTTAATGGTGGACGCTCGGGCCTGCGGCCCTCGGGTCCACCCTACGGTCTACGGGACCGGTCGTTAAATGCTCTCCATGTCCTTCAGGATGTCTTCACGCAGGGCCTTGACCTTTGGAATATCGTATAGCGGCGCATGGAACTTTTCGATCCGCTGGATGCAGGTGTAACTTTTCTTGAGCTGGTGCTTGCGCCCTTTCGCCTTCCAGATACCGTAGGCCTTTTCGGCCCATTCGTAGTTCGCTATGGCATCCCTTGTATAGCGCCCTACGCTCGTAAAGCCTCTCAATGGAGGTATTTGTCGCAGAAGTGTAATAAGAATGGCAAAGACCACCAAGCAAAGGACCAGCCAGCCAGCCATGTTGTAGATGGGCCAGAGAAAGTGCGGTTCTTGCTCGCGCGGTGCCATGATGTGGAGCATTGCATAGCCAGGAAACATTGCAAATACTAGGGAAACTCCAAACACAGCCAGTATCGGCTTCGCTTTTCTTTCAACCTTGCGAAAGTTCTCCAGGTCTTCATCCGTTTCGAGCCGAACCGTGTTTTTCATGGGCGATCCTCGTCGGGTTGCGGTCAGCCAGCCTGCGCCATGGGACATTCCAAGTTACCAATATAGTCCCTCCCACCCGCCTCCGCCTCCAACCGGAGTTGGAGAGGCTCACGTCGCGCACGGTGATCGAGTGACCAAGTGAATAGTGATCGAGTCGCGGCGGCCGGTCGGCTGTCGGCTGTCCGAAGTCGGCGGACGGAGAACACCCCGGGTGCAGAAAAGCGAAGGATTGCGTCGCAGATGCCCTCCGACGGAGCCCTCGCAATGACTGCAATTACGAGTGATCCAGTGACCGAGCAACGTGCAGCCCTTCGAAGACTCTCTGGTCGCTGCATTGCCCTTTCACCGGCGCGCATGCAGGTGGCTTTCGATGCCCTTGGCATCGAAAGTTGCGTTCCGACACGAGTGGGCCAGTCCGCGCGAAGGACAAGGCGGCCGCACCGCAGTCGTACTTCTGTACGTCGAGGATGCGGCCGCCGCAGGCCGACAAAGCGGATGGTCCGCTCCCGTCGGCGCTTTCTTTATGGTGGTGGGTGGGGCAATCGATGATTTTGCACAAGGCCGAGGCGCGCGAAGCGCCGATCGGCCATGACCGGGGCAGGCGGGAAGCGTCTTCAGAGTCCAGCCACCAGCGTGCTTCACGACCTGCCACGGCGTGGCCGATCGCAAGATGCCGAAGGCATCGCCGCGGCCGTTCTCCTTCATCAATCCAGCCTGAACCGGCGCGACTGGCCTTGCTCGAAGACGTACACGCGCTTGCGGATGCCGATCCGGGCGGAGCGGTACCAGCCTTTGTCCAGCGACACCGTCAGCGTGTGCCGGGTGGCCTTCAGCGTGATCCAGTGCCCCCTGTAGCGCACGCGAAGCCTTATGCCGCTGATCTCGCGCGGCAGGCACGGGTGCAGCCACAGCACCTCGTCGCGCATCTCGATGCCCGTGTAGCACCGCTGGACGAGGTCGACGGTGCCCGCCATGGCGCCGAGGTGGATGCCCTCGGGCGTGGTGCCGCCCTGGATGTCCGCCAGGTCGCTGGTCGAGCGCGCTCTCGAAGAAGTGCCAGGAGCGCTCGCGGTCGACGCGGGCCAGCACCCAGGCGTGCACGACCCGGCTGAGCGTCGAGCCGTGCGAGGTGCGCGCGCCGTAGTAGTCGATGTTCTGCGGGATGAGGTCCGGCGGGAAGGCGTAGCCCAGACGCTCGAAGAGCTCCTGCAGCTCCTCGGCGGAGAAGCAGGTAGAAGAGCATGAGCACGTCGGCCTGCTTGGAGGCCTTGTAGCGGTTCGGCGTGTCGCCCTCGGCCTCCAGGATCCGGTCCAGGCGCTGGATGTCGCCGTACTGCTTCCGGTAGCCGTCCCAGTCGAACTCCTCGAGCTTCTCGTAGCCCTCGAACTGGCTGATGATGCCGTCGCCGTGGAAGGGGACGAACATCCTGCGGCTGACGTCCTCCCAGCGCTCGAGTTCCTCGTCGGCGAGGTCCGAGGTCCTCGAGCAGCTCGCGCCGCCGGTCCGGCGGGAGCAGGTCCAGCATCTCGAGCGCGCAGCAGAGCACCCAGGCGGCCATGACGTTCGTGTAGGCGTTGTTGTCGAGCCCGGGCTCGTCGCGACCGGGGTAGGCCGTCGTGGTACTCGTCGGGCCCCACGACGCCCGCGGATCTCGTAGCGGTCGCGCGTCCGGTTGTAGGTCGGCGAGGCTGGCCCAGAAGCGGGCGATCTCGAGCAGCATCTCGGCGCCGTGGAACGAGAGGAACTCCAGGTCGCCGGTGGCCTGGAAGTACTGCCAGACGTTGTAGGCGATGGCGGCGTTGACGTGGCGCTGCAGGTGGGTGTCGTCGGGGATCCAGCGGCCGGACTGCGGGTTGAGGTGGAGCGACCTGGCTCTCCTCCCGGCCGTCGCTGCCGCTCTGCCACGGGATACATGGCGCCCGTCGAAGCCGGCCTTCCGCGGCCGCGGCGCGGGCCTCGTCGAGCCGGCGGTAGCGGTACATGAGCAGCGGCCCGCGTGAGCTCGGGAATGCGGAGGTTCAGGAACGGGAAGATGAACAGCTCGTCCCAGAAGATGTGGCCCCGGTAGGCCTCGCCGTGCAGGCCCCGGGCGGGCACCCCGACGTCGAGGTCCACGGTGTTCGTCGAGACGGTCTGCAGGAGGTGGAAGATGTGCAGCCGCAGCGCGAGCTGGGCGTTCCCGTTGCCGTCCAGGTCGATGTCGCAACGGTTCCACAGGCGTTTCCAGGCCCTTGCGTGCGACCGCACGAGGCTCTGGAAGTCCTCTGCGCCGCCCGACGTTCTTTGGCGCCGCGGCCAGGGGTTCGCTGATGGCGTGATCGCGCGACGTGTGGAGGGCCACGACCTTCTCCACCCGGACCGATCCCCCCTTCGTGCACGCAACCGTGAGGATCTCTCCGACGAACCCGCCCCGGCGGACGATCTTCCGGGGAACATCCAGGGGCTTTTCGCCCCCGAAGACCCGGGTCCGGGCGGCCTGAGCCATGACAACTCGCGATTGGACGGTCTGAACCGTCAGGAAGACGGTCGTTTCGTCGAGCCGTCCGCCGCCCATGTACTCCAGGTGGCGGTTTCCCAGCTTCGCGTACCGCGCAACGCCCTCGTTCCTGACCGTTCCGTCGAGGGCGGAACGCACGTCGACGGACCCCGACCAGTTCTCCGGCGTGAAGACCCACTCGATGGCGGCAAGGTGGGGCTGTCCCATGTGGACGACGCGCCGGCTCGACAGGAGGCTGATCCGTCCGTCCTTTTCCCTGAACCTTACGCGCCGTTCCAGCACGCCGCACTTGAGGTCCAACACTTGACGGTATTCGAGGATTTCGCAGGACTCCAGGCTGAACCACGCCCCCCCGGGATGGCGGAAGGTCAGGCAGAGCCAGTTGGGCCAGTTGACGAGGTCCTCGTTTTCGATGACGCGTCCCTTCACCCTGCTCTTCAGACGGTTGTACCCCCCCGCCAGATAGGTGCCTGGGTAGTGCGGGCCGCCGGCCCGCGCCTCCTCGCCCGCGCCGCGGGTGGCGAAGCAACCGTTGCCCAGGGTGCACAGGGCCTCGCGCAGGGGCTGCGCCTCCGGGTCCCATCCCTCGTAGACGAGATGCCACGCATTCACCGGGTCCCCTCCTCGACAAGACCTGTAAGGGCGTCGAGGAAGCGCTCCACGTCGTCCGTGTCGCGCAGGCTGTAGGCGGCGTTGGTTGCGCGGGGCGGCATTCCGACCACTATGCCGATGCCCCCAACGGCCAGCTCCCGGAAAGCGTCTTCGTCCGTTAGGTCGTCCCCGGCATAGAACGGCAGAACGTCCGGTCCGTCAAGGCCGAGCGCGCCCAGCAGCCAGCGCACCGCCGCGCCCTTGTCCCAGTCGAGGTCCGGCTGAAGCTCATAGACTTTCTTGCCGCCCCTCTTTCGCAGTCCTTCGCGCCTGCCCAGCGCCGCGTCGACGGCCGCCTCCACGCCGGCCACTTCAGTCGGCGCGACGTTCCGGTAGTGCACCGCAACGCTGAAGCGCTTGCGTTCCACAAGGGTGCCACGGATGCGCGACAAGGCATCGTCAAGCCGGCGCTGCACCTCATCCAGCAGGGGCAGAAGGGCTTTTGCCTCCTCCAGTTCCTTCTTGAGGCCTCCCGGCCCCGCGATGTCGTAGCCGTGGCTTCCGGCGAAGACGATCCCGTCGAGACCCACGAGCTTCTCCACGTCGACACGGTCACGCCCACTCACCACCGCCACCGTGCACATTGCCGCCAGTTCTTTCAGCGTCCGGCGCATGGACTCGGACAGGACGGCCAGTTCCGGCCGGCTGACGATGGGTGTGAGGGTCCCGTCATAATCCAGAAACACGACCGCTCTCCGCCCCCTCAGCCGGCCGGCAATCCCCTCCATACCTTCCAGCGCGGAGGGGAGGTCGATGGCGGGAACGGCTTTGTGAGACCCGGAGGCAGGGACGAACCGGACCATCCTGAGCGTCGAAACGACCACGTCGGCTCCGTTCCTTCTGAGCGCCTCCGCGTGCCCCGTCCTGTCGACGCCTACGACCAGGCCGAAGCCGCCCCGCCGGCCGGCCCGGACGCCCGCTTCCGCGTCCTCGAAGATCACCGCCCGTTCGGGCGGGAGACCGAGCTTGCGGGCGGCCTCCAGGAAAATGTCGGGCGCGGGTTTTCCGGCCAGCCCCAGGCGACCGGCCGCCACGCCGTCCACGCGAACGTCGAAGAGGCTGTCAAGACCGGCCGCCGCCAACACCTCGTCGCAGTTGCGGCTGGAGGAGACTATGGCCGCCTTTAACCCAAGAGCTTTCCATCCTCGGATCTGGTCAACGGCATCGTCGTAGATCCCGGGGCCCTCGGTCCTCAGCAGATCGAGGTACAGGCTGTTCTTGCGAAGTCCAATGCCCCGTATGGTATCCGGCTTGGGCGAATCGGGATCCCCTTCCACAAGAGAGACGCGCATCGAGGAGAGGAAACTCCGTATGCCGTCCATACGAGGCTTTCCGTCGACGTAGGCCGCGTAGTCCTCCACCTCGTCGAAGCGCTGGAACGGCGGCATGCCCGCCGCCGTCCGGCGGTCCAGGTATTCATCGAAGGCCTTTTTCCAGGCGCGTGCGTGCAACCTTGCGGTGCGCGTCACCACCCCGTCCAGGTCGAGTACCACGGCGTCGAAGTCGTCCAGATTCAAGGTGGATGAGCTGTCCCGGTTCAACTGTTCGTCTCCGTTCATCAGGGCTACGCCCGTAGATTCCCGCCCTGGCGGGACGACGGCCAAGCCGGCCGCTGCCCGCGGCGGGTAACACCCAGATCAAACGCTCATTCATTAAAAGGTATGACTTGGGGACGGGAGATGCAAAGGTCGTCGATGTCGTCGGCCAGAGGGCTATCGGCCGTAGACGTCTTCGATCCGAACGATGTCGTCCTCTTCGGAGTCACCGATCCAGAGTTCGAAGAAGCGCGCTTTAGCGGCGCCCACGCACCGGGCCCTGTGGCGCGTGCCTGCCGGGATCCACACCTGCTCGCCGGCTTCCGCCCTCCACACGCGCTCTCCGACGGTCATTTCCAGCCCCCCGTCCAACACCAGCCAGAACTCGCTCCTGTTTTTGTGGTACTGGAGTGAAAGAACGCCCCCGGGATCGAGGGTTATGATCTTGATGCTGCTCACACTCTCGTGCGGAAAACGCTGGAACATGCCCCACGGGCGGTGGTCCACGGTGATGGCCTTATTGAACTCCTCGAAGGACGGCGGTTTGGACTGCGTCACGAGACCCCTCCTCCGGCGCAGGGTGCGCGATCCTCGAGCGGATGGTCAGCCTGTGCCGGTAGGGACAGTATAGCGGGGAACAGGACTTGACCCAAGGCCTAAGGGCAACGGGAAAGGCTAAGGGCTAAGGCCGAAAGGCTAAGAAAAACGGCAGGAGGGAGATCTTCGAAGCAGGGATGAACGGGGAAGATGGCAGGAAGGAGAGGAAGTTGAAAAGCGAAAAATGAAAGCGTCTGAACCTGAAACGCGCTGAGAACAGGTGCCGCACTTGGTTCCGCCGAGGAATTCGGACCATCAGGCATGCCTGCAACCGGGGCGTTTTTCCGCCTCCCCATCGAAGAAGAAGCTCCCCGCCCTCGGGGCGGGGAGCCTGCTTCCTGGCTTTACTCTTTACTCTTTACTCGATCCCTTGATCACTGGATTACCGCGCCGAAAGGCGCCTCAGCCCGCGTCCGCCACGTGAGCGTTGGGAAGGGCCTTGAGGCCGGAGTGCAGGAGGTCCTTGACGATCCCCAGGGTCTCGTTGGTCATGGCGATGGAACGTTCGCCGCTCGCCTCGATGCCGCTCAAGGCCCGGATGGCGTCGACGTTTTCGGGGATGACGATGGACATGTTGTGCACCTGGTAGAACATGTAAGTTCGTTGCCGCACGTATCCAGGATGTCCTCCCAGACCACAACTTCCCACATGTCGCCGCGGGACCGCCCGAGGTCGTGAACGAGTTCCACGTTGCAGTTCAGCGCGGTAATGCCGTCACTCGCGCGGACGAACGCCACGCGGGGGGTGTCCCGCAGGACTTCCAGGACCTCGTCCCTTGAGGCATCCCTCGGCATCTCGATCTGCCACGCGTGTGCGTGGCTGATGGACTGGGGCGTGAGCAGGGCCATGGTGGTCAGGTTGAGATCGGGAATTATGGTCTGGGCGTCGGGGGCCTGGTGGCTCGGCACGTGCAGTTCGGGTACGAGCGTGTTCATGATGCCGCTGGTGTGGCTGGCCCAGGGATCGACGGCCCGCCGGGCCAGCGTCCCCCACCCTTTCTTCACGAGGCCCGCTTTGTGGAGGGCCCCCAGCGTTCTCACGATGGAAGTGGTATTGCAGGACACGACCCTGGTGGAATCGCGGTTGAGAGCCGTTTCATAATTCGCCTGAGCCACAAAGGAGTGACCGGTGAGCGCGTGTTTTTCTGCTCCCTGGAAGATGGACTTGATACCCAGGGAGTCGTAGAGGACCTTGTTCTTGGAGGCGATGGTCCGCGGCGTGCAGTCGACTATTACGTCTATCTTGGCGAGCAGGTCGGGCAGCGTGCCCTGAACGCCCACGCCGGCCTCCCTCATGGTCGTCCTCGCATCCTCGGTCATTGCATAGACGGGGATGCCGTGGACTTCCGCCACCTGGATGCGGTAGTCTCCCACTACGTCGGAAACGCCGACCAGCTCCATGTCCGGCTGGAGCCTCACGGCATCGGCGACCCGTTTCCCGATGACTCCGTATCCGTTGACGGCCACGCGCACTTTGGGGTTCATTCCTGTGTCCCTCCTCAATCTGGAAAAGCTGACGAAAAAGGGAAAACCCCGGCGACCTCGGTGCAGCCGGAAGCTGCTGAGGTTCGCACCGCCGCGGATCCCTGCCTGACATCCTTCACGCGGCTTCCGTTCCCCGCGGGGGGAGAACGCGCCCTGGAGCATTGCGAGACCATGGCGGACCGATCGAGGGCGGAAGACTCGCAATAAGGGCTGTTTATACCATATTTAGTGCCTGTTAGGCCATCCCGCCGGGATCCAGGATTCGAGCCATTCACCAATCGGGCCGGACGTCCAAACGCAATGACGCGCGGGGCCCCGGAGGGTGGAGAGCCCACGGATTCAGACGAGGACGGCCGGACGCTTTCGAAGGACTGCCGAAGAAGGCGGGAGGAACTGCGTCAGGCCTGCCAGGAAGGCATGAGCAGGCGCGTGCTCGCGATGGCGGCGACGAGAACTGTGAAGCCCGCCCCAAGCAAGAGGGCGAGGCCCATCGAGCTGTGGAACAGAGGGGAGAAGGATCGCAAAGAAACCGCCCACCGCATTCAGAACGGGGGCCGCGTAAGAGTGGATGGTCTCCCGAGCCTGGGCGGGCATAAGGCTCTTCAGAACGGACGGCAGGCCGAAGAAAGCGGCCGACGGCGAGTCCCGCCACAACGACGGCGGTTACCGCCGACTCGATCAGGACGCTCGTTGTGTCCCGCCAGAAAAGGAGGCCCATCCGGGCCTTCGCCAGCACATGCGCTCGCATGTCGACCGGGAGCCTCATCCGTTCGGCCCAGGCCGGGGCGGATTCCAGCATGAGGGCCAGCCGCAGGGCCTCGCCGCAGGCCGGACATGCGACCGCGTGGTGCACGAAGGCGGCCGGCGGAGGGGTTCCGGGCTCGGCCTCGTCCAGCAGTTCCAGGTAGTCGTCGCAGCTCACAGGGCACCTCCGAGCTTGGCATTCAGTACCTGCTCGCGGAGGGCCTTCCGCCCCCTGAACAGGTGGGTCTTGACGGTACCTTCCGGGATGGCCAGAACCGTTCCGATTTCGGCCACGGACAGCTCGTCCCAGTAAAAGAGGTGGAGTACTTCCCTCGGCTGGGCCGGCAGGGCCTCCAGGGCCCGTCTCGATGGCCTTTCTCAGCTGGGCGTCCTCCATGTGGGCCAGGGGCTGCCGGTCGCGGCCCTCGCCACCCCCGGCCAGGGTCTCGTCCCGGTCGGCAAGAGACTCCATCGGCTTTTCGCTCCGCTTGTGGTCCAGGGCCGCGTTGTGGGCGATCCTGAAGATCCACGTCTTGAGACTGCTGTCCGTCCGAAAGCGTCCGAGCCCCTTCAGCACTTTGATGAAGACCTCCTGACATATGTCCTCGGCCGCGTGCCTGTCGCCGGTCATGCGCCATACAAGCCCGAGGACGTACGGTTCGTAGTGGCCCATGATCTTTGCGAAGGCGGCCGCGTCACCGGCCTGGAACCGCTTTATCCACTGTTTTTCGTCGGGCAGCGGGTCCATAAGCTTCCTTTCGCTCCCTTGGACGAGAGAAGTCTATCACCGGTTTCAACGCGTGAGCCCCCGCGCCGGGGTGCTCCCTGCTACGGCTGAAACCGGAAGCGGCCGGACTGCGTCCAAGGGGGTGTAAGGAGGCCGACCATGGCATTGTGGATACCGATTCTCACGACCCTGATAGTCTTCAGCGCGGCCGTAGCCATCGTGGCTATCGCCCTGTTCGTCCACTACCGCAAGGAGGTCCTGCGCAACAAGGAGCGCATGGCCGCCATCGAAAAGGGCATCGCCCTGCCCGACCTGACCAGGGCGGACACCAAGGCCGCCGTCCGCGAACACGGGGACGGCTCGCTGCGCACCGCTCTCATCCTTCTCTTCACCGGTATCGGCCTGACGCTGGCGCTGTACGTCAACTCGGGGGAGGACGGCGCGGTCTGGGGCGCTTTCGTGGGTTTCATCGGCCTGGGATACCTCGTCTATTGGCTCATCGCGGGGCGGAAGCTGAAGATGACGGGGGACGGCGCGGAGGACTGATCCCCGGGCGGTCCGGCCTCCCCGCTCCATCCCACGCCTCCGTGAGGCGCATCCGCCCAGGCTCAAACACCGCACGCGGGACCCCGCCGGGGCCCCGCGTTTCCCTTTTCGCCCGGCGGCATTACAGGGTATACTGTGCCACCGGGAGGACGGATGGGACTCAGGAGCTATCGGGTCATCGAAAACGTGCGGCGCGGACCGTACTCGACACTCACGGTCGAAGGCGAGGTGATCCCCTCGGAGCCCGGGCAGTTCTATATGCTTCGCGGCGATTGGGGAGCGGATCCCCTGCTCGGCCGGCCTCTCTCCATCCTGGGTGAGAACCCGTCCGTAGGGACGATCCGGTTCCTTCTGAAGGTCGTGGGCCGGGGCACGCGGCTCCTGTACGAACTGGAGCCCGGGCAGAAGGTTTTCGGTCTAGGCCCCCTGGGGCGGCCCTTCCCCCGCGTCGTCGAAGGCAAAGGACGAAGGGCGCTCGTGGGCGGCGGCGTCGGCGTCCCCCCCATGGTCTACCTCGCGGGGAAGCTCAAGGAAGAAGGCCTCGCCTTCACCTTCATTCAGGGCGCTCGCACCGAGCAGGACCTCGTCCTCCTGGAGGACCTCGAGGCCATGGAGGTCGAACCCGTCCTCACGACGGAAGACGGGAGCCGGGGACGGCGAGGTCTGGTCACCGGACCGCTTGGGGAACTGCTCGAAGGCGGCGCGGACGCGGTCTACGCCTGCGGTCCGGAAGGTATGCTCAGGGCCGTCGCGGATCTCTGTCGCGGCAAGCGTGGCCTGCCACCTGAGCCTGGAGGCGAGGATGGGGTGCGGGTACGGCGTTTGCCTTGGGTGCGTCGTTCCCGTTCAGCAGAAACGGGCATCGGGTTTACGAACGGGTCTGCAAGGAAGGTCCCGTCTTCGATGGGGAGGCCGTACTGTGGACGTAGACCTCTCGGTCGCCATCGGAGGCGTTCGGCTGAAGAACCCCGTCATGCTGGCCTCGGGCTGCTGCGGCTACGGGACCGACATGGAGCCCTACCTGGACCTCGACCGCGTGGGCGGCGTCTGCCTGAAGGGGTTGTCGGTCGCGGGCAGCGAGGGCAACGCTCCGCCCCGCATCTGGGAAACGCGGGGCGGGATGATCAACGCCATCGGGCTTCAAAATGTGGGCACCAGGGCTTTTCGCGAGGAAAAGGCCCCCGCCCTGAGGCGTTATAACACCGCTTTCGTGGCCAACTTTTACGGGCACAGTGTAGAGGAGTACGTCGAAGCGGCCCGTGCGCTCGACGAGGAACCGGTGCTCGCGGCCCTGGAAATGAACATTTCCTGTCCGAACATACAGGCGGGCGGGATCCAGTTCGGCACGGACCCCGATTCCGTTTTCAGGGTCACCGACGCATGCCGCAAGGTCACGAACAAGCCGCTGTGGGTCAAGCTCAGCCCGAACGCCTCGGACGTGACGGCCACCGCAAAAGCCGCGCAGGACGCCGGAGCCGACGCACTCACCTGCATCAACACCATGCCGGCCATGGCGATCGACGTGGAGAGCCGGACGTTCCGGATCAGCAACAAGGTGGGCGGACTCTCCGGTCCCGCCCTCAAACCCATCGCCGTGCGCATCGTCCACCAGGTCAGCAGGGCCGTCCGGATTCCCGTCGTCGGGATCGGCGGCGTGGCCACGGCGGCCGACGCGCTGGAGTTCATACTGGCCGGCGCGAAGGCGGTGCAGGTGGGCACGGCGCTCTTCAACGACCCGCAGTGCCCTTACGCCATCGTCGAAGGGATCGAAGACTACTGCCGACGGCACGGGTTCGCCGGCGTCGAGTCCCTGGTGGGGCAGGTGAAGGACGTGGGCCCTCTCCCGGGCTGCCACGAATAGAGGACGAAAATGACCGAACTGATCATCGCCGCCGACGTCAGCGAGGAAGCGAAACTGGGCCGCCTCATGGTGGCTCTGAAGGACCAGCCCGTGTGGCTCAAGGTGGGCCTGGAGGCGCTGTCGGCCTTCGGCCTGGACCTCGTGCGCCGCATACGCGCCGAAGGGTTCAAGGTCTTCGCGGACGTGAAGTTCCACGACATCCCGAACACCGTCGGCGCCGCCTCGAAGGTGCTGGCGGCCACGGGCGCGAACCTGTTCAACGTGCATTGCTCCGGCGGGAGAGACCATGTGCGAGGCGGCGCGAGAAGCAGTCCGAGGCGTCCGCCGCCGCGCTCGGGCTGCCTCGTCCGAAGGTCATCGGCGTCACCGTTCTCACAAGCCTTGGCCCCGAAGACCTCGCGGCCATCGGGATGACGGGAACACCGGCGGACATGGCGGTTCGCCTGGCGAGGGTGGGACGGGAAGGGGGGCTGGACGGCGTCGTGTGCTCCGTCCACGAGGCGGCGGCGATCAAGGCGGCGTGCGGAGCGGACTTCCTTACGGTCTGCCCGGGCATAAGGCCTGCGGGCTCCGGCGCCCAGGACCAGAAGCGAGTCGCAACGCCGGCCGACGCGGTCCGGGCGGGCGCCGACTACATCGTCGTGGGCCGTCCCGTGACCGGTGCGGACGACCCCGCCGCCGCCTGCCGGACCATCCTCGAGGAACTGGGCCGCTGAAAGCCGCCACCCTCCGCTGCCGGGCAGGAATAAACGGGGGTGCTCTCCGGTTGGATTCGATCTTCAGTGCGCAATGCGATCCAGGCCGGAAAGGACGGGGTAAGAGGATCCGGCCCCGAGGGCTACGGGCGCCGACGGAAAATTTGTCATACGGGAGTTTATCGACGTGACCTTGCTGAAAGAACTCAAGACCCGATATTACGTGCCCTCTCCGGAGGACTCCCTGGGCGCCCGCGCCTGGAAGTCCGCCACGCGGCGCAGGGCCCCGGATTTCCCCCGCACGGTTCAGATTCAAACCCAGACCGGATGCAATGCCGCCTGCATCTTCTGCCCGTACCCGGTCACCGTGAACAGCCAGCCCAAGGGGTTCATGAAGAAGGAACTGTTCGAGCGGGTGATCGACGAGATCGCCGATCACGGCGTCCGCCGCATTTCGCCCTACCTCATGAACGAGCCCTTCCTCGATCCCGGAATCATCGAAAAGCTCGGCTACATCAAGAAAAAGATCCCCGATGCCCGGCTCGTGCTCACGTCCAACGGTTCCAGGCTGTCGCCGAAAATCGTGGACGACCTCATCGAGGCCGACGTGCTCCACGCCCTCTACATCTCCTTCCAGGGCGTGGAAAAAGAGGGGTACGAGGCCACCATGCGGGGAAGCATGGTTTTTGAAAAGACCATGGAGAACGTCCTCCACCTCATAGACAGGTGGAAAGCGGCGGGTGGGCGCGACCGGTTCAAGATCGTGGTGACGATGGTCGCGACGAACAAGATCGATCCGGAGAAGGCCGTGGCCTTCTGGAAAGAGCGCGGCGTCGAGAGCAAGTGGACGCCGCTCGAAAACCGCGGAGGGAACATAGCCATAGCCGGGGACCTGGCGCCCCAGGCCAAGCCCATGAAGCGCTTTGCGACCTGTACGCGGCTCTTCAAGCAGGCCTACATCATGTTCAACGGCGACATGGTCCTGTGCTGCACCGACTACACCCGCGAGGTCGTCCTGGGCAACATCACCGATTCCTCCATTTCAGCGGTCTGGAATTCCAAGAAGGCCCTCAACATCCGCAGGCTCTATTCCGAAGGTTACATGGACAAGATCCCCCTGTGCCGGACCTGCGAAATCAGCGACACAACGGGTGAAGAAGAGTTCGAGTGAACCGGGTTTCCCGACATCGCCGCTTGCCTGTCTTGCGGTGCTCTCTCCCCGAAAGCGGTATTGCGGTCCCGCCTTGCCTCGTTCCGGATATCTCCAGATCCGCCTCGTAACCTTACGGTGACATCCGGAATCACCGTTTCGAGTCACGCGGCCCGAGGAACAGGCCGCGGACAGACCTCGCCCCCCGGTCCGAGTCATCCGGATTTCCTATATATTTTTAAACGCTATTCTTCACACGCCCCGCGGCATCTCCCGCTGGCGCTGATCATTGGCCTGACATCTTGCTCTCCAGGGTCACGTGAATGAGGGCCGGTGAGCACGATGAGCCGAACACACGACGGAGAAGGCTTTCGGAGAGACCCGGTCCGGGAGAGTCGGATATGATCGTTTACGGTCCCGTCCAGTCCAGGCGCCTGGGCGTCTCGCTGGGCATCGACAACCTTCGCGACGCCCGCTGCCCTTACGCATGTTCCCACTGCCGATCGGGCAGAATTCTTGACCTGGACATCGAGCGACAGCACTTCTTCGATCCCGGAGAGATCGTCGGCGCCGTGGGGCGCGCCCTCGAAAGCCTCCAGGATGGCGCCGATTCCGTCGACTACCTCACCTTCTACCCCAAGGGGGAAGCCACGCTGGACGTCAATCTTGGAAAGACGATCAGGGGGCTCAAGCGCCTGGGCAAGAAAGTCGCGGTTTTTACCAACTGCGCGATCCTATGGAAATCCGGTGTCAGAGAAGACCTGTTCGACGCAGACTGGGTCAGCCTCCAGACGGATACGACCCGCCTGGATACGTGGCTCAAAATCAACAGGCCGCACCCCAGCCTCCACCTGGCACGCATTCTCGAAGGCATGCTCGAATTCTCGAAATCCTACGGCGGAGGACTCGTCACGGAGACGTTCCTCTTTAAAGACGTCAACGACGACCCCGAGCAATCGGAGGAACTGGGGAGGTTCCTCTCGAGGCTGAACCCTGCGAAGGCCTATCTTAATTTTCCCAACCAACCGCCCAGCGAGATCTGGATACGACCTCCGAGCGAACCCGATCTGACGCGAATTTACCAGACGTGGAGCCGGATGCTGGACCAGGTCGAAATTCTCCTGCCGAGCCACGATGGCCCCGACGCGGACGCTGGACGTGCGGAGAATGCAATCCTCGAGGCGGCCTCTCACCGTCCGCTTTCTGAAGCGGAGCTCAGGAGCGTCCTGTCGCGGTCGGGCGGCGACGTCCGCATCGTCGATGAATTGCTGGAAAGCGACAGGCTCGTCAGGACGGAAGTCGACGGATCGCAGTTCTATCTCCGCAAACTCTGGCCCTGAGAGATCCTCAGCCCATCTCATGCAAAGCCTGCCTGCTTCCTCCGTCGCCCCGCCGCGTCATAAAAACGGCCGGCGCCAGAAGAAAACCGGCCGACGTCAGTTCACTTTGCGCCGCGAGCTCTTTCCTGCCGCTCGAGCCTTCCTGGCGGGATTCTTAGGCGGCTTAAGCGGTGCCTTGAGGGCGATGGCCAGGACCTGAGGAATCTCCCTCGCAAAGTGGAAGGTGAGCCCCTCTCTTGCCTCTTCGGTCAAATCTTCCAGGTCGTTCTCGTTGCGTTCCGGCAGGATGATCTCGGTGATGCCGGCCCTCTTCGCCGCCAGGACCTTCTCCTTGACGCCTCCCACCGGGAGAACCTTCCCGGTCAGGGTGATCTCGCCCGTCATGGCCACGTCGTCCCTGACGACCCGGTTCGTCAGGAGCGACGTCAAGGATGTCGTCAGGGCAACGCCGGCCGAGGGACCGTCCTTTGGAATCGCGCCCTGCGGTACGTGGACGTGGAGGTCCTTCTTGGCGAAATTCGCTTCCTGGATGTGCAGGTCCTTCGCATTGAGACCGGATCCAGGACAGGGCCGCCATGGCCGATTCCTTCATGACATCCCCGAGCTGGCCCGTGAGGGTGAGCGCGCCGCGCCCCTTCATGGACGTGGATTCGATGAACAGGATGTCGCCGCCTACGGGCGTCCAGGCAAGCCCGGTTGCCACGCCCGGCCGGTCGATGCGTTCCCTCGTCTCCAGGAACACCTGCTGGGGGCCGAGGAAGGTCTTGATGTTCCTGGCCGTCACGTCGACCCTCTTCTTCCGCCCGCCGACGCGCTCCTTGGCCACCTTCCGGCACACGGCGGCCATCTGCCGTTCCAGGTTGCGGACGCCGGCCTCGCGCGTGTATTCGGTGATGATGGTCCTGATCGCATCGTCCTTGAACTGCACCTGGGAGCGCTTGAGGCCGTGGTTGCTGAGCACTCTCGGCAGGAGGTGGTCCTTGGCGATGTGGAGCTTCTCCTCTTCCGTGTATCCCGGGAGGCGCAACACCTCCGTCCGGTCGAGGAGCGGCTGCGAAATGGTGTCTAAAATGTTGGCCGTGGCTATGAACATGACCTTGCTGAGGTCGAAGGGCACTTCGAGGTAGTGGTCCGAAAAGGAGAAGTTCTGTTCGGGATCAAGGACCTCCAGCAGCGCGGAGGTCGGATCGCCCCGGAAATCCATGCCGACCTTGTCCAGCTCGTCGAGCATGAAGACTGGATTGTGACTGCCGGCCTTGCGTATGCCCTGGATGATCCTTCCGGGCAAGGCGCCCACGTAGGTTCGCCGGTGTCCGCGTATTTCCGCTTCGTCGCGGATGCCGCCCAGGCTCATCCTTATGAACTTGCGGCCCAGCGAGCGCGCCACGGACCGCCCCAGGCTGGTCTTGCCCACGCCGGGCGGACCGACCAGCAACAGGATGGGACTTTTGAGGTCCTTCTTGAGCTGCTGAACGGCGAGGTACTCTATGATACGGTCCTTGACCTTGTCAAGACCGTAGTGGTCTTCGTCTAGAAATCGTCTTGCCCGCTCGATGTCGAGCCTGTCCTTGGTGGTCTTGCTCCAGGGCAGTTCGATGAGCCAGTCGATGTAGGTGCGCGACACGGTGTACTCGGCGGCAGACGGGTGCATCATGGCCAGCCGGTCCACCTCTTTGAGGGCTACTTGCTCGACGTCCTTCGGCATCTTCGCCTTCGCGACGCGTTCTTTCAGTTCCTCTATCTCGCGCGTGCGGTCGTCGCCCTCTCCGAGCTCCTTCTGTATGGCCTTCATCTGCTCCTTCAGGAAGTAGTCGCGCTGGGCCTTGTTCATCTTGTCCATGACTTCGGACTGGATCTTCGATCCCAGTTCCACGACCTGCAGCTCCCTGGCAAGGATGCTCATGACCGTCTTGAGGCGCTGGATCACGGCGGTTTCTTCCAGAAGCGCCTGTTTTTCGGCCAGAGGGATATTGAGATTGAACGCGATCGTGTCCACCACGCGGTTTGGATCGTCGTAGCGCTGAAGCGTGGCTATCATCTCCTGGGGGATGGAAGGCACCAGGCTGGCAAGCTTCTCGTACTGGCCGAGGATGTTCTTGAGCAGGGCCTCCACTTCCAGGGCGCTGCCCGGCTGATCTTCGAGAAAGGACACGCGGGCCTCGAAGAAGGGGTCCGAGCTGGTGAACGCCTCGACTTTGACCTTGCCCTGGCCGTGAACGATGACCGACAGGTTGTTCGGCGCAACGCGCATGAGCCGGAGTATCTTCGCAAGGACGCCCACGCGGAAGAGATCGTCTTCCTCCGGTTCCTCCTTGTCACCGTCCCTCTGTCCCACAATGAGAAGAAAGCCTTCGCCCCGCGTAGCCTGCTCCACCGCCCTGAGCGAGCGATCCCTGCCTACGGCCAGCGGTATGACCATTTCGGGAAAAAGGAGAGTGTTTCTCAGCGGTAGAACGGGTAATATCGGATTCTCTTTTAATTTCTTTTCCAGGTCTTGTTCACCTGAGGTCGTCATGTCGGTTCTCCCTTGTTCGATTCCGGCTGCAATCCGGGCCGCCGGCCGTTACGGGCCTGAAAGCGGGACGGTCGCAAGCGCCGCGGCGCCTCTCGGTCCCATTTTACCTTGCCCGTTTCCAATTCTCATCCACCAATGCTCCGGTCTCGTTTCCGCCCCCGACGATTCCCGGTCGGATTTGCGCCGATGGCCGGGAGGAAGCCGCACCGACAAGCCGGAGAGGGCGCACCGTCTATCGTCGTAGAAGTCGGGATGGAGGCCACCCGCGACCGGCTGTCGGAGGATCGGCCCGCATTCCCGGACTCTGCCAGCGAAAATGGGCATGTTTTCAATGCGCCCTGCACCATAGCTTACCTATAACGCCCGAGACATGGCAAGCCTTTCCTTGTCGTCACGGCCTTCGCGGGAGAACCCGGAAAGGCGCGCTTCACGCGCCTCTCACGGCCGCTGTGTCGCGCCATGAGCTCTTTACATAATAAGGCGCGTATGATATGCTCTTTCCTTTGAGATAGATAGGAGATACGTTAAGATGGAAAAACAGAAGAAGAAGACCCTCATCGAGCAGTACAAAAAGCATCCTGCCGATACGGGTTCTCCGGAAGTGCAGATCGCCCTTCTCTCCGACAGGATCAACTCCCTTACGGAGCACTTGAAAACTCCACAGGAAGGACTTCAGCACGCGCAGGGGACTTCTGATGCTGGTTGGTCAACGCCGCCGCCTGCTTAATTACCTCAAGGACCGCGACATCGAGCGGTACCGCGAGTTGATTGGTCGTCTGGGTCTGAGGAAGTAAAATCCTGCACATCCCGTCCCCCCCGATCCATTATGGACGAAGTGTGTGTTGCGTAGGGGTGCATTGATGTACCGCGAAGAAGTCGTAGAAGTAGAAATCGGGGGCAGGCCCCTGAGGTTCTCCACTGGCAAGGTGGCCAAACAGGCCCACGGTGCCATGTGGGTCCGTTACGGGGACTCGGTCGTCTTGGTGACGGCAGGCATGGATAAACACGGCCGGGAAGGGCTGGATTTCCTCCCCTTCACGGTGGACTACCGCGAATATACTTACGCCGTGGGGCGGATGCCCGGCGGCTTTTTCAAGCGCGAAGGCAAGCCCACCGACCCGGAGGTACTGGTTTCCAGGATGATAGACCGTCCGCTGAGGCCGCTCTTCCCGGAAGGCTACCACCACGAGACACAGGTCATCGCCATGGTGCTTTCGGCGGATTACGAGAACACCACCGACATCATGGCCATCAACGGGGCGTCTTTCGCCCTGTATTGTTCTGAAATTCCGTTTACCCGCCCCGTGGGAGCGGTCCGCGTGGGCTTGATCAACGGGGAGTACGTCGTCAACCCGTCCATGAAGGCGCTGGACGAGAGCGACCTCAACCTCATCGTCGCCGGCACTAGAGAAGCCATAACAATGGTAGAGGCCGGCGCCAGCGAGCTTTCCGAAGAGCAGATGATCGAGGCGCTCAAGATCGCCCACGAGCAGATCCGGCGTATCGTAGCGGCCCAGGAAGAGTTGGCGCAGCGTCTGAACAAACAGAAGATGCAGGTCCCGACGGAGCCCTACGACCCGGCTCATTATGCCGAGGTGGAGGCTAAGGTCGCCCAGCCCCTGCGCGAAGCCATGGCGGTGAAGGGCAAGCTCGAGATGTACGCCGCCCTCGACAAGGTGCCGGAGGATCTCCTGGCGACCTACGCCGATGACGACGAGGCGAGGAAGGCCGAGGCGAGTCGGATATGCCACGACATACTCGTGAAGACCTTCCGCACCATTCTCATCCAGGAAGGCCGCCGCGTCGACGGCAGGCTGCTCGATGAAATAAGGCCCGTCTGGGCCGAGGTCGGCGTCCTTCCGAGAACCCACGGATCCGCCCTCTTCACCAGGGGCGAGACCATGGCCCTGGCGAACTGCACACTGGGCACCGCCTCGGATACCCAACGCCTCTCCGGCCTTCTCGAAGGGCAGACGAAGCACTTCATCCTTCACTACAATTTTCCGCCCTTCAGCGTTGGCGAGGTGAAATTCCTGAGGGGTCCCGGCCGAAGGGAAATCGGCCACGGGGCGCTTGCGGAGCGCGCGCTGCTTCCCGTCGTGCCGGACGCGGCAGGCTTCCCTTACACCGTCCGCGTCGTTTCGGACATCCTCGAGTCCAACGGGTCCTCCTCCCAGGCCACCATATGCGGTGCGACCCTCGCCCTGATGGACGCGGGCGTGCCCATCAAGGCGCCGGTTGCCGGCGTGGCCATGGGCCTGATCATGGACGGAGACCGTTACGTCATCCTCAGCGACATCGCGGGCCTCGAGGATCACTACGGCGACATGGACTTCAAAGTGGCCGGGACGACCAAAGGGATCACGGCCCTTCAGATGGACATCAAGATCGACGGCGTGTCGTTCGAGATCATGACCGAAGCGCTGGCGCAGGCTCACAAGGGACGGATGTACCTTCTCGACGTCATGTCGAAGGTCCTTTCCGAGCCCAGAGCCGAAATCTCGCCGCTGGCGCCGAGGATCTACAGCCTCACCATCCCGAAGTCCAAGATCGGCGAACTCATCGGTCCCGGCGGAAAGAACGTGAGGGCCATCCAGGAGAACACGGGCGTCGAGATCAACATCGAGGAGGACGGCACGGTCACGGTAGCTTCGTCAAACGGCGACGCCGCCCAGAAAGCCATCGAGATGATCCGGGCGCAGATGGAAGAGCCCGAGCCGGGCAAGATTTACAAGGGAGTCGTCAAGCGGGTTGAGCCCTACGGCGCCTTCATCGAGATCCTCCCGGGAACCGACGGCCTCCTGCACGTCTCCGAGATCGACTGGAAGCGCGTCGAACGGGTCGAGGACTACATGAACATCGGCGACGAGGTCGACGTCAAACTCATCGATTTCGAGCGTGGCGGCAAACTCCGTCTCAGCCGCAAGATTCTCCTGCCCAAGCCCGAAGGTTACGTGGAGAATACGCGTCCGCCGCGCGATCGTGATCGCGATCGCGGCCGGGACTCGCGCTCCGGTCGCGGCGACAGGGACCGAAGGCCCCCGCGCAGGGACTGACGTCCCTCATCAAATCCGGCAATCACGCAAAAGGGCGAGGTTCTCCTCGCCCTTTTCATTGACTGGATCCACGGCTACCTTGGATATCTCACGGCTGGCCTGGCTCGGTCCTCTCCGCGCCGAAGGGCACCAGAACGTACGCCCGCCCCGACAAGCCCGGAATCCACTGCCACTGTCTTACGCATCGAACGGCCGCTTCCGCCAGTCCCTGGCCCCTGGGCGTCTCGCGAACGACGCGGATCAACCCCGCACTTCCATCTTCCGTGACATCGACCTGCAGAATGACCATACCGGTCGGATAGGGCCTCGTACCCGCCCCCGGTTCCACCACCTCTGTCCGGCGCACCAGCACGGGCGTGGTCGGGGCCTTTGGCGTCTTGTCGGGGTCGAACTTAAGCGTCACCTTCCATCCGCTGGCCGTCTCGACGCCGTTCTGCCGGGCCGGAGTCCATACCCAGTGGCGCACGGCTTCCATGGCCGACGGGGCAAACCCGAGACCCGGCGGGTCCTCCTGCAGGACGTCCACCTCCGTGACCGCACCGTACTGATCGATGGCCACGCCCAGTTGAACCAGACCCTTGGCCCTCTGTGCGTAGGCTTCTTCGGGATATACCGGCTGGGGCGTAAAAAGCGGCTTGGGATTGACGTACCGCCGGGCAAACAAGCCTGCGCAGCCTGCCGATAAGAGAATGAGTAATGCTGGTATTGCAATATTGGCTCTGGCTATTCTGGCCATTGTGCCTGCCTCCCCTCCTTTTCAATGTTCATCTGCCCTCTGAGAATAATTTATGTCCCCGGACGTGCGATTCAAGGACGGGGAGCGCGACCGTCTCACGCATGCTGGAATGAACATGCCGGCGGCCTTTCCGGGCCCGCCACCGCGGCTCGCTCTCGGGGCGAAGCCGACATGGCCGTGCTGATGTAGTAAGCTGTCTCTCAGGAGATGGAAATGGATACGGAGCAGGTTCTGCCGCACGTCGAAGTCCGTGTCGACGCCGATAACGTTCGAATCGGATGGGCCTCTGCGCTGGTGCACGGCGCCGGCCCATCGCCCGACGAACTCGTGGACGCCGTCCGCGAGGCGGCGGCAAGAGCCTCAGTCATCCATGGAGGACCCCGCCGTGGACGTCCGAAAAGGCGCCGTCAGGGACATGCTGCGTTTCGGCGGCTACAAGCCTTCGGGACGCGCAAAACCGGCGAGCGAGTACCTCCTCAACGCAGCCCTGAAAGACGCCTTTCCCCTGATCAACAACATCGTGGACATCAATAACCTGGTCTCCCTGGAATTCATGCTCCCGATGTCCCTCATAGATCTTGATCTCGCGGGCACTTCCTGCTTTGCGGTCAGGAGGGGACGGGAGGACGAAGCCTACGTTTTCAACCCCTCAGGCCAGATCCTCGCCCTCGGCGATCTTCTTCTCACGGCCGCGCTACCGGACGACAGGCCCTGCGCGAGTCCCGTGAAGGACTCGCATGCCACGAAGGTGCATGCGGGCAGTACGCGCCTGGCCGTCATCGTGTACGCACCGGCCGAGTTGCTGAAGAGGCGGCCGCGGCCGCCGGGCGCACGGCCGACCTCCTCACCCGATTCGGCGCGGTTCAGACCGCGCACGGAGTCCGGTGAAAATTGCCGTTGCCTGAGTTGGCTGCGATTTTGCTTGACTCCCCCCCCGTCCTGACTTTAAACTTTTACCATAGAGGGAGTTAGGTAGGGCATGAAGCACACGATATTGGTCATAGACGACAACCCGGACCTCCTGGATATCGTTGACGCGATTCTGTCCGACGCGGGCTTCGTCGTCGCCAAGGCCTTGTCCGGAGAGGACGGGCTGACCGTTGCGAGGACCCTGCGCCCTCACCTCATCCTCCTGGACCTGAACATGCCCAGGATGGACGGGTGGGAAGTGCTGAAACTTCTCAAGGCCGACCAGGGCACAAGGGATATTCCCGTCGCCATCTTCTCGGTCCGCACGGACCTCAAGGATAAGATTTTCGGCCTTCAGCGAGGCGCCGTGGACTACATACCCAAGCCCTTCCAGTACGATCGGCTCGCCGAGCGCGTCGAACGTATCCTGGCGAACGCCTGACCGCAGGCCCCCAATCCATTTGTCTGTCGAATCACTGGAAAGCAGCGGGAAGATGCGCCGCACCCCGTTCTCTCAGCGCGCCTCGCCAGCGCCGACCTTGAAGTGCACCAGCAACACCACCAGCCCCATGAGGCCGTCGGTAACGCCCGAAAAAGGTACGATCCAGGGCACCCCGCCCAGCGCCGTTGCGGTGAGCAGAAACAGCACGGCCATGGCCTTGGCGGTCACCAGGAATGCGACGCCCTTGTACAGGTAGTATTCGATCAGATAGCCCGCCGCCAGGACAAGGTGGAAGATGCCGGCCTGGCATGCAAAGAACAGAGGAGATGCGCCGCCCCAGCCCCCGAAGTGAATGGCGAACTCGGGTACGGCCATAAGAAGGCCCCCCACGACGGTGCTGTGAAGGGCCACCAGCACCACGAGCAACCGCTCCAGCTTGAGCATGATCCCCCCGCGTAGCGTAGAGACGGCCGGATACCGGATCGGGCGCCTGACACCTGCGGCCTCTCAAACGGAAATCCCCGAGGATCAGCTGTCCCGACCCACCCGATCGTGTCTCTTCCACCACAGGTCGGGAACGCCGGGCAGCGGCTTGGGAATCGGGGGTACACCCAGGCGCTCCAGTTCCTGGACGACGGCGGAAAGGACCTCCGGTACGGCGGCTTCCACCGCCGGTGACAGACCTGCCCCCGGCTCCACTTGGGACGGAATAACGCCGACAAGCAGGACTTCTTCGGGACCGCCGCCGGAAAACTCCAACGTCAGCAGCGCCTCCTTCAGACCGGGCTCGTGGGGATTGAGGCGGGGCAGGGGTGCGTATTTGAGCACCGCTTCGCGCCTGTACTGACGCAGTTCTCCCGCCTGTCCCTCGGCATCCACCGTATCCACGACGATGAGCGCATCCTTGTCCGCGATATAGGGTGTCAGGTCAAGACCGGGGGTGCCGGCATCGAACACCGACACCCCCTTCGGAAATTCATAGGCCGCTTCAAGGTGCTTGATGATTGCAGGACCGAGGGCGTCGTCCCCCATGAGCACATTGCCCACGCCGAGGACGACGACCCTCCGGTCCCTCTCCCCGCCTCCATCCACCGCAGGCACTACAGAACCCGTACCTTGGACAGTTCCTTGCCCTCCACGTCGACGGTGTGGATGGCGCATGCAAGGCACGGGTCGAAGGAATGTACGGTACGGAGGACCTCCAGCGGACGCTTCGCGTCCGCAATCGGGTTGCCCACGAGCGACGCTTCGTAGGGCCCCTTCTGTCCCTTGTCGTCGCGCGGTCCGGCATTCCAGGTCGAAGGCACAACGGCCTGGTAGTTTTCGATCTTGCCGTCCTTGATGATCACCCAGTGCGAGAGCGTTCCCCGGGGCGCTTCGTGGAAACCGAATCCGCGCTGCTCACCCTTGGGGAAGGTAGGTGGATTGAAGATGGCCGTGTCGCCCTTCCCGATGTTTTCGGCAAGAAGCTGCCAGTGCTGCAGGGCCAGTTCCGAAATGACCGAGGCGCGCACCGCCCTGGCGAGATGACGGCCCAGAGTTCCGTGGAGTATGGCGGGACTGAGCTTGGCTCCGGCCACCGATCCCGCGGTCTTGAGGGCGTAATCGGCCCAGCGTTTGGTGGGTTCGTCTCCCGTTGCGTAAGCGACGAGGACCTGTGCGAGCGGTCCTACCTGCATGGGGTGCCCCTGGAACCTGGGAGCCTTGACCCAGGAGTACTTCTTGGAGGGGTCGAACGGGGTATAGCCGGGATCGGTGCTCTCCTCCCAGGGATGCTTCGTCCAGTCGCCGTCGTACCAGGACCTGGTGATGCACTCGGCCACGTTGTCCCGGAAGTAGGGATCCTGGAAGCTGTTGATGGGTTTGGCCGTCGCAAGGTCCTTGTTGAAGATCGTTCCGCCGGGCATGTCGAATTTGGTGCCCTTGGTGTCGAGCGGCATGTCGGGCACCGCAAGGTAGTTCGTGACGCCCGCGCCGTACTTCAGCCAGTCGGCGTACATGGCCCCGATGGCACACACGTCCACGAGGTAGACCTGCTGCACGAAGCCGGCGACCTGGTCCAGGAGGTCCTTCGCCATGAAGAGCTTGTTCATATTGAGCGTGGACTCGTTGTCCAGGTTGATGGCGTTGGCGACGCCGCCCACGGCGAGATTCTGGATGTTGGGCGTTTTTCCGCCCAGGATCGCCACCACCTGGAGGGCCTTCCGCTGGTATTCCAGCGCCTGCAGATAGTGTGACACGGCAAGGAGGTTGACCTCGGGCGAGAGCTTCATGGCCGGATGGCCCCAGTAGCCGTTCGTGAAAATGCCGAGCTGGCCGCGGCTCACGAAGTCGTTCAGCTTTTCCTTGACGGCCTGCATCTGTCTCCTGCCGTTGTCCGGCCAGGGGGAAATGCTCTCGGCGATGCCGGCCGCCTTGACCGGGTCCGCCTTCAGCGCCGAGGTCACGTCCACCCAGTCCAGGGCGGACAGCTGGTAGAAGTGCACGATGTGGTCATGGAGCGCGTGGGCGGCGAGGATCAAGTTGCGGATGTACTGGGCGTTGATGGGAATTTCGAGGTCGAGGGCGTTTTCCACGGCCCTGACCGATGCGATGGCGTGAACGGTCGTGCAGACGCCGCAGAACCTCTGCGTGAAGAACCATGCGTCTCGGGGATCGCGCCCCTTGAGAATGATCTCAATGCCCCGGAACATCTGACCAGACGACCAGGAATCATTGACCACGCCCCCGTTCACCTCCACGTCGATACGGAGGTGGCCTTCAATTCTCGTGATCGGATCTATGGTAATGCGTGGACTCATTGCATACCCCCTTGTCCCGCCGTTGCGGGAGCACCTCCGCTTATGATCGGGAACCTCTTGACGATGACGATGTAGACCATGATCTCGAACGCAACCAGGCCTATGGTGATGAGCAGCTCGGGTACCGCCGGAAAATAGGACCATCCGATGCCCGGGTTGAAACCGACCAGGTACGTATCGAAGCGGTACAGACCACCCGCGAGAATCATCATCATGGCCGCCAGGAACAGGCTGCCGGGATTAGTCCTCATCTTGCTCGACAGGAGCATCAGGGCCGGCGTCAGGAAGAGAACGATCTCGAGCCAGAAGAAGAAGCTGTGCCAACCGTCGGTGAAGACGAGCCCGATCCTGCTCCGCCACAACAGGTCCGCGAAGCGAAGGACGATATAGAGGAAGAGCACGACCACCATGGCCACGGAGAGCGAACCCAGCATTTTCGTCTCGGGCTTTCGATGGAAAAAGCGGCTGGACAGTGTGGATTCGAAGATGACCACGGCGTACCCCATGGCGATGCAGGAGATGAGGAAAAGGAGAGGAAGCATGGGGGTGTGCCAGAGAGGGCTGAGCTTGTTCATGGCCACGAGCATGACCGATCCCAGCGAGGACTGGTGCATGGTGGGAAGAAGGAGTCCGAGGGCCACGATCCAGATGAGGGCCTTGTTCATGAACGGAAGGCCGATGCCCGAGGCCTTCTTCAGAAGGGGGACAGAGCTGTCCTTCCACTTTTCGAAAAAGGCAGGGGACAGTTCGATCCAGAGGACGATGACGTAGGCCATGACGCACAGGGCCACCTCGAGCAGGACGGAGTTGAGGTTCCACTTCCAGAAGAAGAGAGGGATCTTCCAGATGTTCCAGTAGCGGCCCACGTCCACCGCGATGGCCGCGCCGGCGACGGAGTAACCCAAGGCGCTGGTAAGGATCGCAGGGCGGATCAGCGGATGATATTTCCCCTTGTTGAGGATGTACAGGAGAATGGCGACGGCATAGCCGCCGCACGCCAGGGCCGTGCCCGTGACGACATCGAAGGCGATCCAGATTCCCCAGGGATATCCGTCATTCAGGCCCGTCGTGGCCCCCAGACCGGACAGGTAACGCCAGAGCAGGAGAAGCGCGCCCACCACGAAAATACCCATGAGAATCTTGAAAGGACGGGTGAAGATGGAGCCGCCGATGGGTTGGGCATGTTCGGTCATGGCTTCACCTCCTCATCGTGGTCCTGGGCGCCGCGCTTCCTGTTCCGCCAGACGACACCGCCCAGGATCGCGTAGAGAACGACCGGCGCTATGAATCCCTTGTAGATGCCGTGCTGGATCGTTTCGGACAGCTCTGGAATGCTCTCGTCACCCAGGTCGGGAAAACCGAGATTCTCGAAGGAAAAACCCGCCTTGGCCAGGTAAATGACGTGGGTTCCTCCGGCGTCCTTTTCTCCGTAGATCTTGGGATTGTATTTATCGGGGTTTTTCTTCAGCCGGGCCTTTGCCTCCAGAAGAAGATCGTTGCGCTTTCCAAAAATGACCGCTTCCCTCGGACAGACCTTGCAGCAGGCGGGAATGTCGCCCTTCGCCAGGAGGTGGCGGCACATCTCGCACTTCACGATTCTCGGAGCCGCTTTGTCCCACTGGAACTTGGGCACTTCGAAGGGACAGGCCACCTGGCAGTATCGGCAGCCGATGCAACGGTTGACGTCGTATGCAACCACGCCGTCCTTCATCTTGTGAAGCGCGCCGATCATGCACGCGGAGGCGCAGGCGGGATCGTAGCAGTGCATGCACTGCTTTTTAACGTAGGATAGCTTGTCCCCGCCCTTGTACAACTGGATGATGTTCTTCGTCGTACTGTTCAAACTCAACGGGGCGTCATACAGGCCCTGCGGGGTAAGCGTTTCGGTGTCCGGCGGCAGGTCGTTGGCCTCTTTGCACGCCACGACGCAGGTCTTGCACCCTATGCATAACGTCGCGTCGTAGAGCATGCCCACCGCATCGTCCGGGGACGGTCCCCGTTCGCGCGCGGAAATCTCGCCTCCACCAACGAGGACCGCCGCACCCGCCGTCACCATGCCTTTCAGTGCGGTGCGTCGATCAACGGTCATCTCAGTCCTCCTTGGATTCGGCCTGAGGTTCGGCCATGAGTTTCTTGGAGGCCATGATCCCGGCACCCACGAGCGCACCGCCAACGAGACCCGCTACACCGGTCGCGACCGGTGAGACACCGCCGTGTTCGGCATGGATAGGCGGATAGGTATCCGGCGGGGTGGGCCGTTCGATCTCGACGGTCTGGAAAATGGGTACGCGGAAAACGAGCGATTGTTCCGTACAACCCACGCACGGATGGCCGATCCCTATGGGCCAGATGCCGGGGATCTCGCAGAAGTTCTTGATGGAACAGTTGGCGTGGGTTTCCGGTCCCTTGCATCCCAGTTTGTACAGGCAGTATCCGAGCCGGTGGCCCTCGTCGCCGAACTGCTGGGCGAAACGGCCGGCATCGAAGTGGGGACGTCTGGGGCAGTCGTCGTGGATGACCCGCCCGTAGGCGAACTTCGGACGGCCCAGCTTGTCGAGCGCGGGCAGCGTGCCGAACGTGACGTACTGCAGTGCGGTCCCCAGGAAGTTGTAGGGATTGGCGGGACATCCCGGAATGGTCACGACGGTCTTCCCCTCCAGGATCTGAGGCGCACCCTTGGCACCTGTGGGATTGGGATCCGCGGCCTGGATGCCGCCGAAGGACGCGCAGGACCCGATGGCAATGATGGCCCCGGCCTTCTCCGCCACTTCCTTCAGCATCTCCAAACCCGTTTTCCCGCCGATCTGGCAATAGATACCGCCGTCCTTGGTGGGGATCCCGCCCTCAACCACGCAGATGTACTTGCCGGCATTCTTCTCCATGGCGGCCTTGAGCGCGTCCTCCGCCTGGTAACCTGCCGCGGCGAAGAGCGTCTCGTGATAGTCGAGGGAAACGAGGTCGAGGATGAGGTCGGCCACCTTCGGGTGGCTTGTTCTGAGCAATGATTCCGTGCAGCCGGTGCACTCCTGGAAGTGCAGCCAGATGACCGAGGGTTTCAGCCCCTTCTCCGCGGCCTGGGCCCAGGCCTTACCGACCGAAGCGGAAAGCCCCACGGCGGTCGCGGCCATGGTGCAGATCTTGAGGAAATCCCGGCGGGCTACGCCGCCGCCTCCCCCACCGCCCGAGTCCAAGCGCTCATTGGAAAACGGATTTCCCCTTGGCTTTCCCATGGCCACCTCCTCTTTTTGTAAGGGTTCCCCCTGAGAACACAAGAATTCTTTTGTAATCTATGTTCCGACACCTCTATTGTCAACTTCGTCGAATGTGCGTAATTGCTCACACTTTTCGAGCCGAACAACTCCCTCCCCCAGGGCCTCCCCCCAGACGGAATGTGTTCTCGTGGGACAAAAGGACAAACACGCCGCGGACCCCTATCCCTGTACGTGCGCAATGGGCAAAGCGCCGCGAAGGGCGGGTTTCTTCGCGGTCATCGGTCTCATCAAGCGGGTCTATTACCCGCTGCACGTATCAGGATCAGGACCGCACGCGGCGGTCAGTGCAACAAGGCCTCGCGTTCGGCGGCAAGATAGGCGAGGACCTCTCCCATGCCCTCCGAGGTCTTGGCTGAACAGGCGAACGTCTTCAGATCGCCCTTCAGAATCCGCGCCTCCCTCCGGGGGCGGGAGGAATCAAAAGTCACATGGGGCAGAAGATCGATCTTGGTGACGCAGAAGAACTGGGCCTGGCGGAAGACCACGGGATACTTGGCGACCTTGTCGTCGCCTTCGGTCACCGACAGGAGGATGCCGTTGAGGTGGCACCCGAGGTCGTACAGACCCGGGCAGACCAGGTTACCCACGTTTTCGACGAAGAGAAGGTCGAGGTCTGCGAGCGGCAGTTGGTGGAGGGCTTCGTGGACCATGGCGGCGTCGAGGTGGCAGGTCGATCCGGTCGTAATCTGGTGAACGGGAAGCTCGAGCGCACGAATGCGGTCTGCGTCGAGGTCCGTCGCAAGATCGCCCTCGATGACGCCCACTCTAAGCTTCCCCTTTACGGCCTTCGCCACCGATTCGATGAAGCTCGTCTTCCCCGCTCCGGGCGAAGACATGAGGTTCACCGCGAAGATCCCGTGTTCCATAAGGTGTTGGCGATTTTCGCGGGCCTGGGCCTCGTTGGCGTCGAGGAGGTTCTTGTAAAGGCGAGCCTCTTCCCGGTGTGTGTGGTCGTGATCCCCCTGGGTGTGCTTGGCCTCCTCAGGCAAACCGCACCCGCATGTCTCACACATGCACCCCTCCATGGCCCCGGAAGGGTTTCTCTCGGACTTCCAGGTCCATCTTTGTCAACAGGATATCATCTCCCGACAAAACTTCAAGCCCCAGCGCGCCGCATTCTGGACACATAAGACCGAAACCCTGAATGAAGCTTTCCCTGCCGCATTCCGCGCATCGGCCCTTGACGGATTCGACCTCCACTTCCAGTGCCGCATCTTCGAGAAGCGTGCCCATGCGGGCCATGTCGTACGCCCTCGTGAGCAGCTCGGGAACGACGCCCGTAAGTTGACCGATCGACACCGTCACGCCGAATACCTTGACGGCGTTTCGCCGTTCAGCCTCTGCTTCGGCTTCGCGAACGAGCTGGCAGGCCAGGGACCATTCGTGCATGAACTCTCCGTAAGGGGGCCTTCGCGGGGAGTGATCGAGGCACCATCACTTCTCGCCGGGCGCTGCGTTCAACCCTTCCGTTACTCAACAGATGCGGGGCAGCTCGGCGCCGGAGAGGAGATCGAGGGGCCGCTCCTCTCCAGACACCGTCACCATCGTCACCGGGGCTCGGCCCGGCGCCACCTTCTCCACCCGACCGATGATGGCCGCTTCTCTTCCGGCGGGGTGGCTCCGCAGCCTTTCCAGGACATTCTTGGCCGCACCGGCGTCCACCCAGACGAGGGCGCGACCCTCACAGGGCATGGAAACGGCGCTGAGCCCGAGCAACTCGCACACGGCCGAAACCTCCGGCCTCACGGGCAGGGCCTTCTCGTCGAGCACGATGCGGATCCCGGCCCTCGATGCGACCTCGTGACATGTGACCAGCACGCCGCCCCGAGTGGGATCGTGCATGGCGTGAACTCCGGCACCCGATTCCATGAGCGACTCCGTGATCGACGACAGCGGCGCGCAGTCGGAGCGGAGGTTGTCGCCGGCCATGCCGTGCCGACACGCCATGATGGTCGCCCCGTGATCGCCGACGGGACCAGTTACGAGCAGTGCGTCGCCGACCATTATCCGATGGTCGCCCACGTCCCGGCCGGGCGGAACGACGCCGAGACCGGCCGTGGTCACGTATATCCTGTCACCCTTCCCCCTGGGAACGACTTTCGTGTCTCCGGCCACGATCTTGACGCCCGCCTCCTTCGCCGCCCTGGCGGCGCCGGCGGCGCAGGCGGCAACGAGTTCGGACTCGGCCCCCTCCTCCAGCACGAGCGCCCAGGTGAGCCAGAGGGGCCGGGCGCCCGCAACGGACAGGTCGTTGACCGTCCCGCACACGGAAAGGTATCCGAGGTCCCCCCCGGGGAAGATAGGCGGATCCACCACGAAGGCGTCTGTCGTAAGGGCGGGCCGGCCCGGCGGAAGTTCGGGCAGGACAGCGGCGTCGGAGAGGGCCTCGAGAAAGGGATTCCCCAGGACCGGCACGAACATGTCCTGGATGAGTTTGCGGGTCATGCGTCCGCCGGCGCCGTGGGCCATGAGAATGCGGTCGGAGTTCTTCATTGCGCCACTCCCATGCGGTAGCGCTCATGCCTGTACCAGGCCGCGCACGTTCCCTCGCTGGAAACCATGCACGCGCCGACGGGCGCGTCCGGATCGCAGCCCTTTCCGAAGAGAGGGCACTCTGGCGGTTCGATGGCCCCTTTGAGAACGTCCCCGCAGCGACATCCCTTCGGCTCGACCGGCTTGGGCAGGTCGACCTCTATGCGCGAAGCGTCCATGCTTTCCCATTCGGGTCTCAGGGCGAGTCCCGATCCGGGGATGGGGCCTAATCCGCGCCACACGCTGTCTTCGGGCTGGAAGAAGCGATCCAGGAGCGCCTTGGCCTGTGTATTGCCGTCTTCGGTCACCACGCGACTGTAAAGGTTCGCCACCGAAGACCGCTTTTCCAGGGCCTGCTCCGCGATCTCGAGGACCCCCTTCAGAATGTCCGTCGGCGTGAAGCCGACCACCGCCGACGGCAGGCCGAATTCATCGGCGAGAAAGGCGAAGGTCCTGGAGCCGGTAATGACGGACACGTGCCCCGGCAGGAGAAAACCATCCACCTGGACGTCGGGGGCGGAGGACAGGACCCTGAGCGGCGGGGGAACGACTTTGTTTCCGGGCAGGATCATGAAGTTGGACACCCCGTCCCGGTGAGCTTCGAGGAGCGTCGCGGCGATGGCCGGCGCAGTTGTCTCGAAGCCCACGGCCAGGAAAACCACGCGATCTCCGGGGTTGTCGCGGGCCATCTGCAGGGCGTCCCTGGGCGAATACACGATGCGGACTTCGCCCTCCCCGGCGGAGAGCCTTTCCAGGCTACCCCGGCTCGAGGGTACGCGATACAGATCGCCGAAGGTGCACAAAACCGTGCGGTCGAGTGCGCACAGAGCCTCGGCGCGGTCGAGGTAATCCACAGGCGTGACGCACACCGGACAACCGGGGCCCGAAATGAGCCTGATGCCGGGCTTGAGTCTGGGTCTCAGCCCAGCGGCCGCTATGGCGTGGGTATGGGTACCGCAGACTTCCATGATGTTGAGCCGCCGCCCCAGTTTCTGGACGGATTCTTCGATGCGCGCGAGCAGAGAAGCCACCGCCCTCGGATCGGAATAAAGGGAGGGCTCGCTCATGGCGCGTCCATGGCCGCCGCGATCTGCTCGAGCCCTTCGATTGTGAGCCTGGCCTCCTCCGCGTCAACTCGTCCGATGGCGAAGCCGGCATGGATGAGGACGTGGTCGCCGACCTCGGCCTCGGGGAAGAGCATGAGAGAGATGGTGCGCTGTACGCCGCCGAGTTCCACGACTCCCTCCCACTCGGTGCGTTGAACGAGCTTCATGGGGATGGCCAGGCACATGACTACCTCCTAGGTTGTAAGTGGCGGGAACGGGCGCCCGTTGCAACGGCTGAGTGGTGACGATCCCCTTCGGTGCGACTCCCTCTCCTGCTCAGAAAATCAAACATGGTTCCCCGACGGCCGTACGTCAAGAGCGGACTTCCGTCCAATCGTCGGTCCCCCTTGCCAGAAGCGCCGCCGCAAGAACGGCCTGCCCGTAGGCGAGCCCTCCGTCACCCGGCGGCACGGCCCGGGCCAGGATCGCTTCGAATCCCGCCTCCTCGACCCTGTCCGACAGTTCCCGTATAAGTATCCGGTTTACCATGCAACCGCCTCCGAGCGCCACACTGCGGACGGACGGCGGAAGAGACCGCACGCCGGCTTCGACGGTAAGCCTGCAGAAAGTCGTGTGAAACCCAAGCGCCGTCTCCGCGCGCCCTTCTCCCGCCTCGAGACGCCTCGCCGCAGCCCCCAGCAACCCGGCGAAGGGGATGGTGCACGCGTCGCCTTCTTCAACGATCCCGACTTCGTCCCAGGGTTTTGCGCCGGAGGCCGACGAGGCGAGCGACTCGAGCCTGACCGCGGCTTCCCCTTCCCAGTCGTTCACGGCCGCCAACCCGAAAAGCGCGCCCGCCGCTTCGAAAAGGCGTCCGGCGCCCGTCGCCATGGGCCACCTGCTGGAACTCACACGCGCCAAGGCATCCAGGCGGTCTCCGGGCACGAGATCGGCCAGAGGCAGGCGGGGCAAAAGGTGCCGCAGGCCTTCGGCCTCCAGGGCGGCGACGCAGACGCGCCACGGTTCGCGCACCGCTGTCTCGCCCCCCACGAGCGGAACCGCCTCGAGGTGCGCCAAGCGCCGCCACCGGCAGTCCCCATCCAGAAGGAGCCACTCACCGCCCCAGGCCGTACCGTCCGTCCCCCATCCCGTGCCGTCCAGCACGAGTCCCGCTGCTTTCCGGCCGGCCTCTGGAAATCGGCCGTGTTCCGCCAGAACAGCCGCCGCGTGGGCCAGGTGGTGCTGGAACCGTACGAGCCGGGCGCCTCGTTCCGCCGCCAGTTCCTCGCCGTACCAGGCACTCGGATAGTCCGGGTGGGCATCCACCGCCACGACGCCCGCGGTCACCTGCAGGAAATCTTCCATGCCTTCCGAGACCTCCCGCAGGAACGCCCGCGCCGCATCCGTATCCAGGTCGCCCACGTGCTGCGAGAGAAACGCGTCCTCTCCCGACGCCACGCAGGCCGCCACCTGGAGGTGTCCTCCCAGAGCAAGGATCGGCGATGCGGCCGACAGACCCATAGGGACGGGCTCCGGGACGAATCCTCTCGCCCTTCGCATCAAGGTGTGCCCGACCGGCGCCGTCCTCACCACCGAGTCGTCCACGCGGCGCAGGACGTCCCGGTTGTGCAGGAGAAACAGATCGGCGATCCCCACGAGCCTGTCGAGGGCCTCCCTGTTCGTCCTGCAGATCGGCTCCTCCGAGAGATTGCCGGAGGTCATGACCAGCGGGCCGAAATCCCCGTCCCTGAACAGCTCGACGTGCAGGGGCGTGGTGGGAAGCAGGACGCCCACGTCCCCGATACCTGGAGCCACCGCGTCCGAGAGGGTGGAAGACCCGCGCTTCGGCGCAAGTAGAACGGGGCACCGGTGGGACAGCATGAGCGCTTCGTCCTCCGGCCGCAGAAGCGCCAGACTCCGGGCCTCCGCCACGTCCTTCGCCATCACCGCAAAGGGCTTGCCAGGACGTTTCTTGCGGCGCCGCAGCCGGGCGACGGCCTCGTCCGAGTCCGCTCTGCAGGCGAGCTGAAAGCCGCCGAGCCCCTTCACGGCCACGATGGCGCCTCGCGAGAGCGCGTCGCGAGCCTGCCCGAGAGCAGACGGCCCGCGGCCCAGCTCTCTCTCGCCGTCCACGAGCCACAGGTCGGGGCCGCATGCGGGGCAACAGACCGGTTCGGCGTGGAAACGCCGGTCTACCGGGTCCCCGTACTCCTTCTGGCACCTGTCGCACAGCGGGAAACACGCCATGGCCGTACGCTCCCTGTCGTAAGGGAGCGACCTGACCAGCGAGAACCTCGGGCCGCAGTTCGTGCAGGTGATGAAGGGATAGTGGTGGCGTCGGTCCTCGGGGTCCTCCATCTCCGCGCGGCAATCGTGCGCACAGGGCGGAGTCGGGCGGCACTATGGCCCGCTTTCTCGGCCCCACTTCCGAAGGCCGGACGATGAACTCTGTGTCGCCCGCCACGGGGACGGGCGTCGTGTCCATGCCGTCAAGACGCGCAAGAGGAGGCATCGACGACGGGAGGCGGTCGGACAAACTCCGATACCGCAGACTCCGGCCCTTCGATTTCTATGACGACTCCGTCCGGTCCGTTGAACACCCACCCGGAAAGTTCCAGGGCGATGGCAAGCCGGTGGACGGAGGGGCGGAAGCCGACTCCCTGTACGGAACCCCTGCATTGAATCCGGACCCTGGTCCTTCCCGGTGTGCCTGCCATGAACAGAAGCTACCAGCAGCCGGGATGTCCCGTCAACAGCGGCTCGCCGGAAACGGTCGGGGCTTTCGTGGTATAGTGCGGCTGTGTTCAAGGTCCCGTCCTTCCGGGAACGCGCCACCCGGTGCGGCAGACTTCCGGAGGACGGAAGGGGTGTCCGTGCCGGCACCGGGCTCCCCTTTTCGGATTCGGCTGAAACGAACGCTTACAAATACAAGAGGAGTCAAGATCATGAAAAAGCTGTTGACGGCCCTTCTCGCCCTGGCATTGACGCTGTCCGCACTGGCAGCCGGTGCGAAAGCGTCCCCGAACGAAGATGCCAAGGTGACCAAGAAAACGCCCGTCGTGGTCATCGTCGATATGGCCCGCATCTACAAGGATGCAAAGATCTCCAAACAGATCCAGGCCGACTTCCAGGCGTGGAACGAGAGCCTCAGGGCCACATTTCAGAAGAAACTGGCCGACCTTCGCGCCAAGCAGGAAGACCTCAAGAAAAACGAGGCCAAGCTTTCAAAGGACGAAAAGGACAAGGACAAGAAGGCGATAGATGCCGCACAGAAAGACATGAGCCAGCTCCAGATGCAAGCCCGGCAGGAGTTTCAGAAGAGGCAAAAGGCAGCTGAAGAAAAGCTCCACGCGGTGCTCGACCCCCTGCTGGACAAACTCGGCAAGGAGAACGGCTGGGACGTCATCCTGAACAAGGGCGCAAAGGACCTGGTGTGGAACTCGGGCGCCGTTGACGAGACCGACCTCATACTCAAGCGGTTGGACGCGGCCACGCCCGAAGCCCCGGCATCCCCGGCGCCTGCTAGCAAGGACGCGAAGCCGCAGCCCAAGCCCTGATCAGAGGACAGCTGAAGCCGCGACAACGCAATAAGACCGGTTCTCCTGACGCGAGGTGCTCCCTGCACCTCGCGTTTTTTTGGCCCTGACGCGGTCGCCTCCCCGTGACCTGCGGCGCGACAGGGTATATATTGGAGATTAGTCCTTTGGGGGGGCACCAAAGGAAAACGCGATTACCCATCATGAGCCTCTGGGGCCGACTGCCGTGCACCTCCCCGCCGTCGCGGCTCGTGCACTCACGCTACGGGAAGATCAGACATGGTGAAGGACACCAATGATAAGCTCGAGTATCAACTCGGACACGTAGAAGCCGATAAGCTGAAGGACGCGGAAAAGGCCTTTCTTTCAAGGCCGCGCCTGAGTATCCGCCTGCGGATCGTGGCGGGTTTTCTGCTCTGCTTTTTCCTGCTCGCGGTGACCGGCCTCATCAACCTGGCCATTCTTTACCAGGCGCGGGGCAAGCTTCACTTCCTGGACATCTCCCAGGACCTTTCGCTGGAGATCCAGCAGTCCAGACACTTTGCCCTCGCCGACTTTCCGGACGAGGCGAACCTTCGACGGGCGAGAACCATCGCACAGAAGGCCGCCGACCTGCTCATGCACGATGGCTCCAACGTCCTGAATGCGACAGGCGAAAAGGACCTGTCCGGCCTCAACTACGACCTGGGACATTACGTGCAGATCCTGGACGACAGCCTGGCTCTCACTCGCGATGCCTCCGGGGACGAGGCCAGGCGAAAGGCGCTGTCCGCCGCCGTGGACAACGGCAGTGCCGGGATACTGAACCGGCTCAGGTTGCTGAAGGCCCGGGAGGCTGGCGCCGCAAACCACGTCCTCAAGATCTCTCAGGAACTGCCGTTCCTCTTTTCCGTCGTCATGCTCCTCATCATTTTCTGGATCACCAGCCTTCTCGCCGGGACCATCACGGACTCCCTCGATCGCCTGCAGCGGTCGACGCGCCGCATAGCAGCCGGCGATTTTACCCTCATGAATCCCAGAAGACGTTACCACGACGAGTTCTCGGACCTGTCGCTGGCCGTCAATCGCATGCTCCTCGAATTGCGGGCCCGCGAGGCTCAGGTCCTGAAGGCGGACAAACTCGCGTCCGTAGGCGCATTCACCGAGGGCGTGGCCGGTGAACTCGACGCCATTCTCGACACCATTTCCAGCAATGCCAGAACCTTCATCGAAGGATGCCATCCACCCGAGGAGTGCCCCCGCTACAACCTTCTCCTGGATATTTTCTCGAAAACCGGGAAGGGCAAGGAAATCGTAGAGGAACTGTTGGCCTTCACCAGCGACGACCATTTTGCCCCGGAACCACTCGACCTGCATGAACTCGTGGAATCCGCGCGGCGGCTGCTGCAAAACCAGATGGCGCTCGACCACGTCGCTTTCGAGAATGACGTGCCGCGAGACCTGCCCGCCGTTCTGGGCTCTTTCAATCAACTCAAGCACGTTCTGTTGAACCTCTTCCACAATGCCATACAGGCCATGCCTGAAGGAGGCCGGCTGAGCGTCTCTGCTTCGCGGACGGACCAGCAACGCGTGGAGATAACGGTCACGGACCGGGGGAGCGGCATCCCCGCGGAGGACCTCGATCACATCTTCGACCCTTTGTACACAACAAAGGAGGGGGCAAAGGGGACCGGTCTCGGCCTTTCGATCAGCTACTCAATCGTCCGAAAGCACGGCGGCGACATCAGGGTTGCAAGCCTGGTGGGCAAAGGCACGGTGGTTCACCTGACGCTGCCCCTTGCGGAATAGCCGCCCCCACGGCCGGGTGTGGCACGTGCATAGGGAGCGGGTCAGCTCTTTGCAATATGTCCCTGAGGGCGTTTGAAAACCAGGCTCGCGATCAGTCCCGCCGCGATGGCGAGGCTTACGGCGAATGCTCCATAGAAGATGCCGTGGCCCTCTGCCAACCGGCTCACCCACGCCTCAAGACCGACCTTCTTCACCTCCAGGACACGCGTCTTGTAACCGGCTACCCGTCCCTCCGTGACGGCGAAAGCTTCGATGAGGTAACGGCCGGAAGGCCCGTCCGACGGCCAGAAGAAGCTCGTGGCAAAGGAACGCCCCTTGCGGCGCACGCCCGTATGACCAAAGCTGAAGAGCCTGTCCGCCTTTCGCGTCATGATGAGTTCGTTCAAGTACAGGTCCCTGTCTACACCCTTCTGAACCCCGATGGAAGCCTTCAGACCGCGCACACCCAACTGATAGCGGATCTGTTCTTCGGGAGACAGGATCTCGTCGATGGGCTCGCTCGACTTGACCTTGTACATCCACGGGACGTTTTCGAACCGCACGCGGTCAACGGAGAGCCAGAAAGGTCCGACCTTCCCCTTGCGGGAGAACAGGGCCGGTTCGCGCGGAGAGGCGAGCTTGACAACCACGTCGCATGACGGTGGCACGGTCCCCCAAACCTTGACCAGTTCACCGCAGTAGCGCGGCGTGACCCTGATCAAACCAGCCGATGTATGAAGCTCTATCGGAAGCCTGCTCGTCGCGGCCCTCTGCGTGCAGGGACCGAGGCAGGCAAGGCCGCATAGAACGGACAACAGTATCGCCCCGGGTCGGGGCCTCATCGGCGGCCTCCCAGCTCCACCAGGAAAAACGCGGGGGCCACAAGAAGGTCGTTGAGCATCTTGACGGACATGGCCAGGACCATGAGGGAAAAGGCCACCTTGAGCTGGTCGGCCTTGAGTCGCCTGACCAGCCGGGCGCCGAGCTGGGCGCCGAGGGTCGTCCCCACGAGGAGGATTGCGGCCAAGATTGCGTCGACGTTGTGGTTGACGGCCGCCTGCATGAACGTCACGGAGCCCGACGTAAAGAGCATCTGGAAGAGCACGGTCCCCACCACCACCTGCATGGGCATCCCCAGGAAGTAGGTCATGGCGGGAATGAGAAAGAACCCGCCGCCCACGCCCATGATGGCCGCCAGGACGCCGACGAACCCGCCGAGAAGCAGGGGCGCGAGAGCGGAGGTCTCGACGCCGGACACCTTGAAGTGCGTGCGGAACGGGAGCTTGCCGAGCCATCGCATCACCGGAGATTCCCCGGGGGATTCGCTCTCTCCCTTCACCCTGCTGGAGAGGCCCTCGACGAACATGACCACACCGATGACGGCCATGAAAATCACGTAGCAGAGGATGATCACCACGTCCAGATTGCCCATGGCCCGCAAGATCTTGACGATGAACGTCCCGGCACCTCCGCCCGCGATTCCGCCGACGAGCATGAAGAGTCCCATCTTGACGTCCACGTTCCCCGCCTTCAGATGGGCGAAGGTTCCGGAAACGCTGGCACCCACGATGGCGTTTATGCCCGACGCGGCCGCAACCGTCGGACTGACGCCCAGCATGATGAGGAGAGGTGTGAGCAAAAACCCTCCCGAGCCCAGGAGCCCCTGCACGAATCCGACAAAGACCCCTATGCCTATGATCAATAGAAGATTGACGTCGATACCGGCGACCGGCAGAAAAATGTTCATGGTGTCCCCCCCAGGAGTCTGCCTCCGGCCTTGGACAGGGACACTTCACCTGGTCACGGCTGGAGCGGATGTTCACCGTGGGTCGGCTCTCCTCGCCGGGTAAGCATCCGACTCTTCCACATATAGGCCCTCCGAGGCCCTGCAGTCAATGACGGATCAAAGGAGAAACCGTCCTGTGAGTTTTGCCCAAAATATAGAGGCCCCTGTCAGGGCCGCGGACCTGAGCGCCATACAGAGAATCGCTTCCACCGGAGAACTGGGCACGGGGAGTTGCGGCCGTGTATACTTCAGGCAGGATGGACGCAACGAAGTGGAGGACAACGGGGATTGGGACAGCCGTTCCCCGGATGGATTGAACCGCCGTCGAAAGGAAGTACGATGGCCGGATTCGTGGAAGACAGGCCCGAATACCATCTCGGCCGGCGCGAGGCCGAAGAGCTGAGAGACGCCGAACGCGCTTTTTTGAACCGGCCACGCGTCAGCATCCGCATGCGAATCGTGGTGGGCTTTCTGCTCTGTTTCTTTCTGATGGGCGCCACCGCCCTTGTGGTTCTGGCCTTTCTCTACCACGCGCGAAGTTCGATACGCTTCCTGGCCGTGACGGAGAATCTGACCTTCGAGATACAGCAGGCCAGGCGCTACGAGAAGGATTTCTTCCTGTACGGAACCAATCTCAAGGCGGCCACCGCACATGCGGACCGGGCCGTCGACCTGCTTCGCGACGACACCGTGAACATTCTGGATGTGGCCGGAGAGAAAAATCTCTCCGCGTTGAATTACCACCTGGGCGCCTACCGGGCCCTCCTGCAGGAATGCCGTACACTCGACCGCCCGGGCGGCATGGCGCCGTCGAACTCGACGCAGATCGAAAAGGCGCTGAGGGAACACGGGGCACGGCTCGTTTCACTCGCCCGTACCTTGAACAACAGGGAGGCGGAAGCCGCGAACCGGGTGCTCAAATTCTCCCAGATAGTCCCGTTCATATTTCTTGCCCTCCTCCTGCTGCTCATTTTCTGGGTGGCCCACCTTCTGTCCAGGACCATCACCCGATCCCTCACCCGTTTCCAGGGCTACACGCGGCGCATCGCGGAGGGCGACTTCTCGCCCATCCGACCGGCAAAACCATATCACGACGAATTTTCGGAATTGGCCCTCGCAACCAATCGCATGCTCTTCGAGTTGCGGGCGCAGTCCGCCCAGAGGCTCAGGGCCGGAAAGCTAGCCGCAGTGGGGACCCTCACGACGGGCATCGCCCACGAGCTTGAACAACCCGCTGAACAACATCTTCATCACCGCCGAGACCCTGATGGAGGAGTGTAAGGCCCTCAAGGACGACAGGAAGTACAGGCTCGTCGAGGACATCCTTTCTGAAGCCCAACGGGCAAATGCCATCGTGGAGGGATTACTGGACTTCGTGCACGACAGGAAACCAGAAATGGCGCCAATCGCATTGCCCGACCTGGTGGAGGCCACGCGGTCCCTGGTCCAGAACGAGATGGACCTGCGCAAGGTCACATTCAGTTTCGAGCCTCCGGGCGACCTCCCCCCCGTGCTGGGGGCCTTTAGTGACCTCAGGCAGGTTTTTCTGAACATCTTTCTGAATGCCGTGGAAGCCATGCCCGATGGCGGCATCCTGGCCGTGCGCGCCCACCTCATGGACGAGAACATGGTGTGCCTGGAGGTTTCCGACGACGGAACCGGCATCCCGCCCGAGAACCTCCCCCGCATCTTCGATCCCTACTTCACCACGAAAGGGCGCGGTAAGGGCCGGGGCCTCGGTCTGTCCATCAGCTACGGCATCGTCAAGAGACACGGCGGGGAAATGCAGGTGGAAAGTCTTTCGGGCAAGGGCACTATGGTGCACATGTGCCTTCCGCTATCGACCGGCACGTCCGGGCAGAAAGCGGGGACACCGGACACCGCGCCGGCAGGGGCGTGACGATCTCGGTATCGAGGCGGCCTCAAAGCCGCTCCTTCGCGCGCGCCATCGCGCCTTTCCAATCCGCTCCTCCTCCCCGCGTGCCGGCTGTACATGCGGGCCGGCCCCGGTTGGACAGCGGGCAAGCCCATTCCCTGTCCCGATCACTGTTCGCTCGATCTCTATGCGCCTGATGGCTCATTACTCGAATGCGTGCGACGGGGGGTGCCTGCTAGGAACGCCCTCTTCCCAGTGGCATGCGCCTGAAGACGAGACTTGCGATCAGCCCCGTCAGCATGGCCACGAGGACCGCGAGCACGCCGTAGATGACACCGTGGTTCACCGCCAGCCGGCTGATCCAGGCCGCCAGGCCCGCCTCGTGAACGAGCACATCCCGGGACGCCCTGCCGACCACACGTCCTCCACTCACGGCGAAAGCGTCGATCATATAGCGCCCCGGAGGCGTCCCGGCGGGCCATCGGAAGACGGCCTCCAGGTCGCCGTCGCCTCTCTTTCTGAGCCCCCCCGCATCGAATCCGAAGGTGCCCTCGGCCTTCTTCAGCTTGACGAGTTCGTTCAGATACAGCCTCCTGTCGACGCCGGACTGGACGCCGATCGACGCCTCCAGCCCCGCCTCGTCGAGAGCGTACCGCCTTGATTCGGCGGGAGAGAGAATCCGGTCCAGCGAGCCGGTGGACTTGACCAGGTAGAGCCACGGCACGTCGTGGAAACTCACGCGGCCCACCGTTAACCAGAACGGCCCCGTCTTGCCCTTGAGCGGGAACCGGGCTTCCACCGCAGGCGAACTGAGGCGCACCACCGCGTCGCACCCTCCGCACACGCGCAGCATGACCCGGGTCTGCGCCTCTTCGTATCTCGTCGTGAGGCGGATATCCGCGCCTTCGACGTGCATCACGATGGGCGTCGCCGCCCCGCACGGACCTGCCAGGGCAGCCAGCGCGAACAGCCAAAGCGAGATCGCTGCGATTCTCCTCATCACCGCGCCCCCGGAAGAGTAAGGAAGGATACCGGCATGAGCAGAAGATCGTTGAACATCTTGATGGACAATGCCAACACGAGAAGGGAGAGCACGATTTTGAGCTGGTCCCCCCTCAGGCGACCGGCCAGGGACGCCCCAACCTGAGCGCCCAGCGTCGCCCCGATCAGCAGGCCGACGGCGAGCACGACGTCCACGCTGTGGTTCAGGGCGGCCTGAAGGATGGTGACCGAGGCAGAGGTGAAGAGCATCTGGAAGAGGCTCGTACCCACCACGATTCGCATGGGCACGGCCAGGAAGTAGGTCATGGCCGGTATCAAAAAGAAGCCTCCGCCCACCCCCATAACCGCAGCCATAATCCCCACCGCGATGCCGAGCACAAAGGGAGCGAAGGCCGAGGTTTCGATGTCGGAAACCGGAAAACGCATGCGGAAAGGAAGCCTGGCCAGCATGCGGTAGGCCCCCGATTTTCGTTGGGCGTCGTAATCACCGCGAACCTGGCTGGTCAGGCCCTCCACGAACATCAGGCCGCCCATGAGCGCCAGCAGGACCACATATGAAAAGACGATGACGACGTCCGCGTTCCCCTCCTGCCTCAGGATTCTCAGGAGGACCGTTCCCGCGCCGCCCCCCAGGACCCCGCCGGCGAGCATGATCATACCCAATTTGACGTCCACGTTCCTGGCCCGGAGGTGGGCGAGTGTGCCTGATGTGCTGGCGCCGACGATGGCGTTCGTTCCGGTCGCCACGGCCACGAGGGGATCTATGCCGAGCATGATGAGCAGCGGCGTCAGGAGAAAACCGCCGCCCACGCCGAGCAGTCCGGAGAGAAAGCCCACGAGCGCTCCGATGCCCACGAGGACGAAGGCGTTCAGGCTGACGCCGGCCACAGGCAGAAAGATGTCCAACCAGGTCCCTCCTTCGTCTCGGGGCGCCTCGCCCCATCCACGACCGAACGAGCTGTTTCCAAAAGGCATAGCCCATTACCCGCCCGGCGTCAAGAACGGTGATCGAGTGAGCGGACGATCCAGTGCCCAAATGATAGAGTGATTGGTCGTCAGGAGGCCTTGGGGGAAGCCCCGTTCCTCGCTTCCTTGCCGTCTTTCAAATCCCAAATACCCCGGTTGTTCCCGCAAGTCCCCTGAGCTATAGTGTATTCGGGAAGAGGGGACATTACATTTACTACAACTGCTAGGGGGGGACCATGGCAGATCCAGGTCAATCGCCGGTGGAAGAGCGGGAGGATCAGCTCTCAAGGGAAAGGCTGACGGAGCGCATGCGCTCGTCGGAAGAGGCCCTCATGGGCAGGCCTTCCATGAGCATCCGCTTTCGCCTCGTGGTCGGATTTCTTCTGTGCTTCTTCCTTTCGGGAGCCATTGCCATAGCCACGGTGGTCATCCTCTACCAGGTCCAGTTCAAGCTCCAGTTTCTCGAGACGACCCAGAGCCTTACCTACAACGTGCAACAGGCCAGACGCTACGAGAAGAACTACTTCCTCTACGGAACCGACCTCGAAAATGCGCTGCTGGAGGCGGAGTCCGCGGAGAGTCTGCTCGCCTCCGAGAAGGGCAACATCCTGGAAGTCGCCGGCCGGACCAGCCTGTCCAGCCTGTCCCGGCACATGGAGCAGTACCGCGCGCTCCTGACGCAGGCCGAACAGCGGGAAAGGACGAAATCCTGGTCTCCCGGAGAGAAGGCCCAGATGGAGACCGCCCTGCGCGAACACGGCGGGAGAATCATCCAGCTCGCGTCCAACCTCATGGTTAAGGAACGATCATCCGTGAACCGGATGATAAAGGTCTCGCAGGTCGTACCGGTCGTCTTTCTGGGGCTCCTCCTGCTGCTGATCATCTACATCGTCAATTTCCTGGCGCGGGCCATCGTCGGCCCATTGAAGCGCTTCCAGGACTACACGCGGCGCATTGCCGAGGGCAATTTCTCACCCATCGCCCCGGCGAGGAAATACCGCGACGAGTTCTCCGACCTCGCACTCGCCCTCAACCGCATGCTCATCGAACTCAAAATCCATGAGGACACCTGCATCGAGGCCGCCAAGATGGCCGCCGTGGGGACGCTCACCTCGGGCGTGGCCCACGAGCTCAACAATCCCCTCAACAACGTGGCAATCACCACGGAAGCCCTGATGGAAGAGTTCAAGACCCTGAGCGACGACGAGAAATGGAAGCTCCTGCAAGACATCTACTTCGAGAACGAGCGGGCGAGCGAGACGGTCAAGAGCCTCCTCGACTTTACTCGAAGCGAAAAGCCCGACATGTCGCCCCTCGATCTCACGGAGGTGCTTCAGGCCACGACGCGTCTCGTGCAGAACGAGATGGCGATCAACAACGCGACACTCACCATGGAGATCGACCCGAACCTGCCCAGGGTCATGGGCGCCTTCAACCAGCTGAGACAGGCTTTGTTGAATCTCCTCATCAACGGCATCCAGGCCATGCCGGACGGAGGGACCATCGCCGTCAAGGCCTTTGAACGCGTCCCAGATACCGTCTGCGTCGAGATCAGGGATGAGGGTACGGGTATTCCGGAGGACGTCCTTCCCCACATTTTCGAGCCCTTCTTCACCACCAAGGAACCCGGCAGGGGTACGGGGCTTGGTCTCTCCGTATGTCACAGCATTCTCAAAAAGCACGGAGGGGACCTTCAGGTCGAAAGCGAACCGGGCGAAGGCGCGACGTTCAGGATCCTGTTGCCCGCCCTGGGGCGGGAGCAGAACGTCCGGTCAGAATGATCGAAGAGGCCGACAAGCAGGCCGCCGCGGGTTTGATCCCATCGAGGGGGTGCGTAGGATGAAAGAACAAAAGAGCGTTATGGTCCTGGACGACGAGCCCATAGTGGGCGACAGGCTGAAGCCCGTCCTCGAAAAGGAGGGTTTCGCCGTCGAAGTTTTCACGGACAGCGCACAAGCCATCGAGAGGCTCAAGGAGAAGACATTCTCGGTCCTCGTGACGGACATGAAGATGAAGGGTCCCTCGGGGATGGACATCCTGCGCTTCGTGAAGGACAAGGCCCCCGCCACGCAGGTGATCGTGATCACGGGCTACGCCACCATCGAAACCAACTACGAGGCCCAGGCCCTGGGCGCCGCGCACTTCATAGCCAAGCCCTTCAAGATGAAGGAACTGGCAAAGCTCGTCACCAAGGCATCGAAGGAAAGCTGAACCGGCCGCGGATTACCCCGCGACGCAGCCCCATCGGCCGGGCGGATGAACGCTAGGGCGTCATATCGTCTTTCCCCATGCCGGGCACCAGGACCGCCGGGAGCATCACGATGAAGGTAGACCCCTTCGCCGGCTGGCTCTGCACCTGAATATCCCCGCCGTGCTGCCGCACGATTCCCAGGCTCACCGAAAGGCCCAGCCCGGTTCCCTTGCCCCTCGATTTGGTCGTGAAGAACGGATCGAAGATGTAGGGCAGAACGTGCGGCGGAATGCCCTTCCCGTCATCCGAAACCAGGATTTCGACAAAGCCCTCCCTCCGGGCTTCCCGAGCCGTAATGGTGACCTGGCCACCCTTGCCGACGGCATCGAGGGCGTTCAGGAGCAGGTTGAGGAGAACCTGGCTGAGGGACTGGCGGTCCCCGTGAACGGGGGGAAGATTGTCGGGAATCTGGAGCTGGATCCTCGCACCGGAGAGTTTGATCTGGTTCTCCGCAAGGCCAGCCGACCGCCTGACGAGTTCAGCCAGGTCGAGTTTCTCGGTCTTGATCTCGCTCTCGCGGGCGAAATCCAGGAGGTTGCGCACGATCTTCTGGGACCGCTCCGCCTGCGTCACGAGGTCGTTCACCATGTCCAGGCGCTCCTCGTCCGTGAGCGTCGCGTAGTCCTCCTTCAGCATTTCGGCGGTCAGGGTGATGTTGTTGATGGGATTGTTGAGCTCGTGGGCCACGCCCGAAGTGAGGGTCCCGACGGCCCTCAGCTTGTGGGACTGTACGAGCACGTCGTGCCGGTGCGCGAGTTCCCGCATCATGGTGTTGAGAGCCACGGCCAGATTGGAAAACTCGTCCCTGTACCAGCGGGCCGGGGTGATGGGCGTGAAGTCCCCCGCCGCGATACGCTGGGCCGTCGACATGAGGCGGCTCAGGGGGCCGAGCATCTGCCGGGCGAGGAAGCTCGCGATAGCAACCATCAGGACGAGAAGCAGAATCAGGAAAAGGAGTGGCATGCGTTTGAACAGGGCGAACGTCCCGCTCACGCTGGTCCGCTCTTTCTGCGCCAGTTCGAGGGCGAAGACAACCATCTGGGAGCCGTGAGTCCTGAGCTCGGCCTCGATGGCCGCGCGATTCCCCGCCCGGCCCCTTGTCCATTTCCTCGAGGCGGCTTATCAGCGCGTCGTAGCGGTCCAGGTGGGCGCGCATGCGGCGCAGGTCGTCCTCGGTGAGAACCTTGGCCGCCTCCGGGCCCGCGGAGTTCAGCAGCCGCCGGGCGTTTCTGACGTGCTCGCGAACGTCCTGAAGGTTACCGCCGTAGAGGAAGTAGTTCTTTTCGAAACGACGCGCCTGCTGGATTTCCATGGTGTAGCGATCGGCCACCTCGAGAAAACGGAGGCGGACCTCGAGGCGGGACAGCATGACCCATGCCGCGACCGTCACGGCCGCGGCAAGGAGGAACAAGGAGAGAAATCCAAGCGCCAGCCGCGTCCGGATTCCGATGCTCGGTCTGGCCAGCAGGGCCTTCTGGACTGCGGCGACTTCGGGCGCCTCCGCATCCACTCTTGAAGTTCCCTCGGCCATCTTGCACCTCCCGGAGGCCCGTCGGTCCGCTAGCCGGACATGTCCCGGCCGATGTCGCGGAAGCCCAGCGCCTTGGCCGCCTTGGCGATGACTTCCCTCAGCTCCTGGGGCTTGAAGGGCTTCGCGATGAAATCGAATGCGCCCTTGGCGAGGGCTTCCCGCGCGACCTCCACGGTGGCGTATCCGGTAATCATGATGACCTTGGTGCCCGGCGAACGGCCCATCACCCTCTCGAGCACCTCGATGCCGTCAATGTCGTCCATGCGGATGTCCGTCACCACGATGTGAAAGGTCTTCTCATCGAGGCGTTCAAGCGCGGGTGCGGGCGCGTCGAAGACTTCCACGTCGCATCCCACTTTGGCCAGCGCGGGCTGCAACCTCTTGCCCACGATGGGCTCGTCGTCAAGGACCAGGACCTGCAGTCTTTCTTCCATGGAGGGGCTCCTCTCAGGTTTCCGACCCGGGACGGCTCACGAGCAGGGTCGTGTGTATCTTCCTGCGCTCGGCGTGTGCCTTGATGACATTGTACAGGATGGCCAGCGCCCCGCTGATGCCGGCCGCAAAAAGGAGCACCGTGCTGCTTCCGTTGAAGAGCTTGTCCCACGACGGATTGTAGTGGATCCATTTCAGCTCCCGCAGGTAAACGGGAACGGCCACACCACGGCTGAAGACGCACAGGATGATGATCAGCCCGGTGGTCAGACGGATGAGCCTCTCGCTCACGACCTTGACGCCGTATGCGCCCACGTGCACACCGATGAGCGAACCCAGGAAAAGGAGCAGGGTGAGCCTGAGGTCCACAAAGCCCTCCCAGGCGTAGTTCAGGGCCCCGAACGCCCCCATGTACACCGCCAGGTAGAGCTCGGTCCCCGTGGCCACCGCGGTGGGGATGCCGAAGACGTATATCATGGCCGGAACGCCTATGAACCCCCCCACACCGATGGTGCCCGCCAGGTAACCCGTGGCCAGGCCGACGGGCAGGAGAACCCACAGGGAGAGCTCCACGTCCGATACGGGGAACCGGATGACCGGCTTGAGGTTGAGCCGCCCGAGGTACTCCGTGATCCGCCGGGACGGCCCCTCCCCCTCGGCGCCCTTTCTCACGGCATCCCGGAGCATGTGCAGGCCCACGAAGAATAGGACGCCGATGAAGATTGCGCTGATGTAGAGGTCGGCGCCGGCGCTCTTTCCCGCGCCGTGGCCCGTGCCTCCTTCGAAGAGCATGCTGTTGATCAACACCGCCAGGCGGATGCCGACCAAAGCCGTGGCGAGAAGAAAGATGGCAAGCCTCTTGTCCACGTTGCCCATCTGGCTGTGTTTCTTCGAGCCGACCAGGGCCTTGCCGAACTTGTGCGTGATGTTGCTTCCCACGGCCACTACGCCCGAGACCCCAAGGTTCATCATGCCCGGTGTCATGAAGAACGCCCCGCCGCTGCCTATGAATCCGCTGAGTATGCCGCCGATAAAGCCCGAGAAGGATGACCAACAGGGCCTTGGAAACCGTCAACTGCATAAAAACGTCGCCGAATAAGACGTGCATTATCGCCTCCCTCGCATCACACCCGATCTGACCGCCGCCATCCCCCTACTCCAGCTTGATCAGCTTGAGCAGGGCGCCGGCCACCTGGCCGTAGAGCGCCGCCACGATGCGGCGCCACGACGGCGACCAAAGCGGAGCCGCCCAGGGGTGTGACTTGTGATACCCGCCTCCCAGGATGTCCAGGACGGGACCCTGCCTGAGGAAGATGATTACGTATACAAGGGCCACGACGGCCAGGGACGCGATGATCTTCAAGGCCTGGGCGGGCGTGAACCGCAGCCTCGCGCCGAGTTCGGAGACGGAGATGACGGGGGCCTTGATGTGGTGACCGATCCAGCCGGACAGCTCGCGCGCCATCCGCGTCCGAGCTGCGGCAGGTTTCTGCAGAAAGAGATCCCCGACGACGACGAGGCTGTAGGGAATGCTCGGATTGACGCTGGAAAGGATCTTTTCGCGCCCGCCGCACACGGTCTGACCGCCGCCCGACCTCCCTTCGCGAACAAGGGCCTCCAGGGTCCGGCGGAAAGTGCGCTCGGACTCGGACAGCTTCTCCGGGCACGTCGTCCTCGATCCCCCCGTCGTACGCTTTGGTGGACGCCCTCCCTGGAACTTCGGCCGGTTCCGATTCTCCGACTTCGGCCGTGCCCGATGCGCTGTAGCCCAGGAGTTCCACGGCCGCCCCCCAGCGCCGTGCAATTTCGTTTACCTGGCGGAAGCTCTCCGCGTCGGGATCGAAACGTTCCTGGACCCAGAGGATGTTCGTGCCCGCCATTGTGCATCGGATTTCCGTGCAACCCGGTATGTCGCCGACGACCTCCGGGATCACCGAAGCCACGCCCGACTGCCGGGGCATGTAGGTGATCGTGAGGATGCCCTCGGCCGATCGGACCGTGAGGTCGGCGCCGGCCGTCCGTTCGTCCAGGGCGAGCTTGATTCGCGCGCGGGACTGCAGGAGCCGCTCCTCCATGGCCTTGCGGCTGGCCGGAGTAGGCTTGAAATCGGGCAGCTCCGCGATGCCGCACAGGGCCACCGCGGCGTTCTCCAGGCTGACGTTTTCCAGATTGACGACGAAGTCGTATCGCCGGGGATCGTCCATCTCCCAGCCGTGCACGAAGTGGACCCACGCGCGTATGTCGCCGTCTATGTCCTCGATGAACTTCTCGGCCTTCTCCCGGCCGAGCTTGAGGCGCTGCATGACGGATTCCAGTCGTTGCCCCGGCTCCGGGACGACCCGGACCCTCATGACGTGGGTCACCCCTGGAAGAAGGTGGTGGCCGGCCCGCCCGTAATAGACGAGATCGCCCCGGGCGGCCTTTTCGCAGATCGAGTCCGTGGCCACGGCCAGGTAGCGGTCCCGGAGCCGGGCCATGCGTTCCTGAACGGCCGGCTTCTTGACCATGGCGACTTCGAGCTTGCCCACCGGAATGCCGCACTCGTTGGACCGGGCGACCACGTCATCCCGGCTCAGGTAGTCGTACCCGAGCTTCTGGGCGAGCATCCTGGCGAGCCTCTCGCCGCCTCCGAAAGGCAACCCGCTGATAAAGATGATCGGCATATTCCCCCCCGCTTGATTATCCCCGTGCACCCGGCGGCTCCCCCGGCCGTAACCCTGGTGCGGTAGAACGATCGGACAAACCCGTAGTCGTTGCTCCTCGATTCTACCATCAAGTCGAGGGGAACGCGTCTATCGGGGACGTGCGCCTCACGGACGCCCGCCGGCCCCGCCCCCCCCCGGTTGATGAAAACCATAGTTCCCATCGAGGAACTGCGCCACGTACCACTGCATGACGTCATGACCCGTCATGTACATGTCGAGCTGGCTCGCACAGGCCATCAGCCGCCCCAGCATGTCCAGCCTGTTCTCCGTTTCTTCGGCCGGCCGTTTCCTGAACCACGCGTTGACCAGATCACCCCGCCTGTCCGTCTGGAAGTCGTAGTGATCGAGGCAGGTCTGGATGAAGACGGCCCTGAGGTTTCTCCGCCATCGAGTGGCTCCGCCCCCGGAGAACCGGAAGGCGACGTAGTTGTTGTTCACGACGTCGGAGACGCACGCGTCGACCAGCGTGAAATGGTAGGCCAACCGGGAATTCAAATTCATGTACTCGTCGGCCACGAGGAGATAACTCCTGTCGCCGAGGGCCCGGCGCGCACTGGAGTGCGACGAGAACGCCCCCGCCATGACGGAGGCCAGGCCCTCCAGGCTGGCCGGCATCTGGCGGCTCCACGTCACGTCCGGGTGGCTGACGCCTCGCCAGATGGCCTGGAAAGGCCGGGCGATGATCTGGGAAGGACTCACGGCCCGGCTGGAAGCCGCCTCGGGCGCGAGGCCGCCGCCAAGGTCGAGAACGTAAAGGTTGATGGGGGCCGGATCGATCAGGCGCTTGGACGTGTGGGGGCCGCTCTGGAGCTCGCTGTCGTTGATGGCGAACATGGCCTCGATCGCTTTTTCGTGAGAGAACCGCAACACGTCGTGCGTCGAGCGGCAGCCCCTGGGACGGAAATTCATGGCCGACGGATCCAGGAGGTGGAGCGAGAGCAGTTTCTCGCTTATGGGATCGCTCCGCGTGCTGTAAGATCGGAGCGGCCTCGGGCTCATCCATCTCCCGCGGCGGCCACAGATTGCCCCGGTAAACGCGCTGGTTAACGGCATCGAGGCTCACGGCGTCATCCTTGCTGATTCGTTCGAGGGCGCCCGGCATCTCGAAAACGGACGGCACCTTGAATTCCCGGAGGAGGGCGGCGCCGTGCCCGGCTATGTTGCCGGATTCCGCGACGACGCCGGAGATGTGGGGCAGGATTTTTACGATCTCGGGGGACGCCCTGTGCATGAAGACGACGGCGCCTTTCGGCGCGTGGTCTAGGTCGTGGTGCGTCCGCGCGATATAGGCCTTTCCGGACACCCTGCCCGGATAGACCGTGCGTCCCCCCTCGAGGAGAGGTTCTTCCCTGATACGGGTCTTGGAGCGCCTGGACGCTTCCGCGAGAGCCAGCGGCCTGGATTGGAGTATCCAGAGGTTGCCCTCCCTGTCGAGGGCCCACTCCACGTCCTGGGGGGCCTTGAAATGTTCCTCGATTCGAACGGCCCAGTGAGCGAGCACCTGAATCTCCTCGGACCGGAGGCTCGGCTCGGCGGCCGCCTCCGGGGCGAGCGGCGTGCGCCGCAGGCCGCCCCGGGCGTCCAGCTCGACGATCTCGTCCTTGCGGGCGATCCTGCTCTCCATGATCGCGTGGGGGTGGCCCCGGGACACGCTGAACAGGTCCGCCGGCATGCGCCCGCTGGCTATGTCCAGCCCCAGCCCCCGGGTCGCAGTGATCAGCACCTCGCGGCTGCGGGGATTCCCGGGGTCGCGGGTGTACATGATCCCCGCCGCCCTGGCGTCGATGACGGGTAAGAACAACACCGCCATGGGACTGTCCACTTCGGGCAGACCGATGGACAGGCGATAGAAGAGGGCCCGTTCGCTGAAGCGGCTGGCGACCACCCGCTTGTAGGCATCCACGAGTCCGGACTCGGTCACGTTGAGCAGGCTGAGGAACTGGCCGGCGAAGGTTTGCGCCCCGCCTTCGCCCACGGCGCTCGAACGCACGGCGAAACCGAGGCCGCCGAGATCCATCGCCTTTCCACGCTCGGTGATGGCCACCTCCACGGCCCTGGGAACGGATTGGTCCATGACACCGTCCGACAGTTCCGCCGAGGCGGCCTGAAGGGTGGGGGGGCTCTGCACGTCGACTCCCGCGAGGGCGTTCCGAATGCTTTTCCATGCGGGATTTCCGAAGAACCTTCGGTACGCCTCCGTGGTAAGAACGTACCCGTGCGGTACGGGCAGGCCCAGCGCGTTCTTAATCTCGCCCAACGCTGCCGCCTTTCCCCCCACCTCGCCGGTGTCCCCGGCCCCGACCTCCGAGAGCCACGCCGCGAGCCGCGGCGAAACCAGCTCTTGCTCGGTCGCGATGAAATTCTCGACCTCGTGCCGGTGGTCCCTGACCGCACCGGTCAGGGCCGGAAACTTCTTGCCGGTCAGGACCTCCAGCGTGCCGACTATTCTTTCGGCCCTTTCGAAGATGCCCGCCACGCGGGTTCCAAGGACGTCCCTCCGGGGGGGCACGTACTGGAGATCCTCCTGGAGGGTCGCCATGAGTTCGAGGCTCTCGTTGTTGAGCGCGAGGAGGCTTCTGAAGCTCTCGTACTTGCGACGGACCCGCCTTTCGGTCGGGACCTCTTCCTCATTCCGCCTCTTCTTCGAAAACCACCAGCGCATTCCCGCCCCTGTCCCGCGTTTCCGGCGCCACCGCCGGAAAATGCCGCCGCAAGCCGCCGTCCGCGTCGTCAGCCTTGCGGCCCGGCGCCGGGAACGCCGCCTTCCGGCGGTTCGAAGTCATAGTTACCCGCGATGAACTGATCCGCGTACCATTTCATGGCCCCCTGGCTGCTCATGTACATGTCGAGCTGGGTCGTGCAGACGGTCAGCCGCCCAAGTATATCGAGTTTCTCTGCCGTTTCGCCCGCCGTGGCCTTCTTGAACCATGCGTTCACCACGTCGCCCCGGCGATCCACGTGGAAACCGAAGTGCCCCAATACGGATTGGATGAAGCAGGCGCGCAGGCTTCGCCGCCTCCTGCTCGCCCCTCCCCCGGCGAAGCGGAAAGTGACGTAGTTATTGTTGGGCGTCTCCGACAGACTGGCGTCCACCATGGAAAAATGGTAGGCCATCCGGGCGTTGAGGTTCATGTATTCCTCGGCGACGAGGAGGTAGCTGTAATCGCCGAGCGCGCGCTTGCCGCTGTGCTGCTCCGAGAGTGAACTGGCGAGCACCGAGGCGAAACCGCCGAGACTTGGCGCGGCCTTTCGGTTCCACGCCACGTCCGGGCGGGACACGCCTTCCCAGAAGGCCCTGAAGGGACGGGAACGAACGTCCTCCGGCTGGATATCTCCACCGCCGGCGGCAGGCTGGACCAGCCCTCCACCCAGGTCGAGCACGTAGAGGTTCATGGGCGATGTGGTCACGATCCGGCGGCAGCCCGGGTTGCCGCGCTCCAGCTCTTCGTCGTTCAGGGCGAACATCGACTCGATGGCCCTTTCGTGGGCGAAACGCAGCACGTCGTGGACCGACTTGCAGCCCCCCGGTCTGAAGTTGAAATCGTCAGGGTCCAGGAGATGGAGAGCCAGGACGCGGCGGCTGATGGGGTCCGTTTCGCGGCCGGCGCCGGTTTTCTTTTCGCGTTTCTCCGTTCTGGGGGGCCACTGAATTCCTTCGTAGACCTTCGACCGAACGGCGTCCAGGCTCACGGGGTCGCCGGGCCGGACGGCGCCGTGGAAGTCCGGGGCATCGAAGATCGAGGGGACCTTGAACTCCCTGAGAAGCGCGGCTCCGTGACCGGCCACGTTCCCCTTGCTGGATACCAGGCCCGCAAGACGCGGCAGGACCTTGACCAGTTCCGGCGTCGGCCTTTCCACGAAGACGACCGCACCCCGCGGCGTGCGCGTCAGGAGGCGGGGATCGCTCACGATGAAGGCGTCGCCCGACGTCCTGCCGGGATAGACGGTTCGCCCTCCCGAGAGGATAGGGTGGGCGCGGGTATGGGGGCGTCCGCGGTCCCGGCCCGTGCCGGCCAAGGTGAGAGGCCTGGACTGCACGACCCAGGGACGTCCATCCTTGTCGAGGACCCACTCCACGTCCTGCGGGGACTTGAAATGCGCTTCGAGTCTCAGGGCCCAGACGGCAAGGGTCCTGAGCGCCTCCTCCGGGAGGCTCGGGGCATCCCTCAAATCCCCGTCGAGCGCCTGCCTGCCGAGGCCGCCCGTCGGCTCCGGCACCACCGCGCTCTCTTTCGAGGCAAGTTGCCGGTCCAGGACCTTGTGCGCACCGGACCTGGAGACCAGGAATTGGTCGGCCGGAGACCGCCCGCTCGCTATCTCCGTCCCCAACCCCATGGTCGCCGTGATCATGACGGCGCCGCCCTTCGGATTCTTGGGATCCCTCGAATACATGATGCCCGAAGCCCTCGCATCGAGAGTGGGCAGAAAGAGAACGGCCATTGGGCTCTCCACTTCCTGCACCCCCCGCGACAACCTGTAGAAGAGGGCGCGGGCGCTGAAACGGCTGGCGACCACTTTCTTGTAGGCATCCACAAGTTCATTCCGTGGGACGTTCAGGAGGCTTTCGAACTGTCCGGCGAAACTGCTTCGTCCGCCCTCTCCGACCGCACTTGAGCGGACGGCCCACCCCATCCCGTCCGTCTCGATGGCGAGGGCCCTGTCTCCGATCGCCACTTCCACGGCCCTGGGAACGGATCTGCCGAGGACGGCCCCGGTCAGCCTGGCGGCGCACCGTTCCTGGCCCTCCAGGTCGTCCAACTCAAGCCCCCGCGTTTCATCGCGGACGATCTGCCACAGGGGGATGCCGCAAAAACGGCGGTAGGCCTCGGTGGTCAGGACAAATCCGTCCGGGACGGGCAACCTGAGTACGTTCCGAATCTCCCCCAGGACACCCGCCTTCCCGCCCACCTCTTCGGCATCCTCCGGGCCGATCTCCGACAACCGGGCCGCAAGCCTCGACGCGGCCAGTTCCTCCCTTGCCGCAATGTGCGCCTCCACCTCGTGTCGCTGGGTTCTGAGAATATCGTCGAGGCGACCGTATCTCCCCTCGCACAGGTGGTTCAGTTCGGACACCGCGGATTCGGCCTTCTGAAAAATGGCATCGATTCTCGAGCCTACGTGGCTCCGGAGAGGCGGCACGCACTGCAGATCTTCCTGCAGGCGCGCCAACAGCTCCAGGCTCTCGTTGTTGAGGGCCTGCAGAGACTGGAAACTCTTAAACTTGGACCGGATAATTTCGTCCGTAGGGCCGGTGGGTTCAGTCCGCGGCCGCTGTCTTCGCCAAATACCCATGGTTAGAATGTCGCGAATTGAGCGGCGGAACGCAAGGCCCGGTGCGTGGTGGGATTTGTCAATGGACCGCCTGCGCGCCTTTCTTGCGTCCCGGCCCCATGCCCCTGAAGATAAGCCCCACCATCAGCCCTGCAAACATGGCCACGATAACGGCGACCAGGCCGTATACGAATCCATGCCTCACCGCCAGACCGCTCACCCACGCCTCCACGCCGATCTTCTCCACCTTCACCTGCTCCGAATCGATGCTGACGACCTTTCCGTTCCGGACGGCGATAGAGTCTATGTGATAGGTGCCCGGGTGAGCCTTCGGGGGCCAAAAGAAGCTCGTCTCGAACATGTTCCCCTTCACGCGCTTCACGTCGCCCTCGTGAAAACTGTATAGCTGGTCCTCGATGCGCGTCTGGATGAGTTCGTCCACGAGGATGGGCGGGGTTTCCGGTGGCACCTTGATGGACTCGACGAGCCCCCGCATCCCGACGCGGTACTTGATCTGGTCCTCGACGTACAGAATCTTGTCGATGGGGCGCGTGGATTTGACCTTGAACATCCAGGGAACGTTCTCGAAGGTGACCTTGCCGATGGAGAACCAGAAGATGCCGACACGGCCCTTCTGGGAATAGGTGGTGGTCACGCGGGGGGAGGACAGTTTAACGATGACGTCGCAGTCCCTGGGGACCGTGCCGTAGATCAGAAGACGCGTTCCGTGGTAGTCCGCCGTGACCTGAATCTCGTCCGTGGGCAGATGGGCGGCGATGGCCGGCCGGGCCGGCGTGCGGACCTGCTGCGCCGGCAGGGTCAGGGCGAGCGCCAGACATGCGAGAGCAAACACGGGGAGAGCCGGTGAGCGCCGCATCAGTGCCCTCCCATCTGCGCAAGGATATGCGCCGGACGCATGAGAAGGTCGAGGAACATCTTCACGCACAGGCCGAGGACCAGGATTGCCAGGAAAATCTTCAGCTGCCTTCCGCTTAAATGGCGTCCTACCCTCACACCGATCTGGGCCCCGATGGAGGATCCGATGAGGAGGGAGATTGCCAGGAAGATGTCCACGTTGTGATTTACGGTGGCCTGCATCACGGTCGTGGCGCCGGCTGTGAAAAGCATCTGGAAGAGGCTGGTGCCGACAACGACCCGCATGGGCATCCTCAGGAGGTAGGTCATGGTGGGAATCAGCAGGAAGCCGCCGCCTACACCCATGATGGCGGCCAGGATCCCGACCATGATGCCGAGGAGGATAGGGCTCATGGCGGACGTCGTCACGCCCGACGTTTCGAAGCGCGTTGAAAAAGGAAGCCGGATCATGACGCGGTCAAGCCAGGAGTCGCCCTTGCTCGCCGTCTCGTCACTCACCGGACGGGTGAGGCTCTCGATGAGCATGATGGCGCCCACCAGGGCCAGCAGGACCACATAGCAGATGCGGATGACCACGTCCACGTTTCCCGTCTGTTTGAGAATCTTGATGAGGAAGGTGCCGATGCCTCCGCCCACCACGCCGCCGACGAGCATGAAGAGGCCCATCTTCACGTCGACGTTGCCTTCCTTGTAGTGGGCGAACGCGCCCGATGTGCTGGCCGCCACGATCTGGTTGGCGTCGGAGGCCGCGGCGACCATGGGTTCGATACCAAGCATGATCAGCAGTGGTGTGAGAAGAAACCCGCCGCCGACTCCGAAAACCCCCGAAAGAAACCCGACCATGGCGCCGACCCCGATCAGGAGGAAGACGTTGATGCTGATCCCCGCGACGGGCAAAAATATGGTCATGACCACCTCTTCATGCTGCGTTTCGGCTTCCCATCCGGCGATACCCGAAGGACAATACCTCCCCGGTCCTTCAGTGCGCGACCGCTCCGCCCTTTCCCAGGCGTGAAGCCACAAAGTCGATGCCCAGTCCGGCCAGGAGGGCGACGATTACGGCGAAGGCCCCGTACAGAGCCGCCCTGTCTTTCGCCATGTGGGCCATCCAGGCGGGAAATCCCACCTCATCAACCTTCAAGGTGGCCTTGAGTTCGCCGGCCACCGCACCGTCCCTGCATTCGTACGCGCTCACCGTGTAAAGTCCCGGCGGCGCCTTCTTCGACCAACGGAAAGCAACCGTGAAAGGCGTGCCGTCCGGTCCGGGCGTGCCCATTTCAAGCCGTCCCGCCTGCACCTCGTAGATATTCTGGTTGGTCTTCATTTTCAGGAAGTTTTCCCGTATGACCGGCTGGTCGTAGGCTTCCGGCGAGACGTGCATCTGCTTCCTGATGGCCGACTCGTCCAGTTGATGGGCGTCGATGACCTCCCGGCCGAGGATCTTATCGATCGGCTGGGAGCTGAACGACAGGAAGAGAGAAGGAACCCCCGAGATGTGGACCTTGCCCTGGTTGACCCAGATCGGTCCCACGCGCGCCTTCCTGTTGAGGACCTCCTCCACGTCGGCGCCCCGGATGACGACGACAACCTGGTCGCCCCGCGCGGCCGTCCCGGTGATCGTCACGTCCATTCCGCCGTAGAAAGTCCCCATGTGGATGGCGTCCGGCGCAATTCTTGAGCCCGTCCCTGTCCGATCTCTCCTCGCTCACGGCGTGAACGACGGCGACCGTCAGGAGAAACGTACAAACCGCTGCTGCAAGCACTATGGCCGTGCGTCTCATTTCAGTGCCCTTTCGCGTAGGAAAGAAGACTGGCCGGCGTCATCACCAGGCTGAAGGCCATTTTCACCATCACGAGGAGAACGATGGACGCCAGCAGGATCTTGAGCTGATCGCCGCGCAGGAGTTTGCCGACCCTCGCGCCGATTTGCGCGCCGACGGTCGACCCCACGGCCAGCAGAATTGCAAGGACCAGGTCAACGGTATGGTTCGTCGTGGCCTGCATGAAGGTGACGCCCGCGCAGGTGAAGAGGATCTGGAAGAGGTCCGTACCAACCGCCACGTGCATGGGCATCCTGAGAAGGTAGACCATCATGGGAACCATGATGAATCCTCCTCCCACGCCCATGATCGCCGCGAGGATTCCGACCAGCGTGCAGAGAAAGAAGGGAACGAAGATGGAATGGGTGACGCCCGACCGCTTGAACTCCATCTGGAAGGGCAGCCTGTTGAGCAGACCCCGCGTCCTGGCAGGCCGGTGCGATTTGGAGGGAGCGGAACCCCGCCGGAGGCTCTGGAGGCTCTCCAGGAACATATAACCGCCGACCCCGCCCAGGATAATCACGTACGTGAACTGGATGACCAGGTCCGCGTTTCCCATGGCCCGCAGGACCTTGATCACCTGGACGCCGATGGCCCCTCCGAAGAGCCCGCCCAGGAGAAGCACAATGCCCAGTTTCGCGTCGACGTTTCCGAGCCTGAAGTGGGCCGACGCACCCGAAGACGAGGCCGCCACGATCTGGCAGGAATCGGATGCCGCGGCCACCGTGGGCGGAATCCCGATCATGATGAGAATCGGGGTGAGCAGGAAGCCGCCTCCCACGCCGAACATCCCCGAAAGGAAACCTACCAGGATGCCGCACCCGATCAGAAGGAACAGGTTGACGCTGATTCCCGCGACGGGTAACAAGATTTCCATTATCCCCCCCGTTTGCCGTCAAGGCAGGACGTCCCGCCGCTGATACCGGTGCGGCAGTCGCCCCTCGCTCGATCCCCCTCTTGCCTCAAAATACAGGGATCAGGCCCCTCCCAGGACCCGTCTCCGGCCGCGGATTTCCCCAAATCCGTGCGGCCGGCCCTAAACGTCGCGGTAGAAGACGAGGCCGCTGAGATCCACGTCGCTGACCCCGGACACCTTCCACGCGATCTGTTCCACCTCGGTTATCTCCTCCTGGCTGCCCAGTCGGCCGTTGATGGCCACCGCCCCGCCGTGCGCCACGACTTCGACCTCCAGGTTGGCGGTCGAGGGGTTAATGGCCAGGTTCGCCCTGATCTTGCTCGCCAGGGCGAGGTCCTCCATCGCAGTCTGCGACTCCGGCGTCTGCTCGAAGCACTTCTGCTTCACGGCCGCGGCGACGATGTCGCAGGCTTCGTCAATGTCCATGTATTCGAGGTTGAGAACGACGTCGTACAGCGTCGGATCCCCCCAATCCACGCCGTAGAGGTAGTGAGTCCACTTCTTCCGGTCGCTGTCCATCCTGTGGATGTAGGCCAGCGCCTCGCCGTGACCCACCTTGAGGCGGTCTTCCACCATGCTGAGTCGAAATTCAGGCGGCGCGATGATACGCGTTCTGACGACGTGGCTTACTCCCCTGAGAAGCATGTGCCCGGCGTTCCCGTGATAGATGGCGTTACCCTGGCGGACTTCTTCCGTTAGTGCCGCCTGGATGAGGGTGAGATAGACGTACTTTTTGTGCTTGAACCGGTCCCAGAAGGTCGGCGGCTTTTCAAGTGCGTCCCTCAGATCGGACTGATTGACGCCGAAAGCCGCGGCCTTTTCCACGATGACGTCTCTGTCGATACAGCGATACCCGAGCTTCTCGGCGAGGCATTCGGCGAGGATTTTCCCACCGCTGAATGAACCTCGGGAGATGGTAACGATAGCCATCCGGGTCCCCCCCTTCCCAGCTTGAAGCGCCCGTCCCCACGGCATAATGGTTGCTGGTGCTGAAAGTATAGGGAGGGGTCGGGCGCTTGTCAAACGGCCGCTGGGGCCCTAAGAGATATTAAGGGCCATATCCCCACCACGCCGTCGGCCGGCCGGGCCTAAAGCCCCACGTGCCGGATTACGAGGCGGACTAGTACTGTCATCGCAGGCCGGTTGGCCTAATATTATTCATCTGGCTTCGCTCCGCGTGTCGAACGCGCTCAGGGCGCGGGAAGAAAGGCATCTTGGCGGCGGCGAGTGCAGGGGAAGGGCGGACGTCCACTATGAAACCGGGCAAGGTCTATATCGTCGGCGCCGGGCCGGGGCATCCCGAGCTGCTCACGCTGAAGGCCGCTGAACTGCTGCGCACTGGAGACGTTATCGTCTACGACAGGCTCATACAGGAAGAGGTGCTTGCGCTGGCCAAGCCGGCCGCCGAACGGATCTACATGGGCAAGCCCGTGGGCCAGCACGATTCCCGGCAGGACGAGATCCACGAGATCCTCGTTCAGAAGGCCCGGGAAGGCAAAACCGTGGTCCGTCTCAAAGGCGGCGACCCCTTCGTCTTCGGTCGGGGCGGCGAGGAGGCCGAATACCTGGCCGGGCACGACATTCCATTCGAGATCATCCCCGGCGTCACGTCGGCCCTTTCGGCGCCGTTGAGCGCGGGCATAGCGGTGACCCACAGGGACAGCGCCTCGTGCGTCGCCATCGTGACGGGGCACGAGGCGAAGGACGAAGAGAGCCGCCTGGACTGGTCCGTTCTGGCCAAAATGCCCACGCTGGTCTTCCTGATGGGCGTCAAGAACGCCGGCCGGATCGCGGGCAGGCTCATCGAAAACGGCCGGAGCCCGGATACCCCCGCGGCCGTCATCCAGATGGCCTTCTGGCACGACGAGCACGTGGTGGTGGGAACCCTCGCCACCATCGCCGAAGACATCGAAAGGGAAGGCATCAAACCCCCGGCGACCCTCGTCATCGGAGACGTGGTTCGTCTGCGAGAGAAGCTTCACATCGCGAAGCGGGATCTCAAGCGGCGGACGGACGGCACCTCCCGCTTCGAACCCGCGCCGGCACCCGACCAGCTTCTCAGGCTCGCCACGGCCGGCCTCGGAACGCAGGCGCTCGGCTTCGCCCTGGAGAATGCCCTGTTCGACGCGCTTGAAGACGCCGTCTCGGCGGAAGATCTCTCGACGCGGTCCGGATTTAACGCCCAAGCCATGCCGGACGTCCTGGACGCGCTCGTGGCGCTTGGCATCCTGGAAAAGAAAGACGGCCGATACAGGAACCTGGAACTCGCCACGCGGTACCTGCGGGAAAGCTCCCCCCAGAGCCTGCGACCCGCCCTGCTGCACCAGGCCCGTTCCAGCGCCTCGTGGAGGCGCCTCGAAGTCTATGCCAGGGAAGGCTGCAAGGACTTTGTCGCCGTCGGTGACGATGCCGCTTACGAAGCCTCCTGCGAGAGCCTGGCCCGGTTCGCCGCGCCGGCGGTTGCGGAACAGCTCGACCTCGAGTCCTCCGGACCTGTCCTTCTTGTGGGATGGGGGCATGAAGCCTACGAAAAGGCACTCAAGGCGCGATGGCCTGGGCTTTCGTTCACGGCCGTCAACCCGTTCACATCGACGAAGCGCGCGCTCAGGATGCTGTGCCCGATTCCCGAAGACGGCCCGTACGGGACCGTCCTGCTCTCCGGCCTTCTGGCCTCCTGCGATCGAGGCCAGGTGCAGAAGGTCCTCGACGAATCCGCCGCGGCCCTCACGCCCGGCGGCAGCCTCGTTCTCCACGACAGCTTCCTGCCCGTCAGCGCGCTGCCGCCTCCGGAGGTGGTCCTCGGCGGCCTTGGCAGGCACATGACACGGGGCGGCTGCCGCACGTGGTCCATCGGGCGCCTCACCGACGCGCTCACGGCCCTGGGTTTCGGGGCCATCGCCAGCAAGGCCCTCCCCGCCGGCACCGTGCTCGTCACGGCCCGGAGGGGTTAGAAACGCCGGTCTGCGGAGCTTGAATGAGCTATCTGGTCAACCTCTGCCTCGAAGGACGCGACGTGCTCGTGGTGGGCGCGGGGGGCGTGGCCGCGCGCAAGGTGGGCGGACTGCTGGCCGCCGGCGCCCGCGTGAGGGTGGTGGCGCCGTCCGCGGGTGAGGCCGTCGAGCGCCTGGCCGATGAGGGCCGCCTGAGCCTTCTCCGGCGCGAGTACGTGCCCGAGGACGTCGAAGGCGCCTTCCTGGTCATAGCGGCCACCGATGACGAGGACCTCAACGCGGCGGTTTCCGCAGACGCGAGGAGGAGCGGCTGTCTGGTCAACGTGGTGGACAGGCCGGCGCTGTGCACCATCACTCTTCCGGCCGTGGTCCGCCGCGGCGACCTCACGCTGGCCGTGGCCACGAACGGCCGGTGCCCTGCCATGGCCCGGGCTCTCCGGGAGGAGTTGGAAGCACGTTACGGCGAAGCCTACGGCGAGGCCCTGATCGTCATGGGACGCCTGAGGGACGGGATGCTCTCGCTGGGGTGGGAGAGCGCGCGCATCCAGAAGGTTCTCGCTGAAATCTACGCGGACGGAGTCGTCGAGGTCGTAGCTTCGCACGACGCGGGAGCGCTCACCGCGTTCCTCCGCCGCCGGCTCGGCCCCGCCTTTCCAATCGAGGGTAGCGTGTAGGGTGGGCATTCAGGCCCACCATCTTCAGTATGGGGGCTTGACCGCTCGTTCCCATGTCCGCTGCGAGAATGCACAAATAAACCCTCCTCGTGCCTCCGATCCAATCGGTGAGCAACGCCGCTTCGCCGCTCTTGCCCACCCTGCGATTACTTCTCCGCGCCTCGAGGCACAACGGTCCGCCGTCTGCGATCGGCGCGGGCAGGTTAGAGGGAAGTCGTAGGGTGGACCCGAAGGCCGCAGGCCCGAGCGTCCACCAATCCACTCTTAACAGGGAGGATGGGAGGACGGGAGGAATACGATTTGGAGACTTCGGCATGGCAGCAGGCCGTTCTCCCCCGTGATTCCCGCGAAGGCAAGGAAGCGCCGGACTCACCTGATCACCTGATCACGGACTCCCGGCGCCGTCGATCACTCGATCACTCGATCACTCGATCACTTTGCTACGGGCAACTCGTCGCCGTGCTCTTGGCGGTGAACCCGCACTGGCCGGAGGCGGCGGGGTGGCGTTCGTTGCCCGACGAATCTCTGCCCCAGGAACTCTCCGTGTGGGCGCCGTCGGTGCCCGCGATGACCCACCAGATGAAGTGCTCGCCCGCAGGGATGGCCGGCGCGCTCCAGGTGGCGCTGCCCGAGTTGCCCAGGGTGCACTGACTGCCCGCCAGGGTGTAGTTCGCGATCTGGCTGCCGACGCCGTAATACAGGTTGTAGTTGGGATCCTGGTGGCAGGAGGTGTCCCACGTCAGTGCCACGCTGCTCCCGTCGGAGGTCGCCTTGGACGCCTGCATGGGCGTGCCGCTCACCCACTGGCCGTCCGGCACGGGCTTGATGCTGCTGGACGAGATGCCCGTGTTGCAGGTGGTGTAGGTCGAATACGAGACCTCGAAGTCGTCCACGTTCCATCCTGCCGCGGTGTTACTGCCGTAGATGATCCAGTTGGCCCCACCCGTGAACCGGAACCGGAACCGGGCGATCCCCGTCGAACCGGCGCTGTAGGCGGAGAGGTCGTAGGGACCGGCCAGGGTCATGGTCGACCACCCGCCGTTCTGGGCCTGCCAGCTTGCCACGGTTACCCAGTTCCCGGTGTCTTTGGGATCGACTTCGAAGTAGATGGCGTCCGAGTATCCGCTGCCGTAGTAGGCCGAGAACGTCTGGTAAAACTGTGCACTCCCGAGGGTCGCGTAGGGGCCTACGTCGACGCTGTAGACGAGGCTGTACGTTCCGCCGTCGGTCGGGATACCGGTGCAGTCCGTCTGCCCCATGTGCCAGCTGTGGGTCAGGCTTTTCGAGGCGCACGACTGGATCGACCAGTTGGCGTCTTGCTGGGTGATTTGGGGTAGGACGCCGCTTTCAACGTCGTCTTGAAAGACGGTCGGCGAACCCAGGGCGCCCGACACGGCGGACGACAGTTCCACCGTATTGGCGTCTTCCACGCTGTTGGCCGCATCTACCGCCCGGACGATGTAGTAGTACACCGTCCCGCTGGCCAGGTCGCTCGTATCGTTGTAGCTCGTACCGACAACGCCCATGGCGACCATGTTGGACGGCGAGGGAACGAAGGACGCCGAGGTGGACCGGTACACGTTATAGTAGACCGACGGACCGCAGTTTGGCGTCGCCGCGTTCCACGCCAGGTCCAGCTCGCAGGTGCTATTCTGGGGATTGGTCAGCGAGGTCAGCCCCCCAAACGTGGGAGGCAGGGTGCAGGCGCCCGTGGCCGTGGCGGAAGCGCAGGCCGACTTGCCCGATTCGCAGCCTCCGGTGGAATCCACGGCCGTCACCTCGTAGGCGTAAGTCGTCCCGCCGCTCACGGAGCCGTCCGTGTAGCTTGTGCCGGTCACTCCCGTTGTCAGGAGCGAGAAGGTCCCCGGGCTGGCGCACGATCCGATTGCCCTGTAGACGTTGTACGTGGCCCCGGCCGGGCTCCCCGCCGACCAGGAGAGGCTGATCTGGTTGTCGCCGGGGACGGAGGCCGAGAGCCCCGTGGGGGTGCCGGGGGGTGTGCAGGCCGCCCAGTTGTTCACGAGTGCGTAGGCGTCCACCGAGCCCAGTCCCGTGCTCTGGTCGTAGCCCGTGGTACAGGTGAATCCGGTGACGTTGGGAACCGAGTTGTCTCCGGTGGTGGTGTCGTGAAAAACCACCGGAGTCCCTGTGCTGTACTGTTTGTTGCCCAGCTGGTAGAGCCGCGGATTGGCGTTCCCCTGGGCCTGGCCGCCCATCTTCTGCACCACCAGGGCCATCAGACCCGCCCACGAGGGCGAAGACCAGGACGTGCCTCCGATGACGTACAGGCCGTTCGACGTTCCGGCCTCGATGTACACGAGAGCCCCGTCGTGCCCGGCCGCCGCTGCGGAGGAGACGTCGGGACAGTCGCGCTTGCCGTCGGCCGGCACGCCCGGTGCGACCTGCCAGGAAGGTTTGGTGTACACCGTCGAAGCGCCTCCGCCGGTGGCCCACAGATCCTGGCATGTGTCGCCCGACGGACAGATGGGTGCGGCCCCGCTCTCGTTCCAGGCCATCTCAGGGATGTAGCCAAGCGCCGAGGCATAGTTTGTGTTGGTGGTTCCCCAGTAGGTACCGGAACCTTCGTTGAACTCCGTGCCTCCCACGCAGACGTCGTAGGGCGTCGAAGAGAGCCCCGATATGGCCTGGCCGCTACCGCTGGTTGAGCTGCCACTGTCGCAGCCCGACGCTCCGCTGTCCCCCGCCGACACGAAGGACGTGATCCCCTCGCTTGCCGCCTGCGCCCAGAGGTTTTTGTAGAACGTGTTTTCGGTGGCCCCCATGGAGGATTCGCACTGGCCGAAGCTGGTGCTCATGACCGGGGCCAGGTCGTTGTCCACGATATACTGCGCCGAGAGATCGACTCCGTCGGTGCTGCCCGTAGATTTGGAAACGACGAAATCGACCGTCGCGTCACGCGCCACGGCACCGGACCATTCCACGTCCAGTTCGGCTTCTTCGTCCTCGCCGCCGCCCAGGTCGCCTGGATCGGTCCCGTTGAGGATCACGTTCGGCGCGTGGACGGGAAGCCCCATGTCGCTCTGAAACGTGCTGACGGCGTTGAGCAGGCCGCTGGGGTGGGTCCGAGCCACGATCGCAATCGTGACGCCGCTGCCGGTGATGCCCGCATTGTAAAGCGCGTTGACATTGTAGATCGCCGCGAAATCCCCGGGTGAAACGTAATGTGTGGTCCCGGAAGTGTCATCGGGACCGACGCCACCTGGCTCATAGGGCCGAACACCGCTGTTCATCGGACGCAACGGGAAGTTGTTGAGAGACACGATCCCCGCGACGAACGTCGCGAGTGCCTTGGGAATGGCGGGGTTGGTGGCGTTGGCGTGGTACATCTTCCCACCCACCAGATAATTGTGGATCTGCGTATGGAAGGCCTGCTCCACCTGAGACACGGTCCCTGAAAAATTGATCCACATGCGCCCTTTGGCCACGGAATCGACGCGGAAGCCCTGGGAGCGCAGCCACTCCTTCACCTTCTTCAGGTCGGCCTTTGAAGGGCCGAAGCGCCTGCCGAATTCTTGCGGCGTGAGCCAGCAGTGGTACTGGGGAGAGTCGGGATCCTGCTGTTCATTCAGGAGATGTTCCATCGCGGCCTGCTTGAAGGGACTGGGCTTGAGGGCGAGGATCATGCGGTCCATGGACAGACTCGGGGCGGAAAAGCCGTAATCGAGCTGGGGCCGCGCGAACGACGGGACATTGCCCGGCAGTACAACGGAGGCATTGCCTGGTTGGCCGGGTGCGGCGGCCTGGGCGGTCAAGACCGGGACAGCTAGGATCAGGGCGCAGAAAATCGCTCCCTTCCCCCATTTGAATACCTGTTCGGCGAGACGCGATGAGTGAATCATGGGACCTCCTGCGAACGGATACGGGCGGCGGAAACACCGATTGGATTTCCGGGGACAACGTGCGAAGGTGGGCGGTTCTGCCTGGCCGTGGGCAGGAGCGGGCGACCGGGGTCACTGGCGCCAGCCGGGTAGTGGTCTGAGGACCGCTGATGGCCCGCCGACTGAATGGTCGAAGCGGGACTCTCCATGGTGCAACCTCCCGGTTAACTAACCCGACAGGCCCACCTTCAATTCCCTGGAGTCCTCTCGCCCGGGCCGGACGACAGGGGGAATTGGGAATTGGGATTTTGGATTTGGGACTTGGAGGACGGTAGCGGGATGCGCCTATGGGGGCGGACTTCTGCGGGCCGTCCGTAATCAACGGTCGCAAGGCTGCAGCGCACGGTGGTGGTCGGTGGTCTGCCGTCGGCGGTCAGCGGTCGGCAGTCGGAAGTCGGTGGTCTGCCGTCGGCGGTCAGCGGTCGGCAGTCGGAAGTCGGCGGTCGGCCGTCTCCCCCCCGAAGGCAGCCCCACACGCCTGTTCACTCGATCACTGGATCACTTCACTAGGGGCAGCTCGTCGCCGTGCTCTTGGCGGTGAATCCGCACTCTCCCGATGCCGCAGGGTGGCGCTCGTTGCCGGAAGAGTCCCTTCCCCAGGAGCTTTCTGTCTGCACACCGTCCGTCCCGGCGATGACCCACCAGATGAAGGTCTGCCCCGCCGGCACGCTGGGAATGCTGACGCCGTTGGCGGCGCCGGTGTTACCGAGCCCGCAGTCGCTCCCCTGGAGCGCGTAGGTCGAGACGTCGCTCCCGTTGCCGTAATAGAAGTTGTAGTTCGCGTTCTGGCAGGTGGCCACGTCCCAGGTCAGATTGATTCTGCTACCATCGGCCGCGGCCTTGGTCGCCTGCATCGCCGTGCCGCTCACCCACTTGCCGTCGGGAACGGGCTTGACTGAGTTTACAGTCGCGCAAGAGGAATATGCGGTGTATGAGACTTGAAAATCGTCCACGTTCCAGCCTGCGACGCTGTTTTGACCCTTTATGGTCCAGCTGGCACCACCGGTGAACCGGAAACGGAATCGAGCGATCCCTGTCACGCCGGCGCTGTAGGAAGACAGGTCGTATGGGCCGGCCAGCGTCATGGTCGACCACGCACTGTCCTTTGCCTGCCAGCTCGCCACCGTCGTCCAACTACCACTTCCCGTAGGATCGACCTCGAAATAGATGGCGTCTGTGTAGCGCCACCAGAAGAATAGTAGGCAGAGAAGGTGTGGTAGAACTGCGCGCTTCCCAAGATGGCATAAGGCCGACGTCGAGGCTGTAGACCAGGCTGTAAGTCCCGCCATCGATCGGGATGCCGGTGCAGTCGGTCTGACCCATGTGCCAGCTGTGCGTCGGACTCGTACCTACAAGATTCGATAGACCAGTTGGCGTCTTGCTGGGTGATTTGGGATACAACGCCATTTTCGACATCATCCACAAAGTTTCCCGAGGAAAAGGGTCCTGAGACCATAGCACCGAGAATCTTCGTGTTGTTGTCCTCGGCGCCATTGGATTCTCCACGGCTCGCACGATGTAGTGGTAAGTGGTACCACTCGCAAGCTCGCTCGTATCGCTGTAAGCCGTGCTCACCACGCCGGTGGCGATCATGTTTGAAGATGAAGGGACGAAGGACGCCGACATAGAACGGAACACGTTGTAGTAGACCGCGGTCCCACAGCTGGGCGTCGCCGCACTCCACGCCAGGTCAAGCTCGCACGTGGCGTTGGCGGGATTGATGACGGAGGTCAAACCCGCGAAGGTCGGCGCGGCGGTGCAGGCACCGATGGCCGTCTCGGACACGCAGCCCGACCTCGCCGACTCGCACCCGCCCGTAGAATCCACAGCCGTCACTTCGTAGGAATACGTCGTGCCGCCGCTGACCGTCGTGTCGCTGTAAGCCAGGCTCGTCAGGCCTGATGCGAGGAGCGAGTATCCGCTTCCCGGACACGAGCCGGTCGTCCGGTAGACGTTGTACGTGTCGCCGGCCGGGGTGCCCGCGCTCCACGTCAGGTCGATCTCGTTGTCGCCGGGGACGTTCGCGCTCAGCCCGGAAGGTGTACCCGGCGCCGTGCAGGGCGGCGCGATCGCTCCCGAATAGACCAGGGCGAAAACCTGGCCTCCGGTTACCCCTGATGGGACGGTGTTGACGGCGTCCCGTCAACGAGGATCGTCCATACGCCCGTTGCCGGGGCTTGCACGAACACGTTCTCGACGTTGTTTTCCGAATCCCAGCCCGACGCGCCGGCCGTCGACCAGGCCCCTGTGAACTGGTTGCCGTGATAGGTCGTACCCCCGGGCGCAACCACCTCCAGATCCAGATTGTTCACCAACAACTTGTGCAGCTTGCAGCACCGGGTGGGTCGGTCCACACCAGGGTGATCTTGAGAGGAACGGACGTGCTGGTGAGCTGAACAGTTTAGAGCACTGACCGCCCGTCGCCACGGGCGTCGTGTCGGTCTGGTCCAGGAACGTAACGGAGCCGCCCGAAGGCCCTTCGATGGTGTTCTTCAGGTTGTCCGTTCCCAACCCTGATCATAGCTTGGATAGCCCATCCCCATGTCCACGGCGCCGTTAATCAGGCTTGCCTTAATGAGGGCTGGAATTGGTACGCCGGTAAAGGTGGTCTGGTAGAATTGGACGAAGTCCGCGGCCATGCCGGCCGTCAAGGGACAGGCCATGCTGGTTCCCGAGTCCAGCGCATAATAATCGCCCGTCCAACTCTGGTCCCACCCGAGCCCTTGGCTCGTGGCCTGCCCGATTGCACGGAAAGCACGTCGGTGCCGGGAGTGCAGATATCCGGTTTAATGCGCCCCTGGCTTGGCCCCCGGCTCGAAAAGGCGGCGACGGTATCGATATCCGGGCCGCTCTGATAGGAAGGGACGTACGACCCGCAGCGGGCATTCTGGCTTGCACCGACCGTCACAACGTCCTTCCCTAACCCCGGTGATCCGACAGTGCTGGCCGATGATCCCGAGTTGCCTGCGGAAAAGAAGATTGCAAGCTGTTGGTTGCCCGCTGTTCCCGAGTCGGCGTCTCTTACCGCAGTGTCCACTGCGATCGCGTGCGAGTCGTATGTCGTGTCCGGGCTGCTCTGAGTTCCGTATCCCCACGAATTTGTCGAAACCTGCGCGCCCTGCTGGACACCCCACTGCATCATTGAGGTATCGCCGCCGATGCCTCCGCTGTCGAAAATGTTGTTGGTCGCCAGCTTGGCGCCCCAGGCCATTCCTCTCACAGTGCTTTCCGGTGCGTATTGATCTCCACAACCACTGGTATTCGTAGGGGTTGAGGCGGCCAGTCCCCTCCCGAGCACGCTTCCTGCTGTATGAGTACCATGAGTGTTGTCACTGGAAGCGGTAGCCATAGGACCGCTCGTTGCCTGAATCGAAGAGGCCGGGAAATCGGGATGCGTGGTATCCACCCCGCTGTCGTTGTGGTCCACGATCACCCCTGCGCCCGTCCACCCCGAGGTCCATTCTGTTTCCACGTCGCAGACCTGCGGCAGCGAAACCAGATCGTTGTGCAGGACTTTCGGTCTCACGATCTCCACGTATTTCAGCCCCGGCGTTTGCTTCGCGAGAACCACGATGTCCGCCAGAGACAGCGATGCGGTCACGTAGGTGTCTCCGGCATCGTGGACAACTTGGGCGCCCGGATCGACGGCCTTGATCTGCGCCAGCACGTCAGCCAGGGCTCCGTCCGAGAACGCCCATGCGTGGACGGCAATGGGCTGGCCGTTCACCCAGGCAGCTGGAGCCCCCGCCGGCGGGCGGCCGTTCGCCAGGTCTCTCAGAGCGGGCTCTATGCGCTTGTCCCACTCCACGGAGACGACCGCGTGCACCATGGGGTAGCCCGTGCTCGTCTTCAGACCGAGAGCTTGGAGAAGCTGCCTTCCGTTCGCCCAGACGAGGAACCCGTCTGAAGGCACGTAATTGACCAGCCTGACTCCCGTCTTCTTCAGTTTCTTTGACCACACATCAGTCTTGAACGGTCCCGAAAACTGGATGAGGTAAGCGTTCTTCACGGCCGGACGGCCCGCTAGACGCGACCGTATGGCATCCGAAACCGGAGCCGCGGGGATGGATTCCCCCCTGAACTGAAGCGTGGGATAGGCGCTCCGGGCCTGCGAAAGAAGGGGTTGCGCCGGCACCTGCTGAGGCGTTACGACCCAGCGAAAACGGCCGTATTCTTCCACCACCACACCTCCGGAGGGCAAGGCTCCGCCTTTCATGAGCCGGTACCCGAACCCGGTGGGCTCGTTGGCTTTGCCGACGTTACCGGGCGTGACGCTCGGCCCGCCCGGGGAGGACTGCGCTACGACGCCGATAATCGGCACCATTGCCAGGACGAGGGCGATCGATATGACCTTGATCGTGCGGTATGCGACGTGTGCTTTCGCTACCATCTCGCCTCTCCCTTCAAGTGGCCCATGCAGAATCGGGGCGTCGGTCCCCAACGTCGCAGGGCCGGTTCCCGGACCCCGGGTTGATCTTTTCCACGATGGCTTCGGTTTGGTCTTTCCCCTGATGATAAATCCCCATAAATATTAATTTCAAGCCGCGATTCTGTCAACCCAGGATGCAACTGCGTACTCAGTACACACCTTCGATGGTCGGCCCAGAGTCCATGGCGTGGTTCCCGGTCCGCATGGACCGAGAATGACAGGGATAGCCCTGTGGACGAAAGGGCGGGCCTTTCGGCCCGCCCTAATCTTCTCTGAATCTTGAGAGTGAGAGGGGGAAAACGCTCGCTACGTCTGCGTTGCCGTCCGCCTCAACCTCCGTACGTGAGCACCGGGCTGCGCGCGGCGGTAACTTCGTCCATGCGTCTGCGGTAGGCGTTGTGGGGCGCGGTCTTGACCGTCTCGGGGTCTTCGGCGGCCTCCTTCACAACGGCCTTGACGGCATCCACGAAGCGGTCGAGTTCTTCGACGGGCTCGGTCTCGGTGGGCTCCACCATGATGGCCCCGTGCACGATGAGCGGGAAATAGACCGTCGGCGGGTGGAAACCGTAGTCGATGAGGCGCTTGGCCAGGTCCATGGTGGTCACGCCGTTGGGGAGTCCCTTGTCGCAGAAGACGGTCTCGTGCAGGGTCTGGCCCTCGAAACCGAGAGCGAGCGTGTCCTTCAGTCTGGCCCGCAGGTAGTTGGCGTTGAGCACGGCGAGCTGGCTTGCCAGTTTGAGGCCTTCTCCGCCCATGGTTTCGATGTAGCACAGGGCCCGCACGAGAACGAGGAAGTTGCCGAAGAAGGCGTGGACTCGGCCGATGCTCTTGGGGCGATCCCAGTCCCAGCCGTAGTCTTCGCCTTTCTTGACCACGACGGGTTTCGGAAGGAAGGGCTCCAGGTGCGCCTTGCACACGACGGGACCGGCGCCGGGTCCACCGCCGCCGTGCGGCGTGGAAAAGGTCTTGTGCAGGTTGATGTGCATCACGTCCGCGCCCCAGTCGCCGGGCCGGGTGATGCCCATGAGGGCGTTGAGGTTGGCGCCGTCCACGTAAACCAGACTCCCGTTGGCGTGCATGATTGAACAGATCTCCGCGATGCCCTTTTCGAAAATGCCCAGCGTATTGGGCACCGTGAGCATGATGGCCGCGACATCGGGCTTCATCCTGGCCTTGAGGGCCTCGATGTCCACACAGCCGTCGGGTGCGCTCTTGATCTCCTCGATCTCGTACCCGGCGAAGTGGGCGCTCGCGGGATTCGTGCCGTGGGCCGAATCGGGAATGAGAACGACCCTCCTGGCGTCGCCCCTGTCGCTCAGGCAGGCGCGGATCATCTGCATGCCCACGAATTCGCCCTGCGCGCCTGCCGCCGGCTGGAGCGTGCAGGCGTCCATGCCGCTGACCTCGCACAGGGCGTTCTGCAGCGTGTGCATCAGCTCCAGGGCCCCCTGCGTCGTGGCCTCTGGCTGCATGGGATGGATGTTGGCCAGCCCTTCCAAGCGCGCCACGTCCTCATTGATCTTCGGGTTGTACTTCATGGTGCAGGAACCGAGCGGGTACAGCCCAAGGTCGATGGCGAAGTTGTAGGTGGACAGGCGTGTGAAGTGCCTCACCACGTCCACCTCGCTCAGCTCGGGGAGCCTGTCCATCGGGGCGGATCTCAACTGATCGCCCAGGAGGGCGGCGGCGTCGGCCGTCGGGACGTCCTTCGTCGGCAGGCACGCGCCGATGCGGCCGGGGTGGTCTTTCTCGAAGATGACCTTCTCTTCTATGAACCGCGTCATTGCAGGCCTCCGAGGATGTCCGCCATCCGGTCGCAGGCGTCCTTCGAGACCTGGTCCGTGGCGCACAGCAGGTAGCCGCCCTTCCAGCTCGGGGTAGTCGGCGGTCAGGTCGTGACCGCCGATGATGTGCTTCTGGAAAGCCGCCTCGTTGGCGCGGCCGGGCGCAACGGGAAGCGCGACGGCGAACTCGTTGAACGTCGGCCCCGAGAAGAGTGGCTCGATGCCCTTCCCCTTGAGAAGCCCCTTGAGGTACTCGGCCTTGCTCAGGTTCCTAAGCGCCAGCTCACGGAGATTCTTCCGTCCGAGAAGGGAGAGATAGATGACCGCGGCGAGCATGCACAGGCCTCAGCCTCGTTCGCGCGGCCGGCGGGCACGGGAAGCGCCGCCGCGAACTCGTTGAACGTCGGCCCCGAGAAGAGCGGCTCGATGCCCTTCCCCTTGAGAAGACCCTTGAGGTACTCGGCCTTGCTCAGGTTTCTCAGCGCCAGCTCGCGGAGGTTCTTCCGTCCGAGAAGGGAGAGGTAGATGACGGCGGCCAGCATGCACAGGCCTTCGTTCGTGCAGATGTTCGAGGTGGCCTTGGCCCGGCGTATGTGCTGCTCGCGGGTCGTCAGTGTCAACACGAAGCCGCGCCGCCCTTCGGCGTCGGTCGTCTCACCTGCCAGCCTGCCGGGTATCTGCCGCATGTAGGCCTTCTTGGTCGTAAGGAACCCGAGATTGGGGCCACCGTACCCGACGGACAGGCCGAAGGACCGGGCCTCGCCGGCCACGATGTCGGCGCCCTGAGCGCCCGGCGGCTCGAGGAGAGCGAGCGAAAGGGCCTCGGACACGACCACGGCGAGAAGGGGCTTCTTGGTAAAACCGCCTAGCAAGG
>CAVRTJ010000006.1:0-100217 GCA_963724125.1 uncultured Acidobacteriota bacterium
GGCCAGATCGCTTAACGCCTCGCTTCAAAAGGCCGAGGAGATGTACGCGTCGGGCGTACGCGATTCCGCATCCATCTTGGAGGCCGTCAGGGGTCTGTCTGGAGCCCGTCCTCTCGCCAGGCTCGAATACGCCCAGCTCGTGGACCTGGGCTCGCTTGAACCTGTTGATACGATCGAAAAGCCGGTCTTGCTCGCACTTGCCGTTCACTTCGGAACGACCCGGCTGATCGACGAGACACACTTCTGCCGCCACAGACGGGAGACTGAAACATGTTTTTGAATATTCTCAAGGGGAAAATCCACGGGCCACGGTGACCGAAGCCAACCTTGAATACGAGGGGTCGATCACCATAGACAGGACGCTCCTCGACGCGGCGGGCATCTTGCCGCACGAACGCGTGGACATACTGGACGTGACGAACGGCGCCAGACTCACTACCTACGCCCTCGAAGGGGGCCCGTGATTCCGGAACGCTCTGCATCAACGGCGCCGCAGCCCACCTGGTGAACAGGGAGACCTCGTCATCATCTGTGCTTATGCCCTCATGGACCCCGTAGAGGCAAAGTCCTTCCGGCCCCGCGTGGTCCTGGTCGATGACGGCAACCGGATCAAATCCGTGGAGCGTTACCGGGACGGGAAGCTCGAGCAGGACCAGTAGCATCGGGGACGCCCCTTCCGGGCATCCCGCCTCGGTCCCCAGCCCTGGCATACGCCAATCCACCGGACGCGCGCTTTGTGGTATGCTCTAGCGATCATTTGGAGGGTGCATTTGGTAAGGAAGTTTCTTCTCGCCGTCCTAGTCTGCCTGGCGTTCAGCGGGACGGCCTGGGCCGACAGTCCTGGATTTTCCTACGACGTTTACCTCAAGAGCGATTACGGCCGGGCGCGCTTCTGGCTGAACACCGGCACGGGGCGTTTCCGCTGGCTGGACACGACCAAGAAGCTGGACGTCGAAGGCAAGGGAACGTTAGCCTTCCCTAACCTGGGGCCGATCATATTTTTCTATTCCGGCGAGATGGACGGCTACGACTGGATCAGCATCTCTTTGAAGATTTACGGGACGCGGGCGACAGGATACCTCGCCGCGTTCCCGGCCGGAGAACCGGTCAGGAAAATCACGTCCAACATGTACGACCGGGACACGCGCAACGACATCGTCCGTGAGAGGCGGCCCAGGAAGCGTCCCGAACCCGAACCCAAACCCAGCGTCAAGAGCATCCACCCGCAACCCTCGGAGGTACCCCTCTCCGCTCCCGAGAAGCACCGGCCCGGAGGAGACACGAAACAGTCGCGCTGAGGGCCCCCGCGGATCCCTTTAGGCCCCGAAGATTGTCAGAGTCCGTAACGGCCAAGGTCGAAGGGCAGGGCCTCGCGCTGCACGGTGATGAGGCGGTCTATGCCCGACGCCGCAAGGCTCAGGAGACTGTCCAGATCCTTCTTCGGAAAAGGCTCCTGCTCGGCTGTTCCCTGGATTTCGATGAACCGCCCGTCGTCCGTCATGACCACGTTCATGTCCACCTCGGCGATGCTGTCCTCCTCGTAGCAGAGGTCCAGTACCTTCTCGCCCCGCAGGATACCCACACTCACCGCGGCGACGTGACGCTTGAGGGGGAAACTCTTGATCAGCTTCGCTTCCATCATGTGGTTAAACGCGAGCAGGAGAGACACGTACGCGCCCGTCACTGAGGCCGTGCGTGTTCCGCCGTCCGCCTGCAGAACGTCGCAATCGAGCCAGATGGTGGTATCCGGGATGGCTGACAGGTCGACCACCGTCCGCATAGAACGCCCGATCAGGCGCTGGATCTCCTGGGTTCGCCCGCTCTGCCGCCCCCTGGCAGCTTCTCTCGGTGACCTTTCTGACGTCGACGCCGGCAGCATGCCGTACTCGGCCGTGACCCAGCCCTGTCCGGTTCCTTTTATAAAATGGGGCACCCTGTCCTCGATGGAGGCCGCACAGAGCACCTTCGTCTTCCCCACCTCGATCAGGCAGGAACCCGCCGGGTGCACCAGATAGTCCGTCTTGATGGACACCGGACGGAGTTCATCGTGCTTACGACCGTCATTTCTCATGGTAGAACCAACCTTTCTTCATCCACGGCCTGCATGTCCCTGATTTTCTCGCCCAAAATGTTCTCCCCGACCTCCCTGAAGTGGGTGCCGGCATCCGTAACGAAGCACGTCAGCGTGCCCCGGGCTCCCCGCGCAGACCGCTCACCGTTCGAAGAAAGCAGGTCCGCAAGGGCGGCCACCGCGCTCGCCGCCGAGGAGATGAGCGTGACGCCCTCACCCGCGACCCGCTTGAGAACGGGAACCAGAACAGGATAGTGTGTACAGCCTAATATGAGGGTATCCACGTTCTCTGCGAGGAGGGGCGCGAGGTACCGTTCGGCGACATCGATCGCGATCGGATCGTCGGCCCAGCCCTCCTCCACGAGGGGTACGAACAGCGGGCACGCGGCCGAGAGGACTCGAACCGTCGGATCGATGCGCTTGATGGCCCTGCCGTAGGCCCCGCTCGAAACGGTCGCCCTCGTCCCGATCAGTCCAATGCGCCCGCACGCCGTCGCCTTGACGGCCGCCCTGGCACCGGGTTCGATCATGCCCAGTACGGGGACGTCCAGCTCTTCGGAGAGGACGTCCAGGGCCCATGAACTGCTCGTATTGCAGGCCACCACCAGAAACCTTATCCCCTTGCCGGACAGAAAGCGCGCGATCTCACGCGAGTAGCGGATGACCGTGTCACGGGATTTGTTACCGTACGGGACCCGGGCCGTATCGCCGAAGTAGAGGATGTCCTCGCCCGGAAGGTACCTGCGGATCTCCCCCACCACCGTCAGCCCGCCCACCCCGGAATCGAAGACGCCAATGGGGCCGTTAGAACTCACCGACGCCACCTCCCCCTTCCTGCGGACGAATGGAGGGCGCCAGCATACTCGGTTCATAGGGAACGGGGCGGCTCAGGTCGAGATGTCCCAGGAGAGTGTCCACTTCCTGCCCGTCCACGAGGATTCGCACGGACTTGATGCTGTTGAAGTTCCAGTACAAGGTGTCGACGATTCCGTAGACCCGGGCCATTTCCGTGTCCGATCCGCCCCCTGTTCTCACGGGTCCGGCCAGGTCGACAACGGCCTGATTTCCGTTCAGGATGAAGAACGCCCGAAGCGTGCAATTCTCGGGGAAGGGCACCACCATATCGTCACCCGCGGGCCCTGCCAGATAGCGCGAAACGAGTTCGGCCATGTCCTTCTCCTGGTCGCCCAGTTCCGGCATCTCGACCCTGTACTCGTTGAGAAGCATGTCCGGGGCCGCCGGGTACAGGAGGACGCGCTGGACCTGCTCCTGTTCCTGGAGCGGTGCGGTCGGCGCCCCTTCTTTAGAAGGTGCAGCGCCGCCACGGCTGCAGCCCGCGGTCAGAAAAAGCACGACCGTCGCTAGAACGACGGTCCTAAGGTGTGGGGAAAGCGATCGGGTTTTCATAGCGATTCTTGAAATCTACAATGGCCTTGTCCAGTGCATTGGCCGCCTGGTCCTGGAAGGCCGGATCTTCGAGTTGTTTGGCTTCTGTTGGGTTAGTGAGAAATGCCACTTCTACCAGCACCGCGGGCATCTGCGCGCCTTCCAGCACCACGAAGGGCGCTTGCCTCACTCCACGGTCTCCGGTGTTCAGAAGTTGGTTGAATTCCTTCTGTATGGTCTCGGCCAGTGCCTGGCTCTCGACCATGTGGGCGGTCTGTGCGAGGTCCCAGAGAACGAGCTTCAGGTCCTGTCCGTCCGAAGATCCTCCGCCTCCCACAGCGGCGTTCTCCTTGTCGGCGAGTTGCTTGGACCACTGATCCGTGGCGCGACGGCTCATGAAATACGTCTCGGTGCCCCGCGCGGACCGTGCCGGCGAGGCGTTCAGATGTATGGAGACGAAAAGATCCGCCTTGTTGTAATTCGCGATCGCGGTCCGCTCCATCAACGGAACCGTCGTATCCGTGTTTCGGGTGAGTATGACCTTGAAGCCCTGAGCCTCGAGGTCCGAGGCGAGCTTTTTCGCCAACACCAGCGTCAGATCTTTCTCCCGGATCCCTCCGACGCCTATGGCGCCGGTGTCGTTTCCGCCATGGCCCGGATCGATCACGATGACGTCGAAGGCCAATGTCTTCCGCGGGGCGGCCTGGGGCGACGGGCCCCGACCCGGCATCGTATGGGTTTCCGATGTCGTCTCCTGTGGGACGACCTCCAGGCTCGGGGGAGGAACGGCCTGCCCCTCGCCCTTGAAGATCAGTATCAGCCTTTCCGGGTTGCGCAGCTTGAGGCGCTCCAAGTGTCTGAACCGTGTCCCACAATTGACGCGAAGTACGTGCCGCCCGCTTTCCGCGGTTATCTCGTCAACGATCCCCTTCCCAACATCTTGAGAGAAGGCCTCGAACCGCCCCACGGAGAGGCTTACCATGACAGATTTGGACCCTTCCCTAACGGTCGCAGAGGTGACCGAGGACCCCGTAAGCGTCAGCCTGACCGCATCCGAGCTTACGGCCACGTCCACGCTTACGGCGGGCTCTTGCCCGTCACTGTGCCCCCCGGAGTCGGCCTGCGCCTGAACCGGCGACTTCCGCGGCGCCTCGAGCGCGACCCGGCCGCCATAGATCTCCGAGAGCAGTCTTCCTGTATCACTGACGGCGAGCCACAGGCATCCCGATTTTTCCTGCGGAACGTGCTTCAACTTCAGGATCTTTCCGTCCACGGACGCGACCGCAGAAGCCGTTGAAAAGACCACTCGCCTTCCGTTCATCGACATGACGGGATAACCCGAAACCGAGTCTTTTGCGACACGGCCTCCGAGCCTGTTGGCAAGCTCGCCGCCGCAGACCCACTGGACGCCGTTCCACGACCGGCTGGTTATGGTAAGGGTGCCCTTTGGAGTTTTCAACTCGAGTGCCGACGCAGCCTGCGCTACGAAGAGGACGGCGATCAGCATAATCAACAGACGCTTCATCGGGCTCCTTCGGAAGCCTGCGGCGGACTTGTCCTCTCAAGTCCGGGCCCGCGCTCCGGTCCTATGAATTGTAGCGGCAGGGCCGTGCGATGGCAAGGCTCAGAGGCTGACCTGCCTTGACCCAATCCGCGCCTTGTTCCCCACGCGGAGTCGCAAAGACAGGCAGGACAAGGATACAGGAAAGGACCTTCCCGTCCCCCGCACCTCCCGACATGGTCGGGGCTTCGAAGACAGATAAAGACTGCCTGTGCGGCTTTGCTTGAGTTGTGTTTGAAAGGGACGTTGGAGCGGGCGAGGGGTCTCGAACCGCCCTCCGTCGCGCTGCAGCGCTCCCCGGAAGGGGCCTGGGCCGGCCCCCTCCGGCGGGCGCCATGGGCGCCCTGCTTCCCCCGCCCTTACGGGGGTGTCCTCTGGGCAGGGGACCTTCCCGTCCCCCGCACCCCCCGCCACGGCCGGGGCTTCGAGGACAGATGAAGATCGCCTGTACGACTTGGCTCGAGTTGGGTTTGAAAGGGACGTTGGAGCGGGCGAGGGGTCTCGAACCCCCGACCTCAAGCTTGGGAAGCTCGCGCTCTACCAACTGAGCTACGCCCGCGCCAGACGCCTAAGAGTACCCGATAGCGGACTTCCAGGTCAAGGGGCTGTTGCACTGAAGATCCCCGGCCGACATGCAGTGAGGAGGGCATGTGCGGCCCCTCCGCCGCCTTTCTCATTTCTCTATCGAAACAGGAAGAGATCTCGAGGGTGAGCGACGGCCTTTACCTGGACGGGACAACGACGGGCTCCTTTTCAAGCCGGATGCCGAAGCGCTGAAAGACGCGTTCCTCGATGACGCCCGCCAGTTCGAGAAGTTGCGATGCCCCTCCGCCGCGGTTCACGAGCGCGAGCGCGTGCCGCTCCGAGATGGCCGCACCGCCTCGTCTGTATCCCTTGCGGAAGCCTGAATGTTCGACCAACCAGGCGGCGGGGAGCTTCACGCCGTCTTTCGCCGGGTAGATTGGGGGGGCGTCTTCGCCCAGCTCTTTCAGCCTTTGTGAGAAAACCCCGTACGTGTCGGCTCTCAGGACGGGATTAAGGAAGAAAGAACCCGCCGAGCGCGTGTTGGGATCGTCCCGGTCGACAACCATGGCCTTGCGCCTTCTTACGCGAAGGACCGCCTGCCGCACCAGGCGCAGCGCCTCTACCGCAGATTCCTCCGATTCCGGGCTTCCTGTGTTATTTATCTCTTCGTTCAGGTCGGGATACCCGTACGGGTTCGGAAAGCCCTCCTCAAGCTTCAACATCACACGGGTAATGACGTACCTGTTCCGGTCTCCTGCCTTGAACCGGCTCATCCTGTAGCCTAAACCGCAGTGCCGTCGCTCGAAGTGCCTGACCGCGAGCGTCTCTCTGTCGACGCACCGAACGGAGGCAAGGCAGTCGCCTACCTCCTGGCCGTACGCCCCTATGTTCTGGATGGGAGCGGCTCCTATGCTCCCGGGGATGCCCGAGAGACATTCCACGCCCCGAAGTCCGCGTTCCACGGCGGCCGTTACCACTTCATCCCATTCGACGCCGGCGCCCGCGGAGATTTCGACCCCGTCGCGTTCTTCTCTGAAGTCTATACCTGGAATACTCACGCGGAGTACCAGTCCCTCGTACCCCTCGTCCGAGAAGACGACGTTGCTCCCACCTCCCAGGACCTGGACCGGAAGGCCCTTCTCCCCTGCCAGTTCGAGGGCCTCCCGTACGTCCGACTCGTCCCGGCACTCGTAAAAATACCGGGCCGCGCCGCCGACGCCGAGGGTCGTGTAGGGAGCAAGCGTAATGTCTTCCAGGAGTTTCTCCGTCATTGCCATCGCCGTCCGTCCGGCCACGGCAGGGCCGGTCGTCGGCCCGCGCGAGGCGCCTCCATTGTAACCGATTCCGTTCCGGGGGAAGAACGTCGTTACGTCTCAGTCCGGTGCGGCCAGGAAATGTATGAAGCCAGCGTCGGGACGATCACGAGCGTGGCCAGCGTTCCCGTGAAAAGGCCTCCCAGGACGGTAATCGCGAAAGGCTGGAAGACGCGCGAACCCGTCGCGGTCGTTATGGCCGCCGGCGCAAGTGCGAAGATCGTGGTAAACGCCGTCATCAGGATCGGGCGCAACCTTACGGTCGCCGCGGTCAGAAGAGCCTCGTGCGGCGCGGCGCCCGCCGCCCGCTCCCTATTTGCGTACTCCATCAGTACGATGGCGTTGTTGACGGAAATGCCCGCGAGGGTCAGGACGCCCATTCCCACGGAGACGTCCAATCCGCGACCCGCCACGGCGAGCGCCGCCGCCGCGCCCACTAGAGACAGGGGTACGGTCAGCAGGATGATGAGAGGCTCGATCCATGATTTGAACTGCAGCACCATGATGAAGTAGATGAGGAGCATGGCCATCAGCACGGCAAATCCAAGCTCTTCGGCCGTCCTGACGAGAAGAGGATACTGTCCCGAGAAGGCTATGTCGTAGCCGGCGGGAAGGCGGATTTGTTCGAATCGTTTTCGCAGCCGGGAGACCATGCCGGGAATGCTGCCTCCCACGTCCGTGATGAGCGTGACCTCGCGCTGGCCGTTCAGCCTAGTAAGCGCCGCCGGCGCGTTGCGGATCTCCACGGCGGCGAGCTTTTCGAGCGGGATGAACCCGCCGTCCCTCGTGGGCACGGGCAGTCGCTTGAGCGCCCTGATGGAATAGGGGTCGTAGCCTTCTCCCGGGTCCATTTTGACTATCACGGGAATGATCTCTCTCTGATGGACCACCTGCGTGGCATTCACACCCAGCCTGGAGGCTTTCAGCGTGTCGAGCAGGTCGGAGGCCTTTACGCCGTAGACGCCCAGCTGGGGGTAGTGAACCCGCACCACCACTTCTGGGACCGGGTACTGGGTCTCGTTGACCACGCCGGCAATGGCGGGATCCTTGTTCAGTATCCCCTGGACCTGCGAAGCTATGCGCGTAAGGGTACCGAGGTCGGGACCGAAGATCGTGACGCCGAAAAGCGCCGGCAGGCCCGAGAAACTCTCGTCCATGTTTTCCTGGGTGGGCTGGTGATACAGGAAGATGACGCCGTGGAACTTGGAATAGGCGCGGCGCAGCCTTGCGGTGATTGCATCCGCCGTTCCGAGGCGGCCCTTTCTCCTGAGTTTGATGTCCAGTTCGCCTCGGTTCATGGGATCAACCACGAGGCTTCCGCTGGGCGCGCCGACGCGCAGGTAGACCGTCGTGACGTCGGGATCCTCGAGGGCTATGCTCTCGAGCTGCCTGCCGACCCGGTCCATCTCCGGCAGCGACGTCCCGTGGGGCATGCGGTACTCGATGAGCAGAGACCCTTCGTCGATGGGCGGCAGAAGCGATACGTTCCTTATGAAGAAGACCGCGCACCCCCCTGCCGCGAACACAATTGCGGACACGACGAGCACGACTTTCCTGCGTTGCAGGGCGTAACGGAGCGTCTTCTGCAAAATGCCGTCGACCCCGGCCAGCGCGCGAACCCCCACAAAGCCGTCCGGAGGCTTCTCCATTCGCATGCGGCTGAAAACCAGGGGCACGAACGTCAGGGAAATAAGCAGCGATGCAAGAAGTCCCGCACTGATGGTCAATCCGAACGGCTTCAGAAAGACGCCGGCCAGCCCTGTTACCAGTACGAGAGGCAGGAATGCCGCCACCGTCGTGAAGGTCCCGGAGGCGTCCGGACCCGCTATCTCCGCTGCGCCTTCTATGGCCGCAGCTCGTCCGTTCGTACCCATCTGGCGATGGCGATAGATGTTCTCGGACACCACGATCGCGTCGTCCACGAACATGCCGATGCCCAGCGCGAGGGCCGACATGGTGATCATGTTCAGTCCCTGGTGAAACGCGGACATGACGGCGAGGGTGGCGAGCATGGTGATCGGAATGGTAGCGGCCACCACCAGCGTGGGCCCGAGCCTGCCCATGAAGAAGAAGAGGACCAGGACCGCAAGCAACGCGCCCAGGAGCAGGTCATGAATGATCTCACGCCGGGCCTGTCCGATCATCTCCGACTGGTCGTAGAACTTATGGATCTGAGCGCCGGGGGGCAAGACCGCCTTTAGCTTCTCCACGGCCCGGCCGGCAGTTCCCGCCACCTTGAGCGTGCTCGCGCCCGGTTGCTTGAGAATGAAGAAGGCCACCGCCGGCGCGCCGTTTCCGTAGACGCTGTAGTGCCTGGGTGCGCGCCAGTCCTTGACCCGCGCCACGTCGCCGAGGAGGACCGTTCGTCCGGAAGGTCCCTTTATGGGGAGGTTCCGTATGTCCTCCAGGGTCATCAGCCGTGCGTTCCCCCGAATGAGATACTCCCTTGAAGACCTGTCCAGATACCCGGCGATCTCCGCGCGGTTGTCGGCCTGCACGAGCGAGACGAGTTCCCCGATGCTCATGTGGAGGGCCGTCAGGGCCGCCGGACTGACATGGATGACGAAGGCCCGCCTGTCGCCGCCCAGCACCTCGACCCTGGAGACACCCGGCACGTCCATGAGCCTGCCGCCCAGTGAGTACTCCACGGTCCTCCGAAGTGCGACCGGGTCGCCTCCGTAGACGACGTAGCCCAGGACCTCCTGGAGCGTCGTTCCGATGGATTCGATGCGCGGAACCACGCCTTGCGGGAGCGTGCCGCGCACCCTGGCCAGCCTGGCTGTAACGAGTTGCCGGGCCTGCTGAACGGACGTGTCCCAGTCGAACTGAACGGTCACCACGGAAACGCCCACAAACGATGTGGACTTGACGCGCTGGACGCCGTCGATGCCCCTCATCCGGCTCCCGATGGGCCTGCTGATGAGGAGCTCCACGTCCTGCGGAGCGGCGCCGGGGTCATGCGTGATGATGTTCACCATAGGAACACTGAGCTTGGGGAAGATGTTCACCGGCATGCGCGCGCCCCCATAGAGGCCGAGCATGCCCGCGACCAGGAAGAAGAGCGCCGTGACCATGGGGTGGTCCAGCAACCATCTCAGAAAAGGCTTCATCAGTCTTCGACCTTGTAGGTCTTGCTGTAGTTTTTGTAGAAGAGTTCGTAGGCGCCGTCCACGACGATGTCGTCGCTGGCCCCAACGCCCGACACGACCTCGTCCCACCCTGAATCGCTCAGCCCGAGATTCACGCTGGTCATGACGAACTGCCCGTCCTTCTCAACGAAGACGTAAGGCAGCTCGTGCTTGTCGTAGACAACGGCGCTTCTCGGCACGGCCAGCGCCTCGTTGTGTGACTCGAGTTCGATCTGCCCGCTCACGTGGGCTCCGACGGCGGCGTGCTCCGCAAGGCCCGGACAGTCGATCCAAACGCGTGTTCCGCCTTCAGGCGTAAGGTCGGGAAACACCGTTGCCACGTGGGCGTCGATCATCGCGCCTCCACCCACCCTGACCTTGGCCGGGCGCCCTTCCAGCCGCGCGTGCGGAGGGGGAAAGGTCGTCGCCACGATGCGCAGCTTTTTCGGCGCCAGGACTTCGGCCAGCAGGGTTCCCTTCTCCACGTCTTGGCCCTCGTTCACGGCCCGGTCCGTAAAGACGCCCGAAACCGGCGAACTGATGAGCATCTGAGCTTCAAGCGCACTCAGCCCGGCCTGCGCCGACTTGAGCTCGGCCCCGACCCTGGCGGCTTCGCCCTCGGCCGCCGCGAGGTCATTCTCGCTCACGACCCTCGTTTTCGCGGCCCCGCGCTTCCTGGCAACGATCGCCCGCGCCAGCGCCAGGCGCTTCTTCATGGACGCGACACGCGCCTGCAGATCACGAACGTTCGCATTCAGAATGGGGCCTCCGACCTTGAACAGAGGTGCCCCCTGCCGGACCCGCACGCCCGTTTCGGCGATGACCGAGACGATGCGTCCCGGCCCGAGGGCAAAGATCTTCACGCTGCCCGTGCTCTCGACCCTGCCGATCCAATCCGCCGTCCTCGTAAAAGCTCGTTTCGACACGGGTTGGGTTTTAAGCTGGGAGGCGACTTTCAAGGCCCCTTCGCCCGATGTGCTCTCCAGCAGAAACCACCCTCCCACGGCGCATGCCAGGACAATTGCCGTGACAGTCGCCCAGACCATACGTTTATCTCTCAGCAGACCCTTCATGGATCTTCTCCCTCAGTTTAGTCAACCTCCCCACCGTTCCGCCGCTTTACTCCCAGGACGACGAGGAGCACCGGCAGTACGCCAATGGTCAGCGGTATCTGGACGAGCATTCCGCTGACGATGGCTATGGCGAGCGGTTGCTGCATGGCCGACCCCTGTCCGATGCCCAGGGCGAGCGGAGACAGCGCAAGGATAGCCGCCAGCGTGGTCATGGTGATGGGCCGCATACGGTGTTTCCCTGCCGTGATCAGGGCCGTCTTCACGTCCATCCCTTCATCTACGGAAAGGAACTCGTTGACGTAGAATATGGCCACTTCGGTGACGATCCCTACGATCATGGTCATGCCCATCATGGAGGTGATATTCAGCTCGGTCCCTGTCCACCAGAGCCCTATGAAAGCCGCCGACAGCGCCATGAGCGTCGTCATCATCACGGCGATTGCGAGCCTGAAACCGTTCGAAAAGATAGAGGAGCAGAAAGAACACCAGCGCAACGGCGGCCCCGAAAACGGCCATCAGGCCGGCGAACGCGATCTGCTGCTGGCGGTACAGACCGCCCAGAGTGTAGTAGAGGCCATTCGGAATCACGCCGGGCCTGCTCAAGACCTTTTTGACGTCGCGGATAACCGATCCCATGTCGCGCCCGCTGATCCGCCCGGTGACAGCCACCATTCTCTTCAGGTCATCCCGCGTTATCTCGGGCTGGCCTATAACCGGCGTCACCGTGGCCACACGCTCGAGTGGAAACAGGTGCCCGTCTGGCGCCCGCAGCTGGAAGTTCCTGACCTGGTCGGTGGTCCGGCGGAGGCCTTCCGGCATCCACACGCGGACGCCCACCATCTTGGGAGCTTGGAGAATGTGCGTGGTGACCGTCCCTTCCAGGTAGTCCGAAACCAGCTTGGTCACTGCCTCGGGATCCACGCCTTCAAGCCCGGCCCTCGTCCGGTTCACGCGGATGTCCAGAGCGTCTCCTGCGAGCACGACGCCGTTTTTCACGTCCACGACGCCCGGGATCTTCGAGATGGCTTTTGCGACCCTCGGTGCCAGCTTCATGAGCTGGGATTCGTCATCGGAGAAGATTTTGATTTCGATCGGCTGTGGCACGGCCGTCAGGTCCCCGATGAGGTCTTCCATGAGCTGGGCTTCTTCGATTTCCAAACCCGGTACCTCGTGTTCGACCCGGTTCCGGACGTCGTCCATGACTTCCTGGATGGGGCGCCTCGGGTAGGGCTTGAGCCTCACGAAGAAGTCGCCGGTGTTCGTCTCCGTGACGCCTCCGCCGAGTTGGAGTCCCGTGCGCCTCGAGTAGGTGTCTACGTCCGGCGTCTCGAGGAGGATCTTGCCCACCTGTCTCAGCATGCGGTCCGTTTCGGTCAGCGAGGTTCCGGGTTCCGCCACGTAGTCCAGAATAAAACCGCCCTCGTCCATGTGCGGCATGAAGCCCGAACCGACGTATTTGTAGCCCGCGTAGCCGAGCAGCAGAAAGGGAACCAGGACGAACAGCACCAGCGCGGGTCGCGCGAGCACCTTCGACAAGACCGACTCGTAGCGTGCGTGCAGCCACAGCGTGACCCTGCCTCCCTCCTTCTGGTTCGCGTCTCTGTCCGTCAGCAGGTGGCCGGCCAGCAAAGGTACCGCGAGCCACGCCACGAAGTACGAAATGACGAGACTGGCGGCCATGGTCAGAGACAGGGCCTTGAAGAAGGCGCCCGTCACGCCGGACAGAAAGGCCAGCGGCAGGAAGATGATGATGGTGGACGTGGACGATCCGGCCAGCGGCCGGGTGAATTCGCGGACCGCCTGCATCACCCTGCTCCGGTGGGAACCATGCCCCCCCCGCAGCCGCCGGATGATGTGCTCCATCATGACCACATCGTCGTCGATGATGAGGCCCACCGCCGCCGCCATCCCTCCCAGCGTCATGATGTTGAAGCTCATGTTCAGGAGATAGAGCAGGAGGACCGTGACGGCCAGAACCCCCGGCACGGCGATCACGGCGATGAGCATCATCTTTACGTTTCGAAGAAACACGAGCAGGATGAGCGCCGCTAGGATCACACCGATCAGCACGGCGTCGCGGACGCTCCCAGCCGACGATACGATGAGGAGGCTCTGGTCGTACCAATTGGCTATCTTTACGTCGGGCGGAAGCTTGTCTCGATAGCTGGCAAGCTTGGCCTTCACCTGTCGGGCGATCTGTACCGTATTACCGGTGCGCTGCTGGAAGATCTGCAGGATGACGGCGTCTTTGCCGTCGGCCGTGACGCGCGTCCAGTTCGGTGCCGTGGAGCGCCTCACGTCGGCCACGTCGCCGACCCGCACGACCCCGTCCGGCGCCCGATCTCAGCAGGGTATTCGAAATCTCATCGGCGCTCTGGAGACGCGTGTCCGACACCACGAGATAAAGCTTGTCGTGATCCTCCAGACGCCCTACGGCCCGGATCACGTTGGCGGCCGAGAGAGCCTTCGCCACGTCGCCGAAGGTCATGCCGTACGCCTGCAGCCTCGCCGGTGTGGTGGAAACCCTGTATTCCTCCTTGAGTCCGCCCTGGATGCCCACTTTGGCGACGCCCTGCACGGTCGAGAGGAGCGGCCGCAACTGGTAGACGGCGATATCTCGGAGCGAGACGAGGGATCGGGAGTCGGAGGTCAGGCTGTAGGCGATGACGGGGTCAACCGTGGTGTCCATGCGTTCGACCTGAAAGGTCGTGCCCTGTGGCAGCCGTCCCGCCACCTCGCCGATGGCGGATTGGACCATGAGCATGGATTTAACCATGTCCAGGCCCCACTTGAAGTTGATGTTGATCTCCGCGCTTCCCCGGCTCGTCGTCGACCGCACCTCGTGGACTCCGGGCACACCGCGGACGGCCTCTTCCACGGGCCTGGTCACCTCAATCGCCATACGGTCGGCCGGCCTGTCGCCCGCGTCCAGCATGACTCGAACGCGCGGGAAGCTGACCCGGGGAAAGAGCGCCACCGGCAGCCGGAAGGCGGACAGCGCACCACCGATTATCAACACGGTCAGCAGAAAGAGGAGCGAGCGCCTGTGCGCCTGCATCCACTCGGTGAACCTCATGAGGCCTGCTCCACGCGCACTGCCATCCCGTCTTCAAGCTCGTAGTTGCCTTGGACGACTACCTGGTCTCCGGCTGCGAGATCCTTTCCGGTCACGAGTACATCCCTGCCGTTTTCCAGGCCTGCCTTGACCTCGTGCAGAACGGCCTTTCCGTCTTTTACGGTGAAGAGGACTTCTTTTCCCTTCCGAGGCAGCACCGATGCATAAGGAACCAGCAATCCCATGGCCGATGCCACGGTGAGTCCCCCGCGGACGTAGGTACCGAGAGGCAACTTCCGGTTCGCAGGCAGAGAGACGTAAACATCCACCAGCCGGCTTTCTGGATTGATCGCGCCGCCGACGGCCCGCAATCGACCGGCGAGGGACGCAGCCATACCGTCGTCCGCAGGGGTGAGCGTAACGGGGGCGCCGACCTTCAGCGCGGCCACTTGCGAAGGTTGTACGCCCAGCCTGACTTCCAGCCTGCCGTCATTGACGAGTGCAAGCAGCGTCTGCCCCGCCTGGACCATATCGCCCCTCCGGACACTGACCTTGTACGCGGTACCGGAAGCTTCTGCCTTGATGCTCTCCACTTCACCTGCCTTTCGTCTAAGAAGGCTTTCCAACTGTGCGTTTGCGTCATCGTAGTTCATCCGGGCCTGCGCGAGTTGGGCTTTGTCGGCCAGCTTCAGCCCGTACTTCGCCTTCATGGACTCGAGGTCCTGCCGGGTGGACTGAACGGCGTGGCGCGCGCGCGCAAGTACCAGTTGCGTGTCCGGATCGGCTTCAACCTGTAGGACGGTCGTTCCCTTCGACACGTACTGACCTTCCCGGACCAGGACCTTCACGACTCGACACGGGTAAGAAACGGCCAGCGCGGACTCGCCGTCCGGAGCCGGAATAACCGCTCCGTAAGCCTCCGCCACCTTCCGGATCTCGCCCTGGCGGACTGCCGCCGTCCGAACGGTCGCCGTAACCTCTGTCGGAGCCTTGCGACCGGCGGCGGTTTGCTCTTCGGCCGTTCTCATGCCGCTGGACCTACCCATGAAGAAGGCCGCCAGTGCCAGAGCCACGAACGCCGCCGCGGCGATAATCAACCTCGTGATGCGCTTCCGGCTCATGGCTTGCTCCCTTCAGGTCCGGCGGGCCCGGCGGCGGCCGGCCCCTCCGAGGGGAAATAGCGTCCGGACGCAAGTTCGAGGGCGGTGCCGAGAGCCACGAGGTCGTAGCGCAGTTTCAGGGCATCTATCCGTGAACTCCACATGTCCCGCTCGGCCCGCGTAAGTTCCATCATGTTGACATCCCCCGTTTTGAAGGCGGCCCTGTATGCTCTCGCGAGTCTGTCCATGGCGGGTACCGTCTGGTCGGCCGCCGCGATCCGCCGTTCCACAATCCGCATGTCCGCCAGCACCTGCGCCACCTGCGCCCGCGCCTCGAAAAGCCTCGCTGAGTATTCGTCGTAGAGCTGTCGCCGGGTCGCACGCTCCTGTGCGATCCGCCCCTGATTGTGGTCGAATACGGGCAGGTCGATGGAAACCGCGTAGCCCGTCGTGACCACGTTGCCCGTATCGCGCAGGTGTGTAAGGCCGATGACGACAGAGGGGAACTGGGCGCGGATGGCCGCGCGCAGCATGGCGTCCCGGCTGGCGTATCCTTTTTTGAGCGCGAGAAGGTCCAACCGCCTCGACGACAGATCCTTCAGGAGGGGACCTCCGGCCGGGAGAGAGGACCACCGGGGCAGCCTTACGCCCTCCTGGATGGGCACCTTGTCATCGGGCGGTAATCCCAGCAGATGATTCAATCTCTGGCGCTGTTCCTCGAGGGTCTGTTCGAGATCGAGAGCACCCTGTTTGGCCTGGTACCAAGCCGACCTCGCCGCGGCCGCGTCGCTCTCCGCCATTTCACCATCGCGTGCGGCCTTGCGGATTGCGGAGAGCTCCTTTTCGAGGGTCGCTTCGCCTTTCCGAGCGAGCTTCAATTCCTTCTCTGTCAGGATCAGCCTGTACACCTGCAACTTGGCAGCCTCGGCCACCTGCCACTCCTGCCACGCGATACCAAGGTCCACGGCCTCCTTGTGTTCCCGGGCCGACTTCTTGACGAGACCGTGCGTCATAAGGCTCGTCACGAGCCAATCCAGGCCGGTCCCATACCCGCTGACGGTACCCTGGTCGCTTCCCCCCGAGGGGATGTCCTGGCTGAAGGAAAAGACGGGATTGGGCAGGAGCCGGGCCTGCAGGAGCTGCGCACTCGCGATCCCTCCCTGATCTCGCACCGCCCGGAGTTCGGGGTTCGCAAGAACGGCCAGGATGGCGGCCTCGTCGGGAGAGAGTCCGTCTTTGATATCGAAGTGGATGGGTTTGAGAAGGGGGTGCTTTATCTTGGCCGCGTCCTCCTTCACGACTTTCATGTCAGGAGGTGCAAGAGCCTTCTGTTCGGCCTGCTTGTCCAGCGGTAGCGGGTGGTACGTCGCACACCCGGAGAGCAGCGCCGGTACCAGCAGGAGAATCAGTGGCTTCCATGTTTTATTCACTCGGTAACCTCCCCGAGACCATGACGTCTCCAAATGTGAGTAACTCATCTTACGGGAGAAATATTACCGGATGATGACCAGGGCAGGGAAACGATTTTAAAATCGGGAATTGGGATTCGGGATTTGAAAGAACGCACACAAAACGAGGCACCTGAAGTCCCGCCCGCGACTCGATCACCAGCTTACTTGATCGCGCGATCGCCTGATCGCTCCGCCCGCACCGCGGGAAGGACGAGCGTGAAGACGCTGCCCTTTCCGACCGTGCTCTCCGCGGTGAGATCACCGCCATGGGCCTTTGCTATGGCCCTCGCAAGGCTCAGGCCCAGGCCGTTGCCCGACTGGCTGCGGCTCTGATCGCACCGGTAGAAGCGATCGAAGATTCGATCGATCTCTTCACCAGGAATACCGGGACCGCGGTCGGACACGGTCAGGAGCGTCCGCTCTTCCTCCCCCCTCACCGCGACACCTATCTCGCCGTCCCGGTAAGCGTATTTGACGGCATTGTCCAGCAGGTTGGCCACCACCCGCTGGAGTCTTGCCGTGTCCCCCAGTACAGGAAAGCGCCCGTCCCCACCGAACTGCAGCGTCAGTCCACGCTCTTCCGCAGCGGGTTGAAACAGGTCGCACGCGTCCCTGACGAGGGCGCCGAGATCGACCGCCTCTAACTTCAGCTTCGCCATGCCCGCCTCAGCCTCGGAGATGTCGAGCATCGTGTTGATCATCTCGAGAAGCCGGTCGCACTCCTCGACCGTGCTGGCGGCCATGCTTTCGTAGTCGCCGTCCCCTCCACCCCCTGTCAGGGTCATTTCCGCCAGCCCCCTGATGCGAGTCAGGGGACTCTTCAGATCGTGGGCGATGTTGTCGTTGACCTGCCGCATTTCCGTGACCATGACCTGGATGCGCTCCAGCATCCGGTTGAAGGTCAGGGCGAGGCGGTCGATCTCGTCGCCTCGGCCCGTGACGGGTACCCTGCTTTCGAGGCTTCCGTTCGAAATTTCCACGGCCGTGTTCGTCACGTTCTCAACGCGCGCGATGGTCCGCCGCGCCAGCAGCCATCCCATGAAGCTGGATGCGATGAGCACAATGAAGAGGGACATCCAGAAGCTCTGTCGGAGATCCTCCAGGAGGTCCTCGTCGTCTCCGAGGTAGCGGACGACCTCGAGAGTCAATCCCGGTTCGAGCGATGCATAGAAGTCGCGTGCGTGGTAGTTTCGTCCCGCGACGGGAACGGTTCTGAAGACCGGGGTACCCTCGGCGGCCTTTTCGACCGAGGTCAGGTCCACGCCTACGCTGCGAAACGCCGAATCGTCCGAGGCGGCGATCAACCTGCCGTGCCGCCCGATGAGCCTGAACAAGATCTTCCGCGGTCCAATCGAGCTCGCCTCGCGCTCGAACTCGGCCTGCATGGCGCCCGGTCCCCCGGCTTGGACCAGTTCGGAGAATTCCTTCGCCTTGTCCTTCAGCCAGTTGTCCGACCTGTTTTCCAGGCCGGCCTTCAGAAAGAGGTAGAAACTGATGAACAGAACGATCAGCGAGAAGGCGATCGCGCCCGCGAGGGCGAGCGTCAGCCGGAAAGGCCACGCTGCCGGGCAGGTGCTTGCGGATCCTGGACAAGGCGATCACCTCACGGTTCGGGCCGGAACCCTGACTCGCTCTTCCACGCCGGGCCGTCGCTACGAGACTATCCGATGCCACGGGTCTCCGTCCAGTGCCCGAAGGCCTCATAGAACCTGCCGGGCCATTGCGGCTAGAATAAAGGCAAAAGACGCGGTGTTCTGACCATGAGCGGCAGGTCGGCTCCGGCAGGGCTCACGCAAGAACCGGGCGAAGAAGATGTCTTCCCGTACGTGCCGACCCCCCGGCCGAAAGAACAGGGTGCTGGAATGGCCTATGAAGCAGCCGGAAAACAGGTGCTAGTGACCGGCGCCACCGGACTCATCGGCGGCAGGGTAGCATCCCGCCTTCTCGCCATGGGTGCCGCAGTCAGGGTGCTTGCGCGAAAGCCCGAAAAAGCCTCGAAGCTCGCCAGTACGGGCGCCGAGGTGGCCCCGGGCGACATGGCCGATGCTGCCAGCCTTCGGGCTGCCGTCCGGGATTGCAGCGCGGTGTTCCACTTTGCGGGCGTGCTCGGCGACGAGTTCAAGCCCTGGAGCTACTTCCAGCAGGTCAACGTCGACGGGACCCGCGCCCTCGCGGAAGCGGCGCTCGAGAACAGCGTAGAACGCTTCGTACATGCCAGTACGGTGGCAGTATACGGGTTCGACGCCCCCGCCGGGACCAACGAACGAACGCCCCGCGCCAAAACGGGCGATCCCTACAGCGACACCAAGCGCGAAGGTCAGGAGGCCGTGGAGAGCCTGGCCCGCGAACGCGGCCTGCCGGCCGTCATCGTGCAGCCTTCTCAGGTCTACGGCCCGGGCGATGAAACCTGGACGGGCGGCCCCGCCCGCCTGGCGTTGGCCCACAAACTGCTTCTCCCGGGCGGCGGTTGCGGCCTCCTCCAGCCGATCTTCGTCGACGACCTCGCCGACGGCATCCTCGCCGCAGCCCGGGAGGGGGAAAACGGCGAGGCCTACATCTTGTGCGGGCCCGAGGTCGTTACCGTTGCCGACTTTTTCGGCCGCCTCGCCCGGATGGCCGGCCGTGAGAAAATACCTTCGGTTCCCGCTTGGCTGGCGCTCTCCACCGCCGGTCTGGCCGAAATCTGGTCGCGCCTGTCCCGCCGCCCGCCGGCGTTCTCTCGCAGCGCAGTCCGCTTCGTCACGCAGAGGGAGACCACTTTCGACGGAAAGAAAGCCGCCGACGCGCTGGGGTTCCATCCAAAGACGTCTCTGGAAGAAGGGCTGGCCGCCGTGCGGGCGTGGTTCGAAGCCGGCGGCCTCGGCCGGCCCGCCTAAGGCGGCTCCCGCGCCGCGCCGCCGGGAGGCGGACCTCCCACGGAAAAGGGATTGAGGAAGGACACGACGGGGCCGGCCCGGACAGGTCGGGTCCCGAAGGAGGTTCCATGCGGACCGCGACCGATTCCCGCCCTGCACATGCTTCCACCGATGAAGACCAATCTCCCGAGCCTAGCGGCAAACGGATCCGCCTTCGGCCCGGCATCGCGACATGCCTTCTAATGTTCGTGCTGTTGCCGGCCCTTCCGGCACGGGCCGGCTCCGTCCCGCCACCGCCGCGCACCTCCGAAGCCGCGACACGCGTCATAAGGCCCGCCTGGTCGGCCTACGCGCGGGTCAGGCCTCTCGGACGCTCCAGGGTCTCCGCCCTTCTGGACGGCACGCTCAGCGACTTCGCGGCGTATCCCGGCATGACAGTTACGCGGGGCGAGGTCCTGGGACGGCTGACCGGAACCGAACACAGGCAGGAAGCCGCCGAAGCAAAGGCCCGCCTCAACGAAGCGCGCTCTTCCCTTGCTGTCGCTCTGAAAGCGCAACAGGCCGCGCGGCGGACCTATCCCGCCATCAGCGACCGCCTCAAGCTCGAAGAGACAGCGGGAGCCGTAGAGAATGCCCGTGCCGCCTTCGCCTCGGCCCTCGCGCGCTGGCGATTCGTGCGGGACAACAGCGTCATCAGAGCACCCTCGCCGGGAGTCGTAACTAGGCTCCGCATCGCGAACGGCGACACCGTGCGCGCGGGACAACCCTTGCTGGAACTGGAAAACGCCAACGCGCTCTGGATTTACGGAATCTACTATGGACCGACCGTGCGGAACCTGGCCCGGGGTCTGCTGGGCCATTTCAAGCCGCTCGACGGCGGGCCCGCCGCTCCCGTCAAGGTCGCCGGCCTCGTGCCCTCGGTCCGCCCGGACGGGGGAACGGGCGTGGACTGCCGGATCCGGGGCCGCGGACGTCTTCGCGAAGGCGAGGCGGGCACGCTGATCCTCCGGGGACGTGCGAAGAAGGTCACCGTCGTTCCCACGTCCGCCCTGGTCCTGCAGGGCGGGCGGTGGTACGTCGTCCTTCGCGCCAAGGACGGCGACACGCGCGAGCCGGTCGAACCGGGCCGGAGACTGGGCGAATGGACGGTCGTTCGGAAAGGTCTGCGTCCAGGCCAGGAGGTCGTGGTGAGGGACGCCTATCTCGTCTTCCACGAGAACGTGGCGCGCTCGTACACGCCGCCTGACTGAAGGCCTCCCATGAACATAGAGAAACCGCTCGCAGCCGCCATCAAGAAGCCCGTCGCCACGGTCCTCGTCTACGGGGTCCTGCTCGTTCTCGGACTGTACGCGCTCGTCCGGATTCCCGTGGAGGTCCTACCCCGCTTCGACTACCCTGAAATAGCGATCATCGTGCACTATCCCGGCGCAACCACCGAAGACCTCGAAAACCAAGTCTGCCGGCCGCTCGAGGGGAGCCTTCTCGTGCTGCCTGCGCTGTCCTCCCTGCGCTCGGTCATGGGGCAGAACACGCTCGAGATCGACGCGCGCTTCCGCGGGGGAAGCAGCGCCCAGATGGACCTCCAAGCGACTTACAGCGCCATCGACCGCTCCCGGGCGCTCCTGCCTCCGTCGGTACATCCCCGCGCGGAGATCATGGGGGCGGCCATCGACGAGGTGGCGGACTACGCGCTGGAAATCCCAGCCGGAGTCAGGCCCATGGTCGCCCAGCGCGCCGTCCTGACCCGCGTAGCCCTGGCGGTGCGAGCGGTCAGCGGCATACGGAGGGTCGAAGTCTTCGGCAGCGGCACCGAATCGCTCTGGATACAGCCGAATCCGATGGCGCTGCGGCACTACGGAGTCTCTTGGCCCGACTCGCGTCGGCCGTTCGGAAACAGGTTCTGCTCGGGCCGGCGGGCTACCTCCGGCTCGGGCACCAGGACGTCCTCATCCAGGCCCGCGATCTGCCTGCGCGGGTCGACGAACTCGCCTCGGTCACCGTCCCCGCTCCCGCGGGTCCCGTTCCATTGCACGCCCTGGCGAAGATATCCTTCGCCGCCAGGCCCATCCGTTACGGGAGGATCTGGACGGCAGGCGGACCATCGCCACGCTCGTGTTCAAGCACGGCAACGCGTCCACCCTGCCTGTCAGGCGGCGGTCGCCCGGACGGTCCGTTCACTCGCAGGTGAACTGCCCGCCGGCACGCACTGGATAAGGATCTACAGTCAGGGGCACCTGGTTCGCCTGATCGGGCACGACCTCGGCAGAAACCTCGTCATGGGAGGCATCCTGGCGATCCTGGTCCTATTCTGGCTCCTCGGAATGCACCGGGGGGTCTGGATCCTTGCCCGAGCATCCCCATGTCCCTCCTGCCGGGAATCGCGGGGCTCCTACTTCACGGGCCAGAGCCTGAACCTGCTTACCCTTGGCGCCCTTTCGGTGGCCGTGGGCCTTCTGGCGGATGACGGCATCATCGTTCTCGAAAGCATCTACCACCGCTGGGAACTCGGGTTCGAGGGGCGGGAGGGCATCCGCCGTGGTCTTTTGGACATAGCCTCCCCCGACGTGACGGGCACGATGACCACCGTGTCGGTGTTCCTTCCTTTCCTGTTCGTCGGAGGCCTCGCGGCTCTGTTTCTCGTGCCCTTCGCCCTGGCCATGGGGCTGTCGCTGCTCGCGTCACTGGTCATCTCCCTCACCCTCATACCGCTGCTGCTGGCCCTAGCCGGTCCCCCGAGACGCGGCTCCAGGGCGGCCGGAGCCGGCGTCGTGGGCTGGCTCGAAAGGCGCAACGAGAGACTCCTCGGTCTCACGCTCTCCCATCCCCGCTGGAGCCTGGCGACGGCCGTCGTCCTCCTGTTCGTGAGCGCGGGGGTCCTGGTCTTCGTGCCCTTCGACTTCCTGCCCCTGCCCAACGAAGGCGTCCTGCTGGACAGCTTCACGCTCCCCCCCGGCACGGCGCTGAAAGAAACCCGCGGGGCCGTTTCGCGCCTGACCGCGAAGCTCCGCGCGGACCACGACGTAGCCCACACCCTGACACGCATCGGTTCGGCGGGAGGCACGAGCTACACCGAGCCGGATTACGCAGGCGAAATACAGGTGCGGCTTAAGCCGGGCGTCGACGTCAAGAGCCTGGACAGGCTCGCAGCCCGCCTAGTGCGAGAGAGCGAATGGATGGGGTGCAGCAGAGCGTGGATACGCCCACAATCGAGCGTCTTGGCGAGAGCCTGTCCGGGCTGCCCCAGCCCTTCGCCGTCACCGTCTACGGGAATCGCATCAGCACGCTCAGGCGCCTGTCGGACGAGGTCACGGCGCGCCTCAGGACCGTGCCTGACCTGACGGATCTATTCAACAACGACGCCTACCCGGTCACACAGCTGCGGATCGTGCCCAGACCCGCCGCCATGGCTCTCTACGGGATGGCGCCGGCCTCTCTCTACGACCAGGTACTCCCAGCCGTGGGCGGCGAGGTGCTCGCACGAGTACCGCAGGGCGCGTACCACACGGACATCTACCTCCGGCTGCCCCGCGCACCCGACCTCGGCATCCGCGGGCTGAGCAAGCTCCTTTTGAAAACCGCAAGCGGATGGACCCCCCTGGGCAGGCTGGCAAATCTTGAGATGGTGTCAGGCCCCAACGAAATCCGCCATATTGACGGAGCGAGAGCGCTGCAGATCATGGCGACCCCGACCGGGCCACTCGGCTCAACCGTTTCCGCGGCACGGCGAGCGCTCAGGGGACTCCACCTCCCGCCGGGCTACCGGATCGCCTTTGGAGGACTCATCGCAAGGCTTGAGAAGGAAGCATTGGGCCTCCTACTGGGCGCGGTCGGGGCGCTTGTGCTCATGACGGGAATACTGCTGCTCCAGTTCGACGGCCTGCTGCTGCCGGGCATCCTGCTCCTCGAAATGCCCCTCGCCTTCACCGGGGGCGCCCTGGCTCTGGGATTGAGCGGCGTGGGACTGAACGCGACCGGAGTGGTCGGACTCCTGACGCTCGTCGGGATCAGCCTCAATCACGACATCGTTCTTCTCCACGCCGCCAGGCGCAATGAGGCGGACGGGATGATCCGTGAAGACGCGGTGCGTGCAGCGGTCTCGGTTCGCTTCCGCCCCATACTTCTCACCACCCTCACAGCGGCCCTCGGCATGCTGCCCACGGCCCTCGGCTGGGGTCTCGGCGCGGAACCCGAACAGGGTCTGGCCCTCGTCATCTTAGGGGGCGTCATCTGGAGTTCGGTGCTGAGCACGAACCTGATTCCGGCCCTGTACCTTCACTGGGCGCGGCCGCCGAAAGCCGGTCGGGACGAGACGTGATTGCCGGTCCCGCTTAGACCTCTGGTGCAGTTCGCCTCAGCCCTGACCACTGTCCTCTCTGCGCGGAGATTCGAGCATGTAGCCCACGCCCCTGAGGGTCCTTATCAGCTTCTTTTCGAACCCCTTGTCGACCTTGTCTCTCAGCCGGCTGATCCGTGCCTCCACCACGTTCGACTGAGGATCGAAGTTGTAGTCCCAGACGTGCTGCATGATCATCGTCCGCGAGACCACGCGGCCCGCGTTCCGCATCAGGTATTCGAGAAGAGCGAACTCGCGCGGCTGGAGGTCGATGGCCATCCCCGCCCGGCTGACCTCGTGCGTGAGGAGGTCGAGTTCGAGGTCGCCGGCCACCAGGCTGCTGGGCTCCGTTGCACCGGACGCCCGCCTGAGCAGGGCCTGGACCCTGGCCATCAATTCGGAGAAAGCGAAGGGCTTGGTGAGATAGTCATCGCTTCCGGAGTAGAGGCCCCTGACCCTGTCTTCCACCGAGCGCTTTGCGCTTAGTATCAGGACAGGGACGTTGACCTTGCGGCTTCTCAGTTCTCGTATGACCTCCAGGCCCTCGAGTTTAGGCAGCATCACGTCCACCAGCAGGCAGTCGTACGGTTCCGCGAGAGCCATGTTAAGGCCCTCCTCGCCGTTTGCGGCGTGATCCACCGCGAAACCGGCCTGCCGAAGGCCCTTCGTCACGAATGCGACGATCTTTACGTCGTCTTCTATAAGGAGTAAGCGCATGGAACCCCCCCTGCCGTCAGCGCCGCTTTTGATACCTCAGCTTTAAGTCTAATCGGAAAAGGGCCTGTCTTCCAATCCTGGTCCTTCGTGCAACGAAGCCGGGACCTCCTTAAGGACCAGCCGGCCCCTGCCAGGTTCCTTCGACAAATGCGCCTACCGCGTGCCGCCCGGGGCGTTGCTTTTTGCCCGCCCCTACCCTAAACTTCCACCTGCGTCCGAGCAGAGCAGGAGTGATGTATGGGATGGTTCAACAAGACGCCTCCGCCCCCTCCGCCGAAGACCGTGATAGCCGGCGGTACCTGGATTAACGGCACCCTCACGACCCGGTCCGAGATAGAGCTCGAGGGACGAGTTACTGGCGCCTTGAAGACCTATGCCTCGCTCCGCATTCTCCCCGGAGGGACTCTCGAAGGCGAAGCAGACTGCAGGCGCGGCGACTGCGGCGGCACCCTGAAGGGGTCCGTGCGGGCATCCGAGATGATGATTTTCAGGGAAACGGCGGCATGGCGCGGCGAGCTGAGCACACCCAAGTTGTCCATAGAGAAGGGGGCCAGGCTGGAAGGCCGCCTCCAAGAGAGATCGAAGTGAAACTCTACGCCATCACGGACAGGACCCTGCAGGCGTCGGGCGACCTGATTGTTCAGGCATCGAGTCTCATCAGGGCCGGTGTCGACTTCCTGCAGGTCAGGGAAAAGGACCTGTGCGACGCCGCACTGCTCGGCGTCCTCAAGATCCTTGCGCCGGAAGCCCGCCGCTTCGGTTGTACCCTTCTGGTCAACGGGCGGCCGGACCTCGCCCTGCTCTCCGGAGCGGGTGGCGTCCATCTTCCTTCGCGCGGCATTTCGACGGCGGACGCCCGGAGCCTCCTGCCGAGGCCGTTCATGGTGGTTCGCAGCTGCCACAGCATGGACGAGGTTCTCCTCGCCGCCCAGGAAGGCGCCGACGCGGCAACGGCAGGACCCGTCTACGAAACACCGTCAAAAAAAGCCTACGGGCCACCGATGGGCCTCCGGACCTTCGCGGCCATCTGCACGGCCTCACCGATTCCCGTCTTCGGTCTCGGCGGCGTGGACGAAGAGCGTCTGGGGCCCGTACGGTCATCCGGTGCCGCCGGTATCGCGGCCATTAGGCTTTTCTGCGCCATGAAAAACCCTTACGAGGGCGTACCGGCCATCCGGGGACGCTTTTGATCGAACCCCTCTCGTCGCCACGCGGGCGACACGTCTGCCGGCGCCGTCTCGGACCGAGCAATATTTTGACCCTGCTTATGTTTTACCCTAAGATCAGGGTTTGGGATTTGTGCCTGATTCGCATCACGGAGGTTAAACGATGAAAGTAAAACTGACGGTGGGTCTCATCATCGTCTTGGGCGCTGTTGGCCTTTTTTTCCTTTCCAGTACCGGCAACACTAAACCAGTCTACTACTACAGTCCGACGCAGTTCATCCAGAAGCCGAGCCTGAAAAACGACAGGCTCCGCCTGAAAGGGACCATAAAGCCGGGCACGGTCAAACAGTCCAAGGACAAGATAAACCTGTGGTTCGACGTGACCGACGGCAAAGACAGCGTGCCGGTGCACTACCGCGGCGCCGTACCGGACGCCTTCCAGGAAGGGCTCGAAGTCGTCGTCGACGGACGCATGGGCGACAAGGGTACCTTTCAGGCCAACGAGCTGATCGTGAAGTGCCCGTCAAAGTACGAGTCTAAAAATACCGGCCCGAGCGCAAAGGGCCCGACCGCTTAAAGGTATGCACGTATGAATAACCTGGGGAACTACGCCCTTTTCATAGCGCTGGGCCTGGCCGCCTGGGGAATAGTGTCGTCCTCCGTAAGCTACAGGACGAAGGACCTCCGCTATCTCAGGTCAGCCATCCGATCGCTGTACGGAATATGCGCCATGGTCCTTCTGGCCGTAGGCGTGCTGTGGGTCGCGCTGCTCCGTAACGACTTTACGCTCAAGTACGTGTGGGAGTACTCGCGGTCGACGCAGCCCACAATTTACAAGATCACGGCCCTCTGGGGTGGAATGAACGGCTCGATCCTATTCTGGTGCGCACTTCTCTCGATCTTCTCCGCGCTTGCCGTCAGCTTCAACAGGAGAAACAACCTCAAGCTTCTGCCGTTCACGACGCTGGTTCTCTTCCTGACACTTGGGTTCTTTCTTTTTCTCCTGAACTTCAAGACGAGTCCCTTTCTGCCCCTCCGGGACTCGGCGGGCATACTTATAAGCACCTATTCACCGCAGATGCTGGCGAGGATCCAAGGCAACGGGCTCAATCCCCTGCTCCAGAACGTCTACATGGCCATCCACCCTCCGATGCTTTACATGGGGTACGTGGGCTTCGCCGTCCCCTTCGCTTTCATCCTGGGAGCGCTGGCCCACAAAGAGCGCAACACCTTCTGGATGCGGTCGGCCAGGAACTGGGCCATGTATGCGTGGCTCGCGCTCGGGATCGGTATCCTGCTCGGCGGTTATTGGGCCTACATCGAACTCGGCTGGGGCGGATACTGGGCATGGGACCCGGTGGAGAACGCGTCCTTCCTGCCGTGGATAACCGGCACCGCGTTCATACACTCTTTTCTCATGCAGGAGAAGCGCGGCATCTACCGCTTCTGGAACGTCTTCTTCATAGTGGCGACCTTCATCCTCTCCATTTACGGGACGTTTCTGACACGCTCGGGCATCCTTCAGTCGGTCCACGCCTTCGGGCAGGAAGACCCCTCCATCCCATGGTTCTTCAGACTGGGGACGATCTTCCTGGCCTTCATGGCGGGCATGCTCATCTTGAGCTTCGGACTCATCCTCCGCAGAAAGAAGCTTCTCACCAGCGGCCAGACCCTGGAATCGGCAGGCAGCCGTGAAACCATGTTCCTCTATGCGAACATCCTTTTCGGCCTCATGGCCTTCGTGGTTCTTTTCGGCGTCACCAGCCCGATCTTCTATCGCATGGCCACACACCATGAACTCAGCCGGGGCCCCGAATTCTATAACCCCAGGATGATCCCCATAGCGCTTCTCGTGCTTCTCGTCATGGGCATCGCCTCCATAGCTCCGTGGCGACGCGGCGGCTGGGCAGCTTACAGAAGGCAGATCCTCATCCCCGGAATAGCTGGCCTTTCCGCCCTGTTGGCCTCGCTAGCGGCCTTCTTCTCGGGTGGCGCGGCATCCAGGGCGGACTTCGCCTCCAGGCCGCTGACTTACATTTATCTCTTCGCGTGCGTGTCCCTGGCGTTTTTTGTTTCGGGCATTCTGTTCGAGGAGTACACCAGAACGGTCAAGCACGCCCACGCCACGCGCGGATTGAGTGCCCTTAAGTCCCTTCTGGCCCCTTTCAGGGACAACCCGAGGCGATACGGCGGCTACATCGTTCACCTCGGAGTGGTCTGCCTCCTCCTGGGCATAGCGTTTTCGGCGACTTTCCAGCGGGAATACCAGGAGACCATGAAACCAGGCGACTCTGCCCTCTTCGGCCCTTACACGGTAAGGATGGCGGACCTGAACCACGACGACCTGAACTCGAACCTGCAAAAGGTCAATGAGGTCAAGATCTGGGCCGACCTCCAGGTCTATCGGGGGCCAAAGCTGGTTGCCCTCCTGCGCCCCGAACGCGTCTATTACGCCAGTAATCCAGAGCAGCCCACCTACGAGGTGGCCATCCATTCCACTCTGATGAGGGATTTCTATACCTTGATGGCCGGCTTCGACCTCAAGAACAACACGGCCATCATCGGCGCCTTCGTCAATCCCATGGTGGCGTGGCTCTGGCTGGGCGGAGTCTTTATACTGATCGGCGGCATCACCGCTCTCTTGCCCATGAGGAGGACATAGTGCTTATCACGGTTATCAGCCTCGTCATAGCGGCAGGCGTCTTCCTTTGGATATTTGCGCCCCTCTTCGGGCAGCCCGAGCAGATTCCTCAGCAGCGCGGCCGCGAGGAACTCATGTCCGCGGTGAACCGCTCCGTACACGAACTTGAAACGGACCTCAAGTTGGAGAAGATCCAACAAGAGGACCTCGACGTCATACAAAAACACCTTGAGGAGGAATCCTCGTCCTAGCGGGGGACCATGAAAGCCCACATCCTTTGGACCGACCGGAGGACGCTCTCCCTTCTCGACCAGCGCCTTCTGCCGGGTGATGTTGTCTACCGGGAGTACGTACAGGCCGCCGACGTGGCGGACGCCATTCGAAGCATGGTGGTACGCGGGGCGCCGGCCATCGGTATTACCGCAGCCTACGCCATGGCTATATCTGCCTGGGCAGGCGTTGAAAAAGAATGCAATACGCGCGAATTCAAGCGCCTGCTCAACTCCGATGCCGACCTCCTGAAAGGAGCGCGGCCGACCGCAGTAAATCTGGCATGGGCCGTCGACAGGTTGACCTGTCTGGCCAAGGACCTCATCAAGAACGGAGCCGAGCCCGAGGACGTGGCCTTCGCCCTCGAGGAGGAAGCCGTCCAGATCCACAACGACGACATTGCGATGTGCAAGGCCATCGGGAAGCACGGCCAGCAGTTCGCCGCCAAGGGTTCCACCATCCTGACCCACTGCAACGCGGGCGCCCTGGCAACCGGCGGATACGGGACCGCGCTCGGGGTCGTCCGGGCCGCCCAGGAGGCTGGCAAGAGCATCAGCGTGTTCGCGGACGAAACGCGGCCCTTTCTCCAGGGAACCCGCCTTACGGCCTGGGAGCTTCAACAGGACGGCATTCCGGTAACCCTCCTCTGCGACAACATGGCCGGTTCCCTCATGGCGCGGGGACAAGTCGACCTGGTGGTCGTGGGCGCGGACCGGATAGCCGCAAACGGCGATACCGCCAACAAGATCGGCACCTATCCACTGGCCGTTCTCGCGGCCAGACACGGCGTTCCCTTCATCGTCGCCGCACCTTCCAGCACTTTCGATCCCGAGACGGCGACCGGAGAAGGCATCCCCATCGAATACCGTCCGGAAGAAGAGGTCCTTTCCATCGGGCACGAACGACTCGCCCCTGCGGGTGTACCCGCCATCAATCCAGCTTTCGACGTCACCCCGCACGAGTTGATCGAGGCTATCGTCACGGAGGAAGGCCCCATCTCTCCCGTTGACGAGGAGACGGTAGGAAACTTCCTGGCCCAAAACCGGCCATGACTTACCTGCTCGGACTGGAAAGCTCCTGCGACGACACTTCTGCGGCCGTTCTGGACAGCGAAGGTCGCGTCAAGTCGAACGTTCTGGCCTCCCAGGATGCCGTTCACGCCCCCTACGGCGGCGTGGTACCGGAACTGGCGAGCCGACAGCACCTCCGCAACATGACCGGAACCGTACAAAACGCCCTCCGGAAAGCGGGCATCGACAAGGAGGACCTTTCGGCCGTGGCCGTCACCGTCGGCCCGGGCTTGCTCGGTAGCCTGCTGGTGGGCGTCTCCTATGCCAAGGCTCTCGCGTGGGGCCTCTCAATACCCGTCTACGGGATCAACCACGTTCAGGCCCACCTCCGATCGCCCTGGATCGAAAACCCCGATCTTCCATATCCCAGCCTTGGATTGGCGGTTTCCGGCGGGCATTCGCACCTTTTCCTCTGCTCTTCCCCCGAGCACGTCACCATGGTCGCCCGCACCCGCGACGACGCCGCCGGAGAGGCGCTGGATAAACTCGCCAAGCGTCTAAACCTCCCCTACCCGGGCGGGCCGGTTATCGACAGGCTCTCTTCTCGAGGGGATTCCAAAGTCGTACCCTTTACCCTGCCGCGCATGGCCTCTGGTTCTCTGGATTATTCGTTTTCGGGATTGAAAACGGCTGCGCTTCATTACATGATCTCCAATGGACTCGAACCTGCGCCCAGGCCGAACCTCGAGGAGCTTCCGCAGTGGGAGTACGACCTCCTCGCATCCTTCCAGAAACGGGTCGTCGACCACCTCCTTCAGCGCGTCAAAAAGGCCGCGCTGATTTACCGCCCCGCATCCCTGGTAATGGCAGGAGGGGTGGCCTGCAACAGCCTCCTGCGCGGTAGGTTCGCGACGCTCGGGGAAGATCTCGGAATTCGGACGGGCTTCCCAAGTCCACGCTTTTGCTCCGATAATGGTGCCATGATAGCTTTTTACGCCCATTCGACGGCCGCCCACAGAAAGCCGGCCGGCCTCGAGCTCGACGCCTTTCCGACCGTTAGGTGGGAACAGGCGGCCGCCCTCTGATCGGATAGGAGCTGACCATGTACCATTTGCTGACCGACAAGCAGATCGAAAGTAACATGAAGGACCTCGAGGGATGGGTTGCGAAAGACAAGTCCCTCACCAGGCACTTCCGCTTCGAAGGCTACATGGATGCACTCAAGTTCGTCGAGGCCGTTGCGGTTGACGCAGAATCCCGTGATCACTACCCCGACGTTCTTTTCAAGTACCTCGAAGTGGTCATAGTGCTCTCATCCCACGACGGTGAAGGAATGACTGAAATGGACTTCATTTCAGCCAGGGCGATCGATAAACTGGCGGCGACTTTCAACGCCGGCTAGGCCGTCCCGCAGAGGTCCACGGCATCCCCCCGCTTTGCCGAAAACCGAGGAATATCTGTCCCCTGTCCAACTCATTGGTCTACCTGGCCTTAGCTCCCGGATGGCCCCGCATGCCCCACCAGTTGCCCACAACGCCAGCCCTGTTGGATTTGACTCTGCCCCGAAAATCTGTATAATTGCCCACGGACCGCTAGCTCAATTGGTAGAGCAGCGGACTCTTAATCCGTTGGTTCGGGGTTCGAGTCCCCGGCGGTCCACCAGGCAGAATGATCCCAGGGAGGCGCAGCCTCCCTTTTTTGCTGTATACGGCATCGGTCTGCACGAGGGAGCGAGAAGGGCGGGGTTTTCCGTGGTTTTTGAGGTGCAGGCGCCAACTGCTTGGCGCCGCGCCCCCCGCCCCGGGAACCACAGCTTCCCTTGAAACGCAGCGAACCGTGCGAACGAGGCTTCTAGGAAAGGTCGGTTCGAGTCCCCGGCGGTCCACCAGGCAGAATGCCCCAGGGAGGCGCAGCATCCCTTTTTTGCTGTGCACCGCATCGGCCTGCACGATTGAGCGAGAAGGGTGGGGGGCGCCCATGGTTTTCCCGACGCGGACCCCAACTGCTTGGCGACGCGTTTTCTTAGCCCCGAAAGGCCCCCCGCTCCGGAAACGCTCGCTGCCCTTGAAACGCCATGCCTTCAGAACGCGCCATCGGGTATGGTGAAGAGGGCGATATTCGCGCGGACAATCCCCCCTCCAGGCGCAGGACGGCTTACGACTTTTTCCTTTTCTTTCACGCCTTTACTTGCCTGCAGGCCCGAATGCGCGCTATAATAATTCGCCTTCTGGAGGGGTTATGCCTCGTCGGTTTCTGGTGCGTGCTGCTTTTCGCAGCGTCGTTATATGTGCGCTCTCCCTGCTGTTCGCGATCGTGTTGTTTCACTTCATCTTTCAACCCTTTCAGGTCTCCGGTTTGAGCATGGTGCCGACGTTGGAGAACCACGACTACATACTCATCGACCGCGTATTCTCTCGGGACGACGATATCCAGAGGGGCGAACTCGTTGTTTTCCGGCTGAAAAGCCGCGGTCCATTCATTGTCAAGAGGGTGGTCGGCCTTCCCGGCGAGAAGCTTCAGATCAGGCGGGGGCGCTTGTACATCGACGGCAGGCACATCTCGTCTCTTGACGAAAAGATGTCCGCTCGCTCACACTTCGGTCCCGTCGTTGTTCCTCGCGGAACCTATTTCTGCCTCGGGGACAACCGCGCGGTCAGCCTTGACAGCAGAGCGTTCGGGCCCGTTAAGGCATCGAGTATTTACGGCAAGGTGCTGCTGAGGTATCTGCCACTCAGGCAGGGTTCGTTGCTTGAGAGGCAAATCGATGCGAAATGAGAGCGTCCTAGTGGTCCTCTTCACAGGGGGGTATTGCCGGTGAGCCTGTCCACTACTCAGCTGCAGGGGGACTTCTCGCAGCTGGGTCTTCCCGAGATCCTCGACTATGTCACGACCACGGGCAGAACGGGCGTTCTGCTCCTACGCAACGGGGCGGTTACAAAGACACTTCATTTCAAGAGCGGCATCGTGGTGTTCGCCTCTTCCAACGTTTCCGAAGAACGTTTCGGCGAGATGCTCCTGCGCGAAGGCAAAATCACGAAAGAACAGTTCGACGAGGCGAGTAAACACGTCACACGCGGCAAGAGGCTCGGCAAAATACTCGTCGAGATGCAGGCCCTCTCTCCCAAGGAGCTCTGGAACGAGGTGCGCCGCCAGGTCCAGGAAATCGCCTATTCCGTTCTCCAGTGGGATTCGGGGGCTTTCCAGTTTTTCGAAGGCGAAGAGCGGACCGGAGAAAACATCACAACGTCACTGACCGTCCCCGAACTGCTCCTGGAGGGTTTGAGGCGGATAAAAACTCCGGACCTTTTCGACGAGCGCATACCCAAGAAAGACGTCGTATTTGAGCGCGTTCTGCCCGCCCACAGGCCGTCGGGGCTCCATTTCGAAGAGTATGAAAAGCACGTGTTCAAGCTCGTCGACGGATCGAGGAGCGTCCAGGAAATCTGCGATTTGAGCGAAATCGGCGAATTCGAGACGCTCAAGACCCTCTTTATCTTCTTCACCATAGGGTATCTTCACGTGAAGGGGCGCAAGGACCGATTCGAGGAAGAACAGCGCGAGATGCGCGAACTCTCCGATCTCATCAGGAACTACAATGAGATGTTTTCCTTTATGTACCATTACCTATTGCGGGAGATAGGCCCGATCGCGGAGAATATCCTCGAAAAATACCTTGGACGTCTAAGACGGCCCAACCCGAGGTATTCGGCAGGGTCACCATCCGTTCAAACGGTGCGCTTTCAGAAGAGCGGATTCTTGAGAACATGATGGAACTTCAGGGAGATCGTTCCGCCATTCTCGTGCAAGCCCTGAACGAATATCTCTATTCGGCACTCCTGGCGATCAGGAGGACGCTCGGCTCCGATCACGAATCCAAGGTCATGCAGACCCTCCGAAGCACTCGAAAAGACCTGTTCCGTGGGTGAACCCGATACCCGTACCCGCCCGGTGGGGCAGTTACTCGGCATCGTCGGACCCACCGCCGCAGGCAAAAGCGCATTTGCCCTGGAAGTAGCCACACGCTTCGGCGGGGAGATCGTCTCCTGCGATTCCATGGCGGTCTACCGCAGACTGGACATAGGGACCGACAAACCCTCGCCTGCCGATCGCGAACGCATCCCCCATCACCTCGTCGACGTCGCCGAACCTGGATCGTACTACTCGGCCGGAGCTTTCAGGCGGACCGCGCTCGGCGTAATGCAGGACATTTGGAGCCGCAACAGGCTGTGCGTCCTGGTCGGAGGCACTGGGCTCTATTACAGGGCCCTCACGCAGGGCCTTATTGCAGTCCCCGGCCGACAGGAGGACCTGAGACAACGCCTGCAGGCGCGCATCCGCAAAAACGGTCCAGAGAGGCTTCATCGCGTTCTCGCCCGCTTCGACCCCTAACCGCCGCCCGAATAGGCACACGCGATTCCTTGAGAATAGTGCGAGCGATGGAAGTGTTCATTGCAACCGGCAAGCCCCTATCGCAATGGATCACCGAGACTCCATTCGGAAAGAGGGCCATTCCGGGACTGAGACTTGGTTTCGGCGCCACGGGAATTCCTTTACGATAGAATCGAGAGCAGAGTCGACGAGATGATGAGGCGGGGATTGCTCAAGGAGGTGAAGGCACTCCACCGGGAGGGTGTGCTCACAGGCCCGGTCAGGAAAGCCATAGGTTACATGGAATTAGCGGCCGTTCTAGAGGGTTTGATAAGTCTTGATGAGGCAGTCGCTCAAATCAAACGGCATTCGAGACGCCTCGCAAAGCGGCAAATGACATGGTTTAGAAAAGAAACCGACATTAAATGGGTCGAAATCGATAAGGAGGCCTGGAAAAATGATGCAATGGAATTCATCAAAAGATGGTCCGAAAAAACCGGCCGCTAATCGTGAAGTCAACATCCAAAACCAGATACTCAATTTCGTACGGAAGGACAGGGCTCTCATTACAATCTTTCTGGTAAGCGGCAAGAAATTCGTCGGCCAGGTGCTTGGCTTTGACCGCTACACAATCCACATCCGCGGGCGCGATTACGACCAGATCGTTTTCAAACACGCCATCACAAACGTGTCGGTTCCCCGGCATATCATGCAGAAGCTTCAAGGCGTGGAGGGCGAAGACGACATGGGCTTGGATTCCGATTTCGACACCCGCGACGTCACCAGGGGGGAAGACGATCCCGTTTCATGACGAGCCGCCCCTCCCCGGACCGTCGGGCCGTGGGAGGGGCTTGTTGATTTGTAGAAAGCGATTCGCCGAGGGGGGACAGGATGGGCACGGACCTCCTGAAGAAAGTCGAGTTTTTCATCCCTTGATCGCCTGCAACTCGGGGCCATCCTCAAAGTCGCTGAGACACGGCTCTTCCCGAAAAACACCATTATCTTCCACCGGGGCGAGCCCGGCGACAGCCTCTACGTCATACTCAGCGGGCGCGTCAAAGCCATACTGATCGGAGAGGACGGGAGGAGTAACCCTCGCCTTTCTCCGCGGGCGAGATAGTAGGCGAAATGGCCCTTTTCGATCCCGGAGAGCACAGGTCGGCCACCGTCGTGACCGTAGAGCCTTCCGAACTGATGATGCTCACGCGGGAACAGTTCATGCGGGCCATCCCAGCCAACCCCACCATAGCCCTCTCCGTCATGAAAACGCTTGCCCGTGGGTCAGGGAAACCTCCAAAAGAGTGGGCGACCTGATCTTCCTGGACACCTTCAGCCGACTCGCGCGCTACTTGATGGAACTCGCGCAGAAGGAAGGCCACCCGTTGGCAGAGGTCCACGCTCATCACCCGCCCCACCCAGGAGGAAATCGCTCATTTCATAGGCGCCAGCCGCGAAACCGTCAACCGGGTTCTCAAGGAACTCGAAAATCAGGGATTCATCCGGCTCGTCAGGCGCAAGATCATCATCTATCGCACTCTGCCCTGACCGTCCCGCCCGACCCGCAGACGTCCTTCGCGCACGCACCTCCTAGCTTGCGGATCGCTCGATCACCATTAGCTGAACCCCTTCAATCCCAAGTCGCTCGCATGCTATAGTATCTTTTGTAATTCCACCAATGGAGGGGTCTTATGCGCAGAATCCACGCCGGCAGGATTATCGCACTGGTCGCCCTTGTGGCCTTGTCGGTCATGGCCGTCCAGACTCTTTACAAGCCTTATCGCGAGAAGCTTCCACACGGGTGGTGGACTGGGACCAGGGCTGGATAAGGGCCGATGTCAGCGTTCCTCTCAAGACCGGTCGTCCCGCCGCCCAGGCAAGGGTAGAGGCCAGGAGGGTGGCCATGATGAAGGCCCAGGCCGAAGCGCTCCGCATCGCCATGCGCCTTCCCGTTGACAGCGAGAGCAGGCTTGAATCATACGAGGCGCTGCGAATCCACGTGCGGGGCATCGTGGCCGGCGGCGAGGTCGTCTCGGAAGGGATAAGCAACGGTACGTACGAACTCTCGTTGAACGTCCCCATCAACGGCGTCAAGGGCATTGCGGCCGAGGTGGCCAAGATCACGCTTCCTCCGCCCGAACACGACGCCGCGCCGCCCGCCGAAGTCGAGCCGCCTTCCGGACAAGGTGGCGCGCATAAACAACATGCTTCAAGCGAACCCGAGGCTGGCAAAGAGCCCATCCAGAAGCCAGGAGTGGCCTCCCTCTCCGCGTTTTCCTCGGTTACCGTCGATGCCAGCGAAACCGGCGTAAAGCCCGCCCTCCAGGCCCGGATAGTAGATCCAGACGGGCGCGAGGTATACGGAGCGAAGACGGTCAAGCCCCTTGTCGCACGGGAGCGGACGCTGGCCCGGTACGTCACGAAGGGTGACTCCACGGGATCCGCGGACAACGCCTCGTGGCTGAACCCCGACAGGCTGGGGGCCATACCGTTGGCTCTCATCTCGCCGCCACAGCTCCTCCTCGCCCAGCGAGCGCCCTCTCGGAGACCGAGGGGCTCCGAGGAGTCCCTCACCGTCAGGGCTGAAAACGCCGCTGGAAAACTCAAGGCCGATATCGTGGTCACAAGGGAAACCGCCGAAAAGCTCAGGAAGCTCAACGAGGAAACGGGGGCCCTGACGGAGGGACGTGTGGTGGTCATAGTACGCGCCGACGTCGGCGGCGTGGAGAGCCGAAAGGGCCTTCGCCGCCCCTCCCGATCCAGTGTCCTCGCCCTGCGTTAGGATTCCGGAAAGTCTATAGTGGCAAGGCGAACATCAGTTCTCGCTGGATTGGCACTCGGCTTGGCTCTGGCCGGAGTCGTGGCGCTTCCCCTGGCTGCGGGGCTTGCCTCCGCCGGCGAAGGACGCATCTACGACATCCTGATGCGACTCCGGGAAGGCCGGCCTTCCGCTAAGGTCCGCCTGGTTTGTCTGGATGATACGACCTTTTCGGCGCTTGGGGGCCGTAATCCGACACGGGCAGAGATAGCCTCGGCCGTCGACAATATCTGGCAGGCCGGTGCGAGTCTCATCGGGCTTGATCTGCTGTTCGACCAACCTCGCGACGAAGCCGGGGACGACGCGTTGCAAAAGGCGCTGGCGAGCGCCGACGCCGTTCTCGCCTGCAGTCCCTCCAACGGCCTCATGCCCATCCAGCGGTTTCGAAGTCAAGCCGTTGGTCTCGGATCCGTCGATTTCCTCACCGACCGGGACGGGATCGTGCGTTCCCTGCCGGGGCCCTACTTTCAGAGCGACGGAAAGAGCCTCGCCGTTCGATACATGCCGATGGCGCTCGAGTGCGCTTTGCTTTACTGGTATCCCCGCACACACCCCCCACTGAAGCTTTCCCATGACAAGCTCAAGATCGGAGATCATGACTTTTCAATGGCGGGTCACTCGTGGCTGATCCCATTCTGCGGCGGGGACGGCACTTTGCCCCGGCTCTCGTTCCTGACCGCCCTCAAAGGAGGATCGGCGCTAAAAGCCCTCAAGGGGACGATCGTCCTCGTGGGTTCGACGCGTCCCAGCCAGCACGACTTTTTCTCGGTCCCGTTGCCGCGGCGCCGGACACGGACCGGGGCGTTCAAGGAACTTGGCAGCAATACCATGGCGGGCGTCGAGATACACGGCCAGGCGCTCTCTGCACTTCTGGACGGGCGTTCCATCGTTCCGGTCGGCCCCGCCATGCGGTGGCTTTTGTTCGGACTCCTGGCCCTGCTGGGAACCACTCTCACCATCTTTCCCATGAAGCCCGTCGCCTCCCTCGGTCTCTGGCTCATGTTGGGATTAACCATCGAAATCGGCGGCATCGCGGCCATGCTTCACGGCCGCCCCTTCCCCCTCCTCGGCCTTTCATTGACGTGGCTCGCGTATGCAGGGACGTCCTTCTCCTACCATCGCTACCTCGATTTCCGCGAAAGAAAGGCCGTCGAAATACTATTCAGCCGCTACGTGTCACCCAACATCGCGCGGGCTCTTCTCGCCAGGCCCGACTTGGTCCACCTGGGCGGAAGACGGAAGGTCCTCTCCGTCCTCTTCGTGGACATACGAGGGTTCACCAGCCTCTCGGAGCGCCTCCCGCCCGAGGCCGTCAGCGCCCTGCTCAACGAATACTTCACGGAAATGACGGACGTACTCTTCGGTTTCGACGGAACCCTGGACAAGTTCATCGGAGACGCCCTTCTGGCTTTTTTCGGCGACCCCGTCGACCAGGAGGATCACCCGGCGCGCGCAATAGCGTGCGCGGTCGCCATGCAGAAGAGAGCGGCAGCACTTCGCGAGAGATTCGAGTCGGAAGGCAAACCCGCCCTTCATGTCGGCATTGCCGTTCATACGGGGCCTGTTGTCGTCGGGAACAACGGTTCGGCCGACAACTTTGATTACACGGTCATCGGAGACGCCGTGAACCTCGCCTCGCGGCTCCAGGCCCTAGCCACGGCGGACGACGTCATAACGACGACCCGGACCATCGAACATATTTTCGAGTTCAAAACGCGTTATGCTTATGAAGAGCTGCCACCTGTACAGGTGAAAGGAAAAAGCGAACCCGTAGCCATTGCTAGGGTTCTGGGGCCAGTCCAATAGGGAGGTTGACCATGTGTAGACACCCCGCTTTGCTCGGCGCGATCCTGATCCTGCTCATGGGGCTTGCGCCCATGGCGCAGACCACGGTCACGGTCACGGGAACCGCCGCCATTCTGAACAAAGATGCGACCCAGGCCCGGGATCGGGCCATCGAGAATGCGCTGAGAACGGCCGTGGAGAGAGTCGTAGGCACCATGGTCGATTCGGACAGCCTGGTCAAAGACAATGACCTCCTCTCGGACAAGATCTATACCCAGACCACGGGCTACATATCGAACTACAAGATCCTCTCCGAGAGCAGCGACACCGATTCGAACATCTACAGCGTGAAGGTCGAAGCCTCGGTCAAAGAGGGCAACCTCTCCAACGATCTCAAGTCCCTCGGCGTCCTGATGCACAGGATGGATATGCCCCGCGTGGCCGTGGCGCTCCAGGAACAGGACGAGACCGCATCCGACCAACTCCTGAGAATGCTGAAAAACAAGGGTTTTCTCGTCGTCGATACGGGGCAGAAATCTCAGTCGCAGGGCTTCTGGGATATGAACCAGGGACAACAGGCGGACCTGATGAAGCGGTACGGCGCCGAAGTCGTGATTCTAGGCACGGCGAAGGGCGAAGGAGGATCCAGCATCGGCGGCTCGAGCCTCAAGTCCTACCAGGCCAACGTGAGCCTCAAGGCCCTCAAGACAGATTCCCACGAAGTGCTTGGAACCTCCACGGGCAGTGGAACGGCCGTGCACGTCGGTGAGGCGGGCCTGACACAGGCGACGAGACAGGCCATCACCGTCGCGGGCAACGACATCCTGAGGCAGATTACATCTCAGTGGGCTAAAGAGACATCATCCACCCGTATCATCGCGCTGGAAGTCCTTTCTGCTGATGCGTCGAAGGCCGGGAATATAGCAAAAAAACTCAAGCAACAGGGACGTGGGATACAAGATGCCATCGTCCGCGAAGCCGAAGGGGGACGCGCTACGCTGAACGTCTCCATGCAGGGAGACGCCTCGGCTCTGGCACAGGAAATCAGGAAGATCTATCCGGGAGCACGGATCGTCTCCCAGTCCGCAAACCGTTTGACAGTGTCTTTTTGAAGCGTTTATTCTGGACATAAGGGAGGACAAGCCCATGAAACGGACACTCGTTTCTATTTTCATTGCACTCTGCGTGATGACCTCGCTGGCGGCTCTGGCCCAGAAGCCGAGGATAGCCGTTCTTAAGATCAGAAACGACCAGCCTTACGGCGGCGCCCGCCTCGGCCCGGCCGTCGGAGACTGGCTCGTCGAAAAGCTCGTCCAATCGGGGCAGTATCGCGTCATGGAACGCCGCGAGATCAACTCGGTCCTGCAGGAACAGGGATTTTCTCTCAGCGGAGCCGTCGACGATAAGACCGCCATCCAAGCCGGTAAACTCCTCGGCTGCCAGCTCGTCGTCCTGGGAGCGGTCACCGACTTTTCCCGGCACAAGTCCGGCGCCCACGGCGCATTCGGCATCGCCTTCAACGTCGGGAAGGTAACGGCCGAGGGAACGCTCAATATAAGGCTTGTCAACACCACAACCGGCGAGATCGTGTACACGGGGAGCGCCTCCGGCACACACTCTTTTTCCAAGGTGGACGTGGCCGGTTTCGGGGGTGGCGTGGATTGGGATGAATCCCAGGCCAGGCAGATCTTCGAACCCGCCGTGACCCACTTGGTGAACAAGATTGTGGCCAAAACGGCTGCGATCAAGGACAGTCTCGGATCCGTCGCTGAATTATCCGGCAAGGTCGCGAAAGTCGATGCCGGGAAGCTCTTTCTCAACATTGGCAGTACCGACGGCGTGAAGCAGGGCGACAAGTTTTCACTTTATCACGTGGGTGATACAATCACCGATCCCGACACCGGAAAGGTCTTGGGACAGGAAAAGACTAGAATCGGGACCGTGACGGTCACCAAAGTCATGGCCGATCACCTCTCGGTGGGCGTCCTCGACGGCGGCGGCCACGCGGAAGTCGGCGACGCCGTTCAGAAGCAGTAGGGATAGGGGGGTGGATGGGCACCATGCCCGTTGAGGCTCAGCGATGACCATACCCAACGTGCTGACGGTATTCCGGATGGTGCTCATCCCCTTCTTTCTCATGGCCGTCATTTACGGCCATCCCAGGCTTGCGCTTTGGATTTTTGTGGGCGCCGGACTCACCGATGGCCTGGACGGTTTCATTGCACGCTTCTTCAATCAGAAATCGACCCTTGGAGCTTTTCTCGACCCGATGGCCGACAAGCTCATCCTCACCAGTGCCTACATTGCGCTCGCCCTGCCTGAAACAGGTATGGCGCATACCATTCCCATGTGGATCGTCGTGCTTACCATAGCGCGCGACGTGGTCATCGTCATGCTCGCCCTGATACTCAATCTCAGCCACGCCATCAGGAGTTTTCCGCCGTCCATCCCCGGGAAGTTTACGACCTTCTTCCAGATCGCCTTCGCGGTGGCGGTCCTGCTTCAAAACGGTTATTATTTCCCGGATTGGATCGTAGCCTTTCTGCTGTGGTCCGTGGCGTTCTTTACCGTCTTTTCAGGCCTTCACTACCTCTGGCGCATGAGAATAATGATCAAGGACACGCCGTGAAAAACAACTACGTTCTCCTCGGACTGCTCCTCCTCGCCGTTTCGATCGTCGCGTGCCGGACGGCCACCCCCACGAAGCCCGAATCGCCTCCCGGCCCTTCCGATTCCGCTCAGCCACAATCCCCCGTCGTGGTTTTTCCCGACGGCTTCTCGGTGCAAGTGAGCCTTGCCCTGACGCCCGAGGAACAGGCCCGCGGGCTGATGTTCGTCAAGGATCTGCCCACCGACAAGGGGATGCTCTTCCTTTTCAAGACGGACGAACAGCGGGCCTTCTGGATGAAGAACTGCTTTATCCCGCTGGATCTCATCTGGCTTGACCGGGATTTCCAGGTCGTGGACATAACGCACGACGCGCCACCCTGCCAGGCGGACCCCTGTCCCAACTACTACCCGAGCCGCGCCATAAGGAACGTCCTCGAGGTTTTAGGGGGAACGGCGGACGACCACCATCTTGAGATCGGCGAGCGCCTGGTCGTCGTCGATCTCCCTAAAAACCCCTGATCGTTTTCCAACCGCCTGCTTCTTTCAGCCGGCCACGGCGCGGCTCACAGCAAAGCACGCACCACCGTATAGCACCGGCTTTTCTTCATCCGTGTAACACACGTGAATCGGCCGATGCCGCCTGCCACAGGCCCGCCGCCATCACGGAGGACCGCACGTCCCCCATGCTGGCTCGGCACCCCCTCCGCACCCTTGCTGAAAAGCCAGATAATTCATTGACAGGAAACCATTTGAGGGGTATACTCCCTTAGATTCCACTCTGCGGAGCGGAATCAAAAATCCAAACTCAGGAGGTAGTAGTTACATGAGCATGACCGAAGGAAAGGACCACCAAGGCGATTCTGCGCCCTTCGAGGTGCCCGCGGAATGGCTCAATCTCAGCTCGGACAACATCGGCGAGGAGCCGGAAATCGACATGGGTGCCCTTCTCAAGGCGAAGGTCGCCGATCACAGCGAGCGCCAACTCATCAAGGGGCGAGTGGTGGCCATAACCCCCACGGACGTACTTATTGACGTGGGGCTCAAGAGCGAGGGGATCGTTCCACGCGAGGAGTTCACGAGCTCCAGGGGCGAGCTCATCGTCGAACCCGGCGAGGAGGTGGAGGTCTTCCTCGAGCGCATGGAAGACGCCAACGGGCACGTTGTCCTCAGCAAGATCAAGGCCCAGAAGATGAAGGCCTGGGAAGAGGTCGAACGGGCCTACAAGGAAGACCGCCCGATCAAAGGCGTAATCCTGGATCGCGTCAAGGGCGGCCTCGCCGTTGACGTGGGCGTCCGCGCCTTCCTTCCCGGGTCCCTCGTGGACCTGCAGCCCATCCGCAACCTCAGGGCCCTGAAGGGACAGGAAGTCGAGATGAAGGTCATCAAGGTCAACCGTAAGCGCGGGAACATCGTGCTCTCGCGGAAGGCCTTCCTCGAAGAAAAGGTATCTGTCCAGAAGGAAAGAATTCTCGAAGCCGTGGAAGCGGGCCAGCCTCTCCGTGGCGTCATTAAGAACCTGACCAATTTCGGCGCTTTTGTGGACCTCGGAGGCATTGACGGTCTGCTGCACGTGACCGATATGTCCTGGAAACGTATCAACCACCCGTCCGAAATGTTCCAGGTGGGTGACGAGATCCAAGTACTCGTCCTGAACTTCGACGAAGAAAACGCCAAGCTACAGCTCGGATTCAAACAGCTGGAGCCCTCACCGTGGACGGACGTCACCGACCGCTACCCGATCGGCACAAAGGTCAAGGGCAAGGTCATTTCTCTGACCAATTACGGCGCCTTCGTCGAGCTCGAGCCCGGCATCGAGGGCATGATCCACGTCTCCGAGATGTCGTGGACGAAGAAGGTCAAGCATCCTTCCGCAGTCCTCAACGTGGGTGACATGGTCGAGGTCGTGGTACTCGACGTGGACGCCGAGGCCCAGCGCATCTCCCTGGGGCTCAAACAGGCCGAACCCAACCCCTGGGACATCATCACCGAGACCTTCAGCGAGGGCGACCGCGTCACAGGGAAAGTCCGCAACATCACCGACTTCGGCGTCTTCGTCGAGGTCCTTGAGGGCGTCGACGGCCTGGTCCACATTTCCGACCTTTCATGGAAACGCATCAACCATCCCAGCGAAGTGGTCAAAAAAGGCGACGAAGTCGAGGCCATCATCACCAACATCGACGCCGTCAACCAGCGCCTATCCCTCAGCATGAAGGCCCTCATGCCCGATATATGGGACAAGTTCTTCCAGAACCACTACGTTGGTGACGTCGTTCCCGGGACCGTGACTAAAATCGTCGACTTCGGCGCCTTCGTCGATCTGGGCGACGGTGTAGAAGGGCTCGTGCACATCTCAGAGCTTTCCGACCAGCACATCAGCAGTTGCGCAGAAGTCGTCGACGTCGGGCAATCCTATCCCTTCAAGGTCATCCGCCTCGAACCAAACGAGAAGCGGATCGGGCTGTCGCTGAAGGAAGGCCACCGTAGGGAACGCCAGCAGCGGGAGCGCGAAGACGAGAGCCACTACCGCCCCGTCGCGGATGGCAGCGTGAGCCTTGGCGACGTGCTTGATTTCAGCGGCTTTCAAAAGAACGATGATGAGGAGCAGGAGTAGACTATGACTAAGGCCGATTTGATCGAGCTGGTCTCAAAAAAGTCGAACCTTCCCAAGAAGCCGGCTGAAATCATCGTGAACACGATTTTCAAGTCCATAACTGAAGCTCTTGACGCCGGCGAGAAGGTGGAACTACGAGGCTTCGGCTCGTTCCGCATGAAGGTGAGAGAAGCGCGCACCGCCCGCAATCCGAAAACGGGCGAAAAGGTGCACGTCGACAGAAAGAAGGTCCCTCACTTCCGCGCGGGAAAAGAACTCAAAGAATCGGTCAATCGCTAAAACGATGAAGCCGGCGGTCCGGTGCCTGTCCGCCAGACCGTCGGCTTTTCTTTTTCCGGGTCGATTCCGATGGACATCGTCTTTTCTCCATGGCGCCTGCAATACGTGCAATCTCCCGACAAGGACGCGTCCGATTGCGTTTTCTGCCGCGCTTTCACGGAGGAGCCATCCCTGGACAACTTGGTCGTCTACCGCGACGATAAGACGGCCGTCATGCTCAACCGGTACCCATACACGAACGGTCATCTCCTGGTCATTCCCAGGAAGCACGTCGATACGCTGACCGGCCTTGACGCCCAAACGCGGGCTTCTCTCCTCGAGGTCATAACGTACAGTGAGTCCTTGCTCCGCAGGGTGTACAACCCGCATGGCTTTAACGTGGGCCTCAACCTCGGCGAGGCCGCCGGTGCGGGGATAATCACGCACCTCCACTTCCACATCGTCCCCCGCTGGTCCGGTGACACCAACTTCACTACACTTTTCGGAAACCTCAGGGTCATACTGGAGGACCTCGCCGGCGTCTTCGAGAACTCAGCGTGGAATATCCCGAAAAGATAAGCTGACCACGAACCCCGGAGAATTCCCGTGCCTTCTTCAGAAGACTCCGACGCAACCTTACTATCCAGCCATCTAAACGCTTTCCACAAGGCCTGCGCAGAGCTCGAAAACGCAAAGCTGAAAGCGACCTGGCGCCCAGGCCAAGTCGGCATTCCGGGCCGCGGCCGAGTCCCTGAAGGCCGCCGCCGCCCGCTACGGCATCGAGCATGATAGTCTGGCGGCCTCATGGACCTTTCCGAACGCCTCTCCAGAGTGATCGGTGCGCCATGCCTGCCTTCCCGGCTCGCATCGATCCTCTGCCTCGACTCCCCCGAGAGCCTTCTTCGGTTCCCTCCTTCCAGGATCAGAAAACTCCTTGCCAAGGCCGAAGATATCGCCTTCGACCTGGCCGATATCGCCAGGGGCGAGTCGACGACCCTTCACTGAGAATCCGGCCCGAATGCCTTTGATGTGGCCGACTGGACCGTGAAAGCCTGGGCCTCGCTTCGGGCAGGCGGATGCGGCCTGGAGCTCCGCCGTCCGTATCAAGCCGACAACCACAAATGTCAGGATCAGGCAGAGGCTGACGAACCAAGTCGGAAGCTTCGCACGCTTTCTGAAGGCGTAAGCCCGGCCAGCGCGACTGCGCCAAACACGCCCATGCACCAGGCCGAGAGCAGTGCAGCATCGTCGTGCTGGCCGATACGCGCAGGATCCACCCCTGGAAGATTGTGGATGAGATGCGCCGCCTTGCCTCCGGTAAGAAGACGAGCGGCGTGAACAGGGCAAGAACGACGAGAATGCCGAGGCTCGCGCGCTTGACATCTTCGCTGCGCCGGATCATGGCCCAGGCGAGAAGAAAAAAATCGAAGAGGATACCGATAACGGGAATGTGATTGATGATGAGATGAACGTGCGCCCAATTCATGATCCGTGTCCTCCGTCGGCGTACGTCGATACCCGGGGTATCCCGGGAACGGGTCTCGAACCTATATAACACCTTGGAGGATATCAAAATTCTCTGCATCGACTTCGCACGGTGTTCCCGCCCGCCGTTCCTCCGCGACGACGACTTTGTCCGAGGAGCCCCTCCAACCGTCAGAGGGCCGTCCCGACCTCGCCCTCGATCAGGGGGGACTGTTTCCGTGCGTCAAGCTCCACGGCCCGAAGAATGAGCGAGTCGGGACCCGCCGCGAGCAGCTTCCCCACACCTCTTGTTCCGTCATTCTCCGATACAAGGTGCGTACAATACAATCCGAGCGAATAGAGGGGGCCGTTCAACTCGATGGAGTCTCAGAAGCGGGCCTGCGGCCCCGCAGTCGCCCTCGTCCACGACTTGCCTCACGAAGTCCTTCATCACCCGCGCTCTCTCGCCCGGCGTCGAGCTGGACCCCGTACCGCCGACCAGCGATGCCGAACCTTCCAGCGCCGTGTAGGCAACGGCTTCGTAGAGACGATCGAACCGCGCATCGCCGAGGTCTGCGGCCGCAAGATCCTCGAAAGTCATGACCTGCCAGCCGTTTGCGGTGCCGCACATCTGAAGCTGCAGGCGGTGATAGGTCTCGTGCGTCATGGTCGCCAGGAGGGATTTCCAGTTGTCCTTGAAGAACTCCAGGTTGATGCCCGCCGTGTCTGCAGTCGCCCAACCCCTAATCCACGGCTCGACCGTGAGACATATCCGCTCATGGAATGTGCGGCCTTCGGGGGCGTACCAGGTATGCGGGACAGGACCGCGCCCGCCATTCGCGCCTTGCTTGTCTCGATTTCCGACAGCAGCCGAGCATAGGCCTTCCTGTGCTGCACGATGTCGGCGTAGTCGAAGAAGTTGTGCGGATTGATCCAGCACCAAAGCCGGTCCAGAGGGTCTCTCGCTCCTGCCATCCTTATCATTTCGGCAAGCGTACCGGTTGTGGGCAGGGGCGGCGGGACATAGCCCAGGTCGACCCGGTGCTCGAGCATCTCCCGGTTTGCAGGCAGTTCGGCAATAGCACGAGCTTCCTGTGGCGTGACCCGGCCATCTTCCAGCGCGGTTAAGAAGTCTGAAACGACCGAACCGTCTATCTCAAGACTCACGCTGGCCGGCACGCTCCCGTGAAGGGGCGGGAACTGCACCCCCGTGAACGCCGCAGGAAAATCGCCCTTCATCACCCGAACGTGTTCCATGTTGGTCGCCCGCTGTCTCGTCAGGCAAAGCGCAGCAGCCACTACGCCCCCCGGAGATCGATGTATGGGAATGGCGTCAAGGTCGGCCAACTGCTTCGGCATGAGCCCGTAGAACCCGCCACCGAGTCCCTCCTGCTTCGTCTGAAAGTCCGCCATGTCCCGGATTCTATTCTCATTGGAAAACGGATGTTCTGGATCTGCCGCACGAGGAATGCCTTGTCTCTCTCGCTGAGCAACCGATCCATCTCCGTCTCGGGCGTTTTTTTCGCCGCTTTCATAATGACGGTGGCACCCGTTCCGAATGCTACGATGCAGACCAGGCTGAGAATAGTGCAGAGATGGGATGCAGTGCTCTTCAACAGGAAACCTCCCAGAGGTGATTACACGTATCTCTCGATTCCGTTTCATCCTTCCGCTGAAGGATCCGGATCATCCGTTGATAGCCCGTGCCTGCGAGTCTATAATTAGTTATTGGTTCTGCAATCTGTGACTGGATATCATCACGAGGAGGCTTTCGTAATGTCGAAGACCCATAAGGTAGCCTTGGTTTTCTCGGGTGGCCCCGCCCCCGCCGCCAACGCCGTTATCTCGTCCGCCGCCTTGAGTTTCCTGGACAACGAGATACCCGTACTCGGAATTCTCGATGGATTCACCAGGGTCCAGGAGTTCAAGCCCGGAACCTCCGAAGATCTACGGGAAGGACGCGACTTCATCGCCATCGACAAGACGATCTCGTCCATCCGAAACCAAAGCGGCATATTCATACGGTCGGCCCGCGCGAATCCAGGCAAACCCGTCGGCGACAAAGGGGATCTGCGCGACCCGGGGAAAACTGAAAAGTTGAAGAATGTGATCGCCGCCATGGAACACCTGGGCGTCACCGCCCTTGTGACCATGGGCGGAGACGATACCTTGAAGACCGCCAATTTCCTTCATATGCTCGGTCTTCCGGTTATCCATATCCCAAAGACCATCGACAACGACTATTACGGCATCCCCTGGACCTTTGGTTACTGGACCGCCGTCGATGTAGCCCAGAAGATCCTCCTCAACCTGAAATCCGATGCCGAATCGACAAACGCGTACTTCATGGTTGAGCTCATGGGCCGCAAGGCCGGTTGGATAACATACGCTGCAGGCATCGCCGGCGAAGCCGCCGACATGCTCGCCGCTGAGGAAGTCGAAGGGGAACTCGACCCTGAAGCGCTGGCGGGCCATTTCGCGGACCTAATCCAGGCACGGGAGGCGGAGGGCCGCACAGCGGGCATCATCTGCATCGCCGAGGGTCTTGCAGACAGACTGCCGGATAGTCTCAGGCCCAAGGAACTCGACCAACATGGGAACGTCTACTACGGCAGGGCGGAACTGTGCAAGACTCTCGCCGAAAAGACCGCCGCGATTTATAAAGAGCGCACGGGAAAGGCCAAGAAGATCACCCCCAAGCAGATCGGCTACGAAACTCGAACGGCACGTCCCATCTCCTACGACGTCGTTCTCGGAAGTGCCCTGGGGCACGGCGCCTACCGCCTTTTCAGCCGCAACCTCTTCGGTCACATGGTCAGCGTGGAAGATAACATGGATATCAAGGCCATCCCCTTCTCCGACCTTGTTGACGCTGAGACGCTCGTCACGAAGGTCCGCCTCGTTCCCAAGAGCGGCGATCTCTACAAATTGAAGCAGGCCCTTTCTTTTCCCGTAGGTTCGAAGGACTGAGCACTCCGCAGGAAGGATGGCGATATGGACTTCCAGGACCTGATCGCAGAGAAGCGGTCCCTCAGGTCGTACAGATCTGAACCGCCATAGACGCGGTCCTCGAGGCAGTGGTTCATGTGCCATCCGTCGGAAATCTCCGGGCATACCGCATCAAGGTCGTCAGAGAAACCGACGGTAGGAAGGCCTTCGAGGGAGCGGCCCACGGTCAGGAGTTCCTCATAAGGGCCCTGCTCGCGCTCGTTTTCCTCGCCTGCCCAAAGGTCTCCCGGAGGCAATACGGAGATCGGGGCCGCGAGCTTTATACCATCCAGGACGCCACCATAGCCTGCCTGTAGGACTATCTCGCCTGCGTCGAGGTCGGGCCTGCCTCAGCGTGGATCGGGGCTTTTTCACCCGACGACGTGTCCCGTGCGCTCAGAACACCGCCCGGCCTTGTCCCCTCAGTCACACTGGCCGCCGGTTACCGCGCTGAAAAGCCGGAGCCGACGCCGAGAAAGCCCCTCGGCGAGCTTCTGCTTTAGTCCAGACCGGCTTTCGGGCTGTAACGCCTTGTGATAAAATGCTTTTTTCAAGTGGGAGGAAGGGTCATGTCCGGTCACAACAAATGGGCTAACATCAAGGCGCGCAAGGGTTCCCAGGACGCCAAGCGCGGCAAGGTTTTCACCAAACTCGCAAAAGAGATCATCATCTCGGCGAGGCTCGGCGGAGGCGATCCCGACGGAAATGCACGGCTTCGCAACGCAATCCAGGCGGCGCGCGCCATAAATATGCCAAACGACAACATCAAGCGCGCGATTCAGCGCGGCACGGGGGAACTCGGCGGTGACGCCATCGAAGAGGTCATTTACGAAGGCTACGGGCCGGCTGGCATCGCCATCCTGGTAGAAGCCGCGACCGACAACAGAAACCGAACGACCGGCGAGATACGCCACGTGTTCAGCAAGTACGGCGGCAATCTCGGGGTTCCGGGTTGCGTTGCCCGGCTCTTCAACAGGCAGGGCCAGATCACGATAGCCGGTGAGGGCTTGACCGAGGAGACCGTCTTTGAAGCCGCCCTGGAAGCCGGCGCCGACGACGTCCAGAGCGACAACGATAATTTCCTCGTTTTCACGAAGTTTGAGGACATGAACACAGTAAGCGATGCCATCGAGAAAGCGGGCCTGCCCGTCAATGCCGTTCAGGGCGTCTACACGCCCATATCCACGACGTTCATCGCCGGCGAAAACGCCAAGGGGCTGCTGAAGCTTATGGATGGGCTCGAGGACAACGACGACGTCTCCAACGTCTGGTCCAACTTCGACATAGCGGACAGCGACCTCGAGGCCATCGAAGACTGATGATCGTTCTCGGTGTTGATTCGGGATCCCTGTGCACCGGATTCGGTGTCGTCGAAGGCACAGGAAACCGTCAGCGGGCTCTGTCCTACGGGGCTATCAGGAACCGGGCGAGCACGGGCCATGCCGAACGCCTTACGGTCATACACGACAAGCTGAAGGCGGTCATCCAGCAGTATCATCCCGAAGTGCTCGCGCTCGAGGGGGTGTTCATGGCGAAAAACGCCCAGAGTGCCCTGAAACTAGGACAGGTACGTGGAGCCGTCATGATCACCGCCTTTGCCGAAGGCCTCCGGCTCATGGAATTCTCGCCCGCAGAAGTCAAGGCCGCCGTCACCGGCTACGGACGCGCCGAGAAGTCCCAGGTCCAGCACATGGTGAAATCTATCCTCGAACTCACAGAAATCCCCGAGCCTCATGATGCCGCGGACGCCCTTGCGCTTGCGATCTGCGCGCTGGCCAGCGGCTCCTGGTCCAGACGGGTGGGCGAGTGATGATCGCACGGTTGCGTGGACGCCTGCTTGAGAAAGAACCCTCGGAGCTTGTGGTCGAGGCAGGCGGCGTAGGTTATTCGGTCGCGGTGCCTCTTTCCACCTTCACGCGGCTCAATGGCGACGAGGTCGACCTTTTCATTCACACCGTCGTTCGAGCAGACGCCATCCTGCTGTTCGGATTCCTCAGCCGCCGAGAAAGAGAGCTGTTCAGGAAGCTGATCGCCGTGCAGGGCGTAGGCCCCATGACGGCGCTGGCCATTCTCTCCGGGCTATCTTTCGAAGAGCTTGTTTCGGCCATCCATTCGGGGGACGCGAAGCGATTGAACGGCATTCCGAGGGTCGGGAAGAAAACCGCCGAGAGGGTCTGCCTCGAGCTCAAGGAAAGGCTCGGCGATCTGGGAAGCGACTACGCGGCTACTCTCGGAGCGGACGAGGGATTGCCGCACGAACTTTCAGATGCATTGGTCGCCCTTGAAAATCTGGGATACAAGACGAATCAGGCGAAGGACGCGTTATTGAAAGCCCGTGCGTCCGTCCCGCAGGGTCCCCTTGAGGACTGGATCCGGCTCGCGCTTAAAGGCCTCTCCCGCTAACCGACCGCTTCGCACCAATATGCCTTTTCCGGCTCGGGAGTCTTCCGCCTGCCGGAAAGCCGTTCATCGCTTTCGCTATGCACACACGGTCGTCCCTACAGGCACTTGCTCACAGTCACACTTCCGCTCGTGCCCGCGGGACAGCCGGCCTTGCCATCCGACCGGCGGCAACCATGGCCAAGCTCAGGCCCTTTTCTTGAGCTGATCCTCGACGAACCTGTTCAGGCGCTCGTGCTCAGAGTCGGTCATCTCTACGAAGTGAACCCCGTAGGCGTTCAGACGCGACGACACTTCCCGGGCCTCTCTGACCACCACTCCCGTCACTTTCACCTTCTCTTTTTCCAACGGAAGGGTGACCTGGAGTTGTACTCTGTCTCCGAGCTTCAGCCGCCTTGCCGTGAGCAGAAGAATCCCCGAGGCGCTGAGGTTTATGGAGTTGCACAGGAACAGGCTGGCCTGGAGGTACCCTTGGACCTGCACGTACACCAAAAGCCGAGCGTCTCTCCGCACGGCAATCGCCAGGAGCTTCTCGCACGCCGCACCGAAGTCCGTTCCGACGACGGGCTTCCTCAGGACGACGTTGACTCCTTCGGGTGGCTCGTCTTCGTATTTGTTGCTTATAAGGATCACGGCGGTCTGGTGGCACTCCGGGACCTCCCGCAGTTTCGAAGCGAGATCAGACCCGGCCATGTCGGACAGTTTCTCGTCTATGATGATAAGCTCCGGTTGCAAAGTGCCTATTTTCTCAAGGGCTTCCTCGCCTGCCGACGCGCGATGAAGCTCGTGCTCTTTTCGGAGAAGCAGACTCTGCTCGAAAGGAACGACCGGAATTCCGCTTTCAACGACCAAGATCCGCTTCCCCATATCCTATACCCCTTAGGAAATCTTTTCCTGCCGCCGTGCCAGACGCTCTCTTTAGCTCTGCAGCGACAGCGACTCGATACGTCCCATAATCGCAACCGGCCCTGCGACCTGACGATATCACCGTTGAGGGTTGTTTCGGTGGCCTGAACCCTCTCCCTCCCGGGGTTCTTACTGTCCGCAGACCGGCCCCGGGGCCGACAGAACGCACGTGCTCCAGCCCTATGGTGACATTTTAGTGTTGCACGCCGGTGATTTTCAAGATTGACGTGCCTCTGTGGAAGTGAGGGGCTGCGCAAGTCTTTCTGACGCGGACTTTATGGATCGGCACGCCCCGGTTCCTCGTAGGGGAACAACGGAGTCGACAGGTATCGTTCCCCGCTGTCGCACACTACGCTGACCACGCGTTTTCCCGGGCCCAGTTCGCGCGCGATCTCGAGGGCGGCATGGAGGATCGCTCCCGACGAAATGCCTGCAAGGATGCCCTCCTCTCGGGCAAGCTTGCGGGCTGCGACGAGGGCGTCTTCGTACGATACCTGCATCACGCGGTCGACCACAGATGGGTCGTAGTTCTCCGGGATGAAGCCCGCACCGATTCCCTGAATTTTGTGCGGACCCGGGTCGCCTCCGGACAGGACCGGCGAACCGACGGGTTCTACCGCCGCGACCAGGACATCCTTTCCCACCGCAGCCTTCAGCATCCGCCCCACGCCGGTCACAGTCCCCCCCGTGCCGACGCCGGCCACGAAGGCATCAAGCTTCCCGTCCGTGTCCCTTATGACTTCCATCGCGGTCGTATTCTTGTGAATCCAGGGATTGGCAGGGTTGTCGAATTGCGAAGGCATAAACGCCCCCGGCGTTTTCTCAAGAATTCTCCGGGCCTCGCTTATTGCTCCCTTCATGCCCTTGGCTCCCGGCGTCAGGATGAGGGTTGCGCCGTAGGCCTGCAGGAGACGCCTTCGTTCCTCGCTCATAGTATCCGGCATGACCAGCACCAGTCGATATCCTTTCTGGGCGGCCACCATCGCCAGTCCGATTCCCGTATTTCCAGAGGTGGGCTCCACGATGCTCTGTCCCGGCTTGAGACATCCCTCCCTTTCCGCGGCCTCAAGCATGGAATGGGCGATCCGGTCTTTCACACTGGCGCCCGGGTTGAAGAACTCCAGCTTCACGCAGACCTCCGCCATGTCCTTTCCCGGGATACGGTTCAATCGCACCAACGGCGTATCGCCGATGGTCTCCGATATGGTCCTGTAAATGCGTCCACTCATTCTTCTCTCCCTAAACCCCTGCACGGGGACAGAGTTCCTCCACACCGCATTCGTCGCACTTCGGTTTTCTCGCCACGCAGACGCCTCGTCCGTGTTGGATCAGGGCGTGCGCAAGGAATGTCCAGTCCTGCTTTGGAAAAAGCCCCATGAGGTCTTCTTCGGCCTTCTCTGGACTGCCGGCGTTGGACAAGCCCATCCTCCCCGCCAGACGCCGGACGTGCGTGTCGACGACGACGCCTTCGTTCCTGCCGTAGGCGTTGCCGAGGACCACGTTGGCCGTTTTGCGGGCCACGCCGGGAAGACGCACGAGGTCTTCCATATTCTCGGGCACCCGACCTTCGAACTCGTCGACCAGCATCCTGGCTGATCCGTGGAGGGACTTGGCCTTGTTCCTGAAAAAGCCGGTCGAGCGGATGAGATCTTCCAACTCCGCCTGCTCCATGGCGGCCATCTCGGCCGGTCCAGGGCACCGCCTGAAAAGCGCCGGCGTGACCTTGTTGACCCTCTCGTCCGTACACTGAGCCGAAAGAATGGTGGCCACGAGCAGCTGGAACGGATTCTCGAAGTCCAGGCTGCAGTCGGCATCGGGATACATGTTCTCTAGTCTTCGCAGGATTTGCTTCGCACGTTCCCTATCGGTCATTCTCGGCTCCTAATTCGGCGGCGGGACCCCCTGTGAACCATCCGATCCGGCCGACAGGCTCTCCAGCCCCTTTATATGATTGAGTAACTGCCATACGCTTATTGTATTCCTCCCCGGGACCCTCAACTCGAAAGAGACATCCTTCCTGAAGAGCGCCTTGACGGGGTTCGCTTCGTGGAAGAGCTTCAGCGCGTAGAAGGTGACGACGCCTCGATCCAATCCGCACCGCAACGAGGCATCGTCGTAGTTGAGCCGGCTGCTCTTGAGCAGTGAGCGGATCCTCTCTCCTCCCATCTTCACGAGAAATTCCCTTGCGATGGTCCTAGGTTCGGTCCCTGAAGGATCGGACCAGACGTCCAGGATGCCTTTCATCTCGCCCAGACCGAGGGACTGCCCGCTCAGGGTCAGGCTCCCGGACACGTCCCCCGACAGAAACCCCGCCAGTTTGCCGGACTGGTCACACAGGGTCTTCAGTCCCACTTCCTTCAAGATCGCTTGCGCAGCATACCGCAGGCCTTCCGTGGATACCGCCAGCCGCATTTCTGCCCGCATGCGCCCGTCCCACAAATCGCATCGAGACATATGCAGGACTACCACGCCCGATTCGATAGAGGGATATACTTCGGCGTTGTCGAGGTGAAAAACGCTGTAACGGATGCGCCCGATCCTCATCGGCGCGCTCTCCTCTTCATGGCGCTGAATCCCCAATGCACCGTCGATCGTCGAACGCTCTGGAACAGAAAAGCCGAGGACTTCGACGTTCGCCGCATCGTCGTGGATGACGAAAGGAAGCCTTCCATCCACGTCCCTTATCCTCAGGGCCTTGTCTTCCGACAGGAAAGAGCCAGAACGCACATCCAGGCTACCTCTCAGGCCGACGTGGGAATCAACGTCCTCCATTTTTCCCGAGATCGCCCCACGTCCCGCAACCGAACCATATGCCACGTACTCGGGCAAGAAATCGAAGACGGCGTTCTGCAGATCGGCAAGCGACAGAGTCGGCGTCTTGAAGGTGACATCGGCGCCCGTCTCCTTCGTTTTGATGCCGATATCCACGGGCACGGTGCCACGCTCCAGGCTCAAACCGTGCGAGACGGCCTCCAGCCGGCCTCCTGCGAACGAGCCTTCGAGCCCGCCGGAAACGCCTCTGAGTTTCCTTTCGCCGCCACCGGGTTCGACGGATACCCCCGCAAGAGAGAGATCGAATCGAAGTCCGTCGGGTATTGTCTCCAAAGGAACGGTCACGGTACCGCTCAGGCTCCCGGCAGATACCGCCAGCGGAAGCTCCTTGAGGCGCCGAAGAAGCGACATTGCCTGTTTCGCCCCGATCCCGGCGAACTTGAGCGTCAAGCGTGCCGGGGCATCTTTGACACCGCCAACAGACGCTTCGGCAGTCCCACCCCAGAGGGCGGTCCTCGCCCCGCGCTTCCATCCCGCCTCCCCTGTCCCTGGATCCAACGGTGCCTTTCAGGCCCTCCACACTCTCTCCAAGAATGTCCGCTTTCCCGCATGACCACGCGCCATAGAGTCCGCCATCCATTTGGAGGGTCGCCCTCCCTTCTGAGAAGGTTATCTTCCTGTCCAGAAGTGCTCCGTTTACGCGCTCGAGTTGAATGGTCCTCCCCTTGCGGAGCATTACGTGCCCCGAGAGATCTCCCCTCCAGGAAGGGCACCGCCGTCTTCACGCCAAACGCACCTTCATCCGCGGTGCCCCTGCCCCGCGACCTCCACCCCGCCAAAGATCGGCCGGCAATAAGAAGACGGCCTGCGCGAAGATCGACGTCCCATCCATCGGACCCGTTCGAGGGAAACCCCTTGCCAGCCGGCCCTGCCCGAGATGCCGCTGGCCGACATCCCCATGCCCTGCAGGCCTGCACCGGCAACATCCAGAGATAAAGAACCATTTGCCAAACGGAGGCTCCAGGTCCCCTTCCCTTGCGCGTCGAATCCACAACTCTCAAGCCCGCCGCCGCGACCCTCGAGCGAAAAAGACCCTCTCGAAGGACCGGTGGGCAGCGGTATATTCCCCCCGCCGTCCTTTGGGCCGAGGTAACTGAACCGGCCCCCGCCGTTCCACCTGTCGCCTTTCCGGGTTCCGTGCCATTGCGCCTCGCCGAGAGCACCCTTCATCGTGCCCTCGATCTTAGCCTCCGGCCCGTGACCGTCGGCCTCGAACGAAGCCCTCCACATCGGCCGTTCGAGTCCTCCAGCCGCACTCCAGAAACCCGTTCGATCACGCCGAACATGGCCCCAACTCCGGAGGCTCGGTAGCATTTTCTCGACTACGCCGAAACGCTTGAGCCGACCTTCGAGGGTCCAGGTACAGCTGACATCACCCCTTTCGGCCAAATTGAGATTTCCTTGGTATTCCAGCCTCCCTTCCCCGGGAACGCGGATTATCTTTCCATGCGTTTCTCGGGTAATGCACCGCCCTTCAGTTCCTGTCATATTTAACTTATTGATAGATTCTACTGAAATAAATGTGCTAGCACATTCAGCACTCTTTGTGATTTGCACATACGGGAGCCTCAGGCTGCCGAGTCAATTTCTACTGCAGAATAGCTACCTTCTGGTCCAGGCGCCGCAGCAAGCCGGATCGGAATCGATGAATCCTTCCCTTCCCGTCCAGACTCCACAGCAGAAATTCCGATCCCCTGCCCCGCTCGCCTCTGCCGTCTATTTTCCAGGACATCGCCCCGCGCGGGAGATCCCCTTTCACGTAAAAGTCATCTCGCGCCGGTCCGCTTCATCGCGCCGCCACCCGAACCCGAGTTCCCATCGTGGACGTACCAGCCCAGTCGGCCGCCTTCGGCGTTCCAGCAGCCTGAGGCTTCAAGCCGAAGTCCGCCGTCCGGAGAAACATCGAGACCCACGAACCCGCTCTTGCCATCCTGCGCACCCTTGAGCCCCAGCCAGGCTTCCCTCCCACGACCCCGCGGGCGTATCTACCAAGGCCTTTCGCACGTACAGTTCCAGGGGGATATTCAAGGCCCACCCTCCGCCTCCGGTCGGCCGGCCGCCGAACATTCTGCGCCATCCTTCGCGCATCGGATTCAGATCGAGCTTTTCGATGCTGATGGAGGGGACGGTGAAGGGGGATCTCGCCGCACATCCCACGGCCAGCGCCAGCGGTGATTCTTCGGCCCCCAGGACCAGTTTATGGACAACGATACCCTCTTGTGGACGGTATTCCAGTCCCTGCCAGGACACTCTCGTTCCGTTGTAAAGGAGCCATCCTCGCCGCGAATCGACGCGCGCGGAGAAGAGATGGACGCGCACGCTCATCTCTCCGCTCCACCTCGAGCGGACGTAGACCCTGGCTGCAAGCCCCAGTCCTTCCTGGAGCAGTCCCGCGGCCAGGATAAACCACATGAGGACCGTGACCAGTCGGCGGGTTGCGAGAGATGAGCTGTTCACCCCATGGCTTTGGATCTGCCCGGCATAATCGCCGTAATGAGAAAGAACAGGCTGACGAGAAGCGGCAGGTACAGCCAGCCGTCGCCCAATCGGGTCCAGAGGGTTTTCGTGTCCCGTGCTTCCACCAGTCCCCAGAAAGAGGCCGCATGCCCGGGGGTTGTTGCCGCTTGCAGGTTGCCCCGCGGAGTTACAACGCCGCTCACTCCCTCGTTGGCACTCCTTATCAGGTAACGGTCCGTCTCCACCGCCCGGACCCTTTCGAGAAGGAAATGCTGGACGGGACCGGGCGTCCCCCTGTACCAGGCGTCGTTGGTCATATTCACAAGCAACTGTGCGCCTTTTCGGACCTCGGTCCTGACCAGCCCCGGAAAGATGCCTTCGTAACAAATCGTCACACCCACCCGTCCGGCAGGCGTTTCCAGGGGTTCCAGACTGTCGCCCGGCGTAAAGTCTCCGATCGTATCCACGATCGGTTTGGCGAAGAAGAGAAGGTTTCTGAACGGCACGTACTCTCCGAAAGGAACCAGGTGTGTTTTGGCGTAGCGCCCGCCGACCTGCCCCGACGGCAGGGCCAGGATCGCTCCGTTCTGGTACCCGCCCTTGTCATCGAGTAGGCTTCCCAGGAGGATTGGCGCCTGGATGGTCTTCGCAATCTGCCCCACCTTGCTCCTGAAGGCGGGGCTGTCATCCCAGTCGAAGGGCGTGCTGGACTCGGGCCAGAGCAGGAGCTTGAGCTTGTAGTGTTTGAACGCCACGGACAGATCGGTCATCCGCGTCATGATCTTCGTCGCGAAAGTCTGGTCCCACTTTTCATTCTGCGGGATCTGCGGTTGGATATAGCCCACCGCCTCCTTCGGGAGAGGCTCGACGGGCCGGTTGCTCAGTCGATAGCCCCAGAAGAAAACCCCCACCAGCAGTACGAGGGTCGCTGGGAACGCTGTAGAGCACCGCCGGATGGTGCCTGTCCCTGAGCCACAGCGCCACGGCGGCCGCCGCTGAGCAGGACGAGGAAGGACAGCCCGAGAACGCCGAAGAGACGCGTGGACTGAAGAAAGGCCGGATACAGGCTCATCGCGTACCCCGGCCCCCACCATGGAAAGCCCGTGAAGAGATGCCCCTGCAGCCATTCCCACAGGACCCAGAGAAAGGGCGCCACGAGCAGGCCTCCCTGCCCCCAGCGCTTGATCACGATGGCCAGCGTCCCTAGAAATCCCGCCATGTAAAGTCCAAGGACGGCGCACATGCCGAGTACGAGCGCCAAGGCCAGCGGTTCCGCGATATTCCCGTACCTCACCAGCGTCGGTATCAGCCACCAGAGCGTCACGAAATGCCAAGCCGACCCGCCTGCCCAGCCGATGGCGGACGCCCGCCCCGGCTTCTCGCCGGGAAGTGCGTAGAGAACGGCGATAAAGGCCGGAACGGCCAGAATTCCGTACCCGTAGGGCGGCAGTGACAATCCCCACAGGGCTACGCCCACCGTAAGGCCGATGGGGAGCCTCAGCCTATCCGACCGTAACCGGACCAGTATCTCTGCTGTTTTTGCACCCATTTCAGGAACCGCTCCTTTTCCTTATCGTGCCACTCGAAGGTCTGTCCCTGCCAACCTTCCGGCCCAGGTTCGAGCCTTGCTCAACATCTCCTTGTCTCTCAGGGGATTGGCGATCCTGAAATCACCGCCACCCCACTGCCGCGTACCGCTGAGTTCCCCAGGGCCCCTGAAGGAGAGGTCAGCCTCTGCGATCTCGAAACCGTCCTGTGTCTTCTCCATCATCTTCAGACGCTCGAGCGATTCGGGCGCAATGCCTTCGGACCGCATGAGAACGCAATACCCCCTTTGCCCGCCGCGCCCCACGCGGCCGCGAAGCTGGTGCAGCTGGGCGAGGCCGAAACGCTCTGCGTGTTCCACGACCATGACCGAGGCTTCCGGAAGGTCCACGCCGACCTCCACGACCGAAGTCGCCACGAGAAGCTTAACATCTCCGCTCCTCACGCGACTCATCACCTCCTCCTTGTCCTGCGCCTTCATCCTGCCATGAAGAAGAGCCGAAGGCACGTCCCGGAAGGGGCCGGCCCTGAATCGTTCAAAAGCTTCGGTAGCGGCATTCAGGTCGAGGGTCTCGGATTCCTCCACCAGCGGAAAAACGAAAAATACCTGCCGTCCTTCTGCCGTTTCCTTCCGGAGGAAGGCTTCCATCTTGTGCCGCGCCGACTCGTCCCGGACCACGGTAGCGATCTTCTGACGCCCCGGCGGCAGTTCGTCGATCACCGAGATGTCGAGATCGCCGTAGAGCGTCATGGCCAGGCTGCGTGGAATGGGCGTGGCGGTCATGACCATCACATTCGGGCTGTCTCCCTTCGCCACGAGTCTTGCGCGCTGCTCAACCCCGAAGCGGTGCTGTTCGTCGATAACCACCAACCCCAATCTCTTGTAGCAAACGCTTTTCTGAAAGAGGCTGTGCGTGCCGACCACGATGTGTACGGTCCCATCTTTCAGCCCCGTCAGGACATCCTTCCGCTCCCTGCTCTTGACGGAGGCCGAGAGAAACCGCACAGTCAGTCCCGAGTCTTTCAGCAAATTTCCCAGCTTGAGGTACTGCTGGTGCGCGAGGATTTCCGTCGGGGCCATGAATGCCCCCTGAAAACCCACGTGGGCCGCCGCGATCAGGGACAGGAAGGCGACGATCGTCTTGCCGCTCCCCACGTCGCCCTGCAATAGACGGTACATGGGGCGCTGAACGGCCATATCGCCGGCGATTTCCTTGAATACCCGCCGCTGGGCGCCCGTAAGAGTGAACGGAAGAAGGCGCCGGAGGAGATCACCGGTTTCGTGCGTCGGCTCGATGACCGCACCCTTAAGGCCCATCCGCTGCCGTCTCGCCTCCCCCTGAAGCCACTGGGAGGCCAGGAGTTCTTCCAGGATGAGCCTGCGTTGCGGCCCCGTGTCCAGCCGCCGGATGTCCTCCATCAAGACATCCTCTGTCGGGAAGTGGACGCCGCGGAAGGCGTCGTCCCTGGACGGCAGCCCTTCGGCTTCAAGCAGAAGGGACGGCAGGACCTCCTCAACAGGCCGAGCGTCTTTGAAATAGCGGTGGAAAAGCGTTCGCATGCTTTTCGGGCCGATGCCGCCAGCCTTGTGGTAGACGGGAACGATCCGGTCCGTGTGGATGCCCGGCCCGCCGGTGGTCTCCTTTTCGATGTCCGGATTCTCGAGTTGAAGCCTGAGGCCCCGCTTGGTGGAAAAAAGGCCGACCTTGCCATAGAGGTAGACACCGCTCCCCACCGGCAGGGATTTCACCAGCCACGGCTGATTGAACCACACGACGTGGACCGAACCCGTGTCGTCGCCCACGAGCGCTTCTGTCACGTTGAGGCCGCGCCTGAACCCTCTGCGCGATTTGATGGCCAGAATCCGGGCTTTGAAGCACTCCGTCATGTCCGGCTGAATGGCGGAGAGCGGCACAGGGTTGCGGCGGTCTTCGTACCGAAAAGGCAACCACCACAGGAAGTCCTCTACGTTTGCAATTCCTGCATCTGAGAGGTGTGCGGACGTCGCCTTCCCGCAGCCGGACAGCCACGCGAAAGGCGCCCGCCCGGCCGAGGCGTTTAGCGGCGGCCTGTCACTGGCACTCAGTTTCCTTACCATTCGTGCTGGGGGCGTACAGGGCCTCTATAAAGTCCGCGTATTTTTTCATGATGACCCGACGCTTGACCTTTAAAGTGGGCGTGAGCTCTCCCTCTTCCTGGGTCAGCTCTCTGGTGAGAAGCTTGCACCGCTTGATCTGCTCGTAGCGGGAAAGGTCGGCGTTCGTTCGCTCTATTACGTTCTTGAACAGGTGCTTCACCAAGGGCTCCTCGCAGAGCGCCCTGGGATCTATCTTGTCCACGCCTTTTCCGCGGGCGTACTCGATGACGTTGTCCCAGTTGGGTACTATCAGGGCGGTAATGTAGGGCCTGCGGTCCCCTATCAGGACGGCCTGAATCACATACTTATTCATCTTGAGAGCGTTCTCGATGGGCTGCGGGGCGACGTTCTTGCCGCCCGCCGTGACGAGGATCTCCTTCTTGCGGTCGGTGATGTACAAGTATCCTTCTTCGTCCTGTCGCGCAATGTCCCCCGTCGCGAACCAGCCATCCTCGGTCAAAACCTCCACGGTCTGATCGGGCATTTTGTAATAGCCCTGCATGATGCTGGGCCCGCGCACCCACAACTCTCCGTCCTCGGCGATCCGGACTTCCAGGTTCTTCAAGGGCCTGCCCACCGCGCCGAAGCGGATGCCGTCCGTTCCGTCTTTGTAGACTTCGTTCACGGCGATCACGGGCGAGGTCTCGGAGAGCCCGTATCCTTCGGCGATGGGCAGGCCGCAGCCGTAGAAAAAGGCCGCCAGGTGCCTCGGCAGGGGCGCCCCGCCCGAGACGAAGAACCGGATGTTACCGCCCACCCTCGCCCGAAGCTTCTTTGGAACCAGTCTGTCCGCCACGGCCCTTCTGATTCTCAGCCCGACCGGCACTCCCTTGGCCGATTTGGAGGCCTCCGCCCACTCGGAAACGGTCCGCATGCTCCAGTGGATCAGCGCCTTCTTAATCGACGAGGAATGGGCGGCCTGCTCCATGAGTTTTGCGTAGACCTTCTCGTAAAGCCTCGGCACAGCCGCCATTGTCGTGGGTTTCACTTCGCCCAGATTGTCGGCGACCTTGTCTATGCTCTCCGCATAGGCCACCGTGACGCCTTTCCAGAAGTAACAGTAGTCGATCATGCGTTCAAAGACGTGGCTGAGCGGAAGGAAGACCAGCGCCCTGTCGGTAGAATCGATCTCGAGATAGTCCATCCCGAACTTGCAGTTTTCCACAAAGTTGGCGTGGGTGAGCATGACGCCCTTCGGCATCCCCGTGGTACCGGACGTATAGATGAGGGTCGCGAGGTCCCCCGGCTTTACTTGCCCCGCCGCTCGTCTATGAACGCCGGGATTTTTCGAAGCGAAGTCCTTTCCCCACTCGATGACCTTCTTCCACTCGAGAATATCTCCCGGACCGTCCGTGGGCGGGTCCATCATGATGATATTCCGCAGGCGCTTGATATTGTCCCTCTGAGAGAGGAGCTTGTTGGCCTGGTCTTCGTTGGAAACGATGGCCACTTCGGCGTCGCTGTTGTTGACTATGTAGGCGGATTCAGGGGCATTGAGCGTGGCGTAGAGAGGGACCGTCACCGCGCCGGCCGCGAGGATGGCGTAGTCCGCCATCAGCCACTTGGGCCGGTCCTCCGAGAGCATGGCGACCCTGTCGCCCGGTTTGACCCCCAGCGCCATGAGCCCGCACGAGAAGTTCTCCACGGTGTCGGCGACCTCCTGGCTGGAGACAACTTCCCATAGCCCCTTCTTCTTTCGCATGAGAAGGTCGGACTTGCTCGGGCCGTCGATGGTACTGAAATACAGCTCGCAAAGGGTTCTGATTTCGGGCATCCTCTCCTCCGACTGTATTGCAATGGAATCGGTCATCCCCACTTCGGTACATGGTGGAGGTAACGGACGTTCCTGTCAAGCCTAGAAGTCATGGCAGATGGTCCTTCCGGGAACGCCTTTTCCCGAGGTTCACCCGGCCGCGTTCAGCGTCCATCCGCCTCGGAAAAAAAACCGGCCGGCAGGCGCACGCCGCATAGCCCGTCCACGAAGGAATCCCCGTCTTTGAAAAAGGGCACCGCCGCGTAAACGGGCCTCTGCGCCTCAAAGTCGGCCGACACGCCCGTCACGTCCGAGAAACGATCCAGGTAGGCCAGCCAGGTGAGCCTCGCCATCTCCGGTATCACGGACGGGTCCCGGATACCGTCCACCAGCCTGGAGTCGGCCGCATCATCGAACACGAGCGCGTCCAGCCTCCATCTGCGCATACCTGAGGGTCAGGTTATCGAAGTACGCAAGGCGCATGTTCCAAAAGGCAGGAAAATAAAGCGGCCCCAGTGGCCTGACCTTGCCGTAGGGCTTCAGTCTGCGGGGGTCCTCCGCCTTGAGCTTCAGTTTGCCCGTGCAGCGCCAGAATGGGAGCGTAAAGAAGGGGGCCTTTGCGGACGAGAATCGGCTTGAGGAATCTCAATGCATAGGGTTTGTCCGGCGCCTTCATGAATACCGCCCTCTTGCAGTTACGGCACACGTAGACCAGCGCGCTGCCCACCGCCCTCCAAGTCCGAGCCGCAGTTGCCGCAGGTCAGGGCCGTCAGAAGCGGCTCTCGGCTCATGGCGTTCTCCCCTGAACGGTTTCGCTGGCTTCGGAACATGACACGAAATCCCGCCCTCAGCAGTCCGTTGACGGGGTTCAGGGGACTCGGCGCCATTTCTCCGGCGGACTCTATCATGGCGCTCCCCTTCCTGAGCCTCACGTAAAACGGCGTTCGGAAAAAGACCCACGCCGCGTTGAGCCCCGCTGCAACTATGACACCGACGACCGCGCAGACCACCGCCAGTGCCTTGAGCGTGCCCGCCCAGTCCTGCCTGATCGCCTCCGTGCCTCCCACGAACTCCAGAAGGGTACGGCCGAACTGCCCCACGAAGAACGCCAGTATGGCAATCAGGGCCAGTCCCAGAAGAAAGGCCCAGTCCCGCCTGAATGGAAGGCGTCCCGACAGGTTGGTGCCCTGGACCTCTTCGATGGTGATCGAGACGATCTCACCCCTGTAGCGGAAGGTGAGGAACTGAACGGGCACGTAGACGACCAGTGCCGTCAGCTCAAGGACTTTCAGGTCGCCCGTCACCTTCGAGAATGAAGCGACGCCCTTTTCCACGATCGTCTGAAGCGGGATATTGGCGTCAACGACCTCTCCATCCCGGACGAGATCCGCGATGGAAGCCGGCCTGGCAGCATCAAGATTGGCCGTGACCACGTCCCTCAGGTCCTCGTCGAAGAAGTCCCACGATTCCAGGGAGACGGCAGGGTAGAGATAGCGGAAATCGCCGAGAATGACCCTGCTGTCTTCTTCTACGACGACATCGGGCCGGCTGAACTGGTACCCAGAGGATACCCCGTCGCCCGACGACGCCGCCATCCTGTCCACTATCGTGGACTGCGGAAGGGGGGTTTTGATGCGTTCCCGGCCCGTCGCCAGCACGCCGCCGCGCTTCCCGGTCAGAAGATAGAAGGGAATGTAGGTACGATGCTTCTGGAGAAGAAGCGCCTTCTTCCTTAGACCGCTGGGCAACCAGGGGCTCTTGAAGAGCTTAAGGCTCGTCCGGTGCAGGTCCCCGTCGGGCACGCCCGGGGACAGCACCAGGCACGGCAGGAAGTCTTCGCCGGTGTAGAAGAGATCCTTGCCGCAGTAAGAGCAGTGCGTCTTCCGTGCGCCCAGCGGCGGAGCCACGGCGCCTCCGCAGGAAGGGCAGGCCAGTGCCCTGGGAGCACTCATGATTCCTCCTTCTCGAGGAATCCCCTCAGGGCGGGGTAACAGACCGCCGCCGTAGCCGCCACGACGACCAGTGCGATCCAGCCTTCCAGCATGAAAGCCTCCGCGCCGAACAGACAGAAAAGCAGGGTCAGTGCCCACCAGAACCGCCTGGTGATCCTTCCGCTCAACGGTGGCGGCGTCTGCTCCAAATGCACGCTCCCCACCACTGCATCCAGCCAGGCCGTATAGCTCGCCTTTTCCGTCCCGAAGCTGATCCTGAAGAACGGAACGAGGTAGAGACTGAACGCGCCGGCGTCGGGATGGTTCTGCCAGAGGGCGGAGGTGTTGTCCGAGCAGGGTATGGGCTCGAAGCCGTCCGGAGGCTCGGCCGAAACGAGTGCTCCCGCCGGCGGGAGCCTGAAGCCGTGGAGCGCGGCCGGCAACGGGGAAAAGGCTGGGAAAGTATCGCCGCTCTCCTTCCCTCTCACGCCCCAGAACGGTAATAAAAGACCCTTCACCTGCAGGATCGGCAGCCGTGGCATTTCGCGCCGGCCGAGTTCATCGGCGAGCACGGAACGAGCCCTCGCCTCGGACACCGACGGCGGCAGTTGAAAGCGCTTGAAGGTCTGCGCCCTGTCGAGGAAAAGCGTGGAGTCGCAGAAGGGGCACTTGAGGAAGGGGTCGTCACGCTCCAGTGTGATTTTAGCGGAGCAATTCGCGCACCGTATTTCCATGGTCTGCCAGTTTTTCCCTTCCCGGCCCGGCTATTTCCGCCCCTGACTCTCCCGCACCATTTCCGCCAGGCGCCTCGGGAGATCGAAGAAGGGCCCGGATGAAAAGAAAACGACGAGGCTGGGGGGGTCGCCGATATCCTTCAAGTGATCGAGGTAAGCCTCGGGACTGTCCTTGATCGACGACACCTTGCCCGAAACGGACAGCACTTCGGCTACCTTCTGGAGGTTCAGCCTGTCCGCCTCGGGGATCTTTGTCGAAGGTACGAGCGGTCCGAGGAGGACCTCGTCGGCAAGCGCGAAAGCCTCCGGCAGTGCGTCCTGATGGAGCTTTGTCTGACAGCTGAAGGAGCGCGGTTCGAAGCAGGCCACGACTCGGTGCCGAGCGTATCTCTGCCTGAGGCCTTTCAAGGTCTCGCGAATGGCCGTGGGATGGTGGGCGAAATCGTCTACGATGACCAGGCCGTCACGATTAAAAACAACCTCCTGCCTGCGCCGAACGCCGGGGAACTTCTCCAGTGCGCTCTGCAGGAGCCCGAGTTCGGCGCCCGCCTCCAGGCACGCCGCGAGCGCACCGATGCAGTTCCTCAAGTTGTGGGAACCGTAGAGGGTGCTTTGGAAGGCGCCGAGGGACTTGCCCCTGAACAAGAGCCTAAACCTCGTTCCTCCCTCCGTGTAGGCGACATCGGAGACCGACCACTCTTCTCCGCCCGACAGACCGAACGACTGGACCCTCCGACCGGCCGACGTGACCAGGCGCGACACCGAGGGCGATTCCGTTCCCGCCAGCACGAGGCCGTTCTCCTTGACTGCGCCAAAAAGTCTCAGGAAGGCTGTTTCCAGTTCAGCGAGGCTCCCAAAGTTGTCCAGGTGGTCGAGTTCAATGTTGTTGAGTACGAGCGTAGAGGGGTCGTAATGCAGGAACTTGGGCCCCTTGTCGAAAAAGGACGTTTCGTACTCGTCCCCCTCGAGGACCGTCCACTCGCCGCCCCCCCATCGGAAGGACGCGTCCCAGCCGCCCACGATGCCGCCGACCAGAACGTTGGGATGGAAGCCCGCCTCGCTTAGAAGCCATCCACACAAGGCGGTCGTGGTGGTTTTGCCGTGGGTCCCGGCCACCACGAGGCTCTTTCTGTCCAGGACGGTGAACCGCCTGATGGCCTCCGCCATGCTCAGGTACTCGATCCCCATGTCCGCGGCGGCCGCGGCTTCGTCATTCCCCGCGTGCACCGCATTTCCGATGACGACGAGATCCGGCCTGGGATGCAGGTGCACCGGGTCGAAGCCGTTCGTGCTGACCTCTATGCCATATCGCTTGATCGCCTCACTCATCGGCGGATACAGGGCCGTATCACACCCGCTGACATCGTGCCCCTGTGCCTTGAGGAGCCCCGCCAGAGCTCCCATGCCCGTGCCTCCGACCGCCATCATGTGGATGCGCATGTTCTCTCCATGGTTCCCGGAGCGGATCAATCCCGATGTCTTTTCGCCCGACAAGTCTTCTGCTCGCCCGGCTGGGCTTCGCCCAGGTGAAAGACGGCTCTTTGATAGAGTACCATTGATGGCCACGCGTTGTCCCACGGCCTTGCCGACAAGCCCGTGTTCCTTGAAATTGCGGACCCGTCCTGCTAACTTTGCCTTTTGGAGGATCCATGGCTAAAGCTGCAACGATTGCCCTCAAGTGCGGTGTGGTCGGCGCGGGAGGAGCGGGCTTCCCCACGCACGTCAAACTCGGCGCACGAGCCGATACCTTTGCCGTCAACGCGGCCGAATGCGAGCCCCTGCTTTACAAAGACCAGGAAATATTGGAGAACTTTCTGGGGCCGTTCAGTGAGGGCCTCCTGCTCTGCGCCGAATCCGTGGGTGCGGACCGGGTCCTGATCGGCATCAAAGAAAAACACGCCACCCTCATCGAGCGCCTGCGGGACGAGTTGCCTCCGGGCGTGGAAGTGTGCCCGCTGAAGGATACCTATCCGTCGGGCGACGAGCACATCCTCGTCTACGAAACAACGGGCAGGGCCATCCCGAAGGGCGGCCTCCCACTCGATGTCAACGTCGTAGTCAACAACGTGGAAACGGTCTTGAACGTCGGCCTGCAGAAGCCGGTCACGGAAACGTTCGTGACCGTTTCCGGTGCGGTGCCCGAGGTCCTGACCTTCAAGGTACCCATAGGCGCCTCGTTTGCCGACGTCCTGGCGGCCGCCGGCGCTCCGATGCAGGATATGGGATTCGTCATCAACGGCCCCATGATGGGGCGAGTCACCACCGACCTTTCCGAGCCTGTCACAAAGACCACTTCGGGGATCCTTGTCTTGCCCCTCGGACACTCGCTGCTGCAGAGGAAAACCCGAACGAAGCAAACGGTGCACAAGATCGCCTATACATGCGATCAATGCATGCGCTGTTCTGACTTCTGCCCCAGGGATCTCCTCGGACACATCGTCAAGCCTCACAAGGCCATGATCTCGGTCGGTTTTTCGGCCGAAGAGGCCACCGCCTGGCAGGAAACGGCACTCTACTGTTGCGAATGCGCCCTCTGCACTCTCTACGCGTGCCCGGAAGACCTGGATCCCTTTCGTATCATGGTCGAGAGCAAGCGGGCACTCATGGCCAGGGGTGTCAGGCCCAGGAAGGAAGAGGTCCAACCTCTCGCCATGTACGACTACCGGAGAACCCCCACGAAGCTCCTCATGAGACGCCTTGACCTGACGCGCTTCGACGCTCCGCACCGGTTCGAACAGAGGGAAGTCTCTTCCCCGGTGCTGCGCATCCCGCTAAAACAACACACGGGAGCCCCTTCCCTGCCTGTCGTCGCGTCCGGCGATCGCGTCGAACCCGGCCAGCTTATCGCCGAGATTCCGAAGGACAGCCTGGGGGCCAGGATCTTCGCCCCCAGGAGAGGACACATCCTGTCCGTCGAGACTGACGGCATTACTCTGGAGGTTTCATGAGCCCAAGGATCCACCAGATAAAGACGGAGCGCAGAGCATCCGATCGACGCGCCCGGCCTGAGCGGGCCGGTTCAAAAGACTCCGGAAGTGCCGCCGGACCTACCTCCCGCCCCGCGGCACGCAACGCTATCGGGCTGCTCGAACTCACCTCCATCGCCAAGGGAATAGAAGCCACCGATATCATGCTCAAGGAATCGGACGTCGAACTCCTCACGAGCCGTTCCATCTGTTCCGGGAAATACATGGTCCTCGTGCGCGGCGACGTGGCCGCCTGCACCTCTTCAGTGGCCGCCGGCGAAGCCCTCGGTCGCGAGACGGTGGCCGATTCCATCGTCATTCCCTACCTCCACGAGGAAGTGTTCCCGGCAATTTCCCAATCCGCGATGGTCGAGAATGTGGAGGCACTGGGCATTCTGGAGGCGTTCAACGTGGCCACGCTGATCGAGGGCGCGGACGCCGCGGTCAAGGCCGCCGAGGTGCACCTCCTGGAAATCCGCATCGCGATGGCCCTCGGCGGAAAGGCGTTCTGTGTGGTCACGGGCGAGGTATCGGCCGTTCGCGCGGCCGTCGATGCGGGAAAGGCCGTCATCGGGGAAAAGGGCCTGCTCACGAACTGGGCCGTGATCCCGGCCCCCGATCCCAACCTCGTCAAAGAAGTCCTCGGCGGAAGGCTGGTGTGACCGATCGGAACTTTTCATGGGGTAGTCCAATGGGCTCTTTCGTTTATACCCACTGTGCGTTGAGAACCTCCGAACAAAAAGGATCCACGGGATTCGCAAGGGGTCTGTGTATTTTTGTCGCATTCTGCCTTGCCGCCCTGGGCGCCTTCGCCCAAGGTGCAACAGAGAATCCCCAGCCTCCGCCCGCAAAGCAGATCACCGGCGTCATCACGGAGAGTGGATTCACTCGGCTCAACGTTGCCCTGCCTCCCTGTAAAACGGATACGAAGACGTCTCAACAGGGCAGGCAGATCATTTCTGTGGTTCAGGATGATCTGGACTTTTCCGGCTACTTCGCCATCGTTCCCGCTTCCCTCTACGCCGGCATGAACCTCGGCGACTCCACCATGGATTACAACGCGTGGAAAGGCATGAAGGCCGATTACCTCCTACTGACCACCCTGTACAGGTCGGAGGGCCAACTCACGCTGGAAGGGCGACTCTACGACATAAAACGTGAGGAGATGGTCACCGGAAAGCGCATCAAGGCACCCGAGCACGAGATACGCGCGCTGGGACACAACATGTCTTCCGTCATCCTCGACTATCTTTTCGGCGCCGGGGCGTTCCCCACGAGCCACGTCCTCTTTACTTCGCACCTGGGCCGGACGGAGGACATTTTCCTCTGCGACTACGACGGGAAAAACTTGATCAGACTGACCGCCATGGGCCAGTTGAACGTCACTCCGGACGTTAACGCAAACGGCAGCCTCATGGTATTCACGTCCATCCTCAAGGACAGGCAGGAGATCTTCCTGCTCAACAGGCAGGGAAAGCGGACCAAGTTGTACGGCGAGGGCGAAGGTCTGAATTCCAATCCCCGCTTTTCCCACGCGGGCAAGACCGTGGCTTTCTGCACGTCCCGATCGGGTAATCCCGACATTTGGACGATAGGGACGGACGGCAAGCACATGAAGAGGATCACCTTCTCTTGGGCCATCGACACGGCGCCCACGTGGTCTCCGGACGACCAGAAAATAGCGTTCACCTCCGACCGCTCCGGCTCCCCGCAGATCTACGTCATGGACAGAGACGGCGCCAATGTGAAGCGCCTCAGCCCCCCGGACAGCGGACGCTGCGACCAGCCATCGTGGTCTCCCCGAGGCGATAAGATTGCATACGCCAGTTTCAAGGACGGTCACTTCAACATAGCCGTCATCGATCTCAATACCAACGAGGTGACCTACCTTACGCACGGGGAGGGCGACAACGAAGCGCCAAGCTGGTCTCCCGACGGCCGTTACCTCGCATTCGCGAGCAACCGATCGGGGAGCTACCAGATCTACATCATGCGCTGGGATGGAACGGGAGTGACCAGAATCACCCACCAGCCTGACTGCTACTCACCCTGCTGGTTCAAGGGATAGTACCGAGGGGGACACATAAATCTGTTATGTTGAGGCATCTCAAGCTCCATGATTTCGCGCTTGTAAAGGACCTCGAACTGGAACCGGGGGAGGGTTTGTGTCTCCTCACGGGCGAAACGGGCGCGGGCAAGTCAATTCTCGTAGGCGCCGTCGGCCTTCTGTCGGGACAGCGCGCCGAGTCCGAAATGGTGCGAGACGGAAGCGACGCAGCGGTCGTTGAAGGTTCCTTTCACGTTCAGCGGCACGCGCCGGAGGTATCGGCCCTGCTCGAGCAGTGGTCTCTCCCCTTCGATGGGGAAGTGATAGTCCGCCGCAGGGTGCTCAGAGAAGGCAGAAACGCCATCACGGTCAACGGCGGCGCGGTGACGCTTGCCCAACTCAAGGACCTGGGCGCTCATCTCGTACAGGTCCACGGCCAGAACCAGGGACAGTCCCTTCTCGATGAGGAGGTCCACAGAAGCATACTCGACGGTCTGCCCGACGTGTCTCCAGCGGCCGGGGCGCTCGGGCTGTCGTTCGAGGCGCTCGAACAGGCCCTTCGCCTGTTGCGCGGCATTCAAAGGAGCGAGTCCGAGCGGGCACAGCGCCTTGACACGGTGGTCCTGCAAAGGGGCGAAATAGACCGCGTTGGTCCCAGCCCCGGCGAGGAGGACGAGCACCTAATCGCCAAAGCACGCATGCAGAACGCGGAGGACATAGCCGAGGCAGCCAATGCCGTCGCCTCCCTCTTGCGGGACGACGAAGCGAGCGTCGCCTCCCAGCTCGCCGAAGCAAGGCGCAGACTGGGCGACCTTGGCGACATGGACCCCTCGTGGATCCCGTACATCAAGGACCTGGAGAATTCGGCCGATGTGCTGGCAACCATTGCCTCCGAGGCGGAACGAACCGCTTCCACCGTAAATTATGACCCGGAGGCGCTCGAGAGTGTCCTCCAACGGCTCGCCGACCTGGATGGCCTTAAGAAGAAATACGGTCCATCCCTCGACGAGGTGCTTGCCCACAGGAACGCCCTCGAAGAGGAATACGCCGAACTCACGGGCAGAGCCGTTTCTGAGGCCGAGGCCCTCAGGCGCCTGGACGGAGCCTTCGCGGGCTACCAGGAAGCCGCCCGTGTCTTGTCCCGCCTCCGTGTCGCCGCGGCACGGTCCTTTTCAACATCGGTGGAGACTGCCCTCCGCCCGCTGGCCATGGACAAGGCCCGTTTTCAAGTGCAATTGCCTCCCCGCTCCATAGAGGACCCGAAACAGGCCAGTCGTCTGGGTAACGAGGACGTACGATTTCTCTTCTCCGCCAACCCGGGCGAATCTCCCAAAGCTCTCTCCAAAATAGCATCCGGCGGAGAGCTCAGTCGCTGCCTGCTGGCTTTGCTGACGGTCGCCCTGGGGGGTACCGCGCCCGATACGCTCGTCTTCGACGAAGTCGACGGGGGCATCGGCGGCCGCCCGGCTGAACGCGTCGGCCGCAGTCTCAGGAAGCTCGCCTCGAAACACCAGGTCCTGTGTATCACTCACTTGCCACAGATCGCCGCATTCTCCCACTGGCACGCAAAGGTCGAGGGGTAGGTCGATGCCGGCAGGACCGTCGTGGCGGCCCGGGTTCTCCCCGAAGCGGAAAAGGCGGACGAGATCGCCCGCATGCTGGCCGGCGAGACGATCAATGAAACCGCACGCCAGCACGCGCTTCAACTCATCAAGACGTCGGAGAGATCCGAAGGACGGTGAAATCTGGCTCCTCGGGCCGCCTTCATCGGCAGCCGGAGAGCCTTGAAGGCGCTTACCTCTGCGTGTAGCTGATGACAAAGGACCGCGTATCCGGGCCACCGCCCTGGAGGGGACCCCATAGCCGCTCCTGGTCTTTCGCACTATCCGGGCCTTGAATTGTACGACCTTCAGCGGTACCGTGCCGGGAACACCGAGGATGAGGGTGATCAAGGCATTCTGATCCAGATGCCCAGCGAGTACTATCTGCGCGCCCGAGAGCGAGATGTCCTTGAGGATCCCTTTGAATTTTTCGCCCAACTGAGCGAGACAATGCAGGCCGTCTCGAATCTTTTGCGCACGGCCTTCCGATTCTCGGCTTCCGGATCCACCCTCACTGAAGGGGCGGTCCCACCCACGGGTCCCGTCGGCGCAGAACTCATCACGAATCTCAGAGCCTGCCTGAGAGTCTCCTCGCCGATCGGCCGGGCGATCAGCAGGCCCGCCCCGGCCGCGTGGGCGTCGGGTTCCAGGTCCCTGTCGGAGATAAGCAAGATGGGCAAGTCTTCGAAGCCGGCCTGTTTCTTCAGGGCCCGGATCGTATCCAAACCTATGACCGCCTGCTTGTCGAGATCCACGACAAGCAGATCCGGCACGCCCTTGATGTACATGCCCTGGACGGCTTCCAGATCGCTGCCGAAACACTCGATCTTCGTTGACTCCGGATCGAGCGGCGATACCGCTCTCTTAAGCGTATTCAGTTCTGCGTCTTCTAAAACTGCCGTGATTTTCACCGTCCGCCCCCGCAATCATGGACGAAGCCCTTGTAAGCGCAGATACTTCGACCCAACTTGAACAGCCACTCCTGATAAGCCGATTTAGTGTACCACAGGTCAGTCGGTCTTTGAAGCCTCGGGGCGCTTTCTGAAGAACCAGGATATGAGAATACCGACGCCGTACAGGACTAGCGGAACTGCTACTATGGTTTGGGTAACGGGATCGCCCGAAGGCGTGATGACTGCCGATATGATGAATGCCAGGAGAATGGCCCACTTGTATTTCTTTAGAAGCGTCGTCGTCGAGACGATTCCCAGGCGGGTGAGCAAAAGGATGAGGATGGGCGTCTCGAAGGTGAGTCCTATCCCCAGCAGGAACATGAGCTCGAAGTTCCAGAAATAAGAGACCGTAACGATGTTCGTAAAGCCTTCGTTGTACTGGAAGAAAAAGCGGAAGGTGAACGGTAGGACGATATAGTAGCAAAAAGCAACGCCCGAAATAAAGAAGGCCGAGGTGGCCAGGACGAAAGGCACCGCCCACTTCCGTTCCTTCTTCTTGAGCCCCGGCGCGATGAAGGCCCATAACTGGTAGAAAATCCACGGAGAGGCCGCGACGATGCTCAGAACCGCTGCGATCTTCATGTAGACGAAAAATACTTCCGTGACCCCCGTGTACGTCAGGCTCTGCTGGCCTTTTGGAAGATACTTGTAATAGGGCGCAACCAGGACGGCCATTATCTTGTTGATGAAGAGGTAAACGATGAAAAAGGCGACCACCAGGCCGTAGAATGCGCGAAAAATGCGCACCCTCAGCTCTTCGAAATGCTGGAGAAAGGTCATCTCTCCCTGGCGGTCCGATTTCTCAGCCGACATCAGCCGCGTTCCTCCGGCGGACCTGGTATGGATGAATCTACGCCCTTTACTCCAGACGTGGCCGTCTGCACGCGCTGCTCATCCTCTCCCACGCCGGATGCGGATTCTCATTCCTTCGGGGAGAGAATCTCCTCTGGGGGAGAGTTCGAGGCCTTTGGCTGCGGTGACGGGAGCGCCCCCTTCGGGCGTGCCGACGCGCGTTGCTCGGGTTCCTTCACATCCCGTTTGATGTCTTCCACTTCCCGTTCGATGGTGTCCTGCAGTTCCGAGGTGGCCTTCTTGAACTCCCTGATAGCCTTTCCCAAGGCCTTTCCCATCTCCGGAAGCTTGGTGGGCCCGAACAGGAGAAGGGCTATGACGAGGATTACAAGAATCTCAGGACTACCTACGGATCCCATGTCGTTTCTCCGTATTCAGAGGGTAGAGGTTGCCCGATCGGAAGCCGTCAAGATCCAGGGTGAAAAAGCGAAAACCCAGCTTTCTGAAGGTCTGGCAGATCTCGTCCCGGACTCCATTTTCGATGAACCGGGCCAGGTCGCACTCTTCGGCCTCGATACGGGCGGCGTCATCCAGAAGTCTTACCCGGCATTGCCTGAAACCTAAATCGTGAAGGGCGGTCTCTGCCTTCTCAACCTTCGATAGATCCTCGAGGGTGATAGGCCTGCCCGTCGGGAAACGAGAAGACAAACAGGCGCTCGCCGGCTTGTCCCACGTTCCGAGGGCCAGGTCGCGGGATCGTTGCCTCACGTCGTCCTTCCGAAAACCGGCCTCAAGCAGAGGCGCCCTCACACCCGCCTCCTTCGCAGCGTCCATTCCGGGCCGCCAGTCCCCTACGTCGTCCGCGATGGCGCCGAACAAGACCCACGGCAATCCCTTCTCCTCAGCAAGGCGCTCCATCGTTTCGAAGAGGGCCTGCTTGCAATAAAAGCACCTGTAAGCATCGTTTGCAACAAACCGGGGATTCTTCATCTCCCGCGTCGCAACAATTTCGTGACGTATTCCGTGTGCCCGCGCAAAGTCCTCAGCCGCCTGCAATTCAGCTCGCGGCAGGGTCGGCGTGTCCGCCGTGACGGCCACGCACGCATCTCCGAGCGCGGCCGTGCCCTCGCAGGCAAGGAGAGCGGAATCCGCACCGCCGGAGAAGGCCACGAGAACCCCCGGGGACATGCTCTCAAGGATTTCGTGTAGCCGTCCGACTTTTTCTTCAAGGCCGTCTGTTTCGCGCATCACCATAACTTGTGCCCAGGTTCCAATGTATTTTAAAGAGCTGGCTTTGGCAACGGCCCGACCGCTCCTCAGCCGGCCTGCTGATCTGAACTAGGGTCGATTGATTCTCCGACGGTCTGCTTCCTCCTGTCCACCAGCGTGAGCAGCGCGACCAGGACGGTCAGGGTGGCGAGCATGCAGTAGACCGTTCCGAGGAGGGATACGTACCCATGCTTCGCAGCCCCGGATAGGAAGACAGCGACATGGAGCCGAAACCTGCAATGGTGGTGAGTGCCGCGATCACGATGGGCACACCGATCTCTTGGATGACCCGCGCCATGTCGTGGCCGTCCTCTTCCATGTATCTGTGAACGAAATGTATCCCGTAATCTGAGCCTATGCCCAGGATGAGCGTGGTCACGAAGATGTTCATCATGTTCAGCGATTCGCCGAGAAACCGCAGGCTTCCCAGCATCCAGATGAGTCCCACCGCCAGCGGAACGAGCGCGTAGAAGGCGAGACGAAGGTTGCGGAAATCGAGGAGAATGATGAGGAAGACCACGATGTTGCCCACCACAAATGCAAGGAGGGCGTCCTTTTTGATCTGGCCCCTGAGAACCTTGCTCAATACGTTGATCCCTACAACTCGCGCGCCGGGAACCGCATCCTCGACGGTCCTTACGAGCCCCTGTGGCGCAAAACGCTTGAACTCGGTCGGAATGTAGAGATAAACCACGCCCCGGTAATGATCTGGGCCCTTCTTCACGATGAACCTGGAAACCAGCGGCCCAAGGGGGCCTTTTTCCAGGTCCGCGTAGGTGAGAGGCCCCGAAGGGGCCAGCATCTTCCGAAGGTTCTTCAGATAAGGCGAGAAGTATTCGACGTTGAAGCCGTTCGCCTCGCAGGCCTTCGTAAAAGCCTTGTAGATTCGATCGTACGAGAATTTGCCTGCTGGATCCTTATGAAGGACTTTCAGCACTTCGTCCTGGGTCTTTATGGAAGGCAGGTATGTCGTCAGGCTATCCGTGAACAGAACGTCGCCGGACTTCAGGTAGGGCCTGATGGCGGCGTCTACTTTGTGCGTGTCTTCCAGCACACCCTGCGGCGAGGATGAATCGACGACGGCCATCATGTACGTCAGGGATGCGCCGAATTCCCGCCCCACTTCCTTGGTGACCGCTATGCCTTTGTTGTTGGGACTCCTCAGGTTCTGGACGTTATCCTCAAGCTTGATTCCCAGGGCGGAGATTCCCATCGCGAGGGTCAACACGGCCGCGATTCCAAGGGTCCACTTCGGGTGCTTGTACGACCAGCGGGCAATGAACTGAAACCCGAAGCCGTGCATGTGGAAAGTCGGCTCGATGCCCTTTTTCGTCTTGTGGACGTGGTGAAGATAGAGCATGGCCGGGAGCAGCACGAATACGCTCCCCGCGCAGAAGAGGATGCCCAGGCTCGTGAAGATGCCGACTTGCTGCATCCCCGTGAACGACGTCAGGAGCAATGCGGCGAAGGTGAAGGCCGTGGTGACGGCTCCGACCATCACGCCCTTGCCCGTGGTGCCCATGATGATCGATATGCTTTCCTCCACACCCTTCCCGCTGTTTCTGGCTTCGATGTAACGCCCGTACATGACAATGGAGAAGTCGATTCCGAGGCCGATGAGAAGCGCGCCGAACCCCGCGGTAAGGCTGTTGATGGTCACCCCGATGAGGTGGGCCACGGCAAAGGTCAGCAGGAGACCGAACAAAAGCGGCAGCCAGCCGTAAACGAGCGCGCTCTTCCGCCTGAACGCCCATACGAACACGAGCATAACGAGGATGATCGAGCTGATCGTGTTGACCACGGCATCCCGCTTGATGAGGTTCGCGTCGTCCTGCGCAATGGGGTAACCACCGCCGTACTGAACCCTCAGGTACGAAGGCGATTCGCCCGTGTCCTTCTTCCAGTTCGACCGCGTCTCCTTTTCCAGGCCCGCCACGTAGCGCATCAGCTTCTTGCCGAAGGGAATGTCCTGGGCCGGACGCTTCGGGCGCACGATCATCAGGAGACTCGTTCCGTCCTTCGAGAGGTAGTAGCCGTCCGAGAGATCGATCTTCAACTGCCGCGTCTTTCCCATGAAGTGCTTCTTGAGGACGGGAAACAGGCCGAACGGATCGTACTGAATGATCTGTTTGGTCATCAGCGACGCCGGGTTTGAAATAAGCTGGCGATTGAACGCCATCTGCTTTTCTATGCGGGCGTCGCTGAAGCGCTCTGCCACGTCACCGAGGTCGCGGGGCGAGAGATACAGGAGGGTGTAGGGCAGCATCTTGTCGACGACGCTCTCGTAATCCTGCAGCTTGTATTCCACACCCTCGACCATCCCGCTCTTCTTCAGGCCGGCGGCCATTTCATCGGCATACTCTTCGTAGTTTTCTATGGGGTGCCCTTTGGGATCGTTCGTACGCAGCACGATGAACAGGTAGTCGAGGCTCTTGAAGTCTTCCATGGCCATCCTGAAGTTCTCGACCACCTTGTTGTGACGGGGCAGCAGGTCGAGAATATCCGACTGAATGTGCGGCGGCTTTACAATGAAGAGTGTTATGGCGGCGGCGGCGATGAGGCCGGCTCCGGTGAGCACCCACTTGTATCCACGCGCGCAGATCCTGGCAAGGTTCCTGAGAATGGCCTCCCTCACGATTCGCTCCCTGTCTTGGCCGGACCGCCCTTTTTGAACCGTAGGTCCACGTCCACCGCGCCGGCCGACATGATGAAGGTAAACGCCTGGTCAACGGGAATGTCGAGGGGCATGAGGTCCTCCTCCGGGACGAGAATGAGATAGCCGGATGTCGGGTTCGGGGTCGTCGGGATGAAGACGTTGTAGTATTTTCTGCCCGTCCGCTCGTTGAGCGCGCCCAGGCTCGCGCTTGTTATGAAGCCCATGACCCAGCAGCCTCTTCGGGGAAACTCCACCAGGGCGGCTCGCTGAAAGCTGTTCTGCCGCTGGAAGGCATCCAGCAACTTCCTCGTCGCCGTGTAAACGGACTTTGCAAGCGGCACCCTCACGAGGAGGTTTTCAAATACGTTCCAGGCCTTTTTCCCTAGATAGGAACGCCCTACCAATCCGAGCAGGATCAGCAGCGCCACCGTAATGCCGAGGGAGATGGTCTCCGCGACCCCCGGAAACGGAATCCGGCCGAAGCGAGTGAATACGAACTTCACAAGGGGCGACGAGAATCCCACGATCAGCTCGAATCCCAGGTATAGGATCCACAGAGTGACCACCAGGGGCAGAACCAGGATCAGTCCCGTGAGAAAGGATTTTTTGAGGGAATTCAGGACCGTTTTCACTCGGCAGGGCCTTGGAAAAGATCGATCCGTCGCGCAAATTTCACGAAGTACTCTACCATCGAGACGACGGCGATAAATGCGACAAAGTACAAGAGGGCGTTACCCGTAAGCTTGACCCACTCCCAATCACGCTGGTTGCCCCAGATTACGAGACAGATCGCCATCACTTCCACCACCATCTTCCACTTACCCAGAACGCCCGCCGGAATCGAAACCTGGTGGATCGCCGCCACCATTCTCAATCCCGTCACGCTGAATTCCCGCCCGACAATCACCACGACGACCCATGCTGGTGTGAGATGCAGCTCAACGAGGGATATGAGGACCGATGCGATCAGCAACTTGTCCGCGATGGGGTCCAGAAGCTGTCCGACCGTCGTGACCTGGTGGCGCTTCCTCGCGACGTATCCATCCAGCAGATCCGTCAGGGAGGCCAGGAGGAAGATCCCCACCGCAAGTTCTTCCCTGTTGAAGAAGAACCACTTCTCGAAGTGAAACTCGGTAAGAAGAACGACGACGATGAGCGGCACCAGAAAGATGCGAAATGTGGTCAGCAGGTTGGGTAGATTCAGGAAGGTATCGCGCTTCATCTGCCGCCACCGTCGCGCGTCGTGGGGCGCGCGTTTTGAAAACAGCCTCGGGAGAGTTTATCTGGAACGCTTTCGCCGATCGAGTTCGAATCTTTCAATCATCTTGATGAGTCCGCGCCGTGTTATTCCCAGGTCCTCCGCAGCACGCGTCTTGTTCCATTTATACTTCTGCAACGCCTCCAGCAGCATCTTGCGCTGAACGGCCTCCAAGCTGTCCTTCAGGCGCGTGCCGCCGCTGGCGTCGTTCAAGATGGCAGCCTGCTGAATGACCTCCGACAGGTGGTGCGAGGTCACCATCTCGCCGTCGCTCAGCAGAATGGCAAGCCTCTCCATCTCGTTCTTGAGTTGCCTCACGTTTCCCGGCCAGCCATAAGCCGTAAGGACATCGATTGCTTCCTTCTTGAAGCCTACGTTCCTCCTGCCCATGCGTCCGCCGAAGAAATTCAGGAAGTGTCGTGACAGAAGGGAGATGTCTTCTTTCCTGTCCCTCAGGGGCGGGAGCTTTATGGTCACCACATTGAGCCTGTAGAAGAGGTCCTCCCTGAACAAACCTCTCTGTATTTGCTCCTGCAGATCCTTGTTTGTGGCCGACAGGATGCGGACGTCCACCTTCCGGGACTTGTTGTCACCTATCCGTCTGATTTCCCCTTCCTGGAGCACGCGGAGAATCTTGGCCTGCGAGGAAAGGGACAGGTCGCCTATCTCGTCCAGGAAGAGGGTTCCTCCGTCTGCAACCTCGAAGAGCCCTGGACGGTCGTGCGTGGCGCCCGTATATGCCCCCTTCTTGTATCCGAACAGCTCGCTTTCGAGCAACGTTTCCGGAAGAGACGCGCAGTTTTGCGCAACGAATTTTTTCTCTCTTCTCGATGACTTGTAATGTATGGCGCGCGCGATGAGTTCCTTTCCCGTGCCGCTCTCACCCACCACGAGAACGGACACGTTGCTCGCAGCCACGAGCTCCACCGTTTCGAGTATGGAAATGATCTTGGGAGAGTTTGAGATGATTTCTGGAAATCCCTGGTCCGTGGCCGCCATCTGCCGGAGGTACGTGTTCTCGATACGGTAGTTTTCCCTCTCCTGGGCACTCTGGATGGCGGAAGACGCCAGATCCACGAACGACTTGAGAAATTTGTGGTCCCTCTCGGTAAAGGCGCCGTGCCGCTTGCCGTGATCCACGTAAAAGGCCCCGATCAGCGCGTCGCCGTGGATGAGGGGCATGCAGAGCACGGAGAGGATATTGAAATGAATGGCGCTCTCGCTCTCGAATCTGGGATCCTTCTGCATATTCGCGCTCAGGATCCCCTCCTTCTTTTTTATCGTGGCATGAACCACAGAGAGTGCCACTTTCTGCACGTCCACGAGTTCATCTGGATAGAGCGATCGGGCGACCGTCGGGTACAGCTCTCCCTGAGGATTGATCAGAAAGATCACGCCCCTTTCGGCGTTTAGATGCGATATCGCGAGATCGATCAAGTTCTCGAGCAGCGGTTGGAGATCGGTGAAAGAGTGCACGACGTGTGCGAGCCTGTAGAGGGTTTCCAGGTCTTGACGCTGATCTGGAATCAGGGGCTCGTCCGGAACTTTTGACGTATTGTCGTCGGTCATGCCGCGCCTTTGATCGCCTCCAAGCGGGAGCGTGCTCTCTCGGCCAGTCCCCCTTGCGCATCCTTATCTTCCTTGCCGGAGAAAGCTTCCTCGATCTTCTTGTAGGCATCGACGGCTTTGGCGTCCTCTCCCTGGCGCTCGTAGAACTGTCCCAGTTGCCACAGGCCCTCGCCTTCAGGGAAATCTGCGTTTTTGAGGCTCGCAAGCGCCTTCCAGTCTGCCTCCGCCTTCTTGAATTCTCCGGAAGCCTCGTAGAGCCTGGCTCTCAACCCAAGCGCGACGGGAGCCAACCGAGCGTCCTCCGTAAGCGGACCCACCGTCGTTATGGCATCTTTGATCTTCCCCGAATCGGCCTGCGTAAGAGCTTTGTAGAAGACGGCGATATTCCCGCTCTCATCGCTTCCGGCCTGCTTCTCCAACGCCTTGAGACGCGTGTCCACGGCCTTTAGCCTGGCCTGGTTCGTTCCGAAGGTCAGCTGCGCGCTGTTGTTATCCTTGGTGTCCTTTCCGACCGGCGCGCTGTAAGCCTCCATGACCTGTGTCAGAAGGTAAGAGGACTGGGCGACATGGCGTTGGTGCGAATTCCAGAAATACAACGCGCCGAAGCCGGCGATGAGGAGTACCAAAAAGCCGGCCAGGTAAGTGGCCCAATGCTTCTCAAGACCCTCTATCACTCCGAAATAGAACTCTTCCAGGATGTCTCGGAACTGGTCTTCCCTCATCTGTTTCTTGGTGAGCTTCTTGCGCGACATAAAGTCTCCTTCGAGGCGACTGAAATGTGGTGTGCCTGGCGGGATTCGAACCCACGACCCCCTGCTTAGGAGGCAGGTGCTCTATCCGGCTGAGCTACAGGCACATCGGGACCCGGCCCCCTAAAGGCCGGTCAGTATTCTATAGTAAAAGCGTCCGTGCTTTCAAGGTTTCTGGAGGGTGGAAAGGGAACCAGCCTCTCCACTCTCGCATGCCCCGGTCCCTCCCTCAAAGTCGACTCGAAACGCTCGACCGAGAGCCTCTCGCCCCTGGCCTGCACCTCGACCGATCCATCGTTCAAATTCCGCACCCACCCCCTGACAGCGAGAGATTGCGCCTCCCTGAACACGAAATACCTGAATCCCACGCCCTGAACCCGCCCCACGACATACCAGGCGGCGCTTACCATCTCCATTCGTGCATGCTAGCAAAGACTCGGTCGCCTGTCGCGCAGGCCCATGCATCTTGTCTTCTCCGGCGGCGTCCTGCGGCTGCATTCATGTTATAATTCAAGGGGAGGTCAACATCGTGAGACGACTCATAACACTGACTATTTGCATTCTTTTCTTCGCGATAATCGGTTGCGGTCAGAAGGCCCCTCCGAGGCCCAGGAAGGACCTCCACCATCCCGGACGCGCCAGGCCGCAGGCGCCCCCCGTAACGGGCGAAAAGCATGGCTGACCGTTTCGAGTTCTACAAGATGACCGGCGCGGGCAACGATTTCATCCTCGGTGACAACCGTCGCGGCGAGTGGAACCAATGGCCCATACAGCGTCTCGCGAGAGGCCTTTGCCGACGCGGGCTCTCCGTCGGCGCGGACGGATTGATCCTCATTGAGAACTCCAACCGTGCAAGCTTTCGCCTCCGCATGTACAACAGCGACGGTAGCCAATCGGACATGTGCGGAAACGGCGCCCGGTGCGCCGCCCGGTTTGCACTTCTCAAGGTCATAGCCGGCCGCCGCATGACCATCGAAACCCCGGCGGGCATCCTCGACGCCGAGCTTCTGCCGGACAATGTGGTCCGCGTTGAGATGCCGGGCAAGGCCGTGCCGCCGCGGCGGCTGAATATCAGCATTCGGGGACGGTCCGTCCCGGCCCTCCTGACGGACACCGGCGTCCCCCACCTCGTGGTCCTCGTCAGGGATCTCGAACGTGTACCCGTAGTGTCCCTTGGGAGGACCCTGCGCTCGTCACCCGAGGCGGGCCCGGACGGCGCCAACGTCGACTTCGTTTCCGTCATGAGCGGTGAGCCCTACCCCATGCGAACCTACGAACGCGGCGTGGAGAACGAAACCCTCGCATGCGGCACGGGCGCCACCGCCGTAGCCTGGGTTCTTCACCACCTCGGCTATGCCGGTTCAACGGTGAATCTGCTCGTTCGATCGGGCCAGAACCTCGAAGTAAGAATCGTTCCCCGGGAATCCGGAATCTACCCCTTCACGTTGAAGGGGGATGCACGGGTGGTCTTCCGGGGCTTTCTTTCGGAAGAATCGCTCCAGGAGGCGCTCGAATGCTGACGGGACGAGTAATCTATCGAGGCACGGAATATCAGGTCCGCAAGGAGGACGGGGGCCCTATCACTACGGCTGGTGGGGTGGTCGTTCCGCCCGACGAAGCCATCTTTCTGACACCGAGCCTGCCGACCAAGATCGTGTGCGTCGGGCGTAACTACAAGGCCCACGCCGCGGAACTGGGCAACCCAATGCCCGAAAGGCCGCTGCTCTTCCTCAAGCCGCCCTCGGCCCTCCTCAACCCGGGAGGGACGATCCTGTTACCCGAAGATTCAGGGCAGGTTGAATACGAAGGCGAGATCGGCGTCATCATAGGCAGGCACTGCCGGAACCTGTCGCCTTCGGAAAATCCGATGAACTATGTCCTGGGCGTGACCCCGCTGAACGACGTAACGGCCCGGGACCTCCAGAAGATGGACGTCCAATTCACCAGGGCCAAGTCCTTTGACACCTTCTGCCCCATGGGCCCCTGGTGCCTTTCCGTGAAGAACTGCGACCAGCTCTACGTGAAGACGAAACTGGACGGAAAAGAGGTCCAGATGGGGAGGGCTTCGGACATGGCGTTTTCGATCCCGTTCCTCATTTCTTATATTTCTCAGATCATGACCCTCGTGCCGGGCGATGTCATCGCAACGGGAACGCCGTCGGGCGTAGGCAAGCTCTCGCCTGGATGCCGAGTATCGGTGGAGGTCTGCGGGGTGACACTGGAAAACTCGGTAGGGATCTGAATATGGCCGAAGGATCGCGCGTTGGGCTTCCGCCCCCCATTATCTCGATGGTCAACGAAAGTCCCATGCCGGCGATCGCCGTCTCCCTGGACGGCAGGATCCTACTGCTGAACAGTGAAGCGGAAAATCTGCTGAACGTGCAGGGCGGTTCCCTGGAAGGCGACCCGCTCTCGGACGTGCTTCCGAATCTCAGCAGCGAGGATGAGGAGGTCGAGAGTGCGGGCACGGGCCGTGCCTCAGCCCCCCTCTTTGCAACCATCCACCGCTCCTCCCGGGACCACAGAAGACTCCGCGTCTACCGGACGCCCCTGCCTCCCTCGGGCGATTCGCCCGGCTGCGCGGTCTACCAGCTCTGCGATCTCTCCGAAATAGAGACCCTGGCGCAAAGGTACGCGGACCTCCAGTTTCAGTTCTCGGCCTTCGTAGATGAATCCACAGATGTCTATTTCCTTCTGCAGCACGACCTCCAATTGCTTTACGTTAATCCGGCCGTACGAACCGTTTTCGGCTTCGAAGCCTCGGAGTGGATAGGACGATCCCTGGACCTGCCGGTGTTCCTTCCCTCCGAGGAAGTCAGGCGCATCAGTATTCTCGGCACCCAGGAGCTTTTCAGGCGGGGTTTCCGAAACAAGCTCTTCCGCTTCTACCGGAGGGACGGTACGCTCTTCTGGGGGCTCTTGTCCCTGGTACCGAGCCGCAAGAGCCACTCATCCCCCGCCATGATAGGAATCCTCAGGGACGTGAGCGAGTTCTACGAGACGCGCGAACAGCTCGTCCAGCAGCAGAATCAACTGAGAAAGACCATCGAGAGACTCGAAGAGGCCAGCCGCCTGCAGGACCAGTTCGTGGCGAACATCACGCACGAACTGAGAACTCCGCTTACGACGGTCCTGATCAGTACCGAGGTCCTCCTCCGGGACACTGCGGATATCCTCCCCGTGCAGAAGAAGAGGCAGCTCGAACTCATCATGAAGAACTCCAAGGCCCTGCTCGAAATCATCAATGACCTGCTCGATCTCGCAAAGCTGAGAAAGGGCGGCTTCGAGGTCCAGCAGGAAGCCGTGGAACTGGAGGATTTCGTAACGTCGCTGCTTGAAGAGGTGGAGCCTCTGTTCAGCCAGAAGGAACTCTATCTTAAATGGAAGCCGGACGATGATCTGCCCGGATCGTTCCACTGCGATCCCCACATCCTTCGCAAGATCCTGCTCAACCTCTTGAGCAACGCGTTCAAGTTCACAAAAGAGGGCGGCGCCACACTGACGATCCAAAGCTCGGGCCCGGTGCTTCGATTCATCGTCACGGATACTGGCATGGGAATCCCCATGAAAGAAATAAACACGATTTTCAAGGAGTTTCGCCAAGTGGACGGGTCTGACTCCCGGCGCTACCCGGGAACGGGACTGGGGTTATCCATCGCAGAGAGGTTTACGAGACTTCTGGGCGGAACGATTACCGTCGAATCGGTCATAGGGAAGGGGTCGAGCTTCACCGTGACCGTGCCGGTTGTCGGAACACCGGCCTCATACGAGAAAGAATGATAACTTTATCGGAGGAGACTTTCCGTGGACCTGGGCGAAATTTCCACAGCCCGAATCAAGGCACGAGGTCGCAGACAGGGCAACCGGCGCGGGCTCCCGGCGGACGCCGGCTTTCAGCGGGAGGAGAACGCGTATGCACCGTTCGGAACGGGGCTATCATGCGCATAAACCTCCTGCGGATTCCCTCGAGCGGAAGCAATCCTCCGTCGGAGGCGCCGCATTTTTCCGATGAAGCCGCCCGGCTCCGGACCATCCCGGTGGAGTACTGACATGGCGATGGCGAGGGAAGTGGTGGCCATCGAGATTGCGGGAGAGGCGGGTCCCGGCGAAGGCGGGTTCCTGACCCTCGTTCGGCTCAAGTACAGGAACGTCTACAAAGACGGCTCACGATCTCGCCCGTACCTTTACGAATACATACACAGACGAGGCTACGACGCGGTCGCCATCGGTCTTTATCACGAGCTGCACGGCGAGCCCTGCATGGCCTACAGGCCCGGAATACGCGTACCCGTCTATTTCCGCCGCGACCTGCCCCTGACTCTGAAGGACGCTCACGACTACCTCTTCATTCCCGAAGCCGTGGCCGGCAGTCTCGAACCGCAGGACCGGGGCATGGAGGGATTCCTCGGTCGCGTGGTTTCCGAAGTGGCCGAGGAAGCCGGCTTCGACGTGGGACAAGACCGGGTCGAACCGTTGGGTGGCGGTTTCTTCCCCTCCCACGGCCAGTCCTCGGAGAAGATACATCTGTGCGCCGTCAGGGTCGACCCTGCAACCGCCGCACAGGCCTCAGGAGACGGTTCCGTCAACGAGGCCGACGCACCGCCGGTGCGTTTCCGCGGCGTTCGTGAGATACTCCTCGACTGTGCCCGCGGCGCCGTGGAGGATCCCAAGATAGAAATCCTGTGCTGGCGCCTCTGTCTCAAGCTTGGGTACATGCCCGTGCAGGGACGCTATGCCCGGGAAGATGAGCTGGACGGACTGGCGTCCTTTCGGGCGGGCCTGTCCACAGCGGGTTGGAAGTCCACCCCGATCCATGGCGGGGTATCGAAAGACCGAGAGGACTAAGAGGATAAAGGAATGAAGGACAACGCCATCTGCAAGCTGCTCAACATACGTTATCCCATTCTGGTGGGGGGCATGACCTGGGTCTCCGAAGCCGTCCTGGCCGCGGCCGTGAGCGAGGCCGGAGGACTCGGCACGATAGCCACGGGCAATATGCCGGGCGATCTCCTCAGGGACGAGATTCGCAAGGTCAAGACCCTCACCGACAAGCCTTACGCCGTCAACCTCATCCTCCTCTCCCCGAACTTCAAGGAATGCGTCGAGGTGGTCAAAGAAGAGAAGGTGCCGGTTCTGACGCTCGGCGCCGGAAACAGCGGCCCGTTCATCCCGAAGTTGAAGGAAGCGGGCATTAAGGTCGTGCCCGTGGTCAACTCCGTGGCACTCGCCAGACGCCTCGAACGCTCTGGGGCCGACGCCATAGTGGCTGAGGGCGAGGAAGCCGGCGGCCATATCGGAGACACGGCCACGATGCCCCTCATCCCGCAGATGGCCGACGCGTTGAAGGTACCGGTCGTTGCCGCCGGAGGCATCGGCGACGGACGGGGCATGGCCGCGGCTTTCGCCCTCGGCGCCCAGGGCATCCAGCTGGGCACGGCGCTCGTAGTAGCCCACGAATCGCGGGCCCACGACAACTATAAGAACGCCATTATCAAGGCCTCGGACAGGTCCACCGGCGTCACGGGACGCACCATCAACAAGCCCGTCCGGGCGCTCAAAAACATGCTCACGCAGGAGTTTTACACCCTGGAGGAAAAAGGCTCCCCCTGGGAGGAGATCGAGGGCTTGGCGATCGGACGGCTCCGCTCCGCCGTCATGGAAGGCGACGTCACCCGCGGGTCGGTCATGATGGGCCAGGTGGCCGGTCTCGTGAAGCGGCGCGCAAGCGCGAGTGAAATTCTTGAAGCCATGGTCGAGGAATTCAACCAGGTGATGGAAAAGATCGGCGGTTTCAGGATTCCGGCCGGCGGTTTTCCCTGCGAAGGATGACGGCCCGCAGGCGGCGAGAATAGACGTGTACCCTTCCTACCTGAATCTTTTGGAAAGCGGCGAGCTCGACCGAAGGGTGGAGGCCCTGCTCGAGTTGCTCGGGGAGTGCCGGGTCTGTCCGAGAAACTGCCGCGCCAAGCGCGTCATCAACCGCCTCGGCGTCTGCGAAACGGGGCGCTTGGCTGAAGTCGCCTCATGGTGCGTTCACAGGGGCGAGGAGCCGTGCATAAGCGGCGAGAAAGGCTCCGGAACCGTCTTCTTCGCCCACTGCAACCTGTCCTGCGCCTTCTGTCAGAATTATCAGATCAGCCAGGACTGGCCGCGCAGCCGGGGCGTAAAGACGGCTGAAGAACTGGCCGACATATACCTGGATCTGCAGTCCAAAGGCGCGCATAACCTCAACTGGGTCTCGCCCGGCCACGTCGTTCCCCAGGCCGTCGAGGCTCTGGCCATCGCCGCCAGATAAAGGCCTGAGACTGCCGGTCGTCTTCAACTCCAACGGCTACGATTCGGTCTCGACGCTGAAGCTGCTTGATGGTGTCGTGGACGTCTACATGCCGGACTTCAAGTACGCCGAAGACGACGCGGCGGAGGCGCTTTCCAACGCCTTGGGCTACACCGCCAATGCGAAGGCCGCCATCACGGAGATGTGGCGTCAGGTCGGGCCCCTGCAGTTCGACGGGAAAGGCGTGGCGACGCGCGGTCTGCTCGTCCGGCACCTGGTCCTCCCCAACCGACTGTCCCAGACGGAGGAGGTTCTCGCTTTCCTCGCCCATTCGCTCGGCAAGAACGTCGCCATCAGTCTCATGGCGCAGTATTACCCATCCCACAAAGCCTTCGAGAATCCCCTTCTCTGCCGCACCCTGCAGAGGGGGGAATACGCCAGAGCGCTTCAGTGGCTCGAGGAGTGCGGGCTCACGGAGGGCTACGTACAGGAACTCAACTCGGCCGACAACTACCTCCCCGACTTCCGCGCCGATGGCCACCCTTTCGAACGCCGAATGAGAACGCCTGTTTCACCCTGCGCCATATCCCCCTTCCCGCCCAACTCCTCTCTGCACCGGTACCTTTGCACCTCCGGCGCGAGAGTATACTGCCTCCCCTGTGGTCGTTCGTTTCTGCGGGGCGGGGCGCCTGGCCCGGCTTCGCATTGAGTCATTGGAGATCGTGTCATTCCTAACCGCCGGCGGTCTTCGCGTGACCCGCCGGCTCCCAAGACGAGGTCCGACCGGGTTCGTCGCAGGCGCGCCGTTCGTGCAAAAGCGGGAATCCGGCACCGGGAGGCATAGATATGCACATTCTGGATAAGATGAAAAGCAAGGCCGCACAAGCCCAGAAAAGGATCGTCCTGTCGGAGGGTATGGATGCCCGGATGGTCGAGGCGGCCGCGGCGGCAGCCGAACAAGGTCTCGCGCAGGTGAGCCTCCTCGCCTACCGCCGGCCAGATCGAAGAGGCCCTGGGCCCCAATGCGGACGGTCTTTCCCATGTTCGGGTGATCGATCCGTCAGCCTCGCCGTGGCTGGACGAATTCGCCGACGAGTTCTACGCCATGCGCAAGGCGAAGGGAATGACCCCCGCACAGGCACGGGAGGCCGTGAGCGACAACGTGTTCTTCGGTGATTTCATGGTCCGAAAGGGTTACGCAGACGGCTGCGTGAGCGGAGCCTACAACACGACCGGGCTGGTCATGCGTGCGGCCATCCAGGTGCTCGGCTGCGCACCGGGCATCAAGTCGGTCAGCAGCTGTTTCATCATGATCCATCCCAATACGGATTTCGGCAAGGACGGGGCGATGATCTTCGCCGATTGCGCGGCAATCCCCTTCCCCACCGAAGAGCAGCTTGCGGATATCGCCATCGCATCCGCCGCGAGCGCGCGCGCCTTCTGCGACATGGAGCCGCGCATCGCCATGCTGACTTTCTCGACCAAGGGGAGCGCTTCACACGAGAACCTGGACAAGGTCCTTCGCGCGATGGACCTGGTTCGAGAGAAGAGACCGGACTTGAACATCGACGGCGAGCTTCAGCTCGACGCGGCGCTCATTCCGGGGGTGGCGTCACGCAAGGCGCCTCATAGCAGCGTGGCGGGCAAGGCCAACGTCCTCGTCTTCCCCGACCTCAACGCCGGCAACATCTGCTACAAGGCCGTCGAGAGACTCGGTGGCGCCGAAGCCATAGGGCCGGTCCTCCAGGGACTAGCCAAGCCGGCCAACGACCTGTCCAGGGGCTGCTCGGTGAACGATATCGTCAACGTGGCGGCCTTGACGGCCGTCCAGGCCATAGGATGATCCCCTTGTTCTTCTCGAAAGTCTTTCGGAGACAACGATGAAAACGCTCGTAGTGAACTGCGGCAGTTCTTCACTGAAATACCAGCTTTTCGACATGCAGACGGAAGAGCTCGTCGCCCGGGGGGGCGTGGAACGCATCGGCACGGACAGTGCCTGCCTTCGGCACAACTCCTTCGGCGTCGGCAAGATCACGATCCGGTCCGGCATCCCCGACCACCGGGTTGCCATCGGCGACATGATGGACGCATTGACCGATAGGGAATACGGCGTCATGAAGGACGTCAAGGAGATCGGCGCCGTCGGCCACCGGGTCGTCCACGGCGGAGAGCGCTTCTCCGATTCCGTCCTCATCGACGACGACGTCATAAACACCATCAGGGAGTGCGTGCCCCTGGCCCCTCTCCACAATCCCCTCAACCTCATGGGCATCGAGGCCTGCAGGGACGTCTGCCCCGGCGTGCCGCAGGTGGCCGTATTCGACACGGCATTTCCACCAGACAATGCCCCGGCACGTCTACCTGTACGCCATCCCTTACGAGTACTACGAGAAATACGGGTTGCGGCGCTACGGTTTCCACGGCACGTCCCATGCATTCGTGGCATCGAGGGCCGCCGAAATGCTCGGCCGTCCCCTCGAAGATCTCAAGATGATCACCGCCCACCTCGGAAACGGTTCCAGCATGACTGCCATCAAAGACGGCAAGTCCCTCGAGACCTCCATGGGGCTTACCCCTCTCAACGGCCTCATGATGGGGCAGCGCAGCGGCGACATCGACCCCGCAGCCGTTCTGTTTCTTGCAGACAAGGTGCATTCGGACGCCCAGGGCGTTATCGAACTCCTCAACAGGAAGAGCGGCCTCCTCGGCGTCAGCGGCGTGAGCTCCGACATGCGGGACGTGGAAAAGGCCGCCGCCGAGGGAAACGAGCGCGCGTCCATCGCCCTCAAGATGTTCGCCTATCGCATCAAGAAATACATCGGGACCTACACGGCCAGCATGGGCGGTCTCGACGTGGTCGTCTTCACGGCGGGCATCGGCGAGAACGACGCGTCCGTGCGCTGGGAAGCATGTCAGGGGCTCGAATTCCTGGGCCTCGCGCTGGACAAGGAGAGGAACGAGTCGCCGGAAGCCAAGAAAATCATCAGCTCGGACAACAGCCGGGTTAAGGTCCTCGTCATCCCCACCAACGAAGAACTGATGATCGCCCGCGAGACGATCCGCTTCGTCAACAACAACGGCAACGGCAAGATAAAGAAGAAATGATCACGCGGACATGGCGTAGGGGGGCTCCCGGGGGCCCCATTCTTTTGCGCTTGAATCGATTCGCCCCAGACATCTCACCATATCCTGCAGGAACATCCACGGCCCATGGGACCGTGTCGGCAGTCCCAGGCCCTCGCGAAGGCCGACACGTCCGAGAGAGTCCCGTTGACGGAAATTCTAAAGGGGGGTGGCCGTCGCCGACGGCGGGAAGCATCTCCTAACGTAGAGCCAGCCCAAGGTGAAATCCGGGTATCCTCTTCATACCTATTCTACATGACGGATTCATCCTGTTTCCTTTCCTCACGCAAAACAACACGGCGCTTGTCTGCCTGGCCGCAGTGGTCTGCCTTCCGCACCGATGGATCGACGGCATGCCCGCTCGACTCGGGACGTGCAAAACAAGACGAGCTTGCTCTGAATCCAAAGATACAGGCCCGCGCGACAGCTGGACCGCACCGATTTGGCTACAGTTCTCGGAGCGCGGCGGCAACGGGCATTCGCGCGGCGCGTACGGCAGGCAGCAGGCCGCCCGCCAGGCCCATGAAAAGGGCGAACACGATGCCTTGGACCAGGAGGCCGGGCGTGATCCGGAAGGCGAAGGCGATCTGTGAGAAGCTCTGAAAGTTCAGCGTGGAGGTGGTCAAACCGTTGATCGGCAGAACAACGAGGCAGCCGAGCAAACCGCCTATCAGGGCGAGAAAGGCCGATTCGAGAAGCCAGGACAGGACGACGCTCCCCCCGCCGAAGCCGAGAGCCCTGAGCATGGCGATCTCACGGGACCGGGCGGCCACCGCCGAGTACATGGTGTTGAATGCGCCGAAGACGGCTCCGATGCCCATGACGAAGGCGACCATGAAGCCGAGAACGCGGATCATGGTGGAGACCGCTCTCGACTGCTTGGCGTAGTACTCCCGTTCGGGTTCCGTCGTAACCGTCAACCTGGGATCGGCGCCGAGGGCCTTTTTGAAGGCGGCGAAGGCGGAAGGCTGTGTGAGTCGGACGGTCACCGACTGGAAGATGTTCTCGGGCCGCTTGTAGGTCTGGTTGAGCACGGCGGCGTCGGCCCAGACCTCCGAATCGAAAGCGCTGCCGTTGGAGTCCATGATCCCCACCACGCGCCACGTCCGTCCTCCGAAGCGCGGACTGTCGCCCAGTTTGAAGCCCGTGTACATTGTTGCCGCGTTCCTCCCGACCACGAGTTCCGAAAGGCCCGGCCTGAGAAAGCGTCCCCGGGCGATCCGCACGGACCGGTGGACCGCCATCGCTTCAGGAGACACGCCGCGCACCTGGGCGAGTGCGCTCGAGCCCGAGGCCTTGTGTTGGAAAGCCGCCACGACGACAACTTCGCCGCTGGCCAGCGGCCTGCCGTCAACGTTCTTCGCGACGCCGGGGGCATCCGAAATCACGCGAAGTTCATCCAGCGTGAGAGCACTCATCATCTCGGTCGTGGCGCCCCCTCGGAGCACGATGGCGTTGCCGGGTGACCCCGATTCGACCAGCGTCAGCTTGAAGCCCCGCGCCATGGACAACATGGCGACGAAGACGGCCACAACGCCTGCTATCCCGAGGACTGCAACCAGGTTGGACGCCCAGCGGGCCCTCACGCTCCTGATGTTGTAGATCAACGGCAAGGCCACTTCATACCCTCCGAAGGGCCTCGACTATCTTGAGGCGCATGGCGATGACGGCGGGAATGATTCCGGAGGCCACGCCCACCACGGCGGCCGCCAGGAGTCCGAGGGCCATCTTCTCGGGGGCGAGGTAAAAGACGGGCAGGAATCCAGTGGGGTCGCCCCTGAGGGTCAGGAGCTTGGCCCCTGCTAGGCCGAGTCCCCCGCCGACGAGCGCGTATGTGGAAGCCTCCGCGAGAATCAGCCTCAGCACCCTGCCGTCGCTGAAGCCGAGCGTCTTCAGGACCGCCAGCTCGCCCGTCCTCTCCCTGACCGACATGGCCATGGTGTTGCCCGTCACGAGCAGAAGTGTGAAGAAAACGACGCCGCCTATCGAGAGGATGAGGAGCTGAATGTTGCCCATCTGTTTGACGAAGCCCGCCGCAAAGGCCCGCTCGCTTTCGGCCGATGTTTCCCAGGGAGAATTGGCGAACTTGTCGTCGATCGTCCTGGCCACCCGGGGCGCGTCGTCGGGATCGTCGACCTTGACCATGTACCAGCCTACAGTCCCCTTGCCGTACTGGCGGCGCTCCTCCAGGTACTTCCAGTGGAACCAGAATTGCGTCGTGTCGTCTTCCTGCCGGCTGCCCTCATAGATGCCCCGGACGTTGAATTCCCATACGCCGCCCCATATGGACGCGATGATGGGCACGCGGTCTCCTATCTTGAAATTGTACTTCTCGGCCGTGCTCCGCCCGATGATGCAACCCTCGCGGTCGGCAACGAAGTCCGCCCACTCCTTCGGCGGGATCTTGAACTCGGGATACATCCGGTGCCAGGTGTCCGTTTCTATTGCGAACTGCGGAAAGAAGTTTTTCGGGTCCTGGTAGTACCCCCCGAACCAGTTGGCGAAGCTCACGAGCCTGACGCCCGGTATCTGCGCGATCCTGTCCCTGTAGGCGTAGGGCAGGGGCATGATGAGGGAGACCTTGTTGCGAACCACCAGCCGGTCTACGCCCGCTACCTCGACACCCTGGTTGAACGCCGTCTGGATGGTCGCCAGGAGACCGAAAAGAAAGAGGGCCACGGCGAAAGACCCAAGGGTCAGGACCGTGCGGGTCTTCTTCCGGCGCAGGTTGGCGAAGATGAGCGGCAGGAACTTCATGCGCGTTCGGCGGCCCCGCCCTCGATCAGGAGTCCCTTCTCGAGGTGCAGGACGACACCCGCCCTCTCCGCCGCCCGCGGGTCGTGGGTTACCATCAAGATCGTCTTCCCGTAGTTTCCGGACAGCTGATCGAGCAGGTTCAGCACCTCGTCTGCGCTCGCCCTGTCGAGGTCGCCGGTCGGCTCGTCGCACAGAAGGAAAGTCGGATCGGCAACCAGCGCCCGCGCGATGGCCACCCGCTGCTCCTGTCCACCGGAAAGCTGGCGCGGGTAGTGATCCATGCGATCGACCAGGCCCACGAGGTCCAGGGCCGTTTCCGCGTGCCTTCTTCGCTCGGCTTTCGGCAGATGCGTCAGGAGGAGAGGGAGCTCCACGTTCTGGAAGGCCGTCAGAACGGGGACGAGGTTGTACATCTGAAAGATGAAACCCACGTGCCTGGCCCGCCATGCCGCGAGCCGCCGGCCGGAGAGACGCGTGATCTCGTCTCCCGACACGGTGACGCTCCCGGCGGAGGGCAGGTCGAGACCGCCCAGCAGGTTGAGCAAGGTCGTCTTGCCCGAACCCGAGGGGCCCATGAAGGCGACGAACTCACCTTCGCCCACGTTGAGATTGAGCCCCTGCAGGACATGGATGTCATGCCCGCCCCGCCGGTAGGTCTTGTCGAGGTTCCGTACGCGGATGAGGGCCTCCGCGCCTGCGCTTCCATCAACCGTAACCATGATCGTCCCGTCTGAAGCCCGGAAGCCGTCTGACAGGCATCATCGACGTCTTCTTCGACCACCGGCCCTCGCTGGAATGCTGCTTCAGGATTTAATGCGCGCCCGCTCGCCGTTCTTGAGGTCCCTCGGACCTTCCACGACGACGCGGTCGCCGGCTTTAAGGCCGGAAATGACCTCGACGTTTGATCCGAGCTTCTCCCCGAGTCTGAGCGGCCGCTTTTCCAGGCGCCCCTCACTGTAGACGAAGCAGAACGGCGCAGACTCCGTACCTCTTACCGCGTCCGCCGGCATGACGGCCGCCGTCTTTCTCGCAGCGTCGTCCCCTTCCTCAAGGAACGCGACCTTGATGCCCATGTCGGGGAGGATGCGTGGATCGAGCCTCTCGAAGGAGAGCCGGACCTTTACGGTCGCCTTCTGCCTGTCCGCCGTCGGGATGATGGTCCGCACGGCGCAGGGAATTTCCCAGTCGGGGTAGGCGTCCAATGTGGCCACGGCCTTCTGGCCGGGCTTTATCCTGGCGATGAACGCCTCGTTCACGTCCACTTCGATTTCCAGGGATTTCATATCCACGATGGTCGCGATGCCCGTCCGCGTGTAGCCCCCTCCGGCGGAAATGGGGGAGACCATCTCCCCGACCTGGGCGTCTTTCGAGACGGCCACCCCCGAAAAGGGCGCCCGGACGATGCAATTCTCCATATTCTGCCTCGCCTCGCCTATGCGGGCCACGGCGGCGTGAACGCTTTCCCTGGCCTGCTGGAGGCGGGCCTCGTAGTTCGCCACGAGCGTCGCCTGGTGGTCCACATCCTGCGCGGTGACGAACCCCTTGGCGACCAGCGAACGGTAACGTTCGAGGTCCTGCTTTGCCTGGTCGAGGCTCGCCTTGAGATCGGGAACGGCGGCCTCCGCCACTTTCCTGTCGGCGACGGCGGCGGCGAACTGGGCGCGGGCATCCGAATCGTCGAGGCGGGCCAGTACCTGCCCTGCTTCGACGTGGATTCCCTCTTCGACGAGCATGACCTCCACGCGCCCGGTGACCTTCGCCGCGACGGTGGCCCGTCTCCTCGGGGTCACATAGCCGCTGGCGTTCAGAATGGCCCTGTCCGCAGCCGATCCGGGACGTACCTGCGCCACTTGCACCTCGGCCGGACGCCCAAACGAGGCGACGGCCGCTGCGATTATTACGACGGCCGCGCAAACCGCCGCGACGATCCACCACTTCCTTCGGCCCCGCCCGCCGTCCTTTCGCTGTTCATCGGAGATCCGCAAGTCGGACAGGCTCGCATTCCGAGGCTTTTCAACGTTCGTCATGAATTCCCCTCCACGGCCTCGCAAAGTTTAGCGGTTCGGATAGGACCAGACAAGCCTGGATGAAGGCGGGCAACATTTTAGCGGGATTTGCCTACACCCGCTATTGCCAGTCGATTACGGGCTTGTATGTCAGCGATCCTGCCTTCAGCGAACGCATGCCCACCAGGACGGCCCGCGCCGCCTCGACGGTGGTCAGACAGGGGATCTGGAGAGCGATGGCCGCGGTTCGGATGGCGGCCTCGTCGTACTGGCTCTTTTTCCCCAGCGGGGTATTGATGACCATCTGCAAATCGCCCTGCGTCAGGAGGTCCACGGCGTCGGGCTTGCCCTCCCCTACCTTGAACACACCCCTGCACGCGACGCCTTTGCTTTCGAGGAAGGCGCGGGTGCCCGACGTGGCAAAGAGCGTAAATCCCTCCTTCACCAGCCCATGGGCCACGGGAAGGAAGGCGTTCTTGTCCGAGTCCCTCACGCTGGCGAAGACCCCTCCGCTGGAGGGAAGCGACATGCCCGAAGCGGTCAGGGCCTTTGCGAAAGCGCGGCCGAAATCGTCGTCCGCCCCCATGACCTCACCCGTGGATTTCATCTCGGGTCCGAGGATCGGGTCCTCGCCGTAAAGCCGTGCGAAAGGAAACACGGACGCCTTCACGAAAACGCCTTTCGGGGCCTTCAGGTCGAACGACAGATCCCGCAACCGCGTACCGGCGATGATTCTGGCTGCGAGTCGCGGGAAAGGCACACCCCTGGCCTTCGAGAGGAAGGGCACCGTCCTGGAAACCCGGGGATTCACTTCAAGGACGTAGAGGTCCTCGCCCCTGAGGGCGAACTGGATGTTGAGCAACCCGATCACGCCGAGCTCCAGAGCCACCGCCTTGGTCGATTCCTCTATCTGCCGGATGACCTTTTCGGGCAGGGTCTGGGGCGGATAGACCTGCGACGAGTCGCCCGAGTGGATACCCGCCTTCTCTACGTGCTCGAGGATACCGCACAGCACGGCTTCCTTTCCGTCACAGAGCGCGTCCGCGTCGATTTCCACGGCTTCTTCCAGGAACCGGTCCAGCAGGAGCGGATTGTCCTCGCTCACCGCCATGGCCGTGCCCAGGTAGGCATCGAGGTGCTCTTCGCCCGTCACCACGGCCATGCCCTGCCCTCCGAGGACGTAGGACGGCCTGACGATAAGCGGGAAGCCCAGGGCAGCGGCCTCTTCTTTCGCCTCCTCCAGCGATCGGGCAATGGACCCAGGAGGCGACTTGAGCTTCATGCTGCCGCACAGATCAAGGAAGGCCTCGCGGTCCTCGGCGCGGTGAATGGCCGACGGAGACGTGCCCCTCAGGGGGTATCCCAGACCTTCGAGCCCGCGCGCCAGCTTGAGCGGGGTCTGGCCACCGAACGTCACTACTACGCCCTCCGGCTTCTCCGCATTCAGGACGGCGGTGACGTCTTCAAGGGTCACGGGCTCGAAGTAGAGCCTCGTCGCCGTATCGAAATCGGTGGAGACGGTTTCGGGGTTGCAGTTCACCATCACCGTTTCATAGCCCTCGTCGGCGAATCCCATCACGGCCTGGCAGCAACAATAATCGAACTCGATCCCCTGTCCGATGCGGTTCGGTCCGCTACCCAGAACGACCATCCGACGGGATCCCGCGTCCACCGCTTCCGAGTGGTCTTCGTACGCGCTGTAGAAGTAGGGCGTTCTCGCGTCGAACTCGGCCGCGCAGGTGTCCACGCCGAGGAACGACGGACTAACACCCAGTTCCCTGCGGCGGTCGCGGACCTCGTCCTCACGGCACTTCCAGATGGCGGCGAGGGTCCGGTCCGAAATGCCCTTGCGCTTGAACTGCCGCATGACGGACGCCGGCTGAGCGCCATTCTCGAAGAAGCGCGCCCTGTTTTCGGCCGATACGATGCCCTCGATCTCGTTCAGGAACCACGGATCGATTCCGGTCAATTCCTGCACCTCGGCGACCGTGAGCCCGTGGTTGAAGGCGAGGGCGACGTAGAAAGAGTCTCTCCCAGTTCGGTGACTGGAGCTTCCGCATCAGCGTCCTGCGGTCAGGGAACGTGGTCGATGCCGTCCAGGAGACCGTAGCGTCCCACTTCCAGGGACCGGACGGCTTTGTTGAGCGATTCACCGAAGGTGCGACCGATGGCCATCACCTCGCCTATGGACTTCATGGCGGTGGTGAGCGTCGGGTCTGCGCCTTTGAACTTGTCGAAGGCCCACCGGGGGATCTTCGTGACCACGTAATCGATGGCCGGTTCGAAGGCCGCCGATGTGGTCCCCGTAATCCGGTTCGGGATTTCGTCGAGGGTCTTGCCGAGTGCGAGAAGGGTGGCGACCCTCGCGATGGGATAACCCGTGGCTTTGCTCGCCAGGGCCGAGGACCTGGACACCCTCGGGTTCATCTCGATGACGACCATCCGGCCGGTCCCCGGATGCAGCGCAAACTGAACATTGGAACCACCCGTTTCCACCCCCACGGTCCTGAGCACCTTGAGGGCCCAGTCGCGCATGGTCTGGTATTCCTTGTCCGTGAGCGTCTGCTGAGGTGCCACGGTTATCGAGTCACCCGTGTGGATACCCATCGGGTCGAGGTTCTCGATCGAGCAGACGACCACGGCGTTGTCTGCGCGGTCGCGGATCACCTCGAGTTCAAATTCCTTCCAGCCGATCATGCTCTCTTCGACCAGAACGGCGTGGACCGGACTGAGGGAGAGGCCGTCCTTGAGCAGCCTCCTGAGCTCTTCGCGGTCGTGCGCCACTCCGCCGCCGACCCCTCCCAGCGTAAACGACGGGCGCAGGATGGCCGGAAAGCCCACCTCGTCCACCCGGTTCATGCCGTCTTCGAGTGAGCGGGCCGTGAAGGACTGCGACGTCGCGAGGCCCGCCTTATCCATGGCCGCCTTGAACAGTTCCCTGTCCTCGGCCGTCTCTATGGCCTGCAGGGTGGCACCGATCAGTCGCGTTTCGTGCCTTTCAAGGATACCCTCTCTGGCGCAGGCGACAGCCAGGTTCAACCCGGTCTGGCCACCGACGGTGGGAAGGATGGCGTCCACCTCCTCCCTGGCCAGGATCTGGTCCACGGTCGCCGGCAGCATGGGCTCTATGTAGACCGCATCCGCAAGTCCCGGATCCGTCATCAAGGTGGCAGGATTGGAGTTGAGAAGCACGACCCGAAGTCCCTCTTCCTTTAGGGCCTTGATGGCCTGCACTCCCGAATAGTCGAACTCACAGGCCTGTCCTATGACGATGGGCCCCGAACCGATGACCAGAACGGAGGATAGCCTGTCAGTCATCGGGACCTTCCTCGATGCGCCTGATGAAGTCGTCGAACAAATAGAGGGAATCGTGTGGTCCGGGGCTCGCCTCGGGGTGGTACTGGACGGAGAAGACGTTGAGTTTCCGGTGCTTCATGCCCTCCACCGTTCCGTCGTTCAGGTTGGTGTGCGTTTCCACGAAATCCTCCGGGAAGTGGTCCCTCGATACGGCGAAACCGTGGTTCTGCGACGTGATCTCCACGCGGCCGCTGTCCAGGTTCTTGACGGGATGGTTGGCGCCCCTGTGGCCGAACGGCAACTTGTAGGTCCCGCCGCTGAAGGCGAGAGCGAGAAGTTGGTGTCCGAAGCAAATCCCGAAGGTCGGATAGTGCTCTGCGGCGTATCGCACCAGAGGAAGTGCCCGCGATGCCATCTCGGGATTCCCGGGCCCGTTGCTCAGGAACACGCCATCCGGATTGAGGGCCACAAGGTCCCTGACGGGCGAATACGCCGGGATCACGGTCACCTCGCAGCCCCTCAGGAGAAGGTTGCGCAGGATGTTCTCCTTCAGCCCGTAATCCACCGCCACCACGTGGAGAGTCCGCCGGCACACCCGGCCGGGCTGGAGCGTTGCCCTGAACAGGGCCGATTCCTCCTTGGGATCGTAGTGAAAGGAATAGGGCTTCAGGCAGCTGACCTGCGCGGTGAGATCCTCTACGTCTATTCCGGCGATAGTCCTCGAGGCGCCGGGCTGCGTCGTCCGCATCAAGGTTCTCGTTGCTCAGGAGGGCCTTCATGGCGCCGCGGCTGCGAATATGCCGCGTGACGGCCCTCGTATCGACCTCCATGAGTCCTATCACACCGTGCTCCTGGAGATAGGTGTTGAGGGTGCCACGGGCCCGCCAGTTGGACGCTATACTCGAGGCCTGCCTCACGAGGAAGCCTTTGAGCTTCGGTTGGCGGGATTCGACGTCCTCCGGGTTCACGCCGTAGTTGCCCATGTGCGGGTAGGTCATGGTGACCATCTGACCGGCATAGGATGGATCGGTCAGTATTTCCTGGTATCCGACCATGGCGGTCTGGAAGACGGCCTCGCCCAGCACGGTCCCTTTGAATCCGAAGCCCTTGCCCTGAAAGAGACTGCCGTCCTCCAGCAGTATGAAACCTTCCATACGGACCACACCTTTCCTAGTTTCAGCGAGGATAATATGCCGGCGCGATCACGAGTCCCGCCGGCGCGATCACGAGTCCCGCCGGCGCTGCCGTGGATCCCCGAGTGGCACGACACGCCTGCCGCCGCGCAGAGTTTTGACTTCCAGTTTCTGTTCGGGGAGGCAGAAGAACACGGTCCTTCCCTCGTTGCCTCCCGTCTCCATCGCGTCCACCGGGATATTCTCCCTCAGCAAACAGGCCTTGAGGGCCTCGACGTTCCTCGCGCCTATGGCGTTGTCTACTTCCTGAGCGGCTGCAAAGAGGCTCGCGCCGCCCACGAGGGCCGCCCGTAGCCGAGATGGATCGGCTCCAAGGGCTTCCAGCGATTTCTTCAATGCGTCCAGCGCCTCGCAGCCGTACTTTGCGGGCAGATCCGTCGTGGTGTCCTGAGGCGGTCTGGGCCCAGGCAGGAGGACATGGGCCAGACCGCCGGCACCCGATACGGGCTCGAAAAGAA
>CAVRTJ010000007.1:0-70097 GCA_963724125.1 uncultured Acidobacteriota bacterium
GTTAGTGCTTGCTCTCCCATCACCAAATCACTCCGAGCCTCAATTAGGTATCATGTCCCCAGAATTCACGCGGCCGCTAAGGCACTTTCTCCAAACGATGCCTCGAAGCAACCTAAGCCCAACACCCTACTCGCGCTGCTTTTGTGGCGGACGGCTCGCTCCCCCATAATCGCCAATCCCTGCAAAGCAGTAAACTATGACCATCTCGGATGTTGGTCAATGCCATGAGCGGCTCACGGGTTCCAAATCCAGCCGCCTGCCTCTTTCAATGATTATGTTTGACTTTATCCGTCTTTCCGCTTGACTCCGGATGACACGCTTCCCATTGGTCGTTGATGTACTTGTAGTCTTGCGCCTCGGACTTGCTGGAAGGAGGCACGACATTCTTGCGTGCTATTTCGACGAGGCGGTCAAAGAGGGCCTCGTCCAAGGCGATAGGCAATTCATTTGCGTAAGAACTTCCCTCGGGCCAGAAATAGACCGCCATGTAAGGGCCTCCTGCATGCTTAGGCTTGCGAGGAAAGTCCTTCCGAACCTTATTCATCACATCCTGGAAATTGAAGGTCCCCTTCCGCACGCTCACGCATGGAAACCTGGCTCCATTTCCGTAGGACCCGGATCCGTCCCGGTTGACTCTGATCCAGAAGCCAATACGGAAACGGATCTCAACGGAACTCGGCTTCCTTGGTATGCCGATAAATCTCCCCGCCGGGGCCCTCTCCGCCTCATTTCCGGTTTTGATGGCCCGATCCATTCCCGCATACCACTCCCGGCGTTTTTTCAGAAGTCTTATAATTTCTTGCTTCTCTCCCTTGTTGAGGTATGGAGACTCATTGAATAGTATCGGCATGCTTCCAAGACGAAGAAATATGTAGCATTGATCCAGCGGTTCCGTCATCGTGCTGAACGCACCGACATCCATCTTTCCAAGATATGCATCTAGAGACTGTCTCGCGTTTCTATAATCAGAAAGGCGATCATACAGCTTAATGGACATTTTTCTATGGTCGGCCGAATAGTCGCTTATCAATTGCTCAAAGAGGCGATCACCAGCCTTCATCACTTCATCAAATTTCTCGAGGTAATTTCTAAATTCCTTAGAATCTGTTCCGAATCTGACCGCGAGCTGGTGACGCCCGCAGATTTGCACATTTAGACTCTCGTTACTTCTATACCTGTTTAGATTCCATGAACCTACAATATTCTCAAAAATATTCGAATATTCTCTTTTTGCCTGGCTCCACACCAAACCGGCATACGACAGAAAGAGAATGATCATGATCACCGCGATCAGGCTGGTTGAAATTCTCCCGGGGTTGTAGCGAACCCTTCTCATCCTCATCCTTCCTGACGAAATTAACCGCTCCTGCAGTTCAGACGACACGGCTCTTAAATCGACTTGGTTCGACGTTCTCGAGCAGTCGGATAAGCATCTCGTCAAGACGGCAGCAAAGCGAACTCTCCAAGATCGTCTCGCACGCGTCAAGAAATTCCGGGGACAATATTTATCTCCGTCTGGTTCCTTCTTAGGCCCAGTCTTTTGCGACTTGAGGCGACGGTGAGGCGAATTGCCCAGCGGGCGGATAAGGCGCTGCGATCCTGACGGCTCACCTACCCTCTTGTACGGCCGGATAATCTGCTCCCCCACGATGACAACTCCTTGCGCGGAAACAGTTTATGCCTGTCCTTTGCGGAGAGTCAACGCAATCAAGGCGCCGGGGCGGAGGTGAAGACGACGTTTGGCGGATCTTCGAAGGTCTCCCCCTTGCCGTCCTCTAAATCCCAGATCCCGAGCACCTGGCTGTGCCGTGAGTAGGTGAGTAGGGAATTAGGTGAGTAGGGCGTGAGCAGGCCTTCGAAGACCCGTCCCGAGCCGTCTTTTGAATCCGCAATCCCAATTCGAAATCCAAAATCGCTTCCCTCCCGTCTTCCCTGTGAATTCAGCGTTGGTGCTCCTCCTTGAGATTGCCGCGGCCCTGCGGGCCTCGCAATGACTGCGTTCTACCGACTCCTCACTGTTTCCTTGTAGGCCATCCAACCTCTGTGCCCTCTGTGTGCTCTGTGGTGCATCTCGGGCATTCGGTATCACGGAGGTTTTGCGCACGTAATCGATGAACGTATGCGGCACGGGATCGGGGACGGTGCGGCGCTGAACGACTTCGAAGAGGTCTTCGGGGATCTCGGGGAAGAAGGCGTCGCCTTCGACGGTGCGGTGGACGAGGGTCAGGTAGATGCGGCCGGCGAGGGGCATGGCGGCGGCGTAGATTTCGCCCCCACCCACGACGAAGACCTCTTCGCCGGTATCGCGGTACGGTTCAAGGGCGGACGCGAGGTCGCGGGCGATGCGGAAGCCGGGGGCCTCGAAGCCGGGGCGCCGCGTCAGGACGACGTTGGTCCGGCCGGGCAGGGGCGCGCCGTCGATGGAGTCGTAGGTCTTGCGGCCCATGACGACGGGGTGGCCCATGGTCAGAGCCTTGAAGCGCGCCACGTCGTCGGGGATGTCCCACGGCACCTGGCCGCCGCGCCCGATGACGCGGTTTTCCGACATGGCCGCGATGAGGGACAGGATCATGTCGCTGTGCTCCTCCGCTCGTCAGTCTTCGGGCAGCTTGCCCTTGCCCAGCGTGAAGCGCTCGCCGAGGCCCGCGTAGTTCGGGCCCGCCACCGAGCCCAGGCGGGCCAGGGGCTCCCACAGCCCCGTGTCCGCGCAGTCGAGTTCCTCGTTCCAGATGCGGTCCGCCGCGTGGGCCCTCAGCACGTCCAGGATCACCAGGTCGCAGCTCTCGCTCATGGGGTGCTCCTCCCGGTAGCGGCACTCCAGCGCCACGGGTGCGGCGGCGAGGCGCGGCGGGGCGACGAGGTCCGAGGGCACGGTCTCCAGGCCCAGGCGGCCCAGTTCGGACACGTCGGGCGGCACCTCCTCGCCGCAGGCGTGCAGGACCTCCATCAGGGCCGCGTCGGCCAGGTGCACGACGGCCTCCTCGCGCTCCCGGAGGTTGCGGTAGGTGTCCTTGAAGCTGCCGTCCCGCCGGCGGCCGAAGCTGATCGCCAGGGCGGGCGGGTTGAAGATGCCCATGAAGCTCGAGAAGGGGGCCAGGTTCGCCGTGCCGTCGGCGCCGAGTGTGGAGACCCAGGCGATGGGCCTCGGGACGACGAGGCTGGCGAGGATGCGGTAGATGTCCCGCCGGCTGGCGGACTGGAAGTCGCGGGTTACGGTCATGATCTCTCTCCCTTGATTACTCACACCCCGAGAGGGTTATGCTTCGCAGTCTGCGCCCGGCGCATGTCGCCGGAAAGTCCGGCCTGGGCCCCATGATAACGCACCGGGCCGGTAGAGGGTAACCATCTGATTTTGATGGAACTTTCCCGAACGGGAATAATGCGCGGAGCTGCGGGTTTTTGCATTCAGACGAGCGAGGACCTAAATTAGAGGTAAGATGTGCGCTATTTTAATGCAACGATTTGCGATTACTGGATATTTTCGTGCGAGAGCCCGCCACTATTCGGCACGCGGCTCCGCCCGTATGGAGTAAAACCATGAGTAAGTTCCTGCTTGTCCCACTGACCATCGCGCTAGCGGTGTTCTGGAACGTGCTGGTCATCTGGCTCGTCCAGAAGATCGTGGGTCGGGAGCTGATCAAGGACCTCTTCCGCGAGCTCTTCGCTCACCGACCGCTCCGCCTGCGCAAAAAGCACGGCTGACCGCGGTCTCCCCCTCTGAGAAATCCAACCTGACGGTGCTATACGCGTCCCTTTCGGGCGGTGGACGGGTTTGTTGCGTCCCCAGTTTGAACAGGGAGGATGGGAGGACGGGAGGGAAGAAACTGGGAATGTTTCTTTTCCCGAGGGCTAAGGCCTAAAGCCGAAAGGCTAAAGGAACGACGGCTCGGGTCGGACCTCTGTAGCGGCCGGCGGAAGCCGGCCGAATCGGCCGATTGCCATCGGCCGCTACGGGGGCGGCAGGCGGGAGGCCTTCGAAGGCACGCCCACGACTCGATCACTCGATCACCCGATCACCGCGCCGCCAGGCGCACAATCACTTGATCACTGCGCCGTCAGGCGCACGGCCCTCTGTGACGTCCGTCACCCTGACCACGGAAGAAAGGGCGCTCGGCCGCGGTTTTCATCAGAAGATAAGGCCCTCCGGGCGCCCGTCGCCGTCCGGGCCAACGACACGAGAAAGGACGTGATCCCATGAAGGACAATCAACATCTCACATCGCATCCTCCGCGTTCTGCTTCCCGCCGCACTCTTTGCCGCGGTCCTGGCCTTCCTGCCCATGACGGCCGTCACGGTGCGCGCAGAGGGCCATTCGGACTTCAAACAGGACCTGAGAAACGCCCGGCTCGAACTCGCCGTGCACCTCAAGCTCATGGACAAGCTCGGCATGGACGGCGTGCACATCGACGTGGACGCCAACGCCGGCCACGTGGTGCTCAGCGGGACGCTCAAGAAGCCCGCCAGCCGCGACCTGGCCAAGGAAGTCGCCCTGAGCGTGGACGGCGTCAAGAGCGTGGACAACAGGATCCGCCTCGTGAACCAGCAGCCCTCCAAGGTCAAGCGGGCGGTGCACCAGGCGGAGCACTCGGTGCAGGACGCCATGCTCGAAACCCACGTCAAGATGCGCCTCATGGACAACCTGGGAAAGAACGCCTTCCACGTAGAGGTCGAGGCCTCCCACGGCGTCGTGAGCCTCCGCGGCACCCTGCCCAACCGCCACTACAGGGACATCGCCCTCGCCACCGCCAGCAAGACCAGCGGCGTCACCAAGGTCATCGACCTCATAAAGACGAATAGAAGGACATTTCGGATTTTGGAATTGGGATTTGGGATTTGAAGGACGGAAAAGAAGCAGGGATTGAGTCTTTTCCCTGGGCCTAAAGCCGAAAGGCTAAGGGCTAAAGGAAGGACCGCTGGGGACAGGCCTTCGAAGGCTTTCCCTAGCTTTACCCTTCACTTCTTCACTTCTTTACCCCTTTACTGTGCCGCCAGGCGCACGGGCTAAGACCTAAAGGCCAAAAGGAAAGACGACGGGGGCCGGGCCCTTCGCGGGTCTTTCGGCCGATGCAAGCATCGGCCGCTACAACGGCCTCCTGCCTATCGCCTTCCTTTTAGCCCTTAGCCTTTCGACCCTGAAAGGGTGTATGCTTCTGAAATGAAGAGAGTTAACAGGTACTACAAAGCGGCGAAGATTTCTGAGAGCAATTTCCGGGCATCATGAGGTGCTTCAGCGAGGATTTGTCGGCCAGCCAGACGGCGAGAATGACGGGGATCAGCGTTCGTTCCATCAACGCCTTTTCCTCCGAATCAGGATTCGCCTGGCAGCGATCTGCGAAGCGCAGTCTACGGTCGGGGGCGTCGTCGAAGTGATGAATCTACTTTGGACGCGGGTTGGGTAAGCATGGACGTGGGGGGTGGAAAAACGATCGTGTTCGGGATCTTCACCGGGGTGAAAACGTTTTTACCAGATCGTTCGGATTGCGAAAAGTCACACTACAGAAGGTTATCCGCGGACGCGTCAGTTGGAGTCGGTCATCCACAGCGACGGATGGAGCGCTTACGACGGTCTCGTGGATGTGGCCTACGCAAAGCATTTCAGGGTTCAGCATCATCTGAATGAATTCGGGGTAAAGGACAATCACATCAACGGGATCGAATCGTTCTGGAGTTTCGCAAAACGCAGGATGGTCAAGTTCAATGGAATCGCCCATCACACCTTTTACCTGCATCTCAAAGAGACAGAATTCAGGTTTAACCACCGAAAGGAGGATTCTACAAATTGCTCTTGAGACTCTTCAGAGAAAATCCTATATAATCATATTGCCATCGGCCGCTACGAAGGAAGCCCCCCTGCCGTTTCAGTCTTTAGCCCTTTGGCCCTGCGCCTGGAGGCGCAGTGATCCAGTGACCCAGTGATCCAGTGACCAAGTCGAAGGCGCACTGTCCGGACCTGGCGGCCGATGGAAAATGGTCGCCTGCGAGGACCAATCCTGAGCCGTAGTTCGTTTAGCCCTTAGCTTTCGCCCTTGGCCCTCGGGCAAAGGCTCCCACCTGTTCTCTACTTTCCTTCAAATCCGCAATCCCAAATCCAAAATCCCAAGGGGCTTAGGAAGCAAAATGATTATATAGGATTTTCCCTGAAGAGCCTCAAGAGCAATTTGTAGAGATCCTCCTTTCGGTGGTTAAACCTGAATTCTGTCTCTTTGAGATGCAGGTAAAAGGTGTGATGGGCGATTCCATTGAACTTGACCATCCTGCGTTTTGCGAAACTCCAGAACGATTCAATCCCGTTGATGTGATTGTCCTTTACCCCGAATTCATTCAGATGATGCTGAACCCTGAAATGCTTTGCGTAGCCCACATCCACGAGACCGTCGTAAGCGCTCCATCCGTCGCTGTGGATGACCGACTCCAAACTGACGCGTCCGCGGATAACCTTCTGTAGTGTGACTTTTCGGCAATCCGGAACGATCTGGGTAAAAACGTTTTCACCCCGGTGGAAGATCCCGAACACGATCGTTTTTCCACCGGCCCCACGTCCATGCTTACCCGGAACCCGGCGGGGTCCAAAGTAGGATTCATCGACTTCGACGACGCCCCCGACCGGAGACTGCGCTTCGCAGATCGCTGCCAGGCGAATCCTGATTCGGAGGAAAAGGGCGTTGATGGACCGGACGCTGATCCCCGTCATTCTCGCCGTCTGGCTGGCCGACAAATCCTCGCTGAAGCACCTCATGATTGCCCGGAATTTGCTCTCGGAAATCTTCGCCGCTTTGTAGTACCGGTTAACCCTATTCATTTCAGAAGCATACACCCTTTCTAAAAGGACGTCTGCTTCCTAAGCCCCATCCCAAATGTTTTCCTACATCTCCATCTTCACGTACCCGCGCTCTGGAGCTGAATGATGCGCGCTGGAGCTGGATGATGCGGAGGTAGGCGTTGTTGGTGGTCTTGACGCCGGGGAGGAGGTCGGCGTTGGTCAGGTGCATGCGGTGCATCCAGACGGCGCAGACGTCCATCTGGACGCCGAGCTTTTCGAGCCTCTTGACCAGTCTTGCGGTAGGGGTTTCCGGTGGTGACGCCTTTGAGGCGGTTGTAGGCTTCGTTGCGCAGCACCCACGCCCCCGACTTGCCGTAGAAGACGCCGACGAGGCTGTGGGGCGTGCCGTCCTTCTTGAACTGCTCGGCCAGGCCCTTCATGGCCATGAGGCCCATGGGCTTTCCATGCATGGTCCGGGCGGGGCCGAGGTCGAAGACCACGTCGGCCTTGGCGAGATGGACGGGCAGGTCGACGCGGACGGTCGTTCGTGGCGAGCCTTCATGCCCCGCATGCCCCGGGGCGGGCGGCGGCGAGCGGCAGCACGACGGCGAGGGCGAGCAGGGCGGCGGCGAGCGTGGAAACGATTTTGCGGTCTGTTTCACGGCGTTCTCCTTAGGAATGGAGGCGTGTCAACGTTATTCGATCTCCCCGCCATGCAAAACCGAAAGGGGAGGCGGTTTATGCCCGCCTCCCCTCGCGTCGTATCGTCAGGTCGTGCTCAGTCGTAGGAGAATGGGTCCCACGGCGGGAGCATGACGGGCTTCTCGTTCTGAGCTTCAGCGAGATCTGCGGGCACGTATTTCTTGTTGATGATGGCCTCGTAGACGTGGCGGCTGAACCATCCGTTCGTGATGATGAACCAGCCCTTCTTGCCGGGCTTGGCGCCCCAGGAGTTCTCGACCTTCCACTTGTCGGGCTTGCCGTCCTGGATGTCGACGCCCGTGAAGACCATGGCGTGGTCGGGCGCGCCCTCGTAGGTCTGGAGCGTGTCCTTCTTGTCCATGTTGAAGTCCATGCCGAAGATGCCCGAGTAGTCGAGCGACGCTGTCGGACCAGAGGCCGGCCTTCACGTCGCCGGGCGCCCCGGCGTTTGACGCGAACCAGACGGCGTCGTCGCCCATCACGGAGTTCTTGCACATGTCGGCGAGTTCGTCGGACGTCACGTTGATGGCGCTGACGTTGGGGTGGTCCTCCATCCCGCGGTACCAGGCCCACTCGAGATTGGCGTGCATGGGCTGGCCGGGGTAGTTCACGAGGGCCACGTAGTCCTTGAGGTTCACGCCCACGAACTCGGAGTAGAAGGACTTGGGGGTGTAGGTCTTGTAGGGCGTGACCTTGCCGTCCTTGGTCTCGTAGCGCCACTTGAAGGTCTGCGGCGGCTGGCCGAGGCACAGCACGGCGATCTTGTAGACGTCCTTGAGGGCGTCCGTCTTGATCGCGCGCATCTGGTCCATGGAGGCCCCCTTTGCGCCGGCCTCGCGAATCTTGAGAATGGCCTGCCGGATGCGCGTGGCCAGGAGGTTGTCCATGGTGTGCGTGTGGGACGCGCTGTAGGTGTTGGGCATGACGTCCTGAGGAACGACGCCGTACTTGTCGATGAGGGACGTGACGAAGCTCCAGTCGCCGCCGTCGCCGATGAGGTTCTGGAGAAGGAGCTGGTTCTTGCGGCTGTCGAGCGGCTCCTTCCTCAGGGCGATGGCCATCTCGAGGGAGAAGTTGGCGTGCTCGAGCCTGTCCCAGAACTGTTCGTAGGCCTGGGAGAGCTTGAAGGCCTTCATCTTGTGCGTTGCCGATGACCGCCGGCCGCATGATGTTCAGGCCCGCGAAGAGCCAGCACCGTCCCGACTGCTTCTGGTCGGTGATCTCGCCGGGGTTCTTGATGACGTGGGTGAACATGTCGTCGGTCTGGTTCAGGGTTTCCTGGTTCACGGCCAGTTCGCGGAGTTTGTGTTCCGCGAGAGCGTTGCGCGTGGCTTTGAGCTGCGGCGTCATGGCGAGCGAGCCCTGGATCTCCTTGATGAGAGCCGGATTCAGGCCGCCCGCCTGGTCGGGCCCTTCGCCGGGACCGGGCGTGAACTGCGCCAGCGCCGGCAGGGCCGTGAAGGCGCCGGCCAGCACGGGCACGAGAGCCAGTGTCAAGAGACGTTTTCCTTTGGTGAGCATGTGTCCTCCTCTGTATGACCGCGTCGAATCGGCGGGATCGACCGTCGGCCGGTCGCCGCCTGGTTAAATCCACTACTGCCCGTTCACCCAGTCGGTGAAGGGGTCCCACGGGGGGAGCACGATGGGCTTCTTCTTCGTGAGGGCCATGAGGTCCGCAGGCACGAAGCGCTTGTCGATGATCACCTCGTAGACGTGCCTGCCGAACCAGCCGTTGCCGATGACGAACCAGCCCTTGTCGCCGGGCTTGGTGCCCCAGGAGTTCTCGACCTTCCACTTGTCGGGCTTGCCGTCCTGCACGTCCACGCCCGTGAAGACCATGGCGTGGTCGGGCGTGCCGTTGTCGTAGGCCAGGGTGTCGGCCTTGTTCATGGAGAAGTCGATGCCGAAGAGGTCCTTCGCGTCCAGGATGTCGTTCAGCCAGAGCCCCTTCTTCACGTCGCCCTCGGCGGCGGCGTTGGCGCCGAACCAGACCGGCGCGTCGGCCAGGACCGACTTGAGGGTCATGGACTCCATCTCGGCCATGGTGATGTTCACGGCGTCCATGTTGGGATGGTCGGCCATGTTGCGCTCCCAGTCCCATTCGAGCTTCGCGTGCATGGGCTTGCCGGGGTAGTTCACGAAGCGGACGAAGTCGTTCATGTCGTTGCCGAGGAACTTTTTGTAGAAGGACTTCGGCGTGTAGGTCTCGAGCTTGGATACCTTGCCGTCCTTCGTCTCGTAGCGCCACTGGAAGCTCTGCGGGCGGCTGGCCGAGACAGAGGACGAGGATCTTGTACACGTCCTTGAGGGCGTCCATCTTGATGCCGCGCAGCTGCTCCGTGGTGGCCCCGTTCTTGGCGGCCTTGCGGATCCGGATGACGGCCTTGCGGAGCCGGGCCGCCATCAGGGCGTTCATCTCGCGGGTGTGCGAGGCGGCGTAGTCGTTGGGCATGACGCTCTCGGGCACCGCCCCGTACTTCTGAACGAGGGCCTGCACGTAGTTCCAGTCGCCGCCGTCGCTGATGATGTGCTGCAGGAAGGTGTCCATGCGCCGACTGTGCAGGGGCTCGCTCCGCAGGGCGATGGCCAGCTCCATGGAGCGGTTCGCCGCCTCCAACTTCTGGTAGAACTGCTCGTAGGCCTGCGAGAGCGTGAAGTCCTTCATGTTGAATTTGTTCATCACCTCGGGGCGCAGCATGTTGAGCCCCGCGAAGAGCCAGCACCGGCCCGAGGCCTTCTGGTTCGTGATGGAACCGGGATGCTTGATGACGTGCGTGAACAGGTCATCCGTATTGTCCACGAGTGTCCGGTTCACCGTCAGCGACCGGACGCTCTGGCCCGCCAGCGCGTTGCGGTCGGCCCGCATCTGCGGCGTCATGGGGACCGATTTCTCGAGCTTCCGGAGCGCGGCGGCGGTCAGCCCGGCCTCCGCGGAGGGGGCTTCCCCTGCCACGGGCTTGTATTGGGCCATGACGGGCAGGGCGGCGCACGCCGCCATCAGGACGATGGTCTTGACCAGTTTGTGCATTGTGTGGAACCTCCTAGTGCGTCAAGGCGTGAGATTCACGGTTCCTGAGTGTGGTGCAGACTTCCTTCGTTTTCGCTACCGGGCAGGAGCCGACTGCACGAGGCTCGCGAGCCGATAGAGGTAATACGTAATCCGGCGGGCATTAGTTCCGAGATCGCTCAGACCGACCCGCGACTCGGAGCGGACGTCGACCCGCGACCGCCCGTCCTTCATGCCCTTGATCCTCACGACCACGTCGTCCTTGAACCCGAACCAGAAGGTCGTCGCGGTGGCCTCGATCCGCCCGTCCGCCGGGTCCGAGGCGACTATCCGCCAGCCCATCGATCGTGCGGCCTTCAGGGCTTTCTTGAAGACCACATCTTCTGGGGCCTCGAAGAAGGCGGGCCTTATGCCCGGATAGGCTTTGATCTGCTGATCCGCCACTTTCTTTCCGCCGTACACAGGTGAATTCGGAGCCTTCGCCCGGAGGGCGAGGATGGCGTGGAACTGAGGGGGATCGACCGTGTCGGTCGTGATGTCGTGGATTGCGGGGACGGACCTGGCCCGGATGAACTCGCGAAGCGGAAAGCCGAAGGTCGCCCCGGCAAGAACCAGGCCCACGAGGCCGACCGTCAGAAAGGCGCTGCTGCGGTTGAGCCCGGCCATCAACCCCACGAGCGACAGGACGAAAGCCACCGCCGCACCGGAGACGGACCACGACAAGATGTGAAAGGCCGGGCCCAATGACCACCAGCCCAGCCGATAGCCGAAGCCGGACAGGATCGCCGCGACGAAGCAGACCACCGCGAGCCCGGCGCCCCACGGGGCCAGGAGCGCGGCTTTTCTCTTCCGTGGTGGGTTTCTTCTGTCCGTTTGAGGGTCGTTCTGGGTTTGCTTTTTTTTCATGCGCCCGCCGGGGTCGTCCCTAAATCAGTATAAACCCATGGCGCGCAGAGAAAAATTCCCCAATTCCAACAATGAGGCGGGGAGGCGGTGAGAAAGGGAATTTGGGAATTAAGAGACGGTTCGGGATGGCCCTCCCTGAGCCTGCACCCAACCCGATCACCATCTGCTCGATCAGTTGATCACCTCCAAAAAAGGCCGAAGCGTTAAGGCCTAAGAGCTAAAGCGAACACAACTGGAAAACTGCCCTCGAAGGCCGCGCCCAGCCGGTAGCGGTCATTGCTTCGAGAGTGTCCGCCATCGAGCAAGACTATTCACGTTTAGAGTGTTTCCTCGCTGATGGCACAAGCGATCATCAGCGGTGGCTTTCGATGCGTAGCATCGGAGGCTGCGTCCCGACGCGAGGGGATCGGCCATCACCATGGCAGGCGGGAAGCGTCTTCAGCGGCCAGCCCCCAGCGTGCTTTACGACCTGCCACGGCGTGGCCGGTTGCATGGTGCCGCAGGCGCCCCTCGGCCGTGCTCGGATATCTCCCACGTGTTCGTGTGACTTTCATCCCCACGGGCGAGAGGCACTCTCATGGGGTATTGCGAGGACTGCGTCGAAGGGCATTCACCAAGCAATCCATCACTTGTTTGGCACCCACGTGCTTTATCGATGGGACTGCCGCGGCCCTTGGGGCCTCGCAGTGACTGTTTTCTAGAATGTTGGTCTGGGAACGGCGGTCGGCCGAACAACCCCTTCTCTACTTCCTGACTTTTTGCCCGCTCGACTTTGGCCCTTTACCGATTCCCGGCTTCGGTCACGGTATAGGCCCACCACGGGCCACGCGTGCGCCCGAGCAGCGCCGCCCAGTACCAGGACGAGGTGTCCGTCCAGTGGCCGCCCGACTCGTCGCATATCCGCTCGCGGACGACGAGTTTCTCGCCATCACGCTCGGCCGTGAAGGACTCCCACCGGGCCCCTCCGTCGTCCTGCAGGATGGGTCGCGGGGCGATCGCAAAGCCCAGGCCCCGGTAGCAGTCCTCGGCCGGGTGCAGGAGGCGCGTGGCCCTGGGCACCCACCGCACCAGGATCAGCCTGGACCCGTCCGTGAAGGCGGCAATGCGCCCGGGGAACCCGGCCGCGAAGCGCGCCTCGCGGGACGGCAGTTTCACGGAGAACGAGGGCCTGGCCCTCGAAGGTCGAGGGCCACCCCGGAAAACCCTGCCGCGAAGGCCGGCCCCGGCCGGCGGGACAAAGGGCGCGAAGGCGGCCGCGAGGCAGAGCATCAGGAAGAGGGATCTGGCGCGCACGGCACACCTCCTCCGAGAATGCGGACACCGCCGAGAATGGTCAGGGCCGTGGCCGCAAAGATCACGACACCCACGCCTTCGTGCGCCCAGGCCGGCCATTGGACGAGCCCGGCCTCCTTGTAGAAGAGAACGGCCGCCCGCACGGCGTTGCCCGCCAGAACCGCGACCGCCGAGAAGGCGGCGAGGGCGAACGTCCGCACGGCGGGCAGGCCGTAGAAACACGCGAGGGTGAAGGCGAGCCACGCGCCGGCCCACAGCATGTGCACACCGCTGCACGGGGCGTCCACGGCCACGGTCTCTCCCATCCAGCTCAGGCACGTGCCCCGGGCCCTCACGGAAACGCCCGTCAGGCCGACGAGCCAGGCCGAGGCGCGGCCCGCGGCCACCCGCATGGGGTACCCGAAGTAGTACTGCATGGAGGCGATCACCGGCAGCGCCAGAAGCAGCAGGCCCCATACCGCCGGACGGAAGGCGCGCCCGAAGGCGAGCGCGCTCACGAAGAGACCGACGGCGCTCACCGCGATGACGGCGCGGGCCAGCGGCGGGAGCCAGGGATAGGTAAGGGCGTACAGTCCGACGAGGACGGCGGCCGCGGGCAGGGGGAGACGGCGGGCCTCCCCCTGCCGGGCCTTTGCGACGGCCAGGACCGCCAACGTGGCGAGGGCGACCAGGCCGAGTTTCTCGTCAGACCCGTCGGCCATGCGCAGGACGTACCACCGCCAGACGGGCCAGAAGGCGAGAAGCAGCGCGGCGACGGGCACCCAGCGGGAACGGACGAAACGGCTCATCCCAGCAGCCTCCTCAACGCCACGACGGCGAAGAGCAGGCCGGACAACGATAAGCAGCACCCAGGTGGACGGTTCGGGCGTCGTGGAGATCTGCGTTCCGCCCACGGCGAGGTCCGACACGCCCTTGGGCAGGGGCAGGGCCTGCTTGACGGTAGTGAGGTCGGGACCGACGCGGCGCGGCGTCGTGTCCACGGCCACGAAGGAGGTGTAGGCCGTCAGGAGGTTGTAAGTCGAGCCCGAGGCGGGTGATCTCCGCGCGGACGGCCCCGTCGCCCTCGAGCCGCTTGTAGTCCCCGAGCAAGGCGATGCGCTTGCGCGCCCACAGGTAGCGGAGGGCGGCGTTTGCCCGCTCGGGTTTCGCCACCGCCACGTCGAGGGTCTTCTCGTAGGTCCCTTCGCCGGCCACTCCGTTCAGCCGGATCGTTCCCTCCGCCTTGCCCTTCCACTTGCCGAAGACGATGACGGGGCGCTCGGCCAGAACGTCCGGAACGGTCTCGGGTTCGACGTCGTAGGCGTCGAAACCCCGGAAGGCGACCTTCACGTGGGAGAGGACGGGCGACTGGATGTAGGTTCTGAACTTCTCCGCCTGCGCCTGCGCCTCGGAGCCGTTCGTGACCACGAAGGGCTCACCCATGCCCACGTGCGCCATGCCCTCGATGAGGTAACGGTTCACCGAGGTGCCGATGCCGAAGGGGAAGAAGTTGGCCTGGTCGAGGTTCTCGCGGATGAGGTCGAAGGTCTGCTTCTCGACCGCCACGTAGCCGTCGGTGGTGATGACGATGCTCCGGGAGAAACCTTCGGGCCGGGGAAGTGCCAGGGCGCGCTTCAGGGCCGGGAGGATCTCGGTGCCGCCCCCGCCGTTCTGCGCATCGAGGAAATCCAGCGCCCGCTGGACGTTCTCGGCCGTCGCCGGGACCGACTGCGGCGCGAACAGCGCCGATCCGCCGGAGAAGAGCAGGACGTCGAACCGGTCCGTCTGCCTGAGCCCGCCGATGAGGTCGTGGAGGAGACTCTTGGCCGTTTCGAGCGGGAAGCCGTACATGGAACCGGAGACGTCCACGACGAAGATGTACTCCCGGGGCGGGATGTCGCTGGGCGCCACGCGCCGGGGAGGCTGCATCATCATCAGGAAGAAGTTCTCCTTCTCCCCTTTGTAGAGGAGCAGGCCCGTCTGGATCTTCCCGCCCGCGAGCCTGTAGCGGAGGATGAAGTCGCGGTTGCCGCCGTCGCTCTCGCCGGTGTCCAGGGCTACTTTCGCCGTGTCCGGCCCGTCGTAGGTGATCGTCGTCTTGTGGGAGGGGCAGGCCACGTCCCGGAGGGGCATGCCCGCCGAGATGGTCACGGCCATGCCGAAGGTGTAGGTCGGCTTCTCGTCCTGGTGCAGGTAGGGATTCTGCACCCAGGCCTCGTCGGGCGTCGCCCCGGACGCCGTCCGGTTGCTGTAGCGCGGACCGACCACCGTGGGATAGTCGAATTCGTAGACGCCGTCCGTGGGCACCAGGAGTTCGGTGTAGCGCAGTTCGACGCCTACCGTGTCCCCCGGCAGGATGTTGGCCACGCTCATGCGGAAGACGTTCGGCCGGTGCTGTTCCAGGAGGCTAGCCGTCTTGCCCGCCTTCTTCGCCTGCTCGTAGACGCGCCTGGCCTGCCGGCGCTCCTTGATCCGCGCCTCGATCGTCCGCTCCCCGATCTTCATCTTCAGGCCGTAGACCGCCGCCCGCGTGGAACCGGGAAAGATGTACACCGCCTCGAGCGCCCGCGTGCCTTCGTTGCGGTAGACCTGGGTGACCGTCACGTCCGCGATGACGCCGGCGATGTTCACCCTGGCGGACGTGGACTTCAGCGGCAGGCGGTCCACGCCGTCGTCGGCGCCCTTTACGAGGAAGTATGGCGCCAGTGTCTTATCCGAGGTTTCGCCCGACCGGGCGAGGGCGCCGAACGACCACAACGCCGCCGCCAGGGCCAGGACCACAAAGGGCACGCTCTTTTTCATTGTCTTCTCCTTTCCTAATCCCACAGGGGCACGGAAAACGTCCGTCGTCTCTACGATGGGGCGCGCGTTTGAAAGGAGAATGAAGGCGGGATGGAGAGACCGTGAAACGGGCGTGGAGTTTCGCGAAGGGGGTCTTCGGCCGGTGCTACGCCTCGTGCACCGGAAGGCGGAGCGTGGCCCGGGCGCCGCCCCCGGGATCGTTTTCGAGGGCGACGTCGCCGCCGTGCAGGGTCGCCACCTCGCGCGCGATGGCCAGCCCCAGCCCCGTGCTCTTGGTCCCGGTCTCCGGCCGCCTCAGCGAATAGAAACGGTCGAAGACCTTGCCGACGGCGAAGTCGGGGATGCCGGGTCCCGTGTCCTTGACGCTCCAGAAAGCCCGGGTATCGCGGACGCCCGCCGTGACCTCGATGCGTCCGCCCGGCGGCGTGAAGTCCAGGGCATTCTGGAGGATGTTCACCATGGCCTGTCGCAGCAGGAAGCGCTCGCCCTTCACCCGGACGGCGTCCTCCACGAGGCTGTCCAGGGCGATCCCCCTCCTGGACGCCACGGGGGCGAGGCCGTCCAGGACCTCGCGGGTGATTTCGGCCAGGTCGAGATCCTCGACCTGCGCGAGCCCCTTGCGGCTCTCCAGCGAAGCCAGTTCCAGCATGCGCTCGACGAGGCGCTTGATGCGCGCCGACTCGGCGAGGATGTTTGCCAGGAACCGGTCCCGGTCCTCTGCGGGCATGTCCTCCCGGAGGAGTTCCGCGGCCCCCTGGATGGACGACAGAGGGCTCTTGATCTCGTGCGTGAGGGTCTGCACGTACTGCTCGATGTACCGCTTGCCTTCGAGCGCGTCGCGCATCTCCTCGAAGGCGGCCCCGAGTTCGCCCACCTCGCTCCGGCCCAGCGCCGGCAGCGCCGGCCGCCGGCCGTCGCGCACGGAGGCGGCGTAGTCCGTCAGCCTCCGGATGGGACGGGTGATCCACGTGGAGACGAGGAAGCTCACGATGATGGCGGCCAGGCAGGCGATGAGGCCCGCCGCCATGATTTCCTCGCTCGCCCGCGTGATGAAGAGCTTCACGCTCTGGACTGGCTTCCCCACGCTCACCACGCCGGCGATGCGGTCCCCCGCGTAGACGGGCGCCGCCACGTAGAGGACCGTGGAGTAGATGTCCGAAGGGTCCGAACGCGTCGCGCGCGCGCCGTAGTGTCCCTTCCAGCGTACGGCCCACGTCGTTCCAGTCCGAGTAGTCCTTGCCGACGTCCCGGCCGCCGTCAGAATCGAAGAGGACGACGCCCTTGTCGTCGGTCACGTAGACGCGCATGGCGATTTGCGTCTTTCTCAGCTCGTAGATCTGCGCCGAAAAACGGCGGGACTCGGCCTTGTCGAAGATGACGGGCAGTTCCTTCGCGTCTATTGTCCCGTCGTGGATCTGGGTCTCCAGGTACGAGGCGAGCACGACCGACGTGTCCGCCAGCGACTCCTCGGTCGCCTTGAGGGCCTGCGGGCGGATGTCCCTCAGCGTCCAGCGGGTCAGGACGAAGAAGCCCGCCGCGATGACCACCATGAAGCCCAGGAGGAGCTGGTACCGGATCCTCACCAGTCCTCCTTCAGGGAGTAGCCCTGCCCCCGGTGCGTCACGATGGGATCGCAGCCCGGTTCAAGGGCCCGCAGCTTGGACCGGAGATTCTTGATGTGACTGTCCACGGTGCGCTCGAAGCTGGCTTCCGGCTCGTCCCAGGCCATGTCCATGAGCTGTTCGCGGGAGTAGACCCAGCCGGGGTGGCCGGCGAGGGTCTTGAGTATCCGGTATTCGTACCGTGACAGGTCCACGGGGACGCCCCGGAAGAGGATGCGCCGGCGGGGCTCGTCCACGGTAAAGGGGCACCTTCTCGGTCCGGCCGGCGGGTCTTTCCCCGTCCGCGCATTTGGACCCGCCCGCCTCAGGACCGCGCGTACCCGCGCCGAAAGCTCCCGCGGGCTGAAGGGCTTGACCACGTAGTCGTCGGCCCCGAGCTCCAGCCCGGCCACCCGGTCGACCTCGCCGGACCGCGCCGTGAGGAAGATCACGGGCACCGACCCGCCTTTCTGGATATCCCTGAAGAGGTCGAAGCCGTTGCAGTCCGGAAGCCCGACGTCCAGGATGACCAGGGCCGGCGGATTCTCCGCGGCGGCCTCGAGCGCCTCCGTGCCCGTCGGCGCCCAGTTCAACCTCGAAACCCTCCGTGCGGAGGGCGAAGACGATGGTGTCGGCGATGGCCGATTCGTCCTCCACGAGCAGTATTCTCGGCTTCATGGCGTGTTCCTTCTCTCTGGCGGCGGTGCCAGCACCTACTACTTTACCGCCCGCGCGCCGCACCCACAAGCGCGTGGGAAAGAAGAAGATTTAACCACAGAGCACACAGAGCCCACAGAGGGAAAAAAACGTTCAAACCGCGGAGACGCGGAGGCGCGGAGTTCTAAGATGAGGGATTTCACAATGAGACGGTGAGGCGGTGAGAAACAAGAAGGAAACAGGGATGTCTTTTAAGGGCTAAGGCCGAAGGGCTGCGAGCTAAGGGAAAACGGCAGTCGGGAGGCCTTCGATGCAGGAATGAACAGGGAGGGTGGGAGGAATGGAAGCTCGGGTTTCGAAAAAATGCAACAGCAGGCATCCGCTCCTCCACGAGTGCTTGACGGTTTGATGCTCTCACAGATACAGTGGCACATATTGTGTAATCCAAAAACTAGATGAGGGTGACTAAGATGCTGGAGGCGCGCATCGGAAGCTGCGTCCCGACGCGAGTGGGCCCTATCCGCGAAAGATGAGCGACCCGGCACCGAGGCGTACTTATGTACTTCGAGCCTGCCGGGCCGTGAAATCTGACAATGGAGAGGGTCCGCTCCCGTCGGGGCTCCTTCTAAAAGGTGGGGGGAGTGCGATCGAGGTTATTGGTCCAAGGCCGCGGCGCATAACGCGGATCGGCCATGACCGGGGAAGCCGGGAAGCTGACGCGATGGACCTCATTCATGGGCTTCACGAGCTTCCACGGTTTGGCCGATCATGAGGTGCCCATGGCACCGGCGCGGCCGTTCGAGCTAAACCTCTAGTTCGCCTTCAGTAATTCCTGCTAAGCGTGATATCCCGGTACGCGTTCGCCCAGCCAGCGGTCGACGCGGGTGAAGACCCTGTCGCGCTCCGGCTCGTTGAACATCTCGTGGTAGAAACCGTCCCACCACTCGAACTCGACGAGTTTTTGCGGCGCGGCGCTGGCCCACAAGCGGGTGGCGTCGGGCGCGACAAGGCGGTCGTCACCGGACTGCATGAGGAGCATGGGCACCTTCAGCCCGGGGGCGCTCTGGCGCGCCTTGGCCGCCGCCTCCATCGTGGTGGTGAACCACCTCGTCGAAACCTTGTTGGAGACGAGGGGATCGTTGACGTAGGCTTCCACGACGCTCTCGTCGTGGGACAGGGCGGAGGTATCCAGGCCGCTCGAAATGAGCATCCCGGGCGCCAGCCTGGACAGCAGCCCGGAGGCGAGTTTCGTCACCGCCGACGGCTCGGCGCTGGGGTGCGGGGCGAGCAGTGGCGAAGAGACGATCGCCCCGTCGACCTCGCTGGGGTGATCCAGCAGGCAGAGGACGACGATGAGTCCGCCCATGGAATGTCCGAGGTAGAAACACGGCAGTCCCGGATGGTTCCGCGCGACGAGGCTGCGGATCGCCTGAACGTCGGCCTGGTAATCCGAGAAGCGGTCCACGTGCACGCGCCGCCCCTGGCTTTGACCGTGGCCCCTCAGATCGAAGCCGTAGCATGCCAGGCCCCGTTCGGCGAAGTGCGAGGCCGTCCGCTCGTAGCGACCCGAATGTTCGGCCAGACCGTGGACGATAAGGAGCGAAGCCACGGGCTTGTCCTGAACCCAGCTTCGCCAGAACAGCTCGAATCCGTCCGTGGTCTTCAGCTTGCCGCTGTCTCTCTGCATTTCCGGCATGAAATCCCCCATCGCATCGACCTGCCGTCTCTTCACCTTGTCAGGACCTGTCTTACGGCCTTCTTCCAGCCTTCGTAGAGCGACTCTCGAACGGCCGGGTCCATGGCGGGTTCGAAGGTCCTGTCCCACCGCCGCCCCTGCGCAAGTTCTTCCGGTCCGCTCCAGAAACCCTCGGCCAGTCCGGCCAGGTAGGCCGCCCCCGCGGCCGTGGTTTCCACCAGGGCCGGACGCTCCACGGGCACGCCGAGCACGTCGGCCTGGAACTGCATGAGCAGGTCGTTGGCGGCGGCGCCGCCGTCTACGCGCAGTTCCCTGATGGGGATGCCCGAATCGGCGTTCATCACCTCGACGACATCGCGCGTCTGGTAGGCCATGCTCTCCAGCGTCGCCCTTATGATGTGGGCGCGGTTCGCACCCCGGGTCAGGCCGATGATGGCGCCTCTGGCGTCCATGTCCCAGTGTGGTGCGCCGAGCCCCGTGAAGGCGGGCACCACGTAGACGCCGTTCGTGTCGGGGACAGAACCCGCCAGGGCGGCCGTCTCCGAGGCGTTGGCGATGATCCCCAGGCCGTCCCGCAGCCACTGGACGGCGGCGCCGGCCGTGAATACCGCGCCCTCGAGGGCGTAGGCCGGCTCACCGTGCGGCCCACAGCACAGGGTAGTGAGCAGGCCGCCCGCGCTGATGGGGTGGTGTTCGCCCATGTTCATGAGGAGGAAGCATCCCGTGCCGTACGTGTTCTTGGCCTGCCCGGGTTCCCAGCAGTGCTGGCCGAAGAGCGCCGCCTGCTGGTCGCCCGCCACACCGGCCAGCGGGATGCCGCCGGGCAGGCCGTCCACCGGCCGGGTGACGCCGAAGCGCCCCGAGGACGGTTTCACTTCCGGCAGCATGACCGACGGGACGCCCATCAGCGTGCAGAGGTCCTCGTCCCAGCAGCGTTTGTGAATGTCGTACAAGCAGCGTGCGCGAGGCGTTCGTGGGGTCCGTGGCGTGCACCGCGCCGCCCGTGAGCTTCCAGATCAGCCAGGCGTCCACGGTCCCGAACAGGACGTCGCCGCCGCGCGCCATCGCCGCCAGCTCGGGGTAACGATCGAGAATCCAAGCTATTTTGGTGCCCGAGAAGTAGGCGTCGAACAGCAGGCCCGTCTTGCTCCGCACCTCGGGCTCGCGGCCCTCGCGCCGCAGTCTCTCGCAGACGGGGGCGTTCTGCCGGCTCTGCCAGACGATCGCGGGGTACATCGGCTCCCCCGACGCGCGATCCCACAGGATCGTGGTCTCCCTCTGGTTGGTGATGCCGATCGCCTTGAGTTCGCCGGACGACACGTGCGCAGCCCGCAGGGCCTGACTCATGACGCGAAGGCTCGTGTGCCAGATCTCGTCGGCCTCTTGCTCCACCCAGCCCGGCTGCGGAAACTGCGTCGCGATCTCGGCGTATGCGCGTCCAAGGATTCGTCCCTCTCGCGACAAAACGAGCGCCGTGCTGCCCGTGGTGCCCTGGTCGATGGCGAGAATGACTTCCGGCATGGTCCGCGTTCCTCCTTGTTTTCCTAGAGCATAACGCGGGAAGGGGATAAAACAGAAGACCATTTGGGAATTGGAATTTGGGATTGCGGATTTGGAAGACAGCTGGAGAGGGGCCTTCGAAGGCCTTCCCCGGTTACGCTCCCCCCTTAACTCCTTCTCGTCTTCGCCGCTTTACCGCGCCGGCGGGCGCACGGCGGTCCGCGGTCTGCCGTCGACCGTCGACGTCGCCTTCGATCACTTGATCACTTGATCACTCGATCACTTTACTCTTCCAGCCCCGACATTCCTTGCTCGAGACCCTTGCCCTGTCTGGGCTGAGTCGGCTGTTTTTCCAGTCTGAAGGAACCGGGTCTCTCCGGATCTGGGACCAGACTGAACCCCTGGTTGAGTTTCGCCGACCAGTGTTCCCCTGCCGGGCGGCCGGGGCTGACCTTCCTTTCGGCCGGCACGATGACTTCCTTCATGGAAGGCGTTATCAACGCCCCGCCCGATACGACGTCGAGGCTTCCCCACACATCCCGCACCTCCAGCGTCGTGTAGACACTGCCATGCCCCTGAAAAGTGTTGACCGACCGGGGGTTGAACGAAATGGACATCTGGTTCAGGGGAAAGGTGACCACGGGGCCGTTCAGAAAAGCCGCCGTGTAGAGCCTGTTGAGGGCATCGACCTTTGCCTGGCGGGCGTTTTCCTGGGCCGTAATCTCCGATCCGTTGTAGCGGGTCAAGGCATCCAGGACCTCTGCCTTATCAGGCACGGGGACCTGAATATGATAGGCCCTCTCCGCCGCGGCCCCAAAGTCGAAATCCCTGGTGACGTTCTTGCGCCATCCCGGATCAACCGCGTTGAGAAGTTCTGCATACGCCGGGCCGGTCGCATAGGCAAAGGACCGGACATAACTCGGGGCGCGCTCGCAGTTCTCGATGTCGTAGAGTGCCGCCCTCAGTCTTTCCCGGGGGTCCTTCAGGGCCGCGTCGATCCCCGTGGACTCCGCCAGCCCTTCGTTCAGCTCGAGGTTGCGCTCCTGGGCGGCGGCTTCGGGCCATTTCGAACGACGGTAGGCACGAAAGAGCAGCGCATCGCCCAGGGCGAGGTTCCGGTTTTCGCCGCTCGATGACAGAGCCGCTTTCAGGGCATGCAGTTCCGCCCTGAACCAGATGCGCCCCTCTTTCGTGTCGAGATGGCCGTTCTGCCCGAGGCCCCCGTGCGCTTCAAGTCCGAGGTCCTTCTGGATGCGGTGGTAGGACTCGTGCATGAGAAGGATGCGCCGCCGGGTCGCGTCTTTCGGAAGCGGCCACATCACCATGCTCCAATGCCTGCCTTCGAACTCCACGTCCGTGTTTGCAACGCCCGTGCTCTCGGGGAGGGTAAGCCGGTAGACGTCTCCGTCGCGAACGGCTCCCTGCACCTGCACGTTGCAGACGGCCTGGCGGGTTGCGGGGTCCACGAACATCATCGGGCCACAGAGGCTTCGTCCCCACAGCGCTCCGCCGTCCGCCCCGCACAGTTGTTGTGCTTCCTTGAAAAAGGCCGAGGCGGCCGCGGCAGGGATCACGGTATGCTCGGGGACCTTCGTCCGGACACATCCGATGAATGCGCACAGTGCCGCCGCCAGGCAGGCCCACTTCATGAATGATCGCATTGTCCCTTCCTTCCCCATGGTGAGATCACGCGGAGAATGCTTAGTATAGATCTTTGCGAATACTTCTAGAAGCAGGGACGTAGGAGGCGCCGGGGCGCGCCCCTCGCCTCGAACCCGTTCGCGCCGTACCGCCCTCGGTGGACTGGCGTCAAGAACCGCTGCGCCGGTTTCTCAGGGAAGGCCAGTCGGAGAATCCCAGGACCCAGACATAAACCAGACCGGCCAGCGGAAAGATGAAAAGAAGGCTCCACCAGGGGCTGAAGCCCGCCTTCTTGCTGATCATCCAGAAGGGAATGATGAAGATGATACTCGTGCAGCCGCCGATGAAGAGCCCCGTCAATATCCCTGTCCCCGCAAATAAGGACGGCAGAATAAGCGCCACGTGAGCCTCCTTCCCCGCTATTTTGCGTTAAGCCCCCGGGCGGTGGCCAAAAGTTTGGGATTGGGTAAGCAGGTGAGGCCGGCCGGCCGATGCGAATCGGCCGCTATATCGGCAAGCCGGCTGCCGTCTTTCCTTTCACCCTTCGGCCTTAGGCTTTAGCCCATGGAAACAACCCTTTCCTTACCCGCCTTCTCACAGCCTCACCGCCTCACTGTCCATCCCGATGTACCAGAAGACTCGGCGGCCTCTTCGCGCTACTTCCCCGCCGGCGGCTTTTCGCCGGCGGTGAATACGGTCCAGGGCTCGGAGGGGCGGTCGGGCAGGATATCCTTCATCCAGTCGAACTGGGGGTGGGCTTCGAGGAACGTCGACGCGACGAAGGGCATTCCGGCCGGTGAGCCGAAGCGCACGGCGATGCTCATCTTCTTCGCCAGGGCAGAATCCACGACCTTGGCGTCCACGCTGCCGCTGGGCTCGAAGGGCGAGCCGAAGGCCGGGTCCTTGTCAAGGTCGTAGTGGGCGGCCAGGGTCCGGCTGTCGGGCTCCACTTTATTCAGGTAGGTATCGAAGTGGTCGGCCTCGAAGCGCTTGGCGTGTTCGAGGTCGATCTTCCCCGCATACTCCTTCATGAGCTGGTGCCAGCGCACGCGGCGCGCCACGCTCGAGAAGCGGATGTCCGTTTCTTTCGCGTCGGTTTCCCACCTGAGTATCTTGGGATCGACGGGCACGTTGGAGCCCGTGAAGTAGCCGTCCGACTTCTCCTGGAAGCCGACGTACTTGCGTCCCAGCTCCAAGCCGCGCGATCTTGCCGGTGTTCACGTCGCCCAGGAGCCAGGCGTTGGCGTAGCCGCCGTTGTTGCCCTTCTTCATGATGTCGCACCACTGCCGTATGGTGTCGGCGTACTGCATCGGCGCGGCGCACGCGGACAAATTCCGGAATGCCCCCGGCCTTGTAGTCGGTGAAGCCGCCGATGGTCGTCTCCGAACCCACGATCCCCGCGTCGGTGACGAAGAAGTCCGTCCCGCTGTGGATCCAGCCCGGGTAGGTCTGCATGAGGATGCGGTGGCCCTTGTCGGGCTTGATGTCGATGACCACGTTCGGCAGGGGGTAGGCGTAGCCCTGCATGCTGTTGTGGCCGAGCACGATGCCGCCGTCCGCGGTCATGCTCCCGGTCGCGATGAAGGAGCTGCACGCGTCCTTGCGCGGCTCGATGACGGGCCCCTTCTCGAGCTTCTTCTTCTCCTTGGGCCACCAGTACCAGATCAACTCGTACATGGCGTTGTAGGTCAGCACCTGGTCGCGGGTTGCCGGCACGCCGGCCGCGGACAGTCCCTCCGCGATGCCGCCCAGTTCGTCCGTGTATTCCGGGCCGGCCTTTCCTTCGTACATGGCCGAGGCCTTCTTGACGAGCCACTGCCAGGGCATGGCCGTATCGTATTCCCACGAGACGCGGTCGCCCTTCATGGCCTGGGCGATCTCCGGGGCGAGGAGGTAGCCGTACTGGAAGCCCCGCTCCCGGGGGCCGCCTTCGATGTGGACGTAGGTCCAGCCGTTTTTCTTGAAGGTCCAGGCCCTGGAGAGCCAGGTCTTCTGCTTCGCGGTCAGCGACGGCGCCGCCGCCGCGGCCAGTGAAATCCCAAGAGCCAGCAGAACGAAGAGCGCGCACGCGCGCCCCGCTCCACGGTGTCCGTCCTCACGCCCGATCGCCATCTCAGCCTCCTACGGTCTTCCGGTCCGGACGGATATCATACCATTGGCGGGCGTGAGTATGAGACTGGGTGAGTCCGTGAGCAGGAATGCGGGGAATTCTTTGGGCGCATGTGCGGGCCGGTGATCAAGTGACCTGGTCATCCAGTGATCAAGACTGGCCAGCACGCTTGATCTGTCCGCTGGCCCACATTTGGGACCGCGCCAGCGCGGTCCCAAAATGGCGAAGAAGCGCGAGGGAACGGGGAGGTTCTCTCGCTCAGAGGTCTTCCCGCGAGAGAGCAGGAAGAAGCAGCGAGCAAAGCGAGCGTCGAGGAGGGCCGGCCGAGGCCCTCCTTGAAAGGCCGCCACCGCGCGGCCTGCGCCGGAACGCAGCTTCCGATGCTCCGCATCGAAAGCCAACGGCATCCCAGAAAGCAGTCACTGCGAGGCCCAAAGGGCCGCGGCAGTCCCATGGGAAAGGGCCAAAGAAGGGCTGAAACTAAGGCCGAAAGGCTAAAGAAGGCGCCCCCTTTGCCCAAAGTGAGGGATTGCTTCGTGGAGGCCCTTCAACAGAGCCCTCGCAATGACAGCCTTGGGACGTGAGTGGGAGATTCCGCGATTAGCTGAGGAAGGCCAGCCGATCTTCGAAGGCCACCCCCTGCCGGATCCGTAGCGGCCTTTTATCAGCCGTCGGCCGCAGGGATGCGGCCGCTACAACGGCAGGCCGTCTGCCGTCCTTCAAATCCCAAATCCCAATTCCCAAATCCCAAATAGCTTTTTACCGCGTCAGCTTTCGGTAGGTTATGCGGTGCGGGCGGGAGGCCTCCACGCCGAAGCGTTTTCTGCGGTCCTCCTCGTAGGCCTGGAAGTTGCCCTCGAAAAAGGTAACGCTGCTCTCGCCCTCGAAGGCCAGGATGTGCGTGGCGATGCGGTCGAGGAACCACCGGTCGTGGCTGATGGCCAGGACGCAGCCCGCGAAGCGGTCGATGGCGTCCTCGAGCGCGCGAAGCGTATTCACGTCCAGATCGTTGGTGGGTTCGTCCAAGAGGATCACGTTGGCCCCGGACTTGAGCATGCGCGCCAGGTGCACCCGGTTGCGCTCGCCTCCGCTCAGAACGCCCACTTTTTTCTGCTGGTCCGCCCCCGTGAAATTGAACCGGGCGCAGTAGGCCCTCGCGTTGACCGTCACCTTGCCGAGTTCGACGTTATCCATCTCGTCGCTGATCGCTTCGACCACCGTCTTCTCCGGATCGAGGTCGCTCCGGGCCTGGTCCACGTAGGCCAGCTTCACGGTCTGGCCCACCGTGAGCTGGCCCGAGTCGGGCTGTTCGAGGCCCGCGATCATTCGAAAGAGCGTGGTCTTGCCGGCGCCGTTGGGACCGATGATGCCCACGACCGCGTTCTTCGGCACGGCGAAGGCCGCGCTCTCCATCAGCAGTCTGTCTTCGTAGCCCTTGGTGAGGCCCTTCGCCTCGACGACGACGTCTCCCAGGCGCGGCCCGGGCGGTATGTATATCTCGAGTTCCCGGGCGGTCTCCTCCGGACGGGCGTTGAGCAGTTCCTCGTAGGCGTTGATGCGCGCCTTGCCTTTGGCATGGCGCGCTTTAGGGGCCATGTGGATCCAGTCCAGCTCCCGCTGGAGGGTCTTCTGGCGTTCCGTCTCCTGCTTCTGTTCCTGCCTGAGGCGATCCTGCTTCTGGTCGAGCCAGCTCGAGTAGTTGCCCCTCCACGGGATGCCGTGCCCGTGCTCGAGTTCCAGAATCCAGCCCGCCACATTGTCCAGAAAGTACCTGTCGTGGGTGACGGCGATGACCGTGCCCTCGTATTTCTGCAGGTGCTCCTCGAGCCATGCCACGGTCTCGGCGTCGAGGTGGTTGGTGGGCTCGTCGAGCAGGAGGATGTCGGGCTTTTGCAGGAGCAGGCGGCAGAGCGCCACGCGTCTGAGCTCGCCGCCCGACAGCACACTGACAGAGGTGTCGCCCGCGGGACAGCGCAGGGCCTCCATGGCCAGTTCGAGGCGCGAGTCCAGGTCCCACGCGTCCAGCGCGTCGAGCTTCTCCTGCACGCTCCCCTGCTCCTCGATGAGCTTGTCGTAGTCCGCGCCGGGGTCGGCGAAGGCCTCGTTGATTTCTTCGTAACGCGCCAGCAGCGCAACGGTTTCAGCCGCGCCTTCCTTCACCACGTCCAGCACGGTCTTGTCCGGATCGAGCCGGGGCTCCTGTTCCAGGTAGCCCACGCTGTATCCCGGCGAGCAGTGGACTTCACCGAGGAACTCCTTCTCAACGCCGGCCATGATCTTGAGCAGGGTTGTCTTGCCCGACCCGTTGGCGCCGATGACGCCGATCTTGGCCCCGTAAAAGTACCCGAGGTAGATGTCCTTGAGGACCTGTCTGGGGCCGTGGACCTTGCCCACCCCCACCATGGAGTAGATGACCTTGTTCGGTTCCGAAGGTTTTGCCATGTCTTCCCTCTCTCAGCGGCGCGCCTTCCGGCGGGTCCTCAGTCTAGCAGAATAGACACGGGGCGGTGCATACACGTCCCGGGTCAGGCGAGCGACACGCCGCGGAGCGCCGGTGGCTCGTCAGTCGGTGCCGGCCTTTTTGCGGGGGGGCACGCGGCGCAGGAGCAGGCCCGTAATGGAGACCTGGACATCGAATGTTGCGGGTTTGTCCACTCGCAGGTAGGAGGCGGAACCGTATTCTGCGTCCACCAGCGGCCGGAGAAGGGCGTATTTGAGGCGCAGTTCGAAGAGATCCAGCGCCTCGTGGCGGCTCAGGGCGTAGACCGTCCTCGGCTTGCTCTGTTCGTCCTTCAGCTCGAAGTAGCGCCCGCTCACCCGGTCGAGCTTATAGGCGGTCTCGACGCCCAGGAGATTGGCGATGGGCTTCCACTTGAGGATGCGCGCATCCACGTAGAGCTGGTCGCCGCGGAGGTGATAGGCCGCGGTCCGTCCGTCCGGGAAGGTGAACACGGCGTCGAAGCGCTGGGGGCCGGTGGGACGCACGTCGACAACCGCCGCGGTGCGTTCGCGCGTCAGCGCCCGGTAGCCCTGCGTCGAGACGGCGACGAGTCCGACGAGGGCCGCCATGAACGCGAGCAGCAACGACAGGACAAGGCTCGTGCCCGTTCGATAGTACTGCTTCGCCCGCAACGACCGCATGCCGACCAGGAACAGCAGAAGTCCCATAAGGGCCAGAACGGTCGGCCGTGATTGTCAACGCCGACGTGGGCATGCTTTTCGAGCTCCTTTCTTCCTGTGGGGCCTCCGCCCCTCGATTTCCTGTGGCGCTGTCCGGTAGAAGGCGCTTTCTATTGTAGCAGGCCCCCGCACAATCCTGTAACCCTCCAGTAAACTTGTGCCCCAACGCTCGCCGGTGCACCATAAAGAAATGCCGATTCGCCCGAGTATCGCCCGCCGCTTCTATTAAGAGAACTTATCGGAAGCCCTTAGGAGGAGGTCTCCCCGATGTCGTCGTTCCGCGCAACCGAAGTCGAGTTCAGACAGCGTTTCTGGTTCATCTTCGTGATCTTTTTCGCGTCCTACGGGCTGTACTACGTCGACAGCGAGGCCGCCTGTTTGAGGCTCGCCCGGCTCTTCGCACCGGAGCACACGCCCGCCTTCACGCTCGGACTCCGGCTCGTGTTCGCCGCAGGGGCCTCCTGGTAGCGGCGGGCGGGCTCCTGCGCGCCGTGGGGCACGCCTACCTCGGCGCCGGCGTCATGAGGGACAGGAACCTTCACGCGGAGAAGCTGACGGCCGACGGGCCGTTCAGGTTCGTGCGCAATCCCCTTTACATCGGAAACATCCTCCTGGCTTTGGGTCTCGGCGTCACGGCGAGCGTGCCGGGCTGGATCCTCCTCGTCGTGCTCATGACCCTTTTCGTCCTCCGGCTCATACTGCGGGAAGAGGCCGAGCTGTCGGCCGCCCAGGGGGAGGCGTACCAAGCCTACCGGCGGCGCGTGCCCCGGCTGATTCCGGCCCTGCGGCCGAGGCTTCCGGCATCCGGCGCCCGGCCCGCGTGGGGACCGGCCGTCGCGGCCGAATTCATGTTCTGGGTCTTTTCGGCCGCCATGCTCGTGCTCGCCGCCACCCTGGACATGGACGTCTTCTGGGCGGTGACCCTCGTGGGCCTGGTGGGGGGCTCGCTGATCCTCGGGACTCGAAAACGGCTCAAGCGCAGACGCGGCGCGGAGGACGACGGGGCCGGTCGGTCCGCCTGAAGCCAGGTCCTCAGAGTTCGATCTGGGCGCCCAGCTCTACGACACGGTTGGGCGGCAGGTTGAAGAAGAACGTGGCGCCCTGGGCGTTGCGCGCCATGAGGGCGAAGAGCCGCTCCCGCCAGATCGCCATGCCCGGCCTGGGCGACGGGATGAGCGTGTCGCGTCCCAGGAAGAAGGTGGTCCGCATGGGCTCGAAGGTGAAGCCGTAGCGCTGGGCCGACTTGAGCAGGGCCGGAACGTCCGGCGTCTCCATGTATCCGTACCTGGCGCGCATGCGGTAGATGCCGTGGCCCATTTCCTCCACGCGGAGCCGCTCCCGCGTGGGGATTCGCGGTACCTCCTCGCTCTCGAGTGTCAGGAGAACCACCCGCTCGTGCATCACGTGGTTGTGTTTCAGGTTGTGCAGGAGCGTCGTCGGAACGCCTTTCGCGTTGCCCGTCATGAAGACCGCCGTGCCTTCGACCGTGTGGGGTTCGTTCCTCTCCAGGTCCGCCAGGAAGAGGTCCGAGGGAAGTTGCTTCTCCTGGATGCGCTCGTAGAGGATTCCGCGGCCGCTCTTCCAGGTCGTCATGAGGGTGAAGCCGACGGCCGCAACCAGCAGGGGGAACCACCCGCCTTCGTGCACCTTCACCATGTTGGCGCCGAAGAACGCCAGGTCGGGAACGGCGAAGGGGCCGTACGGGAACAACCACCCAGAGCGGCCAGTGCCAGAGCCACCTGGCGACGAAGAAAAGAAGGATGGTCGTGATGACCATGGTCGTGGTGACGGCCACCCCGTAGGCCGCCGCCAGGTTGTCCGATGTCCTGAAGCCGAGCACCAGGGCGATGGTGGCGATCATGAGCATCCAGTTGACGGAGGGGACGTAGATCTGCCCCGGTTTCTTCTGAGGTGTGGCGGATGTCGAGCCGGGGACTGAAGCCGAGTTGGACCAGCTGTCCCGCCATGAGAAGGAACCGGAGATCACGGCCTGCGAGGCGATGATGGTCGCCGCCGTGGAGAGAATGACCAGAGGAATCAAGGCCCAGTCCGGGGCGAGCAGAAAGAACGGATTGCGGCCGCGCCGGGATGGGTAGCAGCACGCCTCCCTGACCGAAATAGTTCAGAACCAGGGCGGGGAAGACCACGAGAACCACGTCAGCCGGATGGGCCCCGGGCCGAAGTGGCCCATGTCCGCGTAGAGGGCCTCCCCGCCCGTCACCACCAGAAAAACTGTGCCCAGGACCAGAAACCCGTGATCCTGTTCACATGAAGAAGTGCACCGCATGCAGGGGGTTGACAGCCGCGAGGACCTTCGGCGCACTGATGATGCCGTGATGCCGAGCGCCATCAGCACGATAAACCAGCCCAGCATCACGGGCCCGAAGAGGGAGCCAACGCCGGCCGTGCCCTTCCGCTGGAAGAGGAAGAGTCACGCCAGCAGGACGATGGTCAGGGGCACCACGAAGAGATCAGGCCGGCGCCGCGATCTCCAGCCCCTCCGACCGCGCTCAGCACCGAGATCGCGGGCGTGATCATGCCGTCCCCAAAGAGCAGGGCTCCACCGAAAACGCCCATGACCGTGAGCAGCCAGAAAAGCCGGCGGTCGGGTGCAAAACGCTTCTGGCGATGGCCATGAGGGCCATGATGCCGCCCTCGCCGCCGTTGTCCGCGCGCAGGACCACCACCAGGTACTTGACCGAGATGACGCCCACCAGGGACCAGAGGATCAACGAGAGCACGCCCAGCACGTTGGCGGGATTCAGCGGGAGGCCGTGACCCCCGGCGAAGCAGACCTTAAGGCGTAGAGCGGGCTCGTCCCGATGTCCCCGAAGACCACGCCCAGGGCCGCGAGGCCGAGAGCGAGATTCCTGGCTTTTTCGGTCTGTTCCGTCTCGGAATGGGCGTCCATTATGCCTCCACGCTCCCGCCTCGCGCCGCCGGTTGGTCCACAGAACCCCGACAGACCGGGGATTGTACCACGGTCCGCCGGGAACTCAACACCCTCTGTTCAAGACCGAAGCCCCGCCATCGCTTCGACGAGCCGTTCTTTCAGCGTGGTCACCCGCTGCCTCGAAGAGACGCGCTTTGCAGCCATGGCGAGCGCCCGGCGCGTACCCACCAGGACGACCAGTTTCCTGGCCCGCGTAATGGCCGTGTAGAGGAGATTCCGTTGGAGCATCACGTAGTGCTGCGTGTGAATCGGTATGACCACGGCGGGGTATTCGCTGCCCTGGCTCTTGTGAATGGTGGTCGCGTAGGACAGCATGAGTTCGTCGAGTTCCCCGAAATCGTAGGGCACTTCGCGGCCTTCGAACCGCACGGTCAGGGATCGCTCCTCGCCGTCCACCGCCGCGATCCTGCCGATGTCTCCATTGAAGACGTCCTTGTCGTAGTCGTTCACCGTCTGCATGACCTTGTCCCCGGCGCGGAAGGTCCACCCGAACCTCTGTACGCCCACGGCGGACGGGTTCAATGCCTCCTGGAGAACGACGTTCAGGTTGCGCGCCCCCAGTTCGCCCCTCTGCATGGGCGTGAGCACCTGGAGGTCTTCCATGGGATCGAAGCCGAACCGCCTCGGGATCGCTTCACTCACCAGCTTCACGACCTTTGCCACGCCGTCCTCCGGCTCGTCCGCGGGCACGAAGAAGAAATCCGTCTGACCGTTTTCGCCCGGCGCGTCGGGTAGCTCGGGGGGCAGGCCGCGGTTCACCCGGTGAGCGTTGCGTATGATGGCGCTCTGTGCCGCCTGCCTGAAGACCTCCGTCAGCCGCACCACGGGCACGGCCCGCGACTGGATGACGTCGCGAAGAACGCAGCCCGGGCCGACCGAGGGCAACTGGTCCACGTCTCCCACGAGGAGGAGGGCGGCCCGCTTCGGTATGGCCCTGATGAGCTGGTAACTCAACACGACGTCCATCATGCTCGTCTCGTCCACCACGAAAACGTCGCCGCCGAGCGGCCTGTCGGCGTCGTGCTTGAAGCCCCCCGTCGCGGGGTCGAAGGCCAGGAGGCGGTGGATCGTCTTCGCTTCCAGACCGGAGGTTTCCGAAAGTCGCTTGGCGGCGCGTCCGGTGGGCGCGCAGAGAACGACCCTGAGCCGCTTCGCGAGAAAGACCCTGAGGATGGCGTTCACGAGCGTGGTCTTCCCGACGCCCGGTCCTCCCGTGATCACCATGACCTTCGACCGCACGGATTGGACCAGCGCCTCTCGCTGGGCCGGGGCGAGATGCAGGCGCAGGCGCCCTTCCACCCAGGCCGCCGCCTTGTCCGCATCGATGGGCGGACAGGGATGGCGGCCCACCGCCAGCGCCGCCAGATCGGCCGCCAGCCGGCGCTCCGCATAGTCGATCGGCGCCAGGTAAACCAGTTCCCCGCCTTGCGGCCCGGGTCGAAGGACCAGCCGCCTGTGCGCAACACCGTGGCCTACGGCCGCCTGCTACGATTTCGGCGGGAATGTCGAGGAGCGACGCCGTCTTCGCGACGAGCGCTTCCGCGCTCGCAGGCGCAGTGGCCCTGGTCGGTCAGCTCCTGAAGCACGTATTCCACGCCGGCCCTCGCCCTGAGATCCGAGTGCGAGTCGATGCCCAGACGCATGGCGATCTGGTCCGCGATCTTGAACCCTATCCCCCGGATGTCCCGCACCAGCCTGTACGGGTCCGCCTGGACCTTGTCGATGGCCTCCTCCCCGTAGGTCTTGAAGATGCGGAAGGCCCTCGAGGACGACACGCCGTGGCCGTGAAGGAAGACCATGATCTCGCGCACCACCTTCTGGGTTTTGAACGCCTCCGTGATGATTTTTCTGCGGCCGGCTCCGATGCCTTCAACCTCGATGAGCCGTGCCGGCTCCTTTTCGATGACATCGAAGACACGTTCACCAAAGCGTTCGACCAGCCGCGTGGCGAACTCCGGCCCTATGCCCTTGATCAGGCCGGACGCCAGGTAGCGCCGGATGCCTTCTTCCGTGTCCGGCCGGGTGACCCGCAGCGTATCCGCCTTGAACTGCCGGCCGTGCTTGGAATCCACGACCCAACGCCCCTCGGCCGCCAGCCACTCCCCCGCCGACACCGACGGGACGGTACCCACCACGGCGCACAGATCCCGGAAGCCACGCACCTTCACCTTGAGCACGCAGAAGCCCGTCTCCCCGCTGTGAAAGGTCACGCGCTCGACGAGGCCGGACAGGCGGTCGGCCGCACCTGGATCTCTCACTGAATAAGAGTTTTGCCCCTTCTTCGGCATCTCCTCCTTTATAGGTCAAGCGTCGCAGGGCTGCAAGGGATGGGAGGGGAATATCGGATTGGGGATGGCATCTTTCCTGAAGGCTAAGGGCCGAGGCCGAAGGCTGAAGAGAGGATTTCGGACGGCCGGAGGCCGGCCCTCGGAGACATCCGAAGCGTCCTGCTCGCATACTCCACTATCCCGGCTGAACCACGGGGGAATAGGCGCAGATTCCTCGAAGTTTTACTGGTGTGTTTTCTGTCTCAGAAGTTGGTGTAAAGCCATTCAGGAGGTGGCAAATGCGCATGTTGATGAAAATCGGAATGCCGGCTGAAGCGGGCAGCAAGGCCATCAAGGACGGCTCCATGCCGAAAACGATCATGGCCTTCGTGGAGCGGTACAAACCCGAGGCCTGCTACTTCATCGCCGAGGGAGGTCGGCGCACTGGCTACTTCTTCTTCGACCTCAAGGAGCCCGCGGACATCCCTTCGGCGGCAGAGCCCTTCTTCTTCGCTTTGGGCGCGTCGATCGAGTTCACGCCCGCCATGAACCTCGAAGACATGAAAGCCGGAATCGGGAAGGTGATGAGCGCCAACTGATCCACTTCTCCGGCCGATGGAAACCGGCTTGGACCTAGTCGGGTTAGAGGGAAGAGGTAAGAAGGAAGAAGACCTATGGCAAGCGGAAAGCCTTCGAAGGCCCGACAAACGCCGTCTTCGCCTTTACCCTTTTACCCTTTACCCAAGGCGCCGTCGAAGGCAATCTCCAACTCGATCAGTTGATCGCTGTTTACTCGATCAGTTCGCCTTCTTCTGCAGCCGGTTGATTTCCTCGATGATCGTCTTTCGTTCGGCGAGCTTCTTGTTCGCCATCTGGATGGTCGCGCGGCTGTTCTGGCGGGCGCCCTCCACGTAGAAGCGGACGGCTTCCCGCGTCGCCGCGGCGTACTTCAGGTAGGCCTGCTGAAGCGCGTAGTTCGCCGAGCCCCGTCCGGCTGGTCTCTTTCGAGGTTCTTGTAGAGTCCGTCCCACAGGGGCAGGATCTGCCTCTCGAGCCGCTCCGCGAATTGTTCGTCGGTGAGTTTTCCGGCCCGACCCTCGCTGATCAGGGTCTTGAAGGTCGCCGCGGTTTCCGTGTCCGCCCTGGCGCACTGGATCACGTCGCGGCGGAACGCCAGGTCCTTCCGTACGCTTCGGCTCGGATGGAGCAGCGGCACCCACATCACGGCGATCGCCACGGCCCCGAAGGCCCCCGCGCGCAGTATGCGCGGGACTTGCCCGCTCTTTCTCTTCTCCAAGTCGAGCGGCCTGGCGAGGAGGAATCCCATCAGAAACCCGCTGACGAGGCCTCCCACGTGGGCCGCGTTGTCTATCCCGTGCTGGGTGAAGCTGAAGATCAGCGCGTAGGCCACGAATATCGTCAAAATGTTCCGATAGCGCTTCATGAACGACAGGGGCAGGTCGTTGTCCTTCCTCAACAGGAAGGCCAGCATGCCCCCGATGATGCCGAATATCGCGCCCGACGCCCCCGCGCTGTTCACGCCCGAGTGCCAGAGCAGGCTCGAGAGGCTCGCCGCCACGCCGGAGAAAAGATAGAGCGCGAGAAAATAGACGCTTCCGAAAAACCTCTCCACCATGCGGCCGATGTCGTAGAGCACCCACATGTTGAAGAAGATGTGCATGAAACCGAAATGGATGAACAGGCACGTAAAAAGGCGCCACCACTCTCCGTCCATGGTCAGCGGGCCGAAGTTAGAACCCCACGTTATGGCCATTTCCGGGTTGACGTGGACGAAGCCGGCGCCGGCCAGCCCCATGAACAGGTAGACGAGGACGTTTGCGGCGACTAGGCCGCGCGTAACGACCGGTGCGGCATCCAGTTTCTGGAGCTTGAGCCGGAAGTCGGCGTGCTCGGCGGCCGCATCGAGAAAATCTCCCGTGGTGCCCCGGGGCAGGCGACCGGCTATGGTCGACGCATCCGCTTCGTCCCCGGCCTCGAAGGCGATCAGGAGCGGCGGCGCGCCTTCCGCCCTGACCTCCAGGCGGACGTACCGTCCCGAACGGGCGACATTGACGATCTCGCTCATCGGAAAACGCGCATCGACGGGCACGGACGGACGGAAGTTCCTGTACTGCTTCCCCACGACCCGAACCGTTTTCTCGTCGATGTGGACGCTTCCCTTGCCCAGGAGGCGCAGGCCGCCGGAAGGCGTCCGGGCGAGGACCCTTCGCCCCGTCGGCGCGCCGAAACGGACCGCGAAAGAGGCCTCCGCCCCAGGCAACCCGCCGTTCATCATGCCGGCGGACAAAGAGGTATCTGCGTCCGAGAAACCCAGGCCACCCCCTTGTGTCAGTGAGTTGTCGCGTCGGTCCTGTTCATCGCCATCTCGCAAGGCCGTCCTCCCGTCGTCCGCGCCATTGTACCCTACCGCGGCGGGAGCGCGCCTGCCCTGCCTGATCTACGAGGGCGCGCCGCAACTCGGGGCCGGATGCCCGTTGCTCAGGGCGGATTCGCCGCCTTCAGCCGGTCGCACACCTGCGCTCGGGCTCGAGGAACTGGCCAAGGCGGAGCGTGGGCAGGCGGCTGAGCTTCTCGGGAGACGTGCGCTCGGCGAGGTTGGTCTCGATCCAGTTGGCATAGTCCGCCTCGTTCCAGGCGTAACCCGGGGAAGAACCCTCCGCCTCGTAGAGTGCGGCGACATAGCCCCGGGCGACCTGCCGTCCCCATTCCAGGGCGGCGTTCTCGGTCTCGGCCTCGATGAAAACACCCATGCACTCTTCCTCGTCGAATCCGTTCACGAGGTTGTCGACACGCTGGTCCGGCGTTTCGTAGAAAAAGATGAAGAGGTATTTTTTCATGTGAATCCTCGCATGGAAGAAGCGTCCCAGCTCATGGTCCAACGTGAGAGAACGACCAGCCATACCCAACGCGTTTCGGAGCGCTTCGATTTCATTGTGGTCCCGGATATTTTCGATGTCATTACGGGCGCGTTGTGGACGCGACACGTTTGTATTTTCTTTCGGCCGGATCAATACTTGAACAGCGCTATTGGGGGTTTCAATGTGCGACTTCTGCCACCGCCACGGGGACGGAGAAAAGTGGTACCTGCAGGCACGGAACTACAGCCGCGAACTCGCCGAGCGCCCGCAGAGCAAAAAGAAACTGGAAAAGGTCATGGACACGGTCCTGGACAAGTCCTGGAAATTCCCCGCGCAGATCAGGCAGTTTCAACGGGCGCCCCGCGCGATGCGGTGGCTGGTCAACAAATATACGGATTGGGACCTGAAGCGAAACCACCACGGCCAGGTCGTTCCGCTCGAAGACCTCCGGCTCCTGCTGTCCGACGTCATCACGACCGTCGTCCGCCTGCCGTGCATCTGCCGCAAGGGCGCCAGCGGCTCGGGACCCGCCTACTGCATGGCCATCACGACCGCGCCCGGGACATGGGACGAAACGTGCCGCAGGCTTGTCTTTGAGGAAAAGGCGAACGGGCGGTTCTCGGACTTCGACGTGGCCGGGCTGCAGACGCTGTCCACGGACGAGGCCCTCGCTCTGTGCGAGAAGTTCGAGAAGGAAGGCCTGGTCCATACGCTGTGGACCTTCGGTTCCCCCTTCATCGGCGGTCTGTGCAACTGCGACCCGGCCAGCTGCGGCGCCCTGCGCTTCCTCATGGGCGGCCTGGAGGTTCTCGCGCCCGGCGAGTACCGGGCCGACGTAGATCCGGACCTCTGCAAGGGCTGCCGTGGACGAGGCTGCGAAAAGCGCTGCCCGTTCGGCGCCGTGTCCTTTGACGTTTCACGAGGCAAGGCGGACGCCGACGCCCGGCGCTGCTACGGCTGCGGCCTTTGCCGCACGGTCTGCCCGCAGGGCGCCATCCGCCTCCTGCCCCGCACGGCGGCCGATCCGCCCGTCCTCCTGCCGACGGCCGCTCCCGCGTGATCCGCTACTCCTGCACGTGTCGTGGACTGCACAGGGAGGCGGTGAGGCAAAAAACGGTTATGAGTTGTGAGTGCTGGATTTTGAGTCGATGTACTTATCTTCTTTTCAGGTACAAAGCGCCTGTATCGGCTCGCGGTAGCCAGCCCATCCCTTTCCTTCTTCACTCTTAACCCTTTACCACGCCGGGCTCACACGACCGCCTGCGGTGGCTTTCGATGCCCCGGCATCAGAAGCCGTGTCACGAAGCAGGCCGACATAACGGAGGGTCCGCTCGCGTCGGCGCTCCCTTAAAGATGGGGGGAAGCGGCTGTGCGTTCGATGCTCAAGGTCGCGGCGCGCAGCGCACGACGGCTGTGGCCGGGATAGCCGGGAAGCCTCAGCAAAGGCCTGCTTCTTCGGGCTTCATGAGATGTCCCGGCAACAGCCGTCCAGGAGGTGCCGCAGGCACCGGCGCGACCGTCCTTTCCAGCGGCGCCACCCGCCTTCAACGATCGTATCTCTACTTCCCCTTCGCGGGCACCGTCACACCGAGATTATGCGCCCGGAGATTACCCCAGCGGTCATCAGCCGGCTTTCGATGCAAAGCATCGAAAGCTGCGTCCCGACGCGAGTGGGCCCTATCCGCGAAAGATGAGCGGACCGGCAGCGAGTCGTACTTGTGTACGTCGAGTTGCCGGGCCGTGAAATCTGACAAAGGAGAGGGTCCGCTCCCGTCGGCGCTCCCTTAAAGATGGGGGGGAAGCGGCTGTGCGTTCGATGCTCAAGGTCGCGGCGCGCAGCGCACGACGGCTGTGGCCGGGATAGCCGGGAAGCCTCAGAAAAGGCCTGCTTCTTCGGGCTTCATGAGATGTCCCGGCAACAGCCGTCCAGGAGGTGCCGCAGGCACCGGCGCGACCGTCCTTTTAGCGGCGTACTGACCTTCAAGGATCGGCTCTCTACTTCCCCTTCGCGGGCACGCTCACGCCCAGGTTGTGGGCCTCGAAGGTCCACACGTCGGTGGTCTGTGCGATGCGCTTGTCCGTCGGCATGTAGCCGTGGCTGGTCTTCGTCTCCACCCGGATGAGGACGGGGTTGGCGCAACCCTGGCTGTACTGGAGCTTGGCCGTGAACTTGTAGGAGTGGCTCGGCACCACGCGGTCGTCGTGGTCCGCCGTGGTGACGATCGTCGGCGGGTAGCACACGCCCTTCTTGATGTTGGCCAGCGGCGAGTACGCGTACAGCCACTTGAAGGCCTTGGCGTCATTCGACGTGCCGTACTCGGGCGACCACAGGTCGCCGCCCGAAAAATTCTGGTAGCGCAGCATGTCCATCACGCCCGCGCCCGCGTAGGCGGCACCGACGAGGTCCGGATGCTGGGTGATGGTGGCGCCGATGAGAAGGCCGCCGTTGGAGTAGCCCTGGATGCCGAGCCGCTTGGGACTGGTGACCTTCTCGTTGATGAGGTATTTCGCCGCCCACGCGAAGTCGTCGAACACGTTCTGCTTGTGGCCCAGCATGCCCGCCCTGTGCCACTGTTCGCCGTAGACCGCGCCGCCGCGGAGGTTGGCCACGGCGTAGACGCCGCCGAGTTCGAGCCACACGGGCAGCGAGGGCGAGAAGTACGGCGTGATCGTGATGTCGAACCCGCCGTATCCGTAGAGGATGGTCGGGTTGTCGCCGTCCAGCTTCAGGCCCTTCTTCGCCACGATGAACATGGGGACCTTCGTGCCGTCCTTGGAGGTGTAGAAGACCTGCTTCGTCTCGTAGGGCGAGGGATCGAAGGCCACCTTCGGCTTGAAGGTGACGTCCGTCTTGCCGGTCGGCACGTCGTAGCGGTAGACCGTACCGGGATAGAGGAAGGAGGTGAAGTCGTAGTAGACGTGCGGCGAATCGTTGCGCGCGGAGATGCCGCCCACCGTGCCGAGGGTCGGCAGGGCGATCTTCGCGGAGCAGCTTGCCCGAGGTCGTCGTAAAGGAAGAGCCGGCTCGTCGCCATCACCTGCTCCTCCACCAGGAGGCGTCCGTCCGCCATGGCGGCGCCCGCGATGACGCCCTTGCCTTCGGGCACGATCACCCGCCAGTGGGACGGGGACGGCTCATCGATTTTGGCCGCGACGATGCGCCCCCTGGGAGCCTGGAGCGTGGTTTTCAGAAAGAGCAGGCCGGCACTTGTGACCCACCACCACGTACTGGGCGTCGTTCTTGGTAAAGAGCGGCTCAAGCTTCGCGGCCACGTCCGGTTTGCCGGGATTGCCCAGATCGGCGTAGAACAGCTGATTTTCCGGGGCCGTGCCGTTGTTCAGATAGATGAAGAGATAGCGGCCGTCCTCGCTCACGTCCGCGCTCAGGACCCAGTCGGGAAGATCCGGCCGTTCGTAGATGAGCTTGTCTTCGCTCTGGGCCGTGCCGAGCCTGTGATAGTAGACCTTCTGATTCTGCACGCGGTGGCTGATGGCCTTGCCCTTCGGCGGCTCGGGATAGCGTGAATAGAAGAAGCCCCCGTCGTCCTTCGTCCAGGCAATGCCGGAGAACTTGACCCAGCGCACGGAATCCGTCAGGTTCCTTTCCCGTCGCGACGTCCAGGACGTGGATCGTCTCCCAGTCGGAACCGCCCGCGGACAGCTGGTAGGCGAGATACTTGCCGTCCATCGAAGGCTCCCAACCCGCCAGGGCGATGGACCCGTCCGGGGATAGAGTGTTCGGATCGATCAGCACCCGCGGCTTCGCCGAGGACGAATCCTGCACGTACACGACGGATTGGTTCTGCAGGCCGCTGTTCCTTCTGAAGAACAGCTTCCCGCCGGCCTGTGCGGGGGTGCCTTCCTTGGCGTAGTTCCAGAGCGTGGTCAGCCGGTTCTTGATCCAGCCGCGCAAGGGAATCTTGTCGAGGTAGTCGGAGGTTACCTGGTTTTCTGCCCGGACCCACGTCTCGACCGCCGGGCTGTCGAGATTCTCCATCCACTGGTAGGGTGCGGGCACCTTCGTGCCGAAGTAGGTGTCCACGGCCTTGTCGCGACGGGCCGCAGGGTAGTGGAGTTCGCTCTGTTTCGATCCGGCCTTTGCAGACCCCTGTCCGGCCAGGACCGGGATCAAGACCAGCATTGCGGCACCCGCAGCGAGAAGAACGCCTGTCCGCTTCAGGTTGCTGGGCGTCTGGGTATGAGAGTTCCTGGAGAGATGACCCGAGTACCGATTGTCCATGTTCAACCTCCCGTGGTGTGGAACACCTTTTCACGCGCCCGGTCCCGGTTCCGCAGTTCCACTCACGTCCTGATTCGAATTCTCGCCAGCGAACGGGGCCGAGACCGACCTTCGCACCGAACATTTTAACCGAAACGGCTCCGGATGGCCACTTTCCGCTCGAACGGGGGACGTTGAAGAGGCAGTCACGGGCCTCTCCGTGCTGCGAAGCGGGATCGCTCGGGTGCTATAATCAACTGACAAATGGGACGCTGCGCTGATTGTGGAAAACACATGGGAGATTCGCACACTTCCTGCCCATCGTGTGGCGGTACCGTCATTCCCGGCGCAGTGGAGCGGGGGCTTCAAACCCTTTTTGAACCGGGCGAGACGGTCAACGGCCGCTATCGCATCCGAAAAGTGCTTGGGTCGGGCGCGTCGGGCGTCGTGTACGGCGTCTACGACAGCCTGGGGGACAGAAAGCTCGCGCTCAAGGTTCTCTGGGACGCTTCATCGGGCGACGACCCCGAGATCAGGAGACTCAGGCGCGAAATCAAGGCTTCCCAACTTGCGCCCTGCAATCGTCTCGTGGCCATTCACGATCTCGTCATGGTCGGTGAGCGTCCGGCCCTTGCCATGGAGTGGGTGGAGGGCGTTTCTCTCAAGGAACAAATCCGGACCGAGGGCGCCCTGCCCTGGCGGAAGGCACTTGAAACGGCCGTCCAGATCCTCGAGGGGCTGGCCCACCTGCACGGTCTCGGCATCGTCCACCGGGACGTCAAGACCGGCAACATCCTCGTGGCGGCGGACGGCTCGGTCAAACTCGGGGACTTCGGTCTCGCCAAGGGAGAGGACCTGGGTGTCAGCCTGACAGAGACGGGCGCCAGCCTCGGGACGCCCGGTTACATGGCGCCGGAGGTCATCCGCGGCAAGGAGGCGACCTCCGTCTCGGACCTCTACAGCGTGGGCGTCGTCCTTTTCGAAATGCTGACGGGGGGCCTCCCCCATCGAGGCACTTCGGCGCTCGAAATCGCCAGCCGCCAGCTCGCCGACCCGCCGCCCCTGCACCTGTTGAAGAAACACGACGTGCCGGCGTGGCTCGTCCGAATCGTCGCCCGTCTGCTCGAACGGGACCCCGGCGACCGCTTCCCCTCGGCCAAGGCCGCGCTCGAGGCCCTGACGAGGCGCTCGGCAGGGTTCGCGGTGGCCCGTCGATGGCGCGATCCGGGCGGCGGCGGCCGCAGTCGTCGTCCTGCGTGGCGGCCGGCGCCTTCGGTCTCTACCTCTGGATGAACGCCCAGGCGCCCCTCAGCCTCTCCTTCCACGGCCGGACCCTCGTTGCGCGCGATGCCGTTGGAGACGTCCTCTGGAGCCGGGAACTGCCCCGGACCATCCAGTCCGCCATCTACGGCCACTTCGGCCCCGGCGGCACCGCTGCCGTCGCCGCCGCCATCACTGGGATGCACCACGCGGAGACGGTAACAGTCAATGGCGGGACCGGATCAATACAACCAGGCTCTTTCTTTGGAGCCGGAGGGGCACGAGGTGCTGCGAACTGGCCGTTCTCAGTCCTTAATTAATGTGCCCTTCGAACCCCACTACGTCATCCAGCTCTCCAAGCACCGGTTTTCAAAAAGGGGACCGGATGAGGCTGGTCGCCCAGTCATCAGACACGCCCTCGTGGTATCCCTCCGGCATCCATGGTCCTGGATTTTGACGAAAGCGCCGGCGCGGTGACCGACGGCAAATTACTCCCTGCTCTGCAACGTCTATAATTCGGGCGTGATCAGCGATGTGGCTTACAGGGATCTAAACGGCGACGGCAGGCGATGAGATAATTTACACGGGCGTCAACAACCGCCTCTACTGGTCAGATTTCGTGGCCGCGGCTTCGGTCCTGAGGCAACCGGTTGCCTACGGACAACTCACGGTCCGGTCACCTGATCTGACCGGCAGCAGCACGGTCGTTCCCCTGTTCTACCGATGCTTCTCCTTCAAGAACTTCGGCTACCTCAAGGTCGCCGACTCTGGAGCCGACAGACCTTTGAGCCTCTTCTTCCCAACCGGTCCGCGCATGCGGCTCGATTCGGACGGCGAACTGGTGGCCGGCGGTCCTCCGCTGCCGCCGGACGCCGCCACGACCGCCCGGCTCGACACCGGCCTGACCAACCTCTGCAAGCTGAGGGACCTGGAGCGGTGGCAGGACCTGTCGGCCGCCGCACGTGTCTGGTCCAAGAATGCAAGCGGCGTCTACCTTTGGCTGGGCGGCCTGTTTCAAGCGGAAGCCCTCATGGGGCTGGGCCGGTATAAGGAGGCCAAGGCCGTTCTTCTCCAGACAAAGCAGGCCCGGATCAAGGATCACGCCCCCGGCTATTACCACCAGTATATCCTGGACTGTGACTTTCTGGAAGGCGAATATAGCCGATGCCTGTCGGATACGGACGCCTTGTCAACTTCCGCGAGGATGTCTCGCTTCGAATTGTCGAATACCGCTGCCTGGGCCGCCATTTACGGGGGCGAGCCGGATGCCGTCACCCATTATGTTTCTGGACGGGTCCTGGCCTACGAGAGCTGGACCCCCGACCTCTTCGCCGGCATCTGCAAGTTCGTGACAGGCGACTATCCCGGCCGCCGAAACGATCTTCAGGAAGGGCGAGACACGGATTTCCGAACCCGGTCTCTGGCTGGTACGGACGCTGATCCGCGAGAACAGATTGAAAGAGGCCCGGACTCTTCTAAACAGGTTGACCGCCGACTTCCCGTCCGAGCACATCGGGGACAGCGAACTCGCGGCGTGGCTTCAGTGGCGTGAAGGGAATCGTTCGGTTTCCTTCGTCAACCAATTCGATACGATCGTTGATCAGCAACGCCGGGAAGCCAAGAACACCGTACTGGCCAGGGCCCTTTTGCCCCTCACCCTCGCCCACCAGGCCGCCGTGCACCGCGCCGCCGGCGACGCGGCCGGGGCGCGGAAAATCCAGCAGGAAGCCTACCGCCTCGCACCCGCGAGCTGGCGTCCGCTCCTTCAAGATCCGGCCCGATAGCGCGCGTCGCTACTGCGCGTCCAACTGCAGGATCTCTTCCCGCAGGCGGGCGATCTTCGCGTCGATCGCGGCCATGCGGCTCTTTATCTTGTGCAGCTTTCCGCAGGTGGCCTCCAGTCGTTTCTTCAGACGCTCCTGGTACCTCGCCAGTTTCCTCTTGTAGGCGCCGTAGCTGGACGAGGTGTTCGGGTCGGGCGGCCCGGACCCGACGCTCGAATCGACCTGCTCCCCCCTTTGCAACCGCTTGAAATCGTCGCAGGCTTTTTCGGTCTGCGGGATCTCGTCGGACAGGGTTCGCTTCTCCATCAACAGCCGGTCGATCCGGGCGTAGTCGGCGTTGACCCTTTCCGCGACGGTTTTGCCGGATCGTCGAGAACGTCCGTGTCGCCTTCGACGCGCCGGCCTTTCTGGACGTGCCCCCGCCGCCTTCCTGAACCACGAAGTGGCCGTCCGAAGGCATGTGTGCAATCGTGTCATTGGTAATGACCTTGGGTGCCTTCTTCCGGGCGCGTGCCGCGAACAGGCTGACCAGGGCGGGCTTGCCGGAAGCGCGGGCCATGGCGGCGGGCGTGGCGCCCCTGCCGTTGGCGATCGACGCTTTCGCGCCGCCCGCCAGGAGGACCTTGGAGGTCGGCACGTCACCGTTGAAGACTGCGTAATGAAGGGCCGTGTTGCCCGCATGGTCCTTCGTGTTCGCCTTCGCACCCGCCTTCAGCAGAGCATTGACAAAGTCCGCGTGCCCCTCGAAGGACGCCGCATGGAGCGGTGTCATGCCCGCCGAGTCCTTTGCGTTGGGGTCGGCGCCGCCTTCAAGCAGCGCGAGGCCGACGGCCATCGCCCCGCGATAGGCGGCGTAGTGCAGCGGCGTCATGCCGATGGAATCCCGGGCGTTGGGATTTGCCCCCTCCCTCACGAGGCTTGCCACCCTGTCCGCCTTCCCGGCCTTGACCGCCGCGGCCAGTTCGGCCGTCTCCCTGCTCGAGTGCTGTTTCCCTGGCGCCGCCAGCAGGCTCACGCTCACTGCCACCGCGATCAGCGCTGCCCCAATCACCCTGCCCTTCATCGCTGCCCTCCCTGCCTTCGTTTTGCCTGGTGGAATGACTATGTGCCTGTATGACATGTTAGCACAAATGCTTATCCAGCCAGGATGTGACACGTGTCGCTCACCGGTCAGGGGAGAGGCGGTTCTTGTCACGCCTCCCGCAAACATGGGTTGCACCTGATCCACCTCCCCCTTGAGTGGATGGGTCCATGTGAGCAGAATTGGCTCTTGACCACGGTTAATGCGGCCCTAAATTGTAGTTGGAGGCCATCCAATCAAGCCATTGGATGCACTGCTTCCAACTGGAGGCTGCCATGGACCTGCGCGTTGACCGCAAAAGTTCCGTTCCGCTCTATCTGCAGATCAGCGGGGGCATCAAGGGCCTCATCCTGTCCGGCCGCCTGCCGGACGGCTTCCTCCTTCCCCCCGAGCGGCGTCTGGCGGAATCCCTGGGCGTCAACCGGACCACCGTCGTGAACGCCTACCAGCAGCTCAAGGCGGACGGCTTCGTGGCGGCGCACGTGGGCCGCGGCACGGCGGTCCTCGCCCGGCGCACGGCCGAACCCGAAGACCGACCTGTTCAGCCCCTGCCCTGGCGCCAGCTCATGCGGGACGGCGTTGCGCGGGAGCCGGACCCGATGGTGCGCGACCTGCTGGCCCTCACGGAGCGCAGGGACGTGATCTCGCTGGCCGTGGGCCTGCCCGCCCCCGGCCTCATCCCGGTCGCAGACATGAAGCGCATCCACGCCCGGCTCCTGGCCGAAAAGGGGGGCGAGATCTTTCTGCACAGCCCCACGGAGGGCGTCACGGCATTCCGCGAGGCCGTCTGCCGCCACATGGTCTCCCGCGGCATCCAGTGCGCGGTACCGGAAGTCCTCATCACCTCCGGTTCCCAGCAGGGCCTGGATCTTCTGATCCGAACCTACATGGCGCCGGGCGACGCGGTGGTCGTGGAGGAACCCTCCTACTTCGGGGCGCTGGAAGCCTTCCGGAGCGGCCAGGCCCGCCTTCTGGGCGTGCCCGCCGACCGGGACGGCATGCGGACGGACCTTCTGGAGAACCTCCTGGCGCGCCGGCGGCCCAAGTTCATCTACACCCTTCCGACCTTCCAGAATCCATCCGGGGCCGTGCTCTCCCTCGAGAGGCGCCGCCGCCTGCTGGAGCTCGCCTACCGATACCAGGTGCCCGTCATCGAAGACGATCCCTACTCCGACCTGCGGTACGAGGGCGAGGCGGTGCCCTCGCTGAAAGCCCTCGACCGGCACGGATACGTGATCTACCTCAGTTCCTTCTCGAAGATCCTCTTTCCCGGCCTGAGGCTCGGGTGGATCGCGGCGCCGCGCCCGGTGGTCCGCCAACTCGCCCTGACCAAGCAGTCCGTCGATCTGCACTCGAACACCCCCGGCCAGTGGATGGTGGAGCGCTTCATTTCCGAAGGCCTCTTTGCGCGCCACCTGGACGCCGTGCGGAAAGAGTACGCCCTCCGCCGCGACGCCATGACCGGGGCCCTGGAGACGGAGGCGCCGGAAGAGTTCACCTGGCACCGGCCCGAGGGAGGCCTGTACGTCTGGTGCGACTTCCCCGAAAGCGTTTCGCAGTCTGCGCTCCTGCAGAAGGCGGCCGAGGAGCACGTGGCTTTTCTGCCGGGCGCGTCCTCCTTCGTGGACGAGCCTACCAGGAACCATCTCCGCCTGAACTTCACCTATTGCGAGCCCGCGGCGATCCGGGAGGGCGTCTCCCGTCTCATGCGGGCCTACCGGGCGGTGGCCGAAAGGTCGCCCTCCGAAGAGCGGCTCCCGGGGGGGACGCCGCCCATCGTCTGATCCGATGCGCCGGCCGGTGGCCGGCCACAGGGGGATACCATGGGAATTCAATATGCACACAGGATGGATATCTTGAAGGCCTCGGACGTCCGGGAACTGCTCAAGGTCACCCAGCGCCCGGAGGTCATCTCCTTCGCCGGAGGCCTGCCCGCGCCGGAGTTCTTCCCGACCGGCCGCCTGGCCGACATAGCGAGGGAGGTACTGACCGCCGACGGCAGGCGGGCACTGCAGTACTCGACCACGGAAGGGCATCCGCCCCTGCGTGCGCTGATCGCCGCCCGGCTCAACACCCTCTCGGGCACGCACTACACCGCCGACGACATCGTGATCACCTCCGGCTCCCAGCAGGGTCTCGACCTTATAGGCAAGCTCTTCCTGGACGACGGGGACGAGGTGCTGTGCGAAAGCCCGACCTACCTGAGCGTCATCGCGGCGTGGAACGTCTTCCGCCCCGCGTGGGTGGAGGTGCCCACGGACGACGAGGGCATGGACATCGCGGCCCTTGAGGAACGGCTCGACCGCTGCAGGCGGCCGAAGCTCGTGTACGTCATCCCCAACTTCCAGAACCCGTCGGGGCGCACCTGGTCGCTGGAGCGGCGGCGGCGCTTGATGGAAGTCGTCGAGAAGCGGGGCATTCCCGTGATCGAGGACAATCCCTACGGCGAGCTTCGCTTCGAGGGCGATCCCCTGCCCTCGCTCAAGGCTTTCGACCGGCGCGGGCTGGTGGTCACCCTGGGGACCTTCTCCAAGATCTTCTGCCCCGGCCTGCGGCTGGCCTGGCTGACGGCAGATCGGGCCATCCGGGAGAAGGTCGTGATCCTCAAGCAGGGCACCGACCTTCACACCTCCACCCTGAGCCAGATGATGGTCGCGCTGTACATGGAGCGCTACGACCTGGACGAAGACGTGCGGCGCATCCGGGACGCCTACCGGATCCGTCGGGACGCCATGCTCGAAGCGATCGAGACCGAGATGCCCGAAGGGGTGCGCGTCACGAGACCCGCCGGCGGGCTCTTCCTCTGGGCCGAGCTTCCTGAGGGCGTGGACGCCAGGGATCTGCTCAGCCGGTGCGTGGCCCGACACGTGGCCTTCGTACCCGGAGAAGCCTTCTACCCGAACGGCGGCCACACCAACACCCTGCGCCTGAACTTCTCCAACATGCCGCCCGAGCGCATCGCCGAGGGCATCCGGCGCATCGCGGGCGCCCTGTCTGAGATCCTCGAAGAGGCCGAGTGCGCCGCACCTTCGACGGGACGGCACGCGTGAGAATGCCGCCCACCGCGCCGCATCCTCACTTCGGAACCGGCGCATGAGACTGCACGACCTCCCGCCCGTTCGACCTATTCGGACGGTTGCGGCAGCGGCAGGGCAACCCGAACCAGGTCGAAATCGCCCTTGCGCTTTCCGGGCACGACGGACCACCCCGGGTTCAGCGTGAGCGTCCACCCGTCGCCGTTGAGCGGCCTGGCCGACGCGTCCCTGGGTGCGGGCACCCGGACGCCGTGTATGAGCCCTTCCTTCATGAGCATCAGCGCGCCGTGCTTGGCCTCGAGCACGCCCCACTCCGCCGACACCCTGAGGCGCGGGTAGACCGTCCCCACGCCCTCGAGCGGGACCTGGTTCGTGGGATCGAAGGAGTACGTAAAATACCTCGCCATGGGCAGCGTGAGCACGGGCCCCTTGAGGAAGCGCGCGCGCATGGCCCCGGCCGCCTTCGCCTTCTTCTGCGCCCGGATGTCCTCCTCGTGCATCAGTTCCTTGCCGCCGTACGCCGTCGCACGCTTCTCCGCGGCCGCCTTCAGGTCCGCGGGCAGCTTGATGCCGGTGGCACCGGCCAGAAGCGTCCCCAGGTCGTCGTGGACCTTCAGGGCGCGCTGCCAGTGCGGCTTGAACGCGTCGAGCAGGAGCCCGTACGCGGGCCCCGTGGCGTAGGCGAAGGACCGCACGAAGGTGGTGTAAGTGGGCGCGTAATGGAGGAATGCGACCGCGAAGCCCAGGGCCTCCTTGCGGTTCCGGGCGCTCAGCGCCACGCCGGTGTACTGGGGGATCCCCTCGTGCATTTCGAGCGCCTGCTCGTCCCTGGCCGCATCCTTGAAGAGCGAGCGCCGGTACGCGCGGAAGATCAGCGCGTCCTCGATGGCGCGGTGCTGTTCGGCCTTCAAACGCATCAGCGCGGCCTCGAGGGCCCGCCATTCGAGCTGCATCCAGACCCGGCCGTCCCGCGTGTCGAGGAAGTTGCACGCCGTGTCCGGACCGTTCAGCCCGAGTTGCTCCTGGATGCGGTGGAACGATTCGTGGGTCATCAGCACGTCCCGCTGGAGCTGGTACTGCGGAAGGGGCCACTTAACCATGGTCCAGTCCACGCCGCCCCACCGCACGGAGGTGTTGGCGATGTTCACGTCGTCCGGAAGCGTGCCCTCGTAGACCGCGCCGTCCTGCTTGAGGGTGTTCCGGTAGTCCGGGCGGTTGGCCACGACCTGGCGCGTCGACGGGTCTACGAACATCATCGCGCCGTAGAGCGGCACGCCCCACATGTGCCCGCCGTCCTTGTCCGAGATGGCCTTGGCCTCCTGGAAGTATTCGGCCGCCTGCGCCGGATCGATGCCCGTTTTCTCCGCCGGGGCGGCCGCGCGGACGGCACAGGGTACGGCAAGGACGGCCAATGCCACCGCCAGTGTCCAACCCATCGCCATGGCCATGAACCGCATCCTGTTTCGCCGCTTGTCCCATCCAGCCTTCATTCGACGCCTCCAGGTTGAGTGCCGGCACCCCCCGGCCGTTTCGTTGAACCACAACCCCAATGCTACCACCGGCGGCGGCCCAGGAGGCACTTCTCTGCCCGCGCACAAGACGAAAAGGTCACGCACAGTATCCATCGTCCATGTTGGCGATGGCGTTGGTGCCTGGACTCTGGCTTGGGTAAGGCTCCGATTAGCCCTGCGGAATGTGCCCGGATATGGGCGCCTCAGCAGCGGATGCTATAGTGCACGATGTGACCCCCTCTATGTGATATGAGGGGATGAGTCCGCGCCTCTTTTCACGAGCCGCGCAGGAGTGGTTCTCCGATGACGTACAGGCCGAGCAGGACGATCAAAGCGCCTGCTCCGCGGCGCAGCCACAGATTGGCGCCGGCCCAGCGGCGGCTTTCGATGAGCCCCTTCACGGCGCCCATGGACACTCCGGCCAGGAGTACCAGCATGCAGTGGCCCAGGGCGTATGTCAGCAGGAGGCCGCCGCCGTAAAGAACACTGCCCTTCGCCGCGATGAAGGTCAACAGAACGGCCAGAATGGGGACCGCGCACGGCGTCGAGATGACGCCGAAGAGAATGCCCAGGAGAAAGGCTCCCAGCGCGCCCTTGATGCGCGGTTGGAGCGGCAGGGAGAAGCCGGTGGGAAGAGGCAGCCACCCCAGCATGTGAAGCCCCATCAGAAGGCATACCCCTCCGATGAGGTATGGCCAGAAGCGGCCCTGGACCCCAAAGAACCGGCCCAGCAGGGCCGCGGCCAGGCCCAGGGCGGTGAACGTCAGGGCGAGTCCCGCCACCATCGCGAGGGCGTACAGAAGCGATCGCCTGATCGAGGGGGCCGCCTCGCTCCCGCCGACGTAGGCGAGGATAAGGGGGATGCTCACGAGCACGCACGGGTTGCTGGCCGTCAGGAGCCCCCCCAGAAACGCCGCCCCGAAGGCGACCAGGGGCGCCGTCTCCACGAGATTTCCGAACTGGCCGAGCAGGTCGCCCATCACGAACTCCGTTCAACCCCCATCTGGGTGAAGATTTTCTCCACGTCCTCGAAAGGCAGGTAGCCCATGTGGCGCTTGAATTCCTTTCCGTCGGCCGTAAAGAAGATCTGCGTGGGAATCATCATGATCCTGTATGTCCGGGCGGCCTCCGGGTGCTTGTCGAGGTCGATGAACTCGATGGTTGCTTTGCCCTTGTACCTCAACTCCGCCTCCTGCATGACCGCGACCATCTTCTTGCAGGGGATGCACCACGTCTTTCCGAGATCGACCATCCGGGGCAGGGGCTTTGTTTTGGCCGCTTTCTTCCCGGCGGCCGCCGTCTTCTGGAGGGCCGTCTCCGCCTTTTGTTCGTGGGTGTCCGCGATCGCCCATACGGAGGCCAGGACAACCCCCGCGAGAAGGGCACCCGCCAAGAGACTTTTCTTCATCGATCCCTCCCTCCATGGACCACTTACCCGCAAGAGGACCGTTCGGCCCGAACCCAGTTCAAGGCATGCAGTCAGTTCACCGGCTTCAGGATAGCCCTGCATGAGCGCCGTGCCAATGCGTGTTGCCGCGGCACGCCTCCCCTTCTCCTTTTACTGTGCGATGTGCCCCACCGATGGGCCGCGAAGCCCGTCGCCAGGGATTCATCCTTCCCGCCACCCCGCGCCGGGATGACCTGGTCCCGCTCCATCACCGAAGACCCTTGTAGAAGCACGGACGGCGGCCTGCCGTCAGAAGACGGCCTCCGGAGCCGCATGGACGAGAAAAAGGGCCCGTGAGGGCCCTTTGAGGATGGGGGGTAAAAGAAAAGGGGTACGCTCTTCGACTCGAGGCAAAGGACCCTTCTGTCGTCGCTTCCCAAGTCTCATCTTGGTCCGAGGGCCCTTTCGCGCCTCTTCACTTATTAGGATAGGGCCGTTTCATCAAGCGCGCATTGACGGCCGTCAAGTTACGCACCGGGAAGGAATTCCCAGGGGCAGGAAGGAACTCGGCACGCACGGCGGATGGGGCGGACCGAATGCGGATCGAGTTTCCGAGAGGTTGCTGGTTATCAGCCGATCAAGGGCCACGCGGGAACCCACAAGAGGGTCCCAGGCCATCTCACTGTGCCCCGGCGGCGGGGGCACTTGGCGCGGCCGCAGGCAGGGGCTTGTAGAGCAGGAAGTTGAGGAGGTTGTCGCGGAAGGTCACGTTCTGCACCAGCCTCATGTGCTCTTCGCAGATGAAGCCGGATAGGGCGTAGGGCAGGTCCGTGTGGGATTCGCGCCCGACGGTCGCGGGAACGTCGCCGAGCAGGCTCGACTTGGTCACCTCGCCGTCGCCGGGGCCGTAGAAGAGGCTGTCGAGGTTGACGCCCCGCATCGGGTTCCGCACGTCTTCGGGCCTCCGGCGCACCACCCACCGGCCTCCCTCCGGCTCCACGACGAGCCCACGAAGCGTCGGAGTGCAGTCCCCACCCAGCAGGAGGGTCCGCACGGAGGACGGCATCGGCCCGGCTTCCAGGGCCAGGTGAAAGGCCCTGGCCTTTCGGAGCAACACGCCGAAATGCGCCTGCAGGGCCCTCAGGTACGCCAGGGCCTGGGCCTCATTCTGATCGGGGTGCAGATAGAGGTATCTCCGCACGATGCCGGGACGCTTGTGGGGGTCGAAGATCCCCCATCTCTGGTGTTCCCAGGTCTTCACGTCGTAGATGTCCAGGGGGACCGGTCGGCCCGCCGCCGTGAAGAGCACGTGCTCGGAGGGCGAAGGCATGAGCTGGATCATGGAGGGCATCGTGGCGATCAGGTCCGGCGGGATGCGCGCCAGCCCCACCCGCCCCCCGTCGATGAGCGCCAGAAGCGTGGAGACCGAGCCCATGTTCGGCGTCCCCAGCATGATCAGCTTGCGGATGTGGGCCGCCCCCGCGCCGGAGGGGACGGGCGCCGCTTCGCCCAGCACGTCCTTCCCGCCGTACAGAACGTAGTACCGGACGATGAGCCCGCCCATGGAGTGGGCCACGATATCCACCTTGATCGAAGGGTCGTGGCAACGCTGGGCGATGGATTCTATGAAAGTGGACAGCCGCCGGGCGTTCTCCACACAGCTCAGGCGCCAGTCGTAGACGAAGGGAAAGAGGGGCGCCTCGGGCACGGCACCCGGCCCCTCGACCATGGTGTACCCGCCGTCCTGCGTGAGGGTCTTGACGATGCCGCCGTAGATCTCCACCCCGGCGATCTTCTTGATCGAACCTACGGGCACGAGGTCCGTCTTCTGGCCCGGTTCGATGGGCAGGGCCAGGCGCATGTCGGCCGTGGTGGAGATAAATCCCCGCGCGTGACCCCAGAGCACCTTCCCCGTCTTCGGGTCCACGATCTCCGAGCCCATCAGCCCGTGGATGCCCACCAGCGGCGGCCGCCCCTCCTTCCGGCTCGCCCAGTCGTGGTAGAGCTTCGCCAGGTCCGGCCTGCGGTGCGCACAGCCCGCGGCCTGGAGCAGTATGAGCCCCAGGAGCGCCACCGGCACCAGGACGTACACCAGTCTTCGCATGAGCCCTCCCATCGCGCAATCTCGTGCGACCTTAATCCTATCGTACGTCCACTTAACGGGTCTATGCCTCCGACAGACGGACCGCGTCCTGGTTCGGAACGGACGAGAGGCGCCGCCCCCGACCCTTTCCCGGGGGGAAACCCCGGGGCGAGCATGGAAAAGGCCTCTATAAAACGTCCTTGACGATGAGAAGCACGGCCACGCCCAGGAGCACTGTGCCGAAGACGATCTTGACCCATCCCGGCTTCATCTTTTTCGCCATCAGGCGCGATCCGGCCTGGCTTCCCACGAGAACCGCCGCGGCGCACAGCGCCCACAGCGCCCATCTCGGCGCCGTTGCGGCGGCGAGGTGGGAGAGGAGCCCCGAAAGGCCCGACCCGGTGACGATCACCGACGAGGTGGCCGCCGCGGCCTTGGCCGGAAGGCCGGCCATGACGAGAAGCGGGACCACAAAACTGCCGCCGCCCCTGCCGATGAGGCCCGTGAAGAAGCCCAGCACACAGCCCGCGACCAGTCCCAGCACGATCCTTTGCCGCGTCGTCAGAGCGCCCGCTTTGGGTTTCCATCCGCTGAGCATCAGCGCCCCGGCCAGAGCCGTGAAGAGGGCGAAGATCAGAATGACGGGCCTCGTCGGCAAGGAGATGTTGGCCCAGGTACCCAGCGGGGGCATGGCGAGCATGCCGATGGCGAAGGGCAGGGCGATCTTCCAGTCGACCATCCGATTTCGAATGTAGGTGAAGGCCGCGGAGGAGGATGAAACGATATTCAAAAAGAGCCCCAGCGGAATGGCCTCGGATTTGAAGTCGAGGCCCAGCCAGAAGAGGATGGGGATGTAGAGCTGAGAGCCGCCCATTCCCAACATGGAAAACACGAAAGCGATGACCAGGAAGAGAACAGGGGCGGTGAAATATAGGGTCATGGGCGCCTTCCTTCCTTATGGATCCCGATCCTGCCGCCGGCCGTTTCGGCGTACGGGATCGGGACCACGGTCCACCCCGCGAAGGGCGTGGCCGGCCCAGGCGGGGCGGCCGGCCGGCCCCTTCGGCGGGACCCGGTCTTTATTCGCCATAGCCCGAACAGGGGATGCAGACAAGGTCGCCGTCTTCGGTCTCGCGGAGCTTGTTCACGAAGGTGGCCTCGCCGCACTTCGCGCACCGCTTGACTTGGAAGATGCCCTTCCGGCTCTCGACGGGTACGCTGTGTACGGGCCCAACGTCGAGAAAGTCCTCGTCCTTCAGACCGAGGATCCTGCCGACGACGGCCTCGGTGATTTCGGGCTCGATGTCCTGCGGCGGAACCCCCGCCTTGCGTTTCTGGACGAACGGGGAGGCCAGCGCCTGCTCGAAGAAGGCGGGCTTGAGCGACACGCGCACGGCCTTGCCCGTCTTCTGGTCGACGAGGGTGAAGGCCATCTTGTTGAAGTAGCGCTTCTGGATGTTGGATTTTCCGTACGTGCATCCCGTTGCGGTCATGATGCCGTCGAGGAAGCAGCCCGCGGCGTGCCCCTTCCCCGTCTCGGCGATCACGAACAGTTCCTTGTCCTGGGCGCGCTCGACCCCGAGCGTCTTCATGGCCGCAAGCCCCGCCCGGAGCCCCATGGGCATGGCCGGGCATTTGTGGCCGTGGAATGCGAGACCGATCTCAAATAGCTGTTCAAACTGCATGGTCTGGACCCTCCTTGAAAAGTGTCGGGGCATCATTCGTGTCTATCTTGCAACAGCACGTACTGGACTTGGAACCGCCACGTGTGGGTATAGGCCTCGCTCCCACCCCGCGGCGAGAGGTAGTCTGCCACCAAGCGTAGCGGAACGCGGTGAAAATCGTAGGTAACTGAAGAGTCCCACTGCCGGAGCGAGGGGGCCGCGTCGGTGCGCAGGTCGGGCGTGAACCATTCGTAGCGCAGGGCGAGGATGATCTGCGGAACCGGGAGGTAGGCCACCTGGCCGTAGGCGCCGTGGGCGATGATCTCGTTGCCGCGGTCGGGGGCGAGCCAGGCGCGGAAGTATTCGGTCTGGCCGCGCACCTTTCCCCAGCGCGCCTCGGCAAAGGCGTTGAGGCGGCTGTCCCGGCCTGCAAAGTGGCTCGTGAGCTGCTTGTCGAGGCCCTTCAGCTCGGCGGAAAGGTTCATGTCCGCATCGTGACGGTCGGAGGCAGCGAGCCCGGCGCGCCAGGACCACCGGGTGGCCTTCACCTTCCCGGTTCTGCCATAACTCGCACGGACGACGCCCAAAGGCCCGTTGCCCTTCGGGTTCATGTTGGCCCCTTCGCCCTGGAAAAAGCCCGTCGATAATCCCCACCGCCCCGCGGATCCAGTCGCCTTCGATGCCCCTGTCGCGCGCAAAGCTCTTGCCGAGGTCTCCGTTCACGGTCATGCGGTTGGTCACGTCCGTCCGGTCGATCAGGTCGAGGTTCCAATCGGGTTCGAAGCGTTCGAGGCCGAAGGGGGGCACGAACTGGCCCATCTTGACGTGGAGGTCCTTGCCGGCATGAAGAACCACGTAAGCATCCTGGAGATAGACCCGGTCGTCGGTTGAGCTTCCCAGGTTGGTCTTGTAGACGAACTGCAGGTGGTAGTGAATCCCATCTCGAGGGCCACCGTTAAGCATGGCCTTGAACCGCCTGGCAGCCCAGGTGTCCGCCCCTTGACTGGGATCGGTGTAACGGATCTGGATGTAGGAGCTGAGGGCGGGAAGGTAGGAGGACTCCGTCGGGGCGGGTCCCCCCGCCCCCGCCGCGATGGACGCACACGTGAGCAGAGTTCCGAGAAGTAGGGACGTCGAGAGTTTCATGGATGAGCAGGCTCCCATGCCGGTCTCCGTGACGCCGGCTTGTCCGATGGCTTCGTTTGTTAATCCAAAATCGTCACACGTTGAACCGGTAGCTCACGCCCAGCTGGGCCGACCAGTCGCCGTAGAGCCTTCCCGATGACTTGGCCGCCGATGCGGTGACCTCCCACCTGCGGTTGACGTGGTACGCGACTCCCAGGCTCAAGGCATGGTTGTCCCCGTAGAGCACGGGCTTGCCGCCGGAAAAGAACCCGTGGCCGTTACCCGTGACTTCCCACCTCTCGCCGATGGGATAGGAGAAGGCCAGGCAGTAGGTGTAGATATCGTCCTGGGACTGTCGCTTGTAGGGATTATCCAGAATGCCCAGGCCGACACTTCCCCATACCTTGAGCTTGTCGAATCCCTTTCCGGCTATGAATTCCGAGTAGTAGTCCGTCTGGTTGGTTCCAAAGTCCTTGTCGGATGGCGTGTTCGGCATCTTTACGCCGAGGCGGAAGCCCACTGCCGTGCCGGGTTTCTTGCCCCGCCACAGGATGAACTTGCCCCAGACCGAGAAGTCGCCTACGCCCGTGTCGGTCCGTCCCGAGTCGGCCTGGAAGCGCTTCTGGATGGAACCGTCCACTTCGAGTTCGACGTTTTCGCTGACGCCCCAGCGCATTGCAAGCTGGCCGTGGTCCCAGAGGTCCCCGGGTTCGTGGGTCCGGATGGACTTGAAACCATGAATGTACTCATCGCCGAAGTAGACCTGGATCGTATTGAGCGGGAGCACGTCCGCCCCGCCGGCTACCAGCGGCCGGATATCCTGGGCCCGCAGCGCCGGGGGAAAAGCGAGAAGCGCGGCCAGCACTGCGATTCCCAATCCGAATTCTTTTATATACTTGATCACTTGGAACCTCCTTGGGCGAATGAAGCCGTGCCGGCTTTGACGCCCGAACCTGCAGCGTGCCTGCTACGCTGTTTGCCTCTTGCCGTGCAAAAGGCCGGTCAAGCGCACCTTCATGGAATCGAAGAGTTCATAGAAGAGCGGCACGTAGATCAACGTCAGAAAAGTGGATACCATAAGGCCCCCGATGGCCACCACGGCGAGGGGGCTGAGACGCTCCAAACCGATTGCCCACTGCAGGGCGATGGGAAGCATGCCCACGGATGTGCCGACGGCTGTCATCAGGATCGGCCGCGTCCTGACGCGGACGGAGCCGATCAGGGCCTCGCGCACGCTTTCGCCGCGCCCCCGGGCCTCCTCGATGAAGTCGATCAGCAGAATGGAGTTTTTCACCACGATACCCGCCAGAAGGATCATTCCCATGAATGAGGGCATGCATGCATGCTTGCCCATCAGGAGCATGGCCCATGCGGCACCGATGATGCCGAGGGGGATCGCCACCATGATGGTGAGCGGATGAAGAAAGGATCGGAATGCCGGCACGAGGGAGAAGTAGAGCAGGATCAGGCCCAGCAGCAGCGCCTTCATCAAGGACGAGAAGGCCTCGTTCATGGTCTTTCGCTCGCCTTCGTCGTGAATCGTGTAGCCGGGAGGCAGTTCGAGTCCCGCGAGCGCCCTGGTCACATTGTCGTTGATGTGGGTCACGGCGCTTGTTGACCGGTAGCCGAGAACGTCCACCGTCTCCTGGAGGTTCTGGCGGGTGTGAAGGATCGGCACGTTGACCCGCTCTATGCTGCCGAGGGCCGAGAGTGGGACGGGTCCCCGAGGCGTCAGGACCGGAAGGGTCTCCAGCTCCCGTGGAAATCGCCGGCGTCCGGCCTGTGCCTGGACCCATACTGCCAGGGAATCCTGGCCCGGCACGCGGAACAGGGTCGCGGGGAAACCCTTGACCTGGGCCCGAACCTGCGATGCAACGGTGGCCGCGTTGGTGCCATAGATGGCCATGCGGTCGGCGTCCGGGTGGAACTGGTACTCCAACCGGTCAAAGGTCCACGTGGGCACGACCGCGGTCAGTCCGCCCACGGTCTTAAGGCGCCGTGTCACCTCACGCTGGAGCCTGGCCAGGACCTTGGGGTCGGGACCGGAGATCATGAGATCCACCGTCGAGCGAATGGTCGACAGCGGCGTGGCGCCGTAATCGAAGGCCGCCGGGAAACGAATGCCCGGTATGGTGAGCAGCTTATCTTCCACCGAGCGCTCGATGGACCACATGGTCCGCTTGCGCTCGAACCGGTTAACCAGATGCACGGTGATGAAGGCTTGCTGAGGATTTCTTCCGGACCCGAACGAGAGAATGCCCGGTTCGGACCCCAGGGTCGAGGAAACCATCTTCACCCCGGGTTGCTTTTCGATGACGGATTCCGCATCGGTGAGCAGCGCCTCCGTTTTCTCCAATGAGGTGTTCGGATAGGCCTCGAAGGTGACGCGGAAAATGCCGGTGTCCATGGGGGGCATGAGGTCCCGCCCGATCAGGGGCATGAGGACGCGACCGGTCAGCACGAGAAGCATGATGGCCGGAAGGATGAACGCGAGCTTGTGGCCGAGGGCGAAATCCACGGCCTTCACGAAAAACTCCTGAATGGCGTGAAGGATCTTGCCCGACACGATGCGGTCGAGCTTCAGTTCCCAGTTCCATCGCTCCACGCGCCCGCCCAGCCTGAGAATGAAAGGCGCCAGGATGGGCAGAATGGTCACGGAGACCAGGTAAGACGCGATGAGTGCGATCGACAGGGTGAGACTCAGCGGCCGGAGCACGGTCTGGACGAAGCCTCCGATGAAGATGATGGGAAGGAGAACGACAACGGTGGCGTAAGTGCCCGAGAGGATGGCGAGCATAACCTCCTGCGTGCCGCCGATGGTGGCCTCATTCAAATCCTTCCCCAGCTTGTGGTAATGCCGCTCGATGTTCTCCAGGACCACGATGGCGTCGTCGAGCAGCATGCCGACCCCGAGAATCACTCCCGTCAGGGTCACGAGGTCGAATTCGAAGCCGAAGAGCCACATGAAAGCGAAGGTGATGAGGTAGGTGAAGGGGATGGAGATCCCGGCCAGGATCATGCCGCGCACGTCCGCCAGGAAGAGGAAGATCACGATGATGGTCATGATGATGGCGTCACGGAGCGCGTCCACCATGTTCGAGACGCTCGTGTGAATCAGTTCGCCCTGGGTATCGGACACCTCGAATTGAATGCCGGGGTACTGTTGTTTAAGCTTCGGCAGGACCTTCTCCACTGCGGAAATGGTGGGCAGGGCGTATCCCGAGAGGGCGCGCTGAATGTTCACGCCGATCGCAGCCTTTCCGTTTCCGTGGTAGGCCGAAAGGCGCTCCTGGATGCCTCGTTCGACGGTGGCCACGTCGCGCAGATAGACCGGAGGACCCGGCCTCGGGCTGACGACGACGTTGCCCACCTCTTCCTGTCTTCTGAATTCTCCCTGGTTCTTCAGGAGAATGTGGCTCTGGTCCGTCACCAGCAGTCCTTCAGGCGTATTGCGGTTCCACGCGTTGAGCGCCGCAACGACCTGGCCCGGGGCGAGGTTGTGGGCCTGGAGCTTATCGGGATCCAGGGTCACGCGGATGACGGGCTGGTAGCCGCCGAACACCTCCACGTTGGCCACGCTGGGCAGCCTGAGCAGGGTCTCCTTAATAGGATTGGCGGCAAGCTGGCGGATCATGGACAGGTCCAGGTGCGATCCTTTTTTCGGCGTCAGCGAGAGCGTCAGCACCGCCGGCGTGGCCGAAGAGATCTTGTAAACCTGGAAGGGCCGGATTTCGGGCGGCAGGAAAGAACGGATCTTGTTGAGAGAGTTGGAGACGTCCGTGGCCGCCGAATCGAGGCCTTTCTTGTAGCGGAACTCGGCCATGACCACGGATACCTCGTCGTTGGACGTGGACGTTACCCGGCGCACGAGTTCGATCGTCTTCAGCTCTTTTTCAATGACGCGGCTGACATCGGCGTCCACGTCGTCTGCGGAAGCCCCGGGCCATACGGTGACGACGGCGATCTGAGGCCGCTCGCTGTCCGGGAAGAGGTTGACGGGGAGCTTGAAGAAGCCCACCACACCCACCACCGCCAACAGGATGACGATGGATAAGAGCAGGTGGGGTTTTTTGATGTAACTTTCCACCAGGCGCATGGCTACCTCCCCCGCGGGGCCAACGGCGTCCCCGCCGTGAGCGCCATCAGTTCGCTTGGCAGTCCTGTGGCTAGAACGTCTCCGGGGTGGATGTCTCCGATGACCGTGGCCTGGGTGCCGTTTTCGCTGCTCAAGGTGACGGGCACCGGATCGCTCTTTCCGTCCTTGACGCGGATCACGAGCGTCTCACTAAGGCCCTTCAGAAGTGCGGATGTCGGCACCACGAGGCCGTTCAAGGTTGCGGCCGCGTAACTGGCCGAGACCGTGGCACCCGTCTTGAGATCGAAAGGAGGGGTGGGCAGATCGGTTTCCACCGTCCCAAGGTGCGCCGCGTCGAGGGCCGGGTAGATCCGTGATGTCCGGGCCGCGGCCTTCTGTGTCCCCTGTCGGAACGTTACGACGTCGCCGGTCTTGAGCTGGGCCATGCTGTCCTGGGAGAGTTTGGAGACAAGCTTCGCCCCGCCGGGTACCTGCAGCGTGTAGAGGGGCTTGCCCGGGGCGGCCAGGTCGCCGGGTTCGACGAGGCGGCCCGTCACGACGCCCGAGTAAGGCGCGGGCACATCGGCGTAGGAGCGGTAGGTCCGGGCGCTGGCCAGCGATTTCCCGGCCGAGACCTCGGCGGCTTTCGCCGCGGCCAGCCTCGCCTTGCTTATATCGAGGGCCTGCCTGGAAATGGCCTGGTTCTCATAGAGGACCTTGTCCCTGCCGTAGATGGCCTCTTCCTTGGCGAGGTCTTCCCGGACCGCGGCGAGCCGGGCCTGGGCCGTGTGGACGGCGTCGTTCAGGACGCTCGGATCGATTCGGGCCATGACCTGCCCTTTCCTCACCGAATCGCCCTCGTGGAAACGGACCTCGAGCAAGGATCCCGGCACCTGCGCCGAAACCGTCGCTGCGGTCTGCGAAACGACCAGGGCCACCGTGTCCACCGTGCTTCCCACGGAGCCGTCTTTTACCACCACCGTGCTCACGGGTATGGGGGGATTGGGCGGCGGTGCAAGGTGCTTGAGGACGTACTTCTTGTGCAGGATGATGCCTGCCCCCGCGGCGGCGACCGCCAGGATAATCAGTATGGCAAGTATTTTCTTATTCATCGGTTCCTCCCCGTGCGGTCACGAAGGTCAGATAGTCCGCCGCGCTCTGGTAGGTGTAAAGCCCTCGCCAGTAGGCTGTCTCACCCGCCAGTTCCTCGCCTCGGGCGGCCAGGTAGTCCTCCATCTTTCCGGTACCTTGTTCCAGCTTCAGGTGCTCCACGTTGGCCACCTCGTGTCCCAGGCGCCTTTGCGCCTGCCCTGCTTGGTAAAGAGCCCTGGCGGCCTCCAACCGGCCTTCCGCATTCACGACCTGCGTGGAAACCTCCAGCTCCTTGGCCTTTTCCCGTTGCTTCGCCGCAAGGAGATTGGCATTCGCTTCCTGAACCGCATAGACGCGGGTCAAGCCGCTGAAGAGCGGAATCCTTATCATCAGGGCCCACTGCCGCGTGTCGATTGAGTCTTGAACGGAGGGGGCCTCATTGCGGAGATAGGTGCCCTGCAGGACAAGTTCGGGAGAGAATGCTTCCATCGCGAGGCGTTTCTTGTGCAGAAAGACCTGTGTCGCGTCCCGGGAGGCCAGAAGGTCATCCCGTCCGGACAGCGCCTGGTGCGCGGCATCCTCTGGCCGGCCCGTTTCTTTCGCGGGCGCCTGTGGAATGTCCTGCAACGTGAAGCCGCCCTGGGGTAAGGTCCGGCCCATGAGAGCGGCAAGCGCGGCCTGGGCGGTTCTCGATTGCGCGGTGAAATCCGTTTCTTGTGCTTCCGCTCCGCGCAGGGCGTAGGTAACCTTGGCCGCGGCCACAGGGGCCCAGGTTCCCAGCTTGACTCTCAACTGTGCGTCGGCCTCGTCCTTCTGCAGAGCGAGGCGGTACGCCGTGGACGCCTCGAGGGCGTGCTGGACGATCAGGGCGTTTCTGTAGGCGGCGCGAACGTTGTAGCGGATTTCCGCGCGGGTGAAGAGCGCCATATGCTGCGCCGCACTCCGGGATAGACGCGCGATGCGATCGCCCTCGTGCAACCTGCCTGAGGCGAGGAGTGGAATCTGCCACTGGAGCCCGTAGTGGACCTGATTCCGATCCCAGGGCAGCTGGCTCATCCCCAGAGAGGGATTGGCAAAGAGTTCCACTGCCATGGGGACCAGGATTCTATTGCGCTCGAAGTGGTCGTACTGGCCGACGAAACTCAGTTCGCCGAAGTGCCGGCCGACCGACTGACTGGCGCGCTTCTGCGCGGCCAGGGCCTCGAGCCTGGCCGCCCGAAGCTTGGGATTGGCGGAGAGCGCCCCCCGTTCGGCCTGTGCCAGGCTCAGCGGTTCCGCCGCACGCAATGGCGTGAACGCGGCCGCGGCCAGCAATATCAAGCTTCCTGCTGCAATACAGACTCTGTTCATGATTCCTCCTGCTTCGTCCGCATCCTCCCGGCACCGGACTCGAAGATATCCCTGCAATTCAGGATCGCCACCACCCTCGGGTCGATGACGCGATAGAAAACCTTGGCTCCGCGTCGCCGGTCCCCCACCACACCGTGGTCTTTCAGGATGCGCAGGTGGCGCGAGAGCGTAGGTTGGTCGACTTCGATGGCACGGGCGAGGCTGCAGACGCACTCCCTGCCCACCGCGATCAGCCGCATCACGACGGCCAGCCGCAAGGGATGGGACAAGTCCCCAAAGAGCCGTGCCAGGTGCTCCCGGCTGTCTCCCCCGTTGTCCTTTTGTTTCCATATATCCATAGGCATATATCCACCGTCCTTACAAAAGGCGTCTTGGGACGCCTGAACCTAGCATGGTGCCCCACAGGCTCGGACGCCTTGACGGCCGTCAAGCTGGATGGAAAGTCGGTTTTGGGTTGGGATGAATCAGGACTACCCGGCGGTCGTGCGCAGGGCCTGGAGGGAGAGGATGCGGAACCGGCGCTTACCCAGCCGGCGGATGGCGCCTTCCTTCTGCAGGCGGGCTAAAGCCCTGGAGAGGTTTTCAGGCGCCAGGTGTAGAATGTGCGCAAACTCCTCCTGGGTGAATGGGAGGACCGCTTCGGGCTGCGCCCCTGCATCTTCCGACGCGGGGATCAGGCTCATCAGACCGTGCGCGGTGCGGGACAGCGCACCCTGCCGGCCGATGGTTTCCACCTGGTCCAGGCACCCCCTGAGCCTGCCTGCCAGGTGGGCGAGGAGAATCAAGGCGGCATCCGGATGTTCCTTGATGAATCGCGAAAACTCTGCCCGCCCGAGCGATAGGAGGACGGACTCTTCCAGCGCCTCGACCGACAAGGGAAAGGGGCTGCCATCCAGGAGGGGCAGGAATCCAAAGCAATCGCCCTTGGACAAAAGGAAGACCGTGATGTCCTTGCCCTCCGGCAGCTTTCTGAAGGCTTTCAGACGGCCCTCTCCCAGGATGAAGAAGCGCGCCTCCAGGTCTCCCTCCCAGAACACCATTTCCTGGCGGCCGACACGCTTGGACACCATGAGGCTTGCCAGAGTGTCGATCTCGGCACCGAGAGGAGCGAACGGGCTGCGCCTCAGCAGTTCCCCCACATCGAGCTTGGCCATCTCCCCCCTCCAGCGAGTTTTTCCTAACTCATTTTCAGTATAGCAGACCGCTAACGAGCCGCCGACTCGTTCACGCCCGCCGCTTCCGTCGGCACAAGCGGTCTTGATCATCCTCAGTATCGCCGAAATGGATCATGATCGCACTCGCTCCTATAGGTCGCCAGGAGGGTACCCGCCATCTACGTGCGATTGCAGGGATGAATGGATTCCGACGAAACCCTTGGCCCATAACGAGTTCATGGCTAATTAATCTTACGATTGTTAATAGTCTTACGCACGCAGGTATCCACGTACCTCCTTGAGTTTATTTTCTCTCTGGGAGGGATTAACCCCCTCCGCAGCGCGGGGGCGCGCTGCTCCATAGGGGGCTCGGCCGCCCCCCTATGGCGGGCGTCAGCGCCCTGTCACCCCCCGCCCTCGCGCGGGTAGGCCTGCGGCTGGGGGCGCTCCCCCGCCCCCAGACCCCCTGGCCCGGTCGGGACTTCAAATCCTGTCCACGAAAGCACAAAAGCCACGGATCATGGCCGTGGCTTGGGGTAGGTTAACTTTTGGCTCCCGGGGAGGGATTTACCCCCTCCGCAGCGCGGGGGCGCGCTGCTCCATAGGGGGGCTCGGCCGCCCCCCTGTGGCGGGCGCAAGCGCCCTGTCACCCCCTGCCCTTACGCAGGTAGGCCTGCGGCTGGGGGCGCTCCCCCGCCCCCAGACCCCCTGGCCCGGTCGGGACTTCAAATCCTGTCCACGAAAGCACAAAAGCCACGGATCATGGCCGTGGCTTGGGGTAGGTTAACTTTTGGCTCCCGGGGAGGGATTTGAACCCCCGACCTAGTGATTAACAGGAGGCTAAATGATGATAGTACAGGAGTTAAGCCAAGCGATCGCAAGTTTAAAAGAGTCAGGTTTTCGTGACCTATCTCGAGGTCGGCCACTTTAACGGGCCTTTCATAAATCGAGTCGCGTTCGATTTCAAACTTGCGATTTTCTTGCAGCGCTCCGACCGAAGGGGCCCCTCGGAGGAGGGGCCTTTTTCCTGTTCGAAAGAGCGATGACTCTCCAGGATCGCGACTTGAAGTCTGTTCTTGTGGCCAGCTATCTACAACCAGAGTTGTAGTTTTTCGAGACATTATTTCTACAACTCTGGTTGTAGATGCATCATTCTGAAGATATGACTATGCCCCCTGCGACCGCCTCCAGGGAACCACAGACCTGGGCACATTACGGCATTTAATGCTATGATTCTACTAGGTTCCAGGCTCATGGTACGTGTCCTCTTCTTCTCCAAGACACCTTACTGACCTTCCCGCGCACTTGACATTGACAGAGGATAAGACTATCTTACGGTCAGCACCTCGATCATACGAGAAGAGGATGAGGGGAAAATCTGCCCTGAGTGCACGCGTAATCGTGACCGTGGCGTCGCTGTCTTTCCGGACCGACGGGAAAGGCCAGACGGTCACCTACGCCTACGACAACCTCGGGCGGCTTACAACCAAGACCTACGGCTACGACGTGCGGCACCGCCTGCAGACCGTCGCGTCGCCCACGGGCACGGTGACCTACGGCTACGCCTCGAACACCGACGATCAGGTCGCCAGCGTCTCCGACGGCTCGGAGACCTGGACCTACGCCTACTACCCAGACGGGTCCCTACACACCATCGCGGCGTCCGAAGGAACCTACACCTACACTTACAACCGGATGGGCCAGGTCACCGGCGTGACTTATCCCAACGACTCGAGCGCGGCCTACGCCTACGACCTCCAGCACAGGCTGACCCAGCTTCGCAATCTCGACTCGGGCGGCGGGCTATTTTCCCAGTACGACTACGGCTACGACGGAGGAACCGGCAACAAGGGCATGATCACGAGCCTGACGGAGCGGTTCGTGGCGCCCAAGCTGCACGGGCACAAGCAGGCGCTCTACGGGCCCTTCACCACCACCTATTCCTACGACGCCCTGTACCAGCTCACGCAGGCCGTCTACCCGGCTCTTCACCACCGAATTCACCATCCCCTGGAGCGACCAGACGCACGCATGGACCTACGACGCGATCGGCAACCGCCTCGCCCAGACCCGAACGCAGAACGGAGGAGGCACCCTCGACGTGGCGACCTACGTCTACAACCTCAGCAACCACGGCCCCCAGCTCACGGGCGTCACCCACACCGACGGGGAACCCGCCGTGGCCCTCACCTACGACGACAACGGCAACACCGCCACCCGGCTGGAAAACGGCGTGACCACGACCTACGCTTGGGACATGGACGACAAGATGAACGGGCTGACGACCTCCGACAACTCCCAATCGGCGACCCACGTCTACGCCTACAACGGCGACCGGCTGAGCCGCACCCTGAACGGCACGACATGGTCCTACCTGTACTCGAAGGAGGACATCCTGAAGGTCGCCCAGCCAAGCGGGAATCTCACCCTCACCCAGGGCCCCGGCATCGACGACGTTCTGGCCGAAACCGTGGACGGGACCACTCTCTACGCCTACAAGAACATGCTCTCGTCGGTCACCGCGCTTTTCGATTCTCGCGGCTCCGTCACCAACTTCTATCCCTACGACGCCTGGGGCAACACTAGCACCTGGCCCGACCCCGCAGACGATTCGAATCCCTACGGGTACACCGGGAGGGAGTGGGATGTGCTGAACAGCTACTATTACAGAGCAAGGTTGTACAAGTCGATTATGGCGCGCTTTGGGACAACCGATCCCCTTGCCCAGCTAAAGCGCTCACCTTACTGCTATTCCAGGAATAACCCGGTTGTCTTCAGCGATCCCTCTGGGTTGTGTTGCCCCGGATGTCACATGACATCCTTCTCTCTTTCCATAAGTATGCCAGCGTACGGACAAGGAATGGGCGCAAACATCGTATTCTCGGAGATGAAGGCACATGTAGAAACACAAGATCAGGCAAGTTGTTATCAACTACGTCAGTACAAGAAGGACTCAAACTCCAAGGGCACAAACGATTCCAGCTTTATACCCGACTACGCACCAGGTCTTACTACCCCTGGTGGTGTTTTTATTGCCGGGTCAGGCAAGCCCGCCCATTACAGCGAACATTCGATATATGCTGAGGACATCGCCTCTATGGGGGGCGGTCCCAATCAGTCCAGGCAATTCTTTGCACTGCTCTGTGTATTCAAACATAGTTCAGCGGGACTTGAGCTATGCGGATGTAAGCTCTGGGGTTTTGGTTGGCAGACCGGTGGCAACGGCAAACTGCAAAACGCATGGTCAGGTGCGGAGTAAGACAGGAGATACAATTGAAGAAAGTTATGGTGCTTATCTTCTTGTTTGTGCTAGCTTTCCTTAGTGCTGTCTCGTCATGGGCCATTGAACCTTGTGCGAGCACGACTATATCATGGCCTGAGTTCTCTGTTGTGTCTTGGCTCCTCCCTTATAACAATCTCTACACCTCAGGCCGCGGAAGCGGGAAGTTTTCGCTAGCGGGCATCAACTTCTTTGGAGACTGTAGGCTCAAGGCTGACTTTATGCAGACGCTCGCCTTTGTATGGAAAGAAGTTGCAGCCTGCGAAAGTAGCACAAGGACTTCGAATGAGCTTTCTTGTCGCTTAGGGACAGCATTTGAGAAAATCATGCAAAACTGTCCTGATCCTGGTCACTGCGTTGATGGGGATTGGATCAACAGTCACCTCAACAAGGATCTTATGCATGCGGCCTACCACGGTAGCAAGATTCAGAACACATATGCTGCTTTACTTCTTGCACGAGCTTTGATTAGAGAAAACAAGAGCCCCTCAGAGGCAGAGAAACTGTGCAATATGGTAATCGCCATTAATTACTCAAGGGTCTACACGCTAACCGCCAAATGGCTTCTAGCAAATCTATTCCGCATTTCGGGAGAGAAGAAAAAGGAACTTGCTATCTGCAATGATATTCTCCACAACTACAGTGACTTTAACCTCTCGTCTGCTCTGACATATGCCAAGTATCGACTTGAGGGTAGACCACTGAATAGCGCGGCGATGCCCTAGACAGTGATTCAGCTACACCTACCGCAGATAGAACAAAGCGAAAGGAAATTGGGGCAGATCTTCACATTCAGCGTTTGCGTCTACGGAACGGAACGCGTCAGAAACACGGACCAGGTGCTCTACGGCCCCTTCACCACCACGTACGGGTACGATGCGCTTTACCAGCTCACGCAGGCGATCTACCCGGCCTACGATGCCGCGCTCGCCATCCCGTGGAGCGACCAGACGCACGCATGGACCTACGGCGCGATCGGCAACCGCCTCACCCAGGCCCGAACGCAGAACGGCGGCGGCACCCTCGACGTGGCGACCTACACCTACAACCTCAGCAATCACGGCCCCCAGCTCACGGGCGTCACCCACACGGACGGGGAACCCGCCGTGACCCTCGCCTACGACGACAACGGCGACACGGCGACGCGAGTGGAAAACGGGGTGACCACGACCTACTCTTGGGACATGGACGACAAGATGAGCGGGCTCACGACCTCCGACAACTCCCAATCGGCGACGCACGTCTACGCCTACAACGGCGACCGGCTGAGCCGCACGCTGAACAACACCACGTGGATCTACCTGTATTCGAAGGAAGACATCCTGAAGGTCGTCCAGCCCGGCGGCTCGCTCACCCTCACCCAGGGCCCCGGCATCGACGACGTTTTGGCCGAAACCGTGGACGGGACCACTCTCTACGCCTACAAGAACATGCTCTCGTCCGTCACCGCGCTCTTCGATTCGCGCGCCTCCGTCGCCAACTTCTACCCCTACGACGCCTGGGGCAACACCGGCACCTGGCCCGATCCCGCCACCGATCCGAATCCTTACGGATACACCGGGAGGGAGTGGGATACCATAGGAAGGCACTGCTACCGGAATAGGCTATATAGTTCGGACACGCAGAGGTTCCTTTCAAGTGATCCAGCTGAGAAGTACCGTGATTACATGTACGCGTTTAATGACCCGGTGAAATATCTTGACCCCTTCGGCCTCCAAGCTGGTATATCGTTTAAGCACCATTGCCACTGGAGAAGAACCAGCCCCGATTCCGCTTCCTTCGATTGTAGCAAGCCCGAGCCTGTGATTTGGGTAGGCTGTACGCCCCCTGCCAAATTGCTATTCTGGGATAGTACAAGCTTTAACCCTTACACCAACTATGCAAAATGGCTGAAGTGGAGAGACCATTTTGGCGACCTCTGTATGGCAGAGAAAGGTTCGGCACATTGTATGATGGCCGGTATTTCTTATGGGGGAGCCGGCGGCATGTGCTCTTGCTGCAAAGACGTCTGTCAGAAGGAGAATCCATGAATCGAAAGAGCGGCATTTCTCTGATCGCCCTGCCTATCCTGATGGCATGGTTACCGTCCTATGGACAAAAAACGCCGAACCTTTGCACGGAACAGCTCTCCGGTCCCGTTCACGTTTGCATCATCGAACAAGTCCCCGCGGCGACGGGCGCATCCAAGGCCAGCGATGAAACCCTCGACGAAACGAGAGCGACCAGGATTCTCATTTACGATCCAAGAGGCAGGATGCTTGAAGAGAGCATTTGTGGTGAAGATGGATGCATTGCGACTCAGAACCTGAGCCGGTACGGAGGGGACGAGAAGATCACTCGGCAGAGCACCCGTTCCTTCCTGCCCCCGGAACCGGCCAAAGTGAGCACGTATTTCTATGACACCCATGGCCGGCAAGAGAAGGTGCTCACCCGCACGAGTGACATGAGCCCATCAAGCACCCTGGTATTTACCTATCAACCTGACCGAGTTCGAAAGGACACACTCTATGACGGCAAGGGGAAGGTCCAGAGCACTACGATCACGCATTTCAACAAGGATGGAAAACCGGTGAAGCAGGAATGGTTCACCCAGGGGAAGCTCAGGCAAGTGACTCTGACGACCTATAACTCTCTTGGCCTCAAATCGAGCGAGGAAATCTTGGTCGGTCGTGATCGATGTCGAGCCAGGAAGACCTTGTACACTTACGATGAGGCTGGAAAGCTTGTTGAACAGATCATAAACCCCAAGGATGGTTTTGCAGGTTGGATCATCAAATATGCGTACGGCCCATCCGGTCATATCGAAAGAATTGCGTATTACCATGGCAACGGCAAGCTTCAGGAATGGGATCGGCTGATCTGCGACTCCCATGGTAACTGGATCGTGCTCTCCAAATATCACTCTCGCCCCAACCTGGGGAGAGACCAGAAAGAACCTTATGAACAGATGATTCGGAGGATCTACTACTATTGTTCCAGCCCCCCGAAGGACTCTCCTTGAGGGGCACATCGAGTTCGCTTGAGGCAGGAGAGAGTTTTACAGGGAAATTGAGGCCCAGGCATCATTGCGCGATCGGCAACCGGCTCACCCAGACTCGTACCCAGAACGGAGGAGGCACCCTCGACGTGGCGACCTACGCCTACAACCTCAGCAACCACGGCCCCCAGCTCACGAGCATCACCCACACGGACGGGGAACCCGCCGTGACCCTCGCCTACGACGACAACGGCGACACGGCGACGCGAGTGGAAAACGGGGTGACCACGACCTATTCTTGGGACATGGACGACAAGATGACCGGGCTCACCACCTCCGACAGCTCCCAATCGGCCGCACACGTTTACGCCTACAACGGCGACCGGTTGAGCCGCACCCTGAACGGCACGACGTGGTCCTACCTGTACTCCAAGGAAGACATTTTGACGGTCGCCCAGCCAAGCGGGAATCTCACCCTCACCCAGGGCCCCGGCATCGACGACGTCCAGGCCGAAACCCACGACGGAACCACCCTCTACACCTACAAGAACATGCTCTCGTCGGTCACCGCGCTCTTCGATTCTCGCGGCTCCGTCACCAACTTCTATCCCTACACCGCCTGGGGCGACACCATGACCTGGCCCGATCCGGCAGACGATTCGAATCCTTACGGGTATACAGGGAGGGAGTGGGATGTGGAGCGGATGTACTACTACCGCAATAGAGCGTATAGATGTGAATCGAGGGCGGTTCTGCAGCATCGATCCACTCTCAGGCCTCGAGTGGTTAGCGCTGGGAAAGCCATCGCTGAGTACCTATAGCTACTCGTTATTGACAACCCAATGTTAGCAATAGACCCGTATGGCGTGGTCAAGTGGAACTGCAACTTTCGCTTTGCTGCAGTAGGACGCTCAGGAGGTCAGGTTGGTGCGTTTTCAGGCACTTGTACTTCGGAATGCAAGTGTAACAAAATCGTGACTGCCACGATTATTGCTCCCAATATCGGTATCGGACTCGGTCTACCTGTCACATTCGGCAGGCTCAACCTGACACTAGATGATGGATTTGGGTGTCCAGCTGAAGGCG